>CAVZNQ010000020.1:0-83988 GCA_963776665.1 uncultured Alphaproteobacteria bacterium
GGCGCGTCTTCACTCGCTCGGATATTTTCGTCTGGGGTCCCACGTGCGATTTCTGAGCCCAGCAACCCCCCCCGACTATGTCTCGTTGGGCATCGATCCAGGAACTGGTTCCAGTCCCATAGGAAGGTTTGTCGCGCCGGCCTTGGGGCAGGCATATTTTCCAGCCGTCGCAGGAATGGCTCCTACCGCAGGCACATGGACCATCCAGTCCACCGCCGCTTCGCAGACATACGCCCCGCCAAGCGGCTTTACCGCGTGGGATGCGCCATGACCGACCTCCCCGTCTTCAATCAATGGACGCCGGTCGACGGATGCTCGTCTGCGAAGCGGGAGGAGCGGCGGGCCATTGCTGCCTTTCTCCGAGCCGGTTTCGGTGACCGAGCGTCAATGCGCTCGCGCCTCTGTCGCAGACGCCGTGGCCCAATCGCCGCTCCGATCACGCTCATGGTCAATGGGCGCGGCTTCTTCAACGTCGGCATCGCCGCCCGACTTCTCGGTTTCGGGCAGCGCCATCACCTGGCTCAGTACGAAATATTCGGTTTCGCCTGGCGACGACGTGGTCGCGATCTACTACTACGTCGGGTGAGAGCATGATCCGAAGAGTTCTTCTTGGCCTGGCGTCTCGGACTGGCGGCGAGCTGCGCCTACGCCCAGACCGCGCCGTCGCCCGCCGACGTCGGCATCTCCAAGGGGACGCCCGACGTCTTCAAGCTCAAGGGCCACGACAACGCCTGGACGCCGTTCGGCTCGGTCGATCCGTCGACCCACGTTTTCGTCCCCGGCACGAACGGCTCGATCGCGCCCAACGATTGCGTGAAGTGGGGACCAGGCCTGACCAGCGCGGGCGCGGCCTGCAACAGCGTCACCGGCGGCGCGCACCCAGCCAACCAACTGACGATCTACACCTCGCATGCGGGCCTGGTGGCGAACGTCACGACGCCGACTGAGGCGTGGACGGTTCAGCAGCAGGGCTTCTATGCCCCCGGCGATGGCGGCGACGCGACCTATCAGTGGAACCTCACTTCTTATTGCCCGGGCGGCACGTCGGGCGCTCCGGCGCCTGCCGATGGCGTTGTTTGCGTGTCTGCCGATTGGTCAGAGCGCCTCGACGGCTGGGCGGTATTTGTTGAGCGCCAACGGGGAGCTGAACGCCAGATCGGTCGGCATGCAACCGGGCGGGTTCGACAATTATCCGCTCGTTCAAGGGTTGATGAACGCCATCGCGCCCAGCGCCTCTAATGAGCAGTTCTCTGACCGTCGTATTCCCCGCCACTCCCGGGCAAGTGCAGACCGCTTACTATTTCTCCAAGCCGTTTACAATTTCACGTAATATGGTGATGGATTGCAAAAGCTCGGTTGTAGGAAACCAAGCGCGGTCGTGTTGGCGTTTCCTCCCGGCTCCGATGGCGTCATTCAAGAGACTGGCTACCTCTCACCGGATGGTAATTTTGGGCAGAGCACGATACGCGGCTGCCAGATTACAGGGGCGGGTTCAGGCAGCGCTAGTGTTCCAACGCTAACAATTCAATCTGCGTCAGTTAATGCGGGGGGTTCCGGTTATGGCTCCGGCACGGGAACGCTAACGTTCGCTGGCGGGACAACATGGTGTCCAATTGCTCCGGTTGTTAACGCTACTGCGGTAGGCGGCGTCATCACGAGCATTGATAGCGTTGCGAACGCAGGCAGTTGCATTCAAACCATAAGGGGGTGGGTTAATCATCCGACTACAGGCCTGCCAATGTGGACGGCGGGAGGGGGTTGAGCAGCGCCGGAAGTGGGTTTGCCGCTACTACGACGATGTCCGCCAATAATACAAACTCGCTAACAAATATAAATTTAAGCAATCTAGTTCAAGGTCAATTCCTAACGACGCCAGCAAGCTGTAATCCAATAGGCGGAGCTTGCACGGTTGGCGTTGGCGACGGACTGATTGCAATTGGGGCGACGCTCAGTATACCGAGCATAACTATGGGTGCTTATGTCAGCGCATCCGATCCGGTCGCCAAAACGGCTACGCTGGCGTCTCCGCATACGATCACGGGGCCGATGAACAGTAAAGATTTAGCTATTTGGGATTTACCGGCGAGTGAGACTTATTCAGTAGTTACGACAGCGGGCAGTCCGACCTTCACCGTGATCGGCGGTCCTGACCGCACGATTAAAGAGGGCGACATGTTATGGTCGGACGCCTTCTTGTTTGGCTCATCCGTGACTACCGCTCACAATAGATTGGTGGGTACGCCAACGGTCGCTACTGGCGGTTCGGGGTACGCTGGGACATCAGGCACGATGACATGGAGCGGGCTTGGCTGCGCGGCGGGTACGCTGCCCCGCCAGTGCTCAACGTCACCGCATCTGGCGGGGTCATTACCGGGGTTACGAGCGTTGCTAACACAGGCGATTGCCTGCAAAGCACGCCTCATTCAGGCGCAGCGAACTGGACGGCGGGAGGAGGCTTGAGCGGCGGCAGCGGCGCGTCATTCAATATGGCGTTCAATCAAACAATTGTGGCCGAGAACGTTGGCCTCTCTCTTTTTGAAAATGCCTTGGTGACGCATAGCTCAGGCTCGCCGGGAAAATTGTGGACGATCCCCGTTGGCGTCAAGCGGCGGGTGCAGGGGGCTATGAGAGAAAGCACTTCATGGGGTTTCGGGATTGCGCTGGACCTGATTTGTCAAGCTAACACTTGGCCGCCTGGTGGGTGTAACGGTAGTTATGATGAGCATAATGCCTTAGGGCGTGCTTTGGTTGGGCGGTTGGTTCGCGGTAACAACAGTGGCGTCAGCACGTCCATCGCTAATGTGTATGGGAGAAATTACGTTGCTGATGAGGTTGAGGCCGGGACAATTGGCAGCACCTATATCAGCGAGGAGAACAACAGTCAGGACGCTGGGTCATCAATGACGGCACGTTGGTTTTGTGCGGGACGCAGAATTTTTCAGTCTTCGTCGGATCGTACTTGTCAGGGCAGGCAGGCGGCCCGTGCATGGGGAACGACGCGCAGGGAAATGCCGCGATTGGTGTGACGGCATCGAATGGGGCAGGCAGTACGCTGTTTGTTGGCTCTGTGTATGGGTTTGGTAACATATCCGCCGGGCAGACTTACTCGGAAACATGGCAATTTGCTGGCCCCAGCGGTTATACCACGCCAGCTAGTGTAGCTACGGCTTCGGGAACTGATGCTAGCCGTTCCAACCACTCCGTATATGCATACAGGATTAAGCATCACCGATCTTACTCATCCTGTCATTCCGCCCAATACAACCATTACGAAATTGTTTAGTAATTCGGTTGTAATGTCGAACGCGTTAACGGGGGGCGGCGTTCAGGTTGGGGTATCAAATCCAATTTTCTGGCGGCGGTCCTTGTGTCACTATTAATCCGGGCTTGGCGAATGGCGCGGGCGGCATGCTGTTTGACGTTGGCTGCTCGCACAGTGGGCTGAACATAGCCTATAACGGCTATAAGGGCGGCTGGGACATGGGGGCAGTGTTTTGGCCGGATAATAATTACATCGGGGACGACGGTTCTGATTTTAGATTGCCAATTTTTGATAATGGATTGAGAATTGGCAATTCAAGCGAAGACTACAATGGCATGGATCGGGTTATTGATGGCGGCTCGGCGGCGGCGGATGCGCCGTGGACCCAGCGCGGCGACGCTCGCATCAATAGCAAGCCGGTTCCCGGCGGCAATTTTGGCTGGTCGAATACGCAGGTTTTTTCGACTACGCTTTCCGCTCCTCTGACGGGTGGAACAACAACTTCGGTTGCTGTCGCCGCCTGCCCCACTCCGGCGCTTCCGGCGAACCCTTATCAACCACGTTCAAATAGGCTCGGATAGCAATGGGGCCGTTGTGAACCGGCGCATTAGCTCACTGAGCAGTTGTACGGGAACAACCTTAACTCTTTCAGGCCCATCGGCTATTAGCGCCCCCAGCGGCGATACGATCCAGATGACGCAATGGCGGCAGGCTGGGCATGTCGCCAACGATACGAATGGATATAGTTGGCCGGTCGCGACGCTGACCGACATCGCTGATCTGGCGACATGCAGCGGCGACAACACCATTGGGATTGGCGTCATCTTCAATGGACAAACCGCGGCGGCGGCTGGTTACAATGCGCCAGTTGCTGTGGTGGCGGAACGAGACGCCTGGTCTTCTGCGACGGCACAAGCTGGACATATCACTGATGGCCGACATTTTTCCAGCGCTTCCGTCTAGTTGCGCGCCTCAGGGTCCCAGAATGGCCCGATATGCCGTCGATTTATCGTCTGTTCCTTTTTGGTGCTCCACTTGATGTTGCCAGGTTCATAATTTCCCTCGTTGTTGATGCGATCAAGCTGATGTTGAGGACTGGGGCGTTGCCCTATCGTAGCGAGAATGTGAGCAAGGAAGGTTTCGTGTTCCATTGAGCGACCATCGTGATGCCGCGACCGCCGTAGTTTTTGAAATCTTTGCTCTTCGGGTTGGAGCATCTCCGCCGAGCGTTAACGCCAAAGATTTAGCGACAAATAAATCCGCGCGGGGACCCCGTCAGACATTTCTGAGAGCCTAAGAACCCCCCTCCATACCCCGGTCGCGGGGGGGGACCCCGAAGGGGGGACCCATCGACATCGCCCCCCGAAACTAAACCACGCTCATGAGGTGTAATGTTTCGGGCGCGGGGAGGCCAGCGTGTCCGAACGCCCGAACTTGCGCGATAACCGCTGCAATTGGCCGGAAAAAGCAGAAGATTGGCTTGGGGAGGCAAGCAGCGCAGCGCCCGGCGTCGCATAATCGCGCCATGAACCCGTTGCGCGCACGCGCCAGGCGTCAGCCTCTCAAATTCATCGAAGGAACCGTCATGAAACTGATCCTTATCGCCGCAGCGGCGGTCGCGGTCGCCTCTACATCGGCACTTGCCTGTGGACGGGTTTTTACAGCCGGGCCCCAGTTGCCCGCAATGGGACCTGATGCCCAGTGCATACGGCGCACCCAGGCCTGGCAGCCCACGCCGTTGCCCGTGCCCCAAACGACTTACGGCTCTATCGGCAATCAGTCGTTCAGCATTACGCAATGGCCCAACGGCTACATCACAATCGACCGATAATCGGTGGTCTGGCTCGGCATTGGGCTTGCCACCTAAATCGCACAGCGCGGCTACTGGCGGCCTTTCTGTGCCGCCGGTGCATTTCCCTATCCAAGGGCGAAAACGGCCGCCCTGAGCCGCCTACGCGAGCCGGGCAGCCGAGCCGTTGGCTTCGTCAACCGCGTCGGTGAAGCACCAGCCCGTTGCTCAGGCGAACGCCATGCGTTCCAATGGCGAGAACACGCTCGCCGCGCAGGCTCCATACGAGGCCGCGCCCAACATCGAACAGTTCGCCGGGCCTCCAGCCAATTTCCGCCGCTTTCTCTCCGAAGTCGTCGAGAAAGCGCCCCCCATCGTCCAGCGCGCGCAGCCAATCGCCTTCCGTCACGCCTCCCGGCCTCTGGCAATTCAGTCGCGCCCAAGCGTCGAGATAGACAGGCGGGACGCTATCAGCCGCAAGGCCCGCGCGCTCCTCGATGGCCTCTCTATCGAGCGTCCCGCTTGTCCCCGCTGTCCCAAGTGTCCCAGCTGTCCCGACTGTCCCGGCGTCGAGCAGACTGTCCCGCCGGGACAGTGCTAGGGACTGTCCGATTGGGACATCTCAGCGCGTCTCTCGCCGTCTCTTTTTCGAGTGTCCCGTTGGGACAGTCCCTTAGGGACTGTCCCATGGGACAGCGTCAGGCGCTTGAGGGCGAGCGCGAGAACGCTCACGCCTCGCCTCCGTTGAGCCGCCGTTGGACCTCGGACTTGGACAGGCCGCTCCGCTCGGCGATGGCGCGGATGGTAAGCCCGTCCGCCCGCAAGGCGGCCAAGGCTTCGTCGCTGTCTTCGGCGACAATCTCTGCGGTAGTCCATCGGCCGTCGGCGAAACGCGCCTCGAACGGCTCGGCGTCCCGGTCCCAGAAGCCGCGCGACTTGGTGAACCGCACCTCGAAGCGCGCGCCCTCGGTCGCCGAGTAGCCGGGCGGCCGGCTCAACGAGACTACGGTGTCCAGCACGTCCTCTTTGCGGGACGTTCCGCGCTGGCCGCCGCCCTTGCCGGCATGGTGGATTAGGAGAACGGAGCGGCCCGCCGCGCGCTGCGCCAGCATCCAGGACTGAACCGGGCCGAAGGCGTCGGCTTCGTTCTCCCGCAGGCCGCGCGCCACCGTCGACAGGTTATCGACGATGACGAGTTCGGCGTCGGCGATGGCGGCTTCGTAGAACCGCTGCGCGTCGGCGTCCGCGAGGTCCGGCAAGCCATCGGCTTGAACGTCGGCCGCGAGCGAGCCGGAAGTTCTCGCGCGGCGCATCCCGCATGGAAGCGGCGACAACGGCGGCGTACCGCTCTTGCAGCGTCGCCGCCGGCATTTCTCCATCGATGTAGAGGACGCGGCGCGGACGTGGAGCGCGCCAGCACAAGAACTCGCCGCCGGAAGCGATGGCGTGCGCGATGCTCAAGGCAATCCACGTCTTGCCGACGCCGCGCGGCGAGTAGATCATCGCCAAGCCTTTTTCGGGCAACCAGGGCGCGAGCATCAGGCTTCGCGGCGGGAACTCGGCGCTCAACAGTTGCTCGCCGTCCAGAACCTTGAGGCCCTTGGTGTAGGCCGGGACATAGGCCGGCACCGGCGCCGTCGCCGCCTTGCGCGCGTCATAGTCTCTGGCCGCTTGGGCGAAATACTGGTTGCGCCTTTCGAGCGGCCATCGTGTGGAAGCCTTCGGGATAGGCGCGTTCATTGGCGCCCCTCGACACGCTCTTGGAGGTGGCCGAACGTGGAGGCTGCCGCCTTAACGCCTGCGACTACCCGCTTGAGGTGGTATCGGGCGCCTGCGTCGTCATCGTTTCTCAGACGAGACGAGCCGCCGGGGCGTCTCTTTCGACGGGCGCCAGCGTCTCGCAATGAAGTCACGCAAGAGGGCCGCGCGTTCGGCTCGAATGTCTTGCGCGTGCGCGGACGTTGGCTTATGCGAAGGCGCCGACCTTGTTTGAGCCTCGTCCCCGCTGGCGGGCGGGGACTGGCTCATTTCGCAGCGGCCTTCTCAAGCAGGCGTCGAGCGCGCTGACGGGAACGAGACGGCGCGAACCGATTTTGACCGTCGCCAGCCGCTTTTGCTGGACAAGCCTGTAAAGCGTCGCTCTGGATAAGCCCTATCGCTCGCGCCGCTTCTGCAACGCTCAGCGCGTGGCGCTCTGGGCTCTGTTTGGCATTTGACATTTGACTGCTTCCTCGGACGGCGCGGCCAATGCCGGCCGTCGCGGGTTACTTCAGGTGGACGCTCTCTTGCGACAAGAGCGTCTGGCGGACATTGGCGGGTTGGCGGAAATTGGCGGGGCGGCGGAGCGTTCCAGCGTTAGGTCTGGCGCGCTTTGCCGGCCTTTGGCGCACGCTGGCGTTTGGCACGTGGCCACGCCAGCGCAATGGCGCGCTCCAACGTCCGTGAGCTGAACACGCCGAGCTGTCGCCGGCCTCTTTTGCGCACGCGCTCCATGAGCTCGCTCGTTTCTTAGTGCGGGCCGTCCTTTGGGAAAGAGGCGCCGCAGCTCCGACGCCACCGCCTTCACAAGCGGGCCGGCCTCGGCCTCCAAAATATCCGCGTCTCGAAGCGCCCTGCGGCGCTTGCTTCGGCGGCGGTGCAGCCGACGTAGCGGCTTCACTGGCCTCCCGCGCCAGCCGCTCGACATCGGCCTGCGCCAGCCGCTTAAC
Source organism: uncultured Alphaproteobacteria bacterium (assembly GCA_963776665.1). GTDB lineage: Bacteria > Pseudomonadota > Alphaproteobacteria > Rhizobiales > Beijerinckiaceae > Roseiarcus. Next base: position 7,760 of record CAVZNQ010000020.1, read on the forward strand.
GTCCGGCCACTTCATTGTTACGCTGAGATACGTCGTGCACGAGCCTCCCAATGACTATGCGCGATTTCTTACAATCAACCCTGCCGCCTTCGTTGAAGGGGATTTCGACAGGTTCGCTCTCGCCGGGACGCACGCCGCGAAGCGGAATGGCTTTCCGTTTCCACGCCAGGTTGATGAGCCGCTTCCCACGGGATTTTCCGATAAAGCGCGCCGCGTCCGCGACAAAAATCTCGCCCTGCGCCATTCCCGCGAGCCCTCGCGAGCGCCCGTTAGGACGCGGGGAAGCGAGCGGGCTCTCTCGCTTTTCGGCGGCTCTGCCTATCTCCGCGCGTTGCTGGTTGTCGCTTATGCGACGCTTGCGCGCAACCCCTGTCAGGCCAGCCGGAACGCCACGACGTTGGCGGTCGCGCCGTGTTCGCAGAAGTTATCCCAGCGGTCCATCAACTCGCGCCGCCGCGCGAGCGCATCGCTTCGCCGGTAAGCTTGCTCCGCCTTGTCGCCGAGGACGTGCGCCAGCGCATGCTCGCAAAGCTCACGTGGGAAATGCGTCTCGTTGCCCGCGAAGTCGCGGAACCCGCTTCTGAAGCCATGCACGGTGGCGTCCTCAATGCCCATGCGGCGCAGCACCATTTCCATCGCCATGACGGAGAGCGGCCTGTTGGCAGTCTGGCCGGGAAACACATAATCGCCGGTTCGGGCCTCGTTCATCTTCTCGATGATCGCGGCCGCGCGACTCGCTCAGCGGGACGCGATGCTCTCGGGCGGCCTTCGTGCGCTCGCGCGGGATCGTCCAAACCTTCTCGTCAAGGTCGATCTCCTGCCAGCGGGCGCCGAGAACTTCCCCGGATCGCGCGGCGGTGAGGATGGCGAACTCAAGCGCCAGCGCGGCGACCGCCTGTCGCTGGTGGAGGCGCGCGACAAAGGCCGGAATGTCCCTATAGGGCATCGCAGCATGATGACCGCGCGCGAGCTTCTGCTGCCTCGGCAAGAGGTTCTCAAGATGCCCGCGCCACGCGGCGGGGTTCTCCCCCGTCCTGTAGCCCTTGGCCTTGGCGGCGTTCAGGATGCGTTCGATGCGCCCTCGGAGACGGGAAGCCGTCTCGGGCTTCGACTGCCAGATCGGTCGCAGAACGGCGAGGACGTCGGCCGTCTCGATCTTGTCGATGGGCTTGGCGCGCAGCGGCTCGGCGTAGACGGTGAGCGTCATGCGCCATTGGGCCTTGTGCTTCTCGTTGCGGAAGCCCTCGGCCAACTGGCCGGCGATCTCGTCGGCAATCTCGCCGAACGTCGGGACGCCGTCGCCCTTCTTTCGGGCTTGTATAGGATCGACACCGCCGCGAGCCAGCCTGCGACCCGCCAGCGCCTTCTCGCGGGCTTCCGCGAGCCCGACCTCGGGATAGCTGCCCAGCCCCATCTCGCGGGCCTTGCCCTGGTAGAGGAAGCGCAGAACCCATTTCTTCGCCCCGGTCGGCGCGACCGCCAGTTGGAGCCCGCCGCCATCGCCGTACTTGCCCGCCTTCGCCGTCTCTACCTTCCGCGACGTGAGCTTGCCCATGACGTTCCGTCCACAAACCGGTCCACAAATTAGGATGAGATTGTGAGCGATGTTGTGAGACTTGTAAAGACGGATGTTTGAGGAATAGCCGCGATTTCAGTAGTTAAGGCGAGCGTCCAGAGCCGCCGAGCGACAGGAGTATGGCGGCCTCCGTCTCCGCCAGCGATCGAGAGTAGCGGTATGCTGTCGGCAACGGGCGCGGCGCGCGGTAAGCGGGGCGGGTCGGGTCTTGACGGCGATGTATACGTCTATAATATACACTGATGATCGAGTGGGCGCGCGTCGTCGGCTTCGACTGGGACGCGGGAAATGAGCGCAAGAGCGCCGCCAAGCATCGCGTGACGCAGTCGGAGGCGGAGCAGGCGTTCTTCAATCAGCCGCTGCTCGTTCTCGAGGACGATCGGCACAGCTTTGCTGAGGCGCGGTTTCATGCGCTCGGTTGCACAAATGAGAAGAGACGCTTGCACATCACGTTCACGCTGCGTCGCGAGGCTACTTTGATCAGGGTCATTTCGGCCCGCGACATGAACGCGCGCGAGAGGTTGGCTTATGAAAAAGGCCCGTAAAATCCCTGTCGCCTTCGCCAGCGAGGCCGAAGAACGCGCCTACTGGGAACGCAAGGACTCGACCGCGAATCTGGATTGGAGCCGAGCCAAGCGCCTGCGCCTTCCCAACCTCCAGCCGAGCACGACCGCGATCTCGCTCAGGCTCCCCGTGAGCCTTCTCGACGAGATCAAGATCGCCGCCCACAAGCGCGACGTGCCCTATCAGTCGCTGATCAAGATGTGGCTCAGCGAGAAGGTGGGGTAGCGCGCGCGTTGGCATGGCGCGAAGAGAGTGCAGCCCGCCGCGGGCCTTGAGTTCGCGTTCCAGATCGACGCCGGGGCGGAAGCGGGCTTCCGTCTAATCACAAAAAGCCCCGTAGCATTCCGTTCACGGTCGTGTTACCAGTATTAATACCTAGCAAGGACGTTTTCATACAAGTTTATTTCGGAGAAAATCATGTCGAGAAAGTCGCTGATTGTCGCCGTCGTTGTGGGTGGAGCGGCGTTCGCGCCGATCCTTCCAGCCTTAGCCGGCGCCGTCACGGACGCGGATCTCAGGGGAAAGAAGATCTGCTGGAACACCGGGGTTATCAGCACCTACAACAAGGACGGCTCCTTCGACGGGAACAGGGCCGGGCACGGCACCTGGAGTCTCAGCGGCGACATGCTGACGGTCAACGCCGAGCACGCCTCGGGGGCCTCGAACGTCAGCAAGGACGGCGACACAATTCATAGCGTTCGGCGGGGATCCAAGAGCGGGAAGGACATCGAGGCGTGGGGCAAGTACTGCAACTAAACTGATCGAATAGATCTTTGGTCGGCTCGCCCGCGCGGCGACCCATCCCAGCGGCGCGGTTTCAAAGGAAGTTTTCGAGCGCTTTAGCATTCCCCGCGCACGCGGCAATCCGGAGTGGGGCCTGAGCCTTGAGCCCGGATGCGCGATTTCGCGGGCATGACAGGAAATGGCGTCGGATGATTGCGTGTCTCCTATCGTGAGAACTTCTTGTACTTCAGCCGGTGGGGAATGACGCTGTCGATGCCGAGGCGTCGCTTCTTGTCTTCTTCGTAGTCGGCGAAATTGCCCTCGAACCATTCGACGTGACTGTCGCCCTCGAAGGCCAGCATGTGGGTGGCGATGCGGTCGAGGAAGAAGCGGTCGTGGCTGATGATGACGGCGCAGCCGGCGAAGTCGAGCAGCGCCTCTTCCAGCGCCCGCAGCGTGTCGACGTCGAGATCGTTGGTCGGTTCGTCGAGCAGGAGAAGGTTGGCGCCGCTCTTGAGCATTTTCGCGAGATGCACGCGGTTGCGCTCGCCGCCCGAAAGCTGGCCGACCTTCTTCTGCTGGTCGGGGCCCTTGAAGTTGAAGGCGCCGACATAGGCCCTGCTGTTCATCTCGCGCTTGGCGAGACTGATGATGTCGTAGCCGCCGGAGATCTCCTCCCACACCGTCTTCTTGCCGTCGAGCGCGTCGCGCGACTGGTCGACATAGCCGAGCTCGACCGACTCGCCGATTCGGATCGAGCCTGAATCGGGCTTCTCCTGGCCGGTGATCATGCGGAAGAGCGTCGTCTTGCCGGCCCCGTTGGGGCCGATGACGCCGACGATGCCGCCGGGCGGCAACTTGAACGCGAGCTTGTCGATGAGCAGGCGGTCGCCGTAGCCTTTCGACAGATCGACGAAATCGATGACGTTCTGGCCGAGCCGCTCGGCCACCGGAATGACGATCTGCGCCGTCGTCGGCGCCTTTTCGTTGCTCTTCCTGACCAGTTCGTCATAGGCCGCGATGCGGGCCTTCGACTTGGCTTGCCGGGCTTTCGGCGAAGAGGCGATCCACTCGCTTTCCTCGGCGAGCGCGCGCTGGCGCGCCGCCTCCTCGCGGCCCTCCTGCTCGAGCCGCTTCTGCTTCTGCTTGAGCCATGAGGAGTAGTTGCCCTCGTAAGGGATGCCCTTGCCGCGATCGAGCTCAAGGATCCAGCCGGTGACGTTGTCGAGGAAGTAGCGGTCGTGGGTGACGATGAGGATCGCGCCAGGATAGGCGCGCAAGTGCCCCTCGAGCCAGTTGACGGTTTCGGCGTCGAGATGGTTGGTCGGCTCGTCGAGCAGCAGGAGTTCGGGCTTCTCGAGCAACAGGCGGCAGAGCGCGACGCGGCGGCGCTCGCCGCCGGAGAGCGTGTCGACGTTGGCGTCGTCCGGCGGGCAGCCGAGCGCGTCCATCGCCTGCTCGACCTGGCTGTCGAGGTCCCAGAGTCCCTTGGCCTCGATCTCGTCCTGGAGCCGGGTCATCTCGTCCGCCGTCTCGTCGGAATAGTTCATCGCCAGCTCGTTGTAGCGGTCGAGGATCGCCTGCTTCTCCTTGACGCCGAGCATCGCATTGCCGCGCACGTCGAGCGCCGGATCGAGCGCCGGCTCCTGCGGGAGAAAGCCGACCCTGGCGCCCTCGGCGACGAAGCCTTCGCCGACGAATTCCGTGTCGATCCCGGCCATGATGCGCAAAAGCGTCGACTTGCCCGAGCCGTTGACGCCGAGCACGCCGATCTTGGCGTCCGGGTAGAATGAGAGGTTGATGTTATCGAGCACCTTCTTGCCGCCCGGCCATGTCTTGCCGAGGCCCTGCATATGATAGATGAACTGGCGCGCGGCCATTTGCTTACGTCCTTACGAATTCGGGAATTGGGCGCTTGCCTAGCAGGGGCCTTGGCGTGAAACAAGCGCGCGGCCCGCCTGCGGCCGCCGACCCGGCGCTCGCCATCGAGCGGCTCATTGGCGAGATTGTCGGCTACGCCAGCGGCTACGACAATCGATCCTCGCTCATCCTGTTCCGGCACAAAGACAAGACCTATGTCGTCCAGCGCTCGACCCTGTACGACGTGACCCGCAGTCCACGCGTCACCGTCAATTGCTATGAACTGCGCTAGGGGACTGCTTCTCGCGAGCGGACGGGCGCGGCCGATACAGGCTCGCATCGATCTTCGCCGGACCCGCCACTCGGCCCAGACCTTTTGCGTTCGTCTTGGCTTCGCCGACTTCCCTTTCAATCAAAGCCTGTAGCCTCACCGCGGCCATCTGGAGGAAGTCGCTGTTCATCTGCTGCAATTCGCCCAAGCCTGTCTCGAGCAAGATTTCATCGGCTTTGCTAAAAGGCTGACTTGAGACTTCGCCAAATGTTTCCATGGGATCATTAAAGCCGATACTTTGCCAAAGTTTTCGAAACGTATCGCGGGAGTCACCGATCATTTTCAGAATGCTATCCTTGTCCCGCGGATTCTCAAACGCGGTCCATATATCTGCTGGCGAAAAGGTGCCGCGGAATTCAGCCTCTGAGAAAATATTGTTGAGGCAAGTTTGTAGGTCAAATCGCAGTTTTCTTGGATCGAGGCGCGACAGCGCGGCAACTCTCGAAGTGAAAGGTCGAACGATCTCCCACCTGATCCTAAGCGCCATCCTCAATGTCGTCAGCAGCACTCCAAGGTCCTTGTCGACGTTTTGGAGCGGCCCTCCTACTTCTTCTATCAGCAGAATCTCGATGTTGATTGTCTCGGCTGCCACTTCCTTCGCATGGCTAATGGCCGGTCTATAACGCTTGGGTCCGTTGCCCACGAATATCGTTCCCTGGATCGGGAGCAATCGGTTGTCGTTGCAAACGGAATAGGCGGCGCGCGATATCTCCTTAAGCGCGCGGAAGTTAATCTCGCTTGAGTTCGGAGATTGGCTGAACTTCTTCTTGGCCGAACTCCACTCTATCCTGCCGCTGCTCGTGCCGAAGAGCTCTGCCATCAAGGCGTCGTCGCCTTGGATCACTGTGTCTTCAGGCAGATCGTCGGGCGACTTTAGCAGAGATCGCTTCACATTGATGTTAATCGATTTTGCCAAATAAACTTGTTTCCGGCGCGCCTGAAAGAGGCCGCAGATTTCGTCGGATACACTTGGTATATCGTCGCGAAACTCCTTTTTTGATTGCCTTGTCTTGTCAAACAACTCTTCAAGCCACTGGCGCACGTTCTCACGAGTGGCAGGAATGGTCTGCAAATCAGCAATAGGGGTCGGCGGCGTCGTTGAAGGGTGGTGCAAGCAGTAGATACGACGGGTCTCGCCAGGAAGCTTGACTCAATGCGTCAAAGAATCCCGTCTCATACAAACACCAACCCCAATCTTCTTCCGGATCTGTGAAGACGAGGACCAAAAAGCCGGAAAGTTTCAGCTGCTCCGCGATCGCACTTCGCCACTTGGCGCCTCTTTCAATATGTTCGGAAATAAAGCAGCGAACGTTTTCCGTGTGTCGGTGCAATATTGAGATGATTTCCTTCGTGACCGGTTCGTCCCGGTGTCTATGACTGAAGAAAATTCTGTGCGCCTCGGCGGGCGGAGCCATTTCCATTCTCTCCTCCCAAATTCGTGTGGGTTTCCGCAATGTCAAAGGTAATCTGCTCTGGTCGATATCAGAGACGCGCGGGGGAAGCTGTGACGCAGGACACTCGGCGGAAGGCTCTTTCTACGACTCGCGTCAGCTTATTCGGGACTATCTGGCCGAGATGAAATCGATCGCCTTGCTCACAGCGCTTCCAAAGCTTCCGAGCAGCTGCTGCAGCAGCGTCTTCTGCGCTTCGGTCGTCACTTCGTAGAGGCGCGCGCTGTCGCGGACGCGAAACAGAAGCTCGTCACCGGTCGAGAGTTCATCAACGAGGCCGAGCCCGAGCGCTTCGCGCGCCAGCCAATGGTCGCCATTGGCGACCTTGGCGATGTCGACGCTCGGCCGGCACTGGGCGACATGAGCCTTGAACGCTTCGTGCGTCGCGTCGAGCTTGCCGCGGAAGTGCTCGCGGCCCGCCGGCGTGATCTCGCCCAGCACCGAGACGGTGCGCTTGTACTCGCCGGCCGTCATCTCCTCGAATTCAATCTCGTTCTTCTTGAGGAGTCGATGAAGGTTCGGCACGGGCGCGACGACGCCGATCGAACCCACGACCGCAAACGGCGCGGCGACGATGCGGTCCGCCGCGCAGGCCATCATGTAGCCGCCGCTCGCCGCGACCTGATCGACGGAGGCGGTGACCTTGATCTTGTGCTCGCGCAGTCTGAGGATTTCGGCCGCCGCGAGCCCGTAGCCGGTCACCGTTCCGCCGGGGCTCTCGATCCTGATGACGGCTTCGTCCGTTCCCGGCCGCGCCGCGATCAGCACGGCGTCGATCTCGGAGCCGAAACGTTTGACGGCGCTTGCGCGCATGTCGCCCTTGAACGCGAGCACATAGATTCGTTTTCCCGGCTCCTGCCCGCGCCGCGCCTTGGCGGCGGCCTTGGCCTCTTTCTTTTCGGCCTTGGCGAGCGCCTTGCGCTCACGTCTGTCGAGGAGCGCTCCATTCAGGGCGTCGCGCATGTCGTCGTAGCGCTCGTCGAGCGATCTGACCTTGATCTCCTTATCCTTCGCTTCGCCCGAACGCGCGAGGCGCGCGATCAAGACCGCGAGGCCCCCGACCGCCGCCACAATCAAGAGCGCTTTCAGCGCGAAGGCGGCGATGTCCAACCAGAACGCCATGAACGGACTCCACGGAGGCAAGAGGCCAGATATAGGACGAGCGCGCGCTTTTTCACGGCGAAGCGCGGATGACAAGCGGGGGGCGCCGCCTCAGTCCCAAGACAGTTTGTTCTTTGGCAGGCGGCCGCTCGGATCGAAGACGGCGACCTTATGAGGGGCGCGGGCGCCCCAGTCCCACAACACGAGATTGGCGTCGTTGGCAATCGCCGCGAGCGCGAAGCTCGGGGCGATGAGGCCGGCGGCGCCGTCGGCGATCAGCCGTCGCGCGAGGCGCCACGACGCCGGCTCGCGTCTCGCGGCGGCGTCAGCGAACCACGGGCAGGCCATCTCTTCTTCGCCAATTCCCGCGGCGCGGCGCTGCTTCTCGCTGCGGAGATCGACCACATCCTCGCAGTCGATTTCGTAGGTGCAGAGAACGCAAGGCTCGAACTTGTGAGCGAACCCTTGCGCCGCCTCCTTGATCGCGGTCATCGGATCGAGGGCGACATAGAGAGCGGGCGTTCCCTTGGGGTTGAAGCGGCCGCCATGCACGGCCGCGCCGTCGCCCGAGAGCGGCTTGAACGACCAGCGGGGATCATGGGCTCGGTAGGCGAGGCCCTGGAACCTCAAGCAAAGCCGCCGACGGCGATCGAATCGAGATAATCGCGAAGCTGGCCAGCTTGGCCGGACTTGACGAGCGACTCTGCGGTGCGCCCGCCAAAAGCGGGGATCGGCTCGGCCCGGTACCATGCCATCGCCTGCGCCTTTCCGCCCGCCCAGGCGGATACGCGGGTGAGAATCTCGCTCATCTCGCGCAGGCGCGACTGGGTCTTCGCCGCGCCGAGGCGCTCTCGCTTGTAGAGCGCTTCGGGCGCGAGCCCGATCGTCTCCGCGAGTTCCTTCTTGGTCAGGCCGAAGCCTCCGAGGAGACTGTTCGGCTGGACGCGCGCCTGGGCGGACCTGCCGCCACGTCCGCGTGGCGCTTTTGAGCCCGCACTTGTTGCCTTGCCTGAAGCCACAACCGTTCCTTTGTCCTATCAATAGGGCAAAATATAGGACAGGGTCACGGCCGGCGCAAGCATCGCTGCGATCCATCCCTACTCGCCGGCCTCGGGCGCCGTGGCGCCGAGCTTCTCGGCCAGCGCGGCGATGATCGGCCTTTGGCCGGCGGTCGCCTTCACGATCGCTTCCTCGATTGAATACCAGCCCGCTCTGTCCACTTCCGGGAACTCGGCCATGCGTCCGGAATGCGGCGGCCATTCGATCGAGAAGGCGTTGCTCACGAGCGACGCGGGATCGAAATCCCCTTCGCGGGCAAATGCCGCGATTGTCTTGCCGCCGGGCTGTTTGTGCTGCCCGAGGTCGAAAAAGTCGCCTTCGAGCGCCATCCCCGTTTCTTCGAGGAATTCCCGCTTCGCCGCCGCGAGCCAATCCTCGCCCTCGTTCACGAGCCCCTTGGGCATGGACCACGCCCCGGCGTCCTTCCGGGCCCAGAACGGACCGCCCGGATGCACAAGCATGACTTCGACCCCCGCCGGACGCCGGCGAAAGAGCAGGACGCCGGCGCTTATCTTCGCCATCGGCGCGCTCTATTCAGCGCGGGCTCAGATCACGTACGACTTGAGCGGCGGGAAGCCGTTGAAGCCGACGGACGAGTAGGTCGTCGTATAGGCGCCCGTTCCCTCGATCAGCACCTTCGCGCCGATCTCGAGCGAGACCGGGAGCAGGTACGGCTCCTTCTCGTACAGCACGTCGACCGAATCGCAGCTCGGTCCCGCGACTACGCAGGGGCCGAGCGGGTCGTCGTCGAAGGCGGTGCGGATCGGATAGCGGATCATCTCGTCCATCGTCTCGGCGAGCCCGTTGAACTTGCCGATGTCGAGATAGACCCAGCGGCTCTTGTCCTCATCCGACTTCCGCGAGATCAGCACCACTTCGGCCTCGATGACGCCCGCGTTGCCGACCATGCCGCGGCCCGGTTCGATGATGGTCTCCGGGATGCGGTTGCCGAAGTGGCGGCGGAGCGCGCGGAAGATCGTCTGCCCGTAGGTTTTGATCGCGGGCACGTCCTTGAGATACCGGGTCGGGAAGCCGCCGCCGAGATTGATCATGGCGAGTTGCACGCCTCGCTCGGCCAGGTCGCGGAAGATCCCCGCAGACACTTTCAGCGCTCTGTCCCACATGCGCGGGTTGGGCTGCTGCGAGCCGACATGGAACGACAGGCCATGGGCGACAAGACCTAGCGCATGCGCGCGCTCGAGCACCCTTGCGGCCATTTCCGGCGCGCAGCCGAACTTGCGCGACAGCGGCCATTCCGCGCCCGCGCCGTCGCACAGGATGCGGCAGAACACTTTCGTCCCCGGGGCGGCGCGCGCGATCTTCTCGACCTCCGCCTCGCTGTCCACGGCAAAAAGTCGGATGCCGAGCGCGTAGGCGCGGGCGATGTCCTTTTCCTTCTTGATCGTATTGCCGAAGCTGATCCGGTCGGGCGTCGCGCCTGCGGCGAGCGCCTGCTCGATCTCGGTCAAAGACGCGGTGTCGAAGCACGAGCCAAGCCCGGCGAGAAGGGACAGGATCTCGGGCGCCGGGTTCGCTTTGACAGCGTAGAAAACGCGCGTATCGGGCAGGGCGCTGGCGAACCCCACGTAGTTTTCGCGCACGACGTCGAGGTCGACGACGAGGCGCGGTCCGTCCTCACGGTTCAAGGCGAGGAATTCCTTGATGCGGTCCGTCATGAGCGGCATCCCCCAAGCGCGCGGTTTTTTGTCCGCGCCTGGCGACTGAAGGATTCGCCGGCGATGCGCTCTTCCGCCCCGCGCGTTGGAGACGCGGAGCGAAGGCGTTGACCCGCCGACGCGACTGCCCGTCGATCCCGGACGCCGGCTCGAAAAGCCGGCAGGCGGGATCGCGCGAGCGGTCAGCTGCTACGCCGTAGCCATGACGCGCGTCGGCCTGATTTCAGGCCTAAGCGATCAGAGCCATCGTTTGGACGAGGGAAGGGTCCCGTCCGCACGCCCGGCAAGATAGACAAGCCTCTTTGGACGCCGACCTTTGGAGGGCCGACAGAGACCAAAAAAGCCCGGTCCGTCGTTGCTTCAAGTCGCGTCCCCCGTTTGGCGGGGTTCGCCGGTTCGCCTCCGGCTGCCGGTCTTCCACGGGCGGTTGACTGGCCTCTTGTCCAGATCCCCGCCGACCGACACACGACCACAGGCACGTGCGTATTGGGCAAGACGACTAATTGTGCGAATCGCGCCCCGGCGCAAGGGATTTTTTCGCCGCGGGCGAACATTTTTTGCGCGATAGTCACTCGTTTCTTAGCGATCGAGGCGGCCGGGCGTCGAAGCGCGAGGCCAGGACGGGGGGCTCTGGTCAGCGACATGCCGGGATGCGGGCACACCATCCAACCAAATTGCCCGTCGCCAATTTAATTCTAAATTAGAATCATTCTAAATTAGAACCATTCCGATCCGCTTCGAGTATCGTTGAGAAAGCGCGGTTCGAGTGTTACGCGCTCGACTGCATACCGCAGTCCCAGAAACCGTTGGACTGTGGGGCGCAATGACTATTCGATGCAGGCGGCGCTTCGGCGCGCCTATACTCGTGCCTATATCAATGTTCGTCGCCGGATGCGAAGGAACTTCAGCCGGGCGGGCGCAAACGGCCAGTTCCGGAATGACTTTACCCAGTCTAGGACAACTGAGCGCACCGGACCCCTACCACGAGCTCGAGACCAAATACATCTTTGGATTCACCGAGGGGGCCGACATCGGCGCTGAAGGTGAAAAGGCGATCGAATTTGAGACAACGACCGCGTCGGGGTTGCGCGGCGGCACATACGCCGCCCTCGAGCAGGAGGTCGAGTTCGAAGCAGTCCCTACGCAATATTTTGGCTACGAACTCAGCGCTCACGGGCTGGGGTTCTCCGTCAGTGACGTACCTGGAATGCCGGACGCCCACGGATTCAACTTCAGCGGGCTTTCGGCTGAGTTGCGCTATCTCGTCGTCGGCCGCGGTCCCGGTTCGCCGTTCGGATTTACGGTGGTCGCCGAGCCGGAGTGGGCCCGCATCGACGACGGCGGGCAACCGATCACCGACCTCAACGCGACGTTCAGAGCGATCCTAGATACCGAAATCATTCCCAATCGGTTCTACGCGGCTACGAACGTCTTCTATACTCCTGACTATGCGCGGTCGCCCGGAGAGTCATGGGCATGGTCCGCGGAATACGGGATATCCGGCGCGCTCGCGTATCGCTTCACGCCCAAACTGACAATGGGCGCCGAGATCGAATACGACGTCGCGTACGACGGCGCGGGCATACAGTCGTTTCAGGGCCAGGCGTTCTATATCGGCCCGACGCTTCACTACCAGTTCAACGGCCACATGATGCTGGCAGCGGCATGGTCGACCCAGATCGCCGGCCATGCCGCTGGCGAAAACTTCGGCCTCGATTTAACGAACTTTCCGCATCAGCAGGGCAACCTGAAGTTTGAAGTCGAATTCTAGGAAACAAGGGAGTCCATCGTGAAACGTAGCGTTTTGATTGTCGGTTTCGGACTGTCGCTGGCTTTGGCGGGAGGCGCGCCGCTCGCCTTTGGAGACGAAACGGCGAGCGTCAGCGTGACGTTGAAAGACCATCGTTTTTCGCCAGCCGAACCGACCGTCGCGGCAGGCAAACCGATCGTGATCGAGGTGACCAACCTCGACCCGACCCCGTCGGAGTTTGAAAGCAAGACTTTGCGCGTCGAGAAGGTCGTCCCGGGCGGCGGGAAAATATCGGTGCAGGTGCGGCCGCTGTCCCCCGGCCGCTATCGGTTCTTCGACGACTACCATGAGGACACGACCGAGGGTTTTCTGATCGTCAAATGAGCGTGGCCGCGGGCCCAATTGGATGCGAACAGGAAACGTCGATGCTCGGGGCGCTGATCATTGTCTTTCGCGAAGTTATCGAGGCCGGCCTCATCGTCGGCATCGTTCTGGCGGTGACCCAGGGCGTGCCGGGCAGCAGGCCTGTCATCGCCGTCGGCGTGGCGGCGGGCGTCGTCGGGGCCTCGTTGGTCGCGGCTTTCGCAGGCGCGATCGGAGAGGCCTTGGCGGGCGTCGGCCAGGAGATCTTCAACGCGTCGATCCTGCTCATCGCCGTGGTAATGCTGATCTGGCACAATGTCTGGATGGCCAGTCACGGCCGCGAGCTCGCCGCGGAGGTCAAGCGGGTCGGCGAGGCCGTGCGCACAGGTTCCAGCTCGATTCTTGCGCTTGGCGTCGTGTGCGCGGTCGCGGTCATGCGCGAGGGGTCGGAAATCGCCCTCTTCATGTACGGTCTCGTCGCCTCCGCCGGGTCGACGACCGGCGAGCTCGTGACAGGCTCGATTCTCGGGCTCGCTGCGGGAGTCGGCGTGACCGCTGCTCACCTATCTCGGCCTGGCGACAATCCCGCAGCGCCGCCTGTTCGCCGTGACGACGGCGCTGATCAGCTTCCTCGCCGCGGGACTTGCGGCGCAGGCAGTTCTTTTCCTGCAGCAGGCCGGGGTCCTGACGATGATGACCCAAACGGCCTGGGACACCTCGGCCATCCTCTCGGACACGAGCCTGTTCGGGCGGGTGCTGCACACGCTGATCGGCTATTCGGACGAACCGTCCGTGCTGCAGGTCCTGGCCTATATGCTGACGCTTGCGGTTATTGTCATTTTGACGAAGACGGTCGGATCGCGCCGTCTTTCGGCGGCGAAAGCGAGCCGCGCTGCCGCGGAGTGAGCGCAAAACTGCGCGAACTCCGCCGGCCCGATTTGAAATGCTTCTAAATTGAATCGTTTCTAAGTTTCAGGCGCCGTTCTTGTCCGCTGGGCGCCCCCTTGTTAACGGAACACCCGTGATCGAAAGGCTCCGCTCCGCGGGCCGAATACAGGAAATTCAATGTCGCGCTTTTCCGCGATCCTCCTCGCTTCCGCCGCTGTCGGCGTCGGACTCGGCATGGTCTCTGAAGGCGCGCGCGCCGCCGCGCTCACGCTTTATTCGGCGCAACACGAACAGACGGTCGACATCTTGACCAAGGAGTTCACCAAGGAAACGGGGATCGACGTCAAGGTCCACTCCGGGGAAGCTCCGGAGCTCGCCAGCCAACTCGTGAAAGAGGGAAGGTCGTCTCCGGCGGACGTTTTCTTCACCGAGAACTCGCCTGAGCTCGAATTGCTGTCGGAGAAGGGGCTGCTCGCGAAAGTCGCTCCGGCGACCCTGGCCAGCGTACCGGCGCAGGACAGCGGGTCCGACGGTGACTGGGTCGGCGTTCTCGCCCGCGAAAACGTGCTGGCCTACAACACAGGGATGATCAAGGAGGCGGACCTGCCTGCGTCCCTGCTCGACCTCGCGAAGCCGGAGTGGAAAGGCAAGATCGCTATCGCGCCGACCGACGCTGATTTTCTGCCGCTGATCGGGGCGGTGGCGGCGATGAAGGGGCGTCCCGCGGCGCTGGAATGGCTCAGAGGCCTGCGCGACAACGCCATGATCTTCGACGATGACGAAGGGGTTATCGCCGCGGTTGACCGCGGCGCGGTCGCGGCCGGGATCGTCAACAACTACTATTGGGCGCGGCTCAGCATGGAAAAAGGCGCTGACAAGATGCAGAGCGCCATTCATCACTTCGCCGGCGGCGATGTGGGCGGCGTGATGAATGTCTCCGGAGCTGCCGTGCTCAAGAGTTCACGCAATCAGGCGGCGGCGCAGAAGTTCCTGGCCTTCCTGGTCAGCAAACCCACGCAGGAACTGGTGTCGAAACTCAACATCACCTTCGAGTATCCGCTCGTCGCCGGCGTGGCGGCGAATCCGCTTCTGAAACCGACCGCCGAATTGCAGCCTCCGTCGCTGACCCTGAAACAGATTGGCGATGACCGCGACGCCGCCGCGCTGTTGAGCGAGGCGGGCTTGATCTGATGTCGCAAGTCGCCAGCCTGAACGCCGCCCGGCGCGGCTTCGGCTTTGGTCCGGCTGCGAAGGCCCATCGAAGGGCGCGCGCGCCCGCTGGCCTGATCGCCGCCGCTGCGTTCGCCGCTGCGCTGGTTCTGCTGCCGGTGCTGGTCACGATCGTTCAGGCGGCCGGCGTGAGCGCGGCAGGCGCGGCTGATTTGCTTGTTCGGCCGCTGATTGGCCGTCTGCTTGTCAACACGGTCGGATTGGTGGTCGCCGCCTCCATGACCTGCGCCGCCATCGGAACGGCGACCGCTTGGCTGATCGAGCGGACGGATCTTCCAGGCCGGAAAGTCTGGGCCGTGCTTGCCGTCGCGCCATTGGCGATTCCGCCATTCATCTCGAGCTACGCCTGGGTCTCGCTCAGCAACGGTCTGCAGGATTTCGGCGGCGCGCTGCTGGTGGTGACGTGCGCCTATTATCCGCTCGTCTATCTCCCGGTCGCCGCCGCGCTGCGCGGCCTCAATCCGGGGCTGGAGGAGACGGCGCGCTCGCTGGGTCATGGGCCCTGGGAATGTTTCTTCCGGGTTGTGGCGCCGCAGCTGCGCCCGGCGCTCTACGGCGGCATATTGCTGGTCGCGCTCGATGTCCTGATCGAGTTCGGCGCCTTCGCACTGCTGCGCTTCCGCACCTTCACCACCGAGCTTTACGCCCAATACCGGACCGGACTGGACGGACCCGAATCGTCGCTGCTCGCGCTCGTGCTTATCGCTCTCTGTCTTCTTTGTGTTGTGGGAGAACTGCGCATCCGCGGCGAGGCGCGTTACGCGCGCGTCGGCTCCGGCGCGCGACGGATCGCGGCGCCGGTGCGCCTCGGCTGGGCCCGGCTTCCGGCGCTCGGGGCGTTCGTGGCGCTCACTACGGCGACGCTCGGCGTGCCCGTCGGCATGGTTGGCTATTGGCTGATGCAACACGCTCACGCGGCCACTTCGCCGGCTCCGCCGACCTTGCCGCTTCTTTTCGATGCGACGCTCGCTTCTGTGAGCTACGGACTGGCCGGGGCTTGCGCAGCGGTCTTGCTTGCGGCGCCGCTCGCCTATCTCGCGACGCGCTATCCGAGCCGGCTGTCAATCACTTTCGAGCGGATCGCCTATCTTGCGCAGGGCGTGCCGGCCATCGTCGTCGCGCTGGCGTTCATTTCGCTGACGATCCAGACGGTCCGCCCGCTATACCAGAGCGCCCCGCTGCTGGTGCTGGCCTATGCGATCCTGTTCCTGCCGTTCGCTCTGGTCGGGGTCCGTTCGGCCTTGTCGCAGGTCCAACTTGGGCTCGAAGAGGCAGGCCGCTCGCTCGGGCTCGGGTGGTTCGCGGTCACTGTGCGGGTTCTGGCGCCCCTCGCGGGACCAGGCGTCGGCGCCGGAGCCGCGATGGTGTTCGTCTTCGTCGCCACCGAGTTGACGGCGACCCTACTGCTGGCGCCGATCGGCACGCGCACGCTGGCCACCGAGGTCTGGGCCAATACGACGTCGCTGGCCTTTGCCGCCGCGGCGCCGTTCGCGGCGATGATGCTGGCGATCTCGCTGCTGTCTACTTGGCTGCTTGCGCACCGTTTTGGCGCCGCCGCGTTTCCGGGCCGGGGCTAACGATGGCCGAGGTGCGCATCTCGGGGCTGACCAAGGCCTTTGGCGGAACGCCGATTCTGCGCGGGGTCGATCTCGTTGTGCCGTCCGGCGCGCTGTTTGCGATTCTTGGGGCGTCGGGCAGCGGCAAGACGACGCTTCTACGATTGCTAAGCGGGTTCGAGCGGGCCGACTCGGGGACGATCGATATCGGCGGTCGGCAGGTATCCGGTCCGGGCGTTCATTCGCCCCCGGAAAGGCGGCAAGTTGGTTACGTGACCCAGGAGGGGTCTCTGTTTCCCCATCTGTCCGTCGCCGCGAACATTGTCTTTGGGCTCCCGCGACGGGAACGCCGCGACCGCTTCAAGGCCGAAGCGCTGCTCGAAATTGTCGGCCTGCCTGCGTCCTACGCCGGCCGTGGTCCGCACGAGCTCTCGGGCGGCGAGCAGCAACGCGTGGCGCTTGCCCGCGCGCTCGCGCCGCGGCCGAAGCTGGTGCTGCTCGACGAGCCCTTTTCTGCTCTCGACGCCTCGCTCAGGATCGAAACTCGACAAGCCGTCGCGGCGATCCTGCAGGCCGCGGGAGCGACGGCGCTACTGGTGACGCACGACCAGTCGGAGGCTCTCTCGATGGGCCGTGAGGTCGCCGTGCTGCGCCACGGCGTGCTGGCCCAGGTCGCGCCGCCCGAAGACTTATACCGCCGGCCGGCGGACGCGGCCCTGGCGCAATTCGTGGGCGAGGCGGCGCTCATGCCCGGCGTCGTCGCGGCAGGTTTCGCGACCTGTGCGCTGGGGCGGCTCAAGCTCGCGCGCGCCGCCCCGGACGGGCCCGCCGACGTGATGGTGCGGCCGGAGCAGATCCGGTTCGATTTGCGCGCAACACCCGATGCGGCGGAGGGGCGCGTTCTCGCCGTGACCTATTACGGACACGACGCCAGCGTCGCAGTGGCGCTCAACGCTGGCGCCGAACTGGTCACGGCGCGCGTCGCTGGTCACATGGCGCCTGAGCAGGGCGACCGCGTGTGGCTCAGCGTCGAAGGCCCGGTGATGGCCTATCCGCACGCGGCTCCGATCCCGCGCCTCGACAGCCGCGACGCCCGGGAGCCGGCCCCGAGACCCCGAGCGCTTCCGAAGCGCGCCTTCGCCCCAACCGTCAAGGAACGACCGATATGAGCACACATCGCGACTTGGTTTTGCGTGACAGCCGCCGCGCGTTGGCGCTCGGCGCCTGGGTGGCGCTGGGCGCCCTCATTCCGCAGCCGGCGTTTCCCGCCACGCAGCCGGCGAGCTTCCTCGATGGAATCCGCCGCCAGACAACCTTGACCTCGACCGTTCCCGACAACGGCGACCAGAACCCCTATGCGATCGTCGTCGCGCCGGTGTCCGCCGGATCGTTCCAGAAGGACGACGTGCTGATCACCAACTTCAACGACGCCGGCAATCTGCAAGGACTCGGAACCACTATCGTCAATTATAGCCCGACAGCCAAGAAGCTGACGACCTTCGCGGCGCTTCCCCGCGATCTTGCCGGATGTCCCGGCGGCGTTGGCCTGTCGACGGCGCTGGCGGTGCTCAAAAGCGGTTGGGTGATCGTCGGCAGCGCGCCGAGCGCCGACGGCACGACCGGGACCAGAGGCGCGGGCTGCCTCATCGTGCTCGACTCGAGCGGCAAGGTCGCGAGCGTGATCGCCAGCGACAAGATCGACATGCCGTGGGGCAATATGGCGGTGATCGATAACGGCGACAGCGCGATCCTGTTCGTCAGCAACGCCGGCTTTGGCGTCGGGTCGCCCGAAGGCGATCCGCGCGTCGTCAATCAGGCGACCGTGCTTCGCATCAAGCTGTCCATTCCGGAAGGCAAGCCGCCGCAGGTCGTCGATCAGACGGTCGTCGGCAGCGGCTTCGGCTCGCAGCCCAACAAGGATGTTTTCCTCGTCGGACCAACCGGCTTGGCGCTCGGCCCGAACGATACGCTCTACGTCTCGGATGCGACCGGCAACCGGATCAGCGCGATCTGGGACGCCACGACCCGCGATCATAGCGCCGGAGTCGGCCGGACCGTGACCAAGGATGGCCTGTTGCAAACGCCGCTGGCGATGGCGACGGCTCCCAACGGACATCTCCTGGTAATCAACGCCAAGAACGGCCAGGTGGTCGAAATCGATCCTGTCAGCGGCGACCAGATCAAGGCGCGTTGGATAGATCCGAACAAGGCGCAAAAACCGCCGGGGAGCGGCGATCTGTTCGGCATCGCCATCACGCCGGCGGGCGACGGATTCTACTTCGTCAAGGACGAGGACAATACCTTGGCGATCGCAAAATGAGTTGTCCGTTCGCGCCTGGCGGCGGTCCTTCCCGGCGCGGCCTTCTTGCCGGGGCCGGTGGATTGCTGGTCGGCGCGAGCATGCGGAAACCCGCCCGCGCCGCGACGCCCGAGGGGTCCGCCGGCGTCGGGGCCAAGGAACCGTTCTACGGACCCCATCAGGCCGGCATCGCCACGCCGCCGCAGACGAACGCCTACTTTGTCGCCTTCGACCTCGTCGCCAAATCGGTCGACGAGGTGACGGCGATGCTGCGCCTCTGGACCGACGCCGCCCGGCGCATGACCGCGGGAGAGACGGCGCGCCCGCTCGGCGACGACGTCAGCGTCGAAGGGCCGGACGGCGGATCGGCGCTCGGTCTTCCGCCCTCGCGCCTGACCTTCACCTTCGGCTTCGGGGCGGGGCTGTTCATGAAGAACGGCGTCGACCGCTATGGCCTCGCCGGGAGGCGCCCGGACGCGCTCGTCGACTTGCCCAAATTCAACGGCGACCAGTTGCAGCCCGCGCGCACCGGCGGCGACATCTTCGTGCAGGCTTGCGCCGACGATCCGCAGGTCGCGTTCCACGCCGTGCGCGAACTCGATCGCCTCTCCTATGGCGCAGCGCAGATCCGTTGGGCGCAGTCCGGCTTCCTGCCGCAGACGTCTGCCGGCGAGACGCCGCGCAACCTGATGGGCTTCAAGGACGGGACGGTCAATCCTGCGCTCGCCGGCGCGCTCGCCGGCCCCGACGCTCCCCGCGGCTTCGATGACGTGGTGTGGGTCGGCCACGAGGCGCCGGACTGGATGCGCGGCGGCAGCTATGTGGTGGCGCGCCGGATCAGGATTTCGCTCGAGCATTGGGATCGAACGGAGGTCGACTTTCAGGAGCAGGTGATCGGCCGGCACAAATATTCCGGCGCGCCGATCGGCAAGTCCGGCGAAAACGATCCGCTCGACCTCGACCGCGTGGACAAGGACGGCAATCCGCTGATCGCCGACAACGCCCACGTCCGGCTCGGCGCGGCGTCGGTCAATGACGGCGCGCAAATCCTGCGCCGGGCCTACGCGTATAATGACGGAGTCAGCTTTACCGCCGAGCGCTGGCCGCCCTGGCGCCAGGGCATGCTTTACGACGCCGGGCTCATGTTCGTCGCCTACCAGCGCGATCCCCGCTCGGGCTTCATCAAGATTTACGACAACATGTCCAAGCTCGACGCTCTCAACCAGTTCACCACCCACACCGGCGGCGGCCTGTTTGCTTGCCCGGCCGGCGTTCGGGAGGGTGAGTTTATCGGAGAGCGCTTGTTCCGGCCGCCCGCGTGAAGTCGGACCGGGTCACGCAGCCTCCCGATAGGATCTAGCAGGTTGCGACCGCGAACGTCGTAAGCGGGAGGGAAAGCGGCCGCAGGCCTCCGTGGCGGGGAGCGGGGACTCAGCCTGGCGCTGCCGGCGCGCGACACCGCGCCGGACATTGGCGATCCGTAATCTGAACAACGCAAAACGGGCGCGTTGGGACGCCATTCCGTGGCGTGACGCGAATGGCGGGCTTTCACCCGTTCCTCGCATCCGTCCAAACATGGAGATCCCAATGAAGTTGCTCGGCGCCCTAACCGTTATAGCGATCGCCGCCGCCGGCCCGGCTCTCGCCGAAGGCAAATGTACGAACGCCCCGAAGTCGAAGTGGCTGCCCAAGTCCGCGCTCGAATCGCAGCTCGAGGCCGATGGCTTCAAAGTGAAGCAGATCAAGGTCGAGGGCGGCTGTTACGAGGTCTACGCCACCGACAAGGAGGGCAAACGCGCCAACATGGCCTATAACGCCGAGACGCTCGAGAAAGTCGACAACGCCGAAGCCGGCGAGAACTGAGCCTCGGGCGGCCGGTCGTGATCCGCGTCTGGGACCCGCTCGTTCGGGGATCTCACTGGGTGCTCGCCGCGAGTTTCGCGGTCGCCTGGCTGAGCTCGAAAAACTGGGAGAGCCTGCACGCCGCCTCGGGCTATGTCGCGGGCGGCCTCGTGGCGCTGCGAGTCGTTTGGGGCTTCCTTGGTCCCCGCTACGCGCGCTTTGCCCAGTTCGTACGGTCGCCGGGGACCGTCATCGACTACCTCCGCGCGATCAAAGACGGGTCGGAGCGCCGGTACATCGGTCACAATCCGGCGGGCGGGGCGATGATCGTCGTCCTGCTCGCCGCGATGGCGGCAACGGCGGTCAGCGGCTGGCTGCTGACCACTGACGCATTCTGGGGCTCGACCGTCATGCAGCATGGCCACTCGCTGCTCGCCCATGGCGTGTTGGCGCTGGTGGTCGTTCATCTCGTCGGCGTGGTGCTCGCGAGCCTGCGCCATCGCGAGAATCTGGTTCGCGCGATGATCGTCGGCGTCAAGCGTCCGTCGGAGCCGGGCGACGTGGCCTGATCCGGTCACTCCTCGTTGTCCGCGGTCGCAATCGTGACCCGCAGGCCGGGATGATTGTCCGAGGCGCGGCAGTCGAGGCCGTGCAGGTCGGCAATTGCGGCGACCAATGCGAGACCGAGACCGTTTCCCGGCGCGCGCGCCGGGTCGCCCGCGCGATGGAAGCGCTGGAAGATCGCGGTCATTTCGCTGGCTGTTACGCCCGGACCGTTGTCAGCGACGGAAAATGCAATCCCCGTCGGGGTGCGCACGCCTCCGACCTCAATCCGGACTCCGGCCGGCGTATGACGCAGCGCATTGTCGATCAGGTTGGCGATCATCTGCACGAGCAGCTCCTTGTCGCCGGAAATCGGAAGCGGTGCGTCGAGGCGCTGAACCAGCGTTTTGCTTTCGTCTTCGGCAGCTGGCGCGAACGTCTCCACGACCTCCCGCCCCAGTTCGGCGAGGTCAATCGGCCGGAAAGCCGCCCGCCGCGCCCCAGCCTCGACCTGTCCGATGCGGAGCAGGGCATTGAAGGTCTCGAGCACGCCCTCGACGTCGCCGATCACCGCATCAATCGAACCGCGCGCCGCGCCAGACGACGGTTCGTCCCGTACGACTTCGAGACGACGCAGCACTCCGGCCAAAGGCTTCCGCAAATCATGCGCAATGTCGGCGCTGACTTGCCTATTCGCCTGCAGGAGCTTCTCGATTCGATCGAACAGCCGGTTGAAGGTTCGCGCGAGCGCCGTCAAGTCGTCGTCTGTGCGACTTAGCGGAATTCGCCGGCTCCAGTCGCCGTCCATGAGGCGACGGGCGGTTTGGCGCATCGAGTCGATACGGCCCAGGAACTGCGCGCTCAGCCATAGTCCCCCGATCGTCCCCATCGCGAGCGTGCCCGCGACCGCCCAGGCGAAGGCCGCCAGCACGCCCGTCAGGATCGTATCCGAGCGACGGCGCTCGTCGCCGACGAGGAGGGACGACCCGTCGGCTAACGGCGTGATGAGCGAACGGATGACCTCCGCTTTGGACTCGGGCGGCTCTCCGCCATCGTTCTCCGGCGCTTCGATCCATCCACTGCCGGCGACGCCGGACCGCGGGAGGCGCAAGTCTCCAGCGATCGGCTTGCCGTCGGCAGCCAGGAAACCGTACGCGAAGCCTGCGCCGCTTGACCCCCGCGCGTCGATGATGGCGGCGAGCCTGTCGCGTCCGCCATCGACGAACGCGCTCTTCAGCGCGTCCGATTCCTCGGCGATTCGTTCGTCGAAATCGGTCAGGATTTCACGCCGCACCGAGAAATAAACGAATGCGCCCAGCGCCAGCGCCGAGGCGGTGAACAGCGCCAGATACAGGGCCGCCAGCCGGAAGCTGGCCGTACTAAGCAGCGGGATTCGGGACACGCAACATGTATCCTGCGCCGCGCACGGTCTGGATCAGCGAGGGGCCGCCGCAGTCGACCTTGCTGCGCAGCCGGCTGATGTGCGTCTCGACGATGTTGGTCCTCGGATCGAACTGGTATTCCCACACCTGTTCGAGCAGCATCTTGCGCGTGACAAGGCGGCCCTCGGCGCGCATCAGGAATTCGAGCAGGCGGAACTCGCGCGGCTGCAGGTCGATCGCCTCTCCGCCGCGGCGCACGGAGCGCGCGACCAGGTCCATTTCGAGATCGCCCGTCACGAGCAGGGTCTGGGAGGCGCCCAGGGTCGGACGGCGGGCGAGCGCCGTAAGGCGCGCCATCAGTTCTTCGAACGCGAAGGGTTTGACGAGGTAGTCGTCGCCACCCGCCTCGAGTTCGTCGACCCTATCGTCGATGCCGGAGAGGTTGGTTAGAAAGAGCACCGGCGTCGAGACGCCGTCCCGGCGCATCAGCGCGACGACGCCAAGGCCGTCCAGTTTCGGCAGCATGCGATCGAGCACGATGACGTCGAAGCGGTCGGCGCTTACGCGCTCATAACCTTCGCGGCCGTCCCTCGCGACGGTCGGCTCATGTCCTCGTGCACGAAGACCCTCGGCGATGAACCCTGCGGTTCCTTCGTCGTCCTCGACGACCAGAATTCTCATGCCGCCGACTTATCAGAATGCCGGAACCAGGCAATGCGCCGCTCGGGGAAGACGATGGCGCGAGCGACAGCTCGCACAACGATCCGGTCACGAATCGGGAACAAACAGCCAGAGGCCAACGGGCGGTGGAAAAAATCGTTCTGTCGCATTCACGCCCCCAAGATGACAAGCCGCGCAGACGGGAGTAGCCTTCTCCGCCAAGAGCCCGCGCGAGATTTCGCGACGTTAAGGTCCTCCTCTGGCTGACGCCCGAATCTCGCTCGGCGTAGATGCATGGAGGAACTGCCGTGACTTCTGCTTTCCACGTCTATTTCAGGCCTGAGGCGCTCGCCGCGCCGGCAGTGGTGCGCCGCATCGGCCCGCGAGACTGTTTTGACGCCCTGAGGGAAGGCTTCGATGACTTCCTCGCGATGCCGACCTATCCGGTCTTCGTCGGATTGTTCTACGCGGTGGCCGGAATCGCGCTGGTCGCGATGTCTTCGTTGACGAGCGCGCTGCAGCTCGTCTTCCCCCTGGCAGCGGGCTTCGCTCTGATCGGCCCGTTCGTCGCCGTCGGTCTCTATGAAATGAGCCGCCGGCGCGACCGCGGACTCACCGCGCGGGGGCGCGACGCTTTCGCGGTGCTTCGCTCGCCGGCTCTGCCCTCGATCCTCGCGCTCGGCCTCATTCTTCTGATGATCTTCGCCGCCTGGGTCTTCGCCGCCGAGCTGATCTATGTCTGGCTCTACGGGCCCAATCCTCCGGCCGCAGCGCTTCCCTTCCTGACCGATGTGCTGACGACAGGCCGCGGCTGGACGCTCATCGTCCTTGGCGGGTTGGTCGGTTTTTGCTTCGCCGCGCTCACGCTTTGCATCAGCGTCGTTTCCTTCCCCCTGATGCTCGACCGCGACGTCGGCCTCGTCCCCGCGCTCGAGACTTCGGTGCGCGTGGCGCGCGAGAATCCGCTCGCCGTCGCGCTTTGGGGCCTCATCGTCGCGGTCGCGCTCGCTCTCGGCTCGCTGCCGCTTTTCCTCGGCCTCGCCGTGGTCATGCCGGTGCTCGGGCATGCGACCTGGCGGCTCTATCGGAAGGCGATCGAGCGCGATCCCGCGCGCGAGGCCACGGTCGAACTCCCGCACAGTGAGGACTTCGTCGAATCGCCGATTCTGCGACCGCTATGGATATTCCTCGATTGCCTGGAGCCGATGCGCCGCAAGGGGCGGGTTTAGAGCAACCCGCGATTGCGTATGCGCACCTCCCGCCTCAATTCAGGAGCGGGCCCCAGGAGGGATCGCTGGCGTAGCTCGGCGTCGGCACGAGGAACTCGGCATGCCCGTAAATGTCGGTCATGTAGATCTTCGGCCCGCCCGAGCCGCCCGAGTCGCGGAAGAACATGACGTAGAGACCATTGGGCGCGAAGGTCGGCCCCTCGTTGTGGAAGCCCTCCACCAGGATTCGCTCGCCGGAGCCGTCGGGCTTCATCACCCCGATGCCGAAGGACCCGCCCTTGATGCGGGTGAAAGCGATGAGGTCGCCGCGCGGCGACCAGACCGGCGTCGAATAGCGGCCCTCGCCGAACGAGATCCGCTTGGCCGGGCCGCCGCCGGCGCTCATGACATAGATCTGCTGCGATCCGCCGCGATCGGATTCGAAGGCGATCTGCGTCCCGTCGGGCGAATAGGTCGGGGAAGTGTCGATCGCCGAATTCTCGGTGAGACGGGTGGTGGCGCGGGAGCGCAAGTCCATGGTGTAGAGATTGGTGCTCGCGCCGTCCGAGAGCGACATCACGATTTGCTGTCCGTCCGGCGAAAAGCGGGGCGCGAAGGTCATGCCGGGGAAATTGCCGACTGACTCGCGCTGCCCATTCTCGAGGTTGAGCAGCGTCACCTTCGGGTCGCCGGCGCCGAAGGACATATAGGCGACCTGCTGGGCGGACGGCGAAAATTGCGGCGTGACGACGAGATCTTCGCCGCCGCCGAGGGACTTTACGTTGGCTCCGTCCATATCCATGATCGCCAGCCGCTTCCGACGCTTCTCTTTCGGGCCGGTCTCGTCCACGAAGACGACGCGGGAATCGAAAAACCCCTTTTCGCCGGTCACGCGCGTGAACACGGCGTCGGCGATCAAATGGGCGACCCGGCGCGCGTTCGCCGCGTCGGTCGAATACTGCTGGCCCGCGACCTGCTCGCCGGTCGCCGTGTCCCATAGCCGGAACTGTGCGGTCACGCGCCCGGCGTCCTGATGTAGCACTCGTCCGGTCAGCACGAACTGGGCGTTGGCCGTCTTCCAGGCGTCGATGTTGGGCGCGGCGTCCGGATTGGCGATCGTTTCGGGAAAGTTCGCGGGATTGAGCGGCAGGAGGAAGATCGAGCGGGCGAAATCCGCAGCGACCACGCCGCTGATCTTCCCGCCCGCATCTTCGCCCGCGAAAGGCGTCACCGCGATGGTCACGGGTTTGAAGTTCGCGCCCGCGTGGACGTAGATGTCGCCCTCGGCGTTGGCCGGCCCGGCGACCAGCGCGGCCACGCCGTACCCAAAGGCGAGGAGGGCGGAGCGGCGGGAAATGAAACGGGAGAGTTTCATCGGACGATCTCTCGGTCGTGGCGCGGCGTCATCGACCGGCGACTTGCGGATTGAAGTGGACAGTTTTGGTTCTCCATTGCTCATAAAACGGCCGATATTGGGCCGGCACCGGAAGCGGGTTGCAATTCTGCACGGCCGCCATGACGCTCTTGGCCTGCGGCTTGAGAGCGGGATCTGACGGCGGGTTGACCAGCTTCGCCGGCTTGGCGAGCGAACCGTCCGGATTGAAGGCCAAGCGCACCTGGGCGACATAGACGTCGGCGTCCGCTGGCTGCGGCGCCGGCTTCCAGCACGCGAGATAGGTCTTGATGAGCCACGTCTCGAAGCCCGCCTGCTCCGCTGGCGACATGCGCGAGGGCGCTTCGACCGCCGGGGGGGCCGTCGGCGCGGCAATCGCAACAGCGGTCGGCGCTGGCGGTTTCAGGGGCTCCTTGGAGGCGCTCTCGGACCGGGACAGATTGCTCGGCAAGAGGCGTTCGTAGCCATAGGCGCCAGCAGCGGCCGCGACAAGCAAAAGTCCGGCGAAGGTCCTCGAAAAGATCAGCATGAGCGTGGCGTCTCGTTTTCGTCTGTCATGAAGGCGCCGGATCGCGCCGGAAGGGAAGCGCGGCCGTCATCCTTGGGTTTCTCGCGGATCGAAATGGATGGTTTCGACCTTCCATTGCTCAAAGAAGGGCATGTATTCGGCCGGAACCTTCAGCGGGTCGCACTTCCGGACCGCGCGCATTGCGCTTTCCGCGTGAGCGCGCCAGGCCCGATCGGTTGGCGGATTGAGCAGAACCGGGCGCCCCGACAGCGAACCGTCTGGATTGAAGATCACCCGGATTTGCGCGACATAAGTGTCGCCCTCCGGCGTGGTGGGCGGGGGCGTCCAGCAATTGAGGTAGCTTTCCGTCAGCCATGCGTCGAGCGCTGAGGCCATCGACATCGACATGTGCGGCGCATCGTGGTGCGGCAGCCCCTGGGGCGTCAGCGCCGCCGTTTGGGTCGACGCGACCGCCGGGGTCGACGGCTTGTTCTGTCCGATGAGCTTGGCGATCATGTTCGGGTCAAAATTATGCGACGGCTTGGGCTTGTCCTGCGCCGGATCTTTCGGCCGTTCGGGCGGCGTTTCGACGACTTTCGGCCGTGCGGGCGGCTCCTGGACGGCGACCTTCGGCTGGGGCGACGGCTCCGGCCTTTGAGGCGGCATCGGCTGCGGCTCGGGCGGCGGGGTCGCTTCGGCTTTGGGAGGCGGCGGAGGCGCGGGCTGCGGCGGCGGAGTTTCTGCTTTTGGCGGGGGCGCGGGCTGCGGCGGCGCCTCTGCGGACGCGCGCAGGTCGGGTGGCGGCTCGGGCGGGGTGGGCGCGGGCTGCGGCGCGGGTTTGGCGTCCTTCTCGCCGTTCATGACCTGGTTGAGTTCGCTCAACGATATCGTTTCGATCGGAATCAATTCCGGACTGTCCGCGAATCTCGGCGCCCTCGCGAAGCCAAGCAGAAGCAGCGCCAGCATCGCCCCGTGGAGCGCGGCGGAGCCCGCAAGACTTCGAATATGACCGCCGTTCGTCCAACGCCGCTCCGGGCTATTGTTTGATCGGCTCGGTGACGAGGGCCACCTTCTTGTATCCGGCGGTCGTGACCGCCGCCATGATCTCCGCCACCCGTCCGTACGGCACCGCCTTCGACGCGCGAAGATAGATGCGCTGATCGACGTCGCTCTGCGACGCGGCCTGAAGCTTGGCGACCAGGTCCGCATCGGCGATCGGCTCATCCATCACGTAGAGCTGACCCTGCTCGTTGAGCGAGACCGCGATCGGCTTGCGGTCGACATTGAGCGCGGTCGCGCTCGCCCTCGGCAGATCGACCGAGACGCCGGTCGTCAACAGCGGCGCGGCGACCATGAAGATGATCAGGAGCACGAGCATCACGTCGATGAACGGGGTCATGTTGATGTCCGCCATCGCGCCGTAACGCGGTACGCCGCGGCGCCCTCGACCGCTCTTCCGTAGGCCGGCGGCAGGAGTGATGGCCATCGCTTCGCTCCCTTCGCCTCAGGAGACCTTCTCGACCGACAGATGGTGGTCGATCTGCCGGGACAGGATGGAGGAGAATTCGTCGGCGAAGCTCTCGAGCCTGGCCTGGGCCTTGGCGACGTCGCCCTGGAGCTTGTTGTAGGCGATCAAAGCCGGAATGGCGGCGAAGAGGCCGATCGCCGTCGCCAGCAGCGCTTCGGCGATGCCGGGCGCGACGACGGCGAGCGAGGTGTTCTTCGACGCGGCGATCGACTGGAACGAATTCATGATGCCGAACACCGTTCCGAACAGGCCGACGAAGGGGCCGGCCGAGGCTACCGTCGCCAGGACCAGGAGATTCGATTCGAGCCGCTCCACTTCTCGGGCGATCGACACGTCGAGCACCTTGTCGATGCGCGCATGAAGGCCGCGGAACGAGCCGGCCGCCTGCTGGAACGACCGCTTCCACTCCCGCATCGCCGCCACAAACAACGCGGCTGCGCCGCTATTGTTCTGTTGACCCGAGAGCGACGTGTAAAGCTCCTCAAGCGACTGGCCCGACCAGAAGATCGTCTCGAAGTTCTCCATCTCGGTCTTGAACTTGTGAAACAGGCGGGTCTTGTCGAAAATGATCGTCCAGCACCAGAGCGAAGCGAGGAAGAGACCCAACATCACCGCCTTCACGACAATGTGGGCCGACCAGAACATCTCGAAGATGCTCGTTTCCGGAGTCGCGGCCGCGGCGGCTACGTCGGCTGGATTCATCGGCGGAGGCAACCTTGTGTTAGGCGGGCGAAACCGCGCGGCCACGGCGGGGAAACGGGATCGGGCCGGGGTCTGCGCCGCAAATCGGCCGAAACTTGGGCTTTTGCCGGACGCCGGAGGCGCCCGAATTTCTCGCAGCCGATTAAGGCTCTGATAGGGTTAAGGGCGGGTTAGCAGTTCGAGCCGGGATTGGCGAGCGAGGAGGTCCTTCGCGGGCTCGCGGAAGGCGCTCTCGGCCCCGGAGCGCAAAACGTCGGCCGCCTCGCCCGACTCCCTACCCAAACCGCGCCGCCGGCTTTATCGTTGTCGCGGCCGGCGCGATCCGCTCGCCCGGAGGAGGCGGGTTGATGGGGGCTCTGGAGACCTTCGGCTGGGAGTGGGGATCGGCGCTCATTCGCTGGCTCCACGTGACCGCCGCGATCGCGTGGATCGGCGGATCGTTCTTCTTCATGCATCTCGACGCCAGCCTGCGTAAGCAAGCCGGCGGCGATCCGGCGCTGGCCGGAACCTCGTGGCAGGTTCATGGCGGCGGCTTCTACGAGATGAACAAATACCTGCTGGCTCCGTCGTCGCTGCCCGAGCATCTCGTCTGGCACAAGTGGCAGTCCTATTGGACCTGGATGAGTGGCTTTGTACTCCTTTGCTGGGTTTACTACGGCCAGTCGTCGCTTTTTCTGATCGATCCGGCCGTCATGGCGCTCGAGCCATGGCAGGCGGCGGCAATCGGGATCGTGGCGCTGGCCCTCGGCTGGATCGTCTACGACCTCCTCTGCCGCTCGCCGCTCGCGAACAACGAGCCGCTGCTGGCGGTCGTCGGCTTCGGCTACGTCGTGGCGACAAGCTGGGTCTTCACCCAGTTCTTCTCCGGCCGCGGCGCGCTCATCCACACCGGCGCCCTGATGGCGACGATCATGACCGCCAACGTGTTCTTCGTCATCATGCCGAACCAGCGCAAGAGCGTGGCCGCGCTGATGGCCGGGCAAAAGCCCGATCCGAAATGGGTCAAGAGTTCGAAAGTTCGCTCGACTCACAACAACTACATCACCCTGCCAGTGCTGTTCCTGATGCTGTCGAATCACTATCCATCGACCTTCTCCAATGCGCGGGTCATTCCGGCGATCGTCACCTGCGTTATCGTCGCCGGCGCGGTGGTGCGCTATTTCTACAACGTCTGGCATCTCGATCATGACCATGCGCCGTGGTGGGCGTGGGCGGTGGCCGCAGTCGCCATTCTTTGCGCCTTCGGCTTCGCGGCGACCGCTTCGCCGGGCATGCGTTCGCTCATGGGGCTCGCCGATCTCTCGAGTCCGGCCCCACGGGCAGGCGAGCCGCAGGCGCCGCAGGAAGTGGTCGACATCGTGCAGACGCGCTGCATGATGTGCCACGCAGCCCAGCCGATGGACTGGATCGGCGAGGCGCCGAAAGGCGTGCTGCTTGACACTCCTGAGCACATCGCGCGCTTCGCCGCGGCTATCCGGCAGCAGGCGGTCCTGACTCACGCCATGCCGCCCAACAATTTCAGCCAGATGACGGAGGACGAGCGAAAAACGCTGGGTCGTTGGCTCGGCGTCGAGACGGCGCAGAATTGATGGACGCTAAGACTTCTGGACGCCGATCTCGCCGCCGGCCGCCGGCTGATGGCGAGGCTCGACGCGTTCGCGGCCTTCAGCGACGAGCCGCGGCGGCTCACCCGGCTCTTCCTGTCGGACGCGCATCGGCGCGCCGCCCAGGCTTTCATAAGCTGGTGCGGCGAGGCCGGGCTCGAGGCGAGCGTCGACGCCGCGGGCAATGTCGTCGCGCGCTACGAGGGCAAGCGCGCATCCGCCCCGGCCCTGATGCTGGGCTCGCACATCGACACCGTGCGCGACGCCGGGCGATATGACGGAAATTACGGCGCGCTGGCCGCGCTCGCGGTGGTCGAGGCCCTGGCCGCGCGCGGCGAGCGGCTCGATCATGCGATCGAAATCGTCGCCTTCGGCGACGAGGAGGGGGTTCGCTTTCGCACCACGCTCACCGGCTCGCGCGCGCTTGCCGGGACCTATCCCGAGGACGCGCTCGATCAGAGGGACTCCGGCGGCGTCTCGATGCGCGAGGCGCTCAAGGCGTTCGGCGGCGATCCAGACAGGGCAGTGTCGATCCGGCGCAGCGGCGTCGCCGCCTTCGTCGAAGCGCATATCGAGCAGGGACCGATCCTCGAGGCCGAAAGCCTGCCGCTCGGGATCGTGACCGCAATCAATGGCGCGACCAGGCTCGAGGTCGGGGTCGACGGCGTCGCCGGGCACGCCGGCGCGACGCCGATGCGCTTGCGCCGCGACGCGCTGACCGCCGCGGCCGAAATGGCGCTCATTATCGAGGCGCGCGCGAGAGCCGAGGCCGACCTGGTCGCCACGGTCGGCCGGTTCGACGTCTGGCCCGACGCGACCAACGTCATTCCCGGTCACGTCCAGTTTTCGATCGACATTCGCTCGCCTGACGACGCTCGTCGAGCCGCGGCCGTCGCCGACCTCGAGGCGCGCATCGGCGCGATCGCCGCCACGCGCGGACTGAGCGTGAGCATCGCCAAGCCGCATGACGCGAATGCTTTCGCCTGCGATCCCGACATCATCGCCGGCTTGAAGACGGCGGTTGCGGCGGTCGGCGTTCCGCCCCGCCTGTTGCAGTCCGGGGCCGGGCACGACACGATGGCGATGGGCGAGCTCTGTCCGGCCGGAATGCTGTTCGTCCGGTGCAAGGGCGGTGTCAGCCACAATCCGCTGGAATCGATCACTGTCGAGGACTGCGCGCTTGGGCTTGCGGCGCTGACCCGGTTCGCGCGGGATTTCCGGGCTTGAAAACTCTCAAGCCTGCCCCCTCGCCTTGAGGCGGCCTCGAAAGCGTCCGGCGCCCGCCGGATCCATCCTTCGAGGCCCCGGACCAGTGATCCGGGGAAGGCTTCACCTCGCCCTCAGGATGGCGGTGGTTCCGGCTGTGCGAGTTGTCAGTTTCGCGGGGAGACACATATTGCTTATCGGTCCGCCTGACCAATCGTCCAAAGCGGGAATCCGTAATCTTTGCCGAAGGGCATAAGAATGTCGCCTTGCGGTTCGGCGCCGGCTGGCCATAATCCCGCTCGATGGCTGACATTCCGGACAAAAAGGGCCACCCAGAACACCGCGGCACGCTCGATGCGGCGTTCTTCGATGCCGCCTATGCTTGGGGTCCGGATCCGTGGAATCTGGCAAGCGACTATGAGCGCGAGAAATATGCGATCACGCTGAAAGCTCTGCCGAAGCAACACTATAAGTCCGCGCTCGAGGTCGGATGCTCGATCGGGATCCTCACCCGGGAACTTGCATCACGTTGTGACAGCCTCCTCGCGCTCGACGCCGCGCAGGCGGCGTTGGATCAGGCCAAGTTCCGATGCGCCGATTTGCCTGCCGTGCGTTTCGAACGGACGTTTGTACCCGTCCAGTGGCCGCACGGCCTGTTCGATCTCATTCTTCTGTCGGAAGTCATCTACTACCTCGATGAGCAAGATCTTTCACGACTGGCGTCAAAGGCCGTTGAGGCCCTAACGCGCCAGGGAGACCTCGTGTTGGTCCATTGGACCGGCGAGACAGATTATCCATTGACCGGTGATAAGGCCGCCGAACTCTTCATCGATTTTGTGGCGCCGTCGGTCGAGGTCGTGCGGCAGGATCGCTACCCCACATATCGGGTTGACGTGATGTCACGCCCGTAGACGCGCAAGACCCTCGACATTTTCTGCCGACATTTTCTTTACAGATTGTCAGAACTATGGTAGCTCTAATTTTCAGATTAATAGAATTAACAGGAAACTTATGACGAAATCGCCGTCCCCCGCCGAAACTCGCCAGACCGTGCGCGCCGCACGCCTGGAGCGCCGGATGAGGCGAAACGAGTGGCGCCAATCCTGTTTCGAGCTCGTGAGCGCCGGCCATTCCTATGCGGAGGTCGCGAAGCAGCTCATGGTCAGCGAACGGACCGTCAGGCGCGACGTCGCCCGCGTCATCGACGAGCGCCGCCTCGATGCGCCGGAACGCTATATCCACATGCAGGTCGACCGGCTGAGGCGGGCGTTGCGTACGGCCGACGGCCGGGTCGAGCGCGGCGACATGAAGGCGGTTACGCCGCTCATCAAGCTGATCGGCGCGCTCGATCGCTACCACGGCCTCGACGCCCGTTATCGCCGCGAGCCGCGCCTCGCCGCGCTGCCCCCGGCGGCCGCCGCGCCGCTGGCGCTCGCCCCGCCGGCGGAAAATCTCGCGAAAGTGTCAGAATCCGACATGCAAGCGTTTGAAAAGGTTTGACCTCGGCCAAAAGCGAACACGCCCCACCGGCGCTCGTCTTGCACGCCGCGGGTGACAACGATCCTTCCGGACGCTACGAACGGGCCGCTGTTCGGGAGGAGCCAGATGAGCAAGCCATTCTTCGGCGACATAAAGCCGGTCAAATTCGAGGGGCCGAAAAGCGACAATCCCTACGCCTTTCGCCACTATGACCCGAAGCGCGTCGTCATGGGCAAGACGATGGCTGAACATCTGCGTCCCGCCGTCTGCTACTGGCACAACTTCGCCTGGCTCGGCACCGACATGTTCGGCGCGCCGACTTTCGAGCGGCCGTGGGACGGCGAGACGATGAAGGGCGCGCGCGCCAAGGCGGACGCGGCCTTCGAGATGTTCACAACCCTCGGTTTTCCGTTCTTCGCCTTCCACGATCGCGACGTGGTTCCGGAGGGCGCAAATCTTGCGGAATTCGGCAAGAACCTCGCCGAGATGACCGATCTTTTCGCCAAGAAAATGCAGGAAACCGGAGTCAAGCTTCTCTGGGGCACCGCCAATCTTTTCAGCCATCCGCGCTACATGTCGGGCGCGGCGACCAATCCCGATCCGGACGTGTTCGCCTACGCCGCGGCGCAGGTGAAGAACGTGTTGGACGCGACGCACAAGCTCGGGGGCGCAAATTACGTTCTATGGGGCGGCCGCGAGGGGTACGAGACGCTGCTCAACACCGACCTGCGCCGCGAGCAGGAGCAGGCCGGACGCTTTCTTTCGATGGTGGTCGACTACAAGCACAAGATCGGCTTCAAGGGCGTGCTCCTGGTCGAGCCCAAGCCGCAGGAGCCGACCAAGCACCAGTACGACTTCGACGTCGCGACGGTGTTCGGCTTCCTGCAGCGGTTCGGCCTGGAGCGGGAGGTCAAGCTCAACATCGAAGTCGGTCATGCGGTGCTCGCGCATCATTCCTTCGAGCATGAGATCGCGCTCGCGACTTCGCTTGGAATGCTGGGTTCCGTCGACGCCAACCGCAACGACTATCAGTCCGGGTGGGACACTGACCAGTTCCCGAACAACGCGGCCGAGCTCGTGCCGGCGCTCTATTTCATCCTCAAGTCCGGCGGCATCGCGCCGGGCGGCTTCAACTTCGATTCGAAGGTGCGCCGTCAGTCCATCGACCCCGGAGATTTGCTGCTCGGGCACATCGGCGGCATCGACGCCTGCGCCGCGGCGCTGGTGGCTGCGGTTCGACTGATCGAGGACGGCAAGTTCGATGCAGCCCGCGAGGAGCGCTACGCCGGCTGGAGCAAAGGCGAGGCTCAGGCGATGCTGAAAAAAGGCGCGACGCTGGAATCGATCGCCGCCCGGGTGGTCAAAGAGAAGATCGATCCGAAGCCGAAGTCGGGGCGGCAGGAGTTCTACGAAAATCTGCTCAATCGCTATGTCTGAGACCTAACGGAAGGGGCGTATTTAGGACGATTCACCGCTTCGTCGTGGCGAGAGCGGCTCTCGCTCCACGGCCGAAATCATACGAGATTGCGCCTATCGATTTACCAGATCTTCGCGTCTCGGCGGGATGCTTCGAGCGCCGGCGTCGGCGCCGGGCGGAGGCGCAATGTTTGGGCGCGTGGTCTTTGTAGCGACGCTCGGCGTCATGGCGGCGGTGCTTGGCTCATTTTCGTTGCTGGTTCGGCTGCCCGCGCCGGGGCCGCTGGCCTCCGCGCCCGCTCCGGCCGCGGTCCCGACGGCTTTGGATAATGGCGTAGCGGAAGAGAACCCTGCTCGCCGGGTGTTCTCGTATCGCGAGTCCGCGCTCAGGGCTGACGCTCACGGCCAATACGCGGCCGACGCGCTGGTCAACGGGTTACCCGTTCATATGCTTGTCGACACCGGCGCAAGCGACGTTGTCGTCTCCGCTTCGACGGCCGCCCGGCTGGGGCTCATCCCTTCCCAACATCGCAAGCGCACGATCCAGACCGCCAACGGCCAGTCGACCGCTTCGCCGGCGGTTCTGAGCCATGTCAGCTTCGGCGGCCTCTACATGAACGACGTCGAGGCTCTCATTCTGGCGCCGGAGGCGGGCGAGGTGAATCTGCTCGGCGAGAGCTTTCTCAAGCGCCTGGTCAGCGTCGAGCAGCGGGACGGGATGCTGATCCTGCGTCAGTAGGCGGCCGTGGTCAGGAGATGCGCACGAGCCGGGTCAGTTCGAAGGGTATGTCGTAGCCGTCCCAGATGAAGTCGAAGTCGAGCGCAGTTCCGATCGGCGCCCAGCGCGACACGCCGGGTCCTGCGCGGGATGCGGCGACCGCTTCGACTTCGCGCCGTTCCCAGCCGAAATAGGTAATCGTCTGGTCGCTCTCGCGGATGAAGCTTGCGATCTCGGAGAGCGAACGGACGAACACCACGCTGAGAAATCCCCCGCCGACCCGCATGTCCTGTCTGAGCGGCGCGCTGGCCACGACGCTCGTCAGGTTCGTGTTTCGCCAATGGACCGACGAGGCGCGTCCGTTCGCGGCGGCGTAAAACGCGGCCGTCATCTTGCCGATCGCGTGTCCGACGCGGCCGGCGGGATCGTCCATGGTCCATTCGAGCGCGGAAGCGTCGAGCAGGCGCCGGACCGCCTCCGAATGAGCCTCGGCGTCCCCGACGACATAAAGCGCGTGCGGAGACGAGCAGGCCATCTGGTCAAAGACGAAGATGTCGTTGTGAAGCTTCTTGGCGAGCGCCTTTAGGGCGGCGTCGTCGAGATCGCCGAGAGCAGCGCCGTTGATCGTCGAGAAGGAAAACCGGTCGCCAAACCAGATCGACTTTCCCCCGTTGCGCAGGGGCAGGGGAGCGAACAGCGCCACCTTGGCGTCGCCGCCCCATACGACGCGCGCATCGCTCAAAGCCGAGATTTTCGCTCCAAGGTCGCCCTGCGGGGGATAGTGAAGGAAAACCTGCGCATCGTCTCCCGCGGCCTCGAGCCGCTCGAGAAAGAGATCGACGATCCCCCGCATCCGGGCGCTGATTTCATGCGGGAGCCGGACGACATTTGCGTTTCCGGCCAGATACGACAGCACCCAGGAGTAGAGGAAGACCGTCTCGACATTCTGCGGCGGGAGATGGAAGACGAGGCCACGCGGCCGCGCCAGCGTGTTCTGGGGCACGCGAGCGGCAAAGCTCGCGGCGAGCTTGGTGAGCGCTGCCCGGCGCGTCCAGAAGGCGAAGTGGGCGGCGGGGCCGGAAGCGGTCGATCGGCGCGGGCCGAGCAGGGTTTCCGCGACCCCGGCGACCAAATCGACGCGCTCGGGGGCGAAAGGCGCGGCGAGGCGGTGGCGGGCTTCGCCAAGCTTGGTCAGCAGCGCCTCGTCGTCGAGGGCGGCTTCGCGCGCGCCGGCGCCGTAAGCGATGACCTCAGTCAGCATCGTCCTGCCTTGGCCGCCTCACGCGGCAATCACGTCGCTGCAACCCCTAAGCTCCGTCTTCGGGGCGCGCCCGGAGACGCGAACGGCTTTGCCGTAGCGGCCGCCGCTTCCAGCGTCGATCGTCGCGACCACGCCGAGATCCTCGGTCAGCACGCTGTGTCCTGGATAGGACCGGGGCAGCAGCGAGACGACCTGGATCACCCCTTCCTCGCCGATCGCCGCCGGCTCCCAGCTGTGCGGCCGCCTGACGATGACATCGGTGAAATTCGGCGGATAGAGCAATCCGTCAGGCCCCTCGATGAAGACGGAGCCGATCTGCTCGACGAAGCCATAAAAGTTGAAGATGTTCTCAAGATCGAACCGCCGCTTCAGGGCGGCCCGGAACTCCGCGTTCGAAACTTTTTGCGCCTCGAGCTTTTTCCATCCGCCGGAGTGAATTAGGATGGCAGTCGAAAGATCGAGCTCGCCGTCGGCAAACGTTCGGTAAAGCTTGTCCCAAATGAGAAACGTAAAGCCGAAAATGAGAAACGGCTCCTTGCCGTGCGCGCGTACGAACGTCTTGACCGTCTCCTTGTCGATCTTGAGCTCCGAATCGAGGGCGAAGGTCGTTTTGGCGCCGAACTTCATCATTCCGAGAACGCCGCCGCCGCGGGCGGTGAGGTCTGTCGGCTTGATCACGTCTTTGGTGTCGATCGCCAGGAACGGCAGGCGGCGCGCTCCAAGGATGGGACGGAAGGAAGCGACAAGCGCCTCCGACTGGCGGCGCGCAGTCTCATTGTCGATGACAATGCGGCTCGTTCGCTGGCCCGTCGTTCCGCTCGAGCGCATCACAAACGATGGGGTGGTCGTGCTTTTCAGCTCCATTTCCTTGAACAGGCTGACCGGCAGATAGGGAACTTCCGCGATGTCGCTGTATGTCCTCAACCCGCCCCAGGCAGCGTCGAGGATTCGCGCATATTCCGGGCTCCTCTCGTAGTGGAATCGAGTGAGCTCATTGAGCCCATCGAGCAGGATCGCCTCCTTCTCCGATTGACGCAGCGAATATGGCGGCTCGCTGAGGAGGCGGTCAAACACGCAGGCTCTCCTTCAGTTGCGCGTAGTTGATCTTGCCGCTCGCAGCGCGAGGGATTTGCGCCGTCTTAAACAACGAAAAGCTCGACGAGGGGACCTTATAATTCGCGGCCAGTTCTCTGACCCGGGCTTTCAGCGCGGTTTCCGATTCCTGCTCATGAACGACCGCGATCTTCTCTCCGAGATCAAAGCAGGCCACGGAGCAGACGGCAAACAGCTCCTGTTCGATTTCGTCCAGACCGAGCCGATATCCCGCAATCTTGGCGAAGCGTTTGGTGCGGCCGGTCAGGTAGAGAAACCCCTCCGCGTCGACACGCCCAAGATCGCCGGTTTCGAGGCGCCCGTTCATTTCATCGCCCTTGTCGAGGTCGACCCTCGACATCGCATAACCCAACATGACATTTGGGCCCTCGTACACCACCGTCCCGATTGCGTCGGTGGGCACGAGCGCGCCCTCATCGTCAACGATCGACAGTCGGCCGCCGGCAAGCGCAACCCCGACAGACCCGGCCTTTCGCGAGAAATCGGCATGCTGCAACGTCGTCATGCGCGGTGACGCCTCGGTCTGCCCGTACATGACAAAAAACCTGCCGCCGCGCAGGGTCGCCCAGTCATGAATCTTCGCCTGAATGCGAGGATCAAGCGCACCGCCGGCCTGGGTGAACGCCTTCACCGATTCCGGGACAAGGCTCGCGCCCAGGCGCGCCAGCGCTGCGTAGTGGAAGGGGACGCCGGGAAAATGCGATCCGCCAACATTGGCGATCTTCGACCAAAAGCTCGCAGAGGTGATCGAATCGTTCACAAAGTAGACGCGGCCCCCCGCCGCCAGGTGCGACGTGACCACCGAGAGCCCGTAGGAATAGTGCAACGGCAGGTGGGCGATGCCGATGCTGTGCTCGTCGATGGCCAGCGCTTCCGCGATTTGCCCGGCGTTGGCGACAACTGCGTCCCGCGAGAGCCGCACATATTTCTGACTGCCGGTCGTCCCCGAGGTTGACAGAAGCAATTGCAGGGCGGGATGGATGTCGACCGACGTCGCTCCGGCGTCGGTCGTTGTCCATTCGAGAACGCCCGCGCGCGACTCATAGGCGCGCCAGCCGCCCGAGGCGGCCGCATCGCGAAGTCTCTCGCTGATGTCTGGCGTCGATAGAACGAGTTCGGGTTGGTACGCCTCTATCAGGGCGCTCAACTTGTCTTCGCCGAGCCCCGGATCCACGAGCGCGACCGCATGTCCCGCCGCGGCTGCGGCAAGAAGACCGATCAGCGTTTCGCAACTGTTGCCGCAGAAGAGGAAAACCAGCCGCTTTCTGTCCGAGGCAATGTTCTCCGCGAGCCCAAGGCTCGAGCTTCGAATCTCGTCGCGGGCCAGCCAGACGTCACGGCGATCGTCGCGCGCGGCGGGCTTACGCTCGAGCGGCGCGATCAGCGGCAGGAGTCCGCCGCAGGAATGATCCAAATCGCGCATCGAATTCAGCTGCATCGCAAGTCCGTTCCGCGGACCATAAAAGAAGGGGCGCTCAACTCGTGAAAGCGCGTCACATGACCAGGCCGCCGTCAACCCCTATGACTTGGCCGGTGACGTAGGAGGAGAGGTCCGAGGCGAGAAACACGATCACATTGGCGACGTCCTGGGGGCTGCCGACTCGTCCCATCGCGATGTGCGACTCCAGGCTCTTGCGTTTATCCTCGGGGATGGATTTGGTCATCGAAGTGTCGATCAGACCCGGCGCCACGGCGTTGACGCGAATGTTCATCGGCGCGAGTTCCTTGGCGGCGGAATAAGTCACTCCGATGACGGCGGACTTTGTGGCCGAATAGACAGTCTGGCCGCTGTTGCCCTTTCGCCCGACGATCGATGAGACATTAACAATAGATCCGCTCTTGCGCCTCGCCATGATGCGCGCGGCCAATTGCGTGATCTTGATCAGCCCGATGACGTTTACGTTGAAAAGCTCGTCGATCTCCTCATCCGAGATCATACCGATCAGCTTGTCGCGAAGGATGCCGGCGTTGTTGACCAGGATATCCAGGCGCTTATGCCGCGCCATGACGCTTTGCGCGATCGCCGTCGCGGTGGCGCTCTCGGCTACCGAGCCATAGACCGCGAAGACCCGGTCGGGATAGGCCGCTTCCAGCTCGGCGAAACTGGCCGAAGCCTCGTTCGAGGGTCGCGCGTTCAGCACCACGCTGCATCCGGCCTTGAGCAAGCCTTCGGCGGCGGCCCGCCCAATGCCCCGCGATGCGCCGGTCACGACGGCCACGCGGCCGCTCAGATCAACGACGGTCATTGGAGGCGCGCGCCAGTCAAATCGAGCCGCCGGGCTTCACGACGCCGCTCTTTCGTCATGCGCCGATGAATCCGTCCCGAAGTCGGCCTGGACCATGCGATTGATGATGCCCCATCGCCCGGTTTGGATGCCTTTCTCGATTACGCGCGCGGGGTTTCCCGACACCAGGCAATTGGGCGGCACGTCCTTCATCACCACGCTCGACACGGCGACGACGCAATTGTCGCCGACCCTGACCCCCGGCATGATGATGCTGTGAGCGCCGATCTGACATTCCTTCCCGATCCAAGTGTCCAGGTGAAGCCGGCGCGGGTAGTCGTGGGTCAGAACGCAGGCGCCGAAGTTTACTGCCGTGCTTTCCCCGATATGAACCCCGGTCGGATAGCTCTTGTCCAGTTTGGCCGAGAACGAGATTCGGCAATCCGGCGCGATATCCATTCCCCATAGCCTATTGAAATAAACCCGGCGCAATTCACTGAACATCGGCCGAAGCTCGCGACGCACGACCGCCAGGACGCCGGTCGTGCGCAGGTCAGATAGCCTCATGGTCGGACTCCGTCGGTCGATGCGCGCCGAAGCGCTCTTTTGCGCTTCCTCGGGCCGCCCCGTTTGACGTATCGCTCCTGGGGAAATTGAGATTTTGCGTGTAGGCGACCCCGTAGCTCATTCGGGGGAAAATGTATAGAGACGGGTTCAGCCTACACCTCCTGGATGAAATTTAGAATTGACGAGCAAAGAGATACAATTAGGCGATTGTATCCCTCGTTTCCTGGCCGCCCGTCTGGCCGCCAAATCCGGCCCGTCTCATATGTGCTGAATCCCCACACAGTCTTGCGTCGTCCGGGCATCGACTCTATTGCGTGGGCGGCGGCGGCCGTTTGCCGCCAGCGACGCCCAGAGGCCGTCCTTGTTTCCCAAGCCGTCGCCGCAGCTTCTGCCCAACACCTACGCCTATGAATCGCGCCCGATGGTCAAGCCGACCGGCTTCCGCGAATACGACGCGCGCTGGATCTTCGAGCAGGAGATCAACCTGATGGGCGCTCAGGCGCTGGGGCTCGGCCTCGCGCGCCTCCTTGCGGAACTCGGGGTCAAGCGCGAGATCGTGGTCGGCCATGACTTCCGCAGCTATTCGGCCTCGATCAAGCTCGCGATGGCCGCGGGGCTGATGGCCGGCGGCGCGCGGGTCCGCGACATCGGCCTTGCGATCACGCCCATGGCCTATTTCGCCCAGTTCGCGCTCGATACGCCCGCGGTGGCGATGGTGACCGCTTCGCACAACGACAACGGCTGGACCGGCGTCAAGATGGGCGCTTCGAGGCCGGTGACGTTCGGGCCCGAAGAGATGGCGCGGCTGCGCGACATCGTGATTGCGGGAGAATATCGCTACGAGGCCGGGGGCGGGTATGAATTCGTGGCGGATTTTCCCGCCCGTTATATTGCCGATCTAACCGCTCGCCCAAAACTCACGCGCCGGCTCAAGGTCGTCGTCGCCTGCGGCAACGGCACCGCAGGCGCCTTCGCGCCCAACCTTCTGAGCGCGCTCGGCGCCGAAGTCGTTCCGCTCGATTGCGATCTCGACTTCACCTTCCCGCACTACAATCCGAACCCCGAAGACATGCAGATGCTGCACGCGATGGCGGCAGCGGTGACACAGACTGGCGCTGACGTGGCGCTCGGCTTCGACGGCGACGGCGATCGCTGCGGCGTCGTCGACGACCGGGGCGCCGAGATCTTCGCGGACAAGATCGGCGTCATGCTGGCGCGCGACCTCTCCGGGAGCCACCCGAACGCGACCTTTGTCGTCGACATCAAGTCGACCGGGTTGTTCAAGACCGATCCGGCGCTGCTCGCCAACGGCGTCAAGGTCGATTTCTGGAAGACCGGCCATTCCCACATCAAACGCCGGGTCCGCGACCTGAATGCGCTTGCCGGATTCGAGAAGTCAGGCCATTTTTTCTTCAACCCGCCGATCGGGCGCGGCTATGACGACGGGTTCGTCACCGCGATCGCAGTCCTCGATCTGCTCGACCGAAACCCACGAAAGTCGATGTCCGATCTCTATCGCGACCTGCCCAGGACCTGGGCCTCGCCGACGATGTCGCCTACCTGTGCCGACGAGGTCAAATACGCCGTCGCGGATCGCGTCGCCCGGCGGTTCAAGGCGATGCAGGCGCGGGGCGAGCCGCTGGCCGGTCAGCCAATTCACGACCTCGTCACCGTCAACGGGGTGAGAGTCACCGTCGACGACGGCGCCTGGGGGCTCGTCCGTGCGTCGTCAAACAAGCCGGAATTGACAGTCGTTGTCGAGAGCCCGACGTCCGAAGCGGGCATGCTGGCGATGTTTGAAGCGGTCGACCGGATCTTACGCGAGAACCCCGAGGTCGGAACCTACAACCAGACGATCTGATGCGCGCACGTTCCAGCAAAACAGGCCCAGAGCCGGGGGCGGTCTCTGGGCCTGCAGCTCTGGCTCGAAAAGTCCGCGCCGCGAGACGACGTCTCGTAAATCCTCTCCGCGCTTGCACTCCCGCAACCGTTGCATGGGCCGCCATGGCTGTGCGGCCAACCGGAAGAAGCTCCGGCGGCGGCCCATCATTTTCTAAATCACAAATGGGAAAAGGGTTCCAATCACAGCGCCGTGAACGGCCATCCAGGGCCGCCTAGCCGCGTCCCCCGCCGGCGCGAGGCTGGACTAGGCGGTGACCACTGCTTCTAGCCTGGCGCTGAGCCTGAGGGCGTCAGTGATGACAATGGCCCCTCGCCGGCGCTCGATCAGACCTTCGCGCTCCATGGCGTTGATCTCGCGCGACACGGTTTCCCGCCGCGTATTGATACGCGACGCTAGCTCCGACTGATTTGGCGGCGAGTGGATGATCGCACGCTTCGGATTCTCGCGATCGGGACGTGCGAGCCGCAACAGCTCAGCATGGACGCGGCTGCGGACGTCGAGCGCGCCGAGTTCTCCGACCCTGCGCGTCATCGAGCGATTGCGCGCGACCAGCGTCGCGACGACCGCTTCGCCGAGCGGGCGGTGGGTGAATACCGTCTCAACGAAAACCGCACATGGCATTTTCGCGACCAGCGAATCGTTGACTGCGAAAACGCTGAGCGAGCGGGGGCCCCCGTCGAGAGCGGCCAAATCGCCAAAGAACGAACCGGCTTCCATGTCGTTGAAAATGAGATCCTGCCGGACCCCGTGCAGCACCGCCCTCAGGCGGCCGCTCATGACGAAATAGACGTCGCGATCATCGGATGTCTGACCAACCACCCATGCGCCCGCCGCCGTCTTTATCCATGCGCAGTGGCGATCGAGAATCCGGCAAGATTCAGGATCGAGCGTTTTGAAACAGGGGTGTGCTGAAAGCGAATTCGGTAACATCATCGCGCCCGCCGATGATTGACCTCGACGGTGGCCGAGCTTTGCCGCTGCGTCAAGCGGGTTTGAGGCGGCTGCGGCGGGTTTGAGCCGCCATTATTGGGGAGACGCCGCCGTCGATTTTTTGGGCCATGACGCAATCCACGGCTTTGGGCGGTCAATGGCGGCAGTGTGATCGGGCTCACAGCCGGCGGCTCAATGTCGCTGTATTCGGAACGTGGTTCGTGGCGGCGCTCCCGATTAACTGGAGGGGGAGGGGTCGATCACCAGGTTCGCCCCGGACCAAAGTTCAGATGCCGCGTCGCCGCGCCCAGGGGCCGGGCGCCAAACGCGGGTCCCGCGCCGATCTCCCACCGCGCGGGGCATAGAGCGCGGCGCCTGCGCTTTCCGCAACGCCCGGGCGCCGCGCTCACCGGTTTGAAACGCTGCTCAGCGGACGTGGAACTCCATGTGCACGCGCCCGTGAGCGCGCTGGGCGTGCGGCCAGCGGCTGAATCCGGGAGCCGGCGTGCGGGCGTCGCCTCGTGGGGCTGCGCCGGAATGCGCCCCGACGTCGCTCGCCTTCGGGCCGTGTCGGGCAAGACAGGCGTTGTAGGCCATCGGCTCCTGGTATTGCGCGCAGGACGGATCGTCTTCGGCGAGGGCGCGCCCGGCTGACGTCAGAGCGGCGAGGCAAAACGCAATCGTTGCAGCGCGCGCGGCCATCGCGTCAGCTCCGCAGCGTCGCGCCGGTCCGCTTCGACACCTCGGCCACGATCTTCGACATCGAGGCGTCGATTTCGGCGTCGGTGAGGGTCCGGTCGCGCGGCTGCAGGATCACGTGGATGGCGACCGATTTCGATCCCTCCGACAGGCCTTCCCCCTGATAGACGTCGAAGACGCCAACCTTGGCGATGAGCGAGCGCTCGGCGCTCTCCGCCGCCCTGACAATGTCGCCGGCGCGCACGGCGGCGTCGACCACGAACGCCAGATCGCGGTCGACTGGCATGAAATCCGAACGGTCGAGCTTCGGCTTGGTCTTGGTCGGCCTCGCCTTCGGCCCCGGAACAGAGTCGAGGATGATCTCGAAGGCGACGATCGGACCCTCGGCGTCAAGCGCTTCCAGGGCGCTCGGGTGCAGCTGTCCAAACCACCCGAGGACGGCCTTCGGCCCGAATTGAAGCGTCGCCGAACGGCCGGGATGGAGAAACGCCGGACCGCCCGGAACGATCTGCACCGCGTTAGCGCCAACGCCGAACGCGGAGAGAAGCGTTATGGCATCGCGCTTGGCGTCGAAGATGTCGACGAGGCCGCCGCCGCTCCAATGCCGGCCATCGCCGTCCGCCTTGGCCCTGCCGCGCCGCACGGACGCAGCGGCGACCCGCTGGTCGTTTTCGCCTGGTCCGAGAAACACCTGCCCGACCTCGAACAGCGCGACATCGCTCACGGCCCGGCGCGCGTTGCGCTCGGCGGCGGCGACGAGGCCCGGAACGAGGCTCGGACGCATGTTGGAAAGATCGGCTGCCATGGGATTGGCGAGCGCGAGCGCGGGCGAGCCGCCGCCGAACAGCTCCGCCGCGGTCTTGGAGACGAACGACCAGGTCACCGCCTCGCGCAGCGCGAGTCCAGCCAGCGTGCGCCGGGCGAGCCGGGTCCGCTTCTGCAGGAGCGTCAACACCGGTTTCGCCACGCCGTCGTCGAGCCGGGGCAGGGGGGTCAGTGGCGCGCGGTCGACGCCGGCAATACGCAGAATTTGCTCGACGACGTCAGCCTTCACCTGGATGTCGGGGCGCCAGGATGGGACAAGAACGCGCCCGTCTTCGACTCCGAAGCCCAATCGGCGAAGAATCGCTTCACCTTCCTCGCGCGGGATATCGACGCCGAGCAACCGCTTGACCTCGCTATAAGGGAAGGGAACCGAACGCCGCGGCGGCGACGGATCGCCCGCCACCACCATGCGCGACGGCTCGCCGCCGCAGATGGAAAGCACGAACTCGGCCGCCAGATCGCATCCGGGCACGCAGAACTCGGGGT
The DNA here is from genome assembly GCA_963776665.1 of uncultured Alphaproteobacteria bacterium. Lineage (GTDB taxonomy): Bacteria > Pseudomonadota > Alphaproteobacteria > Rhizobiales > Beijerinckiaceae > Roseiarcus. The sequence goes on from CAVZNQ010000020.1 coordinate 52,385, forward strand.
CGACGCCGCGCTCGAACCGGTAGCGCGCGTCGGTGCCTATCCCGAGCTTCCGTCCGGTCAGGGCGATATTCGCCGGGTCCCACAGAGCGCTCTCGATCAGAACGTCGCGCGTCGCCTCGTCGCAGCCGGAGTGCTCGCCGCCCATGATTCCGGCGATCGATTCGACGCCGTTGGCGTCGGCTATTACGACCATGGACTCGTCGAGCGTGTATGACTTGCCATCGAGCGCAAGCACGCTCTCCCCGGGGCGGGCGCGGCGCACGGTCAGAGCGCCCTCGACCTTGGCTAAGTCGAACACGTGAAGGGGGCGTCCGCGGTCGAAGGTGATGTAATTGGTGATGTCGACGAGGGCGCTGATCGGCCTCAAGCCGATCGCACGCAGCCGCTTCTGCATCCATTCGGGCGAAAGGCCATTCGTGACGCCGCGCACGAGACGCAAGGCGAAAGCGGCGCAGAGATGCTTGTCGGCGGGGGCGAAATCGAGATGGACGCCGGTCGGGCAGTCGAACGCCCCGGCGAGCGGCTTCGGCGCCGGCGTCTTCAGGCGGCCCAAACCCGCCGCGGCGAGATCGCGCGCGATGCCGGCGACGCCTGTCGCGTCAGGACGGTTCGGCGTCACAGCGACGTCGATGACCGGATCGTCGAGCCCGGCGAAGCGGGCGTAGGCGACGCCCACGGGCGCGTCGTCGGGAAGCTCGATAATGCCGTTGTGATCGTCGCTGAGCTCGAGCTCCGCCGCCGAACACAGCATGCCGTTCGATTCGACGCCGCGGATGACGCCCTTGGCGAGCGTGATCTTCTTGCCGGGAATATACGTGCCGACCGGCGAGAACACGCCTTTCATCCCCGTGCGGGCGTTCGGCGCGCCGCAGACGACCTGCACCGGCCCTTGGCCCGCTTCGACGATGCAGACCCTGAGCCGATCGGCGTTGGGATGCGGCTTGGCCTCGATGACGGAAGCAACCACGAAGCCATCGTATTTACGGCTCGGATCGTCGACGCTCTCCACTTCGAGACCGACGCGGGTCAGCGTGTCGACGATCTCGGCGAGCGAGGCCGATGTGTCGAGGTGGTCAAGCAGCCAGGAGAGGGTGAATTTCATCGCCCATCAATTCGATACTGAAACGGGCTCATCCGCTCAATCCCCCGTCGAGCGTCGGGATGTCGAGCGGTTTGAAGCCGTAGTGATTGATCCAGCGGAGGTCGGCGTCGAAGAAGTCGCGCAAGTCCGGCAGGCCGTACTTCAGCATCGCCACCCGGTCGAGCCCCAAACCCCAGGCGAAGCCCTGATAGCGCTCGGGATCGATGCCGCAATTCGATAACACGTTGGGATGGACCATGCCGCAGCCGAGGACTTCGAGCCAGTCGTCGCCCTCGCCGAAGCGAATCTCGCTGCCTGAACGGCGGCACTGTATGTCGACCTCGAGCGAGGGCGAGGTGAAAGGGAAGAAGCTCGGGCGGAAGCGCATGCCCACGTGCGGCACTTCGAAGAACGCCTTGCAGAATTCCTCCAAAACCCACTTCAGGTTGGCCAGGGTCGCGCGATCGTCGACGACGAGCCCCTCGACCTGGTGGAACATCGGCGTGTGCGTCTGGTCGGCGTCGCGCCGGTAGGTGCGGCCGGGGCAGATGATGCGGATCGGCGGCTTCTGCGCGAGCATCGTGCGCACCTGGACCGGGCTTGTATGGGTGCGTAGAACCTTGCGCTCGCCGTGTGCGTCCGGGGCGAGAAAGAATGTGTCGTGCATGTCGCGCGCGGGGTGGCCGAGCGGGAAGTTGAGCTTGGTGAAATTGTAGTCGTCGGTCTCGATGTCCGGTCCTTCGGCGACCGAAAAGCCCATGTCGGCGAAAATGGCGACGATCTCGTCCATGACCTGGCTGATCGGATGAATGCGCCCGGTCTCTATCCCCGGCAAGCGGACGGGCAGAGTCACGTCGACCGCCTGGCGCTTGAGCTCGCTGTTCTGTTCGTCAGCCTTGAGCTTGGCTTCTTTCTGTCTCCGCTTTTCCTCGACCCCGAATTTTAGCGCGTTGTTCGCCGCGCCCTCGGACTTTCGTTGCTCGAGGGTCATTGAACCGAGGTCATTGTAAAGAAGGGTAATCTCGCCTTTCTTTCCGAGAAACCGGATGCGGGCGGCCTCCAGCTCCGCTGTGTTGGTCGCCGCATCGATCGCGTTGTTGGCCGCGACGCGGATTTGCTCTCTTTGGGTATCTCGATCAGTCATGCTCTGGACCCAACCGTCTAAGCGCGCGCTTTCCTCGTGGCGGGGGAAGCGCCATGCGAAGCATGACGGATGAGGGCTCCTTCAAACGTGATCCGCGCGGCGGCGCTCGCCCTGGAACCGCGCTCGGTTGCGCGACCGCTCCTCCGGCGCTTCGCGCCACCTTCTCCTTTTGGAGGAAGGGTAGGAGAGCCTACGCCGCCTTGGGCAGCGAGCCTTTCGCCTGCTCGACGATCGCGGCAAACGCCGCAGGCTCCGAAATGGCCAGATCGGACAGAACCTTGCGATCGACCTCGATCCCCGCCGCCGCGAGGCCGGAGATAAACCGGCTGTAGGTCAGCCCATGCTCGCGCGCCGCCGCGTTGATGCGCTGAATCCACAGCGCTCGAAACTCGCGCTTGCGGTTCTTGCGGTCGCGATAGGCGTATTGCATCGACTTGTCGACCGCGGCCTTCGCGGCGCGGATGGTGTTCTTGCGCCGGCCGAAGAAGCCCTTCGCGGCCTTCAACACCTTCTTGTGCTTGGCGTGGGACGTTACGCCCCTCTTGACGCGCGACATGATTCAATCCTCCGGGAAAAGGTTCAGCCGTTCGGCAGGTAGAATTTCTTGACCTTGTCGCCGTCGGTCTTGAACAGGACCGACGTGCCGCGCAGATCGCGGATCTGCTTGGGCGTGCGTTTGATCATGCCATGGCGCTTGCCGCGCTGGACGTAGACGACCTTGCCGGTCCCGGTGAGTTTGAAGCGCTTTTTGGCGCCCGATTTGGTCTTCAACTTGGGCATTTGGCTCTCCTCAAGGCTTGACGCCTTCTTGACATTCGGCGGGGCGATGAGCCCCGTTCGCGCGAGCGAAAAGAACCGCCACGGCAGCCCTTACGGCCGGGCGGTTCTCAAGGGGCGGGCTCATACGCGAAAGAAGGCGGGCGCGCAAGGGCGCCGCGCCGACCTCCGGTGCGGCAGGCGTCAAGAGGCGCTAGTCGATCGCCGATAGGACGTGAATGGCGCGGCTGGCGATCAAATCTTTGATTTTCTTGCCATAGGCCGCCATGTGGGGAGCCGCGATGTGGTCCGCCAGCGCGTCGGGGCTCGCCCAGGTTTCGAGCACGGCGAAAGTGTCGGGGCCGAACTTCGCTTGAAACGGCCCGATGCCCGCTGCATCGATGTGCGCCGCATATTCAATGCATCCCCGCTCCGCCCTGACCGCCGGGACGTTGGCGCAAAACGCCGCCAGGATCTCGTCGCGGCGGCCGGGCTTGGCCGTTATGACGGCGACTACTCGGATCATTGGCTCTCTCGCTGTTGGCGCCCGGCGTCCGGGCGGGCTGGAAAGGTAACCTTGGCCGATCCGCCTTCGCCAGCGAAAAAGGCGCGCATCACCGGGATCGCGGTAACTCAAGGTGAGACCGCGCCTCTTCGCCCCAGCCCGACCAGGAGGCGAGTTCACGGGTTGCAGCCGCCTCGGGGCATGGGGACTCCCGGTTGTCGGGCGCTAAACACGCGAGCTGATCATTGGGGTTGTTTCGGCTTCGGCCCCGGCCGCGGCGCGAAGCGTCCTTGCGCCGCCGCCGCCGGCGCCTTATCGCGGTGCAGCATTTCCGCCGAGCGCCGCGAGGCCCCATGGATCCGCTGATCGAAGGCTATCGCCGCTTTCGCGCCGACGTCTGGCCGGCCGAGCGGGCGCGCTACGAGGCCCTGGCGCACTGGGGCCAGAGCCCGGAGGCGATGGTGATCGCCTGCTCGGATTCGCGCGTCGACCCTCAGACGGTGTTTTCCGCGGTGCCAGGCGAATTGTTCGTGGTGCGCAATGTCGCGGCGCTTGTGCCGCGCTACAGCCCCGACCCCGGCCACCACGGCACCAGCGCCGCGCTCGAATTCGGCGTCAAGGTTCTCAAGGTCGCGCGCGTGGTCGTGCTCGGGCACGGGCAATGCGGCGGGGTGAAAGCCATGGCCTACGGCGCCCCGCCTCAGGCGCGTGATTTCATCGCGTCATGGGTGGAGATCGGCGCTCCCGCGGTCGCTGCGGCTGGCGACAAGCCGGACGGGACGGCTCGAGCGGATCGAGGCCGAGGTGGTGCGGCTCTCGCTCGCTAATCTCATGACCTTTCCGTGGATTGCTGAAGCGGTCGCCGCCAACCGGCTTGTGCTGCAGGGCTATTGGTTCGACGTCCATACCGGCGTGCTGGCGACCAGTCGAGCCGGATGGGTCGAAGCCGGTGGATTAAGGCCGGCGACCCGTCTCGGTAAAATCACTCCCCCTTGCTGAACAGGAAAGGCGCGACCTCGGAGACGCCGGGGGCTTTGTCGACCGAGAACGGCGCCGGACGGCAGACGGCGAGGGCGGATAGTCCCACCCGCGCCGTGAGCAGCCCGTTAAGGACGCCCTCGCCCATGCGGGCCGATATCCGCGAGGCGATCCCGTGGCCGACCAGCTGCTGCAGCAGACTGTCGCCGACCGCCATGCCGCCGGTGATGGCGATGTGGGCGCCGATCGAGCGAGCGAGTTTGATAAGGCCGAGGAGGCCGGGCCGGCCGCCGTAGATCTCGGCGATACGTCTCACCAGCCGTACGATCTGGGCGACGACGAAGATGACGTCGAGCACCGCGCGCGGGCTGATCGCGGTCACCAGCGACACCCGCTTGGCGGCGGCGGCGATCTCGCCCTCAGCCTTCGCGTCGAGCGGCCTCAGCAGCGCACGTTCGGCGACGTCGATGAGGTCTCGTCCGTCGATGATCGCCCGCATCGCGTCCTCAACCTCGGCCCGCGCTCGCGCCGTCTCCGGCCGGTTGCGATAGAGCGCGACGAGCTGGCCGACGAGGCGGCGCGCGGCGGCGCGATCGTCGTCGGCGCGGGTGCGGGCGAGAGCCATGTGCAGTTCGGCGATCCGCGTCTGGCGCCCGACGGCGATGATCTCGCGCGTCGCGACCCCGATGAGGCCGACCAGGAACACGAGGCCGAAGACGAGCCCGATTATTCCGAGCGACTCCGCTTTCAGCGAACAGGCTCTCGACGAGGTTCGTCGCCCACAGTCCGAGCGCGAGCGACACCAGGCCGCCGAGCCCCGTCCAGGCGAGACGCGCGAGCGAGAAGCGCGAGCGGGCGATGAGGCCCGATTTCTGCGCCGCCTCGACCTTAAGCTCCGCTTCGTCGATCGGCGCTGGCGGTCCGGCTGAGGGAATCGGCTCGTGCTGCGAGCGTATGATGGCTTCGGGCGCGTAAGGCGCGGGCTGATCGTCGACGGCGATGCGCCGGTCGTCGAGGCGGAAGGCGCGGGGCCGGGGAGGGCGCACTTTCACGCGAGATGGTCCCCGATCAGGAATTGCAACGCACGGTCGAGCCGGATCTGCGGCGCGGGCTCGCCGCGCTGGGCGAGGGGCGGGCGGAAGCGGACGAAGCGCCAGTCATTGTCGGCTTCGGGCAGCGCGATCGCGTCGCCCTCAAAGATTGCGTCAGGGTCGCCCGGCAATTCGCCGGGAAAGACGGCGGCCTCAGCGACGCCGTCGAAAACCTGACCGCCGATCGTCTCGCCCTTTTCAGGCACGCCGATGATGGCGTCGAGCGTCTCGCCGCCCGTCTTTATTTCAGCTTCGCGGGTGGCGCGGATCGCAGCGAGCGCAATCACGTCGATCTCGGCCCCGACTCCCTCGGCGCGCGCGATCGCCTTTCGCGTGAGCGCGCGCAAGATCGCCTCCAGCCGGTCATGGCTCGTATGGTGCAGATGGTCGGCCTTGGTCGCCGCGAACAGAATGCGGTCGATGCGGGGGCGGAAGATCGAAGCCAGGTACGAAGATCGTCCGGCGCGGAAGGCGCGCATGACTTGGGAGAGCGCATTCTCGAGATCGGAGAGCGCCGCGGGACCGGAGTTGAGCGCCGAGAGGGCGTCGACCAGAACGATCTGCCGGTCGAGCCGGGCGAAATGGTCGCGAAAGAACGGCCTCACCACATGCGCCTTATAGGCCTCGTAGCGGCGAGCCATCATCGCCGCGAGGGAACCGGTCGCGATCGAAGCGTCGTCGCCGAGAGCGATCGGAGCGAACGTCAGGGCCGGCGAGCCCTCGAGGTCGCCCGGCATCAGGAATCGGCCGGGCGGCAGGGTCGAAAGCGCATAGACGTCGTCGCGCGCCCGCTTGAGGTAGGCGGTGAAGAGTGCGGCGATCCGCCGCGCCGCGTCCTCGCTGGCGTCGGCTTGCGGGTCTAGGCCGACAAGCGCCTCGCGCCATTTCTCCGACAGCGGCGCGCGAGCCGGGGTCTCGCTTGCGGCAACGGTCTCGCGCGACCATTCGGCGTAGCTTTTGTCGAGCAAAGGCAGGTCGAGCAACCATTCGCCCGGATAGTCGACGAGATCTAGCTTGAGGCTCGAGCTCCGCGCCCCCCAGCCGGCGGCTCTCTCGAACTCGATCGTGAGCCGCAGCTCAGCGATGCGGCGGGTCGATTGCGGCCAGCGTCGATCCGGCCCCGAGAGACTCGCCAGATGCTCTTCGTATGCGAATCGCGGCACCGCGTCGTCCGGCTGCGGCTCGAGCCTCGCCCGCATGATGCGCCCCTCGGCGGAGGCGGCCAAAACCGGCAGCCGCGCGCCGGCGATAAGATTGTTGATGAGCGCGGTAAGGAACACCGTCTTGCCCGACCGCGACAGGCCAGTTACGCCGAGGCGGAGCGCCCCGCCGGAGAAATAATCGCCGATCGAGCGGGCGACGAGCCCCGCCTCGAACACGAGATCGCTGAAACCTGGCAAGGGAAAATCCGCACGCGCAAACCGGGGAGCCTATTTAGGCGGCGTCCGCTGATTTGGACAGTGGCCAGGCCTCGACCCCCGCGTCAAAGCTGGGAGGCGCCCCCGTCCACGGGGAGTTCGGCTCCGGTCGTGTACGTCGCCTCGAACGCAAGGAACAGGACCGCCTTGGCCACTTCCTCCGGACGGCCGAAGCGCTTCATCGGATTGGCCTCGCGCAGCTCAAGCTTGATCCGGTCGGCCGCATCCTTTGACGCGGCCTTGTCGATAATCGGCGTGTCGACGGGACCCGGACTTACCGCGTTGACGCGGATGCCGCGCGGCAGAAGCTCTCTCGCAAACGAACGCGCCATCGAACGTAGCGCCGCCTTGCTGGCCGCGTAGGCGCTGGCCGAGGGAAAACCTTTCACATCCGCGATCGAGGTGGTGAGAACGACGGCGCCGCCCTCGATCATCATTGGGGCAAGCTTCTGGACCGCAAAATAGGCGCCCTTGGCGTTGACCGTGAGCAGTTGGTCGTAGACGGCCTCGGTCATGCTCTCGAACGGCACGAAGCCCGTTTGGCCGGCGTTGACGAACAGGAGGTCGAATGTTCCGAATTCGGACTTCACCCGATCGGCAAGCGCATCGATATCGGCGAGCGACGCCGCATCGCTTTCCATCACGATCGCGTTCTTGCCGAGCTCCGCTCGGGCCGGAGCGAGGCCGGCCTTCGACCGCCCGGTGACCAGAACGCGGCCTCCCCGGGCGATGAGCAGCTTCGCGGTCGCGAGCCCGATCCCGCTCGTGCCGCCGGTGACGACCGCCCGCTTTCCGTCGTATTGTTCCATCTGCTGTCGTCCTCGCGAGAGTGCTGGTCGTTCTCCGGCGCGCGGCGCCTCGCGCCCCGCTTTCTAGTCGCCGCCGGCCTCGAGTTCCGAGGGCGTCAGGTAAAGCGCCAGCATCGCCGACTTCCGCTCGACGTCTTCCCAGCGGCGGATGGAAAAATCGAGCGCCGCGACGGCGCCGGTAGGATATTTGGCCGCGAGGCGGCGCATCTCCGGCTCGGCGCCGGAGCCGGTCAACGCCGCCGCCAGATCGCCAAGCCCGGGATTGTGGCCGACGAGGCCGACGCGCCGGCGGGCGTCAGGGAGCGCGCGGGCGCGGGCGAGCAGCATGGTTTCGGTGGCGTCATAGAGCCCGGCATCCTCCATGAGCTCGACGCGTCGCGGCCACTCGGCCGCGAAGATCTCCGCCGTCTCCTTGGCGCGGGCGGCGCCGGAATGAACCAGAAGGTCCGGAATCATGCGGCGCGCGGCCAGCGCCGCGGCGACCCGCCGGGCGTCGGCGCGGCCGCGATCGGTCAGCCTGCGCTCGTAGTCGTCGCGCCCGACGTGGGGCTCCGTCTTGGCGTGGCGAATGAGGAACAACCGGCGCATGAGCGAAGATTGCTCGACGGCTCCGGGATTCGCAAGCCGGCGGAAAACGAATGTCAATCCGTCGGGCTGCGCCTGGGCCCGCTCGTGCCTACCGCTCCCGCCGGCTCAAGAAGGCGAGCTTCTCGAACAGATGCACATCCTGCTCGTTCTTGAGCAGCGCGCCGTGGAGGGGCGGGATCAGCTTCTTGGCGTCGCGCTCGCGCAAAGCCTCTGGGGGTATGTCTTCGTTGAGAAGGAGCTTCAGCCAATCGAGCAGCTCCGATGTGGTCGGCTTCTTCTTCAGCCCCGGCATTTCCCGTACGGCGAAGAACGACCGCATCGCTTCCTCGACCAGCCGCGGCTTGATCGACGGATAGTGGGATTCGACGATTTTGCCCATCGTCTCGGCGTCTGGAAAGCGGATGTAGTGGAAAAAGCAGCGGCGCAAGAATGCGTCGGGCAGCTCCTTCTCGTTGTTCGAGGTGATGATGACGATTGGCCGAAGACGAGCTTTCACCGTCTCGCCGGTCTCGTAGATGTGAAACTCCATCTGGTCGAGCTCGAGCAGGAGATCGTTGGGGAATTCAATATCCGCCTTGTCGATCTCGTCGATCAGCAGCACCGGGCGTTCGGGCGATGCGAAGGCCTCCCACAGCTTGCCGCGCCGGATGTAATTGGCGATGTCGGAGACGCGCGGGTCTCCGAGCTGCGAATCGCGCAGGCGCGAGACGGCGTCATATTCGTACAGGCCCTGTTGGGCGCGGGTCGTCGACTTGACGTGCCAGGCGATGAAGGGGGCGCCGAGCGCGCCCGCGATCTCCTGCGCCAGCAGCGTCTTGCCGGTGCCGGGCTCGCCCTTGACGAGCAGCGGGCGCTCGAGCGCAATTGCGGCGTTGACCGCAGTCTTGAGTTCATCGCCCGCCACGTATGTGGCGGTGCCTTGAAAACGCATCGACAGTCAGCTCCCTGGATGAACCTCAGAGCGAGGCGGCGCTCGTCAATTCATCAACCCCTTGACGGTCTCGATGAGTTGCTTGAGCGAGAACGGCTTGGGCAGGAACACGAATTCCTGGCCCTCCGGAAGGTTGCGCGCGAACGCGTCGTCGGCGTAGCCGGAGACGAAGACGACCTTGGCGGTCAATCCGCGCCGGCGCAACTCGGTGAGCATCGTCGGTCCGTCCATCTCCGGCATGATCACGTCCGAGACGATGAGGTCGATAGGTTCTGCCGCCGTCTCGGCGACCCTGAGCGCGTCGAGGCCAGTCTCCGCCTCCAGGACCGTATAGCCGCGAGACGCAAGCGCGCGCGAGGCGAAGGCGCGCACCGCCTCCTCGTCCTCGACCAGGAGGATCGCGCCGCGGCCCGTCAGGTCAGCGGCCGGCTTGGCCGCCTCTTGTTTGACCGGCTCGTCCGCGTCGTCGCCCTGACGCCGGGGCAGAAGAATGCGAAACGTCGCGCCTTGGCCCGGCTCGCTGTCGCAGAATACATAGCCGCCGGTCTGCTTGATGATGCCGTAGACCATCGAGAGTCCGAGGCCAGTGCCTTTGCCGACGTCCTTGGTGGTGAAGAACGGCTCGAAGATTTTGGCCCGGACCTCGGGCGGAATGCCGTGGCCGGTGTCCTGGACCTCGACCAGCACGTAGTCGGCGGGAACGACCGCCATCTCTTTCAATTCGGCGCATTCGGAGGCGGGAAAGTTGCGTGTGCGCAGTGTGATCTTGCCGCCGTCTGTGATGGCGTCGCGGGCATTGACCACGAGATTGACGATCACCTGCTCGAACTGGTTGAGGTCGGCCTTCACCTGCCACAGGTCGCGTCCATAGACGACGTCGAGCGGGATTGTCTCGCCGACCAACCGGCGAAGCAGCATCTGCAGTTCCGACAGCACGTCGTTGAGCTGCAGCGTCTGGGGACGCAAGGTCTGGCGGCGAGAGAAGGCGAGCAATTGCCGCACCAGCCCTGCCGCCCGATTGGCGTTCTGCTTGATCTGCATGATGTCCTGGAAGGACGGATCAGTCGGGCGGTGATTGGCGAGCAGAAGATCGGAATAACCGATGATTGCGGTCAGCACATTGTTGAAGTCGTGTGCGACGCCGCCGGCGAGCTGGCCGATCGCCTGCATCTTCTGGCTCTGGACGAGGTTCTCCTGGAGCGTGCTCTGCTCCGTGGTGTCGAGCGCGAAGATGGTCGCGCTTGCGCCCTCGTCGGTCTTCGGATCGGCCGCCGAGACGAAGAGGCGGGCCGAACGCGCGGCGCCCGCCGCCTCCAGCGACACGTCGAGCGGAGCGATCTCGCCCTTGCCCTGGGCGGCCGCTTCGATCGACGCGCCCAAAGCGGCGCGATCGCGCTCGGCGACCAGGTCGAAGATCGACAGCCGTCCCTTGGACGCGTCGGTCTTGAGCGCCGTCTGGGCAAGCCGCGCAAATGCGGCGTTCGGACGCAACACCGCGCCAGCGGCGTCGACCGCCGCGATGGCCACCGGCGTCGAGTTGAAAATGCGCGCAAAACGCACTTCCGCAGCGCGCAGGTCCTCGCCCTTGATGTCGCCAGGCGCGCGGTTGAGCACCAGCGAGCGCGACGGACCAGGCGCGCCGTCGCTGGAAAAAGCCACCTTGTGGAGGATGCGCACCGGCAGCACCCGGCCCTGGCGGGGCTTGAGGTCGACGTCGAACTGCTGCGTCGTCACTTCGCCCGGTCCGCCGGACATCATGGCGAGCATCGCTCCGCCGTCTCCGGCGACAATGTCGTCGATCTTGAGCCGGCCGACGCCGAACTGGGCGAGATCGTAGTCGAGCCACCCGGCTAGAGTGGCGTTCATATGGGCGATCGCGCCGTCGGGCTCGGCGGAAAAGAACCCGGCGGGCGCGTGGTCGAGATAGTCGATCGCGTGCTGTAGGTCCTGGAAAAAGGTCTCGTGCCGATCGTGGTCGCGCGTCTCGTCCGACACCGTCCACGCCATCATCCCGTCCTTCGCCGCGCCCTCCAGCGGGCGAACGCGAATGCGGTACCAAGCGACCTCGCCCTCGCCGCTCGGCGGCGGCGAGAGACGCAACTCCTCGCTTGCCCGCGCTCCGGACTTGGCCGCCTGGGACAGGCGATAGACCGACTCGGAGACGTCGGGGGAGCCGGTGAAAAGACGCTCGACTGGACGCAGGTCGCCGGCGGCGCGCGCGCCAGAGAGGGCGCGGTAGGCCTCGTTGGCGTAGATGATTCGCGACTCGCGGCCGGTGACCAGGATTCCGTCGGGATTGGAGTCGGCGATCGCTTTGGTGGTGTCGAGGCGCGCCGCCCGGGTCGGGAATTGCAGCAGGCCGAAGGCGAACAAGAGCAAGCCGAAAGCGCCGCAAACAGCGAGGATGACGATCATCCAGGTCAGCAGCGTCGCGCCAATGGCGCTCGGCGCAAGCCACAGGGCCAGGAGAGCGCCGGCGAGGCAGACTATGAGGATCGCGAGCGCGAGCGGATTGACGGTCCGCTCGATTCTGTCCACCGGAGGAGGCGGCGCCGATTTCATTTGAGGCTCAAACCCCGAAAGGACATTGCCGAAGTTGAATGCGCCGAGTCGATCACGATCGCGCGTGTGCTACCATGGGCGGCGTCCGATGTCTTGACGGCGAACGGCCGAACTTGGGCGAAAGTGGGGTGAATGCCCCAGTTTTCAACGGGATCGCGTTTTGTTATGAATGTCACAGTAGCGCCGGACGGATTCGGCGCGCGCGGGAGGCGCCAGTGTGGGCGACGCGCCAGCCCAGTCCTTGGGTCGGCGGCAATCTCGCTTCTAGGCGGCGCGGCGTAGCCGACGCTCGAAAGCCGAAGCTGAAGAGCAGGTTGTCGCGCGCTCGGCGGGAGTTTTGGATTGGGCATGCAGTGGTTGGATCAGCTTCCGTTCGCGGATAATCGGGTCATCCAGACAGGGTTTCTGGCGGCGTGCGGCATCGCCGCGCTCATCGTGCTGGCGATCCTTTACCGATTCGCGTTCGCCCACCGGTTGCGCGTTCCGGGCGGACGGACCCGCCAGCCGCGGCTGGGGCTCGTCGATGCGTTCAGCCTCGACGGCCAACGGCAGTTGGTCCTCGTTCGGCGCGACAATGTCGAGCATCTGGTCATGATCGGCGGGCCGAACGACGTTCTCGTCGAGTCGCAGATCAACCGCGCACTGACCCAGGCGAGAGACAATAACCAGGCCTCGCCTCTGCTTGCTCCGGGCGCGTCCGCGCGGCGAACCGAGACGCCGCTGGCCGCCGCGCCGGTCGTCGCCGAAGCGCCGCCGTCGAAGGTCGCCGCCCCGGCGGCCGCGCCAGCCGCCCCCGCACCCGCGGCTCCTAAGGCGCCGCCGTCTGCTCCAGCCGTCGCCCCGAAGGCGCCCGCGCCGCCTCCGCCGGCCGCCGCGCCCGCGGCCCTGGCCCCCAAAGCTCCAGCGCCCGTCCTGGCCCCATCGCCTCCGACCAAACCAATCGAACCGCAGGCGGCGCCACCCCCCGCTTCTGCTCCGGCCCGGGCGGCGCAATCGCCGGAGCCGGTTCCCCCGGAGCCGTCCAGTTCCCCGCCGCCACGTCCCGCGCCGGCGCGTCCCGCGATGCCTCCGCCCATCGTTCCCGCGAGCGGCCCCGTCAATCGGGCGACGGTGACCCGCCTGACGGAGAAGGTCCCCCCGAGACCGTCGCCGGTCACCGGCGATGCGCTGGCTCCCTCTGCTCCGGCGCCTGCGCCGCCGCAGCCGGGGAAGGCAGAGCCGGCCGCCGCGGGCGCGGTCAAGGACCCGCGCGCGAGGCCGCCTGCGGCGACCATTGCAGCGGCGACCGTTCCTGCATCCCCTCCGGCGCGGCCGGCGGTGAAAACGCCATCGGCCGATGGCGCGCAGAAATTAGGAGAAGTCCGCGCGTTCGGCGATAAGCCAAACGGAGCGTCAAGCGTAAGGGCGACGGCGAAGACCGACGATCCTTTCGCTGATCTCGATTCGCTCGAGACCGAAATGGCGCGCCTGCTTGGGCGCGAAAAGCCCAGCTGACGTCGAGCCTAGCGGGCGGCGGCGTTTGATCCAGGGTGAATTTCGATTGTCAATGCGTGATCGGTCCGTCAGTCGTCGCGATAAATTCTTTCGCGCCGCTCGTGCCGTTCCTGCGCCTCGACGGAGAGTGTCGCGATCGGCCGTGCGTCAAGGCGCCTGAGCGAGATGGGATCGCCGGTCTCGACGCAATAGCCGTAAGAGCCGTCGTCGATTCTCGCCAGCGCGGACTCGATCTTGGCGATCAGTTTGCGCTGCCGGTCGCGCGCCCGGAGCTCGATCGCCCGATCGGTCTCCGAGGACGCGCGGTCAGCGAAGTCGGGATGATTCTCGCTCTCCTGCTGCAGGGCGGTCAGGGTGTCGCGGCTTTCGGCCAGGATTGATTCGCGCCATGAATTGAGCTTGCGGCGGAAATATTCCCGCTGTCGTTCGTTCATGAACGGTTCGTCGTCCGAGGGCCTATAGCTTTCAACGGCGACGTCGTTCATTGGCGAATCCTGTTTCCGAGCGGAATTTCGCGGCCTTATAGCGACCCGTCGGCTAAGGAACAATGACTATCGTTGCGGATGTCCCTTGCCCCTGGCCAGCGGCGCGATCTCATCCCGCGCCCAAGGCTTTTTGCCTCAGGCGCCTTGCCAGAGGGTAAAGAGCGGCTCAGGTTCAAGCGTCGGGACGCTCAGGGAGCGGGGGCCTCCGGTCCCGCGGGAGGGTTGTCATGTACAAGCGGATCGTTCTTGCGGTCGATCTCGCCGAGTCGGAGTCGGCTCCTAAGGGACTTCCTCAGGCGCTCGAGCTGGCGAAAGCGGGCGGCGGCGAGCTCAGGCTGGTCAATGTCCTGCCGGTCATTCCAGCCACGTTCATGGAATATGTGCCGGTGGACTTCGACGAGGAGCAGGAGAAGCGGGCAAAGGCCGAACTCGACGTCATTCTCGCCAACGTCGATCTAACGGCCGAGCGCAAGAGCGCGGCGACGCGGGCGGGCGGCATCTATCACGAACTCTTGGAGGAGGTCTCGGAATGGGGCGCCGACCTCATCGTCGTCGGATCGCACCGTCCCGTCATGTCGGACTATCTTCTCGGCTCGAACGCCACGACGATCGTGCGTCACGCGCCGTGTTCGGTGCTGGTGGTCAGAGAGTGACCAGACGGCCGGCGGGGACGCCGCTCGCCGCTCGCCGTCACTAGGCGGCCAGCGCCCGCATCGCCGCTTCGACGCCGTCAGGCGTCAGCGGGAACATGCGGTGCTGGAAAATCTCCGCGATCATCGTCGTCGACAGCGAATGATTCCACTGGCTCTGCGGCGTCGGATTGATCCACACCGTGCGCGGCCAGGCGAGAATCGCCCGCTCGAGCCACATGCGCCCGGGTTCCGGATTGAGATGTTCGACCGAGCCGCCCGGGGCCATGATCTCGTGCGGGCTCATCGAGGCGTCGCCCACGAATACGACCCGATAGTCGCGACGGTAGGAATTGATGAGGTCACGCGTCGGGATCCGCTCGTCATGGCGACGGCGGTTGCTCTTCCACACGCTCTCGTAGAGGCAATTGTGGAAGTAGAAGTGGTCGAGCCGCTTGAACTGGCTCTTGGCGGCTGAGAACAGCTGCTCGGCCGCCTCGACGTGCCAATCCATCGAGCCGCCGACGTCGAGAAAAAGGAGCACCTTGACGGCGTTGCGCCGTTCGGGCCTGAGCAGGACGTCGATGTAGCCTTTGTCGGCGGTCGAGCGGATCGTGCCGTCGAGATCAAGTTCCTCGGCCGCGCCCTCGCGGGCGAATCGCCTGAGGCGGCGCAGCGCGAGCTTGATGTTACGCGGCCCGAGCTCGGCGTCGCCGTCGAAGTCCTTGAACTCCCGGCGGTCCCACACTTTGACGGCGCTGCCCCGGCGGCCCTTGTCCTGGCCGATGCGCACGCCCTCGGGATGGTCGCCATAGGCGCCGAATGGCGACGTCCCGCCCGTGCCGATCCATTTCGAGCCGCCCTGGTGGCGCCCCTTCTGCTCGGCGAGGCGCTGGCGCAGCGTCTCCATCAACTTGTCGAACCCGAGCTTCTCGATCTCGGCCCGCTCCTCGGCGCTCAGATATTTCTCCGCCATGCGGCGCAGCCATTCTTCGGGCAACGCCTTGGCCTCGACGGCGGCCGCGAGCGTCAGCACGCCCTTGAAGGTCGCGGCGAACACGACGTCGAACCGGTCGAGATTGCGCTCGTCCTTGACCAGGAGCGCGCGCGACAGGCGATAGAATTCGTCGACCGACATGCGAGCCAGATCGCCTTCGAGCGCGCGCATGAGGTCAAGATACTCGCGCGGCGTCGCCGGCACATGCGCCTCGCGCAGATTGGCGAAGAACTGGAGAAACATGACGCGATCCTAGCGTGCGCCGGCGCCGCCGTGCAATGCTGACAGGCTCGCTCCGTTCGAACAAGGTCCTGTTGCATGTCCGCAGCCGTCGAGCGTCGGGAATTCGCGCTGCCGTTCGGCCCAAGCCCGGAAAAGGAGATTTTCGCCGTCGGCGATATTCACGGTCGGGCCGATCTTCTGGCGGCGCTCATCGAAGAAGCCGCGCGCGAGCCGAAACGGCGCGAGAAACGCGCAATCGTCTTTCTCGGCGACCTTGTCGATCGCGGGCCAGACAGCCTCGGCGCCATCGATCTTGCAATCGGCGCCGCGGAGCGCATCGGCGCCGACGAAGGGATTGCGCTGATGGGAAATCACGAGGCGATGATGCGGCTCGCGCTCGAAATCAGCGACGCCGTGGGGCGACGCCGTCGACGCGCTTGAAACCTGGATCGCCAACGGCGGCGATCGGACCATCGTGGAATTTCTCGAGGCTGACGAGCCGCCCCAGGATGTCGGGGAGTTGCTGGCGGCGGTGCGCGCCTCGCTCCCGGAGCGCGTGCGCGCCTGGCTTGAGTCTTTGCGCTCGAGCTGGCGCTCCGGCGACCTGCTCTTCGTCCACGCGGGCGTCAACCCGCGCTTCGATCTTGAGGCGTTTCTCGCCGCTCCGTGGAACGTCCCACTGGCGAGCCTTGACGAGGATCGTCACTGGGCCTGGGTGCGTTGGCCGTTCCTCAATCATCGGCCAGGGCCCGGGGGTTTCGGCGGCTGCTTTGTCGTGCATGGCCATACCCCGAACGACGCCAGGCGCGACGCCTCGCACGAGGACCAGATCGCCGGTTTCCGACTTAATCTCGACGCCGGTTCCGGTCTGACCGGGGTCGCCAAGATGGCGATCATCCGCGGCCGCCGGGCGCAAGTGGTCGCCGCGCGCGGACCGACCAACCGGGAGTTGGGGTGGGAGTGACGAAACCTTCCGGGCGGGGGTCACGTCCCTGGCAACCCGGCCTTGCGCAGGCCCTCGACGATGCGCTCGAAGTCGGCCGGATTCTTGAAAGGCAGCACGTTGCGCCGCTGTTCCAGTGAATAGGCCGGATTGACGGCGAGCGCCCCACGCCAGGCCTCGCGAGCTTCGTCGACAAGGCCCATCTGGCCGTAACAGGCGGCCAGCAGCACGCGGGAGGTGTCGGTTTCGGGGCTGCGCAGGATGCGACGCTTCAACATGGCCACGGCCTCCGCATATTGCCCAAGCTGATAGGCCGCGAGCGCGCGGAAATAGAGGACGATGCTGTTGAAATGGGGATCGAGCGCCATCGCGCGGTCGAAGAAGCTGACCGCCTCCGCCGGCCGGCCGGCAAAGTTCAGTTGGACGCCGACCATGCTGTGCCCGTCGGCGAAATTCGGATTGAACGCAATCGCTCGCTCCGCGGCGCTAAGCGCTTCTTCGTTGCGGCGCGCCCAGGAAAGGGTCATGCCAAGCGACCAGAGCGCGTAAGGGTATCGCTCGTCAAGCTTGACCGCCTGACGCGCCGCTTCCTCGGCCTCCTTGAGGGCTTCGGCCGGCTTGTCGCTCCACCCGTTCGAATAGGCGTTGGCCATCGTCGCGGCGAGGAATGCGAACGCCGGAACAAATCCGGGGTCGAGCGCGGTTGCGCGCCTGAGCAGCCGCTCGGCCTCGCGGTTTGCCTCGGGCGTGAATCGCCACCATAGCTCGCGCCCGCGCAGGAAGCAGTCGTAGGCCTCTTGATTGTTGGTGCGTTCGACGGCGATGCTCTTCCGATCGCCGCGGCTGAGGTTGAGCTCGAGCGCCGAGACGATATGGGTTGTTACGTCGTCCTGAACGGCGAAGATGTCGGTCAGCTCCCGATCGAACCGCTCCGCCCAGAGGTGCCCGCCGGTGGTCGCGTCGATGAGCTGCGCGGTGATCCTGACCCGGCCGCCGGACTTGCGGACGCTGCCCTCGAGGACGTGACGCACGCCGAGGCTCTTGCCGACCTCGCCGACATTGACGTTCTTGCCCTTGAAGGTGAAGGCCGAGTTGCGGGCGATGACGAAAAGCTGCGGCAGCTTCGACAGCGCGGTGATGATGTCCTCGGAAATGCCGTCAGCGAAATATTCCTGCTCGGCATCGCCGCTCATGTTGGCGAACGGCAGCACGGCGATCGACGAGCGGGCGGGCTCGGCCGGTTGAGCAGGGGCGAGCGCGGGCTCGTTTCTCGCGTCGCGCGAGGGGGCGCCTGAGAGCGCGTAAATGCGAACCGGACGGGCGATATTCTTCAGCGCCTTTTCGCCGCGATCGACGAAAGTCTCCTTCACCTTGTCGCGCACCTGTCGCCAGGCGTCCTCCGACAGGCAAATCCCGCCAGGATCGGCGACGCTCTCGATCCGCGCCGCGATATTGACTCCGTCGCCCATCAGGTCCCCGTCGGCTTCTTCGACGACGTCGCCGAGATGGACGCCGATCCGGTATTCGATGCGCTGTTCCTGCGCCACGTCCGTGTTGCGCTCGGTCATGCCGCTCTGAATTCCGATGGCGCAGCGCACCGCGTCCACCACGCTGCGGAACTCCACGATCAGACCGTCGCCGGTGCGCTTGACCACCCGGCCGTGATGCGCCCCGACCGCCGGATCGACCAGATCGCTGCGCAGCGCGCGCAGCCGCGCGAGCGTGCGGTCTTCGTCAGCCCCCGCAAGGCGGCTGAAACCAACGACGTCGGCGGCGAGGATCGCCGCAATTTTTCGAAATCTCGTGCATGGCGCCTCGGGAGAGCAGCCAGAATAGCACAGGATTGACGCGGGCCGGCGATAGGGATCGGCGCGTAACGAACCCCCCTCGCGGCGATCACAAAACCGCGAGAATTGCCAGAACCTCCGAATAAAGCGACGGCGATAGGCGTTTGAGCATGCTTGCCCGACTTGGGATAGCGGGCGCTTTCACCAGCTCTTTTGGAGAATTGAAGCGATGGACCTCAAATTGACGTCGGGCGCTGTCTTTGCGTTCCTTGGTTTTCTGGCCATGCCTCATGCGCAAGCAGCTGAAAATGTGCGGGTGCGCGGTACGATCGTCGGTCTCGAAGGGTCGACGCTCACGGTGAAGACCCGCGAAGGCCCCAACACCGCGGTGGCGCTCAAGCCCGGCTGGAGGGTCGCTGGCATCGCCAAGGCGTCGGTGGAGGACATCAAGCCGGGGGATTTTGTCGGCATCGCCTCCCTCCCGACGGCGGCGGGAGGAGACGGGGCGGTCGAGGTGCTCGTCTTTCCGCCCGCGATGAAAGGGACCGGCGAGGGCAGCTACCCTTGGGACCTGAAGCCGAAAAGCTCGATGACCAATGCGACCGTCACCAACGCGGTCAAGGGCGTGGACGGGCGGACGCTCGATCTTTCCTACAGCGGCGGCAAGGAGAAGAAAATCTCAATTCCGGACGGGATCCCGATCGTCACTTTCGGCCCCGCTACGGAGGCGGACCTGAAGCCCGGCGCGAGCGTCTTCGTTCCCGCCCAACGCGGCGACGATGGCGCGCTCGCCGCAGGCTTTGTCGCTGTCGGGACGAATGGCGTCGACCCGCCGATGTAGGCCTTCTGCGGCGTCCGCCGCAGCGGCGGGCGCCGGCCGATGACCGCCAGCTCACGGACCAATAGCCGGCCCGCAACCCCGCGCCGCGAAGGTCCGCGAGGGTTGGACGTTTGGCCGGTCGTCCGGCTTCGAACGTTATCACTTGCTGTAGCGATAGACCCGCGCCAAATTGCTGGGCGCCATCAGAAGCTCGTCAACGCGGCTGAATCCGGCCTCGCGCCCCATCGCCAGCCCACCTCGTTGCGGTCTCCGGATAGTCCGACGCTCGATGGTGGCTGTCGAAAGCGGCGAATTCGTCGTCGGTCATCATCGGCCACCGAGGGCGCATCTGTCGAAACCGCTCCATCCATCCTTCGCGATCCTCCCCCTCGAGACAGGTCGACTCCCAGATCAGGAAAAGTCCGTCGGGCGGCAGGATCGCGTGAACGCGCCGAATGAAGTCTTGCTTCTCGGTCCGCTGGAGATGGTGAAGAGACTGGCCGACCCATACGACGTGAACCGGTTCCTCCCACGCGTTGACGGCCTCGACAAAATTCTGGCAACGGAGATCGATCGGACAGGCAAGGGTGTTCAATTCCGCCTTGGCCACTTCCAACGACGGTTGCGAGATGTCGACGCCGACGTAGCGGGTGACGTTCGTGTCCTGTAGCGCCCGAGCCGATCCGGCAGCCGTTCCGCATGCTATGTCCAGAAAAACGAACTGCTTCGGCGCTTCGGACACGAGCACGTCGTGGAGAAGACCGTAGACCTCCCGGTGCGCCATATAGTTGTGACTCATGACCTTTTGGTAGGTCGCAAGTCCTTTCGCAAAGAGCTCTTGATCGGTTTCCATCCCCAACGCCTCCCCGGCCGGCCTGCGCCCAGAGAGGGTGTGGAGCGAAAGCTCACATATTCTCTCCGGGTCTCTTTGATGAAACGAGGCCAAGCTGCTGCTATTAGGGTCGGCAGTCAATCCAACGTAGCAATGGGCAGGACTACGTAGGCAGGCGCGGGGCCTTATGCGCATCTGGATCAAAAACCCGTTGGCCATTCTCGCCGAGAGCGCCGAGCACGGGCTCGTCGTCGACGGGACGCGGATCGCCGAGCTTGTGGAAAAAGGCGAAACGCCGGAGCGCATCGACGCGGTCTTCGACGCTTCGCGCCATGTCGTGCTGCCGGGCCTCATCAACACCCATCACCATTTCTACCAGACGCTGACCCGCGCCCATCCCGCCGCGATCAACAAGCCCCTGTTCGCCTGGCTCGTCGCCCTCTATCCGATCTGGGCGCGGCTAAAGCCCCGCCAGCTCAGGATCGCGACGCGGCTCGCGCTGACCGAGCTCATGCTCTCTGGCTGCACCACCGCCGCCGATCATCATTATCTCTATCCGGCGGGGCTCGAGAACGCGGTGGACATCGAGGTCGAGGAGGCGCGCGCCTTGGGGATTCGCATGACCGTCTCGCGCGGCTCGATGAACCTGTCGGAAAAGGACGGCGGACTGCCGCCCGACAGCGTGGTGCAGGACGAGGAGACAATTCTCGCCGACAGCGAACGGGTGCTGAAGCTCTTCCACGATTCGAAGCCGGGCGCTCAAATTCGCGTCGCGCTCGCGCCATGTTCGCCCTTCTCGATCTCGAAGAATCTCATGACCGAGAGCGCTCGGCTCGCGGAGCGCTACGACTGCCAGCTTCACACCCACCTGTGCGAGACCGAGGACGAGGAGCAATTCTGCCTCAAGATGTACGGCTTGAGGCCGGTCGACCTCCTCGAGGAAACCGGCTGGATGTCGAGCCGCGCCTGGCTCGCTCACGGCATTCATTTCAACGCTGAGGAGATCGCCCGGCTGGGCAAGGCCGGCGTTGGCGTCAGCCATTGCGCAGCTTCGAACATGGTGCTGGCGTCGGGGATCTGTCCGACCTGCGAGCTCGAGGCGGCGGGCTCGGCCGTCGGCCTCGGCGTCGACGGCTCGGCCTCCAACAATTCCTCCAACATGATGGAGGCGTTGCGCCATGCGCTGATGATCGGCCGCCTGCGCTACGGCGCCGATAGGGTCACCCATCGCGACGTCCTGCGCTGGGCGACGGAAGGGTCGGCGCGCTGCCTCGGGCGCTCAGACATCGGCCGGATCGCGGCGGGCTACGAAGCCGACCTCGCCCTGTTCAAGCTTGACGAGCCGCGCTTCTCGGGCGCGCACGACCCCCTCGCCGCGCTTGTTCTCTGCGGCGCGCACCGGGCCGATCGGGTGATGATCGCGGGCGAATGGCGGGTCGTCGACGGCGAGCCGATCGGGATCGACCTTGAGGAGCTGATCGCCGAGCATCGGGCGGCGGCGCGGGATTTCGGTTGATTCGGGTAAATCGGAAAGATGACCGCTCTCACCTTGTCCTCTTCATCGCCGCGATCTGGGCGGGCGCGCAGAACGCGCTCGCCGGCGGCGGCTCGTTCATCACCCTGCCGTCGCTGATGCTGACCGGCATGGACGCGCGCGCCGCCAACATCACCTCGACGGTCGCGCTATTTCCCGCGCAGCTCGTGACCGGCTTCACTGGCCGCGCGGACGCGAGGAGCCCTCCGGGCCTGACGATGCGGTCGCTCGTCGTCATCAGCCTCGTCGGCGGAGGGATTGGCGCGGTCATCCTGCTGGCGACGCCGGCCTCCGTATTCGCGCGGCTCGTGCCATGGCTTGTCCTGTTGGCGACCGCGCTCTTCGCCTGGGGAAGTTTCTTTCGCCGGTCGGTGGACGAGGTCGAGCGCCAGCTTCCGCCCTGGGGGTTGGGCGTCATTCAATTCCTGATCGCCGTCTATGGCGGCTATTTTGGCGGCGGCATCGGGTTCATGATGATGGCCGCCTTGACCATGACCGGCGTCGCCGTGCGCAACGCCGGGGCGCTCAAGAACATCCTCGCCGGAATGGCGAACGCCTCCGCGGTCGCGATCTTCGTCTTCTCCAACGATGTGCACTGGCTGCAGGCTCTCGTCCTCGCGCTCGGCGCCTCGTTCGGCGGCTGGGCGGGCGCGCTGATGCTCAAACGCGTCAACGAGAAACTCCTCAAGCTCTGCGTCGTCGCCATCGGAGTGGCGCTGACGATCGGGTTGTTCTGGAGGGCGGCTTAGCGCTAAAGCGTCCTCAGAGGCGGGAGCGACCGGACATGAACATCGAACTCTTCACCGCATTTCTTCTGATTACGGTCGTCCTCATCATCGCGCCGGGACCGATCGTGACCCTCATCATCTCGACCGGCGTCCTGCAGGGTCGGCGCGCGGCGCTGGTCACGGTCGCCGGGACGACGCTCGGCAATGCGCTTCTCCTGGCCGCGATCGCCTCCGCGCTGGGCTGGGTGCATGCGCACGCCGACCTGCTGTTCAACGCGCTGCGCTGGACCGGCGCCGCCTATCTCATCTGGCTGGGAATCCAGGCATGGCGCCATGCCGGCGAGGGCGACGCAAGGCTGATGGAGACGGGACGGGCCCGCTTCATGCGCGGAATCCTGGTCGCGCTCTCCAATCCGAAGACCATCGTCTTCTTTACCGCCTTTTTGCCGCAGTTCATCGATCCGAGGCTCCCGGCGGGACCGCAGCTTGTGGCGATGTGCCTCGCCACGGTCATTCTCGCCGGCCTCTCGGATTGCGCCTGGGCGGTCGCCGCCGGGATGGGACGCGCATGGTTCATGAAGCCCAAGCGCGCGAAGCTGCTCGGCCGGCTCTCTGGAACGGTGCTCATCGGCGGCGGCCTGTGGCTTTCGCTGGCCAGGCGCTCGAGCTGACCGGCGCGCCCTGGGGCCCCACAAGGGGCGGAGGCCGGCGATGGCGGACCTGACGACAATCGTTTCGGTCGCCGGCGCGTCGTTCGCCGCATCGCTCGTCGAAGCGGTCGAGGCGCTGACGATCGTGCTCGCCGTCGGGCCTCGCGCGCGGCTGGCGGCCGGCGCTGATCGGCGCCGCGGCCGCCCTCGCCGCGCTCGCGCTGATCGTCGCCGCCCTCGGGCCGCTCATAGGCGTTATTCCAATCCGCGCCTTGCAGTTTGTCGTCGGCGTACTCCTGCTCATGTTCGGCCTGCGCTGGCTGCGCAAGGCGATCCTACGCGCAATCGGGGTCGTGGCGCTGCACGACGAGGACGCCGCCTTTCAGCGCGAGACGCGCGAACTGGCCGCGGCCGAGCGCCGGCAGGCGCAAGGACTGGACTGGATCGCCGGCGCGACCGCCTTCAAGGCGGTGTTGCTCGAAGGGATCGAAGTCGTTTTTATCGTCATCGCCGTCGGCGCGTCGCGCGGCCTTCTCGGGCTGGCGAGCGCAGGCGCCTTGGCGGCGTGCATCCTGGTCGCCATCATCGGCGCGGCGATCCATCGGCCGCTCGCGCGCGTGCCTGAGAACGCGCTCAAATTCGCGGTCGGGGTGATGCTCTCGGCTTTCGGCCTCTATTGGACCGGCGAGAGCCTCGGCGTCGAATGGCCGGGCGGCGACGCGGCCATTCTCGCGTTCGCGGCGCTGTTTCTCGGCGTCGCCGCGGCGCTGATTGCGCTTCTCAAGCCGCAATTGGCCAAGCCCGCATGATCCGCGCGATCGCTGCGCAGCTGATCGGCCTCTTCGTCGACGACGAGTTTCTGGCTGCCGCCATCCTCGCCGCGGTCGCGCTTGCGAGCGCGCTGGCCCTCCCGGCCGGCGCGCCGCCCTGGGTCGCTGGCCTGCTGCTGACGCTGGCGTTGCCGGCGGCGCTCGCGGCGAGCGTATTGCAAAGCGTCCGGCGGGCTCGCCGGGACATTCCGAACGGATAGCGGCTTTACGCTCGCGCGTCGCCCGGAAGGAGGAACGCATGGTTCGACGCTTCATCGACATTTCCGCGCCGTTGCAGAACGGCGTTTCCGCCGACCCGCCGGGACTTGGACCCGCGATCGAGTACATCGACCATCAGCAGAGCCTGCCGCAGATCCTGCCATTCTTTCCCGGTCTCATGCGGGAGGACCTGCCGGACGGGCAGGGGTGGGCCATCGAGCGCGTGCAGCTCACCACTCACAACGGGACCCATCTCGACGCGCCGTGGCACTACCACCCGACAATGAACGAGGGCGAGCGCGCCTGGACGATCGACGAGGTGCCCCTCGAATGGTGTTTTCAGAGCGGGGTGAAGCTCGACTTCCGCCGTTTTTCCGACGGGTATGTCGCGACCGCCGCCGACGTCGACGCCGAGCTCGCGCGCATCGGCCATACGCTCAAACCGCTCGACATCGTCCTCGTCAACACCAGCGCCGGGGCAAAATACGGACGCCCGGAGTATGTCGCCTCGGGCTGCGGCATGGGCGCCGAGGCGACGCTTCACCTCCTGAAGCAGGGCGTCCGGGTGACCGGAACCGACGGCTGGAGCTGGGATGCTCCGTTCGTGCACACCGCCAGGCGCTTCGCCGAGACCCATGATCCGTCGATCATCTGGGAGGGCCACAAGGCGGGGCGTCATACCGGCTATTGCCACATCGAGAAACTGCACAACCTCGAAGCGCTGCCGCCGACCGGATTCACCGTCGCCTGCTTTCCGGTGAAGATCGAGCGCGCCTCCGCAGGCTGGACACGGGCGGTCGCGATCCTGGAGTCGTGAATGACCGTGGGCCTTCGGCCTTGAGATTGTCGCTTTCCGGAGCGAAGCGATGGCAAGACGTCCGCAAGGTCCCGTTTGATGAGAGTCTTTCCGCCGCCGCGCCCGGCCGTCTACGATCCCGGTCTGCGCCTGCTCCATTGGCTGATGGCGGCGCTGATCTTTGTCGCATTGCCGCTCGGCGTCTGGGCGGCGGAGACGCCGCGCGGGCCGCAACGGTCCGATATCCTGTTCTTCCACAAATCGATCGGCATGACCGTGCTATTCCTCGTTGCGCTACGCATCGTCTGGCGTCTGGTCGTCGGGGCGCCCGCCTACGCGGAGCCCCTCGGCAGACTGACCCACGCCGCCGCGCGCTCGGCGCATATCGGGCTCTACGCCCTGATGATCGCGATGCCGGTCAGCGGCTACCTGTCCTCGAATGGCGCGGGCGCGGTCGTCCCGTGGTTCGGGGTCTTTTCCTTTCCCCACCTTTTGCCGAAGAACGATACGCTGAGGATTGCGGCCGGGGAGGCGCACTTTGTGTTCGCCTGGCTGATCGCCTTTGTACTCGCCGCGCATCTCGGCGCGGTCGTCTGGCACGCCGCGATCAGGCGCGACACAGTCCTGACGCGGATGTGGCCGGGATATCGGGCGGCCCCACGGACCGCCAAATACTGACGGCTTCGGCGTCTAGGACCCGGTTACGGCGTGGGCCGCCCTGACCGGCCAGGCGAGCGCGTCGGGCAGCGCCTGCCCAATGTCTCCAGCGACGACCGAGGCGGGCTCGGTGTCCCACGCGTGGCGGACGACGGGCGACAGAACGACGCCGACGCCTACAAGATAAACAATGACGATCAAGGCGAGCAGAGCGCGCATATTCGTTTGTCCGATTGTCAGGTAGCGGGCCAACGCTTGAGCGGCCGCGTTGTTCCCGCGCTCTCGGCTTCTTCGCTTCGGAACCATTCTTCCGACCATGAGTTGCCATTCCTCTCAAACGAGGAGGACTTCATGCGTCGCGTCGTCATCGGACTTTCAGCACTGGCGTTCGTCGCCCTTCCGACTTTGGCCCTCGCCGACGGCGACGGAGCCTTGACCGGCGCGGCCGGCGGGGCGGTGGCGGGCGCCGTGGTCGGCGGACCTGTAGGGGCCGCGGTCGGCGGGGTAGCGGGCGGCGTGATCGGCGGCGCCGCGTCCGGACCGGGGCCCGTCGTCGTGGCCCCGGAGCCTGCCCCGTGCAACACCCGAACCACGACCACCACGAACAACAATACGGGCGCGAGCGTCACCCGTCAGACGACGGATTGCGCCAACTAGGCCCGGCCGCCGGTCGACGCGATGGGGAATGCCGAAACTCGCCCGGTCATCGCGTCGACCGCCCGTCTGTGCTAGACTGGCCCCCCGGCCATCCTTCTCGGTCGGGTTTTGGAGTTCGTGATGGCGCAAGGTCTCTCCGCCCGGATCGTCGGGCTCGCCGGCAACGATCCGCTTTTCGCGCGCATCCGGCAGGAAGCCGAAGAAGCGTCGCGGCGGGAGCCCGAGCTGGCGCTGTTTCTTGCAGTCAATGTTCTGAACCATGACACCCTCGAGGCGGCTGTCTCGCATCGCGTCGCCTCGCGGCTCGATCATCGCGACCTCCCCGCCGCGCTGATCCGCCAGACCTTCGAGGAGGCGATCGCGCGCGACCCTTCGATCGGCGAGGCCTTCCACGCGGATCTCATGGCGGTAGCCGATCGCGATCCCGCGTGCCTGCGGATGATGGAGCCGCTGCTCTATTTCAAAGGTTTCCACGCGCTTCAGGCCTATCGCCTGTCCCACTGGCTCCTGAAGGCGGGCAAGCGCGATTTCGCCCTAAGCCTGCAGAGCATCGTCTCGGGCGCGTTCGGGGTCGACATCAATCCGAACGCCCGCATCGGCAAGGGCATATTCATCGATCATGCGACCAGCCTCGTGGTCGGCGAGACGACGGTGATCGAAGACAATGTCTCGATCCTGCAGGGGGTGACGCTCGGGGGCACCGGCAAGGAGACCGGCGACCGGCATCCCAAGATCCGCCATGGCGTGCTGATCGGCGCCGGGGCGAAGATCCTCGGCAACATCGAGATCGGCTATTGCGCCCGCGTCGCGGCGGGGTCCGTGGTGCTGGCGGCGGTGCCGCACAACAAGACGGTCGCGGGGGTTCCTGCCCGAATCGTGGGCGAAGCAGGCTGCGCCGAGCCGTCGCGCGACATGAACCAGATCCTCGCCGAGAAAGCGCTCGAAGGATAGAGCGGCGCCTCAGCGCGCCTGTCGATGTTGAAATCGGCGGGCGCGGTCCGTTCTCCGTCTTGCAACGCGGCGCCCCTTCATGGCAGAGCCTCCGCGCGCGGCTCGCAAGCCGGGGAGGCATCATGGACAAGGCCGAGATCGTCAAACTGAGGGAGTTCTTGCGCCGCTCGTTCGGCGCGCCGACGCTTCAGGTTGCGCCGAATTCGAAGTCCGCCGAGGAGGCCGACGTCTCGCTCGGCGAGCGCAAGCTCGGGACGATCACGGTCGACGACGAGGATGGCGACCGCTCGTTCGCGTTTGCGATGAAAGTGCCGGTAGGCCGTCCGGTGCTCCAGGACTACCTTCGCCGCCTGTTCGAGAACGACAAGCTGACCATCGCCGGACGGCTCAAGAAAACCGACTCGGTCGAACTCAACAACGGCCCCGATTTTCTGGGCGTCATTTCCTCCGACGATCCGGACGGCTCGACCTTCACCCTGCAAATGGCGATCCTCGACGTCGATCTCGACGACGAGGAATAGGCGGTGCCGGTCTATTCCCTCGACGGCCGCCGGCCGACCCTGCCGGCCGAAGGCAGCTTCTGGATAGCGCCGTCGGCCTGCCTCATCGGCGACGTTCGGGTCGGGATCGACGTCGGGATCTGGTTCGGGGCGGTCTTGCGCGGCGATAACGAGCCGATCGTCATCGGCGCGCGCACCAACATCCAGGAATCCTGCACCCTGCACACCGACATGGGTTCGCCGCTTACGATCGGCGAGGACTGCACCGTCGGCCATAACGTCATCCTGCACGGCTGCACGATCGGCGAGGGATCGCTGATCGGCATGGGGTCGATCATTCTCAATCGGGCCAGAATCGGCCGCGGCTCTCTGGTCGGCGCTGGCGCGCTGGTGACCGAGGACAAGAGCTTCGACGACTTTTCCCTCATCATGGGCTCGCCCGCCAAGGCGATCCGGACGCTGGAGAAGAGCGCGGTCGCGGCCCTCCGCTTCTCCGCCGCCCACTATGTCGAGAATTGGCGCCGCTTCGCAAAGGGACTGAAACGGATCGATCCTGACGCGTGACTTGGGTCAGAGCGTCGTGTCTTCGCTGAAGTCGTCGGGCGGAAACGGGCGCATGAATTCGACGGCGATCCCGAAGTCGAGGTGACGCACGACCTGGGCCTGCGTCGAGCCAATGACGACGCGCGCGCCGAGAGGCGGCTGGAAGTCGGCCTTGAGCGCCGCCCCGGAGATCGAGATGTCGATCAGGGAGGCGGTGAATTCGCGCCCGTTGGCGAGCCTCAGCATTGTGTATCGGTCGCGCGGCGCAATGCGTTCGTGGCGCCGGTCCTCGGGGAGCCCGAGCGACTGGCGGTTGGCGAGCCACGTCAGCTGATCGGCGAGCTTCTCGCGCTTGGCCGGCGGCAGGGTCGTCTGGACCGCGAACCCGGTAGCAAACGTCCGCGCCACCCGGCCTTCTATTCGGCCGATCTGGTTGAGGTAGGCGATGATGCGTTCGCCGGGCTGGACCCCGGCCTCGGACGAGAACGCGATGCCGCCGGGGGAGGCGTCGATCGATTCGCAGTCGAATTCCAGGCGGTCGGAGCGCATGAATCGTCCCGCCAGGCGCACCTTGACGCGCTGATTGCGCCGACGCTCTAGCGGCGCTTGTTCCGCGATGCTCCACGCCAGGGCGCCCATGACGGCGTGCTCCTCGGATTCTCGACGCCGGACGCCGGGCGACGCGACCGAGGGTTCGCGAGCAGGCCGGCGTCGGCGTCCTAACCTTAACGGCGAGGGATTAAGGCGCTGTTACGCGCGGCGTTTTTCCCAGCGTCAGTTCGTCCGGCGTTCGCCGGAATAGACAAAGAGGTGCTTGTAGCGCTTGGGCGGATTACGGAGCGAAAAGCCAGCCGGCGCCGCATCGTCGCCCGGCGATCCCGGGCGCGCGGGCGGATCGAGCGCGCGCAGCGAGGTCAGCGTCATCGCCCCGGCGCCGACGAGCCCGATCCACGGCGGCGCGGCATGGACGGCGAAGGCGCCGAGAACGCGCGCATGGGTCTGTCCGTGGTGACGAAGCGGCAGGAGAATAGCCTCGATGTCCACCGCCCCCAGGCCGGGCGGGCGGGCCTCGGCGCCGATGAGGAACGGCTGCGCTTCGTCGGCGACGCAATGAAGGAGCGAATCGAGCTCCTTGCGGTCCGCGTCGCGCCAAAGCTCGAGGAAGGAGCGGCCCCTGAGCTCCTTGAGGAAGATCGCATTGGCCCTCGATCCGGCGATCCGGAACGGAAATCCGCGCCCCTCGTCGAAATCGAGCACGAAGGTGTCGGCGAGCACGCCGCGGATCGCGCCCGGGTCGACATCGTTGCGCTCAGGGGCGCTGCGCGCTCCCCTGAGCCTGCTCCAGTACGCGTAGAGCTCCATGGTGACGGCGAGCTTCACTGACTTCCCCTGCGACGCTTGTCCCGCGATGGGACGCCCTGAAGCCATTGGCGGCTGCTTGCACTAGATGAGGCAGGGACCGTGCCATTCCGCTGCGGAAGCGCACACGCCAGCGGCGCCGGGGAAGGCGCACGGCGGTTTACTCCGGGCTAACCCTAGAATCGTTCGACCGGTCCGGAATCGGCACAAGTCGAGCGTCGGGGCCGTATCGCGTCCGGAGAGCGAGCGGCGCTGAACGGTCGAGGGGCAGGGGGCCGGCGGGACGCGACGGCGGATCAATGGCCAAAGACGCCGATGATCGCCTGGTTGTTGCTGCTGCTGGGGGTCATCTGAATAATGAGCGTCGCGCCCGCGACGTCATAGGTGCGGGTGAGGGTGCTGCTGACGCCTACCGAGAAGTCATCCAGGGCATATGCCAAAGGAAATGATGGACTGCCCGTCCCGGAAAGGAGAAGGAACTGGATGTCGCCCGACCCGTTGACAGTCACCGAAAACCGGATCTTTGCGAAGGCGCTGATGTCGATGGGATCGAGCGTTTTTCCGCTCGTCGGCATGCCGATTATGCTTTGATTGAACGCCACTTTCGTCCCGCCGCCGGCCGGTCCCATGAGATACATCCGGCTGACGCCCGAGTACGGGACGGTCGGCGTGTCGATGGCCGCTTCGACCGGTCTCTTCGTCGACATGGCGGCGAGGCCGACCGACAGCATCTGAGACTTGCTGTTCTCCGCGGCGTGGAACCACTGGTTTGCGAAACTTCCTCCCGTATCCGTGAGGTTGATGTAGATCACCGGGTTCGGCGTCTCGGAGCCGTTGGCCGCTGGCCCGATTTCATTGACCGTGCAGGAAAAAAAGGCCATTTCCTCCTCCGCTCGCGTAAAGGGTGTCCGGAGCCATCCTTCCTCTCGCCCGCGGCGCGGTCAATGATCCGATTGGACGGTCTCGCGGCAAGGCCGCGCGTCCGGTTCGTTTCCCGGCGCATGGGCTCGAAGCGGCGACCTCGATCGTTCGCTCGACTCCATGTCTCGCAAAACCGCGCCGGCAGGCTTAGATGGGAGCCATTGCGGCGGGCTATCCTGCCCGGCGGCGGTCCCGGCTTGGTTCGAGGGCGTCGGGATTCGTGACCGGAGGCTGGCGAGAGTATGAGCGTTTTCGGGCCGCGGAACGTCGCGCGCCGCCGCGAGCCGATGTTCAACGCGCCGTTCGTGGTGCTCGGCCTCATCGTCATTCTCCTCGCCATCGAGGCGGCCTTCAACTGGGCGCCCAACACGGTTCAGGACGGGGTCATTCGCGACTTCGCCTTCGTTCCCGGCCGGCTTACGATTGCGATCTGGCCAGGAAAACTGATTGAGTTGCTCAATCGCGTGAATTCCGATCCGGCTGCGCTGCAGCAGGCGCGGGCGATCCGCGAATTGCAGGTTTTGGCCGGCGGAGCGAAGCCGTGGACGCTCCTGACCTACGCCTTTCTCCATGGTTCGTGGACCCATGTGCTGCTCAACAGCGTCTGGCTCGTTGCGTTCGGGCCGCCGATCGCGCGCCGGTTCGGGCCGGCGAGGTTCCTTCTGTTCATGGCCGTCGCCGCGATCTTCAGCGCGCTCGCGCACTGGGCGAGCGCGTCGATGGATTTCTCGCCGCTGATCGGCGCGTCGGGGGCCGATTCCGGTCTCATGGGGGCGGCGACGCGCTTCATGTTCCAGCCCGGGGCTCCGCTCGGGCCTTCCGCCCGGATCGGCCAACCCGAAATCGAGACGATCC
The DNA here is from genome assembly GCA_963776665.1 of uncultured Alphaproteobacteria bacterium. Lineage (GTDB taxonomy): Bacteria > Pseudomonadota > Alphaproteobacteria > Rhizobiales > Beijerinckiaceae > Roseiarcus. The sequence goes on from CAVZNQ010000020.1 coordinate 83,636, forward strand.
CCGCCGCGAGCCTGCGCGACGTGTTCGCCGACCGTCGGGCGATGATCTTTTTGGGTATCTGGCTCCTGACCAATTTCATCTTCGGCGCGGGCGCGCAGACATTCGGCTTCTCGGACATGCCGGTCGCCTGGGTCGCCCATCTCGGCGGCTTCTTTTCCGGGCTCCTGCTGTTTCCGCTCTTCGACCGCCCATTCCGCCCGCCGCCGATGGCCGGCGAGCTCGCCGCGGACCAGCGACCGGGCAGCGTCGAAGTTTGACTCTTCGGTTCCACTCGGCGCGGCCCTTCCCGTTTGGTGCCCGGCGCAGACGGGACGCGCCGTGAGCGGTGGTCGCCGCCTAAAACAGGCAAGCGG
>CAVZNQ010000021.1:0-104652 GCA_963776665.1 uncultured Alphaproteobacteria bacterium
GATCGCAATCAACCACGGCGCATCAGCACAACGCAGCGGCGCTTCCGAGGCCCCGATACTAAGCGCCGCTCGGCACGCTTGCCAGATCGCCAGCCCGGTTCCCGCCCCGAGATAGAGGAGCCCGGCGAGGAGCTGCGGGTTGGTCGATCCCAAAAGCAGCTTCGCGAACGGCGCCGACGCGCCGAACAGGATCGCCGACGCCAGAGCTAGGGGAACGCCGGGCCACTGGAGGCTATGCGTCGCCATAGTTTTTTGCCATGGGTCTCGCGTCGGGGCTGCCCCTAGGCCCGCTTACTTCTTGACCAGCGGGCAGGTCGAGTCCGCGAGCTTGCCGAAAGCTTCGTCGCCCTTCATCGTCTTCAGGATCTTGTAGAAATCCCAGTCGCCTTTCAACTCGGCGGGCGTCTTCACCTGAACGATGTACATGTCATGCTCGAGCAGCCCGTCGGCGCGGATCGGGGCGTCCTTGACGAACATGTCGTTGACCCTGGTCTTGTGGAGCTGCTCCATAACCTTGTCGGCGTCGGTCGAGCCGACCGCCTTGACGGCGTTGAGATAGGTCGTGGCGGCGGAATAATAGGCGGCTTGGGAAAACGTCGGCATCTTCTTCGTCTTTTCGAAGAAACGATTGGCGAAGGCGCGGGTTTCGTCGTTCATGTTCCAATACCACGCGGTCGTCAGCACCAGCCCTTGCGCGATATCGAGGCCGACAGCGTGAACGTCGGTCAGGAACACGAGCAGCGCGGCAGGCCGCATCGTCTTGGTGAGCCCGAATTCGGCGGCCGCTTTGAGCGAGTTGGAGGTGTCGGCGCCGGCGTTGGCGAGCGCGAGCACCTGCGCGCCTGAGCCCTGCGCCTGAAGCAGGTAAGACGCGAAGTCAGAGGTTCCGAGCGGCACGCGTACGTCGCCGACCACCGTTCCGCCGTTCGCCTTGACGACGCCCGACGCTGCGTTCTCGAGCTGCGTGCCGAAGGCGTAGTCCGCAGTGAGGAAGAACCAGCTCTTGCCGCCCTCTTCGACAATGGTCTTGGCGGTGCCGTTGGCGAGCGCAGTCGTGTCGTAGCCGTAATGAATCGTATAAGGCGTGCAATCCTTGCCGGTGAGCGACGCGCCGGCGGCGCCGATGGCGATGAAGGGAATCTTCCTCTCCTTGGCCGCGGCCGACATTGCGAGGCTGACCCCGGTGTTCGAACCGCCTAGCTGCATTGTCAGCCCGCTGGTGTCGGCCCATTCGCGCAGTTTCTGCCCGGCGATATCCGGCTTGTTCTGATGGTCGAACGTTAGGACTTCGATCGGCTGCCCGAGCACGGTTCCGCCAAAATCCTCGATCGCCATTTTCAGCGCCGTGACGCCGCCGGCGCCAATCACGTCGGCATAGGGGCCCGACATGTCGTCGATGTCGCCGATGACGACTTTATTGTCGGCGGCCGAGGCCGCGCTCGCTGCAAGCAGAGCGGAAAGCGCGCCTGCAAGCATCAAAGTCCATTTAACCAATTTCATCTCCATTCCTCCCAATCGCGCGGTTCGTCTAGCGGCGCGACGCCATAGCCCAAGCCCGTATGGACATAATGCGTGGCGCCGCGGCGCATGGCAACACGAGCTTTAGTCGCACTCGCGCTTGGCGCCGCCCAGCGGAGGCGCCTATAAAACGCGCATGGCGCGAAAAAGTCCCGGCAGGCGAGGGCGGCAAGGACCGAGGCGATCTTCGAGCGATTGGCCGCAGCCAATCCAGCGCCTAAGGGCGAACTCGAATACGTCAATCCGTTCACGCTCCTGGTGGCGGTCGTGATGTCGGCGCAAACGACCGACGCCGGCGTCAACAAGGTCACGCCGGCGCTGTTCGCCATCGCCGATACGCCGGAGAAAATGGCCGCGCTCGGCGTTGAAAAGCTTGCCGAAAGGATCAAGACGATCGGGCTTTATCGGACCAAGGCGAAGAACGTCGTCGCACTCTCTCGCGCCATCGTCGAGCAGCACGGTGGCCAGACGCCTCGCAACCGCGAGGCGTTGGAAGCGCTGCCGGGGGTCGGGCGCAAGACCGCGAATGTCGTCCTCAACAACGCTTTCGGCGAGCCGACGCTCGCGGTCGACACCCATGTCTTTCGTCTCGCGAACCAACTCGGCATCGCGCCTGGCAAGACGCCGCGCGAGGTCGAAGACGAATTGATGCGCGTCATCCCGAAGCGGTTTCTTCAGCACGCGCACCACTGGCTCATTCTCCACGGGCGATACGTTTGCAAGGCGCGCCAGCCGCTGTGCGGCGTCTGCACGCTGGTCGATCTCTGCCAGTACGAACCGAAAAACCTGCCTGGGACCGACGCGGGTTGATAGGCGCGCATCGCCAGCCTCCCAAGACGGCGAGTATCCAAGGCGGGCTCGCCGAAGGACGAGGCGCAGCGTTGAGGGCGTTCGGCGATGCCGTGCGTCCGGCGCCGTCGAACGGACGCTAGGGGCAATACCCTAGTTGCCCCCCAGCGGGCCGACCGGATAGAGACTGGCTATCCATGCTCGATATCGTCGTCCTTCTGGCCGTACTTGCAACGTTGCTCGTGGTTGTCGCCGTGTCCCAGCCGGTGGCGGTGCGCCTGAAGCTTGCGCCCGTTGTGCTCCTCGCCGTTATCGGGGTGGCGATCGGCGCTGTGTCGATCGTCTTGCTGCGTACGCCGCTCAGCGATCGCTTCGACAGCGTCGCGGCGCTGTTCGCCAATCTACCGGTTGGCGCCGAGACTTTCATCTACGTCTTTCTACCGCTGCTTGTCTTCGAGGGCGCGATCACCGCGGACGTGAGGCGGATGCTCGAGGACGCCGCCCCCATTCTCATGCTTGCGGTCGTCGCCACGGTCGTCTGTACGGCGGTCGTCGGCGTGGCGCTTTGGCCAATTTCAGGGTTGCCGTTGGTGGTCTGCCTACTGCTTGGGTCGGTCGTGGCGACCACCGATCCGGCCGCCGTCATCGCGGTGTTTCGCGACGTCGGCGCTGCGGCGCGTCTGACCCGCCTGGTCGAGGGCGAGGCTCTCCTTAACGACGCGGCAGCCATCGTCATGTTCACGGTGCTGCTCGGGATGATCGTGTCAGGACGCCAGGCAGACTTCGTCGGCGGCGCGACGCAATTCCTGATCTCCTTCTTCGGGGGCGCGGCTCTCGGCTTTCTGGCGGGGCGGGCGTTGCTGCAGCTCATTCCGTGGACCCGCGACGATCGGTTGGCCGAGGCGACGCTAACGGTCGCGTTGCCGTATCTCGTTTTCATCGCCGCCGAACACGCCTTTCATGTTTCCGGCGTGGTCGCGGTTCTGTGCGCTGGACTGACGGTCAGCGCCTCGGGGCGATCGCGCATCACGCCCTACAATTGGTCGTTCATCACCGATCTCTGGGCCCAGATCGCCTTCTGGGCGCATTCGCTGGTGTTTGTGCTGGCCTCGATCTTGGTGCCGAAGCTGCTGCTCGACATGCAGTTTCACGATGTCGTGCTGGTTGCGGCTTTGATCGTGGCCGTGTTCGCCGCGCGCCTCCTGGTGCTGTTCCTGCTCCTGCCGCTTTTGAGCCTCGCCAAACTCACTCAGCCGATTAGCACCGCCTACAAGCTGGCCATCGCCTGGGGCGGCTTGCGCGGCGCTCTGACCTTGGTGCTTGCGCTCGCCGTCACCGAGAATCCAGCGCTGGCGCCGGACGTGCAGAGATTCGTGGCGGTGCTCGCGACCGGCCTCGTGTTGTTCACGCTCCTGGTCAACGGCACGACGTTGCGTTTCGTCATCCGCCTGCTGCGGCTTGACCGCCTGTCGCCGGTCGACGAGGCGTTGCGCGATCGGGTGTTGGAGCTCTCCTACGTGGAAATCGGCGAGACCATTCGCACGATGGCCCGCGAGCACGAAATCTCCCCCTCCGCTCTTGCCAGCGCACTGGCGCCTTATGAGGCTGGGATCGCGGCGGCGAAGGCGCATGGCGCCGAAGAGGCGGCCCTGACCGATCACGAACGTCTGGCGATCGCGCTCGTGGCGCTCGGCAACCAGGAACGCATGCTGGCGCTCGAGATCATGGCCGAGCGCGCCGCTTCGCCCGTAACCGTTCAGGCGCTGCTGAGGAACGCTGAAGCGCTGGGCGAAGGCGCGAGGAGCAGCGGACGTCTGGGCTACAAACGCGGCGCCGATACGGCGCTCGCGTTTCCGATCGCATTCAAGACGGGGTATTTTCTCTACCGCCGGCTCGGCGTCGTCCGCTTTCTCGCCGATCGGCTGGGCGACCGGTTCGAAATGCTGCTCGTGACCCGCCTTTTGATCCAGGAGCTTGCCGGCGCCCACGCAGCGCGGTCGCGCTCGATCTTCGGCGAGCGGGTCGTCGAGCTCATCGACGCCATCCTTAACGAGCGTCTCAAGCGCACGACCGCCGCTCTCGACGCGCTGCGCCGGCAATATCCTCAGTACGCGGCGGCGCTCGAAGCTCGGTTCCTGCGCCAATCGGCATTGCGGCGCGAGATGGGACGTTACGACGCCTTGTTCAAGGAAGGGCTAATCGCGCCCGAGGTCTACGAAGATCTCAAGGGGAGCGTCGAGGATACGCAGGCGAAAGAGACCCGGCCGCGCTTCGACATCGGCCTCGATACCCGTCAGCTTATCGGACGCCTGGAGCTGTTCGCCGATCTCAACGATCAACAACTCGAGCGGGTTCAGAAGTTGCTCCGGCCCCGCTTTGCCGTGCCTCGCGAGCTGATCGTGCGCAACGGCGACCGAGGCGACGCGTGCTATTTCATCGCCTCCGGCGCCGCCGAGGTCGTCTTTCGCGATCGCCGCATCCCGCTCGGCACCGGCGACTTGTTCGGCGAGATGGCGCTCCTCACCGGCATGACGCGGCAAGCCGACGTCGTCGCCATGACTTATTGCCGACTTCTCGTGCTGCGGAAGGTCGATTTCGACCGGTTCATGCAAGACAATCGCGATATCCGTCTCGCCATCCATGAGATCGCCGCCTCGCGATCGTCGATGAACCGATCTGATGAGACCGCCGCAACCTCCTGATCAGCGGAGTGTTTCCGCCCATGAGCAGGCGCTGATCGCGACCTTTGTTCTCTCCCCCTAGCCTTGCTTCTTTTTCAGCGGATGATACTAGTGTATCGGACAACGACAAGCGAGCCGGCCGAAGACGCCGGTGGACGTGCGCGTTCGGGCTTCGTCCCGAAGCGGCAAACGGGAGGAACATGTGTCGGGCAACAATTACCCGAAATTGCATAACGCCATGTGGCCGGGACTCGTGGGCAAGGGCCCGGATTCGGAGCCGCCGATCGACCTCGACACCATGCTCAAGCTGACCGCCGCCGCCCGCGCAGGCGGCGCCAAGTTCGAAGGGGTCGACCTTTTTCTTGCCGATCCGCATACCTCGATCGATTCGTCGAAGGACGACGTCAAGCGCCTGGCCGACAAGATCGCGGGCCTCGGCCTTGCGGTCGGATCGGTCGTTGCGCCGGTGTGGCCGCCGGTGGGAGGCGGCTCGGCGATGGGATCGGCGGAAGAGCGCAAGCAGTTTCTCGCCGCGGTCGAAAAGGCCTGCGGAATCGCAAAGCAGCTCCGTGACATCGGGATTCGCAAATCCGGCGTCGTGCGGATCGATTCGGCTACCGGCGTGCACGAGTGGTCGGCGAAGGCAGCCGAGAGCCAGAAGGCGGTCGCCAAAACTTTCGCCGCGGCCTGCGACATCGCCGAGCAACATGGCGAGCGGCTCGCGGCGGAGGGCGAAATCTGCTGGGGCGGCATGCACAGCTGGAAGCATATGGTCGAGCTTCTCGAGATGGTCGGCCGGCCGAAAACGCTCGGCTTCCAGGCCGACATGGCGCACACCATGCTCTATACGATGGGCTACAACGCGCCCGAGCACCGCATCCTGCCGAAAGACTACGACTGGAAGGACCGCAAGACGCTCGACGGCGCTCTCAAGGAGGTCGCGCACGCGTTGCGGCCATGGACGATCGACTTCCACGTTGCGCAGAACGACGCGACCGTCAAAGGCGAAGGCTCGCACGACAAGACCGGGCGCCACTGCATGGTCGGCGATCCGAACGGAAAGCTCGACATCACCTTTCACGCCGGCTTCTGGCTGCGCGACGACAAGGGCGAAGTCACGAAAGTCTGCAAGCACATCTGCTGGGATGGCTGCATGTTCCCGAACTCGGAGATGATGAAGCAGAAGACATGGGACGACATTCTGGGCGCGATGGTCGCCGTGCGCGACGCGCACGGCTGGGTTCAATAGGCGGCCAAGAAACGGACTTCGGGTAGAGGGAGCAGCATGGTCGCCCGGAAGAAGATCAACGTCGGCATGGTCGGTTACGGCTTCATGGGCCGGACCCATTCGAACGCGTTCGGCAAAGTCAGCCAGTTCTTCGATGTCGGCTACGAGCCGGTGCTGAAGGCCGTGTGCGGACGAGACAAGGCGAAAGTCAAGGATTTCGCCGGCGCGTGGAATTACGAATCGTTCGAGACCGACTGGCGCAAGCTCATCAAGCGGAGCGACATCGATCTTATCGACATCGCTGCTCCCAACGACACGCACGCCGAGATCGCCCTTGCGGCGGCAGCGGCCGGCAAGATGGTCATGTGCGAGAAACCGCTGGGGCGCAACGCGGCCGAATCTGCCAAAATGACGAAGGCGGTCGAGAGCGCCAAAGTCCCGAACATGGTCTGGTACAACTACCGGCGCGTGCCGGCGGTGACGCTGGCCAAGCAGCTGATCGACGAGGGCCGGCTCGGGCGCATCTATCATTATCGCGCGAAATTCCTCCAGGATTGGACCATTTCGAAGGACCTGCCGCAGGGCGGGGCGGGGCTGTGGCGCCTTGACGTCGGCGTTGCGGGCAGCGGCGTGACCGGCGATTTGCTCGCTCATTGCATCGATACGGCGCTGTGGCTCAACGGCGGCATCGACAAGGTCACCGCGATGACCGAGACCTTCGTCACGGAGCGAATGCACAATCTGACCGGCAAGGTCGAGCCGGTCGGGATCGACGACGCGAGCCTCTTCCTCGCGCGCTTCGCCAACGGTTCACTCGCCAGTTTCGAGGCGACCCGCTACGCGCGCGGCCACAAGGCGCTCTACACCTTCGAGATCAACGGCGAACATGCATCGATCTTCTGGGACCTGCACGACCTGCACCGCCTGCAATATTTCGATCACCGCGACGACGGGATCGTGCGCGGATGGAGGTCGCTGCACATCACCGATAGCGATCACCCCTACATGAACCACTGGTGGGTGCCCGGCCTGCAGATCGGCTATGAGCATACTTTCGTTCATCAGGTCGCGGACTTCCTCGAAGGCCTTGCCTCCGGCAAGGCGGCGGCGCCGACTTTCCGGGACGCGCTCGCCACCGACCGGGTGACGGACGCGGTGCTGCGCTCCGCCAAGAGCGGCGCCTGGGAGAAGCCCTGAGCCTGGGCGTGGGCCGAGAGCCTGCCCCCGGGTTCCGCCGGGCGGAGGTCGCAAACGCAAGGCGGAAACGGGAGTTCGGATAAGCAGATGGTCAGCGGAAAGGCGGTTGCGCTTCGCCTCTCGGAGGTCACCAAGACCTATGGCGAAGTGCGCGCCCTCGACGGCTTGAGCCTGGAGGTCGCCGAGGGACGCTTCTTTGTGCTGTTCGGGCCGAGCGCCGTCGGCAAGACCACGACCTTGCGGGCCATTTCCGGACTCGTTCGGCCGGACAGCGGCTCGATCCGCATCGGCGATCGGGACGTCACCAACGCCCCGATCAAGGGCCGCGGCGTTTCGATGGTGTTCCAGTCGTTCGCCCTCTACCCGCACCTCACTGTCTTCAAGAACCTCGCCTACCCGCTGATCGAGGACGGCGTCCCGTCGAATGAAATCGCCCGGCGGGTTCGCGAGACCGCGGACATGCTCAGGCTCGGCCATCGGCTCGAGCAGAAGCCTGCTACGCTTTCGGGAGGCGAGCAGCAGCGTGTTGCCCTCGGCCGCTCGCTGATAAGAACGCCCGGACTTCTGCTTCTCGACGAGCCTCTCACCAATCTCGACGCCAAGCTCAGGCATGACATGCGCGCGGAGCTCAAGCGGCTGCACCGTCAGTTCGGCATGACGGTCGTCTACGCGACGCCCGACGAACTCGAGGCGCTGTCGATGGGGGAGGAGATCGCGGTGCTGAGGGCCGGCCGCGCCGTCCAGCAGGGCACGCCCGACGATCTTTACGAACGGCCGGTCGACCGGTACGTCGCGAGCAAGATCGGCTCGCCGCATATGAACATCTTCGACGTCAGAGTGGGCGGCGACGGCGTAAGCCTCGAGACGCCCTACGGCCGATTGGGCCGGCCGCCGCTGGCTGCGCGGGTCGCCGCGGGAGAGCCGGTGTCGCTCGGCGTGCGGCCGTCCGACCTCCGCCTCGCCAATGGGTCGGCCGCCCTCGAGCGAACCGGTCGTGCAGCAGCTCGAGCCCCTGGGAGACATCACGATCGTCTCTCTTCTCGCGAACAACCAGCCGCTTGCGCATCGTGCTGCCGGAGGCCCAGGCGGTGAAGATCAAGGAAGGCGACCGGCTTCCGATCATCATTGACCCGGCGAAGATCTATCTGTTCAGTTGTCATGACGGTTCGGCCATCGGCCGATAATAGTGGCGCAGAAAAGAGAGCGCCAGGGAGGAACGGAAAATGAAACTGCATGCAAGCATAATGGGCGGGCTCGCCGCAGCGGCCCTGACGGTCGCCGCCGGGATCGGCGAGCGGCGCCGGCCATCGCCGCTGACGTTACGCTGAAAATGGCGGTGCCCGACTGGCCGCCGACCCACATCATGAAGGACCTGTTCGACAAGAGCTACAAGCCGCCGTCCGGCAACAAGGTGACGCTCGACGTCGACTTCATTCCATGGCCGGACTACTACACCCGCCTCAACGCCTCGCTGACCTCCGGCGAGAAGAAGTACAATATGGCGGTGTCGGACAGCCAGTGGCTCGGCGCCTTCATCGAGGGCGGCTACTACCTCAACATCAACAAGTATGTCGACGCCGATCCCGGCCTGCAGGCCGTCTTCAAGGACCTCCATCCGGCGGTGAAAGGCGTCCTATTCGACCTATCCGTACAAGTCCGACCAGCTCTACGGCTTCCCGCAGATGCCGGACCTGGTCGTCAACTACTACCGCAAGGACGTCTTCTGCGACCGACCGAGCAGAAGAACTTCACGGACAAATACAAGTACAAGCTGCCCTGCACGCCCGAGGAGATGGACCAGATCACCTGGGACAACTATCGCGACTTCGGCGAGTTCTTCAAGCGCAAGAAGGGCGACATGCTGATGGGCAAGCCGCTCGATGACGATTTCTTCGGCGTCGAGTTCCAGGTCGGCAAGGGCTACGACTTCTTCACGACCTCAGCCTACGAGTTCCTGTGGCAGCACGGCGGCGACATCTGGGACGAGACCAAGCAGCCCAACTGCGCACGCCGTCGGCGTCGTGAACTCGCCGGTGGCGGTCAAGTCCTTCGAGCACCTGCTGTCGTTCGTGAAGTACATGCCGCCGGAAGGCACGACCGGCAATCTCGACATCTTCAAGACGGACGAACTCTTCCGCGCCGGCAAGGTGGCGAGCAACCTCGAGTGGATCGGGTTCGCCGAAAGCTCGATCAACCCGGAGACGTCGAAGGTCGCGGACAAGATCGCCTTCGCCCAGTTGCCGGGCCTCAAGACCGACAAGGGCGTCAAGCGCTGGTCGGTGATCGGCGGTCAGCCGTTCGTGCTGATGACCTGGAACACGGACATCCAGAACAAGGAAGCGCTCGACTTCTGCAAGTGGTGGCTGTCGAAGGACACGCAGATCGCCTTCGCCAAGGCCGGCGGCCAGAGCGCGCTCAAGTCCGTCTATACGGACCCGAGCTACGTGACCTTCCGTCCGTGGAACCGCACCTGGGCGGAGAGCCTCGATTGGCAGAAGGACTTCTGGCACATCCCCGAGTTCTTCGAGCTTCTGACTGCAGCAGCAGGAGGAGTACACCAAGGCGGTGACCGGCCAGCAGGACGCCAAGACGACGCTGGACAACATCGCCAACTTCCAGGAGAAGACTCTGAAAGAGGCGGGCCGCATCAAATAAGCGCCACTGTCGCAGGAACAAGCAGCGCGCCGCCCGCAGGGCGGCGCGCACCCAGACGTTATCGACGTCTTGCGTCCGGCTGTTCCACACCTGAATCTCCTGCAGGCGCACCTACTCGGCGGACGCATGACCACGACGACCGACGTTCCCGAGTCCATTCCGCTCTTTCAGCGACTGATCGCGCCGCGCTGGGACAACTGGCGCGGCGGCCTCATTCTGTTCATCGTCGGCATGGCCGTCGCGATTTCGCTCCTGCCGCCGAACTATTCCTTCTGGGCGTCGGCGGCGCTGGCGACGCTCTTCGCTGCGACCGTGATCGTCAACGCCTGGGGCCGCTACACCGGCGGTCTGCTGGTGACGCCGGCGCTCGCGCTGCTCTTCGTGATGAATGTCTTTCCACTGCTGTGGTCGTTCGGGCTCTCGTTCTTCAGCTATCGCGCCAACCGCGCGCAGGCGCCGACCTGGGTCGGGCTCCAGAATTACGCAAATGTTCTCAGCGATCCCGAGATCTGGGACCGGCTGCACAACACCGATCATCCTCGTCATCATGACGGTCAGCGACGCAGATGGTCGTCGGCTTCCTGCTCGCGCTCCTGTTCGCGAAACAGTTTCCGCTCCGGCGCTATCTGCTGATTCTCGTTCTGACGCCGATGATGCTGTCATTCGTCGCGGTCGGCGCCTTCTTCCGCTACTATTACGATCCGACCTTCGGGCTGCTCTCGCAGGCGGTGCGCCTGTTCACCGGCCAGCCCTTCATTCTGATGCAACACGGTTTGGGGTGCGCGCATCGGCATCGTTTTCGCCGACGCCTGGATGTGGTCGCCCGTTCGTCATGCTGCTGGTGCTCGCCGGCCTCGTCAGCGTGCCGAAATATCTCTACGAGGCCGCCGCGATCGACCGCGTCTCCACGTGGCGGCAGTTCTGGTCGATCACGTTCCCCTATATCCGCGGGCTGCTGCTTCTTGCGCTGTTGTTCCGGACGATCGAGGCCTTCAAGCTGTTCGATCTCGTCTTCCTGCTCACCAACGGCGGGCCCGGCACCGCGACGGAGACGATTGCGCTGCGCGTCTATCGCATCGCCTTCGAGAACAACAAGACGAGCGATTCGGCGGCGCTCGCCTACATCCTGCTGTTCACGGTGATCGTGCTCACCAACCTTTATCTCTATTTCGCGACCCAACGCGCCAGGGAGGCCGCGCCATCATGACCGAGACGGCCGCCAATTCAGCAGACGCCTCATCCTCGCCCACGCCCTTCCGGCAGCTTATCGACCGGATTCGCGCTCGCCGGTCTTCGACGGCGTCGGCGACGCGGGATGGGGCCGCACGCTCGCTCGCCGCGATCGTCAGCTTCATCTATTTCTTCCCCGTGCTCTGGATCATACTCACCGCATTCAAGACCTACGAGGACGCGCTCGCGGTGCCGGCCAAGTTCTTTTTCACGCCGACGCTCGACAATTTCGCCCAGGTGTTCAGCCGCGCCTATTCCGCCGGCGGCCAGGCGCAGAACACCGGCTTCACGCTTTATTTCTTCAATTCGCTGTTCATCTCGGGCGTCAGCGTGCTGCTCGCGCTCGCGATCGGCACGCTCGCGGCCTTCGGCTTCTCCCGCTATCCGCTGAAGGGCAACGACACCTATCTCTTCATGATCCTGTCGACGCGCATGCTGCCTGCGATCGTGGTCATCATCCCGATCTTCATCATGTTTCGCGTCACCGGCCTCGCCGGCACCTACGCCGGCATCATCGCGCTCTACACGGTGTTCAACCTGCCTTTCGCGATCTGGATGATGAAGAGCTTCTTCGACGAACTCGTCGCTCGACGTCGAGGATGCCGCGCGCATCGACGGCTCGTCCGACATCCGCGTCTTCTTCAAGATTTGCCTGCCGCAGGTGCTGGCCGGCCTCGCCGCGACCGCCGTCTTCGGCCTCATTCTGACCTGGAACGAGTTTCTGTTCGCGCTCCTGCCTCAGCGGCGTCGAGACGCGCACCGTTCCGGTCGCCATGTCGCAGACGATCGGCGGCGATATCGGCGTGCGCTGGGGTCAGCTGGCGGCCATCGAGACCCTGTTCCTCATTCCGGTCATCATCGTGACCTTTGCGCTGCAGAACCAGCTATTGCGCGGCGTCACCTTCGGAACGGTCAAGAGATAGCGCAGATGTCGACGATCGATCTCAGGAACGTCACCAAGCGTTTCGGCGCGTTCACCGCGGTCAAAGACTCGACCTCTCTGTGGCGGCGGGCGAGGTCGTCTGCCTTCTGGGCCCTTCGGGTTGCGGCAAGACGACGACGTTGCGGATTGTCGCGGGACTTGAGCGCGCGAGCAGCGGCGACGTGGTCATCGCCGGCAAACGCATGAACGATCTCGCGCCCGATCAGCGCAACATCGCGATGGTGTTCCAGTTCTATGCGCTCTATCCGGCGCTGAGCGTGCGTGAGAACATCATGTTCCCGCTGCATGTCGAGCGGCTCGACCCGCAAGTCGCCTCGGCGCGGGTCGCGCGGGTCGCGCGAATGCTGCAGCTCAATCGCGTGCTCGACCGGCTGCCGAGCCAGCTCTCGGAAGGGGAGAAACAACGCGTCGCCGTCGCGCGCGCGGTGGTGCGCGATCCCAACTGCTTCCTGTTCGACGAGCCCTTGAGCCGCCTCGATGTCGAGCTGCGCCAGACCATGCGCAGCCAGATCAAGACCGTGCTGACGGGTCTGTCGAAGGCGACTGTCATCGTCACCCACGATCAACTCGAGGCCCTTACGATGGCGGACCGGATCGCGATCATGCGCGACGGCGTCATCGAGCAGATCGCCTCGGCGCACGAGGTCTTCGCCAAACCGGCGACCGCTTTCGTCGCGAGCTTTATCGGCACGCCGCAGATGAACCTCCTGCAGGCTGAGTTCGAAGGCGTGGAGGAAGGGCGCGGCCGGTTCATGATGGACGGTCAGGCGATCCGCCTCCCGGTCGATCCCGCGGTCAAGAGGCTCGCGAAGGGCCGGGTCACGATCGGCATCCGACCGAGAGCGCTTGTCCTCGATGAAGCGGCGAGCGCCGACGCCATCGCGGGCCGGGCCGAGCTGATCGAGCCCATGGGCGCCGAAACGCTGGTTCACGCCCGCACGTCGCTCGGGAGTGACATTCGGGTCGTCGTGCCACGCGAAATCCGCGTGAGCGCAGGGGATGTGCTGAGACTTAGGACTGACGCGCGGGAGACCCACGTGTTCGATCATTCCGGCAGGGCGGTGCGCACATGAGCGAGGACACATCCACGGCCTCGAGGGCGAGCGCGGGAATGGGCCCACTCGCCTCCCAGCGCCTTGAGTGGACCTTCATCGGTCTCGGGATTCTCGCGCTCGCGCTTATTTTCCAGCCGTTCAGCCTGACGCTCTACGGGTTTGGCTGCGCGCTCGTCGTCTTTGCCGGCCTTGCCAACAACCTTCTCCCGCTTTGCCAGCCGGGGAACGCCTATCGTTCGCTCGTCGTTGCCGCGGTCATCGTGGCGCTCGCCTTTTGCATTGTGATGCTCATCTCCATCTCCGCGGCGCACCTCTACGGCGTCTTCTTCGTCAACGCGATCGCGCCGCCAACGGGCGACCCCTTCTATCGCCAGCCCTTCGTCTGGGGCGTGGCCGGAATCGCCGTGTTGCTTGCTGGGCTCCTCACATGGATCGTGAGGGGCGAGCGCTGACACGGCCGCTCTTTGGCCAATCAAAAAGGATATGGGAGGAAGGAATGCTCTTGGGGTTCAACATGCTCCTGTGGTCGGATGGGATTACCGAGGAGCACTTCCCGCTGTTTTCGAAGCTCAAGCAGGCAGGCTTCGACGGGATCGAGATTCCCATCTTTGGCGGCGCCCCGGACAAGTTCAAGGAGATCGGCAAGGCTGCGCGTGACAATGGCCTGCGTGTGACAGCCGTGACCACCATGCCCGACGAGGCGCACGATTGCATGAGCGACGATCCTGCGATTCGCGCGGGCGCGCTCGCGCATATCGAGTGGGCGATCGACCGCCTCGCCACGGCCGGCGGCGAACTTCTTTGCGGGCCTTTCCATCAGCCGCTCGGGATCTTCAGCGGCAAGTCGCCGACGAAGGCTCAACGGGAAAACGTAGTGAGCGTCCACAAGGACGCAGCCGCCTACGCGGCGAAGAGCAGCATCAAGCTCTCAATCGAGCCGCTCAACCGCTTCGAGTGTTACGTGCTCAACACGGTTGCGGATACGGCCGAAGTCGTGCGTCAGGTCGGCGCCCCCAACTACGGCCTGCTCTACGATACGTTCCACAGCAATATCGAGGAAAAGGACCCGGTCGGCGTCATCGCCCCCCATATAGCTCAGATCAATCATGTGCACTTTTCCGAGAATGACCGTGGGACGCCAGGCAAGGGCCATGTTCCCTGGGCGGCGACGATGAAGGCGCTCAAGAAGGCCGGCTATTCCGACTGGTGCACGATCGAGGCGTTCGGCCACGCACTTCCAGGACTCGTGGCCGCGACAAAGGTCTGGCGCGGCCTCTCAGCGAGTCCCGAGGAAGTCTATCAGTTCGGAGGCAAGTTCCTGCGCGAGCAATGGGCGAAAGCCTGACGTTGCGCGCACCCCGCGAACTCGATCGCCAATAGCGGCGCGTCAGCCTCGGCCAACGCCGCCGCCGCGCCCCGCGCAGGGATGCGCTCGTCCTGGCCAACTCAGCGTCAGGCCGCCTTCCGCTCGCGGCCCTTCAGCGTCTCGCCGTGATGGATCTCGGTCCCCAAGACCTTGAGGCACTCGCGCATGAAAGCGGCCAATCCGGGCCAACCTTTGGCTGAGACAAGGTTGCCGTCCGCGCAGGCGCCGGTCGGCTCGACGTCGACATAAATGCCGCCCGCAAGACGCACCTCGGGCTCGCAATATTGCAGCGCCGCAACCCGCCTGCCTTTCACGACGCCATCCACTGCGATGAGCACCTGGACCCCATGGCAGATCGTGAAGATCGGCTTCTCCGCCTCGTGGAAGTGCCGAACGATATCCTGAACGCGCTTGTCGATGCGAATATATTCGGGCCCACGGCCGCCGGCGACATAAACCGCGTCGTATTCCTCAGGCTTGACCTGAGCGAAGGTCTTGTTGAGCCCGTAGAGGTGGCCAAGCTTCTCCGTGTAGGTCTGGTCGCCCTCAAAATCGTGCAACGAGGTTTTGATGTTGTCGCCTGCCTTCTTGTCAGGGCAAACGACGTCGACCTTGTGGCCCACGGCATGCATCGCTTGCTCGAACACGAAGATCTCGTATTCTTCGCTGAACTCGCCGACCAACATCAGGATCTTCTTTCCCGCCATGGCGCTCCTCCTTCTCTTGCCTAAATGAGCCTCGCAATCATGGCGGCGTAAAGTTCGTCTCGAGCAGCCATGCCAACGCGCGTTTCTATTTGCCTGCAGTCATTTCAACCCGTCCAGCTGGTACCGCCACCCCGGCTCGAACGGGGGACCTCTAGATCCACAATCTAGCGCTCTAACCAACTGAGCTATGGCGGCCCGATGGTGGGCGGGAAACTAGTGTCAAAGCAGAAGGCGCGCAAGACCGGCGACCGGTGAGCGGTTATGCGCGGCCCGACAATAAAAGGACGCCGCCCGCAACTGCGGACGGCGTCCATCGACGGCGCGAGGGAGGAGCGCGCCGCCAGAGCCGCAAAATCCCGATCAGACGGCGATCTTGAAAGACTTCGCGACCTGTTCCTTGATAGGCTCTACCGCGTCCGCCATCGCCTTTTGAGTCAACGCGCCGAGATCCTTGGTCTGGCTGGTCATCGTCTCGACCTGCTTACGGGCGAACTCAGTCTGGAGCGTGATCACGTCCGTTAGCGATTTGGCGCCGAACACCGATTTCAGGAAGTCGAAGTTCGCATCAGCGTTGGCGCGCAATGCCTCGAGGGCCTTGGCGTTGATGGCGAGCGCACCGTCCTTGGCGGCGGCGAAGCTGACCTCGAACGCGCTCGTCGCTTCATCGGCTGCGGTCTTGGCCTTGGCGAATGCGGCGCGCGATTCGACCACGCTCTTTTCAAGCGCGCTGCGAAAGCTCTGCTGAATCTCCTCTGCCGGCGCGACGACTTGAGCCGCCGTCGGCATGACGGCCTTGATCGCCGCGGCAGCCTCTACGGGGGCTCTAGCGGAAACCACCGGGGCGGCGGCGCTTTTCTTGGGTGTGGTAGCCATGATGAAACCTCGACGTTTACGTGGTGATGTATGGGGTGAGTAGACGTTTGATGTGCGGCGAAAAGGCGCCGGCTCAGATTGAGCCGGGCGTCACATTCTTCTGGATGACGGCGCTAAGCTCCTTGACCTGGTTCTGGAGCGCCGCGAGCTGGGCTTTCATGTATTCGCTCTGCAGCGCCAGGGCCTCCTGAGGATCCTTCGCCTTGACCAGCTTGTGCGCGAGATCGAATGCGGCGTTCATGTTCTGCTCGGTGTAGGACAGGACGTGGGCGCTGACGGATTTCGCGCTGCTCTGCGAGGTGTTGGTCGCATCGCCGGCGACGCCGGTCGCCCGCTGGGCCACGGCGAGGAAGCCCTCGAACGCCTTGCGCGCCTGGTCGACGCTGCGCTCGGCGAAGTCGCGCAACTCATTTGGAATTTCAAACGGCGAATTGGACATTTTCTTCCCTTTCGGCTCCGGCAGCGAATCGGCGCACGCTGTTTGAGGACCCTATAGACGGCTTTTTGCTGCAGTGCAACATATTTTGCGCCGCGCGCAAAGATCTTAACCTTGCCCCTAATCGGCGCCCCCGGCGCCGTGGTGAAATCGCGACAACGGCGTTAAGCTTTCGCTAACGATAAAGCCCGAGTCGTCGGCAGCCGCCCGCGCCGGTCGCGTTGTCAGTTCATGAGCGCCGACTTTGACCCACTCGCCGCCGCCATACGCCCCCGAACCCGCGGTCCAGCCGCATGGGAAAGCCGCGACTTTCGACGCGCGGCTGGCCCCGCACGACTGGGTGGGCGCCAATGCGCGGCTGGCGATGCTGTTCCCGCCGGGGCGGATCGCCACGGCGAGTCCGGGGATGCTCGCGCTGTTCGCGGTCAGCGACACGGACGCGCTCGAAACCCGGCTGCTCCGCGGCGAGGGTCCGAGCGCGCGGCGGCTGCGCCATCTCGCGGCGACGCTTCCCGTGGGCGAGCCGCCGCGTCTCGAGGGCATGCGCTTTGTCGTTGGCCGGCGGCCGGTCAACGTCAATTTGCGCTGCGTCCGCGTTGCTGCGCCCGGGGGCGCGACGTGGCTGTTGGCGTCGATTCCGGCGCTGGGCGCCGCAAGCGCCGAACCACCTCCGCTCCCCGACGGCGGCAATATTCCACCACATGAGGAACCCCTGGCCCCGGACGTGGGCGGCCCGCCGCCGTTGAATTCGCGCTTCCTATGGACGCTTGACGAAGAGGGCCGTTTTGGCGCGGCCCATCCCGTGCTCGCCGCCGCGGTCGGCGCCAACGCGCCCCGTCGCGGCGAGTTCGTCGAGGCCCTGTTCGCCCGGGCCGAGCTGGAAGGCGACGAGCTCGCCCGCGCGCTTGCGGGGCGGCAGACCTTCTCCGGGATCACTGTGGGCTGGCCTGTCCAGGGCCTGAATCGGCGCCGGCTGGTTACGCTTTCGGCTGCGCCGTTGTTCGGCCGGCATCGAGAATTCCTGGGCTATCGCGGTTTTGGCGCGCTGGGTGAGGAGATCGTCGCCGCCGCTTCTAGCGAGGCCGCGCCGGCGCAGGCGGAGGATGATCGACCCCCGGAGAATGCGGCGATCGACCTCGCGGGCGCGCCGGCCCCCGACGGGCCTGAATCGCGGACTCAAGCTCCCGGCGCCGCCGACGCCCTGGGGACGGATTTCATTCCCGCCAGCTGCGGATGTTCCCGAAGCTCCGGCGTCGCTCGGAGCTTCCGTCGAGCCGCATGGAGGCGAGTCGCCTGCGGCGCCGTCCGAAGCGGGCGGGACAGCGCCGGCCGAGCGCACGGCCGAGATTTACGTCCTCCGTCAGCTCGGTCTTCCCCCGGCGTCGAATATCGTTCCCATCCGCCCCGGCGCGCTCGACGGGCTCGGCTCCCGCGACCCGCCGCACAGTCTCCCCGGAGAGAACGTCGAACTCACCCGGAGCGAGCGCGACGCCTTCCGCGAGATCGCGCGCGCGTTGATCGGCCGGACGCCGGCGGCGCGCGACGAGAGTCCAGCCGAGCGGGCGGAATTGGGGAGCGTCGGGCCGGCCAAGCCGCTGGGAGGTCCGTACAGCGAGCGCGCCGCAGCAGCGGGCGTCGCCGACGAGGAGGCTCGGCGCAACGCCGGCGCCGTTCTCGACCGTCTTCCGATCGGGGTCCTCGTCGCCCGCGACGCGCTCCCGCTGTACGCCAACCGGACGCTTCTCGATCTCATCGGCTATCGCGATTTCGCGGAATTCGAGGCGGCGAACGGGCTCGCCGCGATGTTCCGCGACCGCGATCCGCAACGGATGGCGGCCGACGATCCGGGCTCGGTCGAGATCGTCAGGGCGGACGGTCAGATCCTCTCCGTCGACGGCCGCGCGCAGGCGATCGGCTGGGAAGGCGCGCCGGCGACGCTGATTGCGCTGCGCCGCGCGCCGGACGCGGAGCCCCAGGCCGGGTTGGGCCCAGTCGAGCCCGAGGCGCCGATGCGCAACGGCATGGCCAGCGACCTTCAGGCGATGCTCGACCGCGCGACCGACGGCGCGGTCACGCTCGACGCCGCAGGCCGCATCCTCTCCCTGAACGAGCCGGGCGAGCGGCTGTTCGCCTACCACCAGAACGAGATCGCCGGCGAGAGCGTCCTGATGCTGCTCGCGCCGCAGAGCCATCCCGAGACCGTCGCCAGGCTCGAAGCCCTGAGCCGCGTCGGCGAGGCCGAAGCGGCCTTTCGACCGCTCCAGGTGATCGGGCGCAATCGCAGCGGCGGATCGATTCCGCTGGCTCTGACGCTGGCGCGGATCGGTCCGAGCGACGCCCCGCACTTCTGCGCCCTCATGCGCGATCTCACGCGCGAGCGCGAGGCCGAGCGGCGCCTCATCGCAGCGCGCGACGCCGCCGAGGCCGCGAGCGCCTCCAAGACTGACTTTCTCGCCCAGGTCAGCCATGAAATCCGTACGCCCCTGCAGGCCATCCTCGGCTTCGCCGAAGTGATGATGGAGGAGCGTTTCGGCCCAATCGGCAACGAGCGCTACAAGGACTATCTCAAGGACATCCACGCCTCCGGCAGCCACGTGACGAGTCTCGCCGACGACCTGCTCGATCTGAGCAAGATCGAGGCGGGCAAGCTTGAACTCGCCTTCGCCGCCGTCGACGCCAACAGCGTCATTCGCGAGTGCGTGTCGCTGATGCAGCCGCAGGCGGCGCGCGAGCGGGTGATCATGCGCGTATCGCTTCTCGACCGCTTGCCGCGCGTGATGGTCGACGAGCGCTCGCTCAAGCAGATCATGCTGAACCTGATGTCGAACGCGGTGAAGTTCAACGAGCCGGGCGGGCAGGTGATCGTCTCGACCGCCCTCGACGCCGCAGGACAGGCGGTGATCCGGGTGCGCGACACCGGCGTGGGGATGAGCGAGAACGAAGTCGGCCTTGCGCTCGCCCCGTTCGGCCAGGTGGGCAAGCCCGGGAGCAAGGGCGGGGCCGGCCTCGGCCTGCCGCTGACCAAGGCGCTGGTCGAAGCCAACAGGGCCGAGTTCTCGATCAAGAGCCGGCGCGAGCAGGGCACCCTGATCGAGATCGCTTTCCCCAATATCCAGGCGGCTCAATAGAGGTCCGGGTCAATCCCGTTTGAGTTTCCTTGGCGCGCGGCCGTTTCGCCGCGAAGATCCCGCCCGAATCGAGACTTTCAATGGGCCGGCATTAGCGCGGGGACGATTTTCACGCTTCTTGTCGTCGCGCGGGAGACGCCGGGAGGGGCGCCCGTGGTCTCGGGAGGAGCAAGGATCGTTCGTCGGGGCAGCCTAGCTTGCCCCCGAAGTGGCGCTGGACTCCCGCTTGCGCGGGCCTGACAAGAACTGCGGCTCCCCGCTCCATCCGACCGAGCGCGGCTCTAGGCGAGCCGCGCTCGGAGTCGGGGCGCGGCGAAATCAAGGAGCATTCGCGCCCGCAGCGGCATCAATCCCTGAGCGGAGTGGACGAGGCTGACGGAAGCGGGCTCTGGCTCGCTCCCGGCGAGCACGATCTCAATTCTGCCCTCCGAGACCGCCCTGCCGGCCTGATAGGACAAAACGCGGGTCACGCCGATGCCGGCGGCCGCTGCGTCGATCGCAGCCTCAGCGGTGTTGACCGAAAGACGGGAGCGCACCCGCACGTGAAGTTCGCGCTTCGGTTTCGGGCCCGGGAAAATCCAATCCTCGACCGAGGAAACCGGGTCGAAGGTCACAGCAGACAACGCGGACAAGTCTTCCGGTCGTTTCGGCGTCCCGTGCGCGGCGAAGTACGCCGGACTTCCGCAGACGACCCGACGCACCGAGCCGACTTTTGTCGCCGCGAGCGCGCTCTCCGCCAGCGCGCCGATCCGCACCGCCATGTCGATATGGTCATCGATGAGATGGAGATTGCGGTCGGCCAAGATCAATCGCACGTTGATCTCGGGCCATCGGGCGAGAAAGTCGACGACGATCGGGAGGACATGCAGCCGGCCGAAGGCGACCGGCGCCGTGACGACGAGGCCGCCTGCAGGCGCCGCGTAGGCGCCCGACGCTGCGCGCTCGGCTTCGCCGACTTCGTCAAGAATGCGCTTGCTGGCGGCGACATAGGCTTGGCCGGCGTCGGTGAGAACGAGTCTGCGCGTCGAGCGGGTCAAGAGCCGCGCCTTGAGGTGGGCCTCGAGTTCGGAAATCCTGCGGCTCACGGTGGGAAGCGGGATGCCGAGCTTGCGGCCGGCCGCGGACAGACTGCCGGACTCCACGACGCTAACCAGAAGGGACATGGCTCCGAGGCGATCCACCATACTTCCATTTTTTGCAATAGTCTGTTCACAGGCTACCATATTATCCAATAGACCGGAAGGAACTATATGTCTGAGCCGTCAGGTAAGGAGGGAAGGGATGGGTTACGGCTTTCTCGACATTGCGGGCACGCCTTCCGTCCGCGCCGCGCAAGTGGCGAACGGCAGTGGCGAGTTCTGGGCTAATTTCAGAGGCGACCGTCAGTCCGACCGCTTCACCGAAGCGGAGGCGGCGTTCATCGCCGAGCGAGACAGCTTCTATATGGCGACGGTGTCCGAGAGCGGCTGGCCCTACGTCCAGCACCGTGGCGGCCCGCCCGGCTTCATCCGCATTCTCGACGACCGGACGCTGGCGATTCCCGACTTTCGCGGGAACCGCCAGTATATCAGCACCGGCAACCTCTCATCCAACGATCGCGCCGCCCTCATCCTGATGGACTATCCCAACCGCCGCCGCCTCAAGATTTACGCGCATGTCGAGGCGAAGGATCTGGCTGCCGATCCGGAGTTGGCCGCGAAGCTGACAACGCCGCAGTATAGGGCGAAGGTCGAGCGCGCCTTGGTGTTGCATCTGGCCGCGTTCGACTGGAACTGTCCGCAACACATCACGCCGCGATTCAGCGAAGCCGAACTCGCCCCCGCTCTTGCGCCGTTGCGTTCGCGCCTCGAAGCGCTCGAGTCCGAAAACAGGGCGTTGCGCGCTGAACTGGGCGCCAAAGGAGATTGAGAGTGGAAACCGCCGACCGTCCGCCGCTGCCGCCGTTCACGCCGGAGACGGCGGTGCAAAAGGTCCGCCTGGCCGAGGATGCCTGGAACAGCCGCGATCCGGCGCGCGTGTCGCTGGCCTATACGCCAGACAGCAAATGGCGCAATCGCGTCGAGTTCATCGACGGCCGGGAAGCCATCCGCGAGTTCCTGACCCGCAAATGGAATAAGGAGCTCGACTACCGGCTCATCAAGGAGCTGTGGGGGTTTCGCGAGAACCGCATGGCGGTGCGCTTCGCCTACGAATGGCACGACGACAGCGGCCAGTGGTTCCGCTCGTACGGCAATGAACTCTGGGAGTTCGAGGACCACGGCCTCATGCGCAGGCGGGTCGCCAGCATCAACGACTTGCCGATCGCCTCGACAGACAGAAGGTATTTCTGGCATGCGGGCCGGCGCCCCGACGATCATCCCGGCCTGACCGAACTGGGGCTTTAGAGCGATGTGGAATCTCTCGAGGCGTTCTGTCATGCCCGCGAACGCGGGCATCCAGACGTGAAGGGCCTGACGCGACGCTGGATTCCCGCGTTCGCGGGAATGACAAGCGCTGCGGCTCCCGGCTCGATCTGACAGCCCGCTCCTCTCGCTGCGCGGGCGCCTATTGCGTCACGATCTCCGTTC
This sequence comes from uncultured Alphaproteobacteria bacterium, assembly GCA_963776665.1. Taxonomy (GTDB): domain Bacteria; phylum Pseudomonadota; class Alphaproteobacteria; order Rhizobiales; family Beijerinckiaceae; genus Roseiarcus. The sequence continues at coordinate 22,374 of CAVZNQ010000021.1, forward strand.
CGACCCCGCCGTTCAAAAGCCGCTTGAGATGATATTGCGCCAGCGGATCGGTCGGGCTCAGGCCCACCAGCGCGGCGAAGGCGGCGACCGCGGCCGGATCGCGCGCTTCGAGCTTGGCGAAGGCGTCGGCGTAGGCCTTCGCCGCCGGGCTATCCTTCGTCCTGGCCTCGTGCGGTTCGTAGGCGCGCAGAGGCTCGCTGCGGCCGCGCAGCCTGAGATCGCCGACCGGGCGGCCGATGAACCCCGGCGCGCGCTCGGCGGCGGCCGCGCTGACGCAAATGCGGGTGCCGAGCTGTTTGTTAACCGCTTCGAGGCGCGCCGCGGCGTTGATGGTGTCGCCGTAGGCCGTGTAGTCGAATAGCCGCCCGCCGCCGAAATTGCCGACGATCGCCGGCCCCGCATGAACGCCGATGCGGGTCACGCCGAGCGGCACGCCACGCCCGTTCCATTCGAGGCGGTAGGATTCCGCCCACGCATCGAGCGCGAGCGCGCAGGCGATCGCCCTTTTCGCCGCGTCGGGCTGTTCGGCGGGCGCGCTGAACAAGACGTGGATCGCATCGCCGATGATCTTGGCTACCGTGCCTTCGTGCGCGAACACGATTTCCGTCATGCCTTCGAGATATCCGCTGAGCAGGCTGGTCAGCTGCCTGGGGTCGAGCGACTCGACCAGCGGCGTGAAGCCGGCGATATCGGTGAACAGGGTCGCGATCTCTCGCCGCTCGCCCCCGGGCGCGAGCGCGTTGGCGTCGGCGGCGAGACTGCGCGCGAGATTGGGCGAGAAGTAGCGCGAGAGCGACGCGTGGGCGCGTTCCGCCGCCGCCTGGCGCGCGCGAGCGTCCTTGAGGTTGGCCACATGAGCGATCGTCTTGCGCACGGTCGCCTCGAAATCGGCGAAGTCGATCGGTTTGGTCAGGAAGTCGAAGGCGCCGCGGTTCATGGCGGTGCGGATATTGGCCATGTCGCCATAGGCCGAGACGATCACGGTCGAGAACCGGGTCGATTCGTCCTGAAGCCTGGCGAGCAGGGTCAGTCCGTCCATCCGCGGCATATTGATGTCGGACACGACCATGTCGAAATCGCCGTTCTCGGCGAGGAAGGCCAGCGCCTCGACGCCGTCGCGGGCGAAGCCGAAAGTGATCGATCCCTCCTTGATCTGTCGGCGAAACCTTTGCCTCACCAGGTCTTCGAGGTCGGGCTCGTCGTCGACGACGAGGATTTTCGCCGTCATTGGGAACCCGTCGCGGCTTCCAGCCGACGGCCGATCTCGCCGCGCAATTCGGGGAAGTCGATCGGCTTGGTGAAAAGCCCCGCCGCGCCGGCCTCGATCGCCTTCCGCCGCGTTTCCGAATCGCCATACGCGGTGATCATGATCACCGGCACGTCGGGGCGCGCCTGCCGCGCGCGCGGCAGGAGCTCGATTCCGCTCATGCCCGGCATATTGACGTCGGAGAGGATGAGAATGAGCTGCGCCGCTTCCGCTGAGCCCACGCGCTGCAGCGCCTCCGGGGCGCTCTGCGCGAACTCCATCGCGAAGCGCGCTGCGCGCAGATCCTTGCGGAATTGCTGACGAAAGAGGTCGGCGACATCCGGTTCGTCGTCGACGACGAGAATCAGCGCGCTCATGCTTTCGATCCCGCGCGCGGCAGCACGATGGTGAACTGAGTGTATTCGCCTGCCTCGGTCGCCACTTCGATCGTCCCGCCATGCTGCTTGACTACGATATCGTGGCTCAGCGACAGCCCGAGGCCGGTGCCTTCGCCGGCCGGTTTGGTGGTGAAGAACGGATTGAACATCTTCGCCTTCACTTCGTCGGAGATCCCGGTTCCGTTGTCGCGAATGGCGATTTCGACGCTCGTCCCCAGGTCGCGGGTTGAGGCGGTGATGGTTGGTTCATAGGCTCCGTCCCCTGAGGCCAAGTTGCGCTTGCTGGTCGCGTAGAAACCGTTGGAAATCAAGTTCAGGAGCACGCGGGTCATTTCCTGCGCGTAAACCTCTGCCCAGCCGGCGTTCGGGTCCAGCGATTTGACGATCGTCACGTTGAATCCGGGCTTCTCCGCCCGCATGCCGTGGTAGGCGAGATTAAGCGCCTCTTCCACCATTGTGTTGATATTCGTCTCAGAACGTTCGCCCGAGCCCTCGCGTGAATGGAGCAGCATGTTCTTGACGATCGAGTTGGCGCGTTTTCCATGCTGCACGACCTTGTCGAGATTGCCGCCGATGATTGTCATCAGCTCTTCGGCCTCTTCGCGCCGGGCGTCGTCCATGGGCGCGGCCTTGATGACGTCGGTCAATTCGCCGACCAGCTCGCGCGACAGCGCCGAGAAGTTGTTGACGAAATTGAGCGGGTTCTTGATCTCGTGAGCGATGCCGGCGGTGAGCTGGCCTAGCGAGGCGAGCTTCTCCGACTGGATCAGCCGGTCCTGCGCCTTGCGCAGGTCGTCGAGCGAGGCAGCGAGCTCTCGCGTACGCGCCTGCACCTCCTCGAATAGGCGCGAATTTTCGATTGCAATGACCGCCTGATCGGCGAAAGTCTGCAGAATCTCAATCTGGCGGGGCGAATAGGGGCCGGGCTCACGGCGAGTCAGGGTGAAGACGCCTTCAAGCCGATCCTTGCCGAGCATCGGGACGCCGACGAGCGCCCGCCACGGCCGGTCGAGCGTCGAAATCGGCACAGTGTAATCGGGGTCTTCGAGCAGGTCCGGAATCTGCTCTACCCGGCCCGAGAGGATCGTGCGGCCGGCGATCGAGCCGCGATTCGCCTCGACCGGACCGCGCTTCAAATAGGCCTCGACCTCGGCGGTGTCGGCGGCGGAATGGAAAGCGCGATAGCGGAAGACGTCGCCGTCGCGCACGCACACCGTCCCGGTGTGGGCGCCGTTGAGCTCGACCGCGGTGGTGATGAGCGTCTCGAGGACAGCCTGCAGATCGAACGCCGAACGGCTGATGACCTTCAGCACATCGGCGGTCGCAGTCTGCTGCGCGAGCGACTCCTCCAGGTCGCGCGTGCGCGCCTGGACCTCGTCGAACAGCCGCACATTCTCGATGGCGATCACGGCCTGGTCGGCGAACGTCTGGACGAGCTCGATCTGCCTCGCGTTGAATGGGCGAACCTCGGTGCGAAACATGACGAGTACGCCGATCGGAGCGCCGTTCCTCAGCATGGGAATGGCGAGACAGGTCCGGAAATCGCCGGCCGCCGCCGTGTGTTTGAAGGTATATTCAGGATCGGCCTCGACGTCGTCCACATGAATGGGCGCGCCTTCAAGCAGCGCCCGCCCGCTAATCGTGCCCCGTTCGGCAATCACCGGAATGTCGCGATACTCCCGCATGAATTCGTCGGAAAACCCGTACCATTCGGCGCGATAGTAAAGGCCGCCGATCTCACGGGTGATGGTGGCCTTCTCGGCGTCACACAGTTTGGCCGCCAACTCGACCAGCGTATGCAACACCGTCGGCAAGTCGAACGCCGATCGGCTAATGACTTTCAGCACGTCGGCCGTGGCCGTCTGCTGCTGAAGCGATTCCTCCAGGTCGCGCGTGCGCGCCTGCACCTCGTCGAACAAGCGTACATTCTCGATTGCGATGACGGCCTGATCCGAGAAAGTCTTGAGTAGGCCGATTTGACCTTCCGAGAACGGCACGGCCTCGGCGCGGCGAAGTCCGATCACCCCGACGGCATAGCCCTCGCGCATCAACGGCATGACGAGATTAGCCCGCCAGGCCATGCCTCCCGATCCCGCGGGCGCGCCGCGCGAAGCCAGGGCCGCCGCGACGGGATATTCGTCGGCATGTTTCGCGATGTCATCGATGTGGATCGCGCGGCGCTCGATGACGGCGCGGCCGGCGAGCAAGCCGCGACTGATTTCCTGCGAAGCGAAGGTGACTGGAATGGGCCCATAGTGGGCTGCTGGTCGCAATTGATCGCCCTCGCGCAGCAGCACCAGCGCGTCATAGGCGCCGCACAGGCGGCAGGCCGTCTCCGCGAGCTTGTCGAGCACCGGCTGCAAATCGCCAGGCGAGGAGGCGATGACACGCAGGATGTCGCTGGTCGCCGTCTGCTGCTGAAGCGACTCCTCCAGGTCGCGGGTCCGCGCCTGCACCTCCTCGAACAGACGCACGTTCTCGATCGCAATGATAGCCTGATCGGCGAAGGTCTGAACAAGCTCGATTTGCCGTTGAGTGAATGGCCCGGGTTGCGCGCGGCCAAGGGTGAAAGAGCCTTCGACCTTCCCGTCGCGCACCATCGGCACGCCGAGCAGCGCGCGGAAATTCCCGAGCCTCGGTCCCTCGCCGTAGTCGTAGTTCGGATCGGTCAGCACGTCGGAAATGTTCTGCACCTCGCCTGTCTGGAAGACCCGGCCCGCGGCAGTTTCCCGCCCCGGGAGTTGCGGATGCTCGCTCATGTAACGGACCATCTCGGGCGAGGCCCCATAGGTCGCATCGGGGCGGATGACATCTCCGCGCCTGAGGTACATTGCAACGAAATTGGCGCCGATGAGCCCGGCCGCGGACGAGGCAAGGGTGTCGAGCACCGTTTGCAGATCGAACGCCGAGCGGCTGATGACCTTGAGCACGTCGGCGGTCGCGGTTTGCTGGGCGAGCGCCTCCTCGACCTCCCGGGTGCGCGCCTGCACCTCGTCGAACAGGCGAACGTTCTCGATCGCAATCACGGCCTGGTCGGCAAAAGCTCGCACCATCTCCACCTGGCGCGGCATGAACGCCCCGGGCTTGGGATGCATCAGCCCGAAAACGCCCTCAACTTTGCCGTCGCGAATGAGTGGAGCGCCGAACAATGCGCGATAGTCGCCAATCTGCGGGCCGGGGCCGTAACTGTAGTCGGGGTCGGTGGCCACGTCGGGGATATGCACCGTCTCCCCGGTCATCGCCACACGTCCAATGAGGGTATTCTTGCCGGGCGGAGCGGGATTGGCGTTCATGTATTCCCGAAATTCGGGAGCAACCCCCAACTCGGCGCGAAGGCTGAAGACCTCGCCGTTGCGCAAGAAGACCGCCGCGGTCGCGGCGCCGCTCAGCGACCGCGCTGAACTCGGTGAGAGTCGTGAGCACCGCGTCCAAGTCGAACGCCGAACGGCTGATCACCTTCAAAACGTCGGCGGTCGCAGTCTGCTGTTTCAATGCCTCGGTCAGGTCACGGGTGCGCGCCTGCACTTCATCAAACAGGCGCACGTTGTTGATGGCGATCACGGCCTGGTCAGCGAAGGTCTGAAGCAGCGCGATTTGCCGGTCCGTGAACGGGCGCGGCTCGAGCTTGACAAGGGCGATCGCGCCAATCGGCTCGCCGTCGCGAAGCATCGGCACAGCGAGCACCGACCGGAAACCGATCTCGACGACTGCATTCGCCGTGTATTCCGGATCCTTCGAAATATCGGAGATATGAACGACCGAGCGGGTTAGAATCGCGCGCGCCGAAGCGAAGCCGCGCGACGGCGCGGCCGGATAGACTTGGCGCATGGCCTCTAGCGCTTCAGACGACCAGTTGTAGTGCGACGCGAGATGGATCAGCTCGCCGTCGAAGCGGTCGACTCCGCCGCTTGTCGCCCCACACAACTCGGTCGCGCTCCGGGCGATGGCGTCGAACACCGGCTGCACCTCGGTCGGCGACCGACTGATCGCGGAGAGAACCTCGCTGGTCGCCGTCTGATGCTCGAGCGCTTCCGTCAGATCTCGCGTGCGGGTCTGCACCTCCGCGAACAGGCGCGCGTTTTCGATCGCGATCAGCGCTTGGTCGCGAAAGGACTCGGCCTGGGCGATTTCCTTGGCGCCGAAGGCGTTCGCGGTCTTGCTCGCCAACACCAGCACGCCCACGCACTCTCCCTCGCGCAGAAGCGGAAGGTAGATCGCCGAATTGATGCCGACGAGATCCTGGACCTCACGTTCGTGCGGGGGCAACTCGATCTGGGACCAATCCGGCAAGTGCAGCATGGTTTTGCCGAGAATCGCGCGCGACGGAAAATTGGCGTTCGTGTCGATAGGAGCCCGTAGCGGCGGATCAAGGTCCGTGAGCAGGCCGTGTGCGTTGGCGGTGGCGGCGGGCCAGTAGCTGTCGCCGTCGCGAAGCAACGTCCCCGCAAGATCGCATTTGAGGACCCGCACGGCGGTCAGAACGATCCTTCCGAACACCGGCCGCGCGTCGGTCGGCGACTGGCTGATGACCCGCAGGATTTCGGAGGTCGCTGTCTGCCGCTCCAGCGCCTCCTCAGTCTCGTTGAAGAGGCGCGACATTGTTGACGGCGATGACGGCCTGATCGGCGAACGTTTCAGGAGCGTCGATCTGGCGGTCGGAGAAGGGCCCGCAGGCGTTCGCGGCAGACGACGATGGAGCCGATCGATTCGCCGTTACGGCAACATCGGCACCGAGAGCACACTGCGAAGACCCGTCCTGACCAACGACTGGGCCGAGTATTCCGCGTCGGCGGCGATGTTGTGGCAAGGATGAGGCGCGATGAGGATCGCGCGGGCTCGGCGAGGCGAGTCCCCGATCAAGCGGGGCGGGAAACGTCGTGCACGCGAGGCCCAGTTGCTCCCTTGCGACACGCGTAGTGTCCGACCAGCTGGATGAGGCCTCTCGCAAGCGAAACACGGTGCCGGTCGCCTCGCATAGGCCAGGCAGCGCTGTGCGCGATGATCGTCTAAAGACGGGCGCACATCGGACGGGCGGCTCGATATGACGCTGAGGATGTCGGCGGTCGCCGTCTGCTGCTCAGCAAATTCTCGTCGAGATCGCGCGTGCGCGCCTGCACCTCGTCGAACAGGCGCACATTCTCGACGGCGATCACCGCCTGGTCGGCGAAAGTCTGCAGCAACTGGACGTGATCCGCGGCGAACGCGCCTGGCTCGCTGCGGGTGACGCTGATCATCCCGATCGCGCCGCCTTTGCTCAATAGCGGCGCAAACAGCATGCTGCGATAGCCGCGCAGGCGCGCGAGATCCCGGATCAGTGGCGGCACGCTGTCCGCCTCGGTATCGGCAAACTGTATCGTCTCGCCACCGCGGACCAACAAAAAAGGCGGGAATTCCGCTAGCGCCCGAGGGAACGACGTCCTTAGGGCTTCGTCTGCGGTCGGATTCGTCGGGGTGAACGCCGCCAGATGAATCGTCTCGCCAACGAAACGCAGCACTGCGGTCGAGAACCCACCGATCAGCGTGTTGGCGCTGGCGGCGATCGCATCGAACACCGGCTGCACGTCGGTCGGCGAACTCGCAATGACCTTAAGGATGTCGGCGGTCGCGGTCTGCCGCTCCAGCGCCTGGTGGGTTTCGGTGAACAAGCGCACATTCTCGATCGCGATCACGGCCTGGTCGGCAAAGGTCTGGACCAGTTCGGCTTCGCGTGGCGTGAAGGGAATCGGCCCACTGCGGGCCAGGGCGAACGCGCCGATTGGCTCGCCGTCTCGCATGAGCGGCACGCCGAGCATCGCCCGAACGCCGCCGATGCGAGCCTGCTCCTTCTCGGCGTATTCGGGGTCGTTCCATGCGTCGGCAATCTGGATGGTCCGTCTCTCCAATGCGACCCGCCCGATCAATGTCCCGCGACCCGGCCCGATTTCCGTAGTTTGCTCGTGGCGGAGGTAGGCGGAATCGACATCCATCTGGCTCCCGGCGTAGCGGTAGACGTGTCCGTGCCGTCGGAAGATTTGACCGTACTTGGCGTTGCATAGGCGCACCGCCGTCGAGACCAGTGTTTCGAGCACTGCGTCGAGATCGAACGCCGCACGGTTGATCGCTTTGAGGACATCGGCGGTGGCCGTCTGCTGCAGCAGCGCCTCGGTGAGATCGCGCGTGCGCGCCTGCACCTCTTCGAACAGGCGGGCGTTCTCGATTGCGATCGCCGCCTGGTCGGCGAAAGTCTGCAACAGCACCTGTTCCCGGTCGGAGAAAGGCCTCGGGGGCCAGCGGATCACGGCGATTGAGCCGAGGCCGCTGTCCTCCCGCAGCATTGGCGCATAGAGGAGCGATGCGCCCCCGTGACGGCTCACCCGATCGCGCAGCGTAGGCGAAAGATTGGGGACGGCGCCGAGGTCAGGAATGTGGTGCGGACGGCGTTCGCGGATGACCCGGCCGGTCACGCTTTCGGCGAGAGGGGTGACATCTTGCCGGGCTTCCTCCGCCCTCGGGCCGCGCCAAGCCGCCGCCCGCACCATGTCGTCGTCGCCGATGGTGTAAATGCCGAGTTCCTCGCTGCCGAAGAGACGCTGGCACGCGTCAAGGATGGTCTCGAACACTGGCGACGCGTCCGCGATTGATTTGCTGATCGCGCCGAGCACCTCGGCCGAGGCCCTCTGCTGCTCCAAAGCCTCCTGAGTTTCGCGGAACAGCCGCGCGTTCTCCATTGCGATCAGGGCCTGGTCGCAGAAAGCTTCGGCTTGCGCGATTTCGCTCGGCCGAAACAGATTGGCTCGTTTTCCCCCTAACGCGAGCACGCCGATGCACTCCCGCTGGCGCAGCAACGGCAGATAGACCGACGAGCTCACGCCGAACGTCTCGTGGATGTGGCGCTCGTGTTCGGGGAGGTCGATACGCGACCAGTCCGGCAGGTGCAGCATCTTCTTGGCGAGGAAGGCCCGCGACGGAAAGTTGGCGCTCGCATCGATCGGGACATGTTCGGGCGCGAGGTCGGCCATCGGCCCCTCCGGCGTCGCCCCGGCCGCGTGGACGTAGGCGTTGGCCTCGCGAAGCAGCACGAACGCCATGTCGCACTTGAGCAGACGGGCAGCGGCGACCACGATCCGCTCGAACACGGGCCGAGCGTCGGTCGGCGACTGGCTGATGACGCGCAATATCTCTGCCGTCGCCGCTTGCCGGCTGCGCGCTTCCGCCAGTTCCGCTTCGCGCGCCGCCAGCACCGCGGCGAGGTCGTCGCGGGGCGGCTTCGTCGGCTTTTTCGCTGCGGACGACGCCTTGCGCGTCAGAGACATTGCCCTCGCCTCGTCGGCCTTCGAGTCGAGGGCAAGGCTATTCGACTTGCAGGGAAAGGGAAAGGTTCGGCTTCCGCCCCAATCCGGCGATCTCAGCCGCTTGGGAGGCCCGGAATGCTCACGCCAAAGGTCTGCAGCAGGAGGAAGGCGTTCAATGTCAGGATCAGGATGGCGCCGACCGTCGCGGCGACATTGGTCAGGCGGCTGTTGGCGAATGCGCCCATGATGTCCTTGCGGCGGGTGAAGATGAGGAGCGCGACGACCGGCGCGGGTAGCGCGATGCTGAGCGCGACCTGGCTCATCACCAGGGCGTTGGTCGAATTGACGCCGAGCCAGACGACGACGAACGCCGGAATCGTCGTCACCAGGCGGCGGACGATGATCGGAATGCGGAAACCGACGAAGCCCTGCATGATCATCTGCCCGGCCATCGTCCCGACCGCCGAGCTCGACAGTCCGGACGCGAGCAGCGCGGTCAGGAACACGCCAGCGGCGCGCCGGGCCGAGCAGAGGCGTCAGCGTCTAATAGGCGGTCTCGATTTGCGGCGACGTCGCTGTGGCCCGCGTGGAACGCGCTTGCCGCCATGATCACCATCGCCATGTTAACGAGGCCGGCGACCGCAAGCGCGACGAGAACTTCGATATTCGAGAACCGCAGCAACTGGCGCCGCTCGTCGTCGTTGCGAGCCGGGGCGCGGTTCTGGGTGAGGCCCGAGTGCAGGAAGATCGCGTGCGGCATGATGGTCGCGCCGACGATGCCGACCGCAATCGTCAGCGCGCCGGCGTCGGGAAGCCGCGGAACGACGCGCCCAGTCCCGCGGCCGCCCAATCGATCGGCGCTATGAACAGTCTCGACCAGATAGCAAAGAGCGATCGCCGCGACGAGCGCGCCAATGATAAGCTCGAGCGGGCGGAAACCGCGGCCCTCGAACATGAGGATGCCGTATGTGAGAACTGCGGTGACGCCCATGCCGGCAATGAGGGGGATATGCAGCAGCAGCGAGAGCCCAATCGCGCCGCCGAGGAATTCGGCGAGGTCGGTCGCCATCGCCGCGACTTCGCTCACGATCCACAGGCCCCAGACCACGGGCTTGGGGAAATGGTCGCGGCACATCTCGGCCAGGTTGCGTCCCGTGACGATGCCTAGCTTTGCCGACAGCGCCTGATAGAGCATGGCGGTGACATTGGCGACGACAACCACCCACAGCAGCGCATAGCCGTATTTCGCGCCGGCCTGGATGTTGGTGGCGAAATTGCCGGGGTCCATATAGGCGATCGAGGCGATCACCGCCGGCCCGGCGAACAAGAGCGGGCTGCGCCAGCGCATCTTGCCGGCCAGAACCTCGCGGATGTCAGCGACGGTCCGATCCGTCATGCCGATCCGCGCGACAGTCGCGTCGCTCATCGCTTTCAACTCTACTCGCTCTACCGCCCCGTCTTTATAATGTATCTATAGCTACGGCATAGTCAATAGGCTGCAAATGAGCGCAAAGGCTGGATGGAGCCGCCGTCCGCAGGCCCGAGTTGCATTGTGCAGCCAAGGCTTTAGAATGAAACCGGCAGCGACATTGGCTTTCGGGGGGCGAACGAGGGCGCATTTGACGACCAGGCAGCGCGGCAAGCGGCCGCCGTCCGGAACCCCGGCGCTTGCAGCGGAGCCGGCGCAAGCGGATCGCTTCAGCAAGGCGCGATCGGCCCGCTCGGCCTCGATGCTCGAGGATTACACAGAATTGATCGCCGATCTGATCGCGGCCAACGGCGAGGCGCGCACGACCGACATCGCCCGTCGGCTTGGCGTCGCCCACCCGACGGCCAGCAAGACCATCGCCCGTCTTAAGCGTGAGGGTCTGGCTCGGGCGCAGCCCTATCGCGGCATATTTCTGACCGAGGCGGGGGCGGCGATGGCTAAAAGCGTGCGTCAGCGCCACCGGCTGGTGGTCGACCTCCTCGTCGCCGTCGGCGCGCCGCGCGAGGCGGCGGAGGCCGACGCCGAAGGCATTGAGCATTATGTCTCCGCAGCGACGCTGCGCGCCTTCGAGGCGTTTTTGCGCGGGCGCGGCGATCGCTAGCGATTCCGGCGGTTAGCCAACTCGCAACGCTGCTGGCGACCTCGCCCTCAGCGGCTGCCGCCGACCGCGCCCTGACCCCGGCCCATTTGCGCCAGCACCTGTTCCAACGGCGCGGGCGAGGGACGAAACAGCCCCGAATAGGGCGAGCTCAGATCGAGAATGAGATAGATGGCGCTGGCGGCCGCGAGGGCGCCGAAAACGAGCGCGACGACGCTCATCGCGTTGCCTTTCGACATCAGGCCGAAGCCGCAAAACAGCGCGACCGCCCAGCCAACGACGACATAGACCAGCGGGTAGGAAACGGCGCCGTAGAGCGCGAACGCCATTTGCAGCCGCGACTGGCCGATCGAATCGAGCGTCTGCCGGGCCGACGCGAGCGCCTGCTTTTGGTCGTCGGTCGTGGGATCGAGGGATTTGAGCAACCCGTCCTGATGGCGCAAGTTGTTGATCGCCGCGGCGAAACTGCTGGCTGCGAATTGCCTGTCGCTGAGATCGGCGCTCCAGACGGCGTTGATGGTCTTGGCGAGCTCTTGGCGCAAGAGCGCGCGCCCTCCCTTCGCCTCGGGCCCGTAATCGGTGAGCGCGAAATCGAGTTGCAGGACCTTGGCGGCCAAAGTCTGGACGGCGAGATTTTGCCCGGAATAGACGCCATACGAGGTCCAGATCAAGAGCCCGAGCACCAGTGCCGAGAGCAGGGTCAGGAGTCCGACCACCGCGCCGATCATGTCGCGCGGACCTCCCGTGGTGAACTCGTCCGGCAGCAGGCGCTCGAGGACGAGGCCGACCGCTCCCCCGCCGAACACGACGAGCGCCACCACGCACGCAAACTTCTCCGCCCCCATCCCGCCTCCGCCGAGCCCACGCCGCGCTTTCTGTCATCGGCGGAGGCTTGTCAACGCCGGACGGGCTACCCGCTCGGCGTCAAGACTGGTGGGAGAAGTCGAACGCCTGGAACCGCTCAGGATTGTCGGCGCGGCGGAAAATCTCAGGGTGGGCGAGCGCGGCGTTGGGCCGGCTCGGGCACGGACGATAACAAGCCGCCGCGGATGGGTCCAGAACGGGCGAGGCGAAGAAAGGCGAGAAGATCGGCGTCAGATTGACGCCAGGGGATCGGCCCCTGTTATCGCGCGCGCGTCCAGCCGAACGACTTGCAGATGAGCCCGCCGAGCACGCAGCCGGCGGTCGTGAGATGGTCGCCGGAGAGCGTCATCTTGGCGGAATAGCGCTTGCCGTCCTCGGGATTGAAGGCGCCGCCGGCCCAGGAGTCGGCCCCGTTCGGTTTCATGTCGAAGAACACCTGCTCGCCGATTTTGCCCGAGCCGCCCGCGTCGCGCTTCCAGGCCAGCGAGCCGCAGACCGCCTCGCCCCCGCAGGGCGCGAAGCGAATCTTCGCCGCGCCATCCTCGCGCAACCATTCGCCGGTCACTTCCCCGGCCATCGCCGCCTGCGCCGCCAGCATCGCGAGCGCAGCGAGCAAAACCCGAATCATCGCTTCCTCCCTATCAGCCGGCGCCCATGCGCGGCGCGCCGAACGCCTCCGCCCACAACGGACGATAACCATTCTTGAGCGCGGCGACGGTCGAGGGCGGGGTCAGAACATCAGCGCCGGCGTCCGGATCGAGCCGCGCCGGCGCTCCATAGCCCGCAAAGCTCCAGGGGAAAAGCGTTCTCTCGCGCAGGGCGTACGGGCGGCCCTCGCGGGCGATCATGGCGCCGTCCGGCAGGTCGTCGAGCCGCGCCTTCCACAGGCGCTTGCGGCGGCCGTCGAGCCGCTCACGGTGCAGCGCCTCGTCAATGGCGTCAGCGCCGGTAGGGCTGCCGGGAAAGGCGGCGCGAAAGGCTTCGGCCGCCTGCCGCCGGCATTCGAAGCAGGGGCGGTGGCCCGCGGCGAGCGCGGTCGGCTCGTCGAAGAAGAAGAGCTCGGTGTAGAACTTGCCCCACACGTCGCGACGACGGCCCTTGAACGCGCACACGCAGACCAGCCAGCGCTTGCTCTTCCAGCGACTGCTGCTCAAGGTTCGATCGTCCCGATGCAGTTTCCCGCCCCGGTTGCCCATGAATGAGCCGCGCGCGGCGACGGCGTGAAATTCGCCGAACGGATCGACACGATTTTGCAGCGGCGAGGGGCGGTCTTGAGTCTTGTGCAAGCCAGGCCTGCGGCAAGTTGCGCCGGGCGCTGACCCGGTCCACGGTCGGCAGGCCTTGACGCTTTTTGGGGTGGTGAAAGTGGCGCTCGAACTGCGGCCGAATTGCGAATATTGCGACAAGGACCTGCCGGCGAACGCGCCGGACGCGCGGATCTGCACCTACGAGTGCACGTTCTGCGCCGACTGCGTCGAGCGGCATTTGCGGAACGTATGCCCAAATTGCGGCGGCGGTTTCACGCCCCGGCCGATCCGGCCGGCGCGCGAGTGGCGGCCCGGCTTGTCGCTGGCCAAGCGGCCGGCGTCGACGAAGCGGATCGGACTGTCCTACGGCCGCGAGGAGATCGCCGAGTTCGTTCGCGAAGTCGCGAGCGTTCCGCCCAATAGGCGCTAGGCGGATCTCCTCACCGCACCGGCGCGTTCTGGACGCTCGCTTGCGCCTGGCCGACGGTGTCGAGGCCGTAGACGTCGTCGCGGAATTCGGCCGGGCCGCCGCCATTCGACCAGCCGGTGAGGTAAACCCAGATCACCGGCACGGCCTTCGCCAGGTTGACGTTGTAGGGCGCGCCTTCCTTGATCTTCGCTTCCAGCGCCGCTTTGTCCCAGCCGCCGGCAGGGCCGCCGCCCGTTCCCTCCAGAAGCCAGGCGGCGTAGTCGTAGACGCCCTGCACCCTGACACAGCCGTGGCTGAGGAACCGGTAGTCGGCGCCGAACAGGCCCTTGGAGGGCGTGTCGTGCATATAGACCGCGAGGTTGTTGGGCATGCCGATGCGGATCGAGCCGAGCGAATTGGCGGCTCCGGAATCCTGGCGCAGCGTGTAGTTGGCCGCCCGTTCGGTGCTCCAGTTGACGGATTTCGGATTGATCTCCTGACCGGAGCCGTCGAGAATCCGGATCTTGGCCCGGGTCAGATAACCCGGATCGCGCTGCATCCGGGGGATGATCTCCTTCTTGATGATCGAGACCGGCACCGTCCAGGTCGGATTGAGATTGATGACCTGGATGTGGGCTGCGATCTCGGGCGAAGGATGCTCGGGATCGCCGACGATCGCCACATAGCGGTGAACGACGCGGCCGTTCTCGACCGCCTCGACCGAGGTCGACGGCAGATTGACCACGACATAGCGGTCGTCGAAGGAAAAGTTGAGCCCGGCGAGGCGATTGGCGCTCGAGGCGAGCTCGTTGAAGCGCACCGCTGCGGGAACATTCATCGCCTTCAGCGTCGCTCCGGAGACGACGCCGGTCTGGCGCAGGCCCATGATGCGACTGGAAGCGCTTCACCGCCGCCGTCAGGTTCGCGTCCCAGGCCAGGCCGTTTCCTTGCGCGGCGTCGAGATAGCCCTCGATCATGAGCCGCTTTCGTAGCTTCGCGACCGCCGGACCTTTGGTTCCCGGTGCGACCGCGACAATGTCGGTCGGCCAGCCGCCAGCGTCGACAATCGCCGAATAGCGCTCCGACGCCTTGGCGGTGGCGAAGAAGGTCTCGGGCTGAAGCGTCGGCGCCGGATCGTCGCTGAGCGCGGTCTCGCGCGGCGGCGGAGGCGGGGCGACTTTCTTCGGCTTCGGCGGGGCGGGCGCCTCGACCGGAATCGGCGCCGCCGCGGGAGGCGGCCCGCTCGGGGTCGCCTCAGCCCCGATCGTCGGGGGCGCGGCTTGAGGCGCGCCGACGTTCGGCGTCGGCATGAAGGGGCTTGCCAGGCCGGGGGGCGCCGAGGGCGCGCTCGCCGGATTGGCCGGCGCAGCCGGAGACGCGGCTGAAGCCGGGCGGGGTCGCTGGGGTCTGCGCCGTCGCGCCGGAAACCAGAAGAGGCAGCCCGACGAGCGCGCCGGCGACCAGAACTCGCAGCATCATGAACAAGATCCGACCGCGCCTCAGGCGCGCGTTCCGCCGTCCGGCGCGCCGCATGACTATCCAGACATGGTTACTAGTTTCGCGCCGCGGCTTTCTTGCGGCGCCCGCAGACGTGATTTCGCCACTTACGCCGGCGGAAGCAAAAAAGCAAAAGCTATGCGAGATCGCTTGAGTCGGGGATGGAGATGGCCGCCCTAGTCGATCCCGGGCGAAAGCCTGTTGCTGCGAGAGCGTCGGTAGCCGGCGAAACCAAGCCCGCAGACGCAGAGCGCCATCAGCGCCCAGGCCGACGTTTCCGGCGAAGATGCATAAGCTCCGTACGGCAGCCCGACCGCAAGCGCGCCGTACCCCGCCGCGATCGCAAAGCGACGCGGATTCGCTGAGTTGATGGACATGTTACCCCCAAGTCCAAACACGAACGTGCAAGACCAATAAGCAAGAACCGTGACAAGACTATGGCGTTTTGCTGCAACCGCGAAGAAAAATATCGCGCTGCGGTACAACTGTCGGGTTGCTCGCCGTGCGACGCACAGCGGCGTCCGAGGTCAGCCGACGATGACGATATGCAGCCGGCGCGGCCCATGGGCGCCGAGGAGCAGCGTCTGCTCGATGTCGGCCGAGCGCGACGGGCCGGTGACGAAATTGAGCGTGCGCGGCGCGCCGCCCTTGCCGTAAGCGTCGCGCAGCTTGGCGAACACGCTTTCATAGTCGGCCAGGATCGTCTCGCGCGGCACGACGACAATGTGGTTGTCAGGGAGAAAATTTAGGGTTGTCGGGTTGTCGGCGCCGGAAACGAGCGCCAGCGTGCCGGTCTCCGCGATCCCCGCGAAGGCGGCGGAAACCGCGTTGACGTCCCGCCCGTCCGATGGCCCATGGACTATCTCGAGCGACGTTTCGCTCCATGGCATCGCCGCAAGCCGCGGGTCGGCGCCCATGCGAAGCGTCGCCGGACAATTGTTCTCGCGCAGGAAACGGGCGATTTCGGCCGGCGCGTCGGCCCAGTTCGCGATTTCGGCGAGGCTCGCTTGCGCGCGTTCCGCCTCGGCGATGAAGGTCGCGGTCCGGGCCGAAAGGTCGCCCTGCCCGCGTTTGGGGATGACCCCCGGCGGGGCTTGCTTGAGGCGCGCTTCGACTTCGAACCGGCGCGGCGCCTCGTCGCCGTGCACGCCAAGCGAGCGGCGAAGGTTGGCGAGGATCGCCTCCCGCGCGTTCATCGCACCGCTCCGCTCCGGCCCCGCCATTGGCTCTGGAACGTGGCGCCCTCGGGCGCCGCGAGGTCGCGATAGCGGGTCCAGCCGCCGGCCAAGGGCAGCCAGGAGAAGCGGCCCCGGCCGCGGCCGGCGAGGTGCATGGCGCGCGCGGCAAGATCGGCGCCGAGGCGGTAGAGCGCCGGACGCCTGGCGAAAAACGCCCAGAATCCGAGGCCGTAGCGCGCCGGCGCCGGCGACAGGCGGCGCTCGAATTCGCGCTCCCGCCAATGCCGCATCATCTTGGGCAAGGGTATCCGAACCGGGCAGACCTCTTCGCAGCGGCCGCAGAAGGTCGAGGCGTTCGGCAATTGGCCGCCCTCGGCGACGCCGATGAGGGAAGGCGTCAGCACCGCGCCCATCGGTCCGGGATAGACCCAGCCGTAGGCGTGTCCGCCGACGGCCTGATAGACGGGGCAATGGTTCATGCACGCGCCGCAGCGGATGCAGCGCAGCATGTCCTCGAACTCTCCGCCGAGCATGGCCGAGCGGCCGTTGTCGAGGATGACGACATGATAGGCCCGCGGCCCGTCGGAATCGCCGGGCCGGCGCGGCCCGGTTGAGAGCGTCGTGTAGACCGAGGCGTCCTGCCCGGTCGCGGAGCGCGCGAGCACGCGCAGGAGCTGCGCCGCGTCCTCGAGCGTCGGCACGATTTTTTCGAGCGAGGCGATGACGATGTGGGCCGGGGGCAGGATTTGGGTCAGATCGCCGTTGCCCTCGTTGGTGACGATGATCGACGTTCCGGTCTCCGCGACGAGGAAGTTCGCGCCGGTGATGCCGACGTCGGCGGCGAAAAACTTCGCCCGCAGCATCTGGCGCGCCTCGCCGAGCAGCTGCTCGGGCTCGGCGAGGCTGCGATCGGGCGGCAGATCGCGATGCGCCTTGCGGAACTCGCGCTCGACGTCCTTCGCGGTGAGGTGGATCGCAGGCGCGATGATGTGCGACGGCGTTTCGCCGCGCAACTGGATGATGTATTCGCCGAGGTCGGTTTCGACCGCTTCGATCCCGGCCGCCTCGAGCGCGTGGTTCAGGCCGATCTCCTCGGAGATCATCGACTTGCCCTTGGTGACGCACTTTGCGCCCATCGACTTGCAGAGGTCGATGACGATCTCGCGCGCTTCCTCGGCGTCCTGCGCGTAGTGCACTTCGCCGCCGCTCTCGCGCACTTTGCGCTCGTAGGCCTCTAGATAGAGGTCGAGATGGGCGAGGGTATGATCCTTGATCGCGCGGGCGCTGTCGCGCAGCGCCTCGAACTCCGGAAGTCGCGCCGCCGCGGCCGCGCGCCGGCCGACGAAATTACGCGAGAACGCCATTGCGCCCTGCAGACGTGCGTCGGCCAGCGCTTCATGCGCGTTCTCCTTGAAATGCGCCGATGTCGCGCCCCCGCTCATGGGCGCGGCTTCCTCTGGCTTTCGCCGATCGCCGGACCGTCCGCCATTCCGGCGAGAATCTCGGCGACATGGCGGGCTTTCACGGCGGAGCCCTCGCGGCTCAGCTTGCCCGCCATGTTCAGGAGACAGCCGAGGTCGCCGGCGAGCACCGTGTCGGCCTTGGCGCCCCGGATGTCGCCGGCTTTGCGGGCGACGATCGCGTTTGAGAGCTCGCCGTATTTGGCGGCGAACAGGCCGCCGAAGCCGCAGCAGGTCTCCGCCTCGTCGAGCTCCACGAGCTTCAGCCCCTCGATGCCCGCCAGGAGCCGCCGCGGCTGCGCCTTGACGCCGAGCTCGCGCAGACCCGCGCAGGAATCGTGATAGGCGACCGTTCCCTCGTAGCGCGCCGCGACCTTTTGGACCCCGAGCACGTCGACGAGGAAGCTGACAAGCTCGTGCGACTTCGCGGCGAAGCGCTCGGCCCGCGCCGCGAGATCGGGTTCCCCCGCGAACAGTTCGGGATAGTGCTTGATCAGCATGCCGCCGCACGAGCCGCTCGGCGCGACGACGTAGTCGCAGTCCTCGAACGCCTCGATCGCTTGCCGGGCCAGCGTTTTCGCAGTCGTGCGATCGCCGGAATTATACGCCGGCTGACCGCAGCAGGTCTGACTGGGAACGATCACCTTGCAGCCGGCGTCCTCGAGCAGCTTCACCGCCGCGAAGCCGACGCTCGGCCGGATGATGTCGACGAGGCAGGTGACGAAGAGCCCGACGCGGGGCTGGGTCGTCCGTGTCGGGGCCGCCGAGGCCGCGGTCGCGTTCATGGCTTTTTGCATCCTTGGCCGTCGCGGCGCGGCGCTCTTGTCGCTCAGCCTTCGCCTCCTTAAGGTCGCATAATGGCCACGGATATCGCAACCCGCGTCTACAATCATGCGTTTCGCATCGATCCGGCGGTCCGCACGCTGCTCGACACCGATTTCTACAAGCTTCTGATGCTCCAGATGATCTGGAAGATGCATCCGAAGCGCCAGGTGACCTTCCAGCTCATCAACCGGACGACCTCGGTGAGACTCGCCGATTTCGTCGACGAGCGCGAGCTCACCGACCAGCTCGATCACGCGCGCACATTGCGGCTGGCCAAGAACGAGCTGATCTGGCTCGCGGGCAACACCTTTTACGGCACGCGGCAGATATTCGAGCCCGCGTTCATGGAATGGCTGATCGGCTTCCGCCTGCCCGAATACGAGCTCACCCGGCGCGACGGGCAGTACGAACTGCGGTTCGCCGGTCCGTGGACCGGGACGACGATGTGGGAGATCCCGGCGCTTGCGATCATCAACGAACTGAGGGCCCGCGCCGCGATGCGCGGCATGAGCCGTTTCGATCTCGACGTGCTCTACGCGCGGGCGAAGGCAAAGCTGTGGTCGAAGGTCGAGCGGCTGCGCATTCTCGAGCGCGAAGGGCCCGTCAGGGTGTCGGACTTCGGCACCCGCCGGCGCCACAGCTTTCTCTGGCACCGCTGGTGCGTCGAGGCGATGCAGGAGGGACTCGGCGACAGTTTCATCGGCACCTCCAACGTCAAGCACGCCATGGACACCGGCCTCGAGGCGATCGGCACCAACGCCCACGAGCTGCCGATGGTCTACGCCGCGGCGGCCGACGGCGACCAGGATTTGAGCGAGGCGCCCTACAAGGTGCTGAAGGACTGGGCGAAGATGTACGGCGGCAATCTCCTGGTCGTGCTGCCCGACTGCTTCGGCACCACCGCGTTCCTGCGCAACGCCCCCGACTGGGTGGCGGACTGGAAGGGCGCGCGGCCGGATTCGAAGCTGCCGGTCGCCGGCGCGCGCGAACTCATCGACTGGTGGAAGCTGCGCGGCCGCGATCCGAGGGAAAAGCTGATCGTGCTCTCCGACGCGATGGATGTCGATTCGATCGAGGACTCGGTGCGCGCGCTGCGCGGACAGGCCAACCTGTCGTTCGGCTGGGGCACCAACCTGACCAACGACTTCGTCGGCTGCGCGCCCGCAGGCGTCGACGGCCAGCTCAAGGCGATCTCGCTCGTCTGCAAGGTGGTGGAGGCGGACGGGCGGCCCGCGGTCAAGCTCTCCGACAACCCGAACAAGGTGCTTGGGCCGCCGGACGAGGTCGAGCGCTACCGCCGCGTCTTTGGGTTGACCGGCATGAAAGCGGAGCCCGTGGTAGTTTAGTCGGCCGGTTCTGTCATACCCGCGAAAGCGGGTATTCAGGCTTGGGGCCGCGGCGGGGCTCTGGATTCCCGCGTCCGCGGGAATGACAGGTTGCGTTGAAGGGCGACGGCGCTCCTTCAATTTGATCGAAGCGCATGACGAGGGCCAAAACCGGCCTATATTGAGGAGGACATGTCCCACATCGCCTTTCCTCGCCTGGACCAGACGATCCTTTCGCGCCGCGACGCGATCGTCGAGCGTCTGGCGGCGATCCTTCCGCCCGAATGCCTCATCGCTGACGAATCCGGCCGGCGCGCCTTCGAGACCGACGCGCTCACCGCCTACCGGCGCCTGCCGCTCGCGGTCGTGCTCCCGCGCTCGACCGAGGAGGTCGCGCGCGTCATGCGGCTCTGCCGCGACGAGAAGGTCTATGTTGTGCCGCGCGGCGCCGGGACCTCGCTCTCCGGCGGAGCGATCCCGCAGGAGGACGCGGTCGTCATTGCGCTCACCAAGATGAGCCGCATTCTGGAGATCAATCTCGCCGACCGTTACGCGCGGGTCGAGGCGGGCGTGACCAATCTCGCGATCTCGGAGGCGGTCGCCCCGGAGGGCTTCTTCTACGCGCCCGATCCGTCGTCCCAGCTCGCCTGCACAATCGGCGGCAATATCGGCATGAACTCGGGCGGCGCTCATTGCCTCAAATACGGCGTCACCACCAACAACCTCCTCGGCGTCCGGCTCGTCACGCTCGACGGCGAAATCCTCGATGTCGGCGGCGAGGCGATGGACGCGCCCGGCTACGACCTCCTCGGCCTCGTCTGCGGCTCCGAGGGCCAGCTCGGGATCGTGACCGAGGCGGTGGTGCGTCTCATTCCGCTGCCGGAAGGGGCGCGGCCGGTTCTGTTCGGCTTCGATTCGGTTGAGGATGCGAGCCAGTGCGTCGCGGCGATCGTGGGCGCCGGCATCGTTCCGGTGGCGATGGAGTACATGGATAAACCGGCGATCCACATCTGCGAGAACTTCGCCCACGCCGGCTATCCGCTCGACGTCGAAGCGATGCTGATCATCGAGGTCGAGGGCTCGGACGCCGAGATCGGCGCGATGCTGGCCAGGATCGGCGCGATCGCCAAGGCGCACAATGTGCGCACCGTGCGCGAGTCGATGTCGGCGATGGAAAGCGCCCAGATCTGGAAGGGCCGCAAATCGGCGTTCGGGGCGACCGGCCGGGTCGCCGACTATATCTGCATGGACGGCACGGTGCCGACCAGCAAGCTGCCGGAGGCGCTTCAGCGCACCGGCGAGATCTGCGCTTCGTTCGGGCTTCGGGTCGCCAACGTCTTCCACGCCGGCGACGGCAACATGCATCCGCTGATCCTCTACAACATCAACGACGAAGACGAGCGGGTCAAAGCGGAGGAGGCTGGCGCGGCGATTCTCGAAATGTGCGTCGAGCTCGGCGGCTGCCTGACCGGAGAGCACGGCGTCGGCGTCGAGAAGCGCGAGCTGATGGGGCGCCAGTTCAACGACGTCGAGCTCGCGCAGCAGAAGCGGGTGCGCGCCGCGTTCGATCCCGAAGGCCGGCTCAACCCGGCCAAGGTGTTTCCGCTCGGCGAGCGGGCCGCATGAACGAAGCGCTCAAGCCGGAGCGCGAGGCCGACGTGGTCGAAGCGGTCCTTGCGGCGCGTCTCGAGGGGGCGAAGCTCGACATCGCCGGCGGCGGCGCGATGGCGGGACTCGGCCGACCGCGCGGGGACGCGCGCCGGCTGTCGAGCGCGGCGATGTCCGGAATCATTTTCTACGCGCCGGCCGAAATGACGCTTAGCGCGAGGGCCGGGACGACCATCGCGGCGATCGAGGCGGCTGTCGCGGAGCGCGGGCAGATGCTGCCGTTCGAGCCGATGCGTCCGCGGGCGCTCTGGGGCTCGCCCGCCGAGCCGACGCTCGGCGGCATGGTCGCAACCAATCTTTCGGGTCCGCGCCGGCCGAGCGCTGGCGCGGTGCGCGACGGCGTCCTCGGGCTCAAGCTCGTCAACGGCCTTGGCCAGACGATCCGCTGCGGCGGGCGGGTGATGAAGAACGTGACCGGCCTCGACCTCACCAAGCTCAATTGCGGCGCTCACGGCACGCTCGGCATTCTGACCGAAGCCACGATCAAGCTCGCGCCGAGGCCCGAGGCCGAAGCCACGCTCGTCGTGCCCGAGCTTGGCGAATCGAAAGCGGTCGAGGCCATGACCCGCGGCTTAGGCTCGCCATTCGGCGTCAGCGGCGCGGCCTGGCTCGCCCCGGGCATGGGGCGGGAGTTTTCCCGCACCGCTCTGCGCCTCGAAGGCTTCGCCGAGTCCGTTGAGGATCGCGCCGATCGGCTCGCTGCGCTCATCGGCGAGTTCGGCCACGCCGACAAGCTGGCCGGAGAGGACTCGTTTGCGCTCTGGCGCTCGGTGCGCGACGCCGAATTCGTCGCCGAGCCCCGCGCTCGCGCGGTCTGGCGGGTGAGCCTCCCTCCCTCGCGGGCGGCTCCATTCGCCGCCAGCCTCGAGGAAACGGCGCTCGCGCATTTCCTTGACTGGGGCGGCGGCCTCGTCTGGGTCGCGACTGACGCCAGCGCGACGGCGGCGGGCGCGATTCGCCGTGCGGCCAAGGCGGCCAAGGGCCACGCGACGCTGATGCGGGCGCCGGAGTCGCTGCGCGCCGCCGTCGAGGTGTTCGAGCCCCCGTCCGCTCTGGGCTTGCGGTTGAGCCGGGGCTTGAAGCAAAGCTTCGATCCGGACGGCGTCCTGAATTTCGGCCGTATGTACGACGGCGTTTGAGGGGAACTCGTGCAGACCCAGTTCGCCCCCGAGGCGCTCGCCGATCCGCACACCCGCGAACTCGAAGGCATTTTGCGCTCGTGCGTGCATTGCGGATTCTGCACCGCGACCTGCCCGACCTACGTGACAACGGGCGACGAGCGCGACAGCCCGCGCGGGCGCATCTACCTCATCAAGGATTTGCTCGAGACCGGCCGCAAGATCCAGGCGGACGACGTCTGGCCGATCGACCATTGTCTCAGCTGCCTCGCCTGCATGACGACCTGCCCCTCGGGCGTCGATTACCGCCGGCTTGTCGATCACGCGCGGGTCGAGATCGAAGAGAGCTATCGCCGTCCGCTCGCCGACCGCCTGATGCGCGCAGTCCTCGTTCGGCTTATCGCCTCGAGGCAGGGCTTTCGCGCTGCTCTGCGGCTCGCGGCGGCCGGACGCGTCCTCAAGCCGGCGCTGGGCCGCCTGCCCGGGATCGGGCCGAAGATCGACGCGATGCTGGCGCTCGCCCCGACGTCGCTTCCCCGGCCGGGGCCGGCCGAGAACCCCCGCCTCCATGCGGCTGCTGGCGGCGCCGGCCCGCGCCGGCGCATGGCGCTGCTTGGCGGCTGCGCGGAGGCCGTTCTCGCGCCGCAAATCCACGCCGCGACGATCCGGCTCCTGAACCGCGCCGGAGTCGACGTTGTCATCGCGAGCGGCGAAGGCTGCTGCGGCTCGCTCGCCCATCACATGGGCGCGGAGCAGCGCGCGCTCGCCCAGGCGCGCGCCGACATCGACGCCTGGACGCGCGAGATCGACGGCGAGGGGCTGGACGCAATCGTCGTCACCGCCTCGGGCTG
The DNA here is from genome assembly GCA_963776665.1 of uncultured Alphaproteobacteria bacterium. GTDB lineage: Bacteria > Pseudomonadota > Alphaproteobacteria > Rhizobiales > Beijerinckiaceae > Roseiarcus. Next base: position 45,818 of record CAVZNQ010000021.1, read on the forward strand.
CGGCGCGACGATCAAGGACTACGGCTACATGCTGCGCGACGATCCGGCTTACGCGAAGAAGGCCGCGCGCGTGGCGGCGCTGGCGAGGGACGTCTCCGAAGTTGCGGGCGCGCTCGATCTCGACTTCAAGGCTCCGCGCCGCCTTGCCGTCGCTTATCATGCGGCCTGCTCCCTTCAGCACGCGCAGAAGATCGTCGATCAGCCAAAGGCGCTGCTCAGACGCGCCGGGTTCGACGTCCGGTCCATTCCGGAGGCGCATCTGTGCTGCGGCTCGGCCGGAACCTACAACATCCTGCAACCCGAAATGGCCGGGGCGTTGCGCGACCGCAAGGTCGCCAACATCGCCCGCGTCAAGCCCGACGTGATCGCCGCCGGCAACATCGGCTGCCTGACCCAGATCGGCTCGGCGACCGCGACGCCGGTCGTGCACATTGTCGAACTGCTCGACTGGGCGAGCGGCGGGCCGGCGCCGGCGGGGTTGGGTTGACGCTGGCCGTCATTGCGAGAAGCGAAGCGACGAAGCAATCCAGGCCCGTGGCGCTGCGGGGCCTGGATTGCTTCGCTTCGCTCGCAATGACGATGGCGGGAGTGACGCAATGAGTTTCCAAGGCTTCGGCGCCGACGCGCTGCCGTTCTTCAAGGCGCTGGCCTTCCACCAGAGCCGCGAATGGTTCGAAGCCAACCGCGCGACCTACGAGAGCGCGGTCAAGGGACCGATGGCAGACTTGGTCGAGGATGTCTCCGCGCGGCTTGCCAAAGCGAAAATCCCGATCAAGGGCGACCGCAAGTCGTCGGTGTTCCGCATCCATCGCGACGTGCGCTTTTCCGCCAACAAGGACCCTTACAAGACGAACGCCGGCGTGGCGCTGACCCGCTCGGGCGCAAAGGGCGATCCCGGCGTCCTCTATTTTCACCTGTCGCCGGAAGAGTGCTTCTTCGCCGCCGGCTTTCATCTGCCCGAGCCCGATCAGCTTGGCCGGCTGCGAGGCTCGACGGCCCGCGCGCCCAAGGCGTTCAAGGCGATGACCGCGAAGCTCAGGAAAGTGGGCCTCGCCTTGTCGGAAGAGGATTCGCTCAAGCGCGCCCCGCGCGGCTTCGAGGCGATCGACGATCCGGAAATCGCCGCCGCGATCCGGCTCAAGAACCTGATCTGCCTCAGGCCCGTCACGGCGCGCGCCATCAAGTCGCCGGCGCTGGCCGACGAGTTTTGCGCCTTTGCCCGCGATGCGCTGCCGCTGCTCAAATGGGGCTGGGACGCCCTCGCCGATTCGCGCTAGGTCCAGGCGCGATGGGACGCGCGTCTATTGCCCGCTCGTCACCTTGTAGCTCTTCACGAGTATTGGCGTGGTTCCGTCCACGCCCTTGTCGATCTGGGCGTACATGCCGAAACGCAAACTCCCATCCGGGGCTTGGGCTCGGATCGCTTTCTGGAGTTGGCCGTTCAGGTAGATGCTGATCTTGCCTCCGACTCGTCGTCACGCGCAGCACGTTGACCGCGTCGGGTTCAGGTTTGAACGCCGCGGCGTTGGTGACCGCCGTTATGGTCTGCCAGACATTGTTCGCCTTCGAAAACAAAGTGAGCGTACCGTCCGAAGAGAGCATGATCATCCAGAAATTGGCGTAATCCGTCGCCCAGAAAGCGATTGCCAGGTTATATTTGTTGTCAGGCGCAATCGTTTTTGGCAAAATGAATTCGGCGCAGTAGTCGCCATCCTTGGGGGCGTGGAAAGTCAAGACTTGACTGTTTATATTTGAATACTTGGAATCAAGATTTAATCACAAAATTGGGCGCCTTTACCGTTGCTGCGTTTGGCGTAAAGTCCCAGGCCCCACTATCGTCGGCAAAGGTATCTTCATATATGACCTGGCCGATCTGCCCCTCGCACGCAAAAGCCGCCGTGGAGACAAGCGCTTGAAGCGCGAAAACTGCATAGACGAGACCACGTAGCACATCGTCCTCCCAGATAGCCGTACGAACCAGTGAAATCTGCGACGGATCGGGGTTGCTTGCAAGCCTGAATTGCTCGCGGACTCGCGGCGGAGCGGATGGCGTCGCCGGCCCGAGACGGAGGGTTTGACTTCCCGCGCCCGAGTCCTGCTAGAAATCCCGAACCATGGGCAAGCAGTTTCCGAGCCTCGACGCCAGCCATCGCGACTTCATCAGCAAGCAGCGCATCTTCTTCGCCGCCTCGGCAGCGGCCAACGCGCGCGTCAACGTGTCGCCGCGCGGGACGGACGCGTTCGCGGTCATCGACGAGCGCACCGTCGCCTATCTCGACCGCACCGGCAGCGGCAACGAGACCGCCGCCCATCTCAAGGCCGACGGACGGCTCACGATCATGTTCTGCGCCTTCGAGGGGCCGCCCAACATCATGAGGCTCTACGGCCGCGGCGAAGCGCTGCGCCGCGGCTCCCGGCCTTACGCCGAATTGCTCGAGAGCGCCTTTCGCGGCGTCGAGCCGGCCGGGGCGCGCCAGATCGTCCGCCTTCATGTCGAAATGGTGCAGACGTCATGCGGCTATGGAACGCCGTTGTTCGACTATTGCGGCGAGCGACCGTCGCTCGACAATTGGTCGCGCTCGAAGGGCGAAGAGGGCCTCGAGGCCTACCGGCGGGAGAAGAACCTCGTCAGCATCGACGGCCTGCCGACCGGGCTGCTCGACGAAGTCTGACGATCCCCATCGTTTTCGGGTGGCGCTGGGCTGGAAGGCGGGTAGGGTCTCATCCCCGGCGCGCCATCCGCGCGCGCGGCGCGACAGGACTTACGGGCCATGCTCGACATCCCCAACCCCCCGGCCGAGAGCGCCGACTACGCCGCCGTCAGGCGCGCGATCGAGTTCATCTCCACCCGCTACCGCGACCAGCCGTCGATCGAGGCGATCGCCGGGCATGTGGGCCTCTCGGCCTCCCATTTCCAGCACCTGTTCAAGCGCTGGGCCGGGCTGACGCCGAAGGCGTTCCTGCAGGCGATCACCATCGAGCGGGCGCGCGAGCTTTTGCGCGATTCGGCGACCGTGCTCGACACGGCTTACGACGTTGGCCTGTCCGGCCCGAGCCGGCTGCACGACTTGTTCGTCGCCCACGAGGCGCTGACGCCGGGGGACTACCGGCGCGACGATCTCGTTCTTCGCTATGGCTTCCACCCCTCGCCGTTCGGCGAGGCGATCGTCGTCGCGGCGCCGCGCGGCATGGCCGGCCTCGGCTTCGTCGATGAGGGGAATCGCGAGCGCACGCTCGCCGACATGGCGCGCCGCTGGCCGCGCGCGGCGCTGGTCGAAGACAGGGGCGCGACCGCGCCCTACGCCCGCCGCGCCTTCGATCCGGCCCTATGGCGGCCCGACGCGCCGCTCAGGGTGGTGCTGATCGGCACGGATTTCGAACTGAGGGTGTGGGAGACGCTGCTCTGCGTGCCGATGGGGCGGGCGACCACCTATTCGGACATCGCCCGCAAGATCGGCCGGCCGAAGGCGGCGCGCGCCGTCGGGGCCGCGGTCGGCAAGAATCCGATCTCGTTCGTCGTTCCCTGTCATCGGGTGCTCGGGCGTTCGGGCGCGCTCACCGGCTACCATTGGGGCCTGGCGCGCAAGCAGGCGATCATCGGCTGGGAGGCGGGGCGAACGGCGGCGGGCTGAGGCCCCCGGGCCGTCACTTCGCCGCGGGACCCGGCGGAGCCAGCGCCGGGTAGGGAATGCGCAGGCCCGCCTCGCGCATCCGGCGCAGGACGTCGAAATTGATGTCGCTGCGGGTCCGCTCGCCGAGCTCGATGTCGTCGACGAAGCAGACGAGCTCGAGCTTGAGCGCCCACTCGCCGAATTCGGCGAACAGCACCGTCGGCGCGGGAATCTTGAGCACGAGGTCGTGGGCCTCTGGCGGCGGCGATCAGCATGTCGCGCGCCTGTTCGACGTCGCTCTCATAGGCGACGTGGACCGTGACGATGATCCGTCCGACCCGGTCGTTGTGGACCCAGTTCTTGACCACGCCGGTGACGAAATTTGAATTCGGCACGATCAGGGCGCCGCGGTCGAAGGTCTCGATCTCCGTCGCCCGCGCGTTGATGGCGCGCACGAATCCCTGCTCGTTTCCCACCACCACCCAGTCGCCGACCCGGATGCTGCGCTCCCACAGGATGATGAGGCCGGAGACGAAATTGTTGGCGATCGTCTGCAGGCCGAACCCGATGCCGACCGACAGGCCCCCGGCGATGAGCGCGAGCTTCTGGACGTCGAGGCCGATCTGCGCGCCCGCCAGCAGCACTGCGACGATCGCGCCGAGGTAGCCGAATATCGTCCCGACCGAATTCCTGACCCCGGCGTCGAGGCGCGTCTGCGGCAAGAGCCGGGAGCCGAGCCAATCCTGGATCAGCCGGGTGAGGAACAACACGACGGCGAACACCGCCGCCGCGCCGATCATCGACGACAGCGAAAGCGTGACGCCCCCGACCGAGAAGCCGAAATAGGCCGCCCGCAGCGCGCCGAACATGTCCTGCGACTGCACGCCCCACGGTTCGAGCACCGCCGCGATCGCGATCACCGCCACCGCCAGCCGGGCGACGCCTTGCAGAACGACGGCGATCTGGGCGAGCGCGTTGCGGCGCAGGCCGACCATCGCCAGGAGCCCCGCCCCGACCGGCGCCTCGGGCTTGAGCAGCGCCTCGGTCCCGTCCTGAACGATGCAGTCGACCAGATAGAGGAGGGCGGCGAGTACGGTGAGATAGATCGCCTGATTGATGAGGAACGTGGCGAAGGCGATGTAGCCGGTCAGCGCGGCCGCCAGGATGACAAACGCGAAGGCCCAGGCGAGGGTTCTTGCGGGCGTCCAGGCGTCGCCGGGCGGCGATCCGGCGGCGCGGGCGGGCTGCGCGCGGAGCCGGCGCAGCGTATAGGCGATCACGATCGAGGCGAGAGTCGCGCCGACCGCCCGCCCGGCGACCGCGATGTTGAGCGAGGCGACGGCGTCGGCCATCGGCTCGATCAGCCGCTCGGCGGCCCAGATCGCCGCGATCGCCATGGCGGCGCGATAGAGGATCGAAGCCGAGCGGTCGCTGATCGGCACCAGCCGCCAGACCCCGAGGCCGGGGGCGAGCATGCCGCGCGCGAGCGCGTTGACGGCGATCAGGACGCGCGCAGCCTCGAGCGCCGCGTCGATCAGCCCGCGCACGCTCGGATCGGAAAGGTCGAAGGCGTCGAGCGCGCTCGCCATCAGGCCGAGGACGGCGAGCGGCAGCATCGCCAGGATGAAGAAGATCCACGCGGCGGCGAGCGCGCGGCGCAGCCGGCTTGGCGCGCTCGCGCCTGGATCGCGATGGAGGACCCGGCGGGTGACCCAACCAAGCGGCAGGACGGCCAGGGCGAGCGCGAGCGCGAGCGTCGCAATCCCGATCTTCAGCGTCGGAGTGATGCGCTCCCCGACCGCGCCGAGCCAGTTGCCGATCAGGCTCTGCATCACCTCTTCGTCGATCGGCGCTTCCCGCCACACGGCGGCCCAGAGCTGCGGATCGAGAACGCTCGAAGACCGGGCGAATGTCTGGCGCGCGAACAATTGGCGCCGCGCCGCGCTGATCCGGGTCGAGAGGTCGTCGGCCTGCAGCAGCATGGCGCGAGCGGCGCGCAGATTGGCGTCGAGCGCGTCGTGCCGCTTTTTCTCGCTTTCGAGCTCCTTGGCCGCCACGTCCGTTGTCGGAGCCGACTCGCCGGCCTTGGGCGTGAGCTCCGCCAGACGCTTGGCGGACGCGGCGAGCCGGGGCGTGAGGTCGGCGATCGCTCCCTGAAGCGCAAGCGCCAGCGTATCGTTCTGGGCCCGCAGGGCCTGCAGATCGGCGTCGGCGATGTTCTTGTCCCTGAGCGCCGCTTCGGTGGAGGCGAGCGCCGCGCGGGTCTGGTCGAGATCGAGCGGGTGCGCGTCCTGCGCCCAGGCCCGCCCGAGCGCCACGAGAACGAAGGCGACGACGGCCCAGTGAATGAGGCGCAAGGCGGACGCAGGCTTCATCTTAAGGCAATGATCGCCCCCGGGGCTGATTCGGCGGCGCGCTCCCTTATCCATCCGACCATGGCGGGGCCGCGGCGGCAACCTGACCGCTTCCGCCGCCCAAGCGGAGGGAGGGGACGGCGGCCGCACGCCAACACTGTGTTCACTCTCCGCGGGAAAAAGGGCTGCGCGCCGCTGGCGGCTTTGTTAAAGGGGGCGCTCGAGACTTTTGAGGGCCATCCGGTGACCCCGACCGTTGAAGCGCCGACCCTTGCCGATCCTATGAGTCAGGCGCCGCGCAGCGCCGGCGAGCGCGCGCTCGATCATTTCCTCGCCGCGGGCTTCGAGCGGACCGAGCCGGCGGTCCTCCATCCGGCGGCGCTCTTCCTCGACATGTCGGGCGAGGAGGTTCGCCGGCGCCTGTTCCTCACCGCCGACGCCGCTGGCGAGGAGATGTGCCTGAGGCCGGAATATACAATCCCCGTCTGCCGCGCCTATCTCGCTTCGGATCGGGCCGGCGCCATCGCCGAATATTCCTATCTCGGCCCGGTGTTTCGCGCCCGCGCGGGCCAGGACGGCGAGCAGACGCAGACCGGGCTCGAAAGTTTCGGCCGCAAGGACGCGGAAGCGGCGGATGCGGAAGTGTTCGCGCTCAGCCTCGAGGCGGCGACGGCGGCGGGAGGCGGCGCGCTCGCCGCCCGGCTCGGCGACGCCGGCCTGTTCGAGGCCGTGCTTCAATCGCTCGCGGTTCCCGACGTCTGGCGGCGCCGTCTGCGCCGCGGCGTCGCCCGCGGGCGCGGCCTCGACGCCATCCTGAACCGGCCGAGCCAGGGGGCGCCGGCGCAGGCCGGGGTGCTGGCGGCGCTCGAAAGCGCCGACCACGCGGGGGCAAAGGCGCTGGTCGAGGATCTTCTGGCGATCGCCGGCATCGAGGCGGTCGGCGGCCGCAGCGCCGGCGAGATCGCCGACCGGTTTCTCGAGCAGGCTTCGCTGCGCTCGGGCGAGCCGATCCCGGCCGAGAAGCGGGCGGTGCTGCAGGCTTTCCTGGCGATTTCCGGCGATCCGGACGCAGCGGCGATCGAGCTTCGGCGCCTGGCCCAGTCCGCGAGCCTCGACCTCGCGGCCGCGCTCGACGCCTTCGAAATGCGCAACGGCTTCATCGCCGCCCGCGGGGCGCCAATCGAGGCGATCCGCTTCAGCGCCGCCTTCGTGCGCGACTTCGACTATTACACCGGCTTCGTGTTCGAGGCGCATGATGCCACGACGCTCCGCGCGAAGACCGCGCTCGCTGGGGGACGCTACGACGGGCTCGCGCGGCGGCTCGGCGCGGGCGCGGACATTCCCGCCGTCGGCGCCGCGATCACCCTCGACCGGCTCGCCAACGGGGACGAGCGCTGATGGGCGGCTATCCCGGCAATGGCGCTGAAGCGCCGTTCGTCCTCGCCATCCCCTCCAAGGGACGATTGCAGGAGGCCGCCTCGGCGTTCTTCGCCCGCGCCGGCCTCGAACTCACCCAGGGGCGGGGCGCGCGCGACTATCGCGGCGCGATCGCCGGTCTGCCCGGGGTCGAGGTCGCCTATGTCTCGTCGGCCGAGATCGTCGGCCAGCTCGCCGCCGGCCAGGCCCATTTCGGCGTCGCCGGCGAGGATCTGGTGCGCGAGAAGGTTGCCGACGCCGACGCCCGGCTCGAGCTCTTAAGCCCGCTCGGCTTCGGCCACGCCAATGTCGTGGTCGCCGCGCCCAGGGCGTGGATCGACGTGCGTTCGATGGCCGATCTCGACGACGTCGCCTCGGCCTACCGCGCCAAGCGCGGCGAGCGGATGCGGGTCGCGACCAAATACGTCAACCTGACCCGCCGCTTCTTCGCCGAGCACGGCGTCGCCGACTACCGCATCGTCGAGAGCCTCGGCGCGACCGAGGGCGCGCCGGCGTCGGGCGCAGCCGAGCTCATCGTCGACATCACCACCACCGGCGCGACACTCGCGGCAAACGCGCTCAAGACCCTCGACGACGGGGTAATCCTGCGCTCGCAGGCGACGCTGATCGCGTCGCTGACCGCGCCGTGGGGCGCCAAAGCGAGACAAGCCGCGCGCGACATCCTCGCCCGGATCGCCGCAAGCGAGGAGGCCTCGAAGTCGCGCGAGGTCCGCGCCCGGCTGCCGAGCCCAGCCCATCTCATTGTCGAGACGGCCCTCGACCGCTTCGGCGCCGTCTCCGCGACCGGCGAGGACGTCGATCCGCACGGCTTCGTCGCCCTTCACTGCGCCCGCGGCAAAGTCGCCGATCTCGCCGGCTGGCTCCTGGAGAAAGGCGCCGAGCGGGTCAGCGTCGCCGCGCTCGAACAGGCCTTCAGCGCCCGCAACGCGCTCTACGAAGCGCTGGAGCGGCGGATCGGGCCGGGACAGGGCGCGCTCTAGATTTTCAGAACATTTATCTTGCCATAAACAGAATGCTCAGATATGGTGTTCTGTCTATAGCAAATTGGATCTCATCATCGGACGCCGTTCGGCCCATGCGCCGCATCGTTCCGGCCAGTCGTCAAAGAAAGATTTTTGCCCTGGGGGGTCAGCGCAAGCCATTGAAAAGGCTCAATCCGGACAAGAGAATCCAAGGGAACACAAGCCTTTTTCTTGGATTTTCTTTGCTCGGTTCGGTCGGGGCTTGGCCGGATTTGGCTAGATTTGGAGAAAATTTGGCCCAGACGAAAAAATAACCCATACGGTATGTAAATATCGCCGCCCTATGGGATCGTCACCACGAGCCGCCCCCGGGTCTCGCCCTTCACGATCCGCGCCCCGGCGTCGAACACCTGATCGAGCGGGATGGTCTCGGTCATCGCCTTGAGCTTGCCGCGGTCGAGGTCGGCGGCGAGCCGCCGCCACGCCTCGAGCCGGCGCGGGGCAGGGCAGTGGACGCTCTCGATCCCCAAGAGCGACACGCCGCGGAGGATGAACGGGGCGACCGTCGCCGGTAGGTCCATGCCCCCGGCAAGCCCGCAAGCCGCGACCGCGCCGCCATACTTCGTCTGCGCCAGCACATTGGCGAGCGTCGCCGAGCCGACGCTGTCGACCGCCGCCGCCCAGCGCTCCTTGCCGAGCGGCTTGCCGGGGGCGCTGAGCGTCGCCCGGTCGATGACCTCGGCCGCGCCGAGCGACTTGAGATAGCCGGCCTCGGCGAGCCGCCCGGTCGAGGCGACGACCGCCCAGCCCTTGTCCGCAAGCAGCGAGATCGCCATCGAGCCGACGCCCCCCGCGGCGCCTGTCACCAGCGCCGGCCCCGCGGATGGCTCGACGCCCGCCCGTTCGATCGCCATCAGCGCCAGCATGGCGGTGAAACCGGCGGTCCCGACGGCCATCGCCTCCGCCCGGGTCAGTCCGGCGGGCAGTTTGACCAGCCAGTCGCCATTGACCCGCGCCTTGCCGGCATACCCGCCGAAGTGGGTTTCGCTGAGGCCGTGGCCGGTGAGGACCACTTCGTCCCCGGGAGCGAAGTCGGGCCGGCGCGACGTCTCGACGACGCCGGCGAGATCGACGCCGAGCACCATCGGAAAGCTGCGGATGATCGGCGACTTGCCGCTGAGCGCAAGCCCGTCCTTGTAGTTGACGGTCGAGTGGGTGACGCGGATCGTCACGTCGCCCTCCATGAGGTCCGCGTCCTCCATGTCGACGAACCGGACCGTCTGCCCGGCGTCGGTCTTGTCGGCTCGAACGGCGCGGAACGTCATGCCAAAGTCCTTGAGTTGGCCGATGAAGGGGCGGATTTATTGGCGAGATTTGCGCAGGCGGTCAAATGCGGAGCGCCTGCTTGAACGCCGCCGCGCGCCGGGCGAAGACTTGATCCTCGCGACCGAAGCGCAACCCAAGGGGAGCCCGCCGATGCCCGACCGAGAAAAGCCCCCGCGCTCCGTCGCCGCAACGCGCGGCGCCGACGGTCTCATGCGATGTCCGTGGCCGGGCGGCGATCCGCTCTACCTTGCCTATCACGACGAGGAATGGGGCGTGCCGGAATACGACGACCGGGCGATGTTCGAGAAGCTGGTGCTCGACGGCTTCCAGGCCGGACTCTCCTGGATCACGATCCTGCGCAAGCGCCCCGCCTTCCGCAAGGCGTTCGACGGCTTCGATCCGAAGAAGATCGCGCGTTGGAGCGAAAAGAAGAAGGACGCGTTGATGCAGGATGCGGGCATCGTCCGCAACCGGGCCAAGATCGAGGCTACGGTGGCGCTCGCGCGCATTACGCTCGACCTCGCCGACAAGGGCGGGCTCGCCCGTCATCTATGGAGCTTTGTCGACGGCCGTCCGATCCAGAACGCCCGCCGCAGCATGGCGGAGATGCAGGCCGAGAGCGAAGTTTCGCAAGCCATCGCCAAGGACCTGCGCGCGCGGGGCGGCAATTTCGTCGGGCCGACGATCATCTACGCCTTCATGCAGGCGACCGGCATGGTCAACGACCATCTCGTCGATTGCTGCCGTCACGAAGCCTGCCGGGCGCTGGCGCGCGAGCTCAAGCGGTGAGCGAGGGCGGGCCCCGCCGCGCCTGGCAGCGGATGCTGTCGGGGCGGCGGCTCGACCTCATCGACCCTTCGCCGCTCGACGTCGAGATCGGCGACATCGCTCATGGTCTCGCGCGGGTCGCCCGCTGGAACGGGCAGACCAAGGGGCCGGAGATCTTCTCCGTCGCCCAGCATTCGCTGTTGGTGGAGGCGCTATTTGCGGCTGGCGAGCCCTCGCCCTCGGCCAAGGCGCGGCTCATGGCGTTGCTGCATGACGCGCCCGAATATGTGATCGGCGACATGATTTCGCCGTTCAAGGCGGCGATCGGGGGCGACTACAAGCTGATCGAGGAGCGCCTCAAGCGGGCGATCCACATCCGCTTCGGCCTGGCCGCCGAGCCGCCGGACGATCTCGACCGCGCAATCAAGATCGCCGACCGGGCCTCGGCCTATCTCGAGGCGACGGCGCTCGCCGGCTTCTCGATCGCGGAAGCGCGCAAGCTCTTCGGCGCGCCCGACCTGCCGCTGCGCGACTTCGCCGCCGGCCTCGAGCCGATGCGCCCCGCTGCGGTCGAAGCCCGCTTCCTCGCCCGGTTCGCCGAACTCGACGCGGCGGCCGCCGGGACTCTATAGAAGCTCCCGTTTCAGGAAACGCCGCATGCCCCGCCTTCACGTCTGTCCGCTCGGTCTCATCGGCGAAACCGTCACCAAAACGGGCGCCCGTTCTCTCGTCACCCTGCTCAGTCCCGGCACGGATATCGAGCGCCCGGCCGCCATCAGGCCCGAGCGCCATCTCCATCTCGCCGTCTCCGACATCGTCGAGGCGTCGCCCGGCCAGGTCCTGGCGGACGCGACCCACCTCGAAGAGCTGCTCGGCTTCGTCCACGCCTGGGACCGGGCCGAGCCGATGGTGATCCATTGCTTCGCCGGCGTCAGCCGTTCGACCGCGGCCGCCTATATCGCCGCCTGCGCTCTCAAGCCCGAGAGCGACGAATTCGCCATCGCAAGGGCGATCCGCGCCGCCTCGCCGACCGCCTCGCCGAACCTGCTTCTCGTGGCGCTGGCCGACGATGCGCTCCGCCGCCGCGGCCGGATGAAGGAGGCGATTGCCGCCATCGGCCGGGGCGAGACGTGCTACGAAGGGACGCCGTTCGCGCTGGAGCTTGCCTAGGGCGACGCGCAGTCTCTCGACGCCATCTTGGGCCTGAATCGATGCCCGCCTTCGCGGGAATGACAAGAGCGGCGGCCGCAGATTCCATCTGACAGCGCGCGGCTCTAAGAGGGGCGCCGCCCGCGCTGATCCAGGCGGCTGTGCTTCGACTCATTCGGTCGAGCGCAGATTGGCCAGATTTGCATCGCGCAGATCGAGTTCGCGTTCGATATGCCGGCGCTGCTCATCCTTCAGTTCCCCGTCGCGATAGAGGTTGTTGATGAAATCGCGCTCGGCTTCGATCAGCGAAAGCTCGATATCGTCGCCGAGATCGACCAGCTTCTTGTGACGGGCGTCGCCGTCGTTGCGATGGTCGACGAGTTTGAGCCGATCGCTCTGGGCGACGCGAATCGGGCGGACCACCGATTCCGGAGCCTGGCGTTCGGTCGTCAGCCGGTCGAGCTCATGGATCGCGGCCTCGAGCGCGCGTTTCCGCGCCCGGAACTCCTCGCTTCTCTCTTCTTGCCGCTCCCGCCGTCCGGCGTGGGCGAGACCCAGCGCGCGGGTGACCCAAGGCAGCGTCAAGCCCTCGCCGACCAGGGTCACGAAGATGACGCAAAAGGTCAGAAACAGGATCAGGTCGCGGTCCGGAAAGGGGCTTCCGTCCGCTTTGATGTAGGGAATCGCAAGCGCCGCAGCCAGGGAAACGACGCCGCGGATTCCGGTGAATCCGAGCGCAAACAGCCACTGCCAGGACGGCAGGGGATCGCGGCGCCGGACTGCGGGAATCAGCCGAGAAATGTAGGCTGCGGGATAGACCCAGGCGAATCGGGCGGCGATAACCACGACGCTGACCACGGCGGCCGCCATGGCGAGGCTCGAAATCGAATAGGCGGCGATGGCCGAGATGACCGCGCGGATCTGAAGTCCGGTGATCAGGAACACCAAGCCCTCGATGAGGTAGACGAGGAAGTCCCAGAAGAAAACGCCTTGAAGCCGCGTCGCGGCGCTGATCAGCCGGAGGCCGTTCCAGCTGATGTAGAGACCGGCGGCGACCGTCGCGAGCACGCCGGAGCCGCCGAGCTGCTCGGGCGGCCAATAGGCCGCGTAGGGCGTCAGGATCGAGAGCATGATCTCGACTTTGGGATCGCGCACCCAGCGCCGGAGGCGAAGCATCAGCCAGCCGACGCCAATTCCCCAAATGATCTCGCCGACGAGAATGGCGACCAGGCTTCCGGCGGCTTGGGCGAACGAAAATGTTCCGAGGCTGACCGCGACCACCGCAAAGCGGTAGAGAACGAGGGCGGTGGCGTCGTTCGCCAATCCCTCGCCTTCGAGAACGATCATGAGTCGCCTCGGAATCTGCATTCTGCGTGCGACCGACAGCGGGGCGACCGCGTCCGGCGGAGAAACGATGGCGCCGAGCACGAAGCCGACCGCCCACGGAAACCCCAGCAGCCAATGGGTCGCAGCGGCGACGGCGATCGTGGTGAAGACCACGCAACCGATGGCAAGGAGGGCGATCGGGCGCAGGTTGAACCGGAACTCGCGCCAGCTCATCGCCACGGCGGACGAATAAACCAGCGGCGGCAGCACCAGCACCAACACGAGGTCGGGCGCCAGTTGTAGCGTCGGCAGGCCCGGAATGAGGGCGAGCAGGACGCCGGTAATCACCAGGAGGATGGACGGCGGGACCTCAAGGCGCCGCGCCAGGACCGCGACCGCGGAAATGACGACCAGGAGCAGGATCAGTATCTGAAACGTCTGGGTCATGGCCGTGCGTCCCCGTAAGCTCGTTTCCGCCGAGCGAGCCGAGCTCAACGACCATCGGCGAATCGCGCGCCCGGAGGCAGGTTCAAATGCCACGAAAAAATCCGGCTCGCCATTGCTGCTGGGACAATGGACGCTTTGGCCGAAGCGCTTGGGGAAATCCCTTCGCGCCGCGGGGCTGCCGTCAGGCGAATTGCGATTCAGCGCAATTCGGCCTTCCTACCCCTTGACCTCTTTCGTCAGCGCTGCCTGCTCGGCCTGCGAAGGATCGCCGAAAAACGCCGGATCATTGTCCTTTCCGCCGAGCGCGCCATAGGCGTGCGCCCCGTTGGCGTCGAACAGCACGACGAACTTGTGCGCCGCGCATTCCGTCGGCTTGCAGACGAAGGAGATCTCATAGGCCTTGCCGTCGATGGTGAGGTTGGTGATCTGGCCAGCGACGCCGTCGAAGTTCCGGTTGAACGCCGCAAGCCAGTCGGGCGTCGGCTGCACGAGCTTCATCAGTTTGTCCCAGGAGGCCCGATAGGGCGTCTTGCCGTGCAGCGTGTCGAACAGGAATGCGTTATCCGCCGCTTTCGCGCCGCACGCCAGCACGACGAGGGTCAGAGCAGAGCCGAGGGCGAGGGGAGAAGGGAGTCTTGAGCGCATCTTGGAAACGGCCGTCTGCTGTTGGGTGATGGAAGAAGAGTTGGACTGAAGCCGGGCCGGCGCGGACTGGAACGCTCGGCGGCTAGAAAGCCTTGAAGGTAATCATGGTGCGCGTGTCGACGATTCCGGGAATCACCTGCACCTTGTGGCCGACAAAGTGGCCGATGTCGACGTTCGACTCGACGTAGAATTTGGCCAGAATGTCGTAGTCGCCGGCGATCGAATAGATTTCGGAGGCGATTTCCGCCTCCGCAAGCGCGCTCGCGACCTCATAGGTGCGCCCCAGCGCGCATTTGATCTGGACGAAGAAGGTCTGCATCCGGTCACGGCCCCTGCTTGGCGTTCTCTTCTGCAACAACTTCGACGTCGTGGTCCATCCCCGTCTGAACCTGGAAGGACGACTGGTAGACCTTGGAGTCGTGCCGGGCGATGACCACGTACCCGCCCTCGGCGAGCACGAGCGAAGGAAAGGCGCCGACCAACTCGCGGATGACGTCGCCGCCCGGCGTCAGCACGGTGAAGGTGGTGTTCGCGAGCGCCTCGGCTCCGGGCTTGTTGACGAGCTTGAGGGTCAGCGTCGCGCAGCGGTGCTTGATCGTGACGTCGATCCGCTTGCCGGAGGCGACCTTGATGTCGGCGTTGACGATCGAATTGGATGGGATCGCCGCCGGCGGCGTTCCCCCCGCCGATTTGCCCGCATTCGCGGCCGTTACTCCCGAATGAGCGCCTACGGTGTCGAGATAGGTCGAGACGATATGATAGGAGCCTTCCGGCAGCCCGATGATATCGCCCGCCTTCCCCTTGGCGTAGACGAGCTTTCCGAGAGGGTTGCGGTTCTGGGGCACGTAGATCGCCAGCGACAATTTAGACGGGTCGATAGGCGCGTCAGCGAGCGTTCCTTCGATCTTCAGCGCCCCTGCCGACAGGGTGATCCGCTCGGAGCGCGGCTCGCCGGCGAGCGTCACCCGCTTGGCCGCGCTCGCAAGGCCGAAGGCGACGTGGACGACGTAGTCGCCGGCTGGAATCGTCAGCGTCGGCTGGGGGAGGCTCAATTCGACGATCAGGGCGCGCGAGCCGTCCGGATCAGGTTGCGCGGCGAAGACCCGCCACCGCAGACCTCCGGTGAGCGGCGCGCCGCCGCCGTTGAGGACGGCGGCGAGGCTGAGCGTCGCCTGGGCGGATTCGCTTGCCGGGGTCCGGGCGGGTTCGCCCGCCGGCGGCGGGGCAGGGTCGCTCGGCGGCGCCTGGGCGGCCGCAGGCGCGATCAGCGCCGAGAGCAGGGCCAAAGCCGCCAGAATTCGCCACGTCGGTCTCAATCCGCCTCGCATTGCCGGAAACGGGCGCGCGCCGCCCTCCGATGGCGCCCGAGGGTCCATGGGGCGGCTCGTGACGCCACAATGAGGCGGATCGAGGGCGGTTTACAGCGGTCGGGAATTCGGCCAAGAGCCACCCTTTCGGCCGGAACAGACAACGATGAACGATACGATCTCGCTCCTGAAACGCCGCAGATCCGTGCCGCCGCCGACGATGACCGGACCGGGTCCGACCGCGGACGAGTTGACGACGATCCTTACCGTCGCCTCGCGGGTGCCCGATCACGGCAAGCTCGCGCCCTGGCGGTTCGTGGTCATCGAGGGAAAAGCGCGCGAGCGCGCGGGCGCGCTTGCGCTCAAGATCAGCCTCGCCGACAGGCCTGACCTGGACGAGGCTGCGCGGGCCAAGGAAGAGCGGCGCTTCGTGGGCGCGCCGCTCGTCGTCGCCGTCGTCTCGCGCGCCGCGCCGCACCCCAAGATCCCGGAGTGGGAACAGGTTCTGTCCGCGGGCGCGGTGTGCATGAACATGATCGTGGCCGCCCGCGCGCTCGGATTCTCCTCCACCTGGCTCACCGGATGGATGGCCTACGACGGCCGGTTTCGCGCCGCGATCGGCCTTTCCGACCACGAGCGCATCGCCGGGTTCATTCACATCGGCAGGGCGACGGCGGCGATCGAGGATCGCCCGCGCCCGCCTTTGGCGGAGATCATGACGACCTTTCCCGAGTGAGGGATCTGCGCCGATGTTCTATGCGACCGCCGACCGCGACCGGACGAAGCTGCCGCGCGACCCGTTCAAGGCGATCGTCGCGCCGCGTCCGATCGGCTGGATCTCGACCCGCGCCCTCGACGGGCGCGTCAACCTCGCGCCCTACAGCTTCTTCAACGGCTTCTCGAGCGTTCCCCCGATAGTCGGCTTCTCGAGCGAGGGCTGGAAGGATTCCGCGACTTTCGCCAAGGAGAGCGGCGAGTTCGTCGCCAACCTGGCGACCTTCGACCTGCGCGAGCGTATGAACGAGACCTCGGCCCCGTTCGCCCGCGGCGATAACGAATTCGCGCGCGTCGGACTGACCATGGCGGAATGCCGCCTCGTCGCGGCGCCGCGGGTCGCCGAGAGCCCCGCGGCGCTCGAATGCAAGGTGGTCAATGTGGTCGAGATCAAGTCGGTGAGCGGCGCATGGAGCGGCGCCGTGCTGACGCTGGGAGAAGTGGTCGCCTTTCACATCGACGATGAATTCCTTGCCGACGGGCGCTTCGACACCGCCCGCGCCCGCTCGCTCGCCCGCTGCGGCTACCAGGATTACGCGGCGGTCGAGAAGGTCTTCGCGATGCCGCGGCCAAAGGGCGCGGGCGACATTTGAGGCCGCCAGCCCCGACGCGCCCGGGCGCTGCGGGCGGCGCAGGCTCAGACTGTTCCGCCGAGCTCGCCCGAGAGCTGCTGCAGCTCCTTGCCGCCTGCCATCAAGTTTTGCAGATCGTCCATAGGGATTTCGGCTTTGGAGTAGGTCCCGAGGGTCTTGCCGCGGTTCAGCACGGTGAAACGGTCGCCGGCGGCATAGGCGTGTCGAACGTTGTGGGTGATGAAGATGACGCCGAGGCCTTTCTGGCGGACGAGATGGATGTATTTGAGCACCATCGAGGTCTGGGCGACGCCGAGCGCCGAGGTCGGCTCGTCGAGGATGAGCACCTTCGCCCCGAAATAGACCGCACGCGCGATCGCCACGCATTGGCGTTCGCCGCCCGACAGGGTCCCGACCGCCTGATGGGGGTCGCGCACGTCGATGCCGATCTTGTGCATTTCCTCCCGCGTGACCTCATTGGCGGATTTGAAATTGATGCGCTTGAACGGCGTCATGCCGACCACCGGCTCCCGCCCCATGAAGAAATTCCGGGTGATCGACATGAGCGGGATCATCGCGAGATCCTGATAGACGGTCGCGATCCCGGCATCGAGCGCGTCGCGCGGACTGGCGAAGGAGACCGGCTTGCCTTCGACGAGATATTCGCCGCTGGTCGGGCGGTGGACGCCCGCCAAAGTCTTGATCAGGGTGGACTTGCCCGCGCCATTGTCGCCGAGCAAACAATGGACCTCCCCCGCCTGGACCGAGATCGAGACGCCTGAAAGGGCGATGACCGGGCCAAAATGCTTGACGATATTGCGGACGTCGATGATGGGGGGCGCCCCATTCGCGTTCGTGTCGCTCATGATCGGCTCTCCCGCCTAGCGTTCGCCGGTGACTTTGCGGCGAATGTAGTTGTTGAACAGCACCGCAATGAGGAGCATCGCGCCGAGAAAGACCTGGAACCAGTCGCTGTCGAATGTGGTGTAGGTCAGTCCGATCGAAACGACGCCGAAGATGATCGCGCCGACGAAGGCGCCGATGGCCGAACCATAGCCGCCGGTCAGGAGACATCCGCCGATCACCGCGGCGATGATCGCCTCGAACTCCTTTTGAACTCCGCGACGCGCGTCGGTCGAGCCGGCGTCGAGGACAGTGAGGATCGCAACCAGCGCCGCAGCGCAGGCGGTCAGCATGAACAGGCCGGTCTTGACGCGGCTCACTGGAACGCCGGAATTGCGCGCCGCGTTCGCATCGCCTCCCGAGGCGTAAATCCAGTTGCCGACTCGCGTCCTGAGCAGGACCCAGGTCGCCACGATCGCGAAACCGACAAACCAGATGATCGATACCGGCACGCCGGTGACCTTTGGCAGGCCGGTGTCGAATTTCTCGGTGAGACCCTGGTCCGCGAGCCAGGAGAAAAATCCCTGGAAGGCGACGCCCGAAAACAGGCTCTTCACCACGCCGTCCTGGACCACGTCGTTGACGCCTCGCAACTGGGTCGATCCGCCAGTCGCGAATTTCAATCCGACCAGAGTGAGGCCGCGCAGGATGAACAGAAACGCCAGCGTGACGATGAAGGACGGAAGCCTCGTCAGGATGACGAGTTGTCCGTTGATGGCGCCGAGAACGCACGCGAACGCCAGCGTCGCGAAGATGGCGAGAGACAGGGGCCAATGCCCGTTCACCAGAAAGGCAGCGAAGGCCAGGCCGGTGAAGGCGATCATGGAGCCGATCGAGAGATCGAACTCGCCCCCGATCATGAGCAGTGCGGCTGCGATCGCGAGGATGCCTAGTTGCGATGCGGGCGCCAGGATCGTCATGGCCCCGCTCAGCGTGAACATCGACGCGTTGGCGGTAAACAAGAAGAAGATGATGACGAGGACCAGGCCGGCGAGCGCGCCCAGCTCCGGCCGGCGCATGGCTTCGGTAAGAAAAGATGTCTTGCGCAGCCGCTCGTCGGCGATTTGAACCGGCTTCGCCGGCTGACCTGGGGGCGCGACCGGTTGAGTTTGGCTCATTGCGCATCTCCTCCCTCGAGCGGCCGTTGCGGCCGGCAAACTTCAGGCGGTCGGGGCGCGCCTTGGGCGCGGCGGCCCCGACCAGCGCATGCTCCGCGGGTTAGCGGATGCCTTTCGCCGACAATTCGATGACCTGCGCCGCCTTGTCCTTGGTGATCAGGTTCGGGCCGGAGGGCACGTTGCCGCCGGGCATGAGTCCGTACTTGGCGTAGTTGGCCAGAAACACGACCGGCAGGTAGCCCTGCAGGAACTGCTGCTGATCGATGGCGAAAGCGGCTTCGCCTGCGGCCACCGCCTTGAGGAACCCGGGCGAGAGGTCGAAGGTCGCGACGTTGATCTTGCCCGTTTTGCCGGAGTCCTTGACCGCGGCGAGCGACGGCTCGCCCGCCGTTCCCGCCCCGAGCGCGAGGATCGTGTCGACATCACCGTTGGCGGCGAGCGCCGCCTTCACTTTCGCGCGGCCCTCGGCCGGTTCGTTCGAGACGGGCAGCACGGTCACCTTGCCGCCGAAGCCCTCGGTGAAGCCCTTGCAGCGCAGATCAAGCGATACGTTTCCGACTTCCTGGTTGACGCAGAGAGCGACTTTGCCGCCCATTTCCTTGAGCTTTTCGCCGGCCGCCTTTCCAGCGGTCTCCTCGTCCTGACCGACGTGGAGAAGCGCGCCGAGAGACTTCGACACGTCCGATCCGGAATTCATCGAGATGACCGGGATGCCGGCGGCGACCGCCTTCTTGATGGAAGGGGCCAGCGCCGACGCGTCGGGAATCGAAACGATGAGTCCGGACGGCTTCTGGTTGACCGCCGCGTCGATCAACTGGGACATGGCGACCATGTCGAAGGTTTCGGGCGCGCGGTAGTCGACCGCTACGCCCATGTCCTTGGCGCCGGCAACCACGCCGTTCTTGACCACCGACCAGAACGGATCGTTGGCCTGGCCGTGGCTGACGACGATGATGTGGATGGCGTCGGCGGCCATCGCCGGCGCTGCGAAAGCCGCGGCGGCCGCGAATGTCGCCGCTGCCGCGATGGTCGTTTTGATCAAGCGTTTCATGCGATTGCCTCCTTCACTCCCTCATGGGCGACATTGCCCCCTTGCAAGATGCGAAGTCGCCTATCCTGGAGCGGCGTCGCGACTTGAACCGTTGAACGGCGATCGCCGGGGCGCCCCACAGGCCGCCTCGAACCGCCGACAAAAATTATCATGCTGAAGCGCTGCTGACCGACAACGCGCCGTCCCGGCGGCGAAGGCGAGGGTTTGCATGGGGAAGTCCGGTGCGCTCAGGATGGGCCTCAACCGGGTTCCTCCCCCTTGGGCCCATTGCGGGCCCGGCAAGCGCTCAAAATGCGGCGCCTTCGATCGCGCGCGGCGCCGATTGGCGCCGTCCGGGGGCTGTGTAACAAACATTCCAAAAAAAATCAAGGGTGGAATAATAATTCCAAATATGCTAGACAGCTCTCGTGGCGTCGCGGAGGGCGCCAGGAGCCCGCCTGATGCCTGTAAAACAGAAACTGAACGCGGGTCATTGAGCCGCGGGTGGGTTGCCGATAGGCTCGGTTGGTCTCGACGCGGCGTTGCGGCAGGAGGAAACGGATGTCAGCCGCCGCCAACATGCGCGACTACAGTCTTGTCGGCCCGGAGGCCGAGAAGGCCGTGGCCGCCGGCCTCGCATCGGCGAAGTGGTATTCGCCGCCGATCCCCCGGGCGGAACTCAAGGAGCTGATGCGCCGTGACGATGGCCCGGCGATTCGCGACACGCTGATCTGGTTTGCGGCCCTCATCGTTTCAGGCGGGCTCGGCTGCTGGTTCTGGGGCAGCTGGGCGGCGATTCCGTTCTTTCTCGTCTACGGCGTGCTCTACGGCTCGGCGTCCGACAGCCGCTGGCACGAGTGCGGCCACCGCACCGCCTTCAAGACGAAATGGATGAACGACGCGGTCTACCAGATCGCCTGCTTCATGGTTCTCCGGGAGCCGGAAATCTGGCGCTGGAGTCATACCCGCCACCACACCGACACCATCATCGTCGGCCGCGACCCGGAGATCATCACCCCCCGGCCGCCGGAAGTTCTGTCCCTCTTTCTCAACATCTTTTCGCTCAAGAACGCAGCTACCTTCCTCCACAAGGTGTTCCTGCACGCGGGCGGCCGGCTGACGGAGGAGGAAACAACCTTCGTGCCCGCGAGCGAGCGCCCGAAGGTCTATCGAACCGCGCGCGCCTATCTGGCGATCTACGCGCTGGTCGCCGCCGCCTGCTTCTATTTCCGCTCGATTCTGCCGGCGATGCTGATCGGCCTTCCTTCGCTTTACGGCGCCTGGCTCCAGCTCTATTTCGGCATGACCCAGCATCTCGGTCTGGCCGAGGACGTCCTCGACCACCGGCTCAATTCGCGCACCGTCTACATGAACCCGATCTTCCGGTTCCTCTATTGGAACATGAACTACCACGTCGAGCATCACCTGTTCCCGTTGATCCCCTATCACGCGCTGCCGAAGCTGCACGCCGCGATCAAGGCGGACTGTCCTCAGCCCTATCCGAGCACAATCGCCGCCTATCGCGAGATCATTCCGGCGCTCGCGCGTCAGCTGAAGGATCCGACCTATTACGTACGCCGCGAACTGCCGCGGGCGAAAAGCTCCGCGCCTTTTGTCGCCGAGCCGGCGAGGACCTGAGGGGAAGGAGCACGCCCATGAGCGAGACATGGATCGACGCCGGCGCCGCGGACCGCATATCGCCGGAGGACGTCGCGGGGTTCGAGCATCAAGGGCGCCGGTACGCGCTTTACCGGACCGCGGACGATCGCTATTTCGCCACCGACGGGCTGTGCACGCACGAGCAGGTCGATCTCGCCGACGGATTTGTTTCGGGCGCGATCATCGAATGCCCGATGCACAACGGACGGTTCGACTTCACCACCGGCGAGGCGAAGGGCGCGCCCGCCTGCGTCGATCTCGCGACCTATCCGGTGAAGGTCGAAGGCGGCAGGCTGTTCGTCAAGCTAGGCTGATCGCCGGCCCGTCTGCCGGCGGGCTATCGGCTGATCGGCCCGGTCGGACCGAAGGAGGGGACGCGATGAAACTTTCCGGGGTTGCGGCGATCGTGACCGGCGGAGGCTCGGGGCTCGGCCGGGCGACGGCGGAAGCGCTCGCCGCCAAGGGCGCGAAAGTCGCGGTATTCGATCTCAATCCGGCCGCGGCGGAGGAGGCGGCGAAGGCCGTGGGCGGCGTCGCCCTCGTCGGCGACGTCTCCGACGAGGCGTTCGCCGGCGCCGCGATCGCCAAAGCCGCCGCGGCGCATGGGGCCGCGCGGGTGCTGGTCAATTGCGCCGGCATCGGCGTGGCCAAACGCGTCCTCGGCCGCGACGGGCCGCATCCGCTCGCCGACTTCGAGAGAGTGATCCGCATCAATCTCGTCGGCACTTTCAACATGATCCGCCTCGTGAGCGCGGCGATGGGCAAGCTCGAACCGATCGACGGCGAGCGCGGCGTCATCGTCTCGACGGCCTCGGTCGCGGCCTACGACGGCCAGGTCGGCCAGGCCGCGTATTCGGCTTCCAAGGGAGGCGTCGTGGCGATGACGCTGCCGATTGCCCGCGAACTGGCGCAGATCGGCGTCCGGGTCAACGCGATCGCGCCCGGCATCTTCATGACGCCGATGCTGTTCGGCCTGCCGCAGGCGGCGCAGGACTCGCTCGGCGCCTCGGTGCCGTTCCCGGCCCGGCTCGGCCAGCCGGCCGAATACGCCGCGCTTGCGGTCCACATCGCCGAGAACGGCTATATCAACGGCGAGACGATCCGCATCGACGGGGCGCTGCGGATGGCGCCGAGGTAGCTTTCCTCTCGCATAGGGCGTCCGGAAGGACACCCGTCTTTCGACGGGCGATGCGGAGAGGTGTCGGGGAAATCGGGAGGGGACGATGCAGGATGTGAAGTCGGGACGGCTCGCCGGCAAGGTCGCGCTTATCACCGGCGCGGCTTCCGGCATCGGCCGGGCGACGGCGGCGCTCTTCCATGGCGAGGGCGCGAAAGTCGCCGCGACAGACCGCAACGAAGCGGGTCTGAAATCGCTGGGCGCCGACGCCGACCTCATTCTGGCGCAGGACGTGACCGACGAAGCGCGCTGGCGCGAGGTGGTCGACGCGGTCCTCGCCGCCTTCGGCCGGCTCGACATCCTCGTCAACAGCGCGGGCATCGGCACGCTCGGCAATATCGAGACGACGACGCTCGCCGACTTTCGCCGGGTCAACGCGATCAATGCTGAGGGCGTGTTTCTCGGCTGCCGCGAGGCGGTGCGGGCGATGAAGGCGAGCGGCGGCGGCTCGATCGTCAATCTCTCATCGGTCGCCGGGATCATCGGCGACGCCTCGTCGCTCGCCTATTGCGCGAGCAAGGGGGCGGTCAGGCTCCTCACCAAGTCGGCCGCGCTGCATTGCGCCCGGTCGGGCTACAAGATCCGGGTGAACTCCGTGCATCCCTCGTTCGCCGAGACGCCGATGGTGCTCGACGGCATCGCGCGGGCGAAAGACCCGGCGCGCATACGCGCGGGCCTCGAACGCGCCGCGCCGATGGGGCGGATGGGCAAGGCCGAGGAGGTCGCCAACACCATCCTCTTTCTGGCCAGCGACGAATCGTCGTTCACCACCGGGGGCGAGTTCATGGTCGACGGGGGGCTGACGGCGCAGTGACGGCGCGGCCCATCAGGCGTCTCGCGATCAGCATCGTGCCGGACTTCGCTGCGCCGCCGGGGCCGGCGTAGGCGTGAACGGCGTCCGCCTGGAGCGGCTCTCCGCATTCCGAACATGAAACCTGGGGACGAAATTGAAGTCCGCAGGTTTTGTGGGCGAAAAGGATCGGAACGCCTTCCTTTGGCCGCGCCCAGCGGTCGCCCCAGGCGGTCAGCGCCAGAATGACTGGCACGAGATCGCGCCCGGCTTCCGTCAGTCGGTATTCGTAGCGCTTTGGCCTCTCTTGGTAGGCCGTTCGCTCGACGACGCCGTTCCGGATGAGCGACTTAAGGCGCCTCGTCAAAAGGTTGCGCGATATCCCGAGGTCCTCGACCATTTCGTCGAATCGCCCAACGTCGAGGAAAAGGTCTCGTATGATGAGGGGCGACCACCAGTCGCCGATCATGTCGAGTCCGCGCGCCAGGCAACAGCGCATCTCGGCAAAGCTGGTTCTCTCCATGCGCCAGCCTAGTCAGTTGCATCATTGAACTCAACCTGTTAGAAAGTTCAATGATTGAACCTTGAGGGGTCGCATGTATCACGCCCTTGTCCGCCGCCGCGTGCGGGGCCTCTTCGACGCCGTCAGTCATGGGAATGCGGAGCCTGTCCTCGAGGGCTTCGCGCCTGAGTTTGAGCATTGCTTTCTCGGCAACACCGCGCTTGGCGGCACGAGACGGACCCTCCCGGCGGCCCGGCGCTGGTATGAGCGTCTCTACCGGCTCCTGCCCGACATTCGGTTCGATGTCCGGCGGATTCGGGTGAGCGGCGGGCCATGGAACACCCTCGTTCTCATCGAATGGGACGAAGCCAACTCCGGCGCCGACGGCGTTCGAACGAACAACCGCGGGGTCCATATGGCGCGCCTCGAATGGGGGCGCATGACCCAGCTCGTTATCTGCCCCGACACAGTAGGATTGAAGGCCACTCTTGACCGGCTGTCGCTGGCCGGCGTTGCCGAGGCGGGCGCTCCGCCAATCACGGATTAGCGCGGCGTCCCGAAGTCAGCGTTCGCCCAGAGATCGCGCCGTCACATGAACATCCCCTTGTCCCGCGCCACGGCTTTCGCCAGATGCTCGGCGACCGCGCGGATGCGCCCGAGGCCGCGCGTGTCTTCGTGGGTGACGAGCCAGTAGGCTCGCGTCGCGCTCCGTTCGGGCAGGACGCGGATGAGATCCTTGAACCGGCGGGCGATGAAGTCGTGGACCACCCCGACTCCGACCCCGGCGCGCAACGCCTCAAGCTGGGTCACTGCACTTGCGCTTTCGAAGCTGGTCGGCGCGCCGTCGAAGAGTTCGCGCACGTAGGAGAGCGCGGTCGAGAACGCGTGCTCCTCGACGTAGCCGATCAGCCTGTGGCTTTTGAGCGCCTCGATGTCGGACGGCGCGCCGTTGCGCTTGAGATAGGCGGCGCTGGCGTAAATGCCGAGCGAATAGTCGGTGAGCTTGCGGGCGACGAACCGCCCCGCTTCCGGCTTGTCGAGGCCGACGACCACGTCGACCTCGCGCCGCGCGAGCGGGGTGAGCTGCGGCAGCGGCATCAGTTGGAGCCGCACGCCCGGATGACGCTCGGCGAAGTCGCGCAGCGCCGTGGTGAGATAATAGGTCGAGAACCCGTCCGGCGCGCCGATACGCACATCGCCCGAAAGTTCGAGATCGACGCCGGAGATCTCGCCCTGCGCGTGCAGGAAGGCGCTCTCCATCTGCTCGGCCGCGCCGATGAACCGCTCGCCGGCGGACGTCAGCTTGGCGCCGGTCGTGCGCCGGTCGAACAGCTTCGCGCCGACCGTCGATTCCAGGGCCGCGATCCGGCGGCTGACCGTGGCGTGGTCGAGCTTGAGCCGCTTGGCGGCGGCGACGAATTGCCCGCCGCGCGCGACCGCGAGGAAAACCCTGACGTTGTCCCAGTCCATGGGCGGACTTACTTGCCTTGTTCCGGACATCGAGGCGGTCGCATCCCGCTTGGCGCGCCGTTCGGCTAAATCAGCCGCCTGGTTCGCTTGGGTCAGCTGACAAATTCCGGCGGCTGGCCGAAAGGGTGTGGGAACGTCATCAGAACGGGGACGCCTTTGGGAAGCCGATAGACATCGCCAACGGGCGACAGGTCACGGTTCTGCAAGGGTTTTTCGCGGGGGCAGAAAAGAACGTTGGTGTCGTATTTTCGCGAAAATGCCGGATCGAATGGCGCTGAATTGTAGTTGTCGTGCCTAAACCGGAGCGACGGGAACCAATAGCCGGCGTAATCGATCGCCGACAGGATCTCGACCAGGCGGCCGACGGCCTCTTCGTCGCCGGCTTCCAGAAACAAATAAGGCCGATGCCGTTCGATGAGTTTCTTGCCGCCCAGGATGACCTTGACTTCAAGGCCCTCAACATCGGCTTTTATCAAATCTATTTTGTCGATTTCCAGCAACAGCGGATCGTCGTCGAGAGAGATGACGTTGATTTTCTCAGTCCTCACCGCGCGGTCGAACTGGCGTTCGGCGTTGAATCCGGTCTCGATCGAGAACGCGCCGTAGTTCCACGGCCGATCGTAGTCCGAGGTTTGAATTTCAATTTGCCCGCACGCGTCGCCCACAGCAAGGTTGCGGGCGATAACGTTGAGGCGATTGTTTATCGCGATGTTTCCGCAAAGAATATGGAAGATAGGGCGCTGCGGTTCATAACAATATACTTTTCCCTTGTCGCAGATTTTCGATAACGCAATGGCGTGCATTCCAATGTTCGAGCCAACCTCGACGCTGACGCCGTCGCTCGGCAGGAGGGCGCGAAACAAGTCGACTTCGGCTTCGCTCCATTCGCCAAAAACGTCGACGTAATAGCTGATCATATCTCCGCGAAGCAGAATGAATTCACCCCACCGGCTTTTTTTTATGTAAGTTTCCATGTTCCAGCCGTGCGTTCATTGTGTTCGAAAGCGGCTCCGAGGCTAGGGCCGCGAGACCGCACTGACAAGCGCGCCGCGGGGCGATGGACGACGCGCCGGCGATCTAGCTTAGCCAGATTCTGCACAGCCGATGCGCGTTCTCCGAGATTGCTGTGCGCAAAATCGGAGCGCATAAACAGGGACGAGAGCGACATCGAGGGAGCGAAACCATGATCGAATACGGGCATTACGTCGGCGGCAAGCAGGTCGCGGGCAAGTCGGGGCGGACCGCCGACGTCTTCCAGCCGATGGACGGCACGGTGCGCGCCCATGTGGCTCTGGCCTCCAGGGCCGAGGTCCGCGCCGCGGTCGAGAACGCGAAAGCCGCGCAGCCGGGCTGGGCCGCGGTCAATCCGCAGCGCCGCGCCCGCGTGTTGATGAAATTCCTCGACCTCATCGCCAGGCATAACGACGAGCTTGCCGACATTCTCGCCCGCGAGCATGGCAAGACGATCGCCGACGCCAAGGGCGACATCCAGCGCGGCGTCGAGGTGGTCGAATTCGCGCTCGGCGTCCCGCATCTCATGAAGGGCGAATATACCGACGGCGCCGGCCCCGGCATCGATCTTTATTCGATGCGCCAGCCGCTCGGCGTCGTCGCCGGCATCACCCCGTTCAACTTCCCGGCGATGATCCCCTTATGGAAGCTTGCGCCGGCGATCGCCTGCGGCAACGCCTTCATCCTGAAGCCCTCGGAGCGCGATCCGGGCGTGCCGATGCGGCTTGGCGAGCTGTTCCTCGAGGCCGGCGGCCCTCCGGGCATCCTCAATGTCGTCAACGGCGACAAGGAGGCCGTCGACGCCATTCTCGACGATCCCGACATTCAGGCGATCGGCTTCGTCGGCTCGACCCCGATCGCCGAGTACATCTATTCGCGCGGGACAGCGACCGGCAAGCGCGTGCAATGCTTCGGCGGGGCCAAGAACCACATGGTGGTGATGCCGGACGCCGACATGGACCAGACGGTCGACGCCCTGATCGGCGCCGGCTACGGCTCGGCGGGCGAGCGCTGCATGGCGGTCTCGGTCGCGGTGCCGGTCGGCAAGGGGACCGCGGACGAACTCATCAAGCGCCTCATCCCGCGCGTCGAGTCGCTGAAGATCGGGCCCTCGACCGACTCGGGCGCGGACTTCGGCCCCCTCGTCACCAAGGCGGCGCTGGACAAGGTGCGCGGCTACGTCGACATCGGCGTCAACGAAGGCGCGAAGCTCGTCGTCGACGGGCGCAACTTCAAGATGCAGGGCTACGAGAACGGCTTCTATATGGGCGGCTGTCTCTTCGACCATGTGACCAAGGACATGCGCGTCTACAAGGAAGAGATCTTCGGGCCGGTGCTGTCGGTCGTGCGCGCCCACGATTACGGGGAGGCGCTCGGACTCTGCAACGACCACGAATACGGCAACGGCGTCGCCATCTTCACCCGAGACGGCGACGCGGCGCGCGACTTCGCGAGCAAGGTCAAGGTCGGCATGATCGGCGTCAACGTGCCGATCCCGGTGCCGGTCGCCTACTATACGTTCGGCGGCTGGAAGCGCTCCGGTTTCGGCGACCTGAACCAGCACGGGCCCGATTCGATCCGCTTCTACACTCGCACCAAGACGGTCACCGCCCGCTGGCCGTCAGGCATCAAGGACGGAGCGCAGTTCTCGATCCCGACGATGAACTGAGGCGGGACGGGAGGCGCTAGAATTTGAACAGCGTCCAGCCCGGCGCGGCGCCGCCGAACTGGTCGGTGAGACGTTCGCGGCCGCGCATGCCGGTAAAGGTCCCCTCGATCGGCGTCGACTGGTTGAAGGTGTCGTAGACGTAGCCGTTGCCCACCGAGCCCACCGGGACCTGCGTCCCGGCGGTGAGGTAGGACGGGCGGGCGTGCACCGTGATGTCGCGGCCGGCAGGAACCGCCGCCGCATGTTTGGCCCGCTTTTTCAGCGCCGTCTGGCGCGGTTTTGCCTTCTGCGGCGTCGCGTGCACGGGCCCGGACTGCAGAGGTCCGGTATCCAGCGGGCCCTCCTCGATCGGCACGCCCTGCGCGTTCGCGGCCGAAGCGAGCGCGGCCGCTAGCGCGGCGGCGGCCAGGAGCCGAACGAAACGAACCATGATCCCTTCCTTTCGCTCGACGCAGTCAGCTTGATATGGGGCGGCGCGCTGAATGCAGAAGAGCGAGGTCCGCTGATCGTCCGGGGCCGCCTTGAACGATCGGGCCTGTGTTTGCCCCGCCCGCGACGGAAAATCAATGCCGCTCGCCAGGGCGGCTCAACCAAAGATCGCCGGGCCGATTGCCGCTGGCGCGAAGCTCGGGCACTGTGGCCGGGTCGGTTTCGTGCGGGAAGGAAGCGGGAGGGCAAGGATTCATGTTCGCGCTGACCGCAGACCATCTCGCCGTCCGCGACATGGCGAAAACCTTCGCCGACGAGCGCCTTGCCCCGAACGCGCTCCGCTGGGACGAGACCGAGCATTTTCCCCTCGACGTTCTGCGCGAGGCGGCGGCGCTCGGCATGGCGGCGATCTACGTCAGCGAGCAGCACGGCGGCAGCGGCATGACCCGCCTCGACGCCGCCCTGATCTTCGAGGCTTTGTCGACCGGCTGCCCGTCGGTCGCTTCGTTCCTCTCCATTCACAATATGGTTTCCTGGGTCGTCGACGGCTTCGGCTCGCCGGAGCTTAAGAACCGCTATCTGCCTCGCCTCGCCAGCATGGAGCTGATCGCGAGCTATTGCCTCACCGAGCCCGGCGCCGGCTCCGACGCCGCGGCGCTCACTACGCGCGCCCGGCGCGACGGGGCGGATTATGTCCTCGACGGCGTCAAGCAGTTCATCTCCGGCGCCGGGGCGAGCGACCTTTATCTGGTGATGGCGCGGACCGGCGAAGGGGGACCCAGCGGCGTCTCGGCCTTCATGGTCGAGAAGGATACGCCGGGCCTCAGCTTCGGGGCGAAAGAGAAAAAGATGGGATGGCGGGCGCAGCCGACCCGCCAGGTGATCCTCGAAGGCGTGCGCGTGCCGGGCGCCAATCTGGTCGGCGCCGAGGGCGGCGGCTTCAAGATCGCGATGGCCGGGCTCGACGGCGGGCGGCTCAACATCGGCGCCTGTTCGATCGGCGGCGGCCAGTCAGCGCTCGACAAGGCGATCGCCTACATGCGCGAACGCAAGGCGTTCGGCCGCCGCATCGCCGACTTCCAGGCGCTGCAGTTCCGTGTCGCCGACATCGCGACTTCGCTGGAGACGGCCCGTTCGATGCTGTGGCGCGCAGCGAGCGCGCTCGACGAGAAATCGCCCGAGGCGACGCGGCTCTGCGCGATGGCCAAGCGGGTCGCGACCGACGCCGGCTTCGACGCCGCCAATGACGCGCTGCAGCTCTTCGGCGGCTACGGCTATCTCGCCGACTACGGGGTCGAGAAGCTGGTGCGGGACCTGCGCGTGCACCAGATCCTCGAGGGCACGAACGAGATCATGCGGGTGATCGTCGCGCGGGGGCTGATCGAGAACTAGTTGTCTCGACCCGGCGCGCGGCGCTCTACTGGATCCGGGAATCGGGATTTCTGGTCCGCTCTCACCTCATTCACGGCATGCGTTCGCCCGGCGCGCTATCCTGCCCAACGCCGAGTCCCGAGCAGGACGCCGTGGCGGCCCGTCGGCCCGGGGAGATCATAGATGCGCAGCTCTGACCATTCGAAGCGCTTGCGCAGCGCGGCAAGAGGCTGTGGCGCAAGTCGCTCATGCACCTCGGTCACGTAGAGCAGCGGGCTCTCCGCGTAGACGTGCTCAAAGGCATCGATGATTTCGGCGATCGGCGGCTTGGTGCGTCCGAGGTCAAGGCCCGCTTCGACCGTCAGCGCATCCCCCCACGGCGGGGCGAGGAAGGCGACAATCCGATGGCCCGCAGGGAATTTCGTTGCTTCGAGCAGCGCGAGAAAATCGCCGTTGAACAGACGGATGGGCGCATCGAGCAGCGCGAGATTGCGTGTCGTCATGTCGAAGATCGCCGGCTCGCGTTCGAAGCCGATGCCCTCGACGCCGGGCAGATGACGAAGAATTGAATAGAGGCCATTGCCGGAGCCGGCGAAGGGATCGACTACCGCGAGAATGGAGCCAGACGGGGCGGAGGCGGCGATCCGCGCCACATCCTGGCCTATGCGGTCGCCGAGTGGATCGCGCACCGCTTCGAGGGCGGTGCGGGCAAGGATTCGTACGCCGCGATCATACCACTCCGCTGGGCGCATGCCATAAAGGGCGACGGCATCGGGATCGCCAAAGCTGTCGCGACCGAACTTCTCAACCTCCCATAACTCGACGACCTGGTTCCGTTTGGCCGGGCTGAGCAGAAAGTCGCGATCATAGTGGGGTAGTTTCCCGCTCCAGGCATCCTTGACCATTTCCCTCTCCCAGACACCTCGTTTGCACGAAGGGCAGCGCCGCGGGGCGACAGGCGCGGACCTCCGGGCCCCAAACCGGGAATACGCGGTGCGGACATGATCCGCCGCATTCGTGACATTCCCGATTGGATAGCAGATGTTAGGGGTCTGATCGCCACCGCCGTGAAGTCAGGAGAGTCGAAGGGGAGCATGTCGAAAGTCGCATTCATCGGTCTCGGCAACATGGGGCTCCCGATGGCCGCCAATCTCGTCAAGGCGGGCCATGCGGTCGTAGGCTTCGACCTGGTCGAGGCGGCGAAAGCGTCGGCGGCTTCGGCTGGCGTTTCGTTCGCCGCCAGCGCCCGCGAGGCGGTCGCCCAAGCCGAAATCATCGTGACGATGCTGCCGGCGGGCAAGCATGTTCTCGCCTCTCACGCGGACTTTCTGCCGGCCGCGCCCAGGGGCGCGCTGGTCATCGACTCGTCCACCATCGACGTCGACAGCGCGAAGAAAGCGCACGCAGCCGGCGCCGCCGCAGGCATGCTGACGCTCGACGCGCCGGTCTCGGGCGGGGTCGGCGGCGCAACCGCAGGCACGCTTACCTTCATGTGCGGCGGTTCGCCCGAGGCTTTCGCCAGGGCGAAGCCGATCCTCGAAAAAATGGGCAAGCGCATCGTCCACTGCGGCGGCGCCGGCTCCGGGCAGGCGGCCAAGATCTGCAACAACATGATCCTCGGCGCGACGATGATCGTCACCTGCGAAGCCTTCGCACTGGCCGAAAAGCTCGGCCTCGAGGCGCAGGCCCTGTTCGACGTCGCCTCGACCTCCTCGGGCCAGTCGTGGTCGCTCTCGAGCTATTGTCCGGTACCCGGGCCGGTTCCCGCTTCGCCCGCAAACCGCGACTACAAGCCCGGTTTCGCCGCCAGCCTCATGCTCAAGGACCTGAAGCTCGCGCAGGAGGCGGCGGCGAGCGTCGGCGCCGCGACCCCGCTCGGGGCCGAAGCGGCGCAGCTTTACGCCCTCTATGTGGCGGGCGGCCACGGGGGCGACGACTTCTCCGGCGTGATCAACTTCCTGCGGGGAGCGTAGGGGTTTCTACTTAGAAATATGAACGTCTATTCATTGATTTGCACAAATCCTTACGCAAAAGTGAAAGAAAATCTCGTTTGGCGCCCCGCTGCCGCTATTTTATCAAACTGTGACCGAAGTGCGGACGGAATGTATAATGCAGAAAGCGAGCGCCGGCCGGAGTTCCGACTGGCGACGTGGTGTTGGTCCGGCCTTCGAGTGAGACAAAGCCGGACTTCGGAGGTGGAGACATGGGCAAGTCAATTTCGAAGACAATTGTCGCCGGGCTCGCCGCGCTGGCGATGGCGGCGGCGGTTGTCCTGCCGTCTACCCCGGCCTCGGCCGGCGGCGGCTTCAGAATGGGCGGCGGCGGTTTCGGCGGCGGCTGGCACGGCGGCGGCGGGGGCTGGCATGGCGGCTGGGGCGGCGGCGGCGGTTGGCACGGCGGCGGCTGGAACGGAGGCGGCTGGCGCGGGGGCGGCTGGAATGGCGGTTGGCGCGGCGTCGGCTGGCGCGGCGGCGGCTGGAACGGCGGCTGGGCCGGCGGCCGGGTCTGGCATGGCGGCTACTGGAACAACGGCATCTGGTACAACGGCTGGTGGGGCCCGGCGGTCGCCGCGGGCCTGCTGACCGGCGCGGTCATCGCCAGCAATTCCGGCTGGGGATACGGCGGCGGCGACGGCTGCTGGCAGTTTCGCCCCACCTATGACGGCTTCGGCAATTTCCTCGGCCAGCGCTGGGTGAACCTCTGCTAACGAGCGCTTGAATCGCGCTTTCAATCAGGGCCTCGCGCAAGCGGGGCCCTTTTCATTTGCGCGCCGGCCAGAAGACTCCCCCCGACATCGGCTTTGGAACGCCGGTCGTGGTCGGAAACGAAAGCGGCAGGCCGCGCCGCGAGCGCAACGCGAGATAGGCGAAACATTGCGCTTCGATGCTGTCGCCGTCGAAGCCGATCGCCTCGACCGGCTCGACGCTGACCTGAAGCCGCTCGGCGAGCCGGCGCATGAGGTTCGGGTTCCGCCGTCCGCCGCCCCCGACCAGCCAGCGCGCCGGCGCCTGCGGGACATGGGCAAGGGCCGCAGCGGTTGCTTCGACCGTGAACGCGCTCAAGGTCGCCGCGCCGTCGGCGTCGCTCAGGCTCTCGACACAGGCGGCGAGCGCCTTGAAATGATTGCGGTCGAGCGATTTCGGCGCCTCTCGCTCGAAATAGGGGTCGCTCATCAGCGTGGCGAGCGCGGCCGAGTCGACGCGGCCGCTTGCCGCCAGCATCCCGTTGTCGTCGAAGGCCAGTCCGCGCCTCGAGGCGATAAAGTCGTCGATGAGCGCATTGGCCGGGCCGGTGTCGAAGGCGATGATCTCGCCCCCGGCGCCGAGGTAGGTGACGTTGCCGACCCCGCCCCAATTGAGGACCATGAGCGGGCGCGCGAGGCCCGCGGCCATCGCCGCGTGATAGATCGGCGCGAGCGGCGCGCCCTCGCCCCCGGCCTTCACGTCGGCTGAGCGAAAGTCCGAGACCACATCGAGGCCGAGCGCGGCCGCCGCGCGCGCGCCGTCGCAGAGCTGGCGCGTCACCCCTTCGCGCGGCCGATGCAGGATCGTCTGGCCATGCAGGCCGACCAGGGCGACGCGCTCGCGCGCAATCGAAAACCGATCGAGAAAGGCCTCGACCGCTGCGACATGGGCGTCGGTGACGTCGCGCTCGAGCTCGGGCTGCGGCGCCTGGGCTTCGCCCGAGTCGGCGACCACCGCGCGCAAGCGCTCGGCCACCGGCTTCGGGTAGGGGAAGGTCGCGGCGGGGCCGGCTTTGAGCTTGTCTTCGCCGTCGCTTTCGATCAGCGCGACGTCGATCCCGTCCATCGACGTGCCGCTGATGACGCCGATCGCGGTCTTGACGCCGCGCTCAATCGCCATCGGTTTCGCCCTGATTGGCGCCGGGCCTCCACAACACGTCGGCCATGCCGAAATCGTTGGCGGCGCGCGCGGCGACGAACAGGTAGTCCGACAGGCGGTTGACATAGGCGAGCGCGGCGTCGCCGACATCCTCGCCCTCGATCGAAGCCAGCGCCACTATGGTTCGCTCGGCGCGCCGGCAGACCGCGCGCGCCTGATGGAGGGCTGCGGCCGCCGCCGCGCCCCCCGGCAGCACGAACGAGCGCAGCGGATGCAGCCTCTCGTTCAGCGTATCGATGGCGTGTTCGAGCGCCTGAACTTGAGACGGCGCGACGCGCAGGACCGCCCCCGGCTTTTCGTCCGCCTGACGCGGCAGGCAGAGGTCGGCGCCGAGATCGAAGAGATCGTTCTGGATCCGTGCGAGCATCGGCTCGATCGCGACATCGGCGGCGTCGTCGCGGTTGCGGACCGCGAGGAGCGCAAGCCCGATCGCGCAATTCGTCTCGTCGACGTCGCCCATCGCGGCGACCCGCGCGTCGCTCTTCGTCCGCCGCGATCCGTCGCCGAGCCCCGTCTCGCCCTTGTCGCCGGTGCGGGTGTAGATGACGTTCAGCTTGACCATGGTTTCCCGCTTGGGGTCGGCGCGGCGAGCCGCGTCGACGGCCGCCTCGGCTTTTGTCCGCGTAGCGCGGCGAGGCGGGCGCGTCCACTGGCGCGCCTGCGCTTTCAGGCCGAACCCTGGACGCGAGGCGCGTGGGGGCGGGATCGGACAGCCGGCAGGTCAGTACGCCCGAAACAAATGCTTTCCGGAAATCAGTATCCGTGCTATGACGGAATCAGGTCACGCTCGATCGGGGCGCGCAGGCGAGGGAGGATGGGCCAGCGAGAGGTTTTCCGCCCGGTCAGGGCATAACCTATTGAAAACGCTAAATTTGCGGAAGGGGAAAATTTGGATTTTGCTTCCCTCCGCCTCTAGTTTCCTTTCCCCGCAGCCTTTGAAAACATTTCCATCGGCTTGGAGAATATTTCAACACAGGCAGAGAGTTCAATGTTCGGGAGCCGTCCTCAATCCCGCTTCATCAGCCGTTCGAGGTAGTCGCGTTCGTCGATCGGCCGGGCCGGGTCGGCGAGGCGGCGGCGGAGCTCCTCCATCACCCGGCGCGCGCGTTCGGCGGCGCCTGCCGTCTCCTTCAGCGGCCCATCCTCGCGGCCCTTGTCGCCATTGGCGCCGCGGCCGAGCGGATCGTCGCCGGGCGGTTCGCCGGGCCGGCCGCGGCGGGCGACATAGTTGCCCTTGCCGTTGCGCCCCTGACCCTTGCCCTGGCTCTGCATCTGCTTCTCGAGCCCTTGCGCGCCGTCTCTGAGCGCCTCGAGCGCCCGGCCTTGCGCGTCGACCGCTGCGCCCTTGCCGGACTTGCCGCCGCCCTTGCTCTTGCCGCCCTGTCCGTCCTTGCCGGGCTTGGACTGATCGCCGGAGAGGTCGCCCTCGGCCTCCTTCATGTCGCCCTGCGCGTCGTCGAAGCCCTTCTCGCCCTTCATCCCCAGGTTCTTGAGCTTGCGCTGCAATTCGGCCAGACGGTCGCGCAGTGCGCGCTGGCGTTCGTCGAGCGGCAGAGCGTCCTGGTCCGCCTGATCCTGGTCGGGCTTCGCGGACGAGTCGGCGTCATCGTCGCCTTCGTCGGGCGCGTTCGAACCGTCCTCGTTCGGTTGCGCCTGCTGGTCGCCCTGACCGGGAGCCGCCTGGTTGTGCTTGCGCTTGCGGGCGTGGTCGCGCTGATCGCTGCGGAAGGTGTCGTCGCGCAGGGCCTGCTGATCGTGCAGAAGCTTTTCGAGCTCGCCGATCTGCTTCTTCATCTCGCGCTCGCCCGGGCTTTCCTCGCCGTCGCGGGCGCTGCGCATGTTCTCGAACATCTCCTGCATCTGGTCGAGCATCGCCTGGGCGTCCTCGCGCGAGCCGTTGCGGGCGGTGTCCTCCATCTGGTCGAGCAGCTTGTCGAGATCCTTGGCCTGAAGGTTCTGGTCCTGGGCGTTGGAGTCGGGCTCGGTATTGCGCGCCATCTCGCTCATGAAACGCTTGGCGGCCTCGCGCAGTTGCTCCATCAGCTTGCGGATTTCCTGATCGCTCGCGCCGCGCTGGAGCGCCTCGCGCAGGGCCTGCTCGGCGGAGCGCAGGTCGCGCTCGGCCTGCGACGCGTCGCCGTTCTCGATCTCGAGCGCCATCGCCCACAGCATCGCCGCGACGTCGAGGAGATCGGCGTCGTTCTTCGCCCCCTGCAGCGAGGCGTTGGCCTGCTTCAGGCCGAGATAGATTTTGGCCGGCGTATCGAACAATTCCGGCGCGATCGCGAGCCCCGTCAGCGCCGTCTCGACGCGCTTTGGCGCATTGTCGGGATCGAGAATGAGATCGCGACGCTGTTCGACCAGCGCCCGCGCCAGCGGATTGTGGAACATTCGCTGCGGCAGGGTCAGCTCGATCGGCCCGCTCTGGCCGGTCTTGCCCGAAATGCTGACCGCGCTGAGCCGCATCGTGACCTTGGCGCCTGCCCACGGATGCTCGGAGAGGTCCACGGTCGTTTTCGCGTCGCCGACGCCGTTGGCGGTCGGCGGCAGTTGAAGGGCGGCCTGCGGCGGAGGCGCCAGCGTGCGCGCCGCGACGCCGGTCCCGTCGTGCGGACGGGCGAAGTCCGCCCTTGCGCCGGCGAGCCCAAATCGATCGTCGACATGGTAGGCGAGCGTTAGCGAGCCGCTGATATTGGCGCGCGGCTCCTCGGTCGAGGCGATCGTCGGCGCGCCGGCCGGCGTGACCGCGAGGATGGCGACGGCCACAGGGGCGCCGCCGCGCAGGATAGTCGCCTTGCCGACGCCATGGATGGCCCATCGCTTTTCGGCCCCGGTCTTTTTGGCAGCTTCGTCCTTCTGGTCCGCGGGGGTGATCGCGCCCTCGATCCGCGTTTCGACCAGGCTAGGGTCGCCGCGCACCACCAGGATCGAATCTTCAGGAATGTTGAGCGTCTGCGGCGTCGCGGTCTTGAAGTCGATCACCACCGCCGGCCGGCCGGCGTAGGGCGGCGGGTCGATCCACGCGTCGATGCGGCTCGTCGCCGCGGCGGCGATCGCCGCGTCGCTGCGCCAGTCGAAGGCGGCCGCGAGGCGCCCATAGGTTTCCGGCCCGGCCGCGACCGCAGCCGCGAAGGCGAGCAGCGCCGCGCCGAAGCGAATCGCATACGGGTCGCGTTCAGCCATGCGCGGGGAGGGCGGAGCGACGCGAATGGCGTCGACCGCGCGCTCGAGTCGCGCCCGGTGGGCCTCCCACATCGCCTGCGTGCCCGGATCGCCGTCGTCGTTGGCGAGGCTGTCGGCGAGCGAGGAGGCCGGACGGTGGTTCGCTCCTGCGTCGCGGTCGAGCCGCGCGAGGACTTCGCGCGACGCCGGGCGGCGCAGGCGCGCGAGCGGCGCAAGCGCAGCCCCGCAGGCGAGTGCGAACAACACGACGCCGGCGATGCGGAGCGACCGTGGCGCGAACTGCCACGCCCCCAGCCAGGAGGCGGCCAGGAAGAGGACGACGACCGCGAGCGCGAACACGAGCGGAGGCCATATGCGCTCGACCGTCAGCGCACGCTGCGCCAATCTCGCAAGCGCTGTAAGACGGGCCCCGTGCCCGGGGCCGATCGATGGTGGATTGGAATCCTTCACCGCGATGCCGTGATCCGCTGTTGCCGAATCGATTCTAAAGCAATTCTCAGGCCAGCAAAGGGGGCCGAGCACCCGCCGCAAGCGTCACTGCAACCACGGCGGAAGTGTGTCGAGGCCGATCAATTCCTCGTAGCTCGGCCGCGGCCGTACGACCGCAAACTGGGAGCCTTTGACCAGAACTTCCGGGATCAGGAGACGGGAATTGTAAGTTCCGGCCTGCACAGCGCCGTAAGCGCCGGCGCTCATCACCGCGATCAGGTCGCCGGCGGCGACTTCTGGCAGGTCGCGCCCGAGCGCCAGATAGTCGCCGCTCTCGCAGACCGGGCCGACGACGTCGCTTGAGATCATACGCGCCGCGGCCGGGGCGGGCTCCTTCACCGGCAGAATCTCGTGATGCGCCTCATAGAGCGTCGGCCGCACGAGATCGTTCATCGCCGCATCGACAATGACGAAGCGCTTCTTTTCGCCTTTCTTGAGATAGATGACCGAGGAGACCAGGACTCCGGCGTTGCCGACGATGCCCCGACCCGGCTCCAGCATCACCCTGCAGTTCAGCGCCGCGGTGTGGCGGGCGACGATCTTGGCGTAATTCTCCGGGAAGGGCGGCGGATCATTGTCGGTGCGGTAGGGAATGCCTAAGCCGCCGCCAAGATCGACATGCTCGATCTGATGTCCGTCGGCCCTCAGCGCGCGCACGAAGTCGGCGAGCAGCGCGAACGCGTCATCGAACGGCTCAAGATCGGTGATCTGCGAGCCGATATGCATATCCACGCCGCGGATGCTCAAGCCCGGCAAGGTCCGCGCGTAGGCGTAGACATCGCGGGCGCGCGAGATCGGCACGCCGAACTTGTTCTCCGACTTTCCGGTCGCGATCTTGGCGTGGGTGCGCGCGTCGACATCGGGATTGACCCGGATGGCGATCGGCGCGCTCGCCCCGGCGCTTGTCGAGGCGCGCGACAGCGCCTCGAGCTCCGGCTCCGATTCGACGTTGAAGCAGAAGATGTTTTCCTTGAGCCCGAGCTGCATCTCGCCCAGCGTCTTGCCGACGCCCGAAAAGATGATCCGCTCGCCCGGCACCCCGGCCGCCCGCGCCCGCCTCAATTCCCCCTCGCTGACGACGTCCATTCCGGCGCCGAGCCTCGCGAGCGTCGTCAGCACCGCCTGGTTGGAATTGGCCTTCATCGCATAGAAAAAAAGCGCGTTCTGGCCAGCGAACGCATTCCGGAAGGCCTCGAAATGCTGCTCGATCGCCGCGCTCGAATAGCAATAGAACGGCGTTCCGACGGCTTCGGCGATGGCCGCCAAAGCGACGTCCTCGGCGTGAAGCGCGCCGTTGCGATAGGAAAAGGCGAGCATGCGGTTGATGGGTTATTTCAGCAGGGGATCGAGGAAGAACGGCTGATTCGGCGCCTTGATCGGCGGGATCGACGGTTTGGCGATCGAGCCGAGACCGTTCGGGTTGGCCGGCTTTGGCGGCGCATTGGGGTCGGGCGGCGGCTCGAGAGGGCCGTATCGGCCGCAAGCCGCGACGAGAAGCGCGAGCAGGCTCGCGAGCGCCAGCAGGCGCCCGCGCCTGGCGAAACGATACGAGAACAGATCGGCCACGAACGACTCCAGATGGTCGCCGGCACTATACAGAAACGGCGGGCGGAGGCGAGGTTGCGGGGCCTCGGTCCCCGGCGAGCTTCAGGGTGGCGCTCGATCGAACACTTTGAAGCCCGGCGGAATGACCGCCCAGGCCGGTCGGC
Source organism: uncultured Alphaproteobacteria bacterium (assembly GCA_963776665.1). Classification (GTDB taxonomy): domain Bacteria; phylum Pseudomonadota; class Alphaproteobacteria; order Rhizobiales; family Beijerinckiaceae; genus Roseiarcus. Next base: position 84,908 of record CAVZNQ010000021.1, read on the forward strand.
CGGCGGCGAAGATGGCGATCGTCGGATGGAAGGCCGAGGGGTCATCCAGCGATCCGGCGTATATCGTGTACCAGTCGGACTTGCCGATTTCGCCGCCGAACACGAGGCTCATGCAGATCGGGCAGGAGTTGCGCACCGCCTCGCCCCCGTTGGCTGCTTTCGACCGGAACTGGCGGGCTTCACCGACGAAGCGCACGGCGGCCGCCGTGAAGCCCATGAACGGCACAAAGCCGGAGCCGGACGCCCTTCGGCAATCGGCGCAATAGCAATGGCCCGAGCCGAGCGGTTTGCCGACCGCCTCATACCGGAGCGCCCCGCACAAGCAGCCCCCGGCGTAACGCTTCGCCTCGTCGTTCATTGGAAATCTCCTTCGGTCATTTCCGAAGATCGGCCAAGCATAGTCCTCCGAAGGGCGAAACGAATCACGAAATCGAGGCGTTCCGCAGAGACTTCGCGTCCGCCTCTCGGCGCGATGACCAAGCTCTCGAGCCCGGCGCCCGCCTCGCCCCTTGCGCCCCGTCGCGCCATGGTCCACATAGGCGCCGGGAGGTTGGCGAAGGACGTACCGCTCGCCAACCGGGTCAGGTCCGGAAGGAAGCAGCCCTAACGAGACAGGGCGGGTCTTTGTCCAACCTCCCACAATGCGCGCTTGCCGTCCGGCGAAAGCGAGGGCGTTAGCTCGGTTCGGGTTCGCCTTCGCGCGCAAGGCGACCTTCTTGCGAAACTTGAGATGCTCCGACATCGACTCTTTACCGGCGCGAGAGGCGGCCGTTGAGCGATTCGCTCTTCCCTCTCGCCGACGCTTCGGCCGCGGCGCCCGCCGTCCCTTATCGCGTGCTGGCGCGAAAATACCGACCGATTCGCTTCGAGGACCTCGTCGGCCAGGAGCCGATGGTGCGCACCCTCGCCAACTCCTTCGCCGCGGGCCGCGTCCATCAGGCCTATATCCTGACCGGCGTGCGCGGGGTCGGCAAGACGACGACGGCCCGCATTCTCGCCCGCGCGTTCAACTATTCCCTGCCAGGAAAGATTGACCGGCCCAGCATCGACATGCCGGAGCTCGGCGTCCACTGCCAGGCGATCATGGAATCGCGTCACGTCGACGTCATCGAGATGGACGCCGCCTCCCACACCGGCATCGACGATGTGCGGGAGATCATCGAGAACGTGCGCTATCGCCCGGTTTCGGCGCGCGCCAAGGTCTACATCATCGACGAAGTGCACATGCTCTCGAAGCAGGCCTTCAACGGCCTCCTGAAGACGCTCGAAGAGCCGCCTGAGCACGTCAAGTTTCTGTTCGCGACGACTGAAATCGACAAGGTTCCGATCACCGTGCGCTCGCGCTGCATCCGGTTCGATTTGCGACGCATCGAGTCGGAGCCGATGATCGCCCACTTGCGCAAGATATGCGCCTCCGAAGGGGTCGCCGCCGAGTCCGAGGCGCTGGCGCTGATCGCCCGGGTCGCGGAAGGCTCGGTGCGCGACGCCTTATCGCTGCTCGACCAGGGCATCGCGCATGGCGGTCATGCCGGCGTCGCCGCGCAAGCCATTCGCGACATGCTCGGCCTCTCGGACCGCGGCGATATCATCGCGCTGTTCGAGCGGGTGATGAAGGGAGAGATCGCAGAAGCGCTCGAGCTCGCGCGCGCGCTCCATCAGGCGGGAGCCGACGCCGCCGACATCCTCATCGAGCTGGCCGAGTTCTGCCATTTCGTCACCCGCGTCAAGATCGCGTCCGCTGCGGCCGACGATCCGGCGGTGAGCGAGATCGAGCGCGAGCGCGGCCGCGAGTTTGCCGGTAAGCTGAGCCTCGGCGTCCTGACGCGCGCCTGGCAGATTCTGCTCAAAGGCGTGGAGGACGTCAGGGATTCGCCTCGCCCGCTCGCCTCGGCGGAGATGGCGCTGATCCGTCTCGCCTATGCTTCCGACCTGCCTGCGCCCGAAGAGGCGCTCCGAAAACTCAGCCATTCGACCGACGGTCCCCGGCATGCGCCGCCGCTCCCCCCGGCCGGCGGAGGTCCGCGCGGGTCGATGCGGCTCGCCGCGCTGGAGTCCGCTCAGCCCGAGACCGCGCGTCGGCCTTCGCCTCCCGCGGCGGGCCCTCGGCTCGCCTCCTTCGAGGACGCGGTTGCGCTGGCGCGCGCCCGGCGCGACATTCAACTCGTCGACTCGCTTGAGCGGGAGGTGCGGCTCGCGCGCTTCGAACACGGCAGCATCGCCTTCACCCCGGTCGAAGGCGCCGCCTCCGGGCTCGCCCAGACGCTCGCGAGACGGCTGCAGGAATGGACCGGCGAGCGCTGGATGGTGGCGCTGGTCGCGGGATCGACCGCGCCAACCTTGCGCGAGGCCGCGGAGGCGCGCGACGCCGAGCGAGCCAGCGGAGCGGCGGCGCATCCGCTGGTTCGCAAGGTGCTTGACCGGTTCAAGGGCGCTCGCATCGTCGACGTCCGGCATCCCGAGCCGCCGCCGGCTCCGCCGGCGCGTGAAGCCGACGATGAAGTCGGCTACGCCGATTCCGGCGTCAACGCCGCTGACGACGGCTGAGAAGGAGATGGACGCCGTGGATATCATGGGCATGATGAAAAAAGCGCAGGCCGTCCAGGCCAAGCTACAGGAGGCTCAGGAGGAACTGGGGCGTCTCGAAGTCGAAGGTCAGGCCGGCGGCGGCATGGTCAGCCTGACGCTCAACGCCAAGGGCGAATTAAGGGGCGTGCGCATCGACGCCTCGCTGCTCACGCCCGCCGACAAGGAGATGCTCGAGGATCTGATCGTCGCGGCGTTCGCCGACGGAAAGGCCAAAGCCGATCGAGCGGCGGCCGAGAAAATGCAGGCGCTGACTGCCGGCCTGCCCTTGCCGCCCGGCATGAAGCTGCCGTTCTAGAGGCCGGATGCCGACCAGCGTCGCCGGACCTGAAATCGAGCGTCTCGTCCAGCTTCTCGCGCGCTTGCCGGGATTGGGGCCGCGTTCGGCGCGCCGCGCCGCCCTTCACCTTATCCGCAAGCGCGAGACGCTGCTTGCGCCCCTCGCCGAGGCATTGCGCGTCGCGCAGGAGCGGATCGTAACCTGCTCGATCTGCGGCAATGTCGACACCCGTGATCCCTGCACGATCTGTGCCGATGAACGGCGCGACGCGACGACGCTGGTGGTCGTCGAGTTGGTCGGCGACCTTTGGGCGCTGGAGCGGGCCGGCGCCACGCGGGCGCGCTATCACGTGCTCGGCGGGGCGCTGTCGCCCCTCGACGGCGTCGGGCCTGCCGATCTCAACCTGACGGGGCTGGTCGCGCGCATCGCCAATGGAGAAGTCGGCGAATTGATCCTCGCCGTAAACGCGACTGTCGAAGGTCAGACGACCGCGCATTACATCATCGATCTGCTTACCGACTATTCCGTCAAAGTGACGCGGCTCGCTCACGGCGTTCCGGTCGGGGGCGAACTCGACTACCTCGACGACGGCACCCTGGCGGCGGCGATGCGCCAGCGTACGGCGTTCTGAACCCGCACGAGCGCTCGCCTGCGCCTATTCTTGCCGCCGCCCCTGTCGCGGGGCCTCGGCCCGCCCTATGTTTCGTTGGTATCTTCGTTCCAGGACGTTCGCCATGCCGGTCGCTTCCCAAGCCTCTAGGCTCTTCGTCCCCCCGTTTCCGCGACGGCCCGACAAGCCGCGCGGCGCGCTATCGTTGATTTGGGCCCTGCGGCGCAATCCGATCGAAATCTGGTCCGAAGGAGATTTCGAGCGGCCGGTTTCTCTCGGACGCTCCGTTCTGGGACTGCGCGGCGCCGCTCATGATCCCGCTGCCGTCCGGCGGATCTTTCTCGACAACGCCGCCAACTACCGTAAGGACGACCTTCAACTCCGGGTCCTTCGGCCGGGTCTCGGAAACGGGTTGCTGACCAGCGAAGGCGACGATTGGCGCATGCAGCGGCGCTCGCTCGCCCCTCTTTTTTCGCCCCGGCAGGTCGCCGACTTCGCGCCCGCCATGCAAAGGGTCGCGGACGCGACGATCGACCGCCTGAGCGCGAGGCGCGACGGCGCCGTGACCGAGGTCGGCGCGTTGACGTCGCGGATGACGCTCGAAGTGCTGGAGCAGACGCTGTTTTCGCAAGGCCTCGGACGCGAACCGAGCGCTTTCCAGCGCTCGGTCACGAGCTATTTCGACACCATCGGCCGACTAGACCCGCTCGATCTCGTGGGCGCCCCCAGCTTTCTGCCGCGGTTCGGGCGCCGTCGCGGCCGTCCGGCGCTGATGTTCTTCGCTCAGGCGGTCGACGACATTATTGGCAGTCGCCGGGCGTTGATCGACAGCGGCGCGCAGCCGCCGCGCGACCTGTTGACCCTGCTTCTCTCGGCGAGGGACCCCGAAAGCGGTCGAGGCATGTCCGATGACGACATGCGCGCCAACATCCTCACCTTCATCCTCGCCGGGCATGAAACAACCGCCAACGCATTGACGTGGACGCTCTACCTGTTGTCCCAGTCGCCCGAGTGGCGCGAGAGGGCGGAGGCCGAGGCCGACAGGTCGTTCGATCCGCAACAGCCGGCCGCATTCGAGGGATGCGAGACGTTGCGCGCCGTTTTCGAGGAAGCGATGCGCCTTTATCCGCCGGCGGCGATGCTGAGCCGTCAAGCGATCGCCGACGACGAACTCGCGGGGGTTCACATTCCTGCCGGCGCGGTGATCTCGGTCTCGCCATATGTCCTGCATCGGCGGCGCGGTCTGTGGGACAATCCGGACGCCTTCGATCCGTCGCGCTTCCTGGGCGAACGGCGCGAGCGCATCGACCGGTTCGCCTATATACCCTTCGGCGCGGGGCCGCGGGTCTGCATCGGCATGGCCTTCGCTATGCAGGAGGGGATTATTCTGCTCGCCAACCTCCTGCGCGCCTTTCGCTTCGACGTCGTCGACGGTCGTATGGTGATGCCGATCCAGCGGGTGACGCTCCGCCCTCGGGGGGGAATGAAAATGCACGCGAAACGGCGCGACGGCATGAAGAAATCCACAGAGGAGAATTTCTTTGTGAAAGTACGTTGACAGAAACTTCACCGGGGCCTATATGCGCCTCTCCCAACGGCTTGGCGCTCTTTTGGAGCGGCTGACCGGCGGGTTTCGGGACTTTCCGATTACACTCCTCCCTGCTGAGAGGCGGGGGCGGAGAATTTTCGGTCGTTCCCGCCTCGCGAGAGCGCGGCGACGTAGGATGAATTCAAGCTCGGGCCGAGCTTTGACGGCGGGTCGTCGCGAAGTTTGGTTTTGGCTTGTGGGGCTCTTGGCTCCTCGCTGTTTGACAATTGCATCGGAAGGAAGAGAGACGTGGGCGGCGGGGTCCTTGCGGGACCTTGACCGGCGGGTTGCGTTCTTGGCGTGAGCCAAGAGGGTCGTCCGGCGGTTGGGGTCCGAAGAGACAACTGACGGTCACGTTTCAAAAATTCATCGCGCTTGGAGCATGGCGCGCCGGAACGTCGTGAGGCGGTCTGGCGGGTTTGAGCTTCAGGCGGATGTGTTTGGAACTCGTCAAGAATACAATGTCCGTGAGGACATTGAAGTGACCAGTCGGGACCAAGATCTCAGTTGAACTTGAGAGTTTGATCCTGGCTCAGAACGAACGCTGGCGGCAGGCTTAACACATGCAAGTCGAACGCTCGTAGCAATACGGGAGTGGCAGACGGGTGAGTAACGCGTGGGAACATACCCTCCGGTTCGGAATAACTCAGGGAAACTTGAGCTAATACCGGATACGGCTTAGCGGCGAAAGATTTATCGCCGGAGGATTGGCCCGCGTTCGATTAGCTTGTTGGTGAGGTAACGGCTCACCAAGGCGACGATCGATAGCTGGTCTGAGAGGATGATCAGCCACATTGGGACTGAGACACGGCCCAAACTCCTACGGGAGGCAGCAGTGGGGAATATTGGACAATGGGCGCAAGCCTGATCCAGCCATGCCGCGTGAGTGATGACGGCCTTAGGGTTGTAAAGCTCTTTCGCTCGGGACGATAATGACGGTACCGAGATAAGAAGCCCCGGCTAACTTCGTGCCAGCAGCCGCGGTAATACGAAGGGGGCTAGCGTTGTTCGGAATTACTGGGCGTAAAGCGCGTGTAGGCGGGTCTTTAAGTCAGGGGTGAAATGCCAAGGCTCAACCTTGGAACTGCCTTTGATACTGGAGATCTTGAGTCCGGGAGAGGTGAGTGGAATTGCGAGTGTAGAGGTGAAATTCGTAGATATTCGCAAGAACACCAGTGGCGAAGGCGGCTCACTGGCCCGGAACTGACGCTGAGACGCGAAAGCGTGGGGAGCAAACAGGATTAGATACCCTGGTAGTCCACGCTGTAAACGATGGATGCTAGCCGTTGGGGAGCTTGCTCTTCAGTGGCGCAGCTAACGCTTTAAGCATCCCGCCTGGGGAGTACGGTCGCAAGATTAAAACTCAAAGGAATTGACGGGGGCCCGCACAAGCGGTGGAGCATGTGGTTTAATTCGAAGCAACGCGCAGAACCTTACCAGCTTTTGACATGTCCTGGACGGATTGCAGAGATGCGATCTTCCCTTCGGGGCCGGGAACACAGGTGCTGCATGGCTGTCGTCAGCTCGTGTCGTGAGATGTTGGGTTAAGTCCCGCAACGAGCGCAACCCTCGCCCTTAGTTGCCATCATTCAGTTGGGCACTCCAGGGGGACTGCCGGTGATAAGCCGGAGGAAGGTGGGGATGACGTCAAGTCCTCATGGCCCTTACAGGCTGGGCTACACACGTGCTACAATGGCGGTGACAACGGGAGGCGAAGGGGCGACCCTGAGCAAATCTCGAAAAGCCGTCTCAGTTCGGATTGCACTCTGCAACTCGAGTGCATGAAGTTGGAATCGCTAGTAATCGCGGATCAGCACGCCGCGGTGAATACGTTCCCGGGCCTTGTACACACCGCCCGTCACACCATGGGAGTTGGTTTTACCCGAAGACGGCGTGCTAACCGCAAGGAGGCAGCCGGCCACGGTAGGGTCAGCGACTGGGGTGAAGTCGTAACAAGGTAGCCGTAGGGGAACCTGCGGCTGGATCACCTCCTTTCTGGATTCGGAGACATCAGGCAGACGATGAGGACGGAAACGTTCTCCATCGATCGGTCTTGTCATCCGGCTCAGAATCAAGCGGCCCAGTCAGGCCGCATTTGGCGGGATCGCGCCGCCTTCGTCTCTCTTTCTGATTTAAGGATATGGGAAGGCTTGCGTCTTGCTCGGCTTGAGAAAGCGCGAGCGGCGCGGGACTTCTTCTTTCGACCGGGCTTGTAGCTCAGTTGGTTAGAGCGCGCGCTTGATAAGCGTGAGGTCGGAGGTTCAAGTCCTCCCAGGCCCACCACGACTTTGGGCGCCGGCGGGTCTTGAAACGGGGCCATAGCTCAGTTGGGAGAGCGCGTGCTTTGCAAGCATGAGGTCGTCGGTTCGATCCCGTCTGGCTCCACCAAGGTCTTGACGGGGGTCTCGACGGCGGTTGAGCAGCAGGCGGGGCCGAGGCGTCCCGTCCTTCCGATGCGATTTGACAGGTTTCGTTGTCGAGGCGCCTGGCGCTTTCGAGAACGTGGACGGAGGGCGCGCCGCGCGTGAAGCGGCGGGTCTTTCGATATCTGACATTGTGAAGAGGAAGCGCATTCGGTCGAGAGCCGGATGGGGCGAGGCGCCGCCGACGGATTCGAGAGAGTCCGGAAGCGAAAGGGCGCCGCGTCGTCATCCCGCCCTTCGAGCAACCAGTCGTGGATTTGGAGCCTGACCGCTCAGATCCCCGGATGCGTTTGAAGCAAAACTGGTCTTTTCAAGCCAGGGAACGCGTTTGCCGGATCGATTGCCGATCGATCTGGCGATCAAAGAACGCGCGCTTTGGCGATGAGAGCAATCAAGTGTCTTAAGGGTATCTGGTGGATGCCTTGGCGCTGAGAGGCGATGAAGGACGTGGTACGCTGCGATAAGTCATGGGGAGCCGCGAACAGGCTTTGATCCGTGAATTTCCGAATGGGGAAACCCACCTTCGATCTCTGTTGCTCCGAAGAGGCGCGTCGATGACGCGAAGCAAGGCCCGCACAGGGTCGGGTTTCGGTCGGAACGCGCCGGCCGCGCATCTCCTGCAAAGGAGGGTGCGGCGGTCTTTGGACCAACAGAGATCAAGAGAAGGTACTTATTCTCTGAATACATAGGAGAATAAGAGCGAACCCGGGGAACTGAAACATCTCAGTACCCGGAGGAAAGGACATCAACGAGACTCCGTCAGTAGTGGCGAGCGAACGCGGATCAGGCCAATGCTTCTGTTTGGATCTATCAGAACCGGTTGGAAAACCGGGCCGTAGCGGGTGACAGCCCCGTATGAATAGGGTTCGAATGGGAGATTCGAGTAGGGCGGGACACGTGCAATCCTGCCTGAACACGGGGGGACCACCCTCCAAGCCTAAGTACTCCTCAGCGACCGATAGCGAACAAGTACCGTGAGGGAAAGGTGAAAAGCACCCCGACGAGGGGAGTGAAACAGTTCCTGAAACCGGATACCTACAAACAGTCGGAGCCCGCAAGGGTGACGGCGTACCTTTTGTATTATGGGTCAGCGACTTAAAGTATCGAGCAAGCTTAAGCCGATAGGCGGAGGCGCAGCGAAAGCGAGTCTGAACAGGGCGTTCAGTTCGATGCTTTAGACCCGAAACCGAGTGATCTAGTCATGAGCAGGTTGAAGGCAGGGTAACACCTGCTGGAGGACCGAACCGGTGTCTGTTGAAAAAGACTCGGATGACTTGTGATTAGGGGTGAAAGGCCAACCAAACTCGGAAATAGCTGGTTCTCCGCGAAATATATTTAGGTATAGCCTCGAGATGAGGCTCCAGGGGGTAGAGCACTGGATGGGCTAGGGGGGCCAAAACCCTACCAAACCTAACCAAACTCCGAATACCTGGAAGTCATTCTCGGGAGCCACACAGTGGGTGCTAACGTCCATTGTGGAGAGGGAAACAACCCAGACCAACAGCTAAGGCCCCCAATTCATGGCTAAGTGGGAAAGGATGTGGAAATCCCAAAACAACCAGGAGGTTGGCTTAGAAGCAGCCATCCTTTAAAGAAAGCGTAACAGCTCACTGGTCTAAATAAGGGTTTCTGCGCCGAAGATGTAACGGGGCTCAAGCCATGAGCCGAAGCTTTGGGCGTCGCAAGACGCGGTAGCGGAGCGTTCCGTTCGCTGATGAAGGGAGACCCGTGAGGGCTCCTGGAGGCATCGGAAGTGCGAATGCTGACATGAGTAACGACAAACACTGTGAAAGACAGTGTCGCCGAAAGTCCAAGGGTTCCTGCGTAAAGTTAATCTTCGCAGGGTTAGCCGGTCCCTAAGGCGAGGCCGAAAGGCGTAGTCGATGGGAATCACGTTAATAGTCGTGAGCCAGCAGGTGGTGACGGATCTCTTATATCGTTCGGTCTTACTGGATTGACCGGGCGGTGACGAGGTTCCAGGAAATAGCCCCTGCATTAGACCGTACCCGAAACCGACACAGGTGGACAGGTAGAGCATACCAAGGCGCTTGAGAGAATGACGTTGAAGGAACTCGGCAATTTACCTCCGTAACTTCGGAAGAAGGAGGCCCTCGGCGAGCGCAAGCTCATTGAGGGGGCACAGTCCAGGGGGTGGCAACTGTTTAACAAAAACACAGGGCTCTGCGAAATCGCAAGATGACGTATAGGGTCTGACGCCTGCCCGGTGCCGGAAGGTTAAAAGGAGAGGTGCAAGCCTTGAATTGAAGCCCCGGTAAACGGCGGCCGTAACTATAACGGTCCTAAGGTAGCGAAATTCCTTGTCGGGTAAGTTCCGACCTGCACGAATGGCGTAATGACTTCCCCGCTGTCTCCAACGTCAGCTCAGTGAAATTGAAGTCCCCGTGAAGATGCGGGGTTCCTGCGGTCAGACGGAAAGACCCCGTGCACCTTTACTATAACTTTGCGTTGGCATTCGTTAAGTCATGTGTAGGATAGGTGGTAGGCTTGGAAGCATGGGCGCCAGCTCGTGTGGAGCCACCCTTGAAATACCACCCTTGACTTCATGGATGTCTAACCGCGACCCCTCACCGGGGCCCGGGACAACGCATGGTGGGTAGTTTGACTGGGGCGGTCGCCTCCCAAAGAGTAACGGAGGCGCGCAATGGTTGGCTCAGACCGGTCGGAAATCGGTCGTTAGAGTGCAATGGCATAAGCCAGCCTGACTGCGAGACCAACAAGTCGAGCAGAGACGAAAGTCGGTCATAGTGATCCGGTGGTCCCGCGTGGGTGGGCCATCGCTCAACGGATAAAAGGTACGCCGGGGATAACAGGCTGATACTCCCCAAGAGTCCATATCGACGGGAGTGTTTGGCACCTCGATGTCGGCTCATCACATCCTGGGGCTGGAGAAGGTCCCAAGGGTTCGGCTGTTCGCCGATTAAAGTGGTACGTGAGCTGGGTTCAAAACGTCGTGAGACAGTTTGGTCCCTATCTGCCGTGGGTGTCGGAGAATTGAGAGGATTTGCCCCTAGTACGAGAGGACCGGGGTGAACGTATCTCTGGTGGACCTGTTGTGGCGCCAGCCGCAGTGCAGGGTAGCTATATACGGAATGGATAACCGCTGAAGGCATCTAAGCGGGAAACCAGCCTCAAAACAAGTTCTCCCTGAAGAGCCGTGGAAGACCACCACGTCGATAGGCCGGATGTAGAAGCGCGGCGACGCGTGAAGCTTACCGGTACTAATCGCTCGTTCGACTTGATTGCTCTCGTCGCCAAGGCGCGAGACTGTCAAAGCACTCGCTTTGAAACAGAAAAAATGAAAAGCCAGTTTTGCTTCATCCGTTCTTTGCCGGCCTGGTGGCCCTTGCAAGGTGATAAGACCCGATCCCATCCCGAACTCGGCCGTCAAACGCCTTAGCGCCGATGGTACTCTGTCTCAAGACATGGGAGAGTAGGTCGTCGCCAGGCCTGCAAAGAACGGAACTTCCTCTTCATGAAAAAAGGCGCTTGGCCCTTTCGCCAGGCGCCCCAGACCCTCTGACGCGGGGTGGAGCAGCCCGGTAGCTCGTCAGGCTCATAACCTGAAGGCCGCAGGTTCAAATCCTGCCCCCGCAACCACCGACAGTTGACCCTCCGACGGCCTCGCCGCGGAGGGTTTTTTTTTGCCCGAAACCTCGGCCGAGACCGAAAGCAGCGCCGCCAGAGCGCCGAACAGGGTGGCGTCAAGGCCGCTTCCGTCGGGCCTCGGCGTCAGGACCACGCGCTCGATCATCGATCGCACGATCTCGCGGGCCTCGTCCTGTTCGGAGCCTTCGAGGAGCCGCTCCAGGCGTTCGATCCGGCGCCGGTACCCTTCCGCGAGCTGCGGGTGCATGAGAACGTCGAGAGCCGCCGGGTCGAATGCGCGACTTTCGGTCTTCAGCCTGTCGCGCTCCTCCTTGAGCTCAACCAGGCGAGCCTTCATCGCGGGCTCGTACAGGCCGTCCTCGATCGCCCGAAAAATCGAAGCAATCTTCCGATCGAGCTCGGCCGCCTTGCGCTCACGACTGGCCCATTCGGCCTGGAGCGCGTCGCGCTGGCGTTTCGACTCGTCCCGGAAAGCGCTGACGAAGACCGCGACGAGATCGGGCGCGAGCAATCGCTCCTTCAGACCTTCGAGGACGCGCGCCTCGATCTCCTGGCGCGTGATGGTCAGCCGATTGTCGCAGGTTCCCTTTTGCTTGCGCGTGGAGCAGGCGTAGCGGTCCCGACCGATGATCGCGTAAGGGCCGTTGCAGCAGCCGCAACGCAACAGACCCGACAACAGAAAGCGCGGGCGGTGGGCCTCGTTGAGGGGATTGCGGTTCGCTGCCGTCCTTGTTGCGCGACAGGGCCTTTCCCATCGCCTGCCGCATCGAATGCTGTCGGGCTTTGGCGCTGAACCACAGGTCGTCATCGACAATGCGCAGTTCCGGGACTTCGACGCGCTCCCACTGTTCGGGCGGATTGGGACGGGCGACGCGTTTTCCCGTCTTTGGATTCTTCGTGTAGGCGCAGCGGTTCCATTCGATGACGCCGCGATAGAGAGCGTTGTTCAGGATGCCGGTGCCGCGATCGAGCTGGCCGCGAATCGTCGTGTTCGACCACAAGCGGCCGGCAGGTCCCGGCACACGTTCGCGGTTGAGGTCTCGCGCGATCGCCTCCGGACTCTTCCCGGAAGCAAACTCCTTGAAGATCCGCCGAACGACGCCTGCCTCGTCGGGGTCGATCGCTCGCGCGCCCCGCCCGTCGCCGCCGCCATCCGCGGTCTTGTAGCCATAGGCGATTCCGGCAGGGATGCGTCCCTTCAGCACCCGCCCGAGTTGGCCGCGCTTCGTCTTCTCGCCGAGGTCCTTCAGCGCCATTTGCGCCATCATGCCCATGACCGCGACATGGATCTGCGTGATCTCGCCGAGCGAGGGCGTGTAGAGGCGGATCCTCTGGAATGCGAGCTGGTCCTGAAGGTCGGCCGTGTCGGCCAAACGACGGCCCAGCCGGTCGATCGCCTCGCAGACGACGACGTCGAATCGACGCTCGGCGGCGTCGGCGATCAGCTTCTGGAAGCCGGGCCGGAACCGGCTGGCGCCGCTGATCGCCGCGTCTTTGTAAGTCCCGACAATCGTCCAGCCCTGCGCTTCGGCATAGCGCCGGCAGACCTCGATCTGGTCCTCGATCGAGGCCTCGCGCTGCAGATCGGACGAGTAGCGGGCGTAGATGACGGCGCGCATGCGATCTCCTTCAGCGATTCCGGTTGGCCTTGAGGCTCTCGCGCAAGCTCGCCAGCATCGCGGCGTGGCGGCGGGAGGCCTCGAGGCTCCTCGCATGATTGTAGTGCTTTTCGGTCGTCCTGTGTCCGGCATGGCCGAGAATGAGCGAAGCATCCCCAATGTGCTTCGGGTTGTCGATGGCGACCGCGGTTGCGGCGCAGTCGCGAAACAGATGCGGGGAGAGGCTGCGGCCAAACTCCCGGCGCGTACGGAAGACGATCTGGTATGCGACAGCTTCATACGCAAGCTGGATTCCGTCTTCCGACACCCAGACCGCGTCGACGTCCGGATGAATCGGCGGGGCGCCGAGATTGCCGTCCGCGGGCTCGACACCCAGCAGAACCGGCCGATACACGTCGAGATAGCGTTCGAGTCTCGGCCCGAGCGCCGCCGGGAGAGGCGCCTCGTAAGGGACGTGGGTCTTGGTCTCCTCGGCGGCGAAGACGATCCGCCAGCGGCCGCCGACCTTCATGAGATGCCGGCCAAGCCGCATCATCGCGAGGTTCCTCGCCGCACTGGCCGGTACGTCAGCAAGGCGATCATTAGGCCGTCGCGGTAGCGGATGGCTCGTCGTGTCGCTGAGCCGTTCCGGAGACGCTTCGGCTTCGTCCATCAGCCGTTCCCCGAGCGCCATGAGGTCTTGCGGCTGCTTCAGGCGGGAAAGCTTGTCGCGCGCCGGACGGACTTGGGCTTTCAAGTTCCGGCGGAGTTGCCCAAGCCACTCCCAATTCGATTGCGGCTCCATGACGCGCAGCGCGTCATGGAGCCCTTGGATTCGGTCGAGGACCGAATAGGGCGCGAGTTCGGTCTGCATTTCGGCGACGTACGCCGCGACGCGCTCGCGCGTCACACGGTCGGCCGGCCTCATCTCAGGGTCGAGCAGCTCTTTCGAGGCAAGCCAGAAAAGCCAACCATTGTAGCCGCAAGCGATGAAGACCCGCGTCGCAGCTGACCAGCGAGCCCCGGCCCCGCCGCCAAACAGGCCGCTCGGCTCGACGGCCTTGTTCCAGAGCTCGCGGTCGCGGGGAGGCCAGTCCGCGATGGGAAGCGGGCGGGTCATGCAAACTCCTTCTTGCGATAGCGGTCGATCAGGGCGTCGTAGCGCCGGAGCGCGTCGGCCTGCTCGAGGCCGCAATAGGCTCCGACGGTCGTGCTGAGGTCCTTGTGACCGAGAAGCAACCTAACCGTCTCGTACTCGCCCGGATGCGCACGCAGAAAGAGCAGGGCCGCGAGATGGCGAAAAGCGTGGGGGTTGAGATCGATGCCCGTCTCCTGACGAATTGTGCGCTTGATCTGGTCTGCGAGGGTCGACGGCGTCTTGGCGCCGCCTTTGCGCGCCGGGAACAGGAAACCCTGCGGATCTCCCGCCAGCAGCGGCCGGCAACGGGCAAGATAGACGTCCATCACCGCGCCTAGCGCGTCGGAGACCTCAAAGGCGAGCGGCGTCTTGTTCTTCACCTCCTCCGCCGGAATGACGATGTGGCGCACGCCTCCGGGTCGGGTCTGGACGACATGCCGACCGAGGCGGAGCGAGGCGAGGTTCTTCATCCGCATCGGCGCAATCGTGAGAATGGAAATGGCGAGCGCCGACTGGACCCGCAACGCCTGGGCGCAGATTAGCGGCCCTTCGCGGGGCAGCGCGCGAACGATCGCCTGGGGCAGGTCGATCAGGCGGCGCAGATTCTCGGGGTCGTCGAACTGGCGCAGGCGCGCGCGGTTGCGCGGCGTCATGCCCGTCTCCTTGGGATCGACCTCGCGCCGAATCTTCTGCAGCTCCGCGATCTCATCCGCGGGCGCCTTGACCCACCATTTGGCGATCTTGATCGCGGTCAGCGCGAAACCGTGCAGCTGGGTCGTCTTGCGATTGCCGTTGCGGCCCCAAAAGAAGCTCAAGGCGATCTTGAGCGCCTCGGGCTCAACGAGGTCGGCGAGCGATCGGATCGTTTGCGGATCACGTCCAGACTTAACAAGCGCGGTCGCCATCTGGAAAAGCTGGAGGCGGAGGCTACGGATCGTCATGGGGCTGGCGGGACCGCGGCCGGTCCCGCCGAAGAGATCGCCGCGCGCCAGATGGTCGAGGTAGGCGGCAACCTCGGCGCCGAATGACGGCGGATATGCCGACGCAGGCAGCGCATACTGACGCCTCCGATCGGGAGCCGTAAGCCGCGTCGCCGGCCAGCCCTCGATGCTGCCCGCGCACCGGTTCCACTCACGGCAGAGGTCGCGAATAATCCGCGCCTGGGCCTGGAGCAGCGAATTGCGCTTCAGGGTCTCGTCAAAATCGGCGACCGTCCGGTCGCTGACTTGATCGGGCTCGACGCCCTTCTCCGAAGCGTAAGCGAAGAAACGGGACAGGCGCCACCGCGCGTACTTATTCGCGACCCGGTTCCACAAAGAGGACCAGGACGGCGTCAACTCGACCTTCCGCCTTTGGCTCACGATCTTCGCGCCGGTCAGGTCGAGGGCCGCCGCCAGCAGCGCGCGGACATTCGCCCACCGGCTTTTCGTCATGTTGGCCGCCGCCGGGGTCAGGAGCTTGAGCCCGCGCTTCAGCGCCTCAGGATCGGCGGGGATGTCGGCGGGAAGTCCGCCGACGAGCCGCGCGATCTGGCGGATCGCGGACATGAGATCGTCCCGCCTCTGGCGCTGCAAACCCTCCAATGACAATATTCGCTCCATGACCTCGGCGAGGTTCGCCGGCGGAGCTAGTGAAGCGGACTTGGTGGACATTGATGGACCCCAGTTCCCTCTAGTGGACACTTATGCTGGATTAGTGAAAACGCAAGCATAAATACGCCCGGCATCTTATAGCGTTGACGATCACTATTTGGATATTACACAATAAATATTGAACTGAGCGGCCAATCATTGCCTTGCTCATCCCCTCCGGGGACGCGCTTGGGTGAGATAGGCTGTAAGGACTGCGCTCGCTGACCCGAAGCAGCTTGCCGACCCGATGCGCGGGCAAATCGCCGGATGCGATCTTGCGTCGCACCGTCTTCTCCGAGACGCCGAGCCGCTTCGCGACCTCGGCGACGCTTAGAAATCGCTCTCCGGTTCGGGGCGATGGGTCGGCTTCGCCCGTGCACTGCTTCCGAACGGGTTTCCGACTGCATTGATGGATCGGACAACGACGCTGGCCCAGCGTCGGCAGTGGGCATTTCCAGAGCGCCCCTGAAGACCCTGAGCGCTTCCTGCCGAGCGATCAATCGAACGAGGCGCGTCAGGTCGTCTTCGCAGACAGCTTTGCCCGTCGGATGGTTTGCGGCAATGGGTCGCCGTTTGGTCATGGGCGGACGCCACAACTCCGTTCACCCAGGTGAGGAAGAACTTCCGAGCGGCCGCCGTTGGGGCAGGGTTTCCTGCCGCTCAAGCAACAACCGCCCCCGCAGCCCACGCGGGCGGCTGGCAATTTTCGCCTTCCCGTTGCGGCGGTTTCAGGAGCGTCAGAGAGACGGAGAAAACCGGCTTGGGGCAAACACGATAGCGACTTCATTACACGCGGCCGTCCTTTGTTGGACAGCAGCATCCCGCATTCCGGAGAGTGGCCGCATCAAAAACTCCGGCATAAATTCCGCCGGTTCAGGCAAAAATTCAGCTCTTCCCTTTTTCTGGGTCGGACTCAAGAAATCTCTGATAGTACGGCTTCAATTTCTGACCGATGGCTGACCGGCTAACTGAGATCCCCAGCCTCTCGCGGAACCAACGCTCAAAATCTGCAATCGCGGCCTCTTTCTTCTCCGGGAGAGCGTTCTTCTGGACAAGCGCCGCAACCTCAACGTGAAACTGTTCCCATGGCAGAGGAGGGCGGCCCCGGCGCACATGCGGGGGCGGGTCGTCAAGATTCTGTCGATCCAGGATGTAGCTGTCGCACAGTTTTTCCACAGAGCCGATCGTGGGAAGATCGGGAACCGTATAAACAGAAAACATCTGCTCAACATTAAAATTGACCCAGCAGTAGGAAAACTCTTTGCCGTACAGTACGCTCTTGCCCCAGTCGATTTTGCTCAGTATCCACTCTGCTTGGCCGATGGGTACGTGATCTTGCTTCTCCAATCGAGTGTCATCATCATCAATTGCTTTCCGAATTTCCTCCCAGGATGACCCCTTTAATTTGACACCGAAACCCCCTATCTTGTCCTCCCGTAGGTCGACGAAAATTCGCGATTTGAAGTATTCGAGATAAGTATCGAACTCGCGATTCCAATCGTCTACCTCTTTTATTTCTTCCAGTGTCTCGGGTCGATGCGATATCAGTTTCTCTCGAACTGCGTCAGAAAATTCCTCTGGACTTAATTTACAAGATATATCCATATTGATTTCTAGCGGCCGCAATTCCCACTGATCAAATACTCGGCCATCCAGTAAAGCGTAATAATACGGATTGGGGGATATGCCAGCATATTCGCACTCTGCAGGAGTAACCGGGGATTCAATGAAGCTACTCGTATCGAGTTGACACGCCTCCGAAAAGCGGAATTCCTCGCCATCGGGGTCCCCGTACCCGAGCGCCAGCGGAAATCGCTTTAGCGCGGCCCAATACAACAACTCGCAGAGAAAACATCTGTCAGCCAGGTCCACGGTCTGCAGCACGGAAATCATGGCAAGCTGCCTTATCTGGCAGGGCAGACGCCCTCCAGGCCGACCATAACCTGCATTTCGGAGTTGTTGAGGCACTATTCCAACGGCTGAAGAGGCTGACTCGGCGCATCGCGCACGTCGATGATGTTCGGAGACGTGTCGAGCACATTGATGGCGCGCAGTAAACTAAGGCGAAGCTCTCCGGCAAGCGCTGTATAGGTTTGGTAGGCGGCAGCATTTTCCTTGCTGTTCGAAGGACCACACGTGGTTGGTCAAAAACACGAATGCCGGAAGAGCCGATTTGAAAACGCCGTCCAGCATCGGCTCGGACCCTCAGTCCCGATATTTGAACCGGCGCCCACCCCACGGCGGGCGCGTTGAGCGAGATTGTCGGCGAACCCGACGGGATGCACTATCAAGGCGAGCCGAAAGTGATCCTCGCAACATGTCAAACGAAGTTCTGGAATGCTGGTTTGATCAGGCGAGCCGGCGGTATTGGTTCGATGCTTCGCCCGACTTCGACGAATTGGTGCGTCAACGACTGGCCCCCTTTACGCCGATGCGATCGAAGGCCGCCTGGACCAATGGAAGGACCATCCTGACGGCGCGCTGGCTCTTTGCATCCTGTTCGACCAAGTGCCGCGCAATATCTTTCGGGGATCTGCGCGCGCCTTCGCGACCGATTTAGAGGCCCGGTCCGTCGCAAGGCACATTCTGGCATTTGACTTCGACCGGTCATACCCGACGGACGACCACCGCCTGTTCTGCTACCTGCCATTCGAGCATTCAGAGGACATCGAAGACCAACGGCTTGCTCTTCAGCTATTGAGCGACAGGACGGCCGACGACCGTTCCACCGAGTATGCCCGACGTCATTTGGAGGTCATCGCCAGGTTCGGACGCTTCCCTCAGCGAAACGCCCTTCTCGGCCGAATGTCGACTTCCGCGGAATTGGATTTTTGAAGGCACCAGGTTCGTCGTGGGCGACATCAGCCTCCAGCGGCAATCCAAGTTCCATCCCGATCCGTTCGGCGCCGCGAGCCAGGGCGGCGCCGTGATCAGCACCATCAGCGGCGGCTAGCGCGAGTTTCTCGCGGAGCGTTCGAAAACTCACGGAGAGCGGATTCCTTGTGGGCCGGCGCGAGGGTCGATGTCTTGTGCTTGTGAACATGGGGCGGCGGGTCGGTATCCGTCTCAAGAGCGATCTCGTGCGCCGTATCCGCGGCGTGGTCATGCCAGTGGTCTTGTTTTCGGACAAGATTGCGGCCCAGACTGAAATGGTTATGACGCTTTTGCCCCTCCGGCGAATTCTCGTTGGACTGCTCGCGGTCGCCGTTGCGCGGGGCTGAGCATGTCTCTAGCGCGAGAGCCCTGGATGAGAAGGGTGAAGCGGCAGCCGGTAGCGAAGGCTATGATCGTGTTGATTGACGGAGGATGCCATGACAGAAGCGCTCGTCGAGAAAACTTGCACCCCTTGCCGCGGCGGCATCCCGCCGCTGACGCGACCGGAAGCCGAAGAACTCCTCGCACAGGCTCCGGAATGGGCGCTCATGGATAATGCGCAGCGGATCGAAAAGACCTTTCGTTTCGGGAACTTCCGCGAGGCGCTCGCATTCGCTCAAAAGGTTGGCGAGCTTGCGGAGGCGGAAGGTCACCATCCCGACATCAGCTTCGGCTGGGGCTATGGGACGGTGTCGCTGCGCACCAAGAAGATCAAGGGTCTCCACGAGAACGATTTCATCATGGCGGCAAAGATCGATCGGCTTGCGCCAATGGCAGACAAAGCTGCTTGAATAGACTCTGGTGAGAATTCATCCCGGAGTGGTTGCCGATACTGTCGTGGGGATCGATTATCCTTGGCCTCGCGACGGCAGCCGTGATTGCGATCGACATTCCGCCGCCTCGCCGCGCAGGAGCCGGGCGGCCAACTCCTTGCATCCGGGAATGTCGGAAAAGGGCGGAGAGCCGACCTATAGGGGTCGCGCAGGGAACGGCCGGAATCGGCCGGAGACCGGGCATTCGCCGTTACGCGGTATCGCCTCATCTCCGCCCGAAGGCGAAGTTCCCGCGCCGCTAGTTGCGACGCCTGTTGATCTCACGCGGATTTCGTCGGAAGTCCGTCGCCCGTTTGTCCTCGCGGAGGCCGGCGTAAACCGTGTGCCGCAAGAGGCCGTCGGTCCGGGTGATCTCGACGACAAGCTTCGGCTTGACCCAGTGCACACGCGAAAGAACCAGCGGCGAACCGAACCGCGGCTCCGGAGGGCGGCACACTCAGAGGCGACGTCTTGCTAGTCAGGGCTCCAGGCGGCGCCCCAGATCGGCAACAAACTTGAGAAAGCTCTGTTGGGGCCTCAGTGGCTGGGTGAATAAAACTCGACGGGTTTATGACCATCGG
>CAVZNQ010000022.1:0-90821 GCA_963776665.1 uncultured Alphaproteobacteria bacterium
CGGGACGCCAACTGAGGCTGCGCGGCAAGGGCATGCCGGTCTTGCGTTCGCGCGATTTAGGGGATCTCTTCGTTCAACTCAATGTCGAGACGCCGCAAAGCCTCACGCGGCGCCAGCGCGAGCTGTTGGCCGAGTTCGCTACCGAGTCCTCGAACAAGACCCACCCCGAAAGCGCAGGCTTCTTCGCCAAGATGAAGGAGTTCTTCGAGGGGCGGAGCTAGAGCGGCCTTTGCCAGCGGCTGCCCGGTCCCCTATAAGCGCCGGACGGCGCCCATGGGCTCGCCGCTCATCCGCGGGAAGCCGGAATGCAGGGTCAAGCGCTGAATAAGCCGCATCGGCGGGGGCTTGGCGACAGCGCCCGTTTTCTCAGATCGCTCATCGTCGCGCCCCGGCTCACCGGCGCGGTCGCGCCCTCGGGCCGCGCGCTCGCGCGGGCGATGGCGGCGGCGGCCGGTCCGCCGCCGCACGGGCTCATCGTCGAGCTCGGACCGGGCACCGGTCCGGTGACGCGCTCCCTGATCGAGGCCGGCGTTGCGCGCGAGCGGCTCGCGCTGGTCGAATACGATCCGGGATTCTGCCAGCTCTTGAGGCGGCGCTTCGCGCCGGCCAGGATCATTGAGGGCGACGCTTACGACCTGCCGCGGACGCTGGCGGAATTGGCGGGCCAGCCGATTGCGGCCGTCGTCTCCAGCCTGCCGCTGCTCAACCAGCCGCCGCAACGGCGCGAAAAGCTGATCGGCGACGCCTTTGCGCTGATGGGGCCTTCGGGCCTCTTCGTCCAGTTCACCTACGGTCTCCTCTCGCCCATTCCGCGCGAGTTCTGCGCCAATCGCTACACCGCCCACCGCTCACGGCCGATCCTGCTCAATCTGCCGCCCGCGCGAGTGTGGACCTACCGGCTTGCGGACCATGCAGCCGAGGGTCGATGAGGTGACCGCTCTTGAGCCGCGCGACCGCCTGATTGTCGCTCTCGACGCGCCCGAGGCCGGCTGGGCGCGACGTCTGGTCGAGCGGATCGGCGACGGCGCGACATTCTATAAGATCGGGATGGAGCTCGCCTATGGCGGCGGCCTGCCGCTCGTCTCCGAGTTCGCCGCGGCCGGCAAGCAGGTCTTTCTCGATCTCAAGCTGCACGACATTCCCAACACCGTCGAGCGGGCGACGGCGCAGGCCGCGAAGCTCGGCGCGACATTCCTCACCGTCCACGCCTATCCGCAAACGATGCGCGCCGCGGTCGCCGGCGCCAAAGGCTCGGGAATGCGAATTCTCGCCGTCACCGTTCTGACCTCCTATGACGACGCCGATCTTTTCGACGCCTGCGGCCGGTTCGGGGTGGTCGAGACGGTCCGGCGGCGGGCCGAGCAGGCGCTCGCGCTAGGCGTCGACGGACTGGTGGCGAGCGCCGCCGAGGCGACGATGGTGCGGGAGACCGTTGGCCGTGACATGCTCCTCGTCACCCCCGGCATCCGGCCGGCGGGCGCGGCGGCGGGCGACCAGAAACGGGTCGCAACGCCTGCCGAGGCGATACGCAGCGGCGCCGACTACCTCGTCGTCGGCCGCCCGGTCGCCCAGGCGGCGGACCCGCGCGCCGCCGCCGAGGCGGTCGTCAAGGAGATCGCCGGCGCATCGATTGGATCGGCGGCTGAGCCGCGCTAGGTTCGCTCGTCGATCGTCAAGGGAGGCATCATGCCCAAGGGATACGTCATTTCGCGCGTCGACATCACCAATCCGGAGGCCTACGCGCGCTACGCCGCCGCCGCGACCAAAGCGATTGCCGATCACGGCGGCAAGCCGCTCGCGCGCGGCGGCCGCACCGAGGCGCTCGAGGGCAAGGCGCGGGCGCGCAATGTCGTGCTCGAGTTCGAGAGCTACGAGGCGGCCCGCCGGTATTTTCATTCCGAGCAGTATCAGGCGGCGCGCGCGCTGCGCGAGGGAGCGGCCGAGATGGAGATGGTTCTGGTCGAGGGGGTCTGACCATGCCCAAGGGCTACTGGATCGTCCGTGTCGACGTGCGCGATCCCGAGGTTTACCAGCAATACGTCAAGGCCAATGCGGCCGCGTTCGCCAAGTACGGCGCGCGCTTCCTGGTCCGCGGCGGCAAGCACGTGGTGACGCGAGGCAACGCGCCGGCGCGCAACGTGGTCATCGAGTTCCGCGACTATGAAACCGCGCTCGCCTGCCACGATTCGCCTGAATACCACGAGGCCGCGAAACTGCGCGACGCCGGGGCGGCCGTGGACCTGGTGATCGCCGAAGGCTACGACGGCCCGCAGCCGGGCTGAGCAATAAGGGAACGGATGGCCGAGATGAGGCTCATCGTCAGCGGCGCCGCCGGGCGCATGGGACGCATGGTCGTCAGGACGATCCACGAGTTGGACGGGCTGAAGCTGGCCGGCGCGCTCGAGCGCCAGGACTCGCCGTGGCTCGGCGCCGATCCGGCCGTGCTGGCGGGCTGCCCGGCGAGCGGCCTTGCGATCGTCGCCGACCCGCTGCCGCTCCTCATCGAAGCCGACGCGATCGTCGATTTCTCCTCGCCGGCCGCGAGCGTCGAACTCGCCGGGCTTGCCGCGCAGGCGCGCATCGCCGACGTGATCGGCACGACCGGCCTCAGCGCCGAGGATCTCGACAGGATCGACGCGGCGGCGCGCCACGCCCCGATCGTGCGGTCGGGCAACATGAGCCTCGGCGTCAACCTGCTCGCGGCGCTGACCCGGCGCTCGGCGTCGGCGCTCGGGCCCGATTTCGACATCGAGATCGTCGAGATGCATCATCGGATGAAGGTCGACGCGCCCTCAGGCACCGCGCTCCTGCTCGGCGAGGCGGCGGCCGACGGACGCGGCCTGCCGCTCAAGGACCATTCGGCGCGCGGCCGCGACGGCCTGACCGGCGCGCGCCGCACGGGCGACATCGGCTTCGCGTCGCTGCGCGGGGGCACGATCGTCGGCGATCACAGCGTCATCTTCGCCGGCGAGGGCGAGCGCGTGATTCTCAGCCACCATGCCGAGGATCGGGCGGTGTTCGCCCGCGGCGCGCTGCACGCGGCGCTATGGGCGAAGGATCGCAAGCCCGGCCTCTATTCGATGGCGGACGTGCTCGGCCTCGGCGAGGCCTGAGCCGCGGTCACTTCTCGGCGCGTACTTCCGTGCACGAAAATTCGAGCTTCGCCGTCTTCTGCGTCTTGCCGGCATGGACCTGGATGGCGAGCGGCATGCACATCGCCCCTTCCAGGAACACGGCCTTGTGCTCGATGCCGTCGGGCCCGAAGATGAAATTGGTGAACGCCTTGTGGGTGACGACCTGCTGGCCGGAATGTCCGGTCTGGGTCAGGTCGACGACCGCGGTCGCATATTTGGGCGAAGCGTTCTTGTCGCCCTCGAAGGTGAAGTCGAGCAGCACGCCGGTCGCCGTGTCGCCGCCGAGCGCCCCGCCCTTCGGAGCGTCGACCAGGCTCTGGTCGTTGGTGATGAGATCGTCGGACAGTTTGCCCGCGTGCTCCAGGAAGGCGTACGCCTTCACATCGACGATCTTGAGTTCCGCTGCGTCAGCGCCGCCGCCGAGCCCCAAAGCCATCGCCGCCGCCGCGGCCTGAAGCAAACGCATGATCCCGACCCCCACACGCTACGAAATATCGCTACTCCAATAAAACCCGGCCCGCGATGAGCGGAGCCGGGGGAACCTAAGTCGCCAGATTGACGGCGATGTGTCAGCTGTTGCGCTGCGAGCCGGTCAGCATCAGGATGGCCTGGAACATATTGATGAAGTCGAGGTAGAGGCGCAGCGCGCCGTTGATCGACTTCTTCTGGGCCATCTCGTGGCTGTCGCCGGAGAAATACATCTCCTTGATCGCCTGGGTGTCCCAGGCGGTGAGGCCGGCGAAGATCAGGACGCAGAGGATCGAGAGCCCGAACTGCAGCCCGGTGCTATGCAGCAGGAAGACGTTGAGCAGGCTCGCGATGACCAGGCCGACGACGCCCATCATCATGAACGAGCCCATCGCCGACAGGCTGCGCTGCGTCGTATAGCCGTAGAGGCTCAGGCTCGCGAAGGCCGCGGCGGTGGCGAAGAACGCCCGCCCGAACGAAGCGCCGGTGTAGACCACCAAGAGCGCCGACATCGACAGCCCGATCAGCGCCGCGAAGGCGAGGAACCAGTTGCGGGCGCTCGCCACCGACATCGAGTTGATGCGGGCCGAGAGATAGAACACCACCCCGAGGGGCGCGAGCACGATCACCCAGCGCAGCGGCGACGTATAGATCGCCCGGCCGAAATCGGTCAGCGCAAGCCGGCCGGCTTCCGTCTGGACGGTGCCGAGCTGGAACGCCCCCCAGGCGACGAGCCCGGTGACGCCAAGCCCGAGGGTCATGTAGTTGTAAACGCCGATCATATAGGCCCGGAGGCCCTGATCGACGGCGACGCCGGACCGTGCGAGCCCCGCGCCGTAACGCGTATTGGCGTAGCGGTCATAGTCGGACATGGAAGAAACCTCTTGGGTCAAGGGTCGGCGCTCGTCCGGTTTCCCAGACACGCGCCCATCGCGCATAATATGGCCGCAGGGCGCCCCTCCGCAAGGGCGATCGGCGGACGCAGGATTGCCGCTTCATTACCGATTGGTAATCGCGGCCCTCGCGCGGCGTTTCTAGTGTCCGCCGCCGCCGCCAGCCGCGACCGGGCGGCGCATCAGCGTGGCGAGACCGACGCAGCCGAGGAAGAGGACGGTCAGCACCAGGAATACGTCGGCGAGCGCCAGCACCTCCGCCTGCCGGCGAACGATCAGCGCGAGCTGGCGGGTCGCGGCGAGCTGGGCGTCCGAGCCGCGCGCGGCCATCGCCGCGGTCATGTTGGCGAGCGTGTCCTCCGCCACCCGGCGCCCCCAGATCACCGACTCGCGCAGCCGCTCGAGATGCAGATCCATCCGCTTGTCGAGCAGGGTGTTGATGAGGGCGAGGCCGACCGCGCCGCCGAGGTTGCGCATCAGGTTGAAGAGGCCGGAGGCGTTCTTGATCTTCTGCGGCGGCATCGTGCCCAGCGCCAGATTGTTGATCGGCACCATCGACAGCATCAGGCCGACGCCGCGGAAGACCTGCGGCCAGAGGAGCTCCCAGAAGTCCCAGTCGACGGTGACGAACGAGGCCTGGTAGGTCCCGACAGCGAAGGAGACAAACCCGACCGCGATCATGATCCGCGGATCGACGCGATTCATCAGCCGCCCGGCGAGCGGGGCGGTGAAAAACATGCATAATCCGGTCACGAACATGGTCTTGCCGATCATCAGCGACGAATAGCCGCGCACCACCGCGAGATAGACCGGATAGATGTAGGTGAGGCCGTAGAGGCCGATCCCGAGCACGAAGGCGAACATCGTGCCGGTCCAGAAATTGCGGTCGCGAAACGCCGTCAGATCGACGATCGGCTGGCGGGCGGTCGCCATCCGCCAAAAAAAGGCGACGCCGCTCACCGCCGAAATGACGATCGCGCCCGTCACCAGCCCGCTCTCGAACCAGTCCTTCGACGGTCCTTCCTCGAGCGCATATTCCATCGCGCCGAGGAATCCGGCCATCGTCAAGAGGCCGACATAGTCGAAGTGGGTGAACAGCGAATAGTCCGGCTCGTCGAAGTCGATCAGGAGCCACGCGGCGGCGGTGACGATGACGCCCGGGCCGAGGTTGACCAGGAACAGCCAGTGCCAGGAGAACCAGTCGGTGAGGTAGCCGCCGACGGTCGGCCCGATGGTCGGAGCGAGCGTCGCAACGAGGCCGATGATCGGGGCGACGAGCGGCTGCTTGTCGCGGGGAAAGATCGTGAACGCCGAAGCGAACACGGTCGGAATCATGCCGCCGCCGATGAAGCCCTGCAGCGCCCGCCAGAGGATCATTTCGTTGATCGAATTGGCGTGGGCGCACATGAAGCTCATGAGCGTGAAGCCGCCGGCCGAAATGGTGAAGATGACCCGCGTCGACAGCATGCGCGACAGGAAGCCCGACAGCGGGATCATGATCACTTCGGCGATCAGGTAACTGGTCTGGACCCAGGTGATTTCGTCGGTCGAGGCGGACAGTCCCGCCTGAATCTCGGAAAGCGAAGCGGAGACGATCTGGATGTCCAGGATCGCCATGAACATGCCGACCACCATGAACATGAAGGCGGCGAGGCGTTTAATCGTAAATTGCGGAATCGCGACGCCGGGGGCCGGCATCCGCGCGGGTTCGACATGCGTCCCGGCGGGCGCCCGGATCGCGAGCCCGTCGCTCACGGCTTGCTGCTTCTCGTGGCGAGGGCTTCGAGCCCGAGCGCGCCGAGCAGCGTCGGCTTCGGCTGGTCGGGATCGCGGGTGTGGACGGTCGCGACGACCGAGAGGCCGGGCCGGAGCGTGACCTCCTTCAGGACGTCCTCGGGGAAGGTGACGCGCACCGCGATCCGCTGCACGACCTTGGTGAAGTTGCCAGTCGCGTTGTCGGGCGGCAACAGCGAGAACTGCGCCCCCGAGGCGGGCGAAATCGACGACACGACGCCCTGAATGACCCGCCCGTCGAGCGCGTCAATGGCGACGTCGACCTTCTGGCCCGGCTTGATGTCGCCGAGCTGGGTCTCCTTGAAGTTGGCGTCAACGTAAGAGGCGTTGACGGGCACGAGCGCCATCATCCTCGTTCCCGGCTGCACGAAGTCGCCGACATGAGCGGCGACATTGCCGATCGTGCCGTCGAACGGCGCGACCACGCGGGTGAACGAAAGGTTGCGCTCGGCCATCTCCAATCCCGTGACCAGTTCGTTGCGCTGCTGCGAGGCCTCGAGCTTCTGGGCCTTGAGCACATCGAGATTGGCCTTCGCGCCGTCGAGCGCCGCGGCGCTCGAGGCCACGGCCGCCCTGGCGGCGGCGAGCGCGGCCACGGTGCGGTCGCGGTCGGCGGTCGCCTGCTCGAGGTGCTGCTGCGAGCCGAAATTGGTCTGCGCGAGCTTGTACGACCGGTCATATTCGAGCGCCGCCCGTTCGACGTCGGCTTCGGCGCTTTTCACCTGCGCGCCGGTCGCCGTCGCCTGAGCCGTCGCCTGGGCGATGATCGCGCCCTGAGCGTCGATCTGGCGCGCGAACCGCTCGACCGTCGCGTCCTGGGTGCCGATCCGCGCCCGCGCAGCGTCGACTGCGTTCTTATAGTCGCCGTCGTCGATCGAGACCAAAAGGTCGCCCTTGTGAACGACCTGATTCTGGACGACCGGAACCTCGGTGATGTGTCCGGTCGCCTTGGCGGCGATGATCGAGGTCAGGGCGCCGACATAGGCGTCGTCGGTCGAGACGAGGAACCGTCCCTCGACGAAATAGTCATAAGCCGTCTTGCCGCCGTAGCCGAGCGCGGCAAGGATCAATACGGGCACGAGGAACCGGCGCAAGCCGGACCGCTTGGCCGGCGCGGGCTTGGTCATGGGCGCGCCGCCCCCGGGCGCGGGAACCGGAAAAGCGGCCGAGGCGGAGGGAACGCCGTGAGGCGCGGGAGCCGTCATCGCCCGGGACGCGGCCGGCGTTCCCGGCTCCACGACTTTGGAGTTATCGTCCATCAGAGGAATCCGCTCACAAAAACAATGAGTGCCGACCGAACGGTTCGGTCATTTTTTGTTGACTTAGCGCAAACGGAGGGGTATGGCAAGAAAAATCGAACCGAACCGTTCGGTCAGCGCAGGCGCATCGAAAGCACGTAAGGGTCACGGAATTGGAAGCTCTGGAGCAGGAAGTCAGCGGCCGAAGCGATGGCGGCGCGAAGCGGCGCCAGATCATGGAGGGCGCGCGCCAGGTTTTCCTGAACTCCGGCTTCGACGGCGCGAGCATGAACGATGTGGCGCGAGCCGCCGGGGTTTCCAAGGGGACTTTGTATGCTTATTTCAACTCCAAGGAGGAGTTGTTCGAAGCGATCATCCGCGCCGAAAAGAGCCAATCCGCCGAACGGATGTGCGCTTTTCTTCCCGACCACAGCGACCCCAGGGTGATGCTCACCGATTTCGGAGTCCGCCTTTTGACCCGGATGGCCGAGCCGAGCACGCTTGCGCTGTCGCGTGTGGTCATCGCCGCGGCGGAGAAATTTCCCAATATCGGCCGCACCTTTTTTGAGGCTGGGCCTCTATACGGCAATCAGCGGCTGGCCCAGCGGTTGCGGGAGCTCGAGCAGGCGGGGCTGGTCAGCGTTCCCGATCCCGAGCGCGCCGCCTGGCACTTTCTCGATCTCTGCTTCAGCGGCGGGTACAAAAAGCTCCTGTTCGGCGTTGTCGATTCGATGAGCCGCGAGGACATCGAAGCCTCGGTCGAGGCGGGCGTCGAGGTGTTTCTGAAGGCGTATGGCGCGAGAGCCTGACGGCCGAAGCCGGAAAAAGCGACAAAATATTGCGATAATCAGAATCTGGTGCTAGGGTCCCTGCAGCGCCGGATGGAGGATCGCTATGTTTTTTACTTTGATGTTATGTCTATAGTCCGGCCGAAGGCCGATTGAGCCTCGCGGTCCGGGGTTTTCGTCCTAAGCTATTGAAAAGGCTCGATTGGCGGAAGAGAAAAATTTGGATTTCGCTTCCCCCGGGCTTTGAAAAAGTTTCCTGCGGATTTGGAATTTTCTTCCATCGGCTTGGAGAAACCTTCCGCGCCGGACCTCAGGCCTTCTTCGCCGACAACGGATGCGTCATGTCCTCCGGGCGGACCCAGGCGTCGAACTCGTCGGGGGTCACGTAGCCGAGCGCCAGCGCCGCGTCGCGCAGGCTCATGTCCTCGCGATAGGCCTTGAGCGAGATCTGCGCCGCCTTTTCGTAGCCGATATGCGGGTTGAGCGCCGTCACCAGCATGAGGGAATTGTCGAGGTTCTCCTTGATCCGCCGCTCGTTCGGCTCGATGCCGCGAGCACAGTGTTCGTCGAAGGATCGGCAGCCTTC
This sequence comes from uncultured Alphaproteobacteria bacterium, assembly GCA_963776665.1. Taxonomy (GTDB): domain Bacteria; phylum Pseudomonadota; class Alphaproteobacteria; order Rhizobiales; family Beijerinckiaceae; genus Roseiarcus. The sequence goes on from CAVZNQ010000022.1 coordinate 8,902, forward strand.
GCCGAGCAGCAGAGTCGATTCGAGGACATTGTGCAGGCTGACCGGCCGATAGACGTTGAGCTGCAGGTGGCCTTGCGACCCGGCAAGCGCCACGGACAGGTCGTTGCCGAACACCTGCACGGCGACCATCGTCAGCGCTTCGCTCTGGGTGGGATTGATCTTGCCCGGCATGATCGAGGAGCCGGGCTCGTTCTCGGGGATCTTGAGTTCGCCGATGCCCGCCCGCGGTCCGCTGACGTAGAGGCGAACGTCGTTGGCGATTTTCATGCATGCGCCGGCCAGCGTGCGCAGCGCCGCGCTCACGTTGACCATCGCGTCATCCGCCGACAGCGCCGCGAATTTGTTGACCGCCGAGGTGAAGGGAACGCCGGTCTCCTCTGCGAGCTTGCGCGCGACCGTTTCGCCGAAACGCGGGTCAGCGTTCAAGCCGGTGCCGACCGCCGTCCCGCCGATGGCGAGCGGCAGCAATCCCTCGCACGCTCGCTCGATCGTGGCGATCGCCTGGTCGAGCTGCGCCGCCCAGCCCGAGATCGCCTGGCCGAGGGTGAGGGGGGTCGCGTCCTGCAAATGCGTGCGGCCGACCATCACGATATCGGCGAACGTCTTCGCCTTCGCATCGAGCGTATCGCGCAGTTGCGTCACCGCCGGCAGCAGGGACCGCTGGATCTCCGCCACCGAGGCGATGTGCATCACGGTTGGGAACACGTCGTTCGACGATTGGCTGTGATTGACGTCGTCGTTCGGGTGGATAGGCTTTTTCGATCCGATCACCCCGCCGGCGATCTGGATCGCGCGGTTGGAGATCACTTCGTTGGCGTTCATGTTGGATTGAGTGCCCGACCCGGTCTGGAACACGACCAGCGGGAATTCGTCGTCGAGCTTGCCGTCTATCACCTCCTGCGACGCGCGGACGATAAGGTCGACCTTCGCCGTGGGCAATTGCCCGAGTTCGAGATTCGCCAGCGCCGCGCATTTCTTCAGCAGGCCGAAGGCGCGGATTACCGGCCGGCCCCAGCGGTGCCGCTCGACGCCGACGGTGAAATTGAGACGGGAGCGCTGGGTCTGGGCGCCCCACAGGCGCTCCGCCGGCACCCGTACTTCGCCGAGCGCGTCCTCTTCGATGCGACACTCGCCGCTGTCCGCCGTAACGCCCGTCATGCTTGCTGCTCCGCTCGCCAGAAATGCGACGGCGGCCGAACGAAAGCAAGCGCCGGCCGGTTCGACTTGCCCAGCCGCTCTTGCCCTCCCGGCCTCGCTTCTCTATAAGCCCCGGCTTCGCGCCGGTTCCGACACCCCTGGAGGCAGGGCGCGATCATACATAAGGACATCATCATGGCAGCGATCAAGCAACTCGCGGCCGTGACGCGCAGCGGGACAGGCAAGGGGGCCGCCCGCTCCGTTCGTCGCGAAGGCCGCGTCCCCGCCGTCATCTATGGCGGCGGCGTGAAACCCGAGCCGATCTCGGTCGACTACAAGGACGTCAACAAGCTCATCTACTCGGGCCATTTTCTGACCTCGATCTTCGAGCTCGAGGTCGATGGCCGCAAGGAGCGCGTTCTCCCGCGCGACTACCAGCTCGACGTCGTCAGCGACCGGCCGGTCCACGTAGATTTTCTTCGGCTCACGCAGGGATCGCGGGTGCGGATCGGCGTCCCGGTGCACGTCGTCAATCGCGAGGCCTCGCCGGGAGTGAAGAAGGGCGGCGCGGTCAATCTCGTGCTCCATACTGTCGAGGTCATGGCGCCGGTCGACGCCATTCCGGAGTCGATCACCATCGACCTCACCGGCCTCGATTTTCACGATTCGGTGCATGTGTCCGCGGTCAAGCTGCCGGAAGGCTGCCGACCTGTGAGCTCCAAGGCGGACCAGACGGTGGTGACGATCGTCCCGCCGACGGTGATGGTCGAGGAAACGACGGCTGCGCCGGCGGCGGCCGCCGCCACGGCAGCGCCCGGAGCCGCCGCCGCGCCCGCGGCCGGAGCGACCCCCGCCAAAGCCGACGCCGCCAAGGGCGCCGCCGCCGCGCCGGCGAAGGGGACCGCCGCGCCCGCCGCCGCCAAGCCGGCCGGCAAGAAGTAAGGCTCGCATCCGGACGGGCGGGCCTTGTTCGAGGCCCGTCGGCGCGCCCATCGATTGGGGCCATTCATGCTGGTCGTCGCCGGACTGGGCAATCCGGGCGCGCGCCACGCGCGTAACCGCCACAACATCGGCTTCATGGCTGTCGACGCCATTGCGGAGGCGGGCCGCTTCGGCGCGTTTCGCGCCCGTTGGCAGGGCCTGGCCGCCGAGGGCGTGGTCGGCGGCGAGCGGGTCGTTCTCCTCAAGCCGCAGACCTACATGAACAATTCCGGACGCAGCGTCGGCGAGGCGCTTCGGTTTTGGAAGCTTGATTTGGATGGACTGATCGTCATCCACGACGAACTCGATCTCGCGCCGGCCAAAGTGCGGGTCAAGGTTGGCGGCGGCAACGCCGGCCACAACGGCCTGCGCTCGATCACCGCTCATGTCGGCAACGACTACAAGCGGGTGCGCATCGGCATCGGCCATCCGGGAGACAAGGCGTTCGTCCACAACTACGTGCTTAGCGACTTCGCCAAGTCAGAGGCGGGATGGGTCGAAGCCGTCTGTAGCGCGATCGCCGGCGCCGCGCCGCTGCTCGCGGCCGGCCAGGACGCCAGTTTCCAGAACAGGACGCATCTCGCTCTCGAGGCCGCGGGTTTCGGCGAGAAGCCGAGCCCCTGAGAACGACTTCTCGCCGGCTATAGCGATGTTCGCCTTCGGGATTGGCCAGGCGGCGCGGCTTCAGTTCGCGATCAGGCGGCGCGACCTCGGCGCGGGCGCCGCCTGGGCCGTTCGGCGGCCTCCGCGCTTGCCTCCGGATCAAGGGCGGGCAGCGCATCCATGACCCGTTCCGGCGGGAAGATAACGATCACTTCGGTCCCGAATCGCAGCGTCGAGTTGAGGCGGAATTCGCCGCCGTGGAGCTCGACCAGACCCTTGACAATCGGCAGTCCGAGGCCGGTGCCTTCCTCGGCGTTCTTCTGCGCCAGCGTGCCGCGGCCGAAAGAGGAAAGCACAATCGGGATTTCCTCCGGCGGGATGCCGGGTCCGGTGTCGCGGATCGACAGATATTGTCCGCCGGTCCGGGTCCAGCCGACCTTGATGACGATCGAGCCGCCCTGGGGCGTGAACTTGATGGCGTTGGTGAGGAGGTTGAGCGTCACCTGCCGCACCGCGCGCTCGTCCGCCCAGATGCGCGGCAAGCCGCCCTCCAGCGTTTCGGTGATGGCGAGATGCCGGCGCTCGATTCGCATCGACAGGAGACGAAGACATTCCTCGACCACGCCGGTGAGCGAGACCGGCTCCTCCTTCAGTTCGTAGCGTCCGGCTTCCACCCGCGACAGGTCGAGAATTTCGTTGATGAGCATCAGGAGATGCTGGCCGCTGGCGTGGATGTCGGTGGAATATTCCTTGTAGGCGGGCACCGTATGGGAACCGAACAGCTCGGCCTTCATCACTTCGGAGAACCCGAGCACCGCGTTGAGCGGCGTACGCAGTTCATGGCTCATCGTCGCCAGGAAGCGTGATTTGGCCAGATTGGCGCTTTCGGCGCGGCGGCGCGCTTCGTCCGAATTGAGCTTGGCCTGCTCGAGCTCGGCGATGAGCGAGTCCTTTTCCGCCTGAAACGACATGTTCTGCGCCGCGGCGGCGTGCAGGCGCCGGGCGACGACCAGGAAATAGCCGATGACGCCGACCGCCAGCGCCGCCGTAGGCAGCGCCGCGCCCTGAAGACGGGGGGCGTAGAGGATAATCACGCCAATGATCATTGGCAGCATGCCGGCGACGAAGGCCGCCGGAATGGCCGCCGCCAGAAGCGACATCACGGTCGAGACCAAAAGCATCACGACAATGGCGAACGGCTGCGCGTTCGGGTCGGTTGATCGAAGCAGGACGACGATGAGGTAGGCCCAGGCCGAGCCGCAAAGCGCGGTGGACAGCACGAACTTGCGCCGCCACGCGCCGGCGGCCTTCTCCTTTTCGCTGCTGTCGAGAAACGCGATCGGCAGCGCATAGCCGATCGCGATTGCGCAGGCGATGAAGGTGATCCAAGTCAGCAACGGGCCGGCGTCGACCCACGCCAGCGCGGTCGCGCAGACGCCGAGCGCTATGATGCCCAGCATCGGCGAAGCGCTGCGGTTGATCTCGGCGAACAGCCGAACCATCGCGGCAGAATGGCTCGGAACCGCATCCGGCTCGGACAGCGACCGCCGCGCCTCCCGGAGCTGGACGGTCATTTTGCGCCGGCGCGCGGCCGCCTCGGGGTCGCTTCTGTGCCCGCTCCCCGCCAGTTCGGCCCCGACGTCACTCATAACCGCCCGATACGCACGCCCTTACTCGCGTCAATCATGCCGCCGAAATGCTTAACGAGCAACTGACGCGACGGCGCGGAATTGAGAGATTGTTGAGGATATTTCGACTAACGTCGTTAAGTCCGGAGGCGCCAATTCCCAGCGGGCCGCGTTCAGATTAAGAATTCCTTAATCCGCGGATGTCGCGGGTCTCGTGGAGGCGGCTCCCGTCGGGGAGCGGGCGGCATGAAGCTCTACAATTCCAATCTGGCCCCGAACCCTCGACGAGTGCGCATCTTTCTTGCCGAAAAGGGAGTCGAGATCCCGCGCGTCGAGGTCGATCTCGCCAAACTTCAGCATAAGGCGCCGGAATTCTCGGCCCTCAATCCTTTCCAGACGATCCCCGTTCTCGAACTCGACGATGGGACGAGGATCGCCGAATCGATCGCTATCTGCCGTTATCTCGAGGAATTGTGGCCAGAGCCGAACCTCTTCGGCCTGACTGCGCTCGAGCGCGCGATGATCGAGATGTGGCAGCGCCAGCTTGAATTGCGGCTGCTGCTGCCGATTGCGCAAGTGTTGCGCCATAGCCATCCGCATATGGCCGAAATGGAGAATCCGCAGGTTCCCGAGTGGGCGGCGGTCAATCGGCCAAGGGCGCTTCACGCGATGACGATCATCGACGAGGCGCTGCGCGACCGGCCGTTCATCGCCGGCGACCGGTTCACGGTTGCCGACATCACCGGGCTGGTCGCGCTCGACTTCGCCAGGCCTGCGCGCATCGCCGTACCGCCCGAACTCGCCAATCTCAACAGCTGGCGTGAGAGGCTGAAGGCGCGGCCGAGCGCGGCGGCGTGAGCGTCGCCGGCCTTTGATCGCCGGCGCCGCCGCTTCAGTTTTTTAGTTGCAGACCCGCACGCCGCCGCGCCACCAGCAGCGCCGGCCGTAATAGCCGTAGGGGTGAGCGTATGGGTGATACCCGTAGGCATAATACCCACCGCCGCCGTTTGGTCGGCACCCGCCATACGGTCCTCGATGGAAGCCGATGCCGCAGCCGCCCGCGGTGAGCGTGATCGCAGATGGCGCCTGGTCGGCGAGCGAAGGAAACGGCATCGCATGCGCAGGAACGGCGGTAGCGAGGCCGAGCAACGCAAGCGCATACGGAAACACGGTTTTTCGCATAGGAGTCCTTTCAATTCGTCGCGATCCGGGATTTAGCGAGCCGTCGCTGAATGGCGGCTGAATGATCGCTAGAGGAGCTCCGGCGATGTCTGGGGAAAGGTTAACGCGGTCGCCGAGCGATCGGCTTCGTGGGGCTGCCACGGTTGGCGCGCGGCGTCCGGTTCGGCCATGTGACGATCCGGTCCGGCCAATGTTCGGGCGCGAGGTCGGTCTCGCTGGCCGAGACCCGGCCGCGCACGGAAACTCCGGCCTCGTGCACGCTGTCGGGGGAACCCGAAACCAATGGGTGCCAGTCGAACAGGTCGCGGCCTTCAGCGACCAGCCGGTAGGCGCAGGTCACCGGGAGCCAGCTCAGCTCGCGAACTGCGGCCGGCGTCAATTTCACGCAGTCGGGGACCCGCCGATGGCGCTGCCGATAGTCGAGGCAATGGCAGGTCTTGGCGTCGAGTAGCCTGCAGCCGATGTCGGTGAAATGGATCTTGCCGTCATCTTCGTCCTCGAGTTTGACGAGGCAGCAGCGGCCGCAGCCGTCGCACAGACTCTCCCATTCGCCCACGCTCATCTCGTCGAGCGTCTTGACCCTCCAAAATGGCGGCGAGGGCTGGTTTCTCGCTGTCATGGGATCGGTTTCAAACCTCTCGTCCGGTTCGGTTGTGCGACGCCGCTCGAGGCAGCGCGGACCTTGTGCGGCGCGCAAGCGCGCCGCTAGGTCAGTCTTGCTCATACGCCGGTCGGGACGTGATGGCGAATGGACTTTCCTCGGCGTTGGCGCAAAAGTGCGGCCAAAGCGGCGGGAACGCAAATCTCTAGGCAGGACATGTAATCCCGTGACTACCCTCGTCATCAGTCACCCGGCTTGCCTGGCGCACGAGATGGGCGAGGGCCATCCGGAGCGGCCCGACCGGCTGCGCGCGATCGAGCGCGCCCTGGAGAGCGAGGCGTACCAGATGTTGGCGCGCGATCTCGCCCCTCGCGCCGACCTTGCGGCCATCGCCCGGGTCCATCCCAAGGACTATATCGAAGCGATCCGCGTCGCGACGCCAAAGCAGGGTCTGACTGCGGTCGATCCAGATACCTCGATGTCGCCGGGCAGCTATGAGGCGGCGCTGCGATCGGCCGGCGGCGCGCTTTTCGCCGTCGATGAAGTAATGGGCGGGAAGGTTCGCAACGCCTTTGTCGCGACCCGCCCCCCGGGCCACCATGCCGAAGTCGCCAACCCGATGGGCTTCTGCTTCTTCAACAACGCAGCCATCGCTGCGCGGCACGCCCAGGCGGCCTACGGCGCCGAGCGGGTCGCCATCGTCGATTTCGACGTCCATCACGGGAACGGCACGCAGCACATCTTCTGGAGCGATCCGACCGTAACCTACGCTTCGACCCACGAGATGCCGCTCTATCCGGGCACCGGCGCGGTTGGCGAGCGCGGCGAGCACGACCAGATCGTCAATGCCCCGCTGCGGGCCGGAGACTCAGGCGAAACCTTTCGCGAGGCGATGGAGGCTGTGATCCTTCCGCGAGTCGAGGCGTTCTCGCCCGACCTCATTATCGTCTCTGCAGGCTTCGACGCCCACCGCCGCGATCCGCTCGGCAATCTGAATTTGGTCGAGGCGGACTACGGTTGGGCGACGCGGCGGCTGATGGAGATCGCGCGCCGGAGGTGCGGCGAGCGTGTCGTCTCGGTGCTCGAAGGCGGCTACGATCTCGAAGGGCTGGCGCGCTCCGTCGCCGTGCACGTAACGACGCTGATGGAGGGCTGACGGCAGAGGGGGCTAGCAATTCGGCTGGTACTCGCGCCGGGAAGCTGAAAACGCGCCTGCGGGTTCGTCCGAGCCTTTCCTCTCCAGAATTTGGTCCTTCGTGATCAATTTGTCCTTGACGCCACGCATGATGATGTAGGGCCGGAGGGTCGGATTCGAAATTCGATAACGCAGGCGGAATGATTCTCCCACGCGGTGGAGGACACGGCCTCGCGCCGGCTCGCTGAGGTCCCTCAAGTGACGGGCGTAGTTGAAGGGTTCGAAATCCCTGTTGGCGATCTGGCGGAGAGGTTTCCTGACCGCCGCCGTGGAGAAAAATCGCCGATCGTCGACCTCGGCCAGCGCGCAGGCCAGCAACACTTCCTTGTAGATGTGCCCTGGTCGCGGGCTTTGGACCGCTTCGTCGTAGAGCGCCTTGATCGATTGTTGCCACTGATCGAGCGACCGGCTCATTCCCTGCTCGACATGCGAGGCGTAGACGGTTTTCCTGCCCGACGCGAGCGCCGCGCGGCAAGTAAAGATGCAAAGCAGATGAGCGATATAGGGCACGCCCTGCGAGAAGATCACTAGGTCTTCGCGCGCGTCGTCGTCGATCGCCATCGTCAGCCGGGCGAGACCTTTATCGATGATGCTCCTGATCTCCTCGTCGGACATTCTTGGCATCGGGATCTGGACCAGCGCCCTTTCGATCGACTGGTGCTCGCGAATGAGGTCATTGACCGAGTTGGCGACGCCGATGATCAGAACGGTGGCATTGACGGAATTGTCCGACAGGGCCTTGATCGTGTCTGCCATGGCGGTGATGACTTCGGTGTTCTTGATCCGATCGAACTCATCGAAAATGACGATCAGCTTCGTCATCGTCGACAGCTCTTGCAGCGCGCGCCGCACGCTGTCAGGCGTCAGGGGTTCGCCGGCGACGGCTGGCGACCCTGAGGGGATTGCGTGCGCTGGCGGGGCGGTCAGGCTGAATGCTGACGGCGGGGCCAATTGCCGGCCAGGAAATCCAGTCTGAGGCTGACGTTTCGACGCCTCTATGTCCTTAAGCGCCTTGGTCCACAGCGATGAATAGCTGTCCGATACGTCACAATTCGTTCGAGATATCACGAAGGAGAGACGGTTTGCGAGAAACGCTGAAATCATATTCGACAGCGAGGTCTTGCCGACCCCGCGCTCTCCGTAAAGAATCGCGTGGCAGCCGCGCTGCGATACGGCGTCGATGATCTTCTCGACCTGCTCCGACCGTCCGGCGAACAGGTCCTTTTCATTGATCGGCGCGCCCGGCGTGAAGATCGATCCGGTCTGGAACGACAACGCCTGAAGCTCTGGCGGCATGGGAATTCTCACTCCGTAAGCTCTAGCCTTATCACAGGGAAAGTATCAGGACCTTAATGAGCGTCGAATTGAACAGGTCAACGAGCGACGACCGATCGCTCATTCTCGCCGTTTACGTATAATGCTTAATCGTTGGGGCAGCAGCGAGATTAGAAATAGACCAGTTCAAGGTCCAATGTCCACTCGATTCAGACTTGCGGCGCCCGGCGCTTGATGTTTGTCGGCGGCGCTCGGGCCGCACCTTGGCGACCGCGCTCTGGACAACACGGGCGAGAGGCCGAACCACCGGCGCTTGGCTTGCCGCGCGCCCCGGCCGCGCGGCGGCTACTCGATGGGTTCGACCGCGGCGATTTCGATGCCGAAGCCGGAAAGCCCGACATAAGTACGCGGATTGTCGGTGCGCAGCCGGATTGACGTGACGCCGAGGTCCCGAAGGATCTGAGCGCCGAGCCCGATCTCGCGCCATTGAGTCGCGCGCGCGCCATCGGAGCCGGTCGTCTCGGCGCCGCTCAGGTTCGCGGGCACCCCCGCCGCGCCGTCACGCAGGTAGACCAGCGCGCCGCGCCCTTCGGCTTTGAACCGGTTCAGCACTTTGGGGATCGGGCCGGCGCCGAAAATGTCGCTTAGGATATCGGCTCGGTGCAGGCGCGCCGGCACGCGCGCGTCCGTCGCCGATGTTGCCATGCACAAAAGCGAAGTGCAGCACGGGATCGAACGGCGTACGGTAGGCGTAGCCCTGCAACTCGCCGATCGGGGTCTTGATCGGAAAACAGGCGACCCGTTCGACCAGCTTCTCGCGCGCCTGCCGATAGGCAATGAGATCGGCGACCGCGATCCGTCTGAGCTTGTGCCTGTCGGCGAAGGCCTCGATCTGCGGCCCGACCATCACCGTGCCGTCATCGTTTGCGAGCTCGCAGATAACGGCGACCGGCGGCAGGCCGGCGAGATTGCAAAGGTCGACCGCCGCCTCGGTATGGCCGGAACGCATCAGCACGCCGCCGTCCTTGGCGACCAGCGGGAAGACGTGGCCAGGGCGGACGAAATCGCTCGCGCCCATGTTGCGATTGGCGAGGGCGCGCACGGTGTTGCAGCGCTGCTCGGCCGATATGCCGGTGGTCAGACCGTGACGCACGTCGACCGAGACGGTGAACGCGGTGCCGAGGGGAGCGTCGTTGATCGCCACCATCGGGTTCAGGTTCAGCCGCCTAGCCTCCTCGCCGGTCAGCGGCGCGCAGACAATGCCGCAGCAGTTGCGAATGATGAACGCCATCTTCTCGGCGGTGCAGAGCGAAGCGGCGACGATGAGGTCGCCTTCGTTCTCGCGGTCATCGTCATCGGTGACGACGACGATTTCGCCACGAGCGAAGGCCTGGACGGCGTCGACAACGGGATTGAACATGTCCGATCCATTGGGCGCCGGCGGCGCGGTGTTCAGGAAATCATTCGGGGTCACGGCGCCGAGCGTCTCGGCCACGATGCGCTCGGCGGTCTCGCGCGACAGCCAGGACCCGTGCTCGCGACAGATCAATGTCACCGCGCCGGGCGAAACCCCGATGCGGCGGGCGAAATCCGCGCGCGTCACGCCGCTACGCTTGAGCCAGTCGCCAAGCTTCATGCTCGTCAAATAAGGGCTTAGGATGTTTTGTGCAACTCAATGGGCTGCTCGTGCGGGCTCACGCCCATGGGCTTTCGCCGTGATAAGATAGTCTCTTCAAATATTTACCTCCGCTTCTTTTGCGCGCGTCAGTCTGAGGGAGCCAGAGAGAGGGAGCGATCCGGTGGCGGCAGCGCTCTTCTCTTTCCGTATTTTGCTCCTGCGGTCCCAATGATGATCACCGCCTTTTAGCTGCGCTCAATTCACCTTGACCAGCATCTTGCCGAAATTCCCGCCGTGCAGGAGGTCGACCAGCGCCTGCGGCGCGTTCTCTAGGCCTTCGCGGATTGTCTCGCGCCAGGTCAGCTTTTTCGCGGCGATGAGGCTGGCGAGTTCGCGGATCGCTTGCGGCCACAGGTCCAGGTGATCGGAGACGATGAATCCTTCCATTTTTATCCGTTTGACGAGGAAAAGCCGCATGTTGGGCAGCGTCGTCGGAGCGCCTTCCGCAGAGGCGATGAGGCCGCAGACGGCGACGCGAGAAAAGTCGTTGAGCCGCCGCAACGCCTGTTGAAATGGCTCGCCGCCGACGTTCTCGAACAGCCCGTCGACCCCGTTAGGCAGCGCGTCCTTCAAGTCCTCGGCGAAACGCAGCGACTTGTGGTCGACGCAGGCGTCATAGCCAAGCTCCCTGACGGCGTAGGCGCATTTCGCAGTTCCGCCTGCGATGCCGACCGCCCGAGCGCCGGCGAGCTTCGCCAGCTGGCCGACCACCGAACCGACCGCGCCGGTCGCAGCAGACACCAGCACCGTTTCATTGAGCTTCGGGGCGATGATCCTGGTTAAGGCCGTACCAGGCGGTGACGCCCGGCATGCCGACGGGTCCGAGATAGGCCTGAATCGGGATCGCCTTCGCGTCGACCACCCGAAGATCGTCGCCGTTGCTGACCGAATAGCGCTGCCAGCCGCCCATTCCGACGACCGCGTCGCCCGGGGAGAAGCGGGGGTTGTTCGAGGCTTCGACGATGCCGACTAGTTCCCCCGCCCATCACCGCGCCGATCTCCTGCGGCCTGGCGTAGGATTTCGCGTCGTTGAGGCGCCCGCGCATGTAAGGGTCGAGCGACAGGAACGTGTGCCGCACCAGCACCTGGCCCGGCCCGGGCGCCGGAACTAGGCGTCTCGACGATGCGGAAGTTGGCGGGCGAGACCTTGTCGGCCGGACGATGGTCGAGCAGGACCTGGGTGTTAGTCGGCACGGGGCGCGTCTCCTCAGAGGCCCTTGGCGCTTGAAACAGCGCCAAGCGAGGCCTCGGCAAAAGCAAGACGAAGTGAAATTGCTTGCATTTGCTTGCTTTTATTTTTCGGAATCGAGACTTTTCAACGGGTTACGGCCGATTCAAGCAAGAAAAAAATCCTTCGTCTCACGCTTTGTGCCTTTTGTCTCAAACGGCTTGCTCTTTCGTCTGCTAGTCAGTCCGCACCCCCGCGGGCAAATCCTGCAATAACTCGTAGCACGATATTCTGTTTTTCGCAAGACAATTCGCGAAAAGTGCTGGTAGCAGACGATATGTCCGGTTTAGGCGGCGCACGCCTGTCCGGCGGCGTCGGCCCTTTGGGAGGGCTGGATGCGCCGCCGTCCCGCCCAAATCTCAGTCCCGGGCCCGGGCCTGTTCGAGGAACCTCGGCTTCAATCCGAGACGTCGCGAGAGGTTGGTCCTTTGTCGAGGTGCGGGCGCGGACTCGGACGGACGAAGACTGGCGGGGCTATTGCACGATGGCCGCGGTCACCAGCACGAAGCCGCGGGTTTTGTCGCCGTTCGACGCATCGGGGGTGTTCATGGCGCCGAAAATTTCCGCCGTCTTCACCCAGACCGGCGGATATTTGTAGCGCGCGACGTCGAGGATGAGGAAGCGGTCGGCCTTCGCGTCATAGGCGCCGAGCGGCGAGATATGCCCGCCGATCTCCTCGCCGATCGCCTTGCGCAGGTAGTTGACGATCACGAAGTGGCCCGGCTCGGCAAGATAGGCGCTCGCGAGCTTGCGGAATTCGTCGGCCGAGCTGTCCGAGGCGTGATGGACTTCCGCCTTGACCGGCTGGGTGGCGAGGATGCCGCCGATCTGATCGAGCGTCATGCCCTGCCGAGCCAGCACCTCGCGCGGAAGAATGGCGTCCGTGCGTTCGTCGAGCACGTTGTCCTGGGTGAAGGTGCGGTAGGGCGTGTATTCGGGAACCGCGGGCGCCGGGACGCCAAGCGCGTTCAGCACCATCACGATGCTCGCGACGCCGCAGTAGGCCTGGGTCTTCTGGGTCAGGAAGTTGCTGGCGAGCGGGAAATAAGCCTCTCGCGCATCGCTTTCGGCAAAGTAGACCTCTCCGTCACGAGTGCTGAAGCCGGACAGATTTTGCGGCAGCGGCAGCGTATCGGCGTTCGCGCTGGCGGCCAGGAGCCCCAGGACGAACGTCGCGTAAGCGATAAGCAGCCTCGACATGAATCTCACCCATCGACCCGCTCTGGCCAAGCCTGAGATTGGCGCAATGGCGCTCGATCGGCAACCCTGCGACGCGCCGGACCGCCGGCGCCTCGCCCAACGCCGGGAGCCGATTGACTTCTGAGCGGCCGAGAGTGGATCGAAAGGGCGCGATAAGGGACAGCAAGAATGATTCCGAGGTTGAACTCGCTTTGGATCGGCGAGCAGCTTGGCTACATCGAAAAGCTCACGCTGGCCTCGGCGCTGTCCGTCGGCCACTCAATCACGCTTTATTCCTATGCCCCCGGGAAGCTTCGCGGCGTTCCGGGCGGGGTGGAGGTTCGCGACGCAAATCAGGTCGTTCCCTATCAAACGCTTGCGCATTATTTTGAGGGCGGTTCGGCGGCCCTTGGCACCGATTTCTTTCGCTACGCCATGCAGGCGAAGGGGTTGGGCTACTGGGTCGATCTCGATCTCTATTTCATCCGGCCGATCGACTTCGATGACGAATATGTCTTCGGGTGGGAGCACGAGACGTCGATAAACGGCGCGGTTCTCAGGCTTCCTGCAAGACTCCGACATGGTTCGGGAGTTGTGCGACATTCCGCATATGAACTGGCTCCCGCCCTTCTATGGACCGCGAAAGGCGGCGATCTACTACTGGAGGAGGCTGACCGAAGGCGACATGCGGCCGGAGAACTACCGGTGGGGCACATTCGGACCCATGTTCCTGACCTATCTGGCGAGGAAGTATGGCGTCGCGCAACGGGCAAAGGAGCGCTCCGTCTTTTATCCGGTCACTCATCACCACTGGAAATTGCTTTGCGGCCCGCCGGAGTTCGTCAAAGCCGAGCTGACCAAGGAAACGAGGACTGTCCACCTCTGGCGCTCGGTATTGATCCGGGTCATGGGATCCTCGCCTCCGCGAGGGTCTTATCTCGAGGCGCTCTGTCGAGATCACGGCCTGACGTTGACGGACCCGATCGGCGAGGAGGCCTCTAGGCGCGAATCGCCGGCCTCGGCCGCCGGTTTCCATTGAGTCTAGGACTTCTTTCCCATCACATCGTCCCGAGCAGCTTGCCGAGCGCCGACCGGTCGTGAGCCGGACCGGCGTTCGGGATCGAAGCGGGTGGGATCGGCGCCCAGTCCGCGGCGGGGCCGCGCGGGCCTGCGGCGGGGGCGGGCGTTGGCGGCGGCGAGGCAGTTTGGGACGCAGCGCCCGGTTGGGGCACGAGGCCGCCTCGGCCGCCCGGCAGGGGCATCGGCGCCTGCGCGCCGGTGAGATCGAGCGGCGGCAGCAGCGGGGCGTCGGGGTTGGGCGTCTCGGCGTTGCGCCACGCCCCGAGCGGGAGGCCCGCGACCGGAACGCCCTCGTGCGCGGCCCTCATGAACCGGCTCCAGATTTCGACCGGCAGATTGCCGCCCGACACTTTCTTGGTCGGCGAACCGTCGTCGTTGCCGAGCCAAACGCCGCCGACCAGATAGCTGGTGTAGCCGACGAACCAGGCGTCGCGCCAATCCTGGCTGGTTCCGGTCTTGCCGGCCGCCTGCCACCCTGGCAATTCGGCCTTCCGGGCGGTGCCGGTGAGGAGCGTCTCCTGCATCATCTGGTTCATCATGGCCACATATTGCGGGTCGATGACTCGGCCGAAACTGGCGTTGCGCCGCATGTAGAGCTGCTTGCCGCCAGCAGTGCGCACGCGCGAGATCACATGCGGCTGGACGCCGATTCCGCCGTTTGCGAACGCTGCATAGGCGGAAACCATCTCAAGAGGCGTGACTTCGGAAGACCCGAGCGCAATCGAGGGGACAGGATCGAGATCGGAAGTGATGCCGAGCCGGTGGGCGACGGCGACCACCGCCTTCGGTCCGACTTCGAGGCCCAGGCGAACGGCGACCGTGTTCAGCGAGAGCGAGAGCGCCTTGGTCAGCGTCACGGGTCCGAAATATTCACGCGAGTAGTTTTCCGGGTTCCAGCCTTTGACCGAAATCGGCGCGTCTTCGCGCACCGTGTCGGGCGTGAGGCCCCTCTCCAGCGCCGCCAGATAGACGAACGGCTTGAACGACGACCCCGGCTGGCGCTTGGCCGCGACCGCGCGATTGAACTGGCTGTCGGCGTAATTACGTCCCCCGACCATCGCCTTGACCGCGCCCGCAGGATCGAGCGCCACGAGCGCCCCCTGTTCGACGCCGAACTTGGCGCCCTTCGCGTTGAGCTCGTCGGTCAGCGCACGCTCGGCCTCAGCCTGCATCTTGGGATCGATCGTGGTCGTCACCACAATGTCATCGTCGATCGCGCCGACGGTGTCGTCGAGCGAGTCCATGACATAATCGGCGACGTAGTTGATCGAGCCCGCGCTCTTGTCGCGCGCCACCTGCGCCGGGTTGGCGAGCGCGGACTTGGCCATCGCCTCGGTGATGTGGCCTTGCTCGGCCATCGCGGTGATGACCTCGGCGGCGCGCTCGTTCGCGCCCTTGAGGTTGCGATTCGGCGCGAGCTTGGTCGGCGACTTCATCAGCCCAGCGAGCAGCGCGGCTTCCGGCAGGGTCACGAACCGGGCGCTCTTGCCGAAATATTTCTGCGCCGCCGCCTCGACCCCATAAGCGCCCGAGCCGAAGTAGACGCGGTTGAGATAGAGTTCGAGGATCTGATCCTTCGAATACCGGCGCTCGAGCCACAGCGCCAAGATCGCCTCCTGGATCTTGCGCGATAGCGTCCGCTCCTGAGTCAGGAACAGGTTCTTCGCCAGCTGCTGGGTCAGGGTCGAGCCGCCCTCGACGCCGCGTCTCCCGATCACGTCACGCACGAGAGCGCGCGAGACGCCGAAGGGATCGATGCCGATATGATCGTAGAAGCGCCGGTCCTCGATCGCCACGAAAGCCTTCGGCAGATAGGGCGGCAAGTCCATCAGCCTGATGGCGGGGCCGCCGGTGTCGCCGCGATTGGCGATGAGCGAGCCGTCGTCAGCCAGGATGGCGATGTTGGGCGGCCGCTTGGGCACCGCGAGCTGATCGATCGGCGGCAGCTGGCTCGCGTAGTAGACGACGAGCGCGACCGTCGAGATCACGGCCCACATCGACAGCACGGCGCCCCAATAGACGAAGCGGCCAAGCCAGGAGCGGCGTCTCCTGCCGGTCCGGGCGGCCGATCGCGGCGCGGATTTCTTGGTTCGGCGGCTACTGGGGGGGCGGTCGGCGGGGTCGGCGCGCAGGTCGTCGTCGGCGCTCTCGCCGCGCCAACTAAGGCGCGGTTCGATCCGATTGCGGGTTTTCTTAGCCCCTCGGCCGAACATCGCTGATCCCGCTCGCGGCGTCTCCGATGAGGGAGCCTCAGGCGAAACGCGCCCCGCCGGTCCAGGAACGTAAGGCCGGCGGTTTAAGGGCCGGTAAAGCTTGCGCCAAAATTGACGAGTTGGTGAAAATCGTTGAGGAGACCGGTTTCGACCGACTCCTGCGCCCTTGCGCCAGCTCAAACGCCTTGGCAGAGTCCGCGGCCCCGCTTGCGGGGCGCGTTGGGCGTCGGGGATACCTGGGATTTCATGCGATGAAGGTCACCATCGAGCGTTCGGTCCTGCTGAAAGCGCTTGGGCACGTCCATCGCATCGTCGAGCGGCGCAACACCATCCCGATCCTCGCCAACGTGCTGATCGAGGCAGGGGATGGCCGGTTGGCGCTGAAAAGCACCGACCTCGACCTCGAGGCTTCCGAGTCCGTTCCGGCCGACGTCGCCCAGAACGGCGCGACCACCGTTCCCGCGCATGTGATCTATGACATCGTGCGCAAGCTGCCGGAGGGCGCGCAGGCGAGCCTCGAGACCGCCGGCGACAGCGGGCAGTTGATCCTGCGCTCGGGCCGATCGCGCTTCGCCCTTCAGGCTCTGCCGGCGTCCGACTTTCCCGATCTCACCTCGGGCGAGTTCTCGCACCGCTTCGCGCTTTCGGCGGTCGAGCTCAAACGCCTGATCGAGAACACCCAGTTCGCGATCTCGACCGAGGAGACGCGCTACTACCTCAACGGCATTTTCCTCCACACCGTGGACGTCGACGGCAAACCGATGCTGCGCGCGGTCGCGACCGACGGCCACCGGCTGGCGCGGGTCGAAACGCCGGCGCCGGAAGGGTCGGTGGGCATGCCCGGCGTCATTGCTCCGCGCAAGGCGGTGAGCGAAGTGCAGAAGCTTCTGGAGGATATGACGCAGGACGTGGCGATCGAGATTTCGACCGCCAAGGCCCGC
The DNA here is from genome assembly GCA_963776665.1 of uncultured Alphaproteobacteria bacterium. Lineage (GTDB taxonomy): Bacteria > Pseudomonadota > Alphaproteobacteria > Rhizobiales > Beijerinckiaceae > Roseiarcus. The sequence goes on from CAVZNQ010000022.1 coordinate 25,823, forward strand.
TTTCAGTTTGGCGACGTCGTGCTGACCACCAAACTGATCGACGGCACGTTCCCCGACTACGCCCGCGTCATTCCGACCGGCAACGACAAGCGCCTCGTCGTCGACAAGGAGCCGTTCGAGAGAGCGGTCGACCGAGTCTCGACGCTGTCGTCCGAGCGGGGCCGAGCGATCAAACTCGCCATCGCCGAGGGCAAGATGACGCTCTCGGTCAACAATCCCGATTCCGGTTCGGCCAGCGAGGAGATCGAGGCCGACTACAATTCGCCGCCAATCGACATCGGCTTCAACGCCCGCTATCTGCTCGACATCGTCGGCCAGCTCTCCTCCGACACCGCGCTGATCCGCCTGGCCGATCCCGGCTCGCCGACCTTGATCCAGGACCGCGACGGCGCGCCGGCGCTCTATGTCCTGATGCCGCTCAGGGTGTGAGCGAGGGAGAGGCGCCTTGTCGCAAATGGGGGCCTTGAACGTTTTGCAGTGGCTGCGTTACGGCCCCTGGCTCGCGCAGGTGGTGGTGACGAGGCAGTGCAACCTGAAATGCGGTTACTGCACGGAGTACGACCGGACGTCCGATCCGGTCCGATACGACGAACTCGCGTTGCGCCTCGCGAAGCTCGCGGAACTCCGCGCCTGGGCGGTCTGCCTGACGGGCGGCGAGCCCACGATGCACCCGCGCCTGCCGGACCTCGTGTCTGAGATGAGGAGGCTGGGTTTCAACCCCGGCGCATGCTAATCACGCTAACGTTGGCCCTCATCGACGCCCTAAATCGGGCCGTTCGAGCTTGCCAAAGGCGCGATGCCGTTGCTGGCTGGACCTTACGTGGCAGCGATCAGGCGGGTGTCGGTTCAATCTCGTTGAGGAGTGGGACATGGTGACGCCACAGATGGTCCTGCGAGGAGCCATCGCCCGGGCGGGTGTCAGGCCCTTCCCGCTGTCCCTGACGTACGAAGTCACATGGCTCTGCAATCTATCCTGCGGTTATTGCGACCGCCATACGCCCATGCGCCATGAGTTGACACAGGAGGAGATCTTTTCGGCGCTGGACGAGTTCCGTATGCTTGGAATGCTACACACCCATCTTGACGGCGGCGACCCCCTGACCCATCGGCACATCGAGGAGATCGTCGATTGGCTCACGCAACGAGGGGTCACCGTATCGCTGAACAGCAACGGTATCCTGGTACCAAAGAAACTTCACACGATTCGAAAATTATCTGTGCTGAAGATTAGCCTCGACGGCCCCCCTGACAGTCACGACGCGATGCGGGGAGCGGGGAGCTTTGAGAAAGCCCTCGCCGGCGCCACCGCTGCGCGAGATGCTGGTGTGAAGGTGGAGTTCACATGCACGGTGGGCCAGCATAATGCTCACACGATCGAGCCGCTGATCGACATCGCATCGGCCGTCAGTATCCCGGTGGTCTTTCAACCAGCGCTGAACAGTTTATTTCTTGACGTCGATCGCGATGGATCGTCCTGGCAGCTGGATGTCGAGTCCATTCGCGCCGCGTTCGCTCGGATTGAGCGGATAAAACGGCGGAGCAACGTGGTCGGCAACGGCTGGTCCAGCCTCAGGCATTTCCGGCGCTTCCCGGAGGACACGCGACCCCCGTGTTCGGCCGGCTGGGTGCAGGCGACCATGGACCCCGAAGGCGTCCTCTTTTCCTGCCCCCAGCTCAACCGGAGCGACCGATCCAACAGCGTCACACGGCTCGGGGCGGCGACGGCATTCGCCAATCTGTCCCGAACGGGCTGTGGCCAATGCTGGTGCGCGCGCCTGGTCGAGGGAAATTACGCCTGGGGGATGCGCGTCGATCGCATGCTCCCACCGTTCGAACGCTTGCCGCTTCAATCCAGGGGTGCTGCGTGAGCCCCGAAGGTCCGGATCTCGCAGCGCTCCAGTCGGCCAGCATCGCGCCCGGAACAGCGCCCGACTTATTTCCTGGCTGGATTGGCTCCGCTATGGACCGTTCTTGGCACAGATCATCGTCACCCGGCGATGCAATCTTACCTGCGGCTATTGCACGGAATACGACAAAACTTCTGAACCCGTTCCCTTTGACGTCCTGCGGCAACGGCTCGAGCTGCTCCGCGACCTTCGCACCTGGGCCGTCTCCCTGATGGGTGGCGAGCCAACCCTTCATCCCGATCTCCTCAGAATCTTCTCCACCATGCGCGTCTTGGGGTTCCATCGCCGCATGATGACGACGAATGGGCTCCTCCTCACCAAGGAGATTGTTGACGGACTCAACAACAGTGGAATGACCGATATGAGTCTGAGCATCGATGGGGTGAAACGGAACGCGACAACCCGCAAGGTCCTTAACGTGCTGAGACGGAAGCTCGACATACTGGCTCAACGTGCACAATTCGACGTGGTCGTCAGTGCCGTCATCGGGACTGCGCCTCGCGAGGAAGTTCTGGAGGTCGTCGAGTTTGCGAAGTCGCGCGGGTTCACACCCCGTCTTCTGGTCCTTCACAATGAACACGGCCAGATGGGGTTGTCCTCCGAGGAGCTCGCCGTCTACGCTGAAGTCAAACAACTGTTTGGACGCCGAGTGACCGAGGAAGCGCACGGCTACCGTGAGCGCCTGATCCAGCATGGCGAAGCTCCATTCCGTTGTCGAGCGGGGGCACGGTACCTCTACATCGATGAGTTCGGAATGGTGCGATGGTGCGCGCAGACCCGCATGGAATTTGGAAAGAGGCTGTCCGCGTACGCCTTGGAGGATCTTCGGCAACATTTCTATTCGGAGAAAGCCTGCAGCGACAAGTGTAGCGTGGGTTGCGTCCGGACGGCGTCTGCTCTCGACCAGTGGCGCTCCCAAAACTCATCCGAAAGGGTCGTCGCTATCTCCTAGACGTCATGTTCGCGGGCTGAGCCGGTGGCCCGCCCTTTCGTGCAAATAAGAACGAGGGTTGCTCGGGCAGGCCGAGCCGAGCCTCATGCACGGAGGGCGGACCATGGGAAAGTATAGCGAAGCTTTTGTCGCTTTTGACGTCGCCAAGAAGAAACACGCCGTGGCGATCGCGGAGGGAGGTCGGGCCGGAAGTCCGGTTCTCGGCGATGTGGAAAACAGTTGGCTGCCGATCGAGCGGACGATCAAGAGATTGGCGGACCGATACGACCGGCTGCATGTCTGCTTCGAAGCTGGGCCAACGGGATACGGGCTTTATCGCCAGATTTCAGGCTCTCGGCCACGATTGCATGGTGGTCGCTCCGGCGCTGATCCCGAAACGAGCGGGCGAGCGGATCAAGACGAACCGGCGCGACGCGGTGACGCTGGCGCGGCTGCACCGGGCCGGCGAGCTGACGGGGGTGTGGGCGCCGGACGCGGCTCATGAGGCGGTGCGCGATCTTGTGCGGGCGCGCGAGGCGGCGGCTGACGATCTTCGGCGCAAACGCCAGCAGCTGCTTTCCTTCCTGCTGCGGCACAGTCGGATTTACAGCGGAGGCGGACACTGGACGCTGGCGCATCGGCGCTGGCTGGCCAATCAGAAGTTCGAACACGCTGCGCAGCAGATCGTCTTTCAGGAAGGGATCGACGCGATCGAAGATGCGCTCCAACGACTGCGCCGCCTCGAGAAGCAACTCACTCTCATCGTGCCGGAGTGGTCCATGGCGCCAGTCGTGGAAGCCTATCAGGCGATGCGCGGCGCGGCGTTTCTGGTCGCCGTAACCTTCGCCGCGGAGATCGGCGACGTGCGCCGGTTCGATACGCCACGACAGCTGATGTCCTTCCTCGGTCTGGTCCCAGCGGAGAGCTCGACCGGCGATACGATCCGACGGAAGGGCCTCACCCTGGCGGGCAACCGGCGCGCGCGGCGGGCGCTGATCGAAGCAGCCTGGACCTATCGCTATCCGGCACGAGTGAGCAACACCTTGAGAGCCCGGCTGGAAGGACTGCCGAAGCTCGTGCGCGACATCGCCTGGAAGGCGCAGGTCCGACTGTGCGCCCGTTATCGCCGTCTCAGCGCAAGAGGCAAGAAGCTTCCGATCGTCGTGGCTGCGATTGCTCGCGAGATGGCTGCGTTCCTGTGGGCTATCGGTCGAGAGGTCGCACCGGCGTAAGGGGGGTCTCTTCTTTCCGCTGCTCAGAGCCGGGAGCGGAGTACGAAAGGTGGGGAACTCCCGTCGCTAGTTATGTGGCCGGGCTCGCGCCCGACGCCCGTCCTCTAGACCGAGGAAAGCCCCGAGACGAAGACACGGAAGGCGGTAACCAACCCGCGGATAAGAGTTTGATCAACCGTCGTCTCTCACTCCGCTCCCAGCTCTGCGCAGCTATGGTCTTTCTCGCCGACGGCGGTCTCGCCGAACGGGCGCTCAACCGCGCCTTCGCTCTTGACCGCGAACATATGTCGTTTCCTAGGATCGAAACATATCAGCAGCTCGATCAAGGTTGTACGTCCAGGTGTGGACAACAGGCTGACGATCTTCACGCCGCGCATTCTGCTGGTTCATGACGATAACGGGCAGTTGCGGGTGTCGGCACGAGGAGCTGAGTGCCTACGATGAAGCGAAGCGCCGCATAGGCGACCGTGCGAACGAGGTCTTCGGATACCGGGGGAGAGAATTGGTCGCCTGACTATGCCAGGTCGATCAGAATGGCGCGGAAGTCGTCGACGTTGGTGAGGGTCGGGCCGGTGACGACGAGGTCGCTAAGCGCGGCGAAGACCGAATAGGAATCATTGTCGTCGAGACGCGCCCGCGCATCGACCCCGAGCGCCAGAGCGCGCGCGAGAGTGTCGGGCGTTACGATCGCCCCGGCGTTGTCTTCGCCGCCGTCGATGCCGTCGGTGTCGGCGGCGAGGGCGAAGATCCCGCCGTGTCCGTCGAGCGCAATCGCGAGCGCCAGCGCGAACTCGCTGTTGCGCCCGCCGCGGCCTTTGCCGCGCATTGTCACCGTCGTCTCGCCGCCGGAGAGCAGAACGCAGGGCCGGCGAGCAGGTTCGCCATGCCGCGCAGCGCTGAGCGCAATGCCGGCGTGAACGATCGCGCATTCGCGCGCCTCGCCTTCGATGGCGTCGCCGAGAATGAGGTTTGCATAACCGGCCTCGCGCGCTTTGGCGGCGGCGGCGACGAGCGCGTCGCGCGGCGTCGCGATGAGGCGGTTCTCGACGCGGGCGAGTCGCGGGTCGCCGGGCTTCGGCGTCTCGTTCAAGGGGTCGGCGAGATGGGCGGCGACGCTCGCGGGGGCCTCGATCCGGTAGCGCGCCAGGACCTCGCGCGCATCGGCCAGCGTCGTCTCGTCGGCGACCGTCGGGCCGGATGCGATCACCGACAGGTCGTCGCCCGGCACGTCGGAGATGATGAGGGCGACGACGCGCGCCGGCGCCGCGGCGATCGCGAGCCTTCCGCCCTTGATCGCCGAGAGATGCTTGCGCAGGGCGTTCATCTCGTCGATCCGCGCGCCGCTCTTGAGCAGCGCGCGGGTGATCGCCTGCTTGTCGGCAAGCGTGACTTCGCCGCCCGGCAGCGACAGCAGCGCCGACCCGCCGCCGGAAATGAGCGCGAGCACGAGATCGTCGCTCGTGAGGCCGCGCATCATCGCCAGGATTTCGCGCGCGGCCGCCATGCCGGCGGAGTCCGGGTTCGGATGCCCGGCCTCGACGACGCGAATGCGCCGCGTCGGCGCGCCGTGGCCGACGCGGGTGACGACCAGCCCCTCGAGCTGCCCGCGCCAATGCTTTTCGACCGCCGCGGCCATCGCCGCCGCCGCCTTGCCCGCGCCAACGACAACCGTTCGACCTTTCGGCGGCTGGGGCAAATGCTGCGGCACGATCAACGCCGGATCGGCCGCCGCGACGGCGGCGTCGAACAGCGAACGCAACAAGGCGCCAGGATCGGACGCTGTCACGACGCCGCCGCCTCCATCTCTGTAAGCGAGCGCCCGCCCGCCCAAACCCCGGTCACCCCGAGATCGTCGGTCAAATGGACGAGATCGGCCCGAAGGCCCGGCGCGAGCCGGCCGATCCGGTCGCTGACGCCCAGGAGCCTTGCTGGGGTCAGCGTCGCCATCGTGAGCGCTTCAGCCAGCGGGATTTCCAGCGTATTCACGACATAGTCGACCGCGTCACGCATGGTGATCGCGGCGCCGGCGAGCGTGCCGTCTTCGGCTACGAGCTTATGTCCGACCCGCGTCATCCGCCGCCCCTGCAATTCGAACGCGTCCGGCCCGCCGGCGGCCGGCGGCATGGCGTCGGAGACAAGTGCGAGCCCATGCGCGCCCTTGGCGGCGATCGCCGCGCGGTAGGCGGCGGGATGAGCATGCTCGCCGTCGGCGATGAGGCCGCAGATGATGCGCGCTTCCGCAAGCGCCGCGCCCACGACCCCGGGCGCGCGCGAGGAAAGCTGGCTCATCGCATTGTAAAGATGGGTGACCGCACCCGCGCCGGCGGCGAAGACGCTTTCGGCTTCCTCCGCGCTGGCGTCCGAATGGCCAAGGCTGACCACGATCCCGGCCTTCGCCAGGCGCGCGATCCGCTCGAGGGAGACGGACGCCGGGGCTAGGGTAACGACCATGACGCCCCGGCGCGCGGCGATCAGCGCGCCCGCGTCGCTGTCCAGCATCGGCCGGATGAACTCGGCCGGATGCACGCCCTTGCGCCGCCGGTCGATGAACGGCCCTTCGACATGGACGCCAAGGGCGCCGGGAACACGCTTCTGCGCCTCGCGCGCCGCCGCCAGCGCTTGCGTCAGTATGCGCGGCGCGTCGGTCACGACCGTCGGCAAGAAGCTGGTGACGCCTGCGCGGCGATGCGCCGCACCGATCGCGGCAATCCCTTCCACAGTCGGTTCGGCATTGAAAAGGACGCCGCCCCCGCCGTTGATCTGCCAATCGATGAAGCCGGGCGCGAGAATTCCGCCCCCGAGGTCTTGCTGCTCGCCGCCGCGGGGACGGTCTTCGAACCGGGTGAGGGCCTGAATCGCGTCGCCTTCGATCGCGAGCGCGCAATCGTCGCGCAGCCGTTCGCCGTCGAAGATGCGCGCGCCGGAAAGTACCTTCATTGCGCCGCTTCCCTCTGCGGCGCGATGATGCCGCCGGCTAGCAGAATCGCGCCGTCGGTCGCGTCGTGCAGCGGCGGCTTGAGAAGCGCGGCGATATCAGGCTCGAGGTAGGGCCGCAACGCTTCGCCGGCGCCTCCGACCAGCGCGACCCGCCCGGCCCCGAGCGCAATCGCTCCGCGCGTCAGCGCGCCGATCGCGCCCGCCGCTCGGGCGGCGATCTCGAGCGCGATTCGGTCGCCCTCGGCAGCGCGGCTGAACACGCCGGGGGCGAAGGCGCCGAAATCGCCGGGTTTGGCGTCTCGCGCCCAGCGCATCATAGCGACGGAATCGCCCCCGAACCGACCGATGATGTCGGCAGTGAGCGCGCTCGCCGGTCCGAGGCCGTCGAAGGCGCGCATTGCCGCCCGCATCGCGTCGAGGCCGATGTGGGCGCCCGATCCGTCGTCGCCGATGGTGAAGCCGCGTCCGCCGATGATGGTTTCCTTGCCTTTGACCCGTGCGATCGCCGCCGAACCTGTGCCTGCGATCACAAGCCCGCCGTCGGCGCCGGCATGGGCGCCGATGCATGCGGTCACCGCGTCGTTCGCCGCCCGCACGAGGCGAAAGCCCGGAAACGCCTCGACGACCCGAGCCGCGTCGCTCAAGTCCTCGATTCCGGCGAGTCCAAATCCGATCGCGATCCGCGCCCGGTCGGCGTCCGAGAGACCTGCCCCGTCCATCACCTCGCCGACGAGCGCGCGCAGGACGGCGATAGCGGCGACGAAATCGACATGGATATTCGCCGCCGCGCCGGCGGCCTCAACGAGGGCGCTGCCGTTGGCGTCGCGCAGCCGCGCGCGGCAGCGCGTTGCTCCGCCGTCGACGCCAAGGGTGAGCGGTGCGCCGCTCATGCTGTTTTCGGCCGAACGTCGACCATCGCCGTCGCCGCCACTCTCAACGCCTTCGCCGCGGCCGCCGACGCGAGCGGCCTCACGCTCGCCATTCGCCTCGTCTGCCGGGGGGTCGCCGGCAGGTGCACGAAGACGGCGGGCGTCGCCCGCGCCGTATCGCGCAGATATCGCAAGGCGCCGAAATAGAGATGGTTGCAGACGAAGCCGCCGGCATTCCTCGACACCCGCGCCGGAATTCCCGCCTTTCTTATCGCGCCGGCGATCGCGCTGACCGGCGCCGCCGCTTCGAGCCGCTCCGGCGCGCCCTCAGAAATGGCTACCGCCTTTCGCAGCACGCCGAGATTGTCGGGAGCAGCGGCGTCGTCCAGATTGCGCGCGAACTGTTCGACGCAGACGACGCCGCGCCGCGCCGCCTGGCCGGTCATCAGGACCGCCTCAGGCCGAAGGGTCTCGATCGCACGGACAAGCTCATTCAGCGAAACGTCATAGGCGCAGGGCAAAAGTCGAACAACCGCGGTGAACTCGCCGCGGCGCCAGCCTTCAAGCCTCCGCGCTGCTTCCCACGACGCATTGATGGACTCGCCGCCGAAAGGCTCGAATCCGGTGACGAGGATCGTTCGCGTCGCGCTCGACAAGGGTCCTCAGGCGAACAGGCTGCCACGCTCTGCGAGGCGGCGCACATGAATGTCGGCGTCGCCGTAGGCGGCGTCGATCATCGTCAGCCGCTTGAACAGATGTCCCACCTTATACTCATAAGTCATAGCGATGCCGCCGTGCATCTGCACCGCCTGCTGGCCGATGAACTTGGCGGAGCGGCCGATTTGCGCCTTCACCGCCGACATCGCCTTGGCGCGCTCGACCGCATCGTCCTCGCCCGCCATCATCGCCGCCAGATACATCATGCTGCGCGCCTGTTCGAGCGCGACCGTCATGTCGGAGGCGCGATGTTGCAGCGCCTGGAACGAGCCGATCGTGACTCCGAACTGCTTGCGCGTCTTGAGATACTCGACCGTCATCGTCAACGCTTCCGACATCGCGCCGACCGCCTCGGCCGCAAGCGCCGCGATCGTCTCGTCGACCGCCCGCTCGATGACCGGAAACGCGCCGTCGGGCGCGCCAATGACGTCGTGCGGCGCCGCGCGGACATCGGCGAAGGCGATCTCCGCCGCCCGCTGGCCGTCCTGGGTCGGATAGCCGCGCCGGGTCACGCCCGGGGCGTCGGCGTCGATGAGGAAGAGGCCGATCCCGTCGCGATCGCGCCGCGCGCCCCTGAGCCGCGCCGAGACGATTAGCTTGTCGGCGCTGTCGCCCTGGCCGACTAGCGTCTTCTCTCCGTTGAGGACGAATCCGCCGCCGCCATCCTTGACCACACGCAAGCCCACGTCGTTGAGATCGAAGCCCGATTGCTTTTCCGCGTGCGCGAAGCTCACCCGCGATTCTCCTGCGGCGATCGCGCCAATGAGCTCGGGGCGCTGCTTCCCGCTTGCGCCGTGCTTGAGGAGGGCGCCGCAGAGGACGACGGTCTGAAGATAGGGCTCGAGCGCCAGCGCCTTGCCGAATTGCTCCATCACGATCATCGTCTCGACCGGCCCGCCGCCATAGCCGCCGTCGGCTTCGGCAAAGGGCGCGCCGAGCAGGCCCATCTCGGCGTAATCGCGCCACAGCGCCTCGCTCCACCCCGGCGAGCTCGACTGATAGCCTTTGCGAGCCTCGAATCCGTAGCGCTCCCGCATCAGTCGGGCGACATTGTCGCGGAGCTGTTCCTGTTCCGGGCTGAGCTCGAAATCCATTTGCCTCAGAGCCCCAGGATCGCTTTGGCGATGATGCTGCGCTGGATTTCGTTCGATCCGCCGTAGATCGAGACCTTCCGAGTGTTAAAATAGGTCGGGGCGAGCGGGCCCGCCCAGTCCAAGCCGATAGGAGGCTCGTTGCTCATGGCGTCCGGCTCCTGATAGGGCAGGGCGTAGGGCCCGACGACCTCCATCAGGAGATCGGTCGTCGCTTGCTGGATCTCCGAACCCTTGATCTTCAGCACGGAGGAGGCGGGATCGGGTTTGCCGGCTGTGCGGCGGTTGGAAATGACGCGCATCTGCGTCACTTCGAGCGCCTTGAGCTCGACCTCGACCTCGGCCAGCTTGGCGCGGAAGAACGGGTCTTCGATCTTTGGCCCTGAGCCGTAGACCGGGATCGACGCAAGCTCGCGCACCCGATCGAGCCGCGCCTTCGACAGGCCGACGCGGGCGATGCCGTTGCGTTCGTTGGCGAGCAGGAACTTGGCGTAATCCCAGCCCTTGTTCTCTTCGCCGACGATCGCATCGGCGGGAACGCGCACGTCGTCGAGGAAGACTTCGTTGACCTCATGCCCGCCGTCGATGGTCTGGATCGGCTTGACCGTGATCCCCGGCGATTTCATGTCGACGAGGAAGAACGAGATGCCCTCCTGCTTTTTCGCCTGCGGGTTGGTGCGGGCGAGGACGAAAATCCAGTCGGCGTACTGGGCCATGGTGGTCCAGGTCTTCTGGCCCGATATCACCCAACCGTCTGCGTCGCGCCGCGCGGTCGTCCTCAGGCTCGCGAGGTCCGATCCCGCGCCGGGCTCGGAGAAACCCTGACACCACCAGTCGCGCAGATCGACGATGCGCGGCAGGAAGCGCTCCTTCTGCTTCTCGGAACCGAAGGTGTAGATGACCGGCCCGACCATGCTGACGCCGAACGCCACCAGTTCTGGCGCGTTGCCGCGCTGCGTCTCGTCGAGAAAGATCGAGAGCTCGATTGGGCTCCAGCCCGTGCCGCCCCAAGCGGGGGGCCAGTGCGGCGCCGCCCAGCCCTTGGCGGCGAGAATGCGCGTCCAGCGCACATAGTCGTCCTTGCTAAGGCGCCGGCCGGCGACGGTTTTCTCCCGGATCGAGGCCGGCAGGTTGTCGCGCACGAACTCCCGAACTTCGGAGCGAAACGCGAGTTCCTCCTCGGTCAATCGAAGATCCATGGGGTGGCCTCCCGCTCGGCTGAATGCTCGAAGCGCCGCCCCGGGCGTGGGGCTTTCACGCTTTGAAACGCAATGTCATGCCTCAGCGCGGCGGCGTCAATACGGAACGACAGGCGCGGTCGCGTCTGACGCGGCCCCCTCGGACCGGCGCCGATCGTCAACGTCGCGTCGCGACCGTCTCTTTTTCGGGCCGGAAACAGGAGCGCAGGAAGTCATGCATGCGCGTCGCTCTGCGGGTGACTTTGATCTTGGCGGGAACCGGCCCTACGCCAAGCCCGGTCAACGCGTGCGCCCACTCCTGGAACAGATCGAGCCCGAGCTCGAAATTACCGGCAGCCTCCGGCGCATGAAGCCAGACGTTCACGACCGAAACGTCTCCCGGCGCGATCGCCGGAAGGGGCGCGGCGTCGATGAAACGGGGCCCATGAGTGGCGCCCGCGCAGGTCCAGAAGCCGCCGAGACGGAGGTTCGCATGCTCGACGCCGACCGGAGCGTTCCCGACGTTCTTGACCCGCACTTCGAGGCGCAGGCGGGCGCCGGGCTGCGCACGCCGCGGCGCATTGGCGACAGCGAGTTCGAAGGCGCATTCTGTGAGCGGGGCGAAGGGGCGGGATCGATCGAGTGCCTGCGCACAACTTCGCGTCAATTCGCCGGCGAGCGCTCCCGTGTTGTCCAGAAAGACATCATGTTCGCCATCGATCTCCGCGAGGGTGAAACGGCCGAACATCCGCCGCCAGGCGGGCTCGGGATTGGAAGGGGCGAATTTGGGATGGTATGTGCTCTCCCTCCCATAGATGAGCAGAACATCGCCCGGATAAGATGCCGGCTCCATGACCCATTCGAGCAAAATGAGCAGCGGCAGATGACGGTTGCGCCGCATGAGATGCTGAGCCATCGGCAAGGCGATTTTGCAGCCGTCGCAATGGGCCAGGAGAAACAACGGCCCGCGCGGATAAACTTGCTCGAGGTCCTTGATGTAGCGGAGCGCCAGGGCCTGGATCATGTCCTCGTCGCAATCGGGCAGGAAATATGTCGAGCGAAACGCGTAAACCGGCTGCTCGGGTCCCAGGGCCGCGGCGAGATTTTCGAACTCGTATTCCGCATTGACCACGCAGAAAAGCGGCGGCAGCGAGCCTTCCCGGTTCGCGCCGAACATCAGGCGATCGTCGGAGACGCGCTCGCCGCTCCAACCTTCGACATAGGTGAGAAAGTGGCGGCGAAAGTCCTGAGGCAGCGGCCAGGCGGCCGCCGCCTGATCCTGCGCCGCCGCGGCTGAAGCCCCTTCGACAAGGCGAAGAAGATTGTTGAACGTCGGAAGAGCGAAAAAATCACGAAGCGCGAATTGGCGTTTGAACCGCTTGTCGACGCTGATCAATAGGGCGGCGGCGCGAAGGGAATCGCCGCCGCAATCGAAAAAGTTGTCGTCCCGGCCGAAATCGTCGCCGCAATCGGAAAAGTTGTGGTCATTGGCGCCAAATCCGCGCGCGAGGTTCAGCGCCTCGCGCCAAAGCACAGCCAGGATCTCTTCGTCGACCCTCTCCGGCGGGCGGGACGCGGTTTCCGCGTTTGATTCCGCGCCAGCCTTCGCCGCCCGTTCTGCAAGCGCCCTGCGGTCGACTTTGCCGGTGGCGGTGAGCGGCCACTCTCCGGATCGAACCGGCAGCAAGACCGCGGGCGCAAGACCGTAGCGGCGCACAAGCGCGTTGCGTATCCAGTCGGTCGAAACGCTATCGAGAACTTCGCCCTCGGAGATCGCGACGGCCACGCCGAGGCCGTCGGTTGCGTCGGCGCCGCCGCGAAACACGAATGACACGGTTTGCCGGCCAACGTCCGCGTCGCTTTGCAGGCAGGCGTCGATGTCGTCGAGCGAGAATTTTCGCCCCGCCACCACCAGGGTTTGCTTTGCGCGGCCGCGAAACGAAAAGCCGCCGTCCTCGATCGCGCCCAGGTCTCCCGTTTTGTACCAGCCGTCGGCGGTCATGCAGTCGCGGCTCAGTTCCGGCTCTTTCCAGTAGCCGGCAAACAGCGTCTGCGGTGCGAAAGCCTCAACGTGTCCCGCCTCGCCCTCACCGAGCGTCGTGCCGTCGTCGCCGACAATCCGCAGTGAGACGCCTGCGGCCGCGCCTCCGAGGATCGGCGCGCCCGCCTCATCCAGCGGACAAGTGGAGGGGTCCGCGCCGGCAAGCAGGGAACTGGTCTCGGTCGTCCCATAGCCAGCGCGCAGCACGTCCACGGCGCCGTTGCGCCGCAGCAAGGCGTCGAAGCGGGTCGAGACCAGCCGCGTCACGGTTTCACCCCCAAGTCCGACCATCTTGATGGAGCTGAGATCGAAACTGCGTTTCTCGTTCGCCGCGTCTTCGACCAGACGCGCGGCGGTGGAATTGGTCATCTGCACAATCGTGACGGCGAATCGCTCGATCGCCTCGAAGATCGCCAGCGGTCGGATGGTGAGCGTTCGCGGGTGCAGCTGAGTGACGCTCGCCTGATTCGGGAACAAAGCGCGCAGCCCGCTGACGCCTTCGAACGGGAAGACGTTGAGGACATGGGCCTTCAGTGACGGCAGCGAATAGTTTTGCGAGAAAAAACGATTCAGGACGGCCCGCCGGTCGAGCATCACGAACTTCACCGTCCCGGTCGAACCCGAGGTCGGGAGCAAACAGATAATGTCCGGCTCTTCGTCAGGATTCAGCGCTTCATTTTCGCCCGCGTCGGCTTCGCCTGAGAGCGACGAAAGGCGGAGGATCGGCGCATCGGGCAGCAGAGCCGTGAGCCGGCCGAGGTCGGGCGTCGGCGCGTCGGCGATAAGCGCCGGGCGTTCCAGACGCGCGGCCAATTTCGTGAGCTCTTCAGCCGTGGCGACGTGGGCGACGCCGCTGAGAGGCATCGGGGTCGCGCCTACGCGCAGCGACGCCCAGAAACTCGGGACGAAGTCGAGAAGATCGCCGAGCAGCATTACGGTCTGGCTGCCGGGACCGACCCCGAGCCGGCGCAATCGGGCGGCGATGTCCCCGGATCGCCGCCAGGCTTCAGCAAAAGTCTGCTCCCTCAGCGTTCCGTCGGATTGGAAGCTGCGCATGAGCCCGTCCGGCGCCTCTGCGACGCGACGGGCGATATTCTCCATCACCGTAGGCGCGGAGCCGTCCATGAGCCTGCGCGGCGGGCCATGGATGACCGCGCGTTCGATTTCCGCGTCAAGCTGCAGCGTCATGGGACATGTAATCGACAGACGAGCGCAATATCTTCTCTCCCAGCGGAGTCAAACTGGCCTTGTCGGCGATCAGCCGGGCGCCGTCGCCGAACCGGCTGGCCAACTGCGCCATCCTCTTTTCGATCGCGCGCGGGTCGAAGCCGCCCAGGCTCCGAGGGCGGCGCTCGAGCAAACGGTGATAAAAGAGGTGCAACCGCGCGCAAACGAACGTTGCGTGAAAGACGCCATCCATCGGGCGCGGATCAGGACGCAGGGGTGAGGCGAAGCGCTCCGAATCGGTATTGCGGACGAGCCGCTCGTCGGCCGCATAGCCGAACAGCAGCGTATGCGCGCCTTCGTGAACAAGCCCGTCGGCGATTTCGAGTGGCGTTCGATGAATTTCGGAATTCAATGTGACTGCGCCCCAAAGGGTAAGGGAAGTCACGCCACCGAACGACAGCGCAGGGGTCAAGGGCGCGGAACCGATCACCAGCACGATCAGCGCCCGGATTTCAGCCGCGAGCGCGGCGTCGGTCAGTTCCAGGAGCGAAAAAGCGTCCGCGACCCCGGCGACGAAGGCGGGCCATTGCGCGGCGTCGGGCGGCCCGAAAATCGCCCCTCTCTCGCCGGCGTTCAACAGCCGCACGAAGCGAGCGGCGTCCTCGCCGAGCGCCTCGGCGGTGAGCGGAGCGACGTCGAGGGTCGGCGTGTCCGTGACGGCCGCGGCAATTAGCCGCCAAAGACGGGCGGCCTCGTCCAGGCGATTCGCCTTCAAGGCGAAAACGAGCTCAAAATATGTCGCGAAAACCGATGGCTTCACCCGATGCGCCACAATCTGCCCGACCAATGGCTCAAGTTCTCTGTCTTCAATACTGAGCGTCAAGGCTGTCCGGTTGAAGATATGCGCAAGGCTTGACGCCAGCTTGGTCCGCATCCTGCGGTCGAGATCTAGGACCATGCCTTCGTTTTGCGGAAGAAAGGGCTCCATGGATCGGGATGACGGGCGCGCAATCAACGGAGCCTCAACGTAAGTTCGTCGCAATTTGGTCACATGTCTTTACAATTGCCCTTGGGTCACGTAAACGGATTTTTCGCGAATCACAACTCGGGACGTGTGGCTTATCGAGCGCTCCGGCAGGACAGATATCCCAGGGGAGCATGGGACGAATTTTCTGGGTGAGGGTCGTCAAGAGGACGCCCCATTTGAAGTCAGCCGCGCGTGCCGGCGGGGTGGCGTAGAGCGTATTGGCGTTAACAATTTCTATTGGAGGGGAGAATCCAAATGGCGGAATTGCTGAATAAAAATGCGGCGCTCGGTGGCGGCGAGGGTCCTGAAATGGGGAGATGAGCCAGGCTGACTCGCTCTGGCGTCGCCGAACTTTTCACATCCTCTGAGATCCGAATTTCGGCGAGCCAAAGATTGGATCAGGCGGGACCTTCAAAACCCCAAGTCCTACCCGGCATTGTGCGTGCTGGCTGGCGTAGACGCGTATTTGCGTAACATTGCCCATAGAATGGAGAATCCAAATGGCTGAGAATGCGATCTTCGGTGGAGAAGGTATGGAGGATATGATCGGCGAGGGCGTGGAGTACGCGCTCGGCGGAGGGGAAGGCCCCGACAACGCACTCATCGGTGAAGGCCCCGAGCCGGTCTAGATCGGATGGCCGCCCACCAAAGAGGGGGGCCAGTCCTAGAGAGTGGATGGCCCCCCGCCATGCGACCAGCACCTGCCGGCGACGTACCGTTACGGCGAAATTGCTTACCTTTCGTATAACAGCGGAGAGACCAAATGACTGAGCTTCGGGATCAAAAGACCGCGACTTCCAAGTTGACAGACCTCGACGACGCGGAACTGCTCGGGTTCGAATGGCTCGAGCCGGAGTGCGACGAAGAGGTCCGGGCCGAACAGGTCGCCCTTGCCTTCAACAAAAGAGGGATATTGGGCGAAGGTCCGAACCCGAGCTGACGTTCGATCGCGGAGAAGTCGGACTGGGTCGGCCGCGCAGGCCGCACCGCATTCCTGATTTTCGGATCGGAGAGGGAGCACAAATGAATCAACTTCAGAATCAAAAAGCGACGACGCCCCGAATCGGCGGACCTGGACGATGCTGAGCTTCTCGGGTTCGAACATATCGATTTTGCGCCTGTCGCTTCGACTTCGGCCGAAGACGCCGTCGCGCTTGCGCTCAACAAGCGAGGCGACAATGGCGAAGGGCCTCCCATCATCTCCGATCGTCGTCTGAAGACGCATGTGAAGTGCGTCGGGGACGCTGCTCACGGGGTGAGTTTGTACAGTTTCCGCTACATCGGCGAGGATCGCGAATTCCTCGGCGTCATTGCGCAGGAGTTGCTTGCCGACGAGCGCCATCGTCTCGCAGTCGAAGCAACCTCAGACGGATACTATCGCGTCCACTACCCGAAGCTGGGCCTTGCGAACCTCGGGACGAACGATATGCTCGCCGCCGGCGAACGCGCCGCGCGTCGGGCCGGCGCCTTGGCGAGCTGAACCGGCCCCGGGAGTCAAAGTGGGTCCGGAAAGCGCGCGTCCCCGGCTGGCAAGATCGGCCGGGCTTATGAAGCTCAACTCTAACCTTGGCGGCGAAGCGGAGAAATCCAAATGACTCAACTTCAGAATCAACAAGCGATCACGGCCGAATCGGCGGATTTGGACGATGCTGAGCTTCTCGGGTTCGAGCACATCGCGGCTGCGCCTGCCGCTTCGACTTCGGCCGAAGACGCCGTCGCGCTCGCCCTTAATAAGCGGGGCGAGCCGGGCGAGGGTGTTCCGTCCGATCGTCGTTTGAAGACGGATGTCAAGCGCACAGGTGAGGCGGCCCACGGGGTGAGTTTGTACACTTTCCGCTACCTCGGCGAGGATCGCCAGTTCCGGGGCGTCATGGCGCAGGAGCTGCTTGCCGACGAGCGCAATCGAGGCGCGGTCGAGCTGGGCGCGGACGGCTACTATCGCGTGGACTACGCCGGGCTGGGCCTTGCAAGGCTTGCGACCGAGGAAATGCGCGCCGCCGGCGAGCGCGCCGCTCGTCGAGCCCGGGCCCTGGCGCACTGATCGGGGCTCAGGATTGACGGGTCGAGGACGCCGGTCTCCGGCCACGGGGACGGTATGCCAAGATTCGCCGCCAACCTGAGCTTTCTGTTCACGGAGCTGCCTTTCCTCGACCGCTTCGCGGCGGCCGCTCGGGCAGGGTTTGAGGGCGTCGAGTATGCCTCGCCTTACGAGCACCCCGCGCGCGACATCGCCCGTCGGCTCGCCGACCACGGCCTCACGCAAGCGCTGTTCAACCTCCCCGCCGGAAACTGGGAGGCTGGCGAGCGCGGAATCGCAATCCTGCCCGGCCGCGAAGAGGAGTTCCGCGACGAGCGTCTCGCGCGCTCTCGACTATGCCGATGCGCTTGGCTGTGCGCGGCTCAACTGCCTCGCCGGCATTGCGCCGCCTGGCGCCGATCGGGGTATCCTCGAGGAGACCTTCGTCGCCAATCTCGCTTTCGCCGCCGAGGCGCTGCGCGTGCGCCGCGTGAGGCTCCTGATCGAGCCGATCAACACCCGCGACATGCCCGGTTTTTTCCTGAATCGCAGCGCCGAGGCCCTGCGGCTCATGAAGCGCGTCGGGTCCGACAATCTCCATCTGCAAGCCGACATTTATCACATGCAGGTGATGGAGGGCGATCTCGCGCGCCGCCTCGAAGAAGCGATGCCTCAAATCGCCCATATCCAGATCGCCGACAACCCAGGCCGGCATGAGCCAGGGGCAGGCGAGATCAACTATGCCTTCCTGCTGCCGCTGATCGACCGGCTCGGCTACGGCGGCTGGGTCGGATGCGAATACCGGCCCCTCACAAGCACCGAAGCCGGCCTCGTATGGATGGCGCGCTATCGAGATCGTGGCGGCGGACGCGAAGGTTCGTCGAAAATCGAAAGCCACGGCGTGATCAACGGAACATGAGGACTACTCCACGGCGCGCGCCGGAAAGGCGCGTCGCTCATGAGCCGGTGAGCGCCGTTTGTTGTCACGGTCATACTTTCGCGCCATTTTGCACCGCGATGGTCGCCAGGTCGTTCTCGAGGCGACTCGTCGAGGCAGAGTGGAAATCGTTTCCCCGTGCGCTATGTCCTGACCATCATCGCGGTCGCGCTCGTCGCCGTGATGTCGGCAGCGCTCGTAGCGCCCATGCTTATCGACTGGTCCGCGCATCGCGCCGAGATCGAGGCGCGGCTGCGCGCGCTCACCGGCGCGAATGTCTCGCTGACCGGACCGGTCGAGGTCAGGCTCCTTCCGACGCCCTATCTTGCTCTCAGCGCCGGCTCGTTGTCCGCGCCAGGCCCGGACGGTCCCAAGCTGTCGTTCGACTCGGCGCGGCTCGAGCTCGCGCTCGTCGCGCTCACGAGCGGCCAGATCCGGTTCTCGGACATCAGCCTCGACAAGCCGGTGTTGATGATCCTGCGCGGCGCCGACGGCGAGCCGCGGTTGCCGACGCTGCACCCGGCGCGCCTGCGGTCGACCGGCGTCGACCGCCTTAGCGTGCGGGACGGGCGGATCCGGGTCGACGGCGCCAATGGCCCCGCGTCGGAGATCGCCGGCGTGGACATCGACGCAGCCTTTCCGTCTCTCGACGGGCCCGCCCAGCTCACTGGCCAGTTTTCCGGCCCCGACGGCGCCCCGGTCGTTTTCAGGCTCGCCACACAAAAGCCGGCGCCGGACGGGACGCCGCTCCGTGTCGAGGTGGACGCGGGTCCGAGCTGGCCGACCGGGCAGTTTGAAGGCATGCTCGAAGGCGAGGCGGCCGGCTCGCTCGCCGGATTTCGACTGGCGGGTACGGCCACTTTGACTGGAACTGCGCCCGGCGAGAATGAGCCGACGCCATGGCGCGTCGCCGGACCGATGACCGTCGATTTCGCCCAGGCGGTCCTTCGCGGGGCGGAGTTTCGGCTCGGACCGGAAGAACGGGCGATCCGGGCGACTGGGGACGCGACGCTTGCTTTCGGCTCGCCGCCCCGGCTCAGCGTCGATCTGAAAGCCAAACAGGCGAACCTCGACGCGCTCATGCGCCGCAAGGGCGAGGACGGCGTCGCGCCCGCGCGCGCCGTGACGCTCCTGTCGCGGATCGCCGCGGCGGCGCTGGAGGGCCGGCAAGGCCGGATCGCGATCGACGCCCGGGCCTCGGCCGCGCCGATCATCCTCGGCGCGCAAACGCTGCCCGAGGCGACCGTGGCGCTCAGAGCCGAGCCGGGGGCGCCGCTGCATCTGCGCTTCAGCCTCGGTCTTCCGGGACAGAGCCGAATCGGGGGCGAGGGCGACCTCGACGCCGGCGCCGCGGTGAAGTTCCGCGGCGACGTTGATTTCAACAGCCCCGACTTCGCGCTGCTTCGCGACTGGGCAAGCCTCGGCGCGCCGGAGTCTGCGGCCAGGGTCGCCGCGTTCGGCGAAGCGCTCGCCTATCGCAGCGCCGCGTTCAAGGGCGAGGTCCAAGCGTCGGCGACCAAGGTCTCGGGACGCAATCTCAAGCTGACTTTGGATCGAACGACGCTGGCTGGTTCCCTTGCCATCGCGGGTCCGGCCGATGGGAAGGCTGGCCGCATCGACCTCGACCTCACAACCGATTCGCTCGACGTCGACACGCTGCCCAGCCTCGCCGCCGCAAAAATGATCGGCGACATGGACCTTTCGATTTCGCTCCAGGCAGGCTCCCTGCATATCGCCCGCGTCGGCGAGACCGAGGTCGACAGCGGCCGGGTGGCGCTGAAGGCGGTCAAGAGCGGGCCGAACGTCACTCTCGAGCGCCTGAGCATCGCCGGACTGGGAGGCGCCTCACTCGACGTGCAGGGCGCGATCGACGGCGATTCGCTCGGCGCGACCGGCCATTTGCGCGCCGACCGGGTGCGCGATTTCGCTACGCTGGTTTCGCGTCTGGCGCCGGGCGAATGGAGCAGGATTCTGGTCGATCGGGCAGACGCGCTCTCGCCCGCGGCGCTGACCTTCGAAGCTCACGGCGGCGGCGACCGGCCGGCGATCGATTCGTTGCGCGCCAACGGATCGGCGGGCGAAACCCAGTTCACGGTTGCGCTCGACCCGCAGCCGAAGGACGGTGGCCGCTCTCTCTCCGTCAGCCTCGATTCCCCAAACTTGGGCGCGATGCTGCAGCAGCTCGGTCTGCGCGCGGCGCCGGCGGGAGGCGGGCGCGGGCACATTGCGCTCGACGCGGCCGGCGCATGGACGCAGGGGTACGACGTCGACGCGACGTCCTCGCTCCCCGGCGGGGAGCTGACGTGGCGTGGCCGGTTCCTGCCCGCGGCCGAGGGCGACGACGCAAAACTGTTTGGAGCCGCCAAGGTCAAGGCGTCGAACCTTGCCGCGGTCTCGGCCGCCCTCGGTCTTGCGCCCGTCAGCGGCGGCGCATTTGGACCTGCCGATATCGGATTCGACGCAACCTTGCGTGGCGACAAGTGGACGTTCTCGAAGCTCGCGGCCACGATAGCCGGGGTCAAGACCAGCGGTGAGCTGACCTATGAGCCTGTCGCGACGCTCGCTGCGGCCCCTGAGGCGAGCGCCGCGATCTCGAGCGCCGAGGAGGCGCTTGGCGCTGTGACGCGAGGCGCGCGGTCGGCTGCGCCGGCGGAGATCGAAGGCGATCTCACCGTCGACCGACTGCCGATGGGCGCCATTCTGGCGCTCGCGCTTGGGCCGCCCCAGCCGGGCAAGGCGGGAGCGCGCTGGTCCGATGCGAAATTCGCCCCGGCGCCGCTGCGTCCGCCGTCCACTGCCGTCAAGCTCAATGTGGGAACGCTCGACCTGACCGACGCTCTCTCGGCGCGAGGGTTCGCGACCATGCTGCGCTATGACAGGGGCCGGCTCGATCTCGATGACCTCAAAATGCAGATTGCGCGAGGCGACGCCTCCGGCCAGGCGACGCTCCGCCGCGACGGCGACGCGGCGACGCTTACCGGATCGTTGAGTGTCAACTCGGTCGCCATCGAACGGCCCGGATTCTCGGGCCGCGTCGGGGGAGCGGTCGACTTCGCCTCGACAGGGCGCACTCCCGCGGCGCTGATCGATGGGCTCGCCGGCGCGGGGACAGTCAATTTCAGCGGGGCGGCGCTGGCGCGAAGCGATCCTGCCGCTCTCGATCGCGTTGTCGTCAAGGCGCAGAACCCCGACGCGCCGGTGGACGAGACCAATATCGCCTTCGCCTTCGGCGAGGAGCTCAACCGGGGACCACTGTCGGTTCCGGACGGGTCGGCGCCGGCCGCGCTCAGCGCGGGCGTCATGAAGATCGGCCCGATCAGCATTGCCGGGCGGCGCTACGACGGCGCGCTGAACGCCGACCTCGATCTGCGCAAGCTCACCGCCGAGACGCGCCTCACGCTCTCCTCACCGGCCAGCGGCTTGAAGTTCTGGTCGGGACCGCCGCCGAGCGCGACGGTCGTGGTTGATAACCTCCTCGAGGCGCCGAAGCGGCAGCTCGACGTCAGCGCTCTTTCCGCCGCGCTCGCGGCGCAGGCGATCGCGCGCGAGACCGACCGCATCGCCACGATGGAAGCCGACATACGCGAACGGGCTTTCTTCAATCGCCGTCTGAAGGGCGAGCGGTACATGGATCGCCGGCAGCAGGAAATCCAGGACTTCGAAGTCGAGCAGGCGCGGCTGAAGGGGCTCGCCGAGCACTTGCGCGCCATGGAGGAAGCGGCGAAGGCGGCCGAACTCGAAGCGGCGGCGAAGAAGGCCGCGGAAGCCGCGGCCGCAAAAGCAGCGGCCGAAAAAGCGGCCGCCGAAAACGCCGAAGCGGTCAAGGCGGAGTCGCCGGATGGCGAGGCGGCAGCAAAGGCTCCGTTTGCGCCCGCGCCCGCGGCGGCGAAGAGCGAGGATCTGGGCGCCAATGCGCCGGCGGCGCCTATGCCGCCGGCGAGACCGAAGGCGCACTCGACCCAGGGCGATGCGCCGCCAGGCGGACTTTAACGCGGCGTGCTGTCCCGATGGGCTCGGGAGGCGCCGCTCTGAGCCTCGCTCTCGGCCTCGAGCACGAACACGCGAATGGCCGATGAGAGATTAGCGCCGCCGCGCGAGGCGTCGACCATCGCCGCAAGCCCATTGAGCGACTGTCCGCGCTCAAGCGCAATCCGGCGCAGCCGGCGCCAGAAGGCGTCTTCGATCGAGATACTGGTGCGATGACCGGCGATCACCAGCGAGCGTTTGACAACGCGCGTGTTCGCGGCGTCAGTCGGCATCAGGGCGCGCGAGCCGGCGGGCGTCGAGGCTCGCCTCGGCAAGCGCGCGCTCGCTTTCGGCGAGACGCTTCTCGCCCTTTGTCCGGCCGAAGACGACGCGGTTCTCAGCCGCGGCCGCTTCCTTGCTCGCGCGCTCCTTTTGCTTTCGCGCCCGGCGCAGATTGACGATCTCGCTCAAACTGGCCTCGGCTACTTCTTTCGGAAGGCGTCAATCGACACGACCTTGGCTTCGCCGCCGGGGTCGGCGGGCTTCTCTGCCCGCGAGCTAGACTTCGCTGCGGCGGCCACGGACGAGGGCTTGGCCGGCGCGGTCTTTGCCGGCGCGGGCGGCGGCAATTCCTGCATTCCTACAATCGCGGGCGCGCGGCCCGCCGCAGGCTCCGGCACGCGCGGCTCGAGCTTGAAGCCGAACGGCACCGACGGATCGGTGAAGCCGGTGATCGAATCGAACGGCACGATCAATCGTTCGGGCTTGCGTGAGAAGTTGAAATTCACTTCGAACGCGTCCTGGGTGACGACCAGGTCCCAGAACTCATGCTGGAGGATGATCGACATCTCGTCGGGAAAACGGCTCTTGACCGCGGGCGGAACGACGACCCCTGGCGCGTGGGTCTTGAACGCGATGTTGAAGTGATGGTCGCCGATGAGCCCAGCGCGCGCGGTGTCTGCGAGCACCTTGCGCACAACGGAGCGCAGCGCATCCTGCACCAGGAGGTCGTAGCGAATGAGGTCGGTCGCCATCAGAAATGAGCTCGATGGCGCCAGAACTAGCCGACCGTCCGGGGCATTGCAATCTGCATCGCGAGCCGATTGGGGCCGGCGGAAAAGGAAGTGGAGGCTTCTGTTGCCAGGCGCCTCCGGACCCCGCCTAGAAGTGCAAACCCCTAGGACTTGATTCCCAGTACCAGCGCTGCATTACGCAGCGAGGGCCACCGGAGCATAGTTGTCATTCGCAACTATAGGTTTGACCCGATAACGGCGGTATCATGCCGAGCAAAAGATCACCCTTTGGGTCCCCCGTCGAACCTATTTCGCCCCCGCCGAAGCCCGCTTGCATGGCGGGCTTGGGTGGAGGCGCCGGGTACTGCCCCCGGGTCCGAAAGACTTATTCCGATGCCCATTTATCGCCATAGCCGTCCTTGCGGACGGCGACCGCAATATAGGGATCGGGGGGCCGAGAGGGAAGGGGCGCCGCGCTGCTCTTGTCAGCCGAAGGTAAGTCCGCGCAATATGTGTGAACAGGGACAATCGCCTGGGACCTCGAGCGCCCGCGGGCGGGCTTATGGAGAAAGCGTCATGCGCATCTATCGCTGGCTCGTCGGATTGGCCGTCGCCATCGCGTTGAGCACGATGGCGGCCGCCGAGGACAGCCCGCAACCGCTCATCGCGGGAAATCCCGCCGTGGCGCCGCTCAAATGGGTAGGACTGTTGGTGTTCCAGAACGTCAAGGCACAGACGTTCTCCTGCACCGCTCAGTTCATAGCGCCCAGAGTCCTTCTGACGGCAGCCCATTGTGTGCGCGACCAGGCGACTGGGGAGTGGTACGATACAAGCAAGATGTTTTTTTTCCTCCAGTATCAAAATGACAACGCTTCAGATATCTACAAAGTAGTTTGTACAGGACATCTTGGCGCTTACGTGCCGAAGCTAAGCCCGACCGCCACCGATGAGGTAAAACAGCAAGCGTTTGAGAGCGCGATGCAGTATGACTATGCGATGATACTGGTGAATCATGACAGCATAACAGGTCACCTCAAAGTGGAGACCGATTGGCTCGGCAAACATCCGATGGCCACCCAGATCGGCTATCCTGGCGCGATTGAAGGGGGCATGATTATCCAGCGCGACCCAGGGTTGCTGGCGCTAGCGCTTTCCCGGTCGAATGAAATCATTCTGATGCACGCAAATCCCAACATGACCGAGGGCACCAGCGGAGGCGCCTGGATCGCCAATTTCAGCACGGGCGAAAGCGCGGATGACAACGTGGTGATCGGCGTCACCTCGTTCGGGATGCCGATTTGGCCAGGCATCACATTTGGCCCTTATTTTAGACAAGAAAATTATGGAGGTCTTTTCGACTACGTGTCAAAGGGGTGCCCGAAATAGCCCCGAGTGGCGCGGCCGGGTTGGCTTCAACCCAATGGAGAATCTCAATGAGCAGGATCTCGGTTTGCTTGATGGTTGCGTTCACCGGCGCGTTTGCGGCTTCGGCTCAGGCCGAAACGCGCGCCGTTTCCTGGCAGGGACAGGCCATCGAGGCGAGCATCAGCGAGCCAACGCGCGGGCTCGGCCCGTCGCGCGATGAATTGTTGAAAATGGCGCGCGAGGCTGTCCCCGTGTCGCCAAATCGCTCCCTGCCCAATGCCGGTCAGACTGGCAAGTGATCCGGAACTCCTTCGAGCGTCTGGCTCGACGCGGGCTGAGTGAGCGTCCCGGCGAGCTTCGACACGTCCATGCCTGAGTGGGCGCAGGCGCGTTCGCCTCCCATCGAGGACGGCGATCACCGTCCGGTCCCCTCCGCCGCCGGCTTTTGCGCCGCTCGGAACGCCTCGGCGAAGGCGCCGAGGTCCTTCTCGTCGATGTCGCTGACGGCGACATAACTCAAATTCGCGTCCGACCAGCGGGCGACGTGAAAGCCGTCGATGGTCTCGATCGGGCCGCCGCCCCGCGCGCCGGCCATCGTCGCCGGAAGCTCGGTGACGGCGATCAGATGTTCCCGCTTGCGATAGACGAGCGTCGGCGCCGGCACGCGATCGATGACGGCGATGCGTCCGCCCTCGAGCGCGAAGCCTTCTTGCCCGAGATCGACGATTTCGGCGCTGATCGTCGCGTGCGCGGCGAGCCACGGCTTGACCGTGTGCCGGTCCGAGGACGCGACGTCGAACGGCTGACCGGCGATCTGGCTCCGTGCGAAATCGGCGACCAGGCGCTGGGCCACGGAGTCGGTGGCGCTGGGCCCCCGCACCGTCATGAGGCCTGCGCCAGCGGCGAACGCGACCGCGGCGATCGAAGCGGCGAGGGCGAGCGTTCGCGCTCCGGTCCAGAAAGGCCGCCGAACCGGCGCCGGCTCGACTAGCGCGGCGATGCGCTCGCGCAGAGCGCGCGGCGCCGCTTCGCGCGGCGCATGGAGGCGGATCGCCCCGCGAGTCGAAGCGATGAGCCGGTACTGGGCCGCGAGCGCGGGGTCGTCGCGCATATCCCGCTCAAGCTCGAGCCAATGGGCGGCGTCTAACTCGCCGTCGACGGCTGCGTTGAGCCTCAGGATACGGTTGTCGGACAAAGAATCGGTCATGGGTTCGACTTCATGGCTTTGACGATCGCCGAGCGGGCGCGCGCGAGGCGCGACATGACCGTGCCGACCGGCGAATCGGTCGCCTCGGCAATCTCGCGATAGGAGAGGCCGTTGATGTCGCGCATCACCAGCGTTTCCAGGAAGGGCGAGGGAAGGTCGGCGATCGCCTGGCGCAGGCGGTCCCCCTCTTCGAGGGCGATGAGCGCTTGTTCGGGATCAAGCGGGCCCTCCGCCACGTCGCTGGCGTCGATCGCTTCCAGATCGGTCAAATCGCCGGCATAGGCCAGAGCTTTCGGGCGATTGCGCGCCATCCAGGTCATTGCGGCGTTACGGACGATTGCCAGAAACCACGGCCGCGGCCGATCCACCGAGACCGTCGCCAAAGCGTTCAACGCTCTCACCGCCGCCTCCTGCACGACATCCTCGGCGTCGGTCGCGCTCCGGGTGAGCCACTTGGCGAGCGTGAAGGCGTCGTCAAGCAGCGGCGGAACGATTTCGCGGAACCGCCGCCGCCCGACGTCGTCGATCACCGGGCGCGTCCTTGCGCCCCGCGCCGACCTATTTCGCTCGTTCCTTGAGGTAGGCGATCACGTCGGCGCGGTCCTGCGCATTTTCCAGATGAAAGACCATCTTGGCGCCCGGCGCGACGGCTTGCGGATCGGTCAGCCACTTATCGAGCGTCTCCTCGTTCCAGACGATATTGGCGGATTTGAGCGCGTCGGAATAGTCGTAATCGGGCAAGGAGGCCGCCTTGCGGCCGTATACGCCTCGATGACGCGGGCCGACGTCGTTCTTGTCGAGCGAATGGCAGTCCTGGCAAGCTTCATAGATGGTTTCGCCGCGATCGGCGTCGCCCGCCGCCGCGGCCGGGCCGGCGGCGAGCAGCGCCGCCAGCGCCAGCGCGAAGCGTCTTCTCATGAGCGCAGCCTCAAGCCAGATCGGTGTCGGTGACGGCGAGCGTCGCGGGCGAGGGCGCATAGACGACCTCCCGGACGCCGAGCCATTTGCGTAATTCTCCCGCCGGCACGAGCTTGGGGCCCGGCGCGGGCGCGGTCCCCGGCGCGGGCTGGGGAAAGGCGGTCGAGCGCGCGGTGTGGAAGGTCACGTTCCCTTCGACCTTCTGCAGGAGCTGATGGATATGGCCGTTGAGGACGGTCACCGAGCCGAAGCGCGCGAGATAACTGAGCGCCTGAGCCGAATCCTCAGTGCCCCAACCCCATTCGGGCGCGATCATCCAGAGCGGGATATGGCAGAACACGACGATCGGCGTCGAAGCCGACTTGTCGCGCAAATCGTCCTCGAGCCATTCTAGCTGGTCGTGTCCGAGCGAGCCGAGGCCGTTCTTCTTGAGATCGACGACGTTGTTGAGCGACACAAAATGGACGCCGCCCTGGTCGAAGGAATACCAGCCGCCGCCTGCGCCCTTGCCGAAGCGATCGAAATAGGCGTCGCGCGTCTTGGCGTCGAGGATGTCGTGCTCCCCCGGAGCGTAGTGCACGTCGAGCTTGGCGCGACCGATCATTTGCAGCGCGTCGTCGAATTCGTTCGGCTTAGCGGTATGGGTAATGTCGCCGGTATGGATCATGAAGGCGGGCTTTCCGGGCAACGCCGCGATCTTGTCGAGGGCGGCGTTGAGGGTGGCGCGCGCGTCCGGGTTGGCGGGCTTCTCGAAGCCGATGTGGCTGTCCGAAATCTGGACGAAGGAAAAGCCTCCCTCCGCCGCGCTGGCTGCGCCGATCAGGCGCGAGGACGGCACGCCGCCAGCGACCGTCCAGACGACGCCCGTCCCCGCCCACAGCATGCATTTCAGGGTCT
Source organism: uncultured Alphaproteobacteria bacterium (assembly GCA_963776665.1). Taxonomy (GTDB): domain Bacteria; phylum Pseudomonadota; class Alphaproteobacteria; order Rhizobiales; family Beijerinckiaceae; genus Roseiarcus. Next base: position 53,240 of record CAVZNQ010000022.1, read on the forward strand.
GCCGGCGGTCAAGGCCGCCGTCGCGATCGTCAACCATTTTGTCTCTCCATGTCCGGCGAAAGGCGCCGTTCAAGGGAGAGGACTCTGGGAAGGCGCAGTTTATTCCCGGCGTGGAAGAAAAATTATTGCGCCGCGACGCCGACCTTGAGCAGCCGATAGGTGATCGCGTCGACCAGCGCCTGGAACGACGCGTCGATGATGTTGCCCGAGACGCCGACCGTCGACCAGGTATCGCCGCTCTTGTCGCCGAATTCGATCAAGACACGCGTCACCGCGTCGGTGCCGCCCTGGAACACCCGCACCCGGTAATCGCGCAGTTCGAGGTCCTCGATATATTTCTGGTAGGCCCCGAGGTCTTTGCGCAGCGCGAGATCGAGCGCGTTGACGGGGCCGTTGCCTTCGGCGGCCGAGATGAGCCGCTCCTCGCCGATGCGGATTTTGACCACCGCCTGCGACGCCGAATAGGTCACGCCGGGCGCGACCAGCTTGCGCTCGACCCCGACATGGAAGCTCTCGACGGCGAAGAATTCCGGCACGCCGCCCAATATGCTGCGCGCCAGAAGCTCGAACGACGCGTCGGCCGCCTCGTAGGCGAAACCCTGCGCCTCGCGCGCCTTGACCTCGTCGAGCAGGCGCGTCAGGCGCGGATCGGACGGATCCGTTTCGACCCCTAGCCGACCGAGTTCGGCGAGCAGGTTCGAGCGCCCCGCCTGATCGGAGACAAGCACAGCGCGCTTGTTGCCGACGCTCTCGGGCGCCACATGCTCGTAAGTGCGCGGGTCCTTGGCGAGCGCGGATGCGTGAATGCCGGCCTTGGTGGCGAAGGCCGAGGCGCCGACGTAAGGCGCGTATCGGTTCGGCGCGCGGTTGAGCATTTCGTCGAATGCGCGCGAGACATGGGTGACCTGACGCAGCGCCTCAGGCGTGACGGCGGTCTCGAAGCGCTCCGCCAGTTCGGGCTTCAAAGCCAAGGTCGGGATGAGAGTGACGAGATTGGCGTTGCCGCACCGTTCCCCGAGCCCGTTCAGCGTGCCTTGCACCTGCCGCGCGCCCGCGCGGACCGCCACGAGCGAGTTGGCGACCGCGTTGCCGGTGTCATTGTGCGCGTGGATGCCGAGATGCTCGCCCGGAATGACGCGCGCGACTTCGCCGACGATACGCTCGACCTCATGGGGAAGCGTTCCGCCGTTGGTGTCGCATAGGACCGCCCATTGCGCGCCGGCCTCAATCGCGGTCTTGGCGCAGAGAAGCGCGTATTTCGGATTGGCCTTGTAGCCGTCGAAGAAATGCTCGCAATCGACCATCGCCTCGCGGCCCGCGGCGACCGCGGCCTTCACGCTGTCGGCGATGCTCTCTAGGTTCTCCTCGAGCGTGCAGCCAAGCGCGACATGGACGTGATAGTCCCAGGTCTTGGCGACAAAGACGATCGCGTCGGCGTCGGCGGCGAGAAGCCCCGCGACGCCCGGATCGTTGGCGGCCGAGCGGCCCGGCCGCTTGGTCATGCCGAAGGCGCAGAAGCGCGCATGCTTGGTCGGCTTCTGCTTGAAGAATTCAGTGTCGAGCGGGTTCGCGCCCGGATAGCCGCCCTCGACATAGTCGATGCCGAGCCGGTCGAGCATCGCGGCGATATGGCGCTTGTCGTCGAGCGAGAAATCGACGCCGGTGGTCAGCGCGCCGTCGCGCATCGTCGTGTCGAACAGGTAGAGGCGTTCCTTGGCCATGGGGCTCTCGTCAATGCCGGGTCGGGGGCGCGGGCGCCGGGCCGAAGGTTTTGGTCATGGTCGTGTTCGCGAGCCATTGATCGCCGATCCGAACGAGATTGCGCTTCTGGGCCGTGAAGCCCTGACGCTCGAACAGCGGCTTGGCGACCTCGCTTGCCTCGGTGGTCAGGCGCTTCGCGCCGCGCCCCTGGGCGAGCCTTGTCAACGCGTCGACCAGCGCCCGGCCGACGCCCTGGCGGGCGAATTCGGGATCGACGAACAGCATGTCGATCTCCTCGCCGCCCTTGAGGCTGGCGAACCCGACGATCGTCCCGTCGATCACGGCGAGCAGGGTCAAGGCGCCGGCCAGCCGGGCGACGAAAGCCTCTTCGTCGTCGGCCCGCGACGCCCACGCCTCGCGCTGGTCGGCGTCGTAATCCTCGGCCGCCAGCTCCTCGATGCTTGCGCGGAAAATCTCGGCGCAACGCTTCGCGTCGGCCGGGACGTAGGGGCGAAGGGCGACCGCGCTCATCGCTTGGGCTCCCAGGTCGTCGTGCCGTCCTTGTTGTCCTTGATGGCGACGCCGAAGGTCTGTAAGCTTGTCGCGTAACCGGTCAGACTCGGCCCAATTTTTAGCCGCGCGGGCGGCTGTGCGGTCGGCGATAATCTTATCAACTTCCTTTTCGAATGCGGCGCCCGTCACATTCCCAACCGTCACAACTCCTGCATCGTTAATGACCACACGATACCCGTCCTGCTCGATTTGAGCTCGCAGTGCGTTGGCGACCGAGAATATCCCGTTCGCTGTTGCGGCGCGAAGCTGCAGCACGCGCCTTTCAGCGTCCGAGCCGGGCAGGATCTGAGGCCCGGATTTAAATAAGTTTGCGCTGAATCCAGGATCAAAATACCCGGGCTTGTCCAAATGTTGGAAGCCGAGCAGTCGCGCTGACGCGGCAAAGCTCTTGCGCTCTATTTCTCCGCCAGCTTGGGCCCTCTCGTACAAATCTCGCAGCCGCGCGAGCGCCAGAGGCGTATTTAGATCGTCAGACAGCGCGTCGATCACAGCTGTGTCGGCGTGGCTCTTGTCCTCGAAATTCACGTCAAAGTCGAACCACACGATGATCGATTCCGCCCAGTGGCGCAATTCGGTCATAGCTGAGATCACCCCATCTCTTCGCCAGTCGATTGGCTGCCGATAGTGCGTCCGCAGCATGTTTAGCCGAAGAGCGTCTCCAGGGTACTGGAGCAGCAATTCGTGGATCGTCACGAAGTTGCCGGCGCTCTTCGCCATCTTCTCGCCTTCGACCTGCAGGAAGCCGTTGTGCATCCAGACATTGGCCATGCGCTTCGAGCCGAAGACGGAGCAGGACTGCGCGATCTCGTTCTCGTGGTGGGGAAAGACGAGATCGATCCCGCCGCCGTGAATGTCGAACACGTTGCGGCTCGGGTCATCGCATGTGAGCCCGCCGCCGAACGGTTCGAGCAGCGTCGCCGTCGCCATCGCCGAGCACTCGATATGCCAGCCGGGACGGCCCAACGTCGCGATACCCGCCGGACTCGGCCAGCCCGGCTCGTTGGGCTTTGACGGCTTCCACAACACGAAGTCCATCGGGTCGCGCTTGTATGGCGCAACGTCGACCCGCGCGCCGGCCAGCATCTCGTCGAGCGAACGGCGGGCGAGCGCGCCATAGCGTGGCGCGCCGGGCAGTTTGTCCATCGCCGAGGGCGAGAACAGCACGTGATCCTCGGCCACATAGGCGACGCCGAGGGCGACGAGCCGCTCGATCATGCCGCGCATCTCCCCGATAAATTGCGTGGCGCGCGGCTCTTCGTCGCGGCGGGAGGCAGCCGAGAGCGGCGACGTCGTCATGGAACTGGCGCTCGGTCGCCTCCGTCACCTTGGCGATCGCCTCGTTCAGCGGCAGGTCGGGATAGTCGCGCGCGGCCCGCGCATTGATCTTGTCATCGACGTCGGTGATGTTGCGGACGTAAATGACGTGTTCCGCGCCATAGAGATGGCGGAGCAGGCGGAACAGCACGTCGAACACGATGACCGGCCGGGCGTTGCCGATATGGGCGAAGTCATAGACCGTCGGGCCGCAGACGTAGAGCCTGACCGCATTGCGGTCGATCGGTTTGAATTCCTCCTTCCGTCGAGTCAGGGTGTTGTGGAGACGAAGCGTCATGCGGCCTCCGACGGCTTTCCCGCCGCTGGCGAGGCGTTCGGACTGCGGGTTGGACGGCTCGGGGTCATCGGGAACTCTTCAAGCGTCGTCTCGGTGTCTGACAGCGCAATGTCGCGCCGCCCGGATTGGCCGGATGATCGCTTCTCGATGGCTTTAAAGGATAAGGAGACGCGAACCAGCCAGCTTGAGCTAGCGGCTAATGATGCAAATCCGGATAATGCGGAGCGCGGGCGTCATGACGCGCATGCAATGGCGAGACGGGACTCGCTTGTCAAGAGAGCGCAACAAAATGTTTCGTTTTTCCGAATTGCCAGCTATGATGAGCCGGGCGCGGGAAATGGCGAGGTTCTGAACGGCGCGGATTGCGCGGAGTGCGCGAAGCGGAAAACGGCGAAATAAAAACACGATCAAACCTTTGAAAAGCAGCGATTCCGCGAAATGGCGCCATTTCGCGCTCAATGATTTCAATGGCTTGTCGCCCCAGACACGCAGCGTTTCGGCCCGGCTGGCGCGAATTTCGCTTCGTCGGGCGCAATAAACGGGGGAAATCTTGAGCCGGAAATCGAGCGGCGAGGGCGATCCTGCCAGGGAGGGGGGTAAGGCGCGCCCGCAAGCAATCGCCGTCCTCGGCGCGCCGGTCGAAGCGGGGGCTGGCGTCCCCGGCGCTGCGATGGGGCCAGCGATGCTGCGCACGGCCGGGATCGTCAGGGCGCTCCGGGACCTCGGCTGCGACGTCGAGGACCGCGGCGATCTCTCGCCTCCCCCTCCGCTTGCCCACGCTGCGGTTCCTGAAGGCAGGGCGCATCACTTCGCCCATGTCTCGGCCTGGGCGCGCGTGCTGGCGCGGGCGACCTATGCGATTGCCCGTTCCGGGCGGACGCCGATCGTGCTCGGCGGCGATCACAGCCTGGCGATGGGCTCGATCGGCGGTCTGGCGCGGTACGCGGCCGAGGCGGGGCGGGAGCTATTCGTTCTTTGGCTCGACGCCCATTCGGACTTCAACTCGCCGCTGACCTCGCCGTCCGGCAACATGCACGGCATGTCGCTGGCCATGCTGTGTCGCGAGCCGGGGTTGGAGGCGGTGTTTGGCGACGAGCCGCACGGGTTCATCGAGCCCGGCCGGCTGCACCTGTTCGGAATTCGTTCAATCGATTCGGGCGAACGGCGGCTGTTGCGAGACCGCGGCGTTGACGTCGTCGACATGCGGATGCTTGACGAGCATGGCTTCGCCGTCTCGATCCGCCGCATTATCGATCGGGTTCGCGCCCGCAATGGCCTGTTGCATGTCAGTTTGGACGTCGACTTTCTCGATCCGGCGATCGCGCCGGGCGTCGGCACCGCAGTTCCCGGCGGGGCGACTTACCGCGAGGCCCACTTGGTGATGGAGCTTTTGTATGAATCCAGTCTCTCGCCGTCGCTGGATATCGTCGAGCTCAACCCGTTCCTCGACGAGCGAGGCAAAAGCGCGCTCCTGCTGGTCGACCTGACCGCCAGCCTGTTCGGCCGGCAGGTCTATCCGACCGCGCGTCCTGCGGACCCGGGCGTCGCCGGATGAGCTCCGGGCGTGGCGGCGAGGCGGAATTTAAGCTGTTATCGTGGAGGAGCATTGGATCGAGCGGATGAGCCTCCCGGGCCCTGCGCCAAAAGTTTGGCTTGATCACGTGCGGCGATAGGACGATAGCACCCGGCGAAACTCATCAGGCGGGTCTCGAACTTCGGAAGAAACTCTATGGCGCGGAAGAAGATTGCATTGATCGGCGCTGGTCAGATCGGCGGAACGCTGGCGCATCTGGCGGCGATGAAGGAACTCGGCGACATCGTCCTGTTCGACATTGTCGACGGCGTGCCGCAGGGGAAGGCGCTGGATTTGGCCGAATCGACCCCGGTTGAGGGCGTCAACGCGCGCTTGGCGGGCGCAAGCGACTACGGCGCAATCGCTGGCGCGGATGTCGTCATTGTCACCGCCGGGGTTCCAAGGAAGCCCGGGATGAGCCGCGACGATCTGCTCGGCATCAATTTGAAGGTGATGGACGCCGTCGCGGCGGGCATTAAGACGCATGCTCAGGATGCATTCGTCATCTGCATCACCAACCCGCTCGACGCTATGGTGTGGGCGCTGCAGAAGTTCTGCGGCCTGTCGGCCAACAAGGTCGTCGGCATGGCCGGCGTGCTCGATTCCGCCCGTTTTCGCTATTTCCTGGCCGAGGAGTTCAATGTGTCGGTCGAGGATGTGACTGCGTTCGTGCTCGGCGGGCATGGCGACGATATGGTGCCGTCCGTCCGCTATTCGACTGTGGCCGGTATTCCGCTGCCCGATCTAGTTAAAATGGGCTGGACGACGCAGACCAAACTCGACGCCATCGTCGAGCGCACCCGGAAGGGAGGAGGCGAGATCGTCAACCTGCTGAAGACCGGCTCAGCTTTCTACGCCCCTGCCGCTTCGGCGATCGCAATGGCCGAATCCTACCTCAAGGATCAGCGCCGGGTGCTGCCCTGCGCCGCGCTGCTCACCGGTCAGTACGGCGTCGAGGGGGCCTACGTCGGGGTCCCGGTGGTGATCGGCGCGGGCGGCGTCGAGCGCATTATCGAAATTGCCTTCGACGAGGCCGAGAAGACGATGTTCGCCAAGTCGGTCGCAGCGGTCCATACCCTGATGGAGGCCTGCAAGGCGATCAATCCCGCGCTCGCCGGCTGATATTTGTTTCAGGCGCCCCCGCTATCGGCGGGCGGTCCCTTTGTCTTGAGGTCTTCGCTGCGATGAACATCCATGAATACCAGGCCAAGGCGGTGCTCAGAGCCTTCGGCGTCCCGATCGCCGCTGGTTTTCCCGCTTTTGGAGTTGAAGAAGCGGTCGAGGGAGCGCGGAAGCTCGGGGGCCCGCTTTGGGTGGTGAAGAGCCAGATCCACGCGGGCGGGCGTGGCAAGGGCCGCTTCAAGCAAGCCTCGGCGGGCGACAAAGGAGGCGTTCGGCTCGCCAGGTCGGTCGATGAAGTCAAGACATTCGCGGGGCAGATGCTGGGAGCGACGCTGGTCACGGTGCAAACCGGCCCTCACGGCAAGCAGGTCAATCGGCTCTACATCGAAGACGGGGCCACGATCGACAAGGAACTCTACCTCTCGGCGCTCGTCGACCGCCAGAAGAGCCGGGTGGCGTTCGTCCTCTCGACCGAGGGCGGCGTCAACATCGAGGAGGTCGCCCACCACGCGCCTGAAAAGATCCATAGCTTCGCCGTCGATCCGGCTACCGGGATCATGCCGCATCACGGCCGCGCCGCCGCCGGCGCGCTCGGGCTCACCGGCGACCTCGCCAAGCAGACGGAAAGCCTCATCGCCAAGCTCTACGCCGCCTTCCTAGCCAAAGACATGTCAATGCTGGAGATCAATCCGCTGATCGTCATGTCGAATGGCCAACTGCGCGTCCTCGACGCCAAGGTCTCTTTCGACGACAACGCCCTCTACCGGCATCCCGATGTCGCCGCGCTTCGCGACGAGAGCGAGGAGGACGCCAAGGAGATCGAAGCCTCGAAGCACGATCTCAACTATGTCGCGCTCGAGGGGTCCATCGGCTGCATGGTCAACGGCGCCGGGCTTGCGATGGCGACGATGGACATCATCAAGCTTTACGGGGAGAGCCCGGCGAATTTTCTCGACGTTGGCGGCGGCGCCTCGAAGGACAAGGTCACCGCCGCGTTCAAGATCATCACCGCCGACCCGAACGTGAAAGGCATCCTCGTCAATATTTTTGGCGGCATCATGCGCTGCGACATCATCGCTGAGGGCGTCATCGCGGCGGTGAAAGAAGTAGGGCTTAAGGTTCCGCTGGTGGTGCGCCTTGAGGGCACCAACGTCGACCTCGGCAAGAAGATCATCCGCGACTCCGGCCTCAACGTGATTCCGGCGGACGACCTCGACGACGCGGCGCAGAAGATTGTGAACGCAGTGAAAAAGGGTCTGACGCTCTGAAGGCGGCCGCCTTCGTCTATTCCGACCGTCGCCTCCCATCTGGGTGAAAGTCCGACATGTCCATCCTTGTCAACGCCGACACCAAAGTCATCACCCAGGGCTTCACTGGCAAGAACGGCACGTTCCATTCCGAGCAGGCGATGGCTTACGGCACCAAACTGGTGGGGGGCGTTTCGCCGGGCAAAGGCGGTTCGATCCATCTCGGACTGCCGGTTTTCGATACCGTCACGGAGGCGCGGGAGAAAACCGGCGCCGACGCGAGCGTGATCTACGTGCCTCCGCCCGGCGCGGCGGATGCGATCTGTGAGGCGATTGACGCTGAGATCCCCCTCATCGTTTGCATCACCGAAGGCATCCCCGTTCTGGACATGGCGCGGGTCAAGCGGTCGCTTCAAGGGTCGAAATCGGTCCTCGTCGGCCCGAACTGCCCAGGGGTAATGACCGCCGGCGAATGCAAGATCGGCATCATGCCGGGCAACATCTTTTCGCGCGGCAGCGTCGGGGTCGTGTCGCGCTCGGGCACCCTGACCTACGAGGCGGTGTTCCAGACCACTCGGGAGGGTCTTGGGCAGACGACGGCCGTCGGCATCGGTGGCGATCCGATCAAGGGCTTGGAATTCGTCGACGCGCTCGCCATGTTTCTTGCGGATCCGCAAACAAAATCGATCGTGATGATCGGGGAGATCGGCGGCCAGGCTGAAGAAGACGCCGCCGAGTTTCTGAAGAGCGAGGCCAAGCGCGGTCGGTCGAAGCCGGTCGTCGGCTTTATTGCCGGTCGCACCGCCCCTTCCGGCCGCCGCATGGGACATGCCGGCGCGATCATCGCCGGCGGCAAAGGGGGCGCCGAGGACAAGATCGCGGCTATGGAAGCGGCAGGCGTCCGCGTCTCGCCGTCTCCCGCGCGGCTGGGCAAGACATTGGTCGATCTATTGAACGGAAGATAAGAGAGTTCGCTTCCCATGACCCGCCAGGATGTCAATCAAGCATTGCTGCAGACCTCGTTTTTGTACGGCGCCAATAGCGCCTATATCGAAGCCCTGCAGGCGAAATACGAGAACGACCCGCTTTCGGTCGAACCCGGCTGGCGGGATTTCTTCGCTGCCCTGGGCGATGATCCCGCAAGCGTGGTCAAGACCGCGCGCGGCGCGTCGTGGCGCAAACCCGGTTGGCCGGCCACGCCGAAGGGCGATCTTATCAACGCGCTGGACGGGGACTGGCCGGCAACGGAAAGAGCGGTCGCCGACAAGCTCAGAGCCAAGGCGGCGGAAGCTGGGCCAAAGACGCCGACCGAGGACGAGATTCGCCGCGCGACCCGCGACTCCGTGCGCGCTCTGATGATGATACGCGCCTACCGCATGCGCGGCCATCTCTACGCCAATCTCGATCCGCTCGGCCTTGAGCCGCAGAGGGATCACGAGGAGCTCCATCCCTCGACTTACGGCTTCCAGGAATCCGACTACGATCGCAAGATCTTCATCGATCACGTGCTCGGGCTCGAATATGCGACCTTGCGAGAAATGCTCGCGATCCTCAGGCGCACCTATTGCGGCACGATAGGCTTCGAATTCATCCATATCTCCGATCCGGCCGAGAAGGCCTGGATTCAGGAGCGCGTCGAGGGACCCGACAAGGAAATTCAGTTCACCAAGGAAGGCAAGCGCGCCATCCTCGGCAAGCTCGTAGAAACCGAGGGATTCGAGAAGTTTTTCGACGTCAAGTATCCGGGGGCGAAGCGGTTCGGCCTCGACGGCGCGGAGGCGATGATCCCGGCTCTCGAGCAGATCATCAAGCGGGGCGGTCAATTGGGTCTGCGCGACATCGCCCTCGGCATGGCCCATCGCGGCCGGCTCAACGTGCTGAGCCAGGTGATGCACAAGCAGCACCGCGTGATCTTTCACGAGTTCAAGGGCGGTTCGGCGTCGCCGGACGAGGTCGACGGCACCGGCGACGTCAAATATCACCTCGGCGCGTCTTCGGATCGCGAGTTCGACGGCAATAGCGTTCACCTTTCGCTGACGGCAAATCCGTCGCATCTCGAGATCGTCGATCCGGTGGTCCTCGGTAAAGTTCGCGCCAAGCAGGATCAGCTCGGCGACGTCATTGAGCGGTCGAAAGCATTGCCGCTCTTGATCCACGGCGACGCCGCTTTCGCCGGCCAGGGGGTGGTCGCGGAATGTTTCACCCTTTCGGGCCTGCGCGGGCACCGGACCGGCGGCTCGCTCCACTTCATCGTCAACAACCAGATCGGCTTCACCACCTATCCGCGCTATTCGCGCTCCTCGCCATATCCCTCCGACGTCGCCAAGCTGGTGGAAGCGCCGATTTTTCACGTCAACGGCGATGATCCGGAGGCCGTCGTCTTCTGCGCCAAGGTGGCGACTGAATACCGGCAGAAGTTTCACAAGCCGGTAGTCATCGACATGTTCTGCTATCGGCGGTTCGGCCACAACGAGGGCGACGAGCCGGCGTTCACTCAGCCGATCATGTATCGACTCATCCGCTCGCATCCTACGACGCTTCAGATCTATGCCGAGCGGCTTATCGCGGAAGGCATCGTCACCGAGCGCGAGGTCGACAAGATGCGCGCGGACTGGCGTCAACGGCTCGAGGCCGAATACGAGGCCGGACAGTCTTACTCGGCCAACAAGGCCGATTGGCTCGATGGCCGCTGGGCGGGCGTCAAGGCTGCGAGAGACATCGCCGATGACGATCTCCGCGGCAAGACCGGCGTCGAACTCGCACGTCTGAGATTGATCGGCGAGCGGATCACTGCGGCGCCGGAAGGCTTCAATATCCATAAGACGATCCTGCGGTTCCTCGAGAGCCGCCGCGCGGCGATCATGAGCGGCGAGGGGATCGATTGGTCCACCGCGGAGGCTCTCGCCTTCGGTTCACTGCTCGACGATGGCTTTCCGGTCCGACTTTCCGGCCAGGACAGCGAGCGCGGCACATTCTCGCAGCGCCACTCGGTGCTAATCGATCAGCAGACTGAAGCGCGCTACATTCCGCTGAACCACGTTCGCGACGGGCAGGCGCGCTACGAAGTCATCAACTCGATGCTGTCGGAGGAAGCTGTGCTCGGCTTCGAATACGGCTATTCGCTCGCCGAGCCAAACGCGCTTGTTCTGTGGGAGGCGCAGTTCGGCGACTTCGCAAACGGCGCCCAAGTCGTCTTCGACCAGTTCATCTCTTCAGGCGAGCGCAAATGGCTGCGGATGTCCGGTCTCGTGTGCATGTTGCCGCACGGGTACGAGGGTCAGGGGCCGGAGCATTCTTCCGCGCGGCTTGAGCGCTATCTGCAGCTCTGCGCCGAGGACAACATGCAGGTTGTCGTGTGCACGACGCCGGCCAATTTCTTCCACGCGCTGAGGCGGCAGCTCAAGCGCCAGTTCCGCAAGCCGCTCATCGCGATGACCCCGAAGTCGATGCTGCGCAACAAGCGCGCCGTTTCCAACCTCGAAGCGTTCGGGCCGGGAACGTCGTTCCACCGTCTATTGTGGGATCACGCGGAGACCCATAAGGGCGAGAAGATCACGCTAGTCAAGGACGACAAGATCCGCCGCGTCGTGCTCTGTTCGGGCAAGGTCTATTATGATCTTTACGACGAGCGCGAGAAGCGGGGGATCGAGGACGTCTACCTGTTGCGGATCGAGCAGCTTTATCCGTTCCCGGCGAAGGCGTTGTTGAAGGAGCTCTCGCGCTTCAAGCAAGCCGAAATGGTCTGGTGCCAGGAGGAGCCTAAGAACATGGGCGCATGGAGCTTCGTCGAGACCTATCTCGAATGGGTGCTAGGCCAGATCGGCGGCAAATCGAAGCGCCCCCGCTACGCCGGGCGCCCAGCGTCGGCATCGACCGCTACGGGGCTCATGTCGACCCATTTGGCGCAGCTCAAGGCCTTCCTCGATGAATGTCTGTCTTAGGAGTGACGGCGCTGGGTCTTAGGGCGAACGGCGCGACAGGGCGAAACGAGTTCCACATGCCCCACTACCTCTGCAAGCTCAGGCCGCCGCGGCCGACCTTCATCGACGACATGGCGCCCGACGAAGCGCTTCTGATGCGCGCGCACCGTGAATACTGGACGCCCCGGGTGGAGGCGGGCGTGGTAGTGGCGATGGGCCCGGTCGCCGATCCGGCCGGCGGCTACGGGATTGCGATCATCGAGGCGGGTTCTACGGCCGCGCTCGAGGCGATGCAGCGGGCCGATCCGGTCATCGCCGCGGGACGTGGATTTGCCTATGAGAATCTCCTCATGCCGGCGATTGCCGTCCGTCCCAGCCTGCCGCTCGCGCCCGTTACCTCCGTCACTCCCTAGGAATAGAGAAGGGCGCCTTGCGGCGCGATTGACATGGCGATTGAAATCCGGGTTCCGACGTTGGGCGAGTCGATCAGCGAAGCGACCGTCGGCAAATGGTTCAAGAAGGCGGGCGAATCCGTGCGCGCCGACGAGCCGCTGGTCGAACTCGAAACCGACAAGGTGACGCTCGAAGTCAACGCGCCGGGCGCAGGGGTATTGAGCGAGATCGCCGCGGAGACAGGTCAGACGGTCGCAATCGGCGCATTGCTCGGTCAACTCTCGGGTGGAGCGGCGGCGCCTGCTGCGGCTCCGGCGCCTGCCACGGCGACCAAAGCCGTTTCCGCGCCAGCAGCGGCGATGCCTCCGTCGCCGTCCGCCGCCAAGATCGCCGCCGAGGACAAGATCGATCTCAGCTCGGTCGCCGGGAGCGGAAAGCGGGGCCAAGTGCTGAAGGGCGACGTGCTTGCGGCCGCCGCGGCGAATGCGCCTGCGCCCGCGCCGGTTCAGGCGCTTGCGTCAATTCCCGCCCCGGCTCCCGCGCCTCTCCCGGCGGCGCGCTCAACGTCGCCCGACGACAGCGCCCGCGAAGAGCGGGTGCGGATGACCAAGCTGCGCCAGACCATCGCGCGCCGCCTCAAGGACGCACAAAACACCGCGGCGATGCTCACGACCTTCAACGAAGTCGACATGAGCGAAGTGATGGCGTTGCGCGCCCGCTACAAGGAGGCTTTCGAGAAGAAGCATGGCGCCAAGCTTGGTTTCATGGGATTTTTCGTCAAGGCCTGCGTTCAGGCGCTCAAGGAAATTCCGGCGGTCAACGCCGAGATCGACGGCGCCGACCTCGTCTACAAGAACTACTACCACATCGGCATCGCCGTCGGCACCGATAAGGGGCTGATCGTGCCGGTGGCGCGCGACGCAGACAGACTTTCGATCGCCGAAATCGAGAAGACCATCGCTGATCTCGGCAAGCGCGCCCGTGATGGTCAGCTCAAGCTCGAAGAATTGCAGGGTGGAACCTTCACCATCACCAACGGCGGCATCTACGGCTCGCTGATGTCGACGCCGATCCTCAACGCGCCGCAGTCGGGCATCCTCGGCATGCACAAGATCCAGGAGCGGCCGGTCGCTCTCGGCGGCAAGGTCGAGATCCGGCCGATGATGTATCTGGCGTTGAGCTACGATCATCGGATCGTCGACGGCAGGGAAGCGGTGACCTTCCTGGTCCGCGTCAAGGAAGCGCTCGAAGACCCGGCGCGCCTTGTGCTAGACCTCTGAAGCGGCGAGGTTCCACGGGGCCGGCCGATCGGGGAGGATTTCATGAGAGAACTGACGTGTCTTGAACTGAGCGTATTGCTATGGGTGGCGCATGTTCTCACTCAGGCCTTCGCGGCGCGCGGCGAGTTTGGCGACGCATATCTGTTCACTCCGCGCGACACGGAGCCGCCGGTCAAAGGCCTCGCTTATGGCCGGGCGACGCGGGCGCTCGCCAACTACGTCGAGAATTACGGCCCGTTCATCGCCTTGGCTTTGGCGCTGATCGCAACCGGACAAGGAGGCGGCCTCGGTGCGCTAGGGGCGACAATCTGGATTCTCGCCCGCATTATCTACTTGCCGATCTACCTCATGGGCACAATCTATGTGCGGACGGCGCTGTGGGGTATCTCGGTCGTCGGCCTCTTGATGATGCTGTGCCGTTTGGTCTTCTGAAGGACGGCTCCGTCGCCCCGCGGACGAGCGCCGACCCGCGTCCGGTTGTCGCAGGGAGCGAGAGAGTATCTGGATGAGCTACGATGTGGTCGTGATCGGCTCCGGCCCCGGCGGATACGTTTGCGCGATCCGCGCCGCGCAGCTCGGCATGAAGGTCGCGGTGGTCGAAAAGATGAAGACCCTCGGCGGGACCTGCCTGAACATCGGCTGCATTCCGTCCAAGGCGCTCCTCTATGCGACGGAAATGTTCGACGAGGCGGCGCATGGCCTTGGCGCGCTCGGCGTCGTGGTCCCTGCTCCCAAGCTCGATCTCGCGGCCATGATGAAACACAAGGACGCTACCGTCGCCGCCAACGTCAACGGCGTCGCCTTTCTGTTCAAGAAGAACAAAATCGACTGGCTGAGCGGCGAGGGGCGGATCGATGCGCCCGGAAAAGTGATCGTTAAGGCGGCCGACGGGAAAGAGACGAAGGTCGAGACGAAGGCGATCGTGATCGCGACCGGGTCCGACGTCGCCCGGCTGCCCGGAATCGAGATCGACGAGAAGACGGTCGTCTCGTCGACGGGCGCGCTGAGCTTGGCGGCTCCGCCAAAAAAGCTGATCGTCGTTGGCGCCGGCGTCATCGGACTCGAGCTTGGCTCGGTCTGGCGGCGCCTCGGAGCCGAGGTGACCGTGGTCGAGTTTCTCGACCGGGTCCTAACGGGGATAGACGGCGAGGTCGCCAAGCTGATGCAACGCACGCTGGAAAAACAGGGCCTCGTCTTTCATCTTGGCCACAAGGTGACGAAGATCGAAAAGGCGGGGGCGAGCGTCAAGGCGACTATCGAGCCTGCGGCGGGCGGCGACGCGAAGAGCATCGACGCCGACATTGTGCTGGTCGCCGTTGGCCGGCGTCCGTTCACCGAGGGCCTGGGCCTCGAGTCGGTGGGGGTCAAGACCGAGCGCGGCCAGGTCGTAGTCGACGCCCGTTATGCGACCAATGTTCCTGGGATATATGCAATCGGCGATGTGATCCGCGGGCCGATGCTTGCCCACAAGGCGGAGGACGAAGGCGTCGCCCTCGCCGAGATGCTGGCGGGGCAGGCGGGCCACGTCAACTACGGCGTCATCCCCAACGTCGTCTATACGAGCCCGGAAGTCGCCTCGGTCGGCAAGAGTGAGGAAGATTTGAAGGCCGAAGGCGTAGCCTACGTCACAGGCAAGTTTCCGTTCACCGCCAACGGGCGCGCGCGGGCGATGCGCCATACCGACGGCTTCGTGAAGATTCTCGCCGACGCCGCCAGCGACCGCTTACTCGGAGGGCATATCGTCGGTTTTGGGGCCGGCGAGATGATCCACGAGATCGCGGTTCTAATGGAGTTCGGCGGTTCGGCGGAGGACTTGGCCCGCACGTGCCACGCTCACCCGACGATGTCAGAGGCAGTCAAGGAGGCGGCGATGGCGGTGGCGAAGCGCGCCATCCATATCTGAGGGCGCGCTGCGCCGAGAAGCGGGGGCAATTCTTGCGCGGGGTTCAAAGGCCGGTTGTAGAGGTCCTCGCAATTGTAGCGATGGCGCTGTCAGCTGCGCCCGCCTGCGCGGATCCCAACGCCCTCTGGCGCATCGTGCATGGCGAGTGCGTACCCCATGTCGAAGCGGGGTTAGGACCGAAACCCTGCGAACGCGTCGGTCTCGAAGGAGGCGTCGCTCAGGGGGTCGCGATCCTCAAGGACCTCGTCGGCATCGCCCAGATGCTCGCGATTCCGACCCGGCGGATCACCGGAATCGAGGACCCGCAGATGCTCGAGCCCGATGCGCCGCCCGTTTTTGCGGATGCGTGGGCATCCAGGGATCTTGTCGAGGCGCGGCTCGGCCGCGAGCTGCCGAGGGAGGCGGTCGGGCTAGCGATCAATTCGAAATGGGCGCGGAGCCAGGACCAACTCCACGTCCATGTCGATTGCGTCGCCGTCCCGGTCGTCATGGCCCTTGCCGACTATGCTTCTGCTCTCGACGATCAATGGCGCGCGATGACGATCCCGCTCCGGGGACGGGTCTATTTCGCGCGTCGGGTGGCCTCGGCCGATCTTCGCGACGTCGCGCCGCTGAAGCTGCTCGCCGACGGCGTCCATGGCGCGCGGGCGCAAATGGGCGCCTATAGTCTCGCGGCCATCGGCGCGACCTCTGATGGAAAGCCCGGCTTCGTCCTGCTCGCTGACCAGTTCTCGCTCGAGGGGGGAGGTCACGCGGAGGATCTCCAGGACCACGATTGCGCCATTGCCCATTCTGGGCCATGATTTGGTCAGGTTCGCCTCGGCGGGCCGAGGGGCGACCCCAAGATCACAAGCCAGAACAGTGGCGCCGGCCATTGCTGAGCGTCAGCCTCGACGAGAGGGTCGCACGATTTTTGCGGGGGCCTGGCGGCGAAGGGGAGGGGCGAGATGCGGACGCTGTTCAAGCACATCTTGGCGTTCACGCTTCTGTTGGCGGCGTCGAACTGTGCCTATGCCTATGTTGATATCAACATCGATCTATCCTCGCAGACGATGATCGTCCATTCCGGCTCGGGTGACACCTACGTCTGGCCGATCTCGTCAGGCAGGGCCGGTCATCCGACGCCGCGCGGCCTATTTCACCCCCGCGCCCTCTACCCCATCGTCTATTCCGCTAAATACGGCAACGCCCCGATGCCGCACTCGATTTTCTTCTATGGCCAGTTCGCGATTCACGGCACGACTGCGGTCGGTAGTCTTGGCCGGCCGGCCTCGCATGGCTGCGTCCGGCTTTCCCCCGGCAACGCTGCGACACTCTTCGCCATGGTGCAGCGGCAAGGAGCGGAAATCCGCATCGTCGGATCGCCGTTCAGCGACGAAGCGCGCCGCGAACGGCGCCCCTACTCGACGCTCGCGTTCGCGCCGATCCGCCATACGCGGACGCTCAAAGAATGGGCGCGCGATCCGCTGGCGCGCTGAGCGGGGGGCTCGCAACCTATCAAAAGGGCGGCATCATGGGCAAAAATTCACGTTCCCAGGTGTCGCGTTTTACTTTCGTTTAGGATATCAGGCCTACCGGGATCGAACCGGCGAAAGCCGTTTGAGGAGGCCTGGGTGCAAAGACGTCAATTTATCGCCGGCGCAGTCGGCCTGATTGCGGGCTCGCTTGCGCCGCGGCTCGCGATGGCTGACGTTCCAACGCCCTTTACGTTCGACATGTCGCCGCCGACGGACACACGCGATAAGTTCGTCGCTTGGGGCGTCGCGCAACGCGGCGAGGATCCGAAATATCTGGGCGAGCGCTTCGACCGATTCGGCGCGATGGTGCGCAACGAGGACCTCGCCAACGACCGAAACAAACACGCATTTCTCTTGACGCCACGTGAGAAGTTCGTGCTGCAGCAGAATCTCGCCCGCGCCTATGACCATGCTTTCCTGGACATCGGCTACGGCGTCACGATTTCCGGCCCCCACATTGTCGGACGGATGACGTCGAACATCGATCCGAAGGTCGGAGAGAGGGTGCTCGAGATCGGCACCGGCTCCGGATACCAGTCCGCTTACCTCTCCCATCTGACCGATCAGGTTTACACGATCGAGATCATCAAGCCGTTGGCGGATCGCACGCGGTCGATCTACGATCAGCTCATCAAGGATGGCTACAAGGAGTTCGAGGTCATCAAGAGCAAGGCCGCTGACGGCTACTATGGGTGGGAGGAGGCGGCGCCGTTCGACAAGATCATTGTCACCTGCGGCATCGACCACGTTCCGCCGCCGTTGCTGCAGCAGCTGAAGCCCGGCGGGATCATGGTCATTCCGGTTGGGCCGCCGGGCGCACAGCGCGTCTTGAAGGTGATCAAGAGCCAGGGCGCGGACGGCGAGATGACAGTCGCGCGATCGGACATCTACGGCGGGCGGATCGTGCCCTTCGTTCCGTTCACCAAGCTTGAAGGCGATCAGATCGTCGGCACGCACAACAACTAACATCGAATTGACCCAGACTCGTCTCGGCCGCGCCGGCGACCTCAAACCTGCGGGGGCCCCGGCCGCGCCTGACCGGCCGCTCGAAGACGCGATGAACGACGCGAGCAATCTTACGGCCGCCAACATCCTTGACGCGGAGAGTCAGTTCGACGCGGAGCCTGATCCGAGCTCGCGCCTCGGGCTTTACTTTGCTGTCGGTCTCGGCGCAGGCGCGGTGATCGCGCTGCAGATTGATGTCATGCGCGTCTTCTCGGTCGGCAGCTGGGCGCATTTTGGCTCGCTGGTCGTGAGCCTGGCGATGCTTGGTTTCGGCTTGGCGAGCGCGACCATGACAGTCGCCAAGGACTGGTTCGCCCGCCACTGGCGCGGCGCTGCCACATTTTCGCTGGCGCTGTTTGGGCCGCTCGCGGTCGGCGCCAACCTCTATGTTCAGCATCTCGGTTTCAACGCCATCTTCCTGGTGTCCGACCCGGCGCAGAAGTGGAAGCTGCTGCAGATTTTCCTCGCCGAACTGACGCCGTTTTTGGCTGGCGCGTTCTTCCTCGGATGCGTTTTCCTAAGGAGCAATCGAACATTTGGGCGGGTCTATTTCGCCGATTTGGCTGGCGCCGGACTCTGCGGCCTCGTCGTCCTGTTGGCGATGTATGTGTTCACGCCCGCCAATCTGATCGCCGCGCCGTTGGCGTTGTGGTTCGCGGCTTGTCTGGCCTGGAGCTTCGGCCCCGGGGGACGGGTCACGCTCGTTCCATTTGTCGCCGCCGGCGTGGTCGCGTTTGCCGGCCATTTTGTCGCGCCGCAGATGTTCGGCTTGAAGACGCTGGCGGTCAACGACTACAAGGGTGTTGCTTACGCGCGCAAATTCCCCGACGCAAAAAAAGTCTTCGAAAGCGCTTCCCCGTTCGGCTTTCTCGAGGCGTACTCAAGTTCCTATCTGCACTTTGCGCCCGGCCTGTCTGACAATGCCGGCTTCAGCCTCCCGACGATGCCGGCCAACGCCTATCTCGGCCTGTACATCGACGGCGACGGCCCGATCGGCATCATGCGCGATCTGACCGACAAGGAGACGGAGTACTTCCGCTTCCTGCCGATGGTCTACCCCTATGTCATCAAGTCGGCGCCGAAGACATTCATCGTTCAATTTGGCGGCGGCATCTCGACCGAAGTCGCGCTGCACTCAGGCGCCAAAGACGTGACGGTTGCCGAGGGGAATCACGCCGTACTCGAGGCGTTTCGCGACGACGTCATCCGTAACTTCACCGGCGACATCCTCGTCCAAGGTCCGCGTCATCGGCTACGAGGGCCGCCATTTCCTGGCGCAAACCAACGAGCGCTTCGACGTCATCGATCTCTCGCTCGCGGATTCGGTTGGGCTTTCTAACCCCGGCGGCTTCGCCATCGTGGAGAAGTTCTCCTATACGAAGGAGGCGATGGAGACCTATATGCGCGCGCTCGCTCCGGGTGGCGTGCTGTCGGTTACGCTCTGGAACAAGGAGGAGCCGCCGAAGTCGGTATTGAAGCTCTATGCAACGATGGCGGCGGCCGCGCGCGAGGTTGATCCCGCGCATATGGCGAATTCCTTCTTCGTCGCCTCTTCGTACCTCTCGACGGCGACGGTGCTTTATAAGAATGGCGGATTCACGCCCGACGAGATTGAGAAACTGCGCGCCCACACGCACGCGATGTCATTCGACGAAATCTATTCGCCTGGATTTTTCTACAATTCGTCGCAGACCGACGGCACGCTGGCCGGCTATGTCGAGCAGATTTTCGCCGGTGCGGCCGGTGGCCCGCCGGCTGCGGAGCCGTCGGAGATTGCAGGCGCCAATGCCCCGGCCGATCCGGACGCGGACGCCCCTCCTTCCGGCAAGACTGACGATGGCGTTTTGCCAGCCACAGTCATGGGCCGACTCGCCTGGCACGCCCTCGTCGCCGGCCAATGGCCGGAGATCGCGGATCGCTATGTGTTTAATACGCGCGCGCTCACCAACGATGCGCCTTACTTCGCCGCCTATGTGAAAACCGCCGACTTGTCGCGCGTGCTCGACCGGCTCGAGCTGTTGCAGGACGAGTGGGGCTATCTCCTGATCTGGGCGACGCTCGGCGTCGCTTGCCTTACCGCGACCGTCCTACTGGTCATACCCTTGATCTGGGGTTGGCGGACCATCTTCTCGCGCTCGCGCGGCAAGCTCCTGACCGTCGTCTACTTCGCCTGTCTCGGCGCAGGCTACATCATGGTCGAAGTCGGGCTCATCGCCCATTTTGTAATGGCTCTCGGAAATCCGACCATTTCGGCCTCGGTGCTGATTACCGGCATGCTGGTGTTCTCAGGCCTCGGCGCGCTGACCTCGGAACGCGCCCTGCCCCATATGCGGACGGTCATGCCTGTCCTATTCGTCACCGTCGCGGCGCTCCTGATTCTGTATGGATTGTTTCTGGGCCGGACGCTCGATGCGATCGGCGCCATCCCGTACTCGGCGCGTCTTCTGTGCTCGTTCGTTCTGATTGCGCCGCCCGCCTTCCTCATGGGCTTCCCAATGCCGGTGGCGATGACGACGCTTGGGCGTCTCGGCAAGGATCACATGTTCGTCTGGGCGTGGGGCGTCAACGGCTGCTTCTCAGTGATCGGCGCCGCAGCGGCGCCTGTCATCGCGACCAATTTCGGTCTCGCGGCGGTGATCGAGGTTGCCGGCCTCGCTTATTTGTTGGCTATTCCCGCCTTCTACGGCGTCATCGCTCAGGACCGGTTTCAGCGTTCGGAAGAAATCGAAGCGCGCGCCTGAAACGCGGGTCGGCCGCCTTGCTTCTCGACCGATTTGGAGAGGTCCAGAGCCGTCCTGACAATGAGACGACATATAACAATTTTGCAACGAATTGACGACGACCTGAGCGCTCCCTAGGCGCTCACAAAAAATTCATAATTGCCAAGCCCTTAAATGCCAAGACGAGAGTGGTTCGCATCAGCAGGAATGTCGGTCGCTGCCGCCGACGCAACGCGGCGAGTCGACGATAGGAATATTTTCGCCCGATGGGTTGCAACCGCATCGCGATCTTGTCCTTCGAATCAAGCCCTTGCAAAAAAACATATGTTAATTGTTTAATATTTGTCGGCTTTCGCCGCTCTTGCTTCGCCTTTTAATCGCAAAGCGAATGTTGCGCCCTCCAGCGAGCCGTGCCATAGTCTTTGCGACGGTAAGCAATGAGAGAAAAACGAGTTGCGCTTAGCGTGTACGGGCGCGTAACACCTAAGTAGACGAGAAGAATAGCCGCTCAGGTAAGAGCGACGAGACAAGGGCGGTCGCAACCAAGTTCGGGCACGAAGTTGAGGGCCAGGTGTTTTTGGCCCATTTTCACGAATAGATTAAATTTACATAGAAATCCGTGGTGCGGGCCGCGGAGGGAGAGGCAATGTCTCATCAAAACTTCGCTGGATATGCTGGAGATCTGCTTGCGCTCGACGCTTATGCTCTGCTCGAGGGCGATGCGTCCGCGGTGTTGATTGATGTCCGGACCGAGGCGGAGTGGGCTTACGTTGGGACGCCGGACCTTCAAGCACTCGGCAAGAAGCCGCTGTTCTTGGAATGGCAGAGCTATCCTTCGATGGCGGTCGACGCCGATTTTGCCGCCAGCCTTGAGGCGCGCTTGCATTCCGCTGGGGTCGAGCGCGGCGTGCCGCTGGTGTTCTTGTGCCGTTCGGGCGCGCGGTCGCGCCACGCTGCAATTGCGATGACGAGCGCGGGTTGGGGGCCCTGTTTCAATGTAGCGGACGGGTTCGAGGGTCCGCTGGACGGCTCGCGCCGAAGAGGCGGCGCGGGAGGATGGAAGGCAGGCGGGTTGCCCTGGACGCAGACCTAAGGCGTCGAGCGCCTCACGTTCGTCGGCATCGCCGCATTTTTGGCTGTCCATCTCCACGCCCGGGCTACACTCATGGAAATTTTTGACGAAACCGATCGCGATCGTGTCGACCAAGGCGGTTTCGGCGGGCCGCCGCTCAACGAGGCGTGGCGCCGCTGCTGCGCGCGACTGCGGGCGGAAGTGGGAGACGACATCTTCAACAGCTGGTTTGGGCGCCTCGCATTGGTGTCGGTCGGATCGGGCCAAGCTCGGCTTTCGGTTCCGACGCGCTTCCTCAAGAGTTGGATCGACACCCACTATGCCGGGCATATTTCGGCCGCGCTCAACGCCGAATTCGGCCCGATGGCGCAAATCCTCATATTCGTCCGCTGCTCGGCGCCCCTCGAGCCAATCAAGAATCCGCCGATCGACTTCGCCGCCTCCGCCAGGGCCGCATCCAAGTCGCCCGAGTTGGGCGGCGATCGGGCGCCAGCCGAACGCCGCGCGACCAGCCGAACGTCGGCGCCGCTTAGTTTTGGCGATGCATTGACCGGCTCTCCCCTCGATCGGCGGTTGACCTTCGCCACCTTCCAGGTCGGGCGGTCCAACGAACTTGCCTTTCATGCGGCGAGGCGCGTGGCTGACCACAACAAAGGGGGAACGCCAGGCTTTTGTCCCCTTTATGTCCATTCGGCGGTCGGTCTGGGCAAGACACATCTCCTGCAGGGGGTTGCGCATACCGCCGCCCAGCAAGGACGCTCGGTCATTTATCTGACCGCCGAGCAATTCATGTACGGCTTCGTCGCCGCGCTCCAGGCCCAGACCTCGATCGCCTTCAAGGAGCGGTTGAGAACGATCGACCTGCTCATTTTCGACGACGCGCAGTTCCTGCAGGGAAAGGCGATCCAGGCCGAATTTGGTCATGCGCTGAATGCCCTGCTCGACGCAGGGCGAGAGGTGATCGTAGCCGCCGACCGTCCCCCGAACGATCTGGAATCGCTCGACGAGCGTGTCCGCTCGCGGCTCAGCGTCGGCCTTTGCGTCGAGATCGGCGCGCTCGACGAGCCGTTGCGGCTCAAGATCCTCGAGGCGCGGGTCGCGGCCGCTCGCATGGCCGAGCCGCACTTCGAGGTTTCGCCGACCGTGCTCGCTTTTGTCGCGCGCTCGATTCGCTCGAACGGCCGCGACCTTGAAGGCGCCGTCAACCGGCTCCGGGCGCATTGCACGCCGACCAGCCCGCCGCTGACGGTGGAGGCGGCGGAAGCGGCGATCCGCGACCTCATCCGCACCCACGAGCCCAAACGGGTGAAGATCGAGGACATCCAGAAGCTGGTCGCCAGCCACTATAGCGTCTCGCGCGCCGACATCCTTTCGTCGCGCCGCACCGCCGCCGTGGTCAAGCCGCGTCAAGTGGCGATGTTCCTCGCCAAGATTCTCACACCCCGCTCGTTGCCGGAAATCGGGCGGCGCTTCGGCGGCCGTGACCACACCACTGTGCTGCATGCGGTGCGCAAGATTGAGGCGCTGCTGCAAAACGACCCGAGCTTGCGCGACACGCTTGAGCTTTTGAAACGGATGCTGCAAGAGTGACCGAAAGTTGCGCGGCGCGCACGCCGATCAAGTATTTGGAGGGTCGTTCCCGAGCGGCGCGGCCCGGCGGCTAGACGCTGCCGCGCGACGGCCCCGGTTGACCGATGGTTGTCTATAAGATCGTGGCTGCCGATGAATGGCGCGAGGCCGAGGCGGCCGGCGTGTTTGAGGGCGCGACGGTCGATCGCGTCGACGGCTTCATCCATTTTTCGACCGCCGAACAGGCGCCGGAGACTGCGGCCAAATGGTTCGCCGGACGAGGGGATTTGACCTTGGCCGCAGTCGACGCGGAAGCTCTGGGCGCGGACCTGCGCTGGGAGCCCTCGAGGGGCGGGGCGCTGTTTCCCCACCTCTATGCCGTCCTGCCGATGAGCGCGGTCATCTGGTCGCGCCCGCTCAAGCTCGGACCGGACGGGCGCCACGTTTTCGGGAGCCTCCAGGCGTGAGGCTCGCCAAAGTCGCAGGTACGGTGCTCGAGCGTCTGCCGGCGGAGACGGCGCACCGCGCGGCGATCAACGCGCTGAAGATCGCCCCGCCGTCGAAGTCGCGTCCGACCGATCCCCGGCTGACCGTCGAGATCCTGGGATTGCGCTTTCCAAATCCGCTCGGGCTCGCCGCCGGTTTCGACAAGAACGCCGAAGTCCCCGGCGCGATGCTGAAACTCGGTTTCGGCTTCGTCGAGGTGGGCACGCTGACGCCGCAGCCGCAGGACGGCAACCCCCGGCCGCGGCTGTTTCGTCTGAGGGAGGACGCGGCGGTCATCAACCGGTTCGGCTTCAATAACGACGGCTTCGAGCGAGCGCGGGCGCGTCTGTTGCGGCGCTCGTCCGGCGGCGCGATCGGCGTGATGGGAGTCAACATCGGCGCCAACCGGGACGCGGCCGACCGGGTCGAGGACTACGTGCTCGGGGTGAAGACCTTCGCCCCGCTCGCCGATTATCTGGCAATCAACATTTCGTCGCCGAACACTCCTGGCTTGCGCGACCTGCAACGCCGCGATGCGCTTGACGATTTGATCCTCCGCGTGGTCGCCGCCCGCGACGAGACAGAGCCCCGCCGGCCCCTCCTCGTCAAAATCGCCCCGGATCTCGACGCCCGCGGGCTTGAAGACATCGTCGCCACCGCCCTCGCGCGTCGGATCGACGGGCTGATTGTCTCCAACACCACCATCGCCCGGCCCGAGGCGCTGAGCTCGAGGAACCGCGCGGAGTCCGGGGGCCTCTCCGGCCGGCCGCTGTTCGAGCCGTCGACGCGGCTTCTCGCCCGCGCCTATCTCCTCACTGGCGGGGCGATGCCGCTGATCGGCTGCGGCGGAGTCGAGGACGCCCGGACGGCGCTCGCCAAGATCGAAGCCGGCGCGAACCTGGTGCAGCTCTACACCGGCCTTGCGTTCAAAGGCGCCGTCGTCGTCGAGGAAATCCTCGACGGCCTCGCCCGCGCGGCCCATGAGCGCGGCGTGGCGCGGATCGGCGAGCTGGTCGGCGCCCGAGCCAGCGCCTGGGCGCAGCCCGACGGGGCCGGGGACCGATAGTACATATATCATCTGTATCATAATATTGGCGAAGGTCAGAAGAGGCCCCAAGCCGCCGCCCCAAGCCGCCGCCAAATTTTTCAAAGCCGAGCCAAGCCAGCCCGAGCCCCAGCCAAATTTTTCCAAAAGAAAAGCCCGGATTTCCTTGGATCCGCTTGTCGGAAACGAGCCTTTTCAATCGGTTATCGTGACCCCCAGGGGCAAAAAATCTTTCTCGGCTCCTTTCTGTCCGCGCCGAGGCGTTCGGGGCCTCTGCATACCCAAGGCGCAACGGATCTTAGCACAGGCTTCCGTTTTTCCAAAGCTTTTGTTCCGAGATTACGGCCGCCCCCGCGGGGCGACGGCTTGGGCTCGCCACACGCGCCGCGCGCCCTCTTCTTGCGAAACTCGACACCGAACCGGATTTTGTTTTTGATTGCCGTTGCAGGGATCTGCGGGGAGCGGCGCCATGGCTGACGAGTTCGACGAGAACGAAGCCGAGCAGAGGCTCCGGTCGATTGCGCGAGCGACGGCGGAGAGGTTCGCGAATCCCGCTCCGCCGCATGCGATCGTCGATGAGCTTGAAGATATGATCGCGGGCGAATTCAGGGTCGGCGTTGGTCAAAGGTCTTTCGCGCCGGGCCGCTTTCCGCCCTTTGGCGAGCCCTATGCGCTTCCCGAGAGCCCGCTAGTCCAGTACGACCGCCTTTCGCGCACGCTTGCCTTTGCCCGCCGAACCCGTCTCGGCGGTGTGCCGACGCTGGCCATTGACGAGTCGCGCCAGCGAGATCGCGAAACGCTGGCCGTCACGGTCATCGACGTTTTCGACCGCGAAGCCATCGCAAGGGTTGCGCGTGACGCGCGGCCGTTTCACCCGCCGCCGGGCCCTGAAGCGGCCGGCGATCAGGCGCTTGCGGAATTCCTCAGGACTGTTCTCCCCGGACATCCATGGGCGCGCCTGTCGGAAGAGACTGCGGTGGTCCGGGGTCTCGGAATGGACTTCAGCTTATTGGTGGCGCGAAACATGCACGCCGTTGCGGCCGGCGTTTCGGGCGCAAGCCCGGCAACCATCAGCTTCACCGTCAATACGACGACAGGCGGGCTCACGCTCGATTCGTTCCCGGAACTTACCTACGCGCCGCGGCGATTCGGCGCGAACAAATCGCCCCATGTCACCGGCAATCTGAGCCCCGGCTGGTGGAAATTCGAGACGATGGTCAGCGGAGCGCTGGTGCGTGACCGAGGGCGGCACCTGGCGAGCGCGTCGTCGACATCGACCACGACGGGCGATTTCTGATGGCCGATTTCGGCGCCCTGTTCAGCGACGTGAACGGCGTTCTCGACATGCTGAAGCCGGAGACGCTGGAAAAGCTCGGACCGTTTGGAGATCACGTCAAGCTCGTGGGACAGGGCCTGACCGCCGCCGCCGCGCTGCTCGCACTTGTGTTCGGTCAGTCGTCATGGGCGCCGCCCACGCCCGCCATGCCGAAGTTGCCGGTCATAGGTACGGCGGTGGTCGTCGCCGCGGGTCTTTTTGTGATCAATTCGCAGAGCGGAAAGGCGACGGAAGACGTCGATCTTTGGCGCTGGTGCTTTGTGTTGCTCGCAGGCGGACTGGCTTCTCTTTTGGTTTACTTCGTCCTCAAAAGCCAGCTCTGCTTCTCGTGCGACTATGATCCCGACACCGTGCATGTCGCCGGGCTGTGGCTCAAGAGACAGGCGCGGTTCGCTCTCAGGGGTCAGGCCGACAGGCTGACCGGACAATATGTGCTCCACCGACACCCGGACGGAACGCCGGACATTCCCGCCGGCGCCAAAGACTATTTTTGCCGCACCGACAGGGCTCCCAATTACATCTGGCAGCAATGGTCGGTTTGGGCGTCCAGCATCATTCTCGTCCTCGCGTTCTGGTTGGCGCTCCCCCTTTTGCCGCTCGCGCTTTACGCGGGATCGGCGGCGTTCGCCCAGCCCGATCTCAAAGCCGACAATCGAACCATCACCCTTCCTGCCGACGTCCTCTTCGCGTTCGATTCCGACGCCATCCGAACGACCGCCGCCCCGAGCCTGGCGAGCGCCGCCGACATCATCCGGACCAAGAAGGTCTCGCATGCGCGGATCGCGGGGCACACTGACGGGGTCGGCCCCCCGCCTATAACCGCGATCTTTCGTCACGGCGGGCGGCGGCGGTCAAAGCGTGGCTGATCGGCAAGGAGGGGCTCGACAAAGTCACCTTCGATACGGTCGGCTACGGCGCCGATCATCCCGTCGCCTCCGAAACCCGCGACGGCAAGGACGATCCTCAGGCGCGACAGTTGAACAGACGGGTCGAGATCGAGATGCTTCCCTGAAAGGGCGCTGTCAGACGGAAACGGGAGCCGCTGCTCTTGTCGTTCCCGGCGGCGGACGCGGCTAACCCTTCACCGGGTGGTAGAGCATGTCTGGCTGGAGAAAATCCGCGCTGTCGTCATTAAAATAAACGTGGCGAGGCGGCAGAAAAACGAACGTGCCGGGGCCCAGCGAGTAGGGGTCTTCCGGCGAGTTGGCGTAATTGCGGTCGCGGCGAACCGCGGGGCAAAATTCTCCCTTCCCGCCGATGTCGGCAATCGTATATCCGCGCCACGCGGCAATCGTGGGTATCGTATATTCGGTATGACCGGGCCAATCGCGATGCGCTGTTTCACGCACGTAGGCCTTCAGAAAACGCCGCGACAGCCGCATGATCGGATTGAACGAGCGCAGATGCTTCGACTCGGGGACTTCCGGCGGCGGTCTTGCGGTCTTCCAGTGGACCCAATCGAGCGACTTGGCTCGAGTGACCAGCGAGGTGGTGAGGACATCCGACCGGTCGGTCTCGAACTGGCGGAAAAAATCCCGCCAATCGCCGCTGAAATCCACGTCGTATTCGATGATCCAGACAAATTCGTTTTTCAGCGCCAGGGCGAGAGGCACGAACAAAACATCGACAAAGCCTCCATAAATCCCGCCGTTTTCCAGCATGCTTCGCATTCGCCGCGGCATGATCTCTTGCGGCGAGAGAGGCGAAAGACTGCAATCCGGTTCCGGGAAGTCGCTGCGGTTGATGACGTAGCTGAGGTCCAGCAATCCCTCCGTCTGCTGCTTCAGGCGGCGGAAATGCGCTCTGATTCGAGGATCGTCGCGCGAGGTCACGAAGATGGCGCCCGCGCGGTGGGTATGGGATTTGCGCGCGAGTATCCTGCTCAGTGTCGAGAACGCCAAAGCGGCGGCTCCGCCAATGCGATTCAGCCTGTTCGGCGGGCCTTCGGGAGATCGAAACGGATCAACGCGAATCCGACCGGGACGCCTCGGCGGCGGCACCCTGCTTCATTCGCAAGAAGCGAAAATTTGTCAAGATACGCCCGGCGAGGGTCGCGTCCCGCAGCGATTCGGCGGGCGCGGATGGCGAGTTCGTCGCTTGTGCTGCGTCCGACGCATACTTCCGGCAGAAATAATAACAATAGGACGTGTCGCACGGGCTGGCCCGCTCGGTCGGGATGAACGTGCCGGCGAGAAGATTGCCGAGCCGCGTCTTCTCAGAACAGCGGAACGCCTCGCCGTCAGGGTTCAAACGAACGAAGCGGCGCCCGGCTTCGCACGAGCGGCCGGTGAAACTCGGCTGGCCGGCGAGAAATTCGTCGTCGTCGAACATGTTGATCGTGAACGCCTCCGGCCGACTGGCGAGGAGGCTCGCATAGGCCTGACGCGCTTGGGCGGCATAGGCGCGAAAGCGCGTTCGGTCCGATTCGCTGTAGGCTTCGGGATAAAAGCGGCCCTCGAACGCCCCGCGAAGCATCTTGGGCGCGGGAAACAGCCCCGCGCCGTTCAGGAGCGAAATCGCGTCCATATAGCGGTCGAGCACGGAAGGCGTCGCGACGAGCGAAACCACGACCGGAAACCCTCGTTCACGCAGGAGCTCGGCATGTTTGAGAAACCGCGAGTTTCCGTTTCGCTCCTCGCGCTCCGCGAGATGCAGTCCCGCATTGATGAAACTCACGCGAGACGGGTCCATGCGCTCGGCAAAATCCGCGATCGAAGGGTGGGTCAGGTTCGAGTTGAACGAGAGGTAATGGCGTTCGCTCAGGCGGCGGCACAGCTCCACGAAGTCCGGGTAGAGAGACGGCTCTCCGCCGGTCATATGCAAGAGCCAGGTCTTGCCGGTCGCGTTGAAAGCCTTTTCCCAGGTTGCCGGGCTGGCAAAACTGCGCAGTTTCTCGCCCAGAGTCGCCGCGTCGAAGAAGCAATAGGCGCAGCGGTAGTTGCAGGTGTTCAGGAGGTGCCAGTCAGCTTCGATATCGTAGTTCAAATAGGCGATCCCGCTGAAAGCGCGCAACGGCCGCCCGAGTTCGCGGCCGCGCCAGACGCCGGACCTTGCGCCGGAAGACCGCCGGCTGGCAAGCGGTCAGAGCCGCTGGGTGGCCGTGAAGTGAGCGAAGAGAAGAGTCTTGTGGGGCCGCATCGCTACTCACGTCACCCCGCCGTGGCGGCTCAAGCTGGATCGACATTTTCTCTACGGGAGCGATTTTGCAAACCGAGATATCAGGCCGACGTTTCCGTCTTCGATGAGCACCAGAACATTGGAGCCGCCCCAGTTTTCCTTAAGCCGGCGCCAGAGCGCTTGCCGGTTGGCCTCATCCAGAGTTTGAAAATTGTTCATATTTATCATCACCACATCACGGAAATACTCAATGAGACTGAAGCCGGCCGCCCGGCCGAAGCTGTCGCTTAAGAGTAGGATCGACTCGCTGTCGCCACGACGACTGACGCGCATAGTCTCCCTCGGTAGTATGAGATCTTGGAGTGGCGTGTGATGAAGACAATTTCCTTCATCGCAAATCTCTAGTTTCTCGGAGTTCCAGTTTGCCGAGAGGATCGTATTCGAGATTTCCAGTCCGGGGAAGAAGCGAGCGAGGTCGGCCTTTGCGGTCGTCGGTTCCCAACTCGGTGCGATCTGGCGCTTCAAACCGAAGTTACTTTCAACGTAGGCGTTCATGAAGAGGTCAACGCCCTGCCCGGTCCAATGGAAATTGTGCTTGGGAATGAGTGGCGACGCCGGCGGCAGACGTTTTGCCGCCTCTATCGGGTAGGCGATCAGCCTGCGAACGTCCTCAGGGAGGCGGGCGGCCAATGCCCGCGCTAAGGGGGTCTTCCCCGCGCAGGCGCGCTCCATCCAGGACGGCAGATCCTCGGAGTACAGGACTGCCGATGTGGGAACGATCAGGACGGAGAGGCGGGCAAATTCAGCGTTCAATCGCCTAAGCGCTACGTCGGTTTCGGCCGTCCAACGGGCCACATATTCATCCGGCCACCATGCGCCACAATTGCCAAGGAGAACGCGATTACGGACCTCGCCATCGGACAAAAAAAGACGACCGTTACGCCCCACGACCACACTTGGCTGTGGGCTGGTCCCGAACAGGCGCCAACTGACCGTCGCGTATGCGCGCACCAACTGGGAACGGAAGCCAAAATGATCCCTCAAATAGGCGTCTGCCTGTTGTGGCCATTCAGCGAGCGCGGACCAGGTCTTGGGTGCGTTTGGCAGGGCAGACAAAGTCCGGTTGTCGGATTGAACGGATTGTGAGAACAATGCGCCGAACAACGGCGTGGCGAGACTTATTGTCACCATGCTGAGAAAGATCGCGCGTATTAGCGATCCTGATGACACTGGCGTCTCGTTCCCTGGTTGAAAAGCACTTCTTCCTGTTACCTATATAGATTAGTGCAAAAAGATTGGCTTTATCTTCTCGAGGGGCTCAAAAATTCCTAGAAAATAGCTTGGAGGTCTGAGCGCAACAAGAACAAAAAGCGTTGCCGGCAGAACATGAACCGGACCGCCTGAGCAAACCACGCAGCCCGCCGATCCGTTGACATAGGCCGCCGGCGTTGCGTAGTCGGCGCGGCGCCGAATCCAATATTCGGCCGCAGCCTGAGGCGACGTCGCGCGTGAAGGTTCGTTCTCTCAAGTCGCTCGATCATCCCCTCGTGTGGGGGCTCTGCTTCGCCGCCGGATTCGCGGTCGCAGCGGCTTCGCTTCCGCCCGACGGCACCTTTGATCTCGCGAACTATCATTTCTACGACGGCTTTGCCGTATTTCACGACCGGAAGGGGCTCGATATCGTCCCGGCCCAACTGCAGACGACGCTTTTCTATGGGCTCGACGCTGTCTACTACCCGATCTTTGCGTCGCTGAACGATCACCCGGTCTTCATAAATATCCTGCTTTCGATTCCTTATGCGCTCGCTGCGCTGGCGATCTTTCTCATCGCCCGTCTGTTGGCGAGGCCCGGCTTTCTTTGGCCCGTCCCCGTCAGCGCCGCGGCGGCGGTGTTTGGTCTCAGCGGCGCCGCGACCTTCGCAACCCTGGCGACGACGCAATCGGAACTGGTCCCGGGGCTGGCGTTTCTGATTGCCCTGGCGGTATGGCTTACGCTCGAGAAGACGGGCCGCAATACCGTCTGGACCGCGCTCGGCGTCGGCGCGATCGCCGGCGTTTCGGTCGGCCTCAAGCTCACTCAGGCGCCGCTGTTCCTTGGGCTGTTTCTGGCGATCGCCTTCCGCTTCGCGATCGGCAAAAGGTCGGCCTTTCTGGAAGCGATCGCGTTCGGCGTCGGGGGCGTCGTCGTTTTCGCCGCGCTCGACGGCGCCTGGCTCTGGGGCAACGCCGAGACTTACGGAAACCCGATCTTCCCGTTCATGAACAATGTCTTTCATTCCGACTTTGTCGCGCCTGCGCCGTGGGACGATCGCCGGTTCCTGCCCAAGACGACGGCCATGGCGCTGTTCTATCCAGCGTACTGGGCTTTCGGTCCCTCCAACGACGTCGGCGAATTGCTGATGCGCGACCCGCGAATCCTGCTCGGCTGCGCAAGCGCGCTGGTCATCGTTCTGGGTTTTTCCTGGCGCTGGCTGCGCGACCGAACAGCCCCGCCGGTCGGGAGCTTTGAATCTCTCGGCCTTACCTTGGCGGTCGTGTTCCTGGTGTCCTACGCGCTGTGGGAGAAAGTGTGGTCGATCTACCGCTATCTCGCCGTCCAGGAGAGCTTGAGCGGAGTTCTGGTTCTCGCGGCTCTGCCGGTCCTGTTTGGAGCGCGCGGCAAACCTTGGCTGATGTCCGGCCTGTTTGCGCTTTTGGTGATTTGGTCCATGAGGACGACCGAATATCCGTGGTGGAGGCGCGCCCCGCCCGGGCCTCAGGCCATCTCCGTTCAATTGCCGCCCCTGGAGCCGAACGCGATGGTTCTGTTTCTCGACCCTCGGCCCTATGCCTTTCTTGTCCCTTCGATGCCGAGTTCCGCGCGCGCGATAGGCGTCAGCAACAATCTGGTCCATCCCGGCAGTCCGGGCAGGCTCTGGGGCGCCGTCGAGGCGGCCGTGCGAGAACACCAGGGACCTTTGTGGGGCATCGAAGACCCCGACGCTCCGGGCGTGGCGGACGCCTCGTTGGACAGCCTCGGGCTGACGCGCGACGAATGCGCGCCGCTGAACACCAACATGGAGGTCGGAGAGCACGGCAAGATCTGCAAGCTGCGGCGGACGCCGGCGCCATAAGGCGCCCGCCAAGGTCAGCGCGTCGCGCCGCCGGCCTTGGTCCAGGCCGACATGCCGCCCTCGATGTGGCGGGCCGCGGCGAGGCCCTGATCCTGGGCGGCCTGCACCGCCATCGCCGAGCGTTCGCCGAAGGCGCAGTAGAAGACGATCGTCTTGCCGCTTTGCGCGAGCTCGTGAATAAGGCCGCCCTCGCCGATATTGTCCATGAGCTCGGCATAGGGCGCGTGCAGCGAACCGCGGATCGCGCCCGTCCGCTCGCGCTCCGATTTCTCGCGCAGGTCGATGAGCGCGATGTCGGGGCGCCCGACGAGCGCCATCGCCTCGGCGACGGAATAGGCCCAGCCCTTCCGCGCCACGTCCTGCTGATGCAGCCCCTGATGGATGTTGGCGGGCACCGCGACGTCCATCATCTTCGGGTTCGGCAGATTGAGGCTCCCCATCAGCGCCGCGTATTCGTCGGCGTTCTTCGGCTTGAGGCGGGGGTTGAAGCGCTTCTCCTCGCCGATGGTCGAGACGGTGTCGCCCTTATAGTCGTGGGCGGGGAAGACGAGCGTCTCCTCGGGGAGCCGGAGCAGCCGCTGGAGGCTCTCGTACTGCGCGCGCGAATCGCCGTTCTGGAAGTCGGTTCGGCCGGTGCCGCGGATCAAGAGCGTGTCGCCGGTGAAGACGCGGTCGCCCAGATGGAAGCAATAGGAATTGTCGGTGTGGCCGGGGGTGTACATCGCGTCCAGGCTGACGCCCTCGACGGTCAGCCTGTCGCCGTCGGCGATCCGCATCGAGACGACGTCGACTTTGCTCTGCTCGCCCATCACCGTCACGCATCGCGTGCGGTCGCGCAGCGCCCCGAGCCCCGTGATGTGATCGGCGTGAAGGTGGGTGTCGACGGCCTTGACCAGTTTCAGGTCGAGCTCCTCCATGAGCTTGAGATAGCGGTCGACCTTCTCCAGCACCGGATCGATGATGAGCGCTTCGCCGCCGCGGCGGCTTGCGAGCACGTAGCTATAGGTGCTTGAGACGCTGTCGAACAACTGCCGGAAGATCATTGGCGCCTCTCTGTGCGCGAGCCATGGACCGGCGGCGATCTTACATCATTTCGCGGGTGGGTTCGCGGGCGCGTCGATCAGATGAGCCTGGCTCAGGACCGCGAACGCGCCATTGACAAGGGTCGGGCCCAAGCGGTCCTCGCCGTTCGGCGCCTGGCTGTTGACGGCGGCCGTGATGAGGAGGTCGTATTGCGGCCAATAGGCGAAGATCGCCCTGAAGCCGAGCGTCTCTCCCTCGTAGAACCAGAAGGCGCCGCCCAGGTCCTTCACATCGAATCGGCCCAGAGCAAGGCCGAAGGCCCTCGGATCTTCGGGGGTTGCCGCGCTTAGGGGCGAGCCGGTCTTTTGCGACACGAGCTGCGTCATCTCGCCGAGCTGCGTCTCGGGAATGACCCGCTTCTCGAACAGGGCGCGAATCCATAGGGCGAGATCGTGGGGCGTCGAGACCATCGCTCCCGCGGCTCCAGCCCAGGACATGTTTTGCGTCCGCACGTCTTTGCCGATCAGCGGCGCGAGCGTCGAAACGCTGCATGGCTTCGGCTGATAGTCGAGGCAATCCTGCAACATGTAGAGGGCGCGAGGCACGCGCGCTATTTGGGATCCCAGGGCCGCAGGCCCCGGATGCGGGCCGTCGGGATAGAACGTGTCCTTGAGCCCGAGCGGCTCGAGGATCATCGTCGTCAGCGCCTGTTCATACGAGAGGCCAGAGGCGGCCTCGATGATGAGGCCCGCGAGGATGTAGTTGGTGTTGGAGTAGAACCATCCGGTGGCCGGCGGAAAACTGTGGCCATTGCCCGGATCGACGAAGCCGATCAGATCCTTGTCGCTGAACTGGTGATGAATGTCGGCGACCTCGATCTCCCCGATCTCGACCGTCTCCGAATAGTTGGGGATCGGGCTCGTCATGTTGAGGAGCGAGCGGATGGTCACATCCCGCCACGCCGCATACTGCGGCAGCCAGCGGCCGATCGTGTCGTCGAGCCTGAGCTTTCCGGCCGCTTCCAGTTTGAGGATCAGCGCCGCGGTAAACGCCTTGGTGTTGCTGCCGATCTGGAACAGCGTGTCGGGACCGATCGGCTTCTTGTCGCTGAGGCCGTTGTCGCCGGCGAAGACCGCGACAATCGGATGACCCGCGCCGCGGTCCACCTGCAGCGCGGCGCCGGAGAGGCCCTCGATTGAGGCGCGATCCCTGACATAGCCGTCGATAAGCTGCTGCAGTTGCGGGGTGAGCGCCGCATCATCGGCCAGGACGGGCGAAGAGCCAAACGGGACAGCGCCGGAAAGCGCCAGAGCGAAGAACAGCCCAACTCGCATTGATCACTCCCCGTTTCTATCGGCCGACGCCGCTCGCGACTCCGCATGCCCGTAGCGCTCCCAGTCGACCACCCAACGGCGGGGCGAGCAGGGTTGCCTCTCCGGGAGACATTCCGTCTTCGACAGGCTCGGAAAGGCCGGCACGCCGGTCCTGCCGGCCGGCCGCCGTCGCCCGGCCTCTCAATCGACGCCGGGCCCCGTCAGCGAGGCGAACTCAGCCCGGCTGCTTGACGATGCGGATATAGGGCTTGGGGGCCTTCCATCCGGCCGGAAACAGCGTCTTGGCGTCGTCGTCGGAAACGGACCCTGCGATGATGACGTCGTCGCCGTGTCTCCAATTGACGGGCGTGGCGACCTTGTGCTTGGCGGTGAGCTGAAGTGAATCGATCACCCGCAGGATCTCGTCGAAGTTGCGCCCCGTCGTCATCGGATAGGCCAGGAGGAGCTTGATCTTCTTGTCCGGCCCGATGACGTAGACCGTGCGTACGGTCGCGTTTGTCGCCGCCGTGCGGCCTTCGGACGTGCCTGGCTCCTCGGCCGGCAGCATATTGTAGAGTTTGGAAACCTTGAGGTCGTGGTCGGCGATGATTGGATAGTTGACCTTCGCCCCTTGCGTCTCCTCGATGTCGGCGAGCCAACGCCCGTGCGACTCGCTCGGGTCGACGCTCAAGCCGACGAGCTTGACGTTGCGCTTGGTGAACTCGGGCTCGATCTTGGCCATGTAGCCAAGCTCCGTCGTGCAGACCGGCGTGAAGTCCTTTGGATGGGAAAAGAGGATCGCCCACTTGTCTCCGATCCACTCATGAAACTTGATCTGGCCCTGCGTCGTCTGGGCGACGAAGTCGGGAGCGATGTCGTTGATACGCAGGGACATGGATTCCTCCGTTAGGCGCAGGTTAAGTCGACCAATATTATATAACTTGTCGAACAAAAAACCACAGCGTCGTGTAGCGGGACCATTATGAGGTCCAAAACCCCAATGCAAGGAGCGAACGCCCGGCATTGGTGTTCGATCCCCGCCGCCTTATGATCGGGGCCATGACCGAAGCCGAGATCGCCAAGCTTGCGTCGTGGCTCGCCAAGGCGGGCCTCGAAGGCAAATCCGAAACCGCGCTCGTTGAAGGCTTCTGCAGCCGCGCCATCGCGGGCGGACTTCCGCTTGTGCGCGCCATGCTACTCGTCGACACGCTCCACCCCATTCACGAAGGCCGGGCGTTCCGCTGGGAGCGCGAAAAGCCGGAAGCGACGCTGACCGAATATGGACGCACCGCGGAGGGAGAGGCGGCCGAACGCTGGCGGACGAGTCCTCTCTACAAGCTGCTCATGAGCGGCGAGTCGCTATTGCGCTTGCCTGTGACCGCGGAGACCGAAGCCGAATTTCCTTCTTTCGCCGAGTTTCGCGAAGCGAAGTTCACCGACTATGTCGCAATCATCAATCGCTTCGCCGAAGATGGCGCGATCGGCGAGATGGATTGCGTCTATT
The DNA here is from genome assembly GCA_963776665.1 of uncultured Alphaproteobacteria bacterium. Taxonomy (GTDB): domain Bacteria; phylum Pseudomonadota; class Alphaproteobacteria; order Rhizobiales; family Beijerinckiaceae; genus Roseiarcus. Next base: position 89,384 of record CAVZNQ010000022.1, read on the forward strand.
CCTTCTGGATGACGGATCGAGACGGCGGTTTTCCCGACGAGGCGGTCTGGGCGCTCAAGCGGCTCACTCCGTTCCTCGGGCTTGCGATCAAATCCGCCTCCCTCGGCCGCATCGCCGAGACGCTAGTCGAGACCTATCTTGGCCGCGACGCCGGGCGACGGGTGTTGAGGGGCCGCATCGAGCGAGGGGTGGCCGACCGTATCAAGACCGTCCTCTGGTTCAGCGATTTGCGCAATTATACCCGCATCTCCGACACTTCGCCGCCGGAGGAGATCATCCCGCTGCTCAACGACTATGCCGAGGCCGTGGTCTCGTCGATCCATGAGCATGCCGGCGACGTGCTGAAGCTGATCGGCGACGGGGTGCTCGCCATTTTCCCGGCTCAGGAACGGGCCCAGGCCTGCGCCGCTGCCCTCGACGCCGCCAGGTCGGCGCAGGCGGCGGTCGCGGCGCTCAACGCGCGGCGGCTCGAAAAAGGCCTGCCGGCGACCGAAATGTATCTCGGGCTCCATCTCGGCGAGGTGTTCTACGGCAACATCGGCAGCAAGGAGCGGCTCGATTTCACCGTCGTTGGACCGGCGGTCAACGAAGTGAGCCGCATCGCGGCGATGTGCCGGTCGGTGGACCAGCCGATCCTCGTATCGGCCGCGTTCGCATCCTCGGTCGCCGAGGAGCGCCGGGCGTTCGCTTCGGTCGGACGCTTCGCTTTGCGCGGCGTCGGGAAGCCGCAGGAGCTGTTCACGCTCGATCTCCTGGCTTGAACTTGCGTCCGCGCGGCCCAGGATTGGCGTTTTTTCGGCGTGCGGACCGCCGGACTGTCTGATACCAGCGCGGAAATGAGTCCTTCCTCGCCGCCCGCGGTCCTCAGAGTCGAGCGCCTCGCCAAGTCGTTCGGCGACCTCGTGGCCGTGGACGCCATCGGCTTCCATGTCGCGCCGGGCGAGATTGTCGGGCTGGTCGGACCGAACGGCGCCGGCAAGACGACCACCATCAACATGATCCTCGGCGTGCTCGAGCCCAGCGCCGGGCGGATCGAGATCGAAGGCGTCGACCTGGCTCAAGATCGCAGCCGCGCGCTGTCGAGCACCAACTTCGCCGCGGTCTACGCGCCGCTGCCCGGCAACCTCACCGTCGAGCAGAACCTGCGCGTGTTCGGCATGCTCTATGCCGTCACCAATCTTTCGGCGCGGATCGAGCGGCTGCTTACCGTTTATGACCTGGTCCGCTATCGGAGGACCAAGGCAGGGCTCTTGTCGTCGGGCGAGCAGACGCGTCTCAGCCTCGCCAAGGCGATGCTCAATCGCCCGCGGCTCCTGCTGCTCGACGAACCGACCGCCTCGATCGATCCCTCGAGCGCGCGCGAGATTCGCGCCGGCATCGCCAAGTTCGTCGACAACGGGCACTGCGGGGTGCTGTGGACGAGCCACAACATGTACGA
>CAVZNQ010000023.1:0-291568 GCA_963776665.1 uncultured Alphaproteobacteria bacterium
GCTTGCCGCCGCGCATCCTGCCCTGCTCGATGAGCTTGTTATAGGATGCGATCATCCGCATCTCACGAATGAGCGAGGTATTGAAGCTGATCTCTTGCATGCGGTTCATGATTGCCGGCGACGTGGTCGGAACCCCAGGGCGCTCACTTGGAGTGGATATGGACGATCGGGGATGTTCACGCGAATCGCAATCATAAACCAACGGATTAGATCGCGGGATCTGCCCGCATAACTACCGTCCCAATAGTATTCGCCGTCAAGCTCGATAGACTGCATCAAAAGTGGCAGGCAGGTTGAGGCGAGTACATGCTCTACGCGAAGCTCCTTGCCGGTGAATAGTTTCACTTTAGCCGTCTGAACGTTGGTAGCGCACAGGAATAATTTGAGGGCCGTTTGTCCACGTACGCGCTCAAAGTTAATGGCCTCCGCTAAGAGATCTTGAGCGGATTGTGGTTGAACGGATTCATCTGATAGGGAGACGTGAGGTAGGTCGATCTTGAGAAACGAAAAGCCGAGCGAATGTTCGAGGCCGAAATCGGAATTTCCTTTGTCGACTGGGCAGGGTTGAAAATTCCGCGGGCCGACAGGCGGAACCTTTTCCGCCAATGAAGCTCGCACTGCGCACCGCGCTCCTCGCGACCGCCTGCGGCTAGGCCGTCGGCGAACACGACCGCATTAACAGCGCCGGCGCTCGTTGCGCTGATGCCTTCGAAGCTGAGCCGTTCTTCCTCGAGCAGACGATCAAGCACGCCCAGGTGGACGCGCCATGACTTCCGCCACCCGGCAGCGCCAGGTTCACAACTTGGGCATGAGCAGCCTTTTTGGGCAGAGAACGCCGTCCGGCTACCGACATTTGACGCCTTCATCCGCAGTACGAGTGCGCACGCGGTCAAACCTCGTAAGCTTCTAGTTGGCATCCGTTGGGGCGCCTGTCGCATTTGTTACCGTACGGCCTCGCCGACCGCGGGCTTAAGAGGGCGGTGGCCGGAAGGCGGGCAGGAACGTCCGACCTTGTCCAATTCTCGCTCCCGTTGCCAGCCATCCGTAGCAAACGTTTCGCCCAAGATGGGAGATTACCTAGGTGTGTCCGCAGGAGATCCGTATTTGGAACACCGTGGGGATTAATTGAGCACGTCAAGAAGTATTTAAGCTGTGTATATCTGCTGTTTGAACTGGCAGTGACCATGAACGCTCGGCTAAAATATCGATTTAAGCTTGAGGCGGGGCTCGTGGTGCTTTTGATCGTGACAGCCACCTTGGTAGTGGTAGCCTTCGCGTTGGGATGGCTAAGTGGCTACAAAAAAGCCTGCACAGTACATGGCTGGCACATCCGTCGTGAGGACGAGAAGTCGCGTCGCCCTTGAAAGCGCGGACGCGAATGTTTCCTGCCCATCTGCTCAACTTAATCTTTGGGCGTTTGTTTTCGCGACGACGTGCCGTCGGCGGGGGTGTCACCGAACTGCATTTGACTGCACAAATAGCCGAGCAGATAGCTCAGAACGGCAATGGCCAGCAGGAGCGCCAGCGAATGGCTGTCAATGTACATGGAACGGTCGCACTGATCTATGGTCCCCGAATGAACAGTAGGAGAGAACAACCCTGCGTGCGACTGCAGAGCGAATTGTCCACAGAGATTTACATCCCCTAATTTTGGGGGGTAGTCGTGGGCCTGGCACGAATACGGCAATCGCCATATCAACCATACGACGCGCGATAAGTGCCCTGGCGCAGCCGATCGGTCGAACATCCAGGCCATAGCAGCGAAAGAGAGGGGCTTACATACCTGAGCTGCGCGGCGCAAGCATCGCGCGCGACAAGCGATCAGGGCCATCAATCGCTTTTAACGGTTCACTTTAGGAGGTGCGACATTTCCTCGAGCTACTCCCAGCAAGGCCTTGTCTTCATTTGTTGTTTCGCTGGCCGCCGAATTTTTCCCCGCGGAAACTAGCCGCGGCGAAGGTGACGATCAGAATATCGCGTTTGGCATTCGCTATTAGGTCGTAGAGCGCCTGATCGATGCGACGGTTCCAGTCGAGGACCTCGCGCGTCTTGATATCGCTGTCCAGGAGTTGAACCACGTCTACCTCCAATGCTTAAACTTGCTGTCTTTGTCCGCGTCCCGGTCTGGCTACGCGGCGACGTTGCCTTGCAACGGTGGCTCGGAGAGCCCGCGGATGCTGGCTTTGGTGGCTTGCCCGCGTTCCTTCATGAGCTCCAGATATTTGGGATTAAGCCACGCCGCGATGCCGTTGCGATAGCCCGCGGTCTGCTTCAACGATCGAACCAGGACCCCAAGGCTGGGTAGTGCGACCAGACCTCGGTCATGTGCAGGTGCGCGAAGCGGCACATGTACGGAAGATAGGCGAGGTCGGCCAGCGTCAGCTCGTCGCCAACGAGCCGAATCGCTTGATGCCAGCGCGGTGTTCATATCCGCAAGCTGCCGCTTCCACCCATCGAGGGCAAGCAGGAACGATTTCGAGCTAGCGCCGGACGGCACGACATCGCGGTACACGGCCTGAAGGCGGGGATCGGCGCTGTCCGAGTGGTCCGATTCGAGTGCTTGATCGTTCTTATGAACAGCGAGGAGCTGGTCGCGAAACGCAATGCCGACGCTGATCGTCGCGATATGCATCGCAGCCGGTCCAAACCGCAATCGCCTATCGATTGCTGAAAACCCGAGAATGAATTATCTTATCGAAGGTGGCGCGTAGGTGATCTGTTCTTATTTATTTCGTGACGAATGTTCTGGCCCCTCCGTGTTTATGCCAGCACGAGCCAGATTGGCTTTGAAACTGACCGTTTCGGCAACACCGAGGACGACATCAAATAATTGCGGACCCAAGGTCCATATAAAGATACTCCAGTTTGGAGCGCGCAATGTTTCTACGCCGGCACCGACTGTCCAACCGCCTCTGAATGCCTGCCCTGATGAATGGTGTAAGCGCGTCCCAAGCTTGAACTTCGCCTACGGCCAACCCGCCCATGATGTAGGGCAACCAAGTCCGGCGGAGCCCAGCGCATATTCGAGGCATCGGGGGTGATGCCGTTAGTACAAGTGAGACGCGCTCCCGCCCCAGCCCCAAGCGCCATAGCCTCCTCGCGCAACTCTCGGCTCCACGTGACGCGCAACGCGGCAATTCTTGGTCGTTTTGTTTTCCGCCGACGCGGCTGTCCACCGACGGCGGGGTCGCAACGTTTACCGACGCATCATTGGGGCCGACCTCAGTCAGAGCTTTCGCAATGCCGGGCGGCTCCACAATCTTCGGGTTCGTGCTCGTTTACGGCAGCACCCAAGCGATCATCGGTCCTTGAATCCATCGTGGACTCGACGACTGATTGCGGGTGTGGCTGTGCAGCCTCGGGCGCGTTGATCAGCGCTTGGGCCGGTGCCGACAATATGTGCGCCGCGACCGACGCTTGGCCAGTCGGGACATCAGCGAGCGATAAAACTACTCCGCCGCCAGCTATCGCGCCAATGGCCATCGCTACTAGAAATCTGTTCGCGACTGGGACATGATCCCATTCGGGATGGAAGTTCTTGGCGTGACGCATTTTACTCAACTCGCGCTTTATCGCCGGCTTGCCCCGACCCGCCGAACGTAGTGTAGGTGCGCCGTTCTGTCGAGTACACCTTGGTAGATGCCTGTTATCTGAGAGGACCAATGGATCCATACATCGGTATAATGTGACGACACTACGCAACGGTCGGGCGAATGTGAAAGCGCTGGTTTATGGTGCAGTGAAGCTGCTACCGAGTGCCGTCTTGATCATCGTCTCGCGACCGTGCTTGGCCCAAATCTCAGCCAAATCCCGGTGGAAGCCTGCCGAGAATGCTTGGCGAGTACCAACGGGGCGACCGTTCAAATTACCCGATTGGCCTGGCTTCCATTGGGTCGGCTTGCTGATTTCAGTTATGTTTGACACCTGTTTTCACCTGATAATTCGTATCCTAGTTCACTCATGCTCTATTCCGGAAATGAAGAAAGTCTCTGCGGCCAGGCGAGCAGAGTTAGTCGTGTTGGTTGAACAGAAAAGGGCTATCGCAATCGCGGTGCAACGTCGCCCGGGAGGCGGCGATGAACCCGACCGCTAATCGGCCAACGGATTAATGATTTCTGTGCGCGATATGAAAATGGAATGGATGTGTAAGGTTCACGCAGAATGCGATCCGCCAGGATCCCGATCTGGGAGACACAAATTCCAGCGCCGAATCAAGCAAGGAAGGTGTACGAAAACAGCATTCTCAAATTCACTCAATTCCTCAACATAATCTTCAGACAAAGCCCTTATCAAGAACGCTAATACGCGAGGTCATGGCGCTGGTGCCTTCGGCCCGGCGGTGGGCCGTCGGGCACGACAGCGGAGCCCATCCAAGAAGGGTCCTCAATCCTGGAGCGACCGATGTTGGACGATCGCGAATACCTGGAGCTATTGCGTAACAAGGTCCAGCCCGTCGTTTCGAAGTAATCCTAGCATGGAGAGCATGCCGGGGCTCGAAATCAATCAGGCCGCCCGACACGCTCGAACCAGCGGCGCCGCCGGTCAACGCGCAGGCTGAAATCCGGCCAGCTCGAGGCAGTAGTGCGCTGGTATCGCCCGGTGCTGCAGAAGTGGCCGACGACCACTTCATAACCAAATCCGACGACGAGGGGGATCCGCGTTTCGTCGATCCGAACAAGGCCGCCTCGAAAGAATTACTCGCTGCGCTGGAGAAAAATCGCCGCGTGCTCGACCCCGTGCTTCGCTCAGTCGGTCGGATCGAGCTGACCAATAACATTCAATATCCTTGGGTCGGAACCGGCTGGCTCATTGGTAGCGATCTCGGCAGCGACATTATTGTCACGAATGCCCACGTCGGCCGCGAGTTCGGCCTGCGCTCTGGGGAGGGTTACGTTTTTCGCCCCGGCGTTCCTAACGCCTCGACACGGCAATCGGCCCGGATCGACTTCCGCGAAGAAGTCAAAGGAACGTCGCCGCGGGAGTTTCCGATCAGCGAAATCATCTGGATTTCGGAGCTACCGGGCCTCGACATGTGCCTACTGCGCGTTTCGAGGACCGCCGGCGCCGACCGCATTGACCCGCCGATCCAATTGATAACGGAGCAGCCCAGCGACGACGCCATGCTGGCGGTGGTCGGGTATCCCGGTTCGAACAACGGCTATGATCCGGCGCCGTTTGAGAAGCTGTTCGGCCTGGTGACCGGCAATAAGCGGTTTTCGCCGCTCCTGCAAGAGCGCGCATGGGCCAGGACATGCTGGCAACTGATGGGCGGCTTTGTTCCCCCTGCGACAATGGACAGCAGGGAGGGCGTTCGCTCATGAGCCGCCCTCAGCTAAACCCCCGACGACGCGAGGCTCTCCGGGGCCGCGAGGCATGCCCTGTAGCATCCCTCATCCGCGAGCATAGCCTCACCGCATCCGGCAACGCCGAGCTCGCGCCGGTCAAGGTGAGGTACGATAGAAAGATCAGATCAGACTGGTCAGAGCCCGGACAAGATGGGTTCAACCTTTCAAGGGAGGTCAGCGACCTACGCTCGCGCCCGGACCTTCTCGACGACCGCGACAAGGCCTTCCTACGGATGGTCGAGACGAGCTCGATCCGAGGCCCGCGTGACGTGTTTCTTTCCCCTGTCCACCAAAGGCGGCTGGCGAACATTTGTCACCGCTACACCTCCCACGGCCATGAGGCTGCATGGAGGAAGCGTCAGGCTGACCTCAAAGCCGCGTTGGAGCCAACCTCTCGCGGCGTCGAGTTCGTGAACGAGCGGGGGGTTCCAGTTGGCGACGTTCCAATACCGACGTTAGTCGCCCCCGCTTCCCAATCAGCCACTGCGTTCAACCATCCACGACACCACCGCTTCCTGCCCGCGCGGTCACAAAGCCGGGCTTTCCCAAATCGAAAGAACCAAAACAATGGCCGGTATCCAATTCGGAGCCAATGGCGAGATCGTTTCCAACGAGAGCGCAGACACCATGCGCCTCGGAGCCTCACAGTCCAATCCATTTAACTTCCAGCCGAGCACGCAACTCGGCATCCCCTCGGCCGACCTAACCGCAGCCGCGAACGGCAATGAGGACGTGGCAACTCGCGCGGCTGGCGTGAGCATTCGCTCTGGCTCTGGCGGCTCGAGCGTGAACATCGGCCCTGGCGGGTTCATCGAGAAGTCAACCGAGGTCGCGAGAGCGAACAGCTACAACTTCTCTAACGGCGAGAGCGGCATCCTCTCGACGGCGCGCAGAGATGGCACGCTGCGCAGCGCCGATGAACTAAGGGACACCGATATGGTGACCATCGACGGCATCGAGACCTCCGTCGCGGTCGCCCGCCGTCTCGGCTTCATCACTAAGTCTCGCACCGGCATCCTCGAAAACGTGTCGCCAGAGCAGCTCAAAGAAGCCACTGGCGAGGCTGAGGCTGCACGCGCTGCGGAACAGGCGGCGAAGGACCAAGCGGAGGCACAAGCTGCCACCGAGGCAGCCAAGCTGTCGCCGGAAGCGGAACAGGCGGCGCAGATGCTGGCGACAAAGGTTGACCAGAACACGCAGATCGGGCCTTAATCGAATTGGCAGACGCCGGACAAATTACCGAGCGAGCAATCAACGCCGCCGCTTCCCAGGCGGGCATTGATCCATCGGACATGAAGGCCGCTCTCGCGACGGCGATGGCTGCTATGGCGGGCAGGCTACCGCGTTCCTCACGGGGCGCGGAGTGAACCCCGACCACTTTTACCAGTGGGCGAAGATCAACCATCCGACCGACTATCGCGCTGCCCTGATAGGACATGTGCAAGAGCGCCGCGTCGAGGCATGGGGCGCTCTCGCGGACCTCTACATGGTCAATCTGGACCGTATTTCACCAGACGTGATCCTCAGCGCGAACTTTCAAAACGGCATCACTGCCCGCATGGACTACGGCGCGCGAGCCGTGATCCTCGACATTCCGGGTCACGGAACCATGCGGTGGTCCGCTGCCGTTCGTGCTGGTTTGGTCGGCCCACACAGGCGAGGGTGAGGCGACGATGGCAAGAGATCACTACGGACTCACGCCGACCGAATGGACGCTGCCGCAGTCCACGACAGCAGCTACCGCAGCGACGATCCCCCGGCCTACTCCGAAGCGCGAGCCGCTGGCTTTGAGGCGGGCAAGGCCCTCCTGGCCGCAGCAGAGGAGGAACAGCGGTTCAATGACGGCGTCGAATGGCTCCGTGACTCGTTCAGTAGCGGCAACGCGGCGGGCCTTCCACCCGGCTCCTCGATATGCCGGGCTATGAACCCAATGGACCCTGACGCGGACCCTCGCGTCGTTTCGGTCCATGTGTTTCCCCTCGATCCTATGACCCCAGAGGAAGCCGTGCGGTCCGGCTTGTTCCCCTCTGGTCGCTTTGCGCGTCACGTCTACGAGCATAAGGTCAGGGAAGCGGGCTTCGTCGGTCAGTGGAGGCGTGAGTTATGGTAGCCAGCAACGCGACCAGCGGAGCGACCAGCAAAGCGACCGGCGGAGCGAACAAGCCACGGAAGCCCCGGAAGCCCAAGCCGGGGACGTTCGCGGAGTTGGCGGCCTCTCTCGTGGAGCGAAGCGAACAGCGGAGTGGACAGAAGGCGGCCACCACCACGGCGCGGCCCCTGTCGTCCTTCCCCGATCACGTAGAGCTAGACGAATTCGGCTTCGACACCACGACCGGCTGCGCGGCTTTCGATGTCGGGGAGGACCGCCTTGTTCGACGGCCACCGGGCAGGCTACCAAAGCCGCGCTAGTGGTGAGAATCTGACAATTGGTTCCCACCCGAAGAATTGATCGGAGTCGGACCAAGGGCAGGGTTGGTTGTGGGACGCCGGACGCCAAGTGATAAGAGGGGACGCTTAACAACGAATAAAGGTGAGGCGTCGTGTGTTTACGGCAGTGATAGTGACCGTGGCTTTGGCCGTAAGCCTTGGCTGTTAATGGAGGAATTACGCAATGAAAAAGATTTCAGCTCTAAGCGCGCTAGTGCTTGCCGGTGCCTTTGTTACGTCGCTTGCTGCAAATGCCGCAACGATGCTCGCCGCTAAGAATGGCATGACGGTGTACGTCTTCGACAAAGACGAAGGTGGGACCCCTACATGCTACGATGCCTGCAGCAAGCAATGGCCCGCATATCTTGCCAAGAGCGATGGAAAGATGGAAGAGGGCTGGGCCACCGTGAAGCGGAAAGATGGGCGCCTGCAATCGACCTATGACGGCAAGCCGCTCTACTTCTATTCCGGCGACAAGAAGAAGGGCGACAAGACTGGCGACGGTATCGGCGGCGTTTGGCATATCATCAGCGAATAACCGTACTTCGTCCCAACGCGCGTTCTAGCGCAAAGGTTCGCAACCCACCTGATCGCGGGGCGGGTACCAAGCGTCAGGGTTGAACCACTAGACCCCCGTCCTGCCCACCACCTACAACGCCCTCAACGAGACCCGTGCCTCACCCGCTCGGAGCCCGTTGAGGGCATTTTTTTCGAGTCAGTCGGGACGCTTTCGGGGCACCAAATGGCCCCCGTAGACGCTCAACTCCTTGCAGGAAGGTGGAAACGACACCGGCCACAAGAGAGGGCCGTCCACGGCGGGGCAGATTTGGGGGCGACTGCATTTGGCCGGTCGTCGCAGGGCGTAACCAAGCGGCTGGCGGGGTCTTCCCGTCAGTCTTTTTGGGCTAAATCAGGGTAGCAAACAGGGTAGCGGTCAGGGTAGCAAGGCCGTTGCTGAGGGTCCGAAGACCCTCAAATCATTGGTTTTTCTGGGTATTCACTGACGCTGGCTGGGGGACCTGGATTCGAACCAAGATTGACGGAGTCAGAAGTCCGCTGTTCTACCGTTGAACTATCCCCCAACGGGCGCTTCGGGTCACCGCGCGCGGGCGCGAGGCTGCGTCAATAGCGAAGCGGGCGGGCTCGTGCAAGCGCTTCTCGACGTCTCACACCTGCTCGACCGCCACCACGCCAGGCGCGGCTTTTAACGCGCCGGCGATCGCGGCGCTCACCGCATAGCGGCCTGGCAGGCGGATTTCGACCTCGCCGTCCTTCGCCCCCAGGATCACCACCAGCGACACCTCGCCGTCGCCCCGGGCGGTCAGCCGCCGCTCGATAGAATCTAGCGGGGTCTCGTCGCGCACGAAGACTTCTGAGGCCCTTCTGGACCTTGGCGGCGGCTTCGGTCAGCCGCTCGACGTTGACGATCCGCGCCCGCACTTCCTCGCCCTCGACCGCAGCCTGGAGCGTAACGAGCAGGTCCGCGCCCTTCTCCAACAGGTCGCGGAACTGGTTCAGGCCCTCCTGGAATAGGATCGCCTCGTAACTTCCGGAGGGATCGGAGAGCTGCACGACGCCGATCTTGCCGCCGTTCCTCGTCCGCCGCTCATAGCGGTCAAGCACGCTTGCGCCGAGCCGGGCGGACGAAGCGCCGGCGCGAACCGCGCGGGCGAAGTCTGCCCAGCGCGTCGCCCTGAGCCGCTTGAGCGCCGTCTCGTAGACTTCGAGCGGATGGCCGGAGAGGAAGAAGCCGACGGCGTCGAACTCGCGCCGGAGCCGCTCCGATTCCGGCCACGGCGCCGCTCGCGCTCTGACCGTGGCCGCTTCCGTCTCGCCGAACAGGGCGTTCTGGCCCGCCGCCTTCTCCGTCGCTCCGCGGTTGGCGATCGCGAGCATCGGCTCGATGTTCGCGAAGGCGGTCGCACGGTCCGGCTCCAGGCAGTCGAACGCCCCAGCGGCGGCCAGGCTCTCGAGCGCCTTCTTGTTGACGGCGCGAGGGTCGAGCCGCGCCGCAATCTCGCCAAGCGACGCGAAGGCCTGCCTTCCCCGCGCCAAAACCAACGCCTCCGCCTGCGCTTCGCCGACGCCCTTGATCGCACTCAAGGCGTAATGGATCGCCGGTCCGCCGTCGCCGGTCGAGCGCACGTCGAAATCGACGAGCGAATCATTGACCGACGGGGCCACGACCTGGATCCCGAGGCGCAGCGCCTCGGCGCGGAACTCGGCGAGCTTGTCGGTATTGCCTTTGTCGAGGGTCATCGAGGCGGCGAGGAATTCCGCCGGATGGTTGGCTTTGAACCATGCGGTCTGGTACGTGATAAAGGCGTAAGGCGCTGAATGCGACTTGTTGAAGCCGTATTCCGCGAATTTGGCGCACGCGTCGAAAATGGCGTTGGCGGTCGCCCTGTCGATGCCGCGATGGACAGCGCCGGCGACGAAACGCTCGCGCTGCGCATCCATTTCCTTCTTGATCTTCTTACCCATCGCGCGGCGCAGAATGTCGGCCTGCGCGAGCGAATAGCCGGCGAGGTCCTTGGCGATCTGCTGCACCTGCTCCTGATAGGTGATGACGCCGAACGTGTCCTTGAGGATCGGCTCCAGGAGGGGATGGTCATATTCGACCTTTTCCCGGCCGAGCTTGCGCGCGCAATAGACGGGAATGTTGGCCATCGGGCCCGGGCGGTAGAGTGCGACCAGCGCGATCAGATCCTCGAACCGGTCGGCCCGCATGTCCATCAGTGCCTTGCGCATGCCGCCGCTTTCCACCTGGAACACCCCGACCGCCTCGCCCCGGCCGAGCATCTGATAGGTCTTCTCGTCGTCGAGCGGGATCTTGCTGAGATCGACGGCGATTCCGCGCCGCGTCACGAGATCGACCGCCCGCTTCAGCACTGTCAGCGTCTTCAGCCCGAGAAAGTCGAACTTCATCAGCCCCGCCGGTTCGACCCATTTCATGTTGAACTGGGTAGCCGGCATCGCCGATTTCGGGTCGCGGTAGAGCGGCACGAGTTCGATCAGCGGCCGGTCGCCGATGACGACGCCTGCGGCGTGGGTCGAGGCGTTGGAATAGAGGCCCTCGAGCCGCTCGGCGATCGCCAGCATCTTCGCAACCCGCTCGTCGGCCTTGGCCGCCTCTTGGAGCCGCGCCTCGTCCGAAACCGCCTGTTTCAGCGACACCGGATGAGCGGGGTTCTGCGGTACGAGCTTGGCGAGCTTGTCAACTTGCCCGAGCGGCATTTCGAGGACCCGGCCGACGTTCCGCAGGACCCCTCTGGCCAGGAACGAGCCGAAGGTGATGATCTGCGCCACGCGATCCTCCCCGTACCGGTCGCGCACATAGGCGATCACTTCGTCGCGCCGCTCCTGGCAGAAATCGATGTCGAAGTCCGGCATCGACACCCGCTCTGGATTGAGGAAGCGCTCGAACAGGAGGCCGAAGCGAAGCGGGTCGAGATCGGTGATGGTGAGCGCCCAGGCGACCAGCGAGCCTGCGCCCGAGCCTCGCCCGGGCCCGACCGGAATTCCCTGCGCCTTCGCCCATTGGATGAAGTCGGCGACGATAAGGAAATAGCCGGCGAACGTCATGTTGACGATGACGTCGAGCTCAAAGGCCAGGCGCTTTTCGTAGTCTTCCCGCGTGCGTCCGGGTGCAAGGCCGTGCGCCCCGAGGCGCGCCTGCAGGCCTTCGCCTGCCTGTCGGCGCAGCTCGTGGTCCTCGTCGACCGCGGCGCCCTGAGCGACGGAGAAGCGCGGCAGGATCGGCTTTCGCGTGAGCGGCCGATAAGCGCAGCGCATCGCGATTTCGACGCTGGCCTCGGTCGCCTCGGGAAGATCGGCGAAGAGTTCGATCATCTCAGCGCGGCTCTTGAACCGATGCTCAGGCGACAGGCGCCGGCGCTCACCGGCCGACACCAGCGCTCCTTCGGCGATGCAGAGCAGCGCGTCATGCGCCTCGTAGTCGGAGGCGTTGGCAAAATAAGGCTCGTTGGTCGCGACCAGCGGGACGCCCAGTCGGTCGGCGAGATCGATGAGCGCCGGCTCGATCGCCCGCTCGCTCTCGAGCCCGTGGCGCTGGATTTCGACATAGAGGCGCGAGCCGAACGCTTCGAAAAGGCGCTTGAGCCGGCTCTCGGCGACGTCGGCAAGTCCGCTTCTCAGCGCCCGGTCGATCGGTCCGGCCGGGCCGCCGGTCAGCGCGATGAGTCCTTCGCTCGCCCTCAACGCCGCGAACGGGATATGCGGCTCGTCGCCGTCGGTCGGTTCGAGCCAAAGCGTCGAGGCGAGGCGCATTAGGTTGCGGTAGCCTGCTTCGCTCTGCGCCAGGAGCACGATCGGGGCCCGCGCGTCGTCCCGTTCGACGGCGCGCAGAAGCGCGGGCGGGGCGTCGGCGAAATCGACCATCGTCTGGGCGCCGATGATCGGCTGGACGCCCGCCTTGGCGAGCTTTTCCGAGAATTCGAGAGCGCCGAACAGGTTGTTGGTGTCGGCGATCGCCATCGCCGGCATGGCATCGGCCTGGGCGAGCTTGGCGAGGGTCTCGATTGTCAGCGCGCCCTCGCGCAGCGAATAAGCGCTGTGCACATGCAGATGCACGAAGCCGATGGCCTTTAGAATCGCGGGGTCCATGGGTCATTGTCGCAAGCGCACGGGAAACGGTCGAGAGCGTTGGCTTGTGGATGATGGGGACGGCTCGCTGATTTTATTCTGCTGTATAGGCCACCCGCCTTGCGCGGATTGAAGGGGTCACGGCGCTGCGGCGGAATGTGCATAATTGGACGCGCGGCAATGATTTCAGTGGCTTAAGGTCTCTTTTCTGTCAGATTCGGCGGCTTTCGCTTGCTCTGCCGCAGATGCCGGGGTGGGCGCATGACGCTTGCCGAGCGATGGGATCGCCGGGCCGCGCAATCGAGGCCGGCGAGCGGCGCGCGATAATCCTGCCGCGCCTCACGCGCCAAGCGCGCGGGCGGCGAGGGCGACCATGACCAGAAAAGCGCCAAGCGAAGCAAGCTCGGCGATGTCGCGCAGGGCATGGGCGGCGGTGTGCATTTCGGCCTCCTCGATCATGAGGAGTTCACTATATGTTCTTGTTGTGTTCGAGTCAACACCGATTGTTCCCATCTCCCGCTCGAATGGTTAACCCGAGCGCGACAACGCTGCCGCGGCCGCCAGAGCTGGGTCCAGGTCCCGGCCAGAGAAGCTTTCACGACATTTGCTTCCCGGCCTGCGGCCCAGATCGGGCGCTCCCTTCCGGGCTACTTGGGAAGGCCCTCGATGGCGAAGGAGCGGAATTTTGCGTATTTCTCGCCAACCTTCCGGGCGTCCTTGTACTGGGCTGACGCGCGCCACGCCTGGACGGCTTCGATGCTGTCGAACTCGTTGATGGCGACGCGCGTCCCAGGCGGCGCGCCTTCGAACGAAACGATGTTTTGCCCGGCGGCGACGAGGCGGCCGCCTGCCGCCTTTATCGAGGCCTGAGTAAGCGGGACATATTGCTTGGTGTATGCATCCAAATCCGAGATGTCGATCTCGGTGACTACGTAGACGGGCGGCTTGGACTGAGCGTGAAGGGCTTGAACGGCGACAACGCGCAATGGCCGCGCCCGCCAGAAAAGTGAGCGCTCCGGTCGATCGAAATTTCATGACCTGCCTCCTGATTTCGCCGTCGCACCGGCGGCTGACCCTATAGCGGTCACGGCGAAAGCGCATGCCGAAATGCCCCCGTCGCTCCACCGGACTCACGGCTTTCGCCGCCCAGCCTTCGGTGGCGCCTTGTCGAGTTCGGGGTAATGACGGAATATTCCCAATTCGTTAAAGGGAATACGCCGCGCGGACGCAAGATAGGCGGCGACATTCGGTTGCGCCGCAACTGACGCCGCAAGCGCGGCGAGCGCGGGATAGAGTTTGTCCGCGCCGGCAAAGGCGCGCGGGAAGGCATAGGCGAGGCCGGCCCAGACCTGGAACAGCGACAGATCGACGGTGGTGAGCCGGTCGCCGACGGCGTGCGTTTTTCCCGCCGGATTGCTGGCGAGGACGCGCTCGAAATAGCCGAGATATTTCGGCGCTCGCTCGCTCAGGAACGCCGTCGTGCGCGCCTTGGCCTCCTTCTTCTGTTCTTCGTAGTAGAGGTTGGCCGCGATCGGGTGATGGGTGTCGTGAACCTCGGCGATGAGGTCTGTGACGGTGAGCTGGAGCCCGTCGGCGAATGCCCGCGCGGCCTCGCCGGCGGGCTCGAGCTTAAGCCTCGGCCCGAGGTAACGGAGGATATTCGCGACGTGCGACACGACGAGTTCTCCGTCGCGCAGGAACGGCGGCGCGAACGGGTTTTGCGGCGCGCCGCCCTCGAGCAACGCGGTCATCGCCTTGACGCCGCGACCGCTCCCGCGTTCGCGCGCGACGTCGACATAAGGCGCGCCGGCCGCCTCGAGCGCCAGCCGCACGAACTCGCCCCGTCCCTGGATGCCCGGCCAATAGAAAAGCTCATAGGGCATCGCGCGCCTTCCTTCGTCCCTCGCGCCTCGCATCTCACGGCCGCATTCGGTCGGCCGCTTTGACGAACCGGCGCGCGTGGTCGATCAGTTCGCCGTCCGTCGGGTGATCGGCTTTCTCAATCCCCTCGACATGGGTCCGGATCGCCGGGTGCTTCTCGCCAAGGAATTTGGCGAAATAGTCCTTCTCCTGAGCTGGGCCGACAATGAGAATGGCGCCGGCGTCGGCGATCGCCTTGGCGACATCCTCGAAGAACGGCTTGTTCTCCCCGATCCTGTGGCCGGTACGCTTTTCCCGCGCGTGAAGGTCGCGGACGACGTGATCGCGGATCACCGTCCTGTCCGCCTCGTCGATGCTGAAATGGAACACGCGCGCCTGTTTGTGGTCGATCCAAACGACCGCGTGAAAATGATGGGCCATCGCGATCTTCTCCGATATCCGCGAACGAACCTTGCTGCTTCAGCCTATCGCGCCTGCTTGGGCTGCGCTATGACCCGCTTCATGCGGAAAAATGGCGATGGCTTCGCCGCCGTCGCGGCGGCCGAACCCGAGAAGGCCGCCGTCTATGAGATCGGCGAGGACGAATCGGGCATGCGGCTCGACCGCTGGCTCCATCGCCGATTTCCGGGCATCTCGAATTCGCACCTCATGAAGATCGTGCGCAAGGGCGAGGTGCGCGTAACGGGCAAGCGTGCGGATGTCTCGACGCGGCTCGAAAGCGGGCAAAGCGTGCGCGTGCCGCCGATACGGCTCGCCGAGCCGCAGGCGCTGGCTGGACGTCCCAGTCCCGGCGACCGCGAGGCGATCCGGGCGTTGACGCTCTACGAGGATCGCGACGTGATCCTGCTCAACAAGCCCTACGGCCTCGCGGTCCAGGGCGGCTCGGGAACGAAGCGCCACATCGACGGCATGCTGGAGGCGCTTGCCGGCAAGAACGGCGACCGCCCCGTTCTCGTCCATCGGCTCGACCGCGACACGTCGGGCGTGCTCCTGATCGCCAAGTCGCGAAAAATCGCCGCCGAGCTAGGCGAGATCTTCCGCTCGCGCGGCGCGCGCAAGATCTATTGGGCGCTGGTCGAGGGCGTGCCGAAGCCGGCGCAGGGGCGCATCTCGATGTTTCTCGCAAAAGGCGAGGCCATGGGCGAGGCGCGAGGCGCCCGGCCGGGCAGGGCGGATCTCGAGCGGATGCGGGTCGCGAAGCACGGCGATCCCGACGCCCAGCATTCTCTGACCCTCTACGCAGTCGTCGACAAGGTCGCCTCGCGGCTCGCGTGGCTATCCATGCGCCCGGTAACCGGCCGGACTCATCAGCTGCGCGCCCATTGCGAGGCGATCGGCCATCCGATCATCGGCGACCCGAAATACAATCGCCGGCCCGCCAACGATCCGGCGCGCAGCGATCCGTTGCGCGCCGTTCCGCCCGGACTCGAACCCAGGCTGCATCTCTTGGCGCGCCGCCTGGTCCTGCCCCATCCGCGCGGCGGAATTATCGACGTGACGGCGCCGTTGCCGGAGCACATGAAGAAAAGCTTCGCCATGTTCGGCTTCGATGTGAGCGAGCGGGATCCGATCGAGGATGCGCCCGATGAGTGAGGCGCCGCGCGATCCCATGCGCGCTGCCCAGGCGAACATGCGTCCGACCGCGATCAGGCGCTTCTACAAAACCGTCGATGTCCGCGCCGCGGCAAGCGGCCAGCACGCGTTGATGCTCGACGGCCGCAGCGCGCGGACGCCCGGCCGCAACCCGCTTTCGGCGAAGAGCAGGGCGCTCATGCTCGAGGTCGCGGCCGAATGGGAGCGGCAGCGGGATACGGTCGAACCGGCCGACATGCCTCTGACCCGGCTCCTCAATTCGGCGGTCGACGGGGTTTCGCGCACGATGGCCGAGACGCGCGCGGAAGTCCTCAAATATGCGGGCTCCGATCTCCTCTGCTACCGCGCTGAGGAGCCGGAAGAGCTGGCCGAACGCCAGCGGCTCGCCTTCGATCCGGTCCTCGCCTGGGCGGCGGAGAGGCTTGGCGCGCGCTTCAATCTTGGCGCCGGGGTCGTGCACGTCGACCAGCCCACTGAGTCGATCGAGGCGGCGCGCTCCGCGATCGCGGATTTCGACGATCCCGTTGCGCTCGCCGCGCTGAGCGCGATGACTACCCTCTCGGGGTCGGCGCTCCTTGCGCTTGCGGTGGCGCGCGGTCGGCTCTCGCCGGAGGCGGCGTGGCGAGCCGCGCATGTCGACGAGGACTTTCAGGCCGAGCGCTGGGGTGTCGATGCTGACGCGCGAGTGAGGCGCGAGGCGCGCTGGCGGGAGTTCGAGGCGGCGGCCTTGGCGCTAGAGGGGCGAGCTGAGTAAACTCCGGGCTTGGGCCTATGTCCCCCTTAGCCGCAACTTAGAGCCTCAGTCCGATGAAAGACATCCTCGCCCGCCTCGACGCCCGCCGCGACCAAGCCCGATTGGGGGGCGGCCAGCAGCGCATTTCGGCCCAGCACGCCAAGGGCAAGCTGACCGCGCGCGAGCGGATCGAGCTTCTGCTCGATCACGACTCGTTCGAGGAGTTCGACATGTTCGTCCAGCACCGCTGCGACGACTTCGGCATGGAGAAGACGAAGATTCCAGGCGACGGCGTGGTCACCGGCTGGGGCACCGTCAATGGCCGCACCGTCTTCGTGTTCGCGAAGGATTTCACCGTGTTCGGCGGCTCGCTGAGCGAGACGCACGCCCAGAAGATCACAAAGATCCAAGACATGGCGGTCAAGAACCGCGCGCCGATCGTGGGCCTCTTCGACGCTGGCGGCGCGCGCATCCAGGAGGGCGTCGCGGCGCTCGGCGGCTATGGCGAAGTCTTCCAGCGCAACGTTCTCGCCTCGGGCGTCATTCCGCAGATCTCGGTCATCATGGGTCCCTGCGCCGGCGGCGACGTCTATTCCCCGGCGATGACCGACTTCATCTTCATGGTGCGCGACACGAGCTACATGTTCGTGACCGGCCCGGACGTCGTGAAGACGGTCACCAATGAAACCGTGACTGCTGAGGAATTGGGCGGGGCGCAGGTCCACACCACGCGCTCCTCGATCGCCGACCGGGCTTATGACCACGACGTCGAGGCTTTGTTGCAGATGCGCCGCCTGATCGACTTCCTGCCGGCCTCCAATCTGGAGCAGCCGCCGAAGCTGCCGAGCTTTGACGATCCTGACCGGACAGACATGTCGCTCGACACGTTGATCCCAGAGAACCCCAACAAGCCCTACGACATCAAGGAATTGATCATGAAGGTCGCCGACGAGGGCGATTTCTTCGAGATCCAGGAAGCGCACGCCAAGAACATCGTCACCGGATTCGCCCGCATCGACGGATCGACGGTCGGCGTCGTCGCTAACCAGCCCCTGGCGCTCGCGGGCGTCCTCGACAGCGACGCGTCGCGAAAAGGCGCGCGCTTCGTGCGCTTCTGCGACTGCTTCAACATTCCGATCGTCACCTTCGTCGACGTGCCCGGTTTTCTGCCCGGCACCGCGCAGGAATATGGCGGCCTCATAAAGCACGGCGCCAAGCTCCTGTTCGCCTACGCCGAGGCGACGGTCCCCAAGGTCACCGTCATCACCCGCAAGGCCTTCGGCGGCGCCTACGACGTCATGGCGTCCAAGCACCTGCGCGGCGATATCAATCTCGCCTGGCCGACGGCGCAGATCGCGGTGATGGGCGCGAAGGGGGCGGTCGAGATCATCTTCCGCGCCGACATCGCCAATCCGGCCAAGATCGCCGAGCGTACGAAGGAATACGAGGACGCGTTCCTGTCGCCGTTCGTCGCCGCCGAGCGCGGCTATATCGACGAAGTCATCATGCCGCACGCGACCCGCAAGCGCCTGTCGCGGGTGCTGGCGATGCTACGCAACAAGAAGCTTGAGAATCCGTGGAAGAAGCACGACAACATCCCGCTGTGACGACACGCCGCCGGGTGGGACATCGGTCGCCGGCAGGGACGGGCGCCAGCGGCTTGCCGGTTTCAGGATTTCTTCCCCGGCGGAGTTAGCGACTGGCCCGTCGCCCCCTGCGACTTCTTGTATTCCGACACTGAACCCTTCGGCTTGTCCGACTTCGGCTTCTTGGCTTCCTTGTTGCTCCGCATCTGGCCCTTCGCCATTGATACCTCCTTTGGCCGGCGCCGTGCCGCCGATTGTTACACACTCGACCGCGGTCTGCCACCGACGCGGCGCTCGCGTCCGCGCCGCGAGGCGGCAAACTCCGCCGGGCGAACGGCTCCCTCAGCCCTCGCGGCGCCAGCGCCACGGGCCGCGACCTATCGAGCCGTGGAAAAGGACCGCGAACCGGCGAAAGCGAGAATGGCCGCCACGGCGACCGCAGAAAGCGCGGTTTTCACGAACGAATCTTCTCATCGTGCGTTCGCAGAGCGACTCGGACGGTAATCGCCGCGCCGAGGCGGTGCAATGAAATGGATATGAACCACCAGGCCAATCTTTACTCAATCGTTAAGGCGGCCTTCATCTTCGCGTTACCATGCCGCTTTGCTGAAGCTTAACTGTGCCGCCACCCTTTTCATTACGTTACGGCCGGATTCACTTGCCGGAAAATATTGGAGCGCAGGTTCCCTACGGCGTCAGAGCCGGCCGGGTTAGCCAGCGGATCGAGCGTAGAGCAGGTGCGTGTAATGGGTTTCGCAATCGACAGGAGCCGTACGATCATCAGCGCGATGATCCTCGGCCGCCGGGTGACCGCCCAGGACGTCGCGTGGCTGAAGCGAGAAGTGTTCGCCGGCGGGGTCGTGTCGCGCGAGGAGGCGGACGAGCTGTTCGCGGTCGCGCGGGCACACATGGACAACGCGCCCGAGTGGAGAAAATTCTTCGTCGAGATGATCGCTCGGCATGTCGTCTCGCAGGCCGAGCCCGTGGGCGTGGTCAGCGAAGAGCGAGCCGCCTGGCTCCTGCGGCGCGTGGATGAATGCGGGTCGGCCGAAGCCTTGGCTGCGCTGGCCAATGTGCTGGCGGAAGCGCGCAGCGTGCCGCACTGGTTCCTGGATGCCGGCAGGGCGCGCGCATCGGGCGACAGGCCGAACGCCGCCGGAGCGCGGCCCGCCGCGACCACCGGATGATCTTGCGAGGTCCAGCGGGACGCACGCGATCGCACATCTTGCGGCCGGAGCACGCGCGCACTATCGATTGGGAGCCGGCCGGACGCGGCGCGCGTCATGAGGCCGCCCTCGATCGAGGAGTGTTTCCGCGTGACGAAAAGTGCAGGGCTCGTAACCGTTCTCACCCTTGGCGCCCTTTCTCCGCCAAGCGCCGCCGTGGCGGAGCCGTACCCGCCCAGGCCAGTCGCCTGGATTGTCGGCCAAGGCTATTCTGGCTTCAGCGGATATCCGTGGCCCGGGCCGCCGTTTGCATCGCCGATCGCGGCGCCGGCTTATGGCTGCTACATCTCGCGCACGCGTCTCAAACTCAAAGGCGCCTGGCGCGACGTCGAAGTCTGTTTCTGAAAGCGCGCGCCGCGGCGGGGCCGACCCGTTTGTCAGCGGCCCGGCGACCCGACGAACGTTTACGCGCCCGCGCCCTTCCAATAGAACGCCCGAGCGGAAAGCCCGCGCTTTCCGCCGATTGGGGCGCCGATGTTCAAGAAGATCCTCATCGCCAACCGTGGCGAGATCGCCTGCCGCATCATCAAGACCGCGCGCCGCATGGGCATCAAGACGGTCGCCGTCTATTCGGAAGCCGATAAGGACGCGCTCCATGTCGAAATGGCCGATGAGGCGGTCGCCATAGGGCCTCCCGCCGCGGCTCAGTCTTATCTCGTGATCGAAAAGATCGTTGACGCGTGCAAGGCGTCCGGCGCCGAGGCGGTCCATCCCGGTTATGGCTTTCTCTCCGAGCGCGCGGCGTTCGCTCACGCGCTCGCCGCAGCGAAGATCGTCTTTATCGGCCCCAACCCCAAGGCCATCGAGGCGATGGGGGACAAGATCGAATCCAAGAAATTCGCCAATGCCGCCAAGGTCTCGACGGTGCCCGGCTATCTCGGGGTGATCGATTCGCCTGAGCGGGCGGCTGAGATCGCCGACGAGATCGGCTATCCGGTGATGATCAAGGCTTCCGCCGGCGGCGGCGGCAAGGGCATGCGGATCGCCCACTCCCGCGAGGAGGTGTCGGAAGGTTTCGCCCGCGCCCGCTCGGAGGCGAAATCCTCGTTCGGCGACGACCGCGTTTTCGTCGAGAAATTCATCGTCAATCCGCGCCATATCGAGATCCAGGTGCTCGGCGACAAGCATGGCCATGTCATCTATCTCGGCGAGCGCGAATGCTCGATCCAGCGGCGCAACCAGAAGGTGATCGAAGAAGCGCCTTCGCCCCTCATCGACGCGGCGACGAGAAAGAAGATGGGCGAACAGGCCGTCGCGCTCGCCCAAGCGGTGCAGTACGATTCGGCTGGCACCGTCGAGTTTGTGGCTGGCCAGGACCGAAGCTTTTATTTCCTCGAAATGAACACCCGCCTGCAAGTAGAGCATCCGGTGACCGAGCTCGTGGCCGGGGTCGACCTCGTCGAGGAGATGATCCGAAGCGCCGCCGGCGAACCGTTGCGCCTCAATCAGACCGACGTAAGGCTTACCGGCTGGGCAGTCGAGAGCCGGGTCTACGCCGAGGATCCGACGCGCGGTTTTCTGCCTTCGACCGGACGGCTGGTCAAATACCGCCCGCCGCCCGAAGGGACCCATCACGGCGTCACGGTCCGCAACGACACCGGCGTCTATGAGGGCGGGGAAATCTCGATCCACTACGACCCGATGATCGCCAAGCTCGTCACCCACGCGCCCGACCGGCTCGCCGCGATCGACGCCCAGGCGACCGCGCTCGACGCTTTCGTCATCGACGGCATCCGCCACAACATTCCGTTTCTCGCCGCCCTGATGCAGCATCCGCGCTGGCGCGAAGGGCGGCTTTCGACCGGCTTCATCGCTGAGGAATTCCCCGACGGTTTCCATCCGTTGGTCGCCAAGGACGAAACCGAGCTCAGACTGGCCGTGGCCGCTGCGCACATCGACCAAACGCTTAACGCGCGAAAGCGGCTCATTTCCGGGCAGTTGCGGGAGCCCGAGCAGATGCGCTTCGAGCTCAAGCGGGTGGTGGCGCTGGGAATGAGCCGCATTGAGCTCGAGGTCGACCCCAAAAAGAACGGCGTCGAGATTGTGCTCGGCGACGGCCGCAGGGTCGCGGTCCATTCGGACTGGAGGCCCGGCGATCCGCTATGGCGCGGGACCGTCGACGGCGTCGAGGTCGCAGTGCAGGCGCGTCCGATCCTCAATGGCCACGCGCTCTCCCACGCCGGGGTTGCCGTCGAGGCCCGCGTCTACACCCGGCGCGAGGTCGCGCTGGCCGCGCTGATGATCGAGCGCAAAGGCGTTGACGGCTCGCGCTTCCTGCTTTGCCCGATGCCGGGCCTTGTCAAGGCGATCGTGGTCAAGGTCGGACAGGAGGTGAAGGCTGGAGAGCAGCTTTGCATCGTCGAGGCGATGAAAATGGAGAACGTGCTGAACGCCGAACGCGACGCGACGATCAGGACGATCCTTTGCAAGGAAGGTGATTCGTTGGCTGTCGATGCGGTGATCATGGAGTTCGCATGAGGCCGGCGCGCCGGCTGATCTCGTCGGGCTCGCCCTTCGAGCGGACTTACGGCTATTCGCGCGCGGTTGTTTGCGATGACGAAGTTCACGTCGCCGGCACGACGGGATATGACTATGCGAAAATGGTTATGCCCAGCGACGTCGCCGAGCAGGCCCGCAACATCTACGCGACGTTCGCCGAAGTGATGAAGGAAGCGGGCGGCGGGCTCGCCGATATCGTGCGCTTGCGCACGTTCGTCACCGACGCCGCAGATTGCGAAGCGGTGCTGAAGGTGCAGGGCGAGGTGTTTGGCGCGATTCGCCCCGCTGCGACGATCGTCGTGGTCTCGGCGCTGCTGAAGCCTGAAATGAAGGTCGAAATCGAAGCCGAGGCGCGGCTCAGCCGCAGCGAATGATCGCGCGCCTCACCCGGCCGGCTTCTTGACCCACAGCGAGCACCAGCCCGTCGGGGCGATGTCGCCATCGACCATCTTGCACGAATTGGGGGCGACGAAAAAATTGCAGCCGTCGCACTGCTTGCCGTCCTTCGGATCAGGCTGATACTTGACCGCCGTCATCGCCAGTTTTGCTTCCGCTTCCCCAGCCAGCGCGACGAGGGGCGCGGCCCCTGCTGCGGCGAAAAGGACAGTGCGGCGGCTGACGCCGGGTTTCCTGCAAGCTTCAGTCATGAACGCCTCCTCCGCCGATGGGGACATCTAGGGGCGCGCCGCCAGCTCTCCCGGAGGCAGCGCCGCTCGATTTAGAATGTTTCTAAATTGGCGCGCAGTCAATCTCCGCCGGTGGCGGATCGGGGCGAATCGACCCTCGCTTTGCCACTTGTACCAGGCGCGTGGCCCGCCCATATTTCGCGCGGTGAAGCGTGGGGAGGGAGGCGAGAATGCAATTCGCCAAGCTGCGGCTTGCGCTCCCCTTGATTGTTTGCGGACTGGCGGCGAGCGACGCCGCTGAGGTTCAAGAGACGGGGGCCGAAGGCGTTTTCTATGGCCGCGGGCTCGTCAAGGCGGTCGAGCCCGGAACCGGCTGGTTGACGCTCGCTCATAACGACATCATGGGCTGCATGCCGGCGATGGAGATGACGTTCCGCGTTCGGGCGCTCGACGTGAGCCGTGAGCTACGGCCCGGCGACACGATCGAGTTCACGCTTGACGGCGGCAAATACGTCATCCTTGACACAAAGCTCGTCTCGCACGCCGAGTGACTGCCGAGCTTGGTCAGCGAAAACTGGCAAGGACGCCGACGAAGTCGCGCCCAAGGGCGTTCGACACGGCCTGATGGCAGGACATGCAGCTCGACGGCGGATCCTGCATGTAGGTCTCTATCGTCGTGTTGACGAGATTTTCCTTGGGCGGGTCCGCAGTCTGGTAGCTCTCGTGCGGCGCGTCCGGCGGAAGCGTCAGCCCTGGGAAATAGACGCCGTTGTTTTGCGGATCGTCCGGGCGGGTGACGGTCGGCCATTGGACCGCGACCAGCATGTAGTGCTCCCACACGGTTCCCTTGATTCCGGGCAAGGCCCAATAGGCCCGGTTGATCGCCATCGTCGAGGGATGGATCGGATGCCTGCGCACCACTTGCATCGGCGCCGGGTCGATCCTGGGCGCATTGTCGAGGCTGACGGGCAGCGTGCCGGGCGTGCCGAACGGCGGCCAGAGACCGCGGTCCGGCCTCGACGGATCGAAATAGGAATAGGGCGCGCCCGCGTCCTTGGCGTCCGGTTCGCGCGCTTCGCCTTCGCCGGCCGGCGGCACGTTGTCGACGTGCTCGAAGGTGCTCCATATTCCCTGCGGGCGATATTTCGTCTTGATTACGATGTGCAGACCGACGAGCGCGACGTCGCTTTTCGAGCAGACGACGCGGCCGGCGGCAACCGTCCTGGCGACATCGACGACCTCGGCGTTCTCAACTACATAGTAGCGCGCGCGGATCGCTGGCGTATCGGCCGCGGTGAGCGGGCGCCACGCCGCCTTGACGGCGATCGAGCCGGCGGGAAGATGCGCCGGGTGGGCCTCGTCTGGCAGATTCTCGCCCCGGCTCCAGCCGTTGAACGCGAGCGCCGAGTATTCGGGTTCGTTCAGGCGCACTTCGTAGCGGGTATAGGCGCCGTTCTGCGCCACCAGGGGATTGGCGGCGACGCCGGGAAGAAAGGCGGACTGGTTGAAATCCAGGAACGGCTCGAACGACGCGAGCGTCTTGGCGCGGCCATCGACTTCAGCGCCGCAGGGGTTGCGCGCTTCGTAGGTCGCCCAGGGTTGAGGCGCGGAAGGGCGCCCATCCGGCGCGACCTGAAACAGCTCGTAGCGTGACTTGAAGGTCTCCCAGACGCGCGGGCCGGGATCGCCAAGCGCCTTGGCGCGATCGGGGACGCCGCGCCCCTCGGGGCCGGCGAGCGAGGGCCAGTTGAGCGAGAGGAAGGCGCGCCAGGCGAAATTGTCGAAGGCCGGATACGGGTCGACCTTGGTCGAGGGTACATCCTCGATGCGGTCGGCCGAAAAGAGCGGTGCGCCATCTTCGGCGGCGGCGGGGCCGATGGAGCCGAGGGCGATCGACGCTTGAAGAATGACGATCGCAATGGTCAGTCGACCAGCGCGCATGACTGTCCCAAATGATGAGGCGCCGGCGCAGGGTTCACCGTCGCTTCGCATCGCATTCAAATCCGTAGACCCACGTCGTCGCCCTCGCCGCCCCGTGGGCCTGTGAAGGTCGCTTGTTAAAACCTCAGGCCTTCCCCCTATTCGTCATTCCGCAGTGCTCCGGGGGGCGCTGCCACTCTCACTCGCTCCCGGTGATGTAGGCAATGACATCGTCGATGTCCTTCTTGCTGCGCAGGCCGGGAAACGTCATCGCGGTCGTCGGCTTGAAGCGGCGCGGGTTTGCGAGAAATTTTGGCAGGTTTTCGACCCCGATCCGACCCGTGTAGGGCAGGGCGGCGTGGCATTGATGGCAGACGGTCTGAAAGATCCTCTTGCCCGCCTCCGCGTCCGCAGCATGGGCGACGACGCAGCTCGCCAAAGCCGACCAGGACGCGACGAGGAAAGCGAATCCGAAACCTCTCATCTCCGGATGACGGGTCCGCGAATCTCTCCAGCCGGAAACAATTTTGAATGCAAGTTGAAATACCACCGGCCGTCCTTCAGGTCCTTGGCCTGGGTGTCGTCGATCTTCGCCACCCCGTGGAAGGGGCTCGCCAGATTACCTGGCGTTCCGACCTGGATAGGCGCGTTCTCCTCGGGCGTTAGCCCGAGATAGGAGACGGGGCCGTGGAAATGCGCCCCGATCGGCGCCGTGGTGAGGCCCGAATAAGTGACCGTCCATTCCACGGTGTTCGTGTCAGTGTCGAACACTCCCTCCATCAGCCCCTTGGCTGGACTGTTGTTCGAAGGAACCTCGCCGCCGCCGCTGAGACTGGCCTGGATCGGGATTTTGAGCGCAAAGGCGTGCGAAATCGGCGCGGTGAGCGCGGCCAAAGCAAGAGCAGCGACGCTCGCTCGTGCTCCCTTCGCAGTCCGCGCGTGGCGGGAAACGCTTCGGAAGTCAGCCCTCTCTGACATGTTCTCTCCCGCTTCGGCGCGCCAACTTCAACACCGGCCGCCGCCGCTCAAGCACCTGCGATTTGCTCAACGCCTGCGTGGGTCGCTTGCCCTGTCTTCGAGGCCGTCGCCAAAGACTCAGAACGCAAACCACGCATAGGCGAACACGGAATTGTTGCCTTGCGCATTATGCGTGCCGCCCAGATTCGAGCCGTCGAAATTGGTCGTCCCGCCATATAGGTGCAGATAGTCTGTGAATTGCAGGCCGAGCCGCACGTTCCACGTGGAATAGGGAAATGGTGCGCCGTGACTGAAGGGGAGGTAAGCGAGGTCGAGGATGAGGCCGTTGCCGTTCGGGCTTGCGATGGCGCTGTTCGGGAAGGGTCCGAGGCCGTTAGGCATGCAAACGGCGGCCGGTGAGCCATACGTATTGCAGTCCCCCGAGCCAGCGATGTTGAAATATCCTAAGCCGATGCTGTAGGTGTGGTCCCAGACGAACGACGCGTTGGCTTTGAAGCTGTTGAGTGTGTTGTTGAGGTTAGACGATATGCTTTGCCCGAAAGACGAGTTCAGCTTCTGCCATTCCATGATATCGGTGAGTTTCAGCGTCAGGCTGTATTGATCGCCGTCATACTGGTATTGCGAATCGAAACCGACATCGAGAAAGTTGTCGGTCCCGAAGCCGTAAATGCGGCCAGGGGTGACCTGACCGTACATGCCGAAGGTGCCGACCATCAGGTAGTGCGGACCCCAATGCGGCTCGAGCGCGACTCGCCAGTAAGGCGCCACGTTGGCCAAGGCGTCAGTCGTTGAGTTGCCGACGTTGAACGCCTGCAAAACGGGGACAGGGAACCCCTTGTAGAAGGTCAAGTCGGCGTAGAGCATGTCGTTCCAAAAGACGTACGCGCCAGCGCCGCCGACAATCCCGGTGTAGGAGCCTTCCAAATGAGTCAACGGCGGACCAAAGGCAGGGGCGATGGTCGACGAGATCTGCGGCCACCCCCAGGACGGTGTCGTGTTCCAGGGGTCTTCAACCGTGGGCGCGTTGTTGGCGTCGATGCCCCAGATCGTGTCTTTGCCGAACAGCTTAAGGGTGTCGGCGTAGCGCACGTCGGAGGCGTCCACCCCGACCGTTCCGCCAACGGGATCGCCGGTAATCTGGATGAACGAGCCGAGATTGCCGAAAAGCTGGCCGGCGATAAAGCCGGAAACCTGCTGCGAGACGAGATTATCGTTGGTGTGCAGGCCCGGGGCCGGTGGCGCATCCTGCGGCGACTGCGTGTGAGTGAAGCCGGCCATATACATCGCGGCGATTGGCGGCCCCTTCCAGTCGCCGCCCCCAAGCGTATAGCCGCCGATCTTAAAGCGGCGGCCGAACGGGGTCAGTTCGGGAAAGGCGGTGTGGCAGGCCGCGCAGGGCTGGCCGGTCTGGCGCGCGTAACTGGGCAGCGCTTCAGCGGGTCCGACGGTGGCGGCAAGAAATCCCGCCGCGGTGACGAGCGCCGCCAAGGCGAGAGCGAAGGCGAACATCGTCGCCCTGATCTTGTCCGGCGCGATCCCGCCCGACCCGCTCGCCGCTGCGTTCATGGGCGCCCCTCAATGTTCGCGCCTTAAACCACAACGCCCGCATTGCCCACGGGCGTCGCGGTCGAATCATTCTATCGTCATTTGTCGCATAGTTTTCGCGCTCTAACACGAACAAATTCGAGCGCAACAAGAACCGGGAGCTTCACGCCTTTTTCACCCAAATCGAGCACCATCCGGTGGGAGCGATATCGCCCGCGACAGACTTGCATGAATTGGGGGCGATGAAGAGGTTGCAGCCGCTGCACTGTTTGCCGTCTTTGGGCGTGGGCTGATACTTCACCGCCGACTGCGCCATTTTTGCTTCCGCGCTGCCGCTCAGCGTCATCAGCGCCGTCGCGCCGGCGGCGGCAATGAGGATCGTGCGACGGCTGACGCACGCTGGTTTGGCTTGATCGCTCATCTTGGCTTCTCCTGGAATTTTTCTCTCCCATGCGGGCCGCGTCGTTGCCTCGTCGCGGCGCCGCCGAGCGCCGGGGCTGCGGGAAACGGAACCGCCCGCGAGCATCCGACCTGGCCATAACGAATGCGCTGGTTATCGACTTAGATCAAGTGGGGTGAGCGGGACTTTCGTCCATATCCGGGCGCCTCGGACGCTCGCGCTCGCTTTCGTCGTCCCCTTATGATAGTCCGGCCAAAATTCGCCAAACGCTCGCCAGACCCGGAGGGGCGCGTAAGCGTCGGTTCGAGCGTCAAACATGAGCGACATCTTTCACGAAGTTGACGAGGAAGTCCGCCGCGACAGGGCGGCGGAGTTCTGGAAGAAATACCAGAACGTGATCCTCGCCGGCGCGGCGCTGATTGTGCTCGCCGCAGCCGGGTTTCGCTATTGGCAGTATCAGCGCGAAAGGGCCCAGCAGGCGGCCGGCGACCGGTTCCAGCAGGCGCTCGTGGCGCTCGAGGGCGGCAAGTTCGACGAGGCGAAGGCCGGTTTCGACAAAATCGCCGCTGAGGCGCCGAGCGGATATCGCGCGCTGGCGCAAATGGCCTCGGCCGGCGCCAAGGCGCAGAGCGACCCGCCGGGCGCTGCCGCCGCCTTCGACGCCGTCGCCGGCGATGCGGCGATCGATCCGCTCTTGCGCGACGCCGCCCGCCTGCGCGCCGCCCTGCTCAGGGTCGACATCCCTGGCGAAGAACAGAAAGGCGAGGCAGCGATGACTTCCCTGTCGGCCGCGGAAGGACCTTTCCGGCGGCTCGCCGAGCTCGATCTCGCGGCGCTGGCGCTGGCGCGCAACGATTATGATGACGCCGCAAAACAACTCGACCTCGTGCTCGGCGACCCCGAAGTCTCACCGAACGAGAGGCAGTTGGCGAGCCGCTGGCTTGGGCTCGTGGCCGCGAACCGAACCGCTGCGAAGTAACTTTCGACGCCGGTTGTGACCGGCCGAACCGGTTTGAGGCGAGATTGAGCGCCAGGGTCGCCATCATCGGCCGGCCGAACGTCGGCAAGTCGACGCTGTTCAACCGTCTGGTCGGCCGCAAGCTGGCGCTGGTCGACGACGAGCCGGGCGTCACCCGCGACCGCCGCGAGGGCGACGCGCGCCTTGCCGATCTCGCCTTCACCATCGTCGATACGGCGGGCCTCGAGGAGAGCGATCCCGAGACGCTCGCCGGACGCATGCGCGCGCAGACGGAAGCTGCGCTGATCGACTGCGACGCGATCCTGTTTGTCGTCGACGCGCGGGCGGGCCTCACCGCCGCCGATCGGCATTTCGCTCAAGCCGTACGCCGCGCCGGCAAGCCGATCATCGTCATCGCCAACAAGGCCGAAGGCGGCGCGGGCCGCGACGGCGTTTATGACGCCTTCGGCCTCGGCCTCGGCGATCCGATCGCTTTGTCCGCCGAGCATGGCGAGGGCCTTAGCGAACTCTATGATGCGCTGGTCGAAGTCCTGCCCCGGTCCGCGCGCCTCGACCCGGACGAGGAGGAGGTCGCCGAACCGCTCGTTCTCGGCGAGGAGGAAGACGGCAGCGAGCTCGACCTTGCCAAGCCTTTGCGCATCGCCGTGCTGGGGCGGCCGAACGCCGGAAAATCGACCCTCATCAACCACATCCTCGGCCAGGATCGCCTGCTGACTGGTCCCGAGCCGGGCATCACCCGCGACTCGATCGGCCTCGAGGCCGAGTGGCGCGGGCGCAGGCTCAAGATCTTCGACACCGCCGGCTTGCGGCGGAAGTCGCGGGTGGTTGGGAAGGTCGAGAAGCTCGCCGTCGCCGACGCGCTGCGGGCGGTGCGTTTCGCGGAGACCGTGGTGCTGCTGCTCGACGCGACCATCCCGTTCGAGAAGCAGGATCTCACCCTCGCCGATCTAGTCGAGCAGGAGGGCAGGGCGCTGGTCATCGGGCTCAACAAATGGGACCTGATCGACAACAAGAGCGACAAGGCGCGCGAGTTACGCGCCGAAGCCGATCGTCTCCTGCCGCAGCTGCGTGGGACCCGGGTGATTCCAGTTTCAGGCTTGACCGGCGCCCATGTCGACAAGCTGATGGAGGCGATCGTCGCCACCGACGCGATCTGGAACACCCGCATCTCGACCGGACGGCTCAATCGCTGGCTCGCGCCGGTCGTCGATACGACGCCGCCGCCGGCCGTCGCCGGACGGCGGGTGAAGATTCGCTACATCACCCAGCCCAAGGCGCGGCCGCCGTTCTTCATCCTGTTCGGCAATTCGGTCGCCAGCATTTCCGAGAGCTACAAGCGCTATCTCGTCAACGGCCTGCGGGAGACGTTCGGCCTTTTCGGCGTGCCGATCCGCCTCTCGATGCGCTCTGGCAGCGACAATCCATACGCGGGGAAGAAGAAGCGCGGTTCGTGACGCCTACCCCCTTCACAAGGCAAAAACGGCCCCGCCATCGTTGACGGGGCCGCAGGCGAAGGGAGGACGAGCGAAATCTCACATCGCGGTGAGCGAGCCGTGGCCCTTGGGCGTGGTCATGCCTTCGCAAGTGCCCTTGGCGACATATTTCCAATGCGCGGCATCGTAGTCGACGGTCGAGGTGCCGGCGCAGGTCGTGCCTGCGCCCGCGGCGCAGTCGTTCTTGCCGGCGAGCGCGACGCCATAGCACTTGTCGGCGCCCGGTTGCGCCGGGGCTGGACCCGCCTTGGCGACGGTGGCGAGGGCGCCGGCGAGCGAAGCGGCAAGCGCGGCGGCGGTGATCGCGGTTCTGGCGTTCATGAGAAATCCTCTGGTCTGTATAGGGCCTTAGGCATCGGGCGCGGCGGCAGCCTCGCCGATTTACGGGGCCTCGACGGCCCTGCAGCAAGTACGTCCCCGGCAGACTGAGGTTACCGCGGGGCGCGATCACGAATTCGTGAACAGACATAGCGACCAGGTTGTTTGCTTGAAACAGCGCCCGCCGACGCCAGATATCCGTGAGCCGCCAGGAGGCGGTGCCCGTGACCGAATCGCTTCATGCCGTCTGCCCCGATTGCTCCGCGGTCAATCGCATCGCGGCCGACCGTCCCGCTTCCGAGGCCATATGCGGCGCCTGCAAGGCCAAGCTGTTTGCGGGCAAACCGATCGCGCTCACCTCGAAGACCTTCGACAAGCACGTCGAGCGCAACGACATGCCGCTGATCGTCGACTTCTGGGCCCCCTGGTGCGGACCCTGCCGGACGATGGCGCCCATCTTCGACAAGGCGGCGAAGGAGCTTGAGCCGCGCGCCCGCTTCGCCAAGGTCAACGTCGACGAGGAGCCTGAGATCGCCGCCCGCTTCGGCATCCGCGGCATACCGACCCTGATCTCATTCGAAAAGGGCAAGGTCGCCAAGCAGCACGCCGGGCTGGTCGATCTCGAGTTCCTGCGTCGCCTCGCACTTTGAGAGCGGCGCGCGCTGGATGCTTGGGCGCGCATCGTCACAGTGTGGGTCTGGCGCGCTCCGCGACCAGCTATTGCTTGCCCTTTTCGTGGGCCTGAGGCCATAAGGCCCGGCCAGCAGCGTTACTGTC
Organism: uncultured Alphaproteobacteria bacterium; assembly: GCA_963776665.1. Taxonomy (GTDB): domain Bacteria; phylum Pseudomonadota; class Alphaproteobacteria; order Rhizobiales; family Beijerinckiaceae; genus Roseiarcus. The sequence goes on from CAVZNQ010000023.1 coordinate 30,932, forward strand.
GCGCCCTGATTCGATTCTGCCGAGCCCTCCCGCATGCGTCTTTCCCGTTATTTCCTGCCAATCCTGAAGGAGACCCCGAAAGAGGCGGAGATCGTCTCGCACCGTCTGATGCTGCGAGCCGGCATGATCCGGCAGGAGGCGGCGGGCAGCTACGCCTGGTTGCCGCTCGGCGTCCGCGTCCTGCACAAGATCTGCGCCATCGTGCGCGAGGAGCAGAACCGCGCCGGCGCGATTGAGGTCCTGATGCCAACGATCCAGTCGGCCGATCTGTGGCGCGAATCCGGGCGCTACGACGACTATGGCAAGGAGATGCTGCGGATCCGCGACCGGCACGAGCGCGACATGCTCTACGGCCCGACCAACGAGGAGATGATCACCGAGATTTTCCGCGCCTCGGTGCGCTCGTACAAGGACCTGCCGCTCAATCTCTACCACATCCAGTGGAAGTTCCGCGACGAGGTCCGGCCGCGCTTCGGGGTCATGCGCTCGCGCGAATTCCTGATGAAGGACGCCTATTCGTTCGACCTCGACCAGGCGGGCGCGCGCCACTCCTACAACAAGATGTTCACGGCCTATCTGCGCACTTTCGCCCGCCTTGGCCTCACAGCCATTCCGATGCGCGCCGAATCCGGGCCCATCGGCGGCGACCTCAGCCACGAGTTCCTCATTCTCGCCTCGACCGGCGAAAGCGAGGTGTTCTGCCACCGCGACTATCTCTCGTTTCGGACGCCGCCCGAGGACATCGACTTTGACAGCGCCGAGACGATGCAGGCCGTGGTCGACAAGTGGACCTCGCTCTACGCCGCGACCTCGGAGAAGCATGATCCCGCGGCGTTCGACGGGATCGATCCGGCGGCGCGGATTTCAGCCCGCGGCATCGAGGTTGGCCATATTTTCTACTTCGGGACCAAGTATTCGGCGCCGATGAAAGCGGTCGTCAACGGACCGGACGGCAGGGAACACGCCGTGCACATGGGCTCATACGGCATCGGCCCAACCCGGCTTGCCGCCGCGCTGATCGAGGCCAACCACGACGAGAACGGCCCGATCTGGCCCGAAGCGGTCGCGCCGTTCCGCGTCGGGCTCGTCAACCTCAAGGTCGGCGACGCTGGCTGCGACGGGGCTTGCGCGCGCATCTACGCGTCGCTCGGAAAGGCCGGGATCGACGTTCTCTACGACGACCGCGACGAGCGCCCGGGGGCCAAATTCGCCGCCATGGATCTGGTCGGCGCGCCGCAGCAGGCAATCGTCGGCCCTAAAAGCCTCGGCGAGGGCAAGATCGAGGTGAAAAGTCGCCGCGGCGGCGAGCGCGAACTGATGAGCCTCGATGCGGCGATTGCGAAGCTGGGCGGGCAGGCGGGATGAAGCGCGTTGACCTGCGCCGTCATTGCGAGCGCAGCGAAGCAATCCAGGGGAAAGCAGGGCGCGCTCCGCGTCCTGGATTGCTTCGTCCCCGCGGATCGAGCCCGCGGGTTCCCCGCAATGACGGATCGCGCGCCGAGGTCCAATTGTGACCGCCGTGGCCCTCGAAGCGCCGACGCCGGACGCCGCGCCGACGACGCGGCCCTTCTCGGCCTTTGAATGGATGGTCGCGTTTCGCTATCTGCGCGCCCGCAACGCCCAGCGCTCGATTTCGGTCATCGCCGGCTTCTCGTTCCTCGGCATCGTGCTCGGCGTCGCGGCGCTGATCGTCGTCATGGCGGTGATGAACGGCTTCCGTCACGAGCTGATGGACAAGATGATCGGCCTCAACGGCCACATGTACCTGCAGGGGGTCGAGACGCCGCTGACCGACTACGACGCGGTGGCGGAAAGGGTGAGCAAGGTTCCGGGAGTCACCCTGGCGGCGCCGCTGGTCGAGGGCCAGGCGTTTGCCAGTTCGCCCTATGGCTCGTCCGGCGCGCTGGTGAGGGGCATTCGCGGACAGGACCTCAACCGCCTTCCGGGCGTCGCCGGCCATGTGATCCAGGGCTCGCTGGACGGTTTCGATTCGGGTCGGGGGATCGCGGTCGGAGCCAAGCTCGCCGAACACTTGAGCCTGAGAGTCGGCGACAAGGTGACGATCATCGCGCCGCACGGCGCCGAGACCCCGTTCGGAGTGACGCCGCGCATGAAGTCCTACCCGGTCGCCGCGATTTTTCAGATCGGCATGACGAGTTTGGACAACACTTTCATCTTCATGCCGCTCGCCGAAGCGCAGACCTTCTTTAATCAGGACGGACAGGCGAGCGTGATCGAGGTTTATGTCGCTGATCCCGACGAGATGGACGTGATGCGGCAAAGAATCGAGCCGGCGCAGCAGCGGCCAATGATCGACACCGATTGGCGCCAGCTCAACCGCAGTTTTTTCGACGTCTTGGCGGTCGAGAGCAACGTGATGTTCGCCATTCTCACTCTCATCATGCTGGTGGCCGCGCTCAATATCATCTCCGGCCTTATCATGCTGGTGCAGGATAAGGCGCGCGCCATTGCCGTTCTGCGCACTATGGGCGCGACTCGCGGCGCGATCATGCGCATCTTCCTCATCACCGGGGCGACGATCGGGTTCGTCGGCACCGCCGTCGGTCTCATTCTTGGCCTTGTCGTCGCCTACAATGTCGAACCGATTCGAAAGGGCCTGAGCTGGCTCACCGGCGCTAACCTCTTTCCGTCCGAATTCTATTTCCTGTCGCAGCTGCCTTCGCGGGTCGACGCCACCGACGTCGTCGCGGTCGTCGCGCTGGCGCTGATTCTGTCGCTGGCGGCGACGATCTATCCGTCCTGGCGCGCAGCCAAGCTCGATCCGGTAGAGGCCCTGCGCTATGAATGAGGCCGCGCGCCCCGCCGCGCTCACTCTCGATCGCGTGGAGCGCCGGTACGGGCGGGGCGAGACGACGGTCGAGGTCCTGAACGGCGCGAGCCTCGAGCTTTCGCCGGGCCAATCGGTTGCGCTGATCGCGCCGTCCGGCGCCGGGAAGTCCACCCTCCTGCATCTGGCGGGCTTGTTGGAGCGTCCCGACGCCGGCGAGGTCAAGATCGGGGGCGCCACCACTTCGACCATGAGCGACGACAAGCGGACGGCGCTCCGGCGCACCGAGATCGGCTTCGTCTATCAATTCCATCATCTGCTGCCGGAATTCTCGGCGCTGGAGAATCTCGTCCTGCCGCAGATGATCGCAGGTCTTCCGCGCGACCAGGCCGCGGCCCGCGCGCACGAACTCCTCGCCTATCTTGGCCTCGCCCAGCGCGAGACCCATCGCCCGGCGGAACTGTCCGGCGGCGAGCAGCAGCGCGTCGCCATCGCGAGGGCGGTCGCCAATGGTCCGCGGGTGCTTCTGGCCGACGAGCCGACCGGCAATCTCGATCCGAAGACCGCCAACCATGTGTTTGGCACTCTGGCCGAGCTGGTCAAGGCGAGCGGGCTTGCCGCCCTTGTCGCCACCCACAACATGGACCTCGCCGCCCGGATGGATCGGCGCGTCACCATCCGCGACGGGCAGGTAAGCGAGATGGAGTAGGCGGCCGTTGACCGCCTTTTCTCTGGCATGTTAGCTCTCGAGTAAGCAACGGCGGCTCTGGCTGGCCGGCGCTTCATCAAGGACAGGCGTATCTGATCCGCGCGCGTCCAAAGGCGCGCGACTTTTGTCTCCAAGGGAGGACTTTTCCATGACTCGCAACGTCTCAGTGCTGGCGCTTGTCGCCGCGGCCGGACTTCTCGCTGGGCCTGCGCAAGCCGACACCAGCAAGATGAAGATCGCCTTCTCCAACAACTACGCCGGCAATTCTTGGCGTCAGGCGATGCTGAAAAGCTACGGCATCGTCACCCAGAAGGCAGTGAAGGACGGCGTCGTCGCCGCAGCGGACGTATTCACCACCGCCGACAAGGAAGTGCCGACGCAGGCGGCGCAGATCCAAAATCTGATTCTCCAAGGCTATAACGCGATCGTCATCAACGCCGGATCGCCCGACGCGCTGAACGGACCCATCAAACAGGCCTGCGACGCCGGCATCGTCGTCGTCTCGTTCGACGGCATCGTCACCGAGCCTTGCGCCTATCGGATCGGCGTCGACTTCAAGGACATGGGCAAGCAGGAAGTCGAGCAGATGGCGAAGTTCCAGCCCAAGGGCGGCAACCTGCTCGAGATCCACGGGATCGCTGGCACCTCGATCGACAACGACATCCACGCCGGCATCCTGGAGGGCGTGAAGGCGCATCCCGAATTCAAGATCGTTTCGGCGGTGGAGGGAGACTGGGATCAGACGACCGCGCAGAAGGCAGTCGCGACCGTGCTGCCGTCGCTGCCGCCAATCGTTGGCGTCGTTGACCAGGGCGGCGACGGCTATGGCGCGGCGCAGGCCTTCGCCGCCGCCGGCAAGCCGCGTCCGACCATCATCGAGGGCAATCGCCAGGACGAGTTGCAGTGGTGGAAGGAGCAGAAAGAGAAGGACGGCTACAAGACTTGGTCGGCCTCGATTGCGCCGGGTGTCTCGACGCTCGCCTTCTGGGTCGCCCAGCAGGTTCTCGACGGCAACAAGAACGTTCCCCACGATCTTCTGGTGCCCTATCTCGCGTTCACCCAGGACGACTTCGAGAAGGAACTGCCGAATATTCCGAAGGGCGGCGTCGCGAGCCACGAATATACTCAGGCGGACGCCATCGCTGCCATTAAAGCCAGCATGAAGTAGGTCGAACAATCAGAACGAGCGCCCGCGCAGCAGCTGGCAAGACCATGGCGATCGCGGGCGCTTCTCTTATCGACTTGATCGGCGTGGAAAAATCCTACGGCGCCGTCCGGGCTCTGGACGGCGCCGATTTTTCGCTTCTCCCCGGTGAGTGCGTGGGCGTCGTCGGCCACAACGGCGCCGGCAAGTCTACGCTCATGCATGTCCTCAACGGCGGCGTCGCCCCGGATCGCGGCAGATTCGTGGCGGACGGCGAGGAGCAGCCGCACTGGAACTCGGCGCGAGCAAGAGCGCTGGGACTGCGCTGCGTCTTTCAGGAACTGTCGCTCTGCCCGAACCTGACGGTGGCCGAAAACGCGCGCGTCGTTCATCCGGCGGTCCATGGCTTTGGCTGGAGACGCCGATCGGCGCGGCTCATTCTTGACAAGCTCGACGAGATCTTTCCCAGCCACGGCGTGAGGCCCGCCGACCTCGTTCAGGACTTGACGATCGGCCGAAGGCAGATGGTGGAAATCGCCCGCGCTTTCTCGGTCTCGGATGCGCCCGCTCGGGTCGTCATTCTCGACGAGCCGACGTCCTCGCTTGACGCCCACACGGCCGCGCAGCTCTTGACCCATGTACGCCGCTCGGTCGAGTCTGGAGTGAGCTGCGTGCTGATCTCGCATATCCTGGGCGAGGTGCTTTCCACGTGCGACCGGATTGTCGTCATGCGCGACGGCAGGGTGGTGGCGGCCGACGTCGCGCGAAACTTTGACCGGGCGAAGCTGGTCGGCGCCATGGGCGGTATTGAACCCGAGGCCGAGCGGGCTGAGACCGCAGCGGCGATCGGAGCGCGCGGCGAAACTCCGGTCGTTGTTCGCGTGCGCCCGGAACGGCAGGGAAATGATTGGGATGTGGTGGCGCGAGAGGGGGAGATCATTGGGCTTGCGGGTCTCGCCGGCCACGGACAGACCGATCTTTTGCTCACGACCTTCGCCGCCGCCTCGCATCCACGGTCGAGCGCAACGGTCGCCGCGCCGGTCGCGCTTGTCGCAGGAGACCGGCAATCGGATGGCGTCTTTCCGGGATGGTCGATCGCCCACAACATCGGCGCGCGCTCGCTGACGAAATTGCGCTCAGGCCCGCTGCTCTCGCCGCGCCTGGAAGACGAACTCGCCAACCGCTGGCGTGAGCGCATCAAGATTCGCACGCCCGATGTCCACAACGGCATTCTTTCACTTTCTGGCGGGAATCAGCAGAAGGTGCTGTTTGCGCGAGCGTTTGCGTCCGACGCGCGCATCCTGCTGATGGACGATCCGATGCGGGGCGTTGATTTCGGCACCAAGCTCGAGGTCTACGAACTCATTCGCGCCGAGGCTGAGCGCGGGCGCACCTTTCTCTGGTACACGACCGAAGTCGAGGAACTTAAGAACTGCGACCGCGCCTACGTTTTCCGCAACGGCGCGATTGTAGCCGAACTCGCGCGCGGCGAGCTCAACGAAGAGCAGGTGATCCATTCTTCGTTCGCGGGCGCCGCCTGACATGAGCTCGGCGGCGGCTGTTCCGGCGGCGAACGCGACCAGGGTCGAGTGGCGGCGTCGGTTGCGCGCGGCGCTTCCGGCTTTGTCGCTGGCGCTGGTCATCGGGGCCATCGCCTGGCTTAACCCGCGCGCGATCAGCTATTTCGGCTTCACGCTGATGCTGAACCTCGCGATCCCGATCGCGCTCGCCACGATGGCGCAGATGTTCGTCATCGCGGGCAATGACCTCGATCTGTCGATCGGCACCTTCGTCGGTTTCGTCTGCTGCGTTGCGGCGACCTGGCTGCACGACATGCCGTGGCTCGGCGTCTTGACGTTGATCGGTTGCGTTGGGCTTTACGCCGCGCTGGGCGCGCTCATCTATCTCCGCAATCTGCCCTCTATCGTCGTCACGCTCGGCATGAGCTTCGTGTGGCAGGGTTTTGCGATCCTTCTCCTGCCTAAACCGGGGGAAAGGCGCCCGGCTGGCTGCTGGCGATCATGGGCGTCAAGCCGCCTTTCATCCCCTTCCCGATCATTGCCGCCGTGGTCATCGCTGGCGTCGGCTATCTCGGCCTCATGCGATCGTCCTATGGCGCGATCCTGCGCGCTTCGGGCGGCAATGCGCTGGCGATCGAGCGCGCCGGATGGTCTTTGCTAAAGACCAAAGTGACGCTCTTCGCATTGGCTGGCGTATTCGGGGTGCTGTCGGGGATGGCGCTCGTCGGCATCACCACTTCGGCCGACGCCAATATCGGCAACGGCTATACCCTGCTCTCCATCGCGGGCGTGATCCTGGGCGGAGGCGAGTTTGTCGGCGGCTCCGTTTCGCCCATCGGCGCTGTTCTTGGCGCTTTGACTATGGCGATGGCGGCGTCGCCGCTTCTGACCTTCATGCATATCCCGCCGGACTGGCAGGTCGCGGCCAATGGCGCGATTCTCATCATCGTCCTCGCCGCGCGAGTCGCCATCACCCGCAAGGGGGCGGACCGATGACGTCCGCCTTCCAGACGCTCCTCAAGCGGCCATGGATCTGGTCGTTCGTCGGCGCCGGCGTCGTCTGGCTTGCGGCGATCGCCTTTACCGGAGGCTACGGCGCCGGGGGAATGCTGACGGCGGCGCTATCTCTGTCAGTATTCACGGTCATCGTCGGCATCGGGCAGATGTTCGTCATCACGCTCGGACCCGGCAACGTTGACTTGTCGCTGCCGGCCAATATCGGACTTGCCAGCGCGGTTGCGATGAAGACGATGGGCGGCGACGACAGGTTGGTCCTCGTTGGTCTCGCCGCCGCGGTCGCGTGCGGGCTTGCGGTCGGCCTCGCCAACTACCTCCTGATCTGGGCTCTCCGCATTCCGCCAATCATCGCGACCCTGTCGGCGAGCTTCATCATCCAGTCCATCGACATTTCTTACGGGCGTGGGCTTCAGATCAAGCCGCCGCCCGGCTTCGCCGATTTCACCAACATTGTCATCGCCGGCGTGCCCCTCCTGGCGATCCTGACGGTTTTCTTTACCATCGGCGCCAGCGTCGCGCTCCATCGCACGATCTGGGGGCGATCCGTCGTCGCGATCGGTCAGAACCAGCGCGCGGCGCGGTTGGCGGGACTTAAGGTCGAACCGGTCCGCTGCGCGACCTACGCCCTCTGCGGCGCGCTCGGCGGCCTGGCCGGAGCGCTGCTCGCCGGTTACTTTCGCGGCGCCAATGTCGACATCGGCAACGAGTATCTTTTGGCCTCGATCGCCGTCGTTGTCATCGGCGGCACGTCCGTGTCCGGGGGCAGGGCGAATCTGCCCGGCGTCTGGGGCGGGGCGCTGTTTCTCGTGCTGCTCTTGACCATGCTCAACACTTTCGGAGTCAGCGCCGGCGTGCGCCTCTTGCTGACCGGACTGATCATTGTCGCAGTCATCACTGCCGCGGGCGGAGACAAGCCTGCGCGGTGAGGGCGGACGCCTTCAGACAACGAACGGAATGAGCGCCGGCACGCGCTCGGCGTATCGGACGTAAGCCTCGCCGAACTCGCCGCGCATCGCCTTCTCCTCGATGCTCAGCTTGCGCCAGAAGGCAAGGGCGGCGAACGCGACGCCAAGCACGGCGCGCCATTCGCCCACCGCGAGCGCGGTTCCCACGAATGCGAGAATGAGCCCTGTATAGATCGGATGGCGGACCCATCGGTAGGGTCCCTCGACGATGAGCTCATGGCCGCGCTTCACCTGGACATCGCTGCTCCAGTTGTCAGCGAGCGTGAATCGCGCCCAGACGCTGAACGCAAGCCCGATGAAGGTGAGCGCCGCGCCAAGCGCGGGCGGCCAGAGCGCAAGCGGAACGAAGCGCGCGTTGAGCGGAGGCAGCGGAACATCCGGCGCGGCGAAGAGGCAGATGGCGACGAGGAGCGGAATAACATGCGAAAGCCGCGAGCGCAGGTTTTCGGCCGTCGCAGGGGCCTTGACCCTGGATGCCAGGACCCGCCAGAGCACGAGAAACCCGACCCACATCGCGAGGAACAGCGACGAAAACAGCCAGCGGTAAAACATGGAGGCGGCCTCGTGGAAGCCGCGGAGCTTTACGCCGCGATTTGTTCCACGCCCTGAATATCCGGCAGGAAGTGTTTGAGAAGGTTTTCGATTCCGTTCCTCAACGTCGCGGTCGAAGAGGGGCAGCCGGAGCAGGCGCCCTTCATGTTGAGATAGACCACGCCGTCGCGGTAGCCCTTGAAGGTGATGTCGCCGCCGTCGCCCGCCACCGCCGGTCTGACCCTCGTTTCGATCAGTTCCTTGATCGCCTCGACCGTCTCGGCGTCCTTGGCGTCGAAGAACTCGCCCGTCGCCAAGTCGGCGCCGCCTTCCTCGATGACGGGCGCGCCCGAAAGGAAGAACTCGGTCACAACGCCCAGCACCGCCGGCCTCAGGTCGCGCCACTCGGCGTCGCCCTTGGTCACGGAGATGAAGTCATTGGCGAAGAATACGCCGCTCACGCCCGGAAGCTCCATCAGCGCCTTGGCGAGCGGCGAGCGTCCGGCCTCGTCCCGGTCGCGCGCCTCGAACGTGCCTTCCTCCATTACGGCGCGGCCGGGGAGGAACTTGAGCGTTGCGGGATTGGGCGTCGGTTCGGTCTGGATGAACATTGGGGTTCGACTCCTGGTCATTCGTAAATAGGCGCGCCGGGCCTCATGCGCAAGAAACGGCCCTCGGCGTTGGCTTTGGCGTGGTCGCCAACCGGCAATCGGCCAATCCCAAATCACCGCCAAATTTTCCCAAGCCTGGCAAAGCCAGCGCCGCGCTCCCGCCAAATCCTGCCAAGGAAAAGGCTTGGATTTTCTTGGATTCTCTTGGCCGTTTTGAGCCTTTTGAACGGGTTACGCCGACCCCTCCGCCATTTTTTTCTTTCTCGAGCCTTTGCCCCTTCTGCACTGACGTCAGAACGCCTGTGTTCCAAAGATTGTCGATCGGAAGGGTCATCGCCGAGAGCGTAGCACGCGCTTCTATTTTTCGGAAGAGTTTGTTCAAAAAAGCGATTCATGAGGATGGCCGCACTGAACCGGCCGAGGCAACGACCAAAAGGTCGCATCGCAGGCAGATCGCGAAGCTCAAGCAAATGTGCGACGATGGCGATCTTGAGGAGCTCAAGGCGACAGTCATCGTGGAGCGTGAGTAGGCGTCGGAGCGGCCCGGTCGGAGATTGACGAATTGAAATGTTCAGCGTCTTCGAGCTGTTCAAAATCGGCATCGGCCCGTCGTCGTCGCATACGGTCGGGCCGATGAAGGCTGCCGCGGCGTTCGCCGCCGGACTGGTCGAGACCGGCGCGATCGGCCAGGTTGCTTCGGTTGAGGTCGCGCTGCTCGGCTCGCTCGCCTTCACCGGACGCGGCCACGCCACCGACAAGGCGGTCATTCTCGGCCTCAGCGGTCAGCGCCCGGACAGTATCGAACCGGACGCGGCCGAAGCGCTCGCCGCCGGGGTGCGCGAAACCAGGCGGCTCAAGCTCTCCTCCCGGCGCTCGATCGCCTTTGATCCGGCGACCGCGATTGTGTTCGACACCGTGACTCCCGCCCCGCGTCATCCCAACACCTTGCGGCTCATCGCCCGCGACGCGGCGGGCGCGACGCTCGCCGACGAGACCTGGCTTTCGGTCGGCGGCGGCTTCGTCGTCCGCGACAGCGCCGGCGAGGATGCGTCCTCGACCGACGCTCGCTTGCCCCATCCGTTCCGCTCGGGGGCCGAGCTTCTTGCGCGCGGGCGCGAGGCCAGACTTTCGATCGCCGGGCTCGTGCGCCTGAACGAGGAGGCTCTGCGGCCCCAAGCCGAAGTCGACGCCCATGTGGCGCGCGTGATCGACGTCATGTTCGCCTGCGTCGACCGGGGCCTGGCCCAATCGGGCCCGCTGCCGGGAGGCTTGAAGGTCATGCGCCGCGCCAAGGCGATCCACGACCGCCTGATCGAGGCGTCGAGGCGCAATTTTCACCCGGCGCACGAGATCATGGATTTCGTCGGCGTCTACGCGATGGCGGTCAACGAGGAGAACGCGGCCGGCGGGCGGGTGGTGACCGCCCCGACCAACGGCGCGGCCGGGGTCATTCCGGCGGTCATGCGCTATTATCGCGACCATTGCGAAGGCGCGACCCGCGCCGGCCTCGCCGATTTCCTCCTGACCGCAACCGCGATCGGCTCGCTCTTCAAGCTGAACGCATCGATTTCGGGCGCCGAGGTCGGCTGTCAGGGTGAGGTCGGCGTCGCCTCGTCGATGGCGGCGGCCGGCCTGTGCGCCGCGCTTGGCGGTACGAACGAGCAGATCGAGAACGCGGCCGAGATCGCGATGGAGCATCACCTCGGCATGACCTGCGACCCGATCGGCGGCCTCGTGCAGATCCCATGCATCGAGCGCAACGCCTTCGGCGCGGTCAAGGCGATCGCGGCGGCTTCGCTGGCGCTGCATGGCGACGGCCAGCATAGGGTTTCCCTCGACAGCGTCGTCGCCACCATGCGCCAGACCGGCGCCGACATGCAGTCGAAGTACAAGGAAACGAGCTTAGGGGGGCTCGCGGTGAATTTCGTCGAGTGCTGAGGAAGGCCCAGCGCCGCCTCCGGGGACGTCATTGCGAGCCGAAGGCGAAGCAATCCACGTCGTAGAGAGCGGCGGGCGGGGGGACGCGTCATTGCGAGCGGAAGCGAAGCAATCCATCCCGCGACGTTCAGGAAAGAGTCGCGTACAAATCCTTCCATTCCGGATTCATCGTTTCGATGAGCGCGATCTTTTTCGCCCGCGAGCCGCCCTTGATCTGTTTCTCGCGCGCAATGGCCTCGTCCATGCGTTCGTGCATTTCGTAAAAGACCAGCCGATTGCATCCGTACCGGCTCGCGAATCCCGGCGTGTGGCCTTCGCGGTGCTGAAAGACGCGCTCCGCCAGTTTCGAGGTCACTCCGACATAGAGCGCCCCCTGCCGGCGATTGGCGAGTATGTAGACGCAAGGCTCACGCGGCATACGGTCTCTCGATAGGCGGAAATGGCGAGGGATGGATTGCTTCGCTTCGCTCGCAATGACGAACTCTGACCCCAAAACGCGTCATTGCGAGGAGCCTCTGCGACGAAGCAATCCATCCAGCGCCCCTCGAGTGTACACGCGGGCTCACATGCGGAAATGAGGAGGGATGGATGCTTCGCTTCGTTCGCAATCACGACGCCAACAGCCGAAAGCTTCGCGGCCGTTACTACCGATCCACCCGCACCCAGCCGTGCAGGCCGAGGCGTTCCTGCGGCAGATAGCTCGCCTTGTAGCCCATCTTCCTGGAGTTCTCGACCCAATAGCCGAGGTAGACATGGGGCAGGCCGAGGCGGCGCGCTTTTTCAATGTGGTCGAGGATGACGAAGCTGCCGAGCGACCGGCGCGCGACGTCGGGATCGTAGAATGAATAGACGAGCGACAGGCCGTCAGCGAGGCGGTCGGTGAGGCAGACGGCGAGAAGGGGACCGGCCTGCCCGTCGCCGGCCGCGCTCAGCGGTCGATATTCGGTGAGCACGGTGTCGATATGGGTGTCCTCGACCATCATGGCGAAGTCGAGCGACGACATGTCCGCCATCCCGCCGTGCGGGTGCCGGTTGTCGAGATAGGAGCGGAAGAGCGCGTAATGTTCGTTCGTCGGCTTCGGGGCGACAAAAGCGCCGATAAGGTCGGCGTTGGCCCGGTTCGCCCGCCGCTGGCTCGCGCTGGGACGGAAATCGTCGACCAGCACCCTGACGGACACGCAGGCCCGGCAGCTCTCGCACGCCGGGCGGTAGGCGATCGTCTGCGAGCGGCGGAAGCCGGTCTGGGTGAGGAGGTCGTTGAGCGCGGCGGCGCGCTTGCCGACCAGGTGGGTGAAGATCTTGCGCTCCTGCTGGCCGGGCAGGTAGGGGCATGCCGACGGGGCAGTGAGGTAGAACTGCGGAGCGTCACGCGCTTCCCTGGTCACGCGCTCTCCCGCTCCCCGCCCGTTGCAGCGGGCGGCGCCCGGCGATCGTCACAAATGGCGCGCAAACGTCGGATCAGAGCCTCCTGACGATCACCACGCCGGCGATGATGTCGTGCAGGCATCGCTTTTCGCCGTCGACCAGCGAGACCAGAAGGATCGGCGGAAAGAACCAGCTGACGTAGAACAGCACCGCCTGGACCGCCGCGTTGATGAACGGAACGCGCGCGCCCGAGTCGTTCATGCGCATTTCAAGATCGAGCGCCCGCATGCCCGGCGTCGCCATATTCCGGCCCGAGACGGTGAGGCCGTTGTAGAAGAAGGCGACGAAGGGAAAGAGCGGCGGCAGGAAGAACAGCGCCAGACCGAACGTCACCGCGATCGACACGACCCACAAGGCCGCGACCAGCAGGCTGACCAGCACGAAATCGATGCAAACGGCGAGGATGCGCCGGGTGCGGACGCCCGCAAGCGCGTCGGCGCGGATCACATTCGTCGGCCTTGCGGCGTAAACATTGGACATCGGAGCCTCCACGCGCGGGGTCGGCCAGCGCGGTCAGGATGTGGGAGAGGCCGGCGGCAAGTCAAGACCGGCGCGGGAACAGGTTGTGCGTCACCGCGTCGGATTTGCCGAGCAGCCCGGAGGGGCGCAGGGCGATGAAGACCGTCAAGAGCGCATAAACCGCGATGTCGCGGTAGTCGATCGGGAACAGCGCCGACCACCCGGTTTCGACTGCGCCGACGATGAGGCCGCCGAGGAACGCGCCGGGCAGCGAGCCGATGCCGCCGACTATCGCGGCCGCCAGCGCCTTCAACGTCAGCGTCGCCGAAAGGCCGTAGCCGACGGCGCCGAAGGCGGCCGTCATGGTCGCGCCGGCAAGCCCCGCTAGGGCGCCCGAGAGCGCGAACGCACGAGCGGTGATCGCCGCCGGGCTCACCCCCATCATCTCGGCGGCCAGCGGATCGTCGGCATAGGCGCGCCATTCGCGGCCGATACGAGAATAACGAAAGACTACGACAAGGCCGAATCCGGCGGTGAGCGCGACCGCGCTCGAGAGGAAGGCCATCGGCGTGGCGACGGTCACGAAGTCCCCCCCGCGCGCGAGCGCAAACGGCTGATTGAGCTGCGGGCTCATCCAGCTCCGGTCGCCCTGCGCGAGGCGCAAGAGCTCGCGGAGGAAGAGCGCGAGGCCCACAGTCGCCACCAGCACCTGCTGGCCGCGAGCATGGCGCAGCGGAATGAAGACCACCCGCGCCGCAGCGAAGCCCCATCCCGCGGCGACCACGGCGGCGAGCACGAAGGCTGCGGCCAAGAGGGGTGCGGGCGGCCAGCCCACCATCGCCAAAGCCACCATCGCCGCGGCATAACCGCCGGCCGCGGCCATTTCGCCGAAGGCGAAATTGATCCGCCCGATCAGGCCGTAGATCAGCGAGTAGGCCGCCGCCAGGAGTCCGTAGATCGCTGCCAGCGGCAGTCCGTCGAGCGCCATCTGCAATCCGTAGGCGAGCGGGTGCGGCACGAGGGGGAGGGCGCTGACGTCGCCGAGCGGGGCAGGATCAGCGGCCCGGCCATCCGGCGTCGCCAGCCAATAGCGGATGAGGATGTAGAGACGGGCTTGGGTCAGCGGCCGGCCGTCAAGCGTCACCGACACCAGATCGCGCGAACTCGTTCGGCCGTCCCGGCTGGCGAAACCGGCAGGCGGCGAGATGATTGCGAGGTTCTTCGTCCGGTGTCCGCGCCGCGAAGGCGACGCTCAAGCCTTTCCCGTCCGGGTCGGGTTTTTGCGCCAGAATGGCGATTTGCGCCGCTTGCGGCATCAGCGCCGGCAGGGCCATGCGGCAGAGTCTCGCCTGGTCGGTCTCCAGCGCCGGCGAGCATCCGGCGAGCATTGCCGCGGCCGCAAGGACGATCAGGCGAAAGACCAGGCGGCGGCTCAATCCCCGCGCCTCCGCGCCACAAGCCGCCGCTGCTTGGCGCGATTGCCGCAGACCTCCATTTCGCACCACCGGCGGCGGTTGTTCTTGCTGCGATCGTAGAAGAGCCAGCCGCACGCGTAGCCGCCGCATGCCCGGATGCGATGGAAATCGCCTTCGGTGAAGAGCGTCACGGCCGCAAGCGCGATCGGTCCGAGCGCTGCTTCGACCGGCGCCTCGCGCACGCTCCAGCGCCAGCGGCAGGAGAGGAGACCCGGCGTAAGCGTCGCCTTGGCGATGCATCGGGCGTGAACGGCGGAAAGATGGGCCAGCGAAGCCTCGGGGGGCTTCGCGCGGCGCCCGAGCGCAGCGCCTATGGCCTGAATCGCCTCGCGCAGGACGATCGCCTCGGCCATGAGGCCCGTGGCGAGATCGGCGTTTGTGGAAACCTGATCCCCGATCCAGTCGGCGTCCTCCGGGGGCAGCGCCTTGGCGTGCTTAAGCCATTGGGCGACGTGCTGGGCCTCGCGGAGATGGTTCTCATGCGAGGGAAAGCCGCGGCCGGATTCGGTGTTGGCGAAGTTGAGCGCCAGGTCATCCGCAATCAGGTCCAGCGAGCCGGCGCGTGATGGAGGAGGGGACAAATTAACCGTCATAATGGTCTTTACAGGTTAGAACATGGCGGATAGCTTGCGCAAGCTAACCCTTCAATCGCATATGGGAGGTTATCATGCGGACCATCATTCTGAAGGCCATTCCGATTGCGCTCTCGCTCTGGCTTGCGGGCGCGGCGCAGGCGCAAATCAAGATCGGCGTCGCCGGACCAGTTACCGGCGCCAACGCTGCGTTTGGGGCGCAACTGAGCCAGGGCGTCAACCAGGCGGCCGAAGACATGAACAAGGCCGGCGGGATTCTGGGACAGAAAATCGAGGTCGAGGCGGGCGACGACGTGTCTGATCCGAAGCAGGGCGTTTCGGTCGCCAACAAGTTCGTCGGCGACGGGGTCAAGTTCGTCGTCGGTCATTTCAATTCCGGCGTGACGATCCCGGCTTCCGATGTCTATTCCGAGAACGGCATCCTGTTTATCACGCCCTCGGCGACAAATCCCAAAGTCACCGACCGCATGCTATGGGACGCGTTCCGCACCTGCGGCCGCGACGATCAGCAGGGCATGGTCTGGGCCGAGCTCGCGAGCGGGAAGCTCAAGGGCAAGAAGATCGCGGTTGTCCACGACAAGACGACCTATGGCAAGGGTCTGGCCGACGCCGCCCTCGACAACATGCACAAGCTCGGCGTCAAGGAAGTGCTCTACGAGGGCGTGAACACCGGCGAGAAGGACTATTCGGCGATCGTCTCCAAGATCAAAGAATCGGGGGCCGACTATCTGATGTGGGGCGGCCTGCACACCGAGGGCGGCCTCATCGTCCGCCAGATGAGAGATCAAGGTATGAGCACGGTCATGATCTCCGGCGACGGCATCACCGATTCCGAATTCGCGGCCATCGGCGGCCCGGGGGTCGAAGGCACGTTGATGACTTTCGGTCCGGAGCCTCGCAACAACCCGAACGCCAGGGACGCGGTCGCCTGCGTTCAAGGCCAAGGGCTTCGATCCTCAGGGCTATACGCTCTACTCCTACGCCGCGATGCAGATCATCAAACAGGCGGCGGAAAAGGCGAACTCTCTCGATCCGAAGAAGGTGGCCGCGGTCATGCATTCGGGCATGCCGTTCCACACCGTCATCGGCGACATCTCCTACGATAAGAAGGGCGACCGCACGACCGTCGACTATGTCTGGTACGTGTGGAAAAAGGGCGCCGACGGGAAGATCGGGTTCGAGCAGCTGTAAAAATGCGGCCGCAGCGCGCCGCGGTTCGATCGCGAGCGCGCTGCGCGCGCAGCAGACGAATATGGGACGCCTATGACCTGGAGGAGCGCTCCCGATGCGTCCGCCCGAGTCCGATCTTTCTCGCCATCGCTGACCTCTGCGCTGCGTAATTGGGCGCGACCATCGGATAGTCGGCTGGCAGGTTCCATTTCGCGCGATATTGGTCTGGCGTCATGCCCAGCCCCGCCAGGTGGCGCCGCATGGACTTGAATCGTTTGCCGTCGTCGAGACAGATCAGAAATTCCGGAGTGATCGATCTTCGGATTGGCACAGCGGGCGCTTTCGGCTCGATTTGGGGCGGCGCACTCTTCGGCTCGCCTGTGAGCCTTGTCACAGTCGCGTGCAGCGCATGAATCAGAGCGGGCAGCTCGCTCTTTGGCAAAGGGTTATTCGAAACGAATGCCGCCACCATTTCTGCGGCCAGTTCGATCGGACTTGATGCGCTCATACTTGGGATCCCTTGGGCAATCTATATGCCGCGCCGACCCTTACGCCCTGTTTGTTGATTCGTCGACGCGGGGTTTCCAAACAAACGCTCGCGACGGGCTGAACTGGCCTGGCCTTCTATTGTTTTGCGCCCGGCCAAATCGCGTTGAGCTTTTCGACGAACTTATCGGCATCGGTCTGGGCTTCGCGCTTTGTCGCAAACGAATAGAAGGATTTGTCTCGAACCTTCTCATTGTCGTAAATATTCCAGCGATAGCGATTGGGATTCCCAATATCTTTTACGACTTCGGTGGTAAATGAGGCGGCGTCAGTCATCGTTGCATTATGCAGCAATTCCGGCTGCGCCGCCAGGAAAAATTCATTTGCGACACAAAGCAGGGCTAACTAGTCGATTCCACTCATTAAGAACAACAAACCCACTTGCTGTGAACACTATTGGGGCCGCTGGTGTTGAACCGGGAAATTCCCCGGACAATGGGAGACCCACATGCCCAATCAAGCACACACAAAAGCAGCCGAACATCACGAGAGCGCAGCCAAGTCGCATCGCGCGGCCGCAGAGTTTCACGGCAAGAATGACCACATGAAGGGCAACGAGCACGCGATGGAAGCTCAGAAGCACTCCAAGGTCGCCAGCGGAGCCACCGATGCGGCTCACTCGAAAAGCTCGTCCCAGAAGTAGCGCGGCAGAGGCCGGGGTAGCGCCCGGCCTTCTACCCTCTCCATCCTTGTTTCGTTCTTCCGCTCGGCCAAATTCATTGGCGGCGAAAATTCGCCTCGCGAACGCCTTCCGGGCGATTTGACCTACATGTCGTCGCGAATGACCGCTCTTTGCGCGACCGCCAGCTTTCGACCCTCGCACATTGATCATCAGCCCGTCTTCTCGCGCGCCTGACTGCGCCGGAACGGAAGCGCATGCGCCGATCGCGTTGATGCGCCGGCCTCTCCGGCCTAAAAGGCGGAGGGAATTTTGACCGATTGGCGCAAGAATGACTGTTCTCGTCACCGGCTCCTCCGGCCATCTCGGCGAGGCCCTGATGCGCACGTTTCTCGCTTCCGGCCGGACGGCGCTCGGGCTCGACCTCATTCCCGGGCCGTTCACTGAAGAGGTCGGCTCGATCGACGATCGGGCATGCGTCGCCCGTTGCATGGATGGAGTCGACACGGTCCTCCACGCTGCGACGCTGCACAAGCCGCATGTAGCCACGCATGCGCGCGAGGCGTTCGTCGGGACTAACGTCATGGGGACGCTCGTCCTTCTCGAAGCGGCCGCGCGCGCCCGTGTTCGCGCTTTCGTCATGACCTCGACCACCAGCGCGTTCGGCGATGCGCTGAAGCCGCCGGCAGGGGCGCCGGCGGCCTGGATCGACGAGGGCGTGACGCCGGTCCCGAAGAACATCTACGGCGTCACCAAGATATCCGCCGAGGACCTCTGCCAGTTGTTCCATCGCAACCAAGGCCTGGCGTCGATTGTTTTGAGAACGTCGCGCTTCTTTCCCGAAGAGGATGACGATCCAGAAGCGCGCGCCGCTTATGCCGACGACAACGCCAAGGCCAACGAATATCTGTTTCGCCGGGTCGCGATCGAGGACGTCGTCGACGCGCATCTCGCAGCCGCCGAGCGTGCGCCTTCGATCGGCTTCGGCAAGTACATCATCAGCGCGACGACGCCGTTCGCGCGCGAGGATTGCGCCCGCCTGCGAGCCGATGCGCCGGCGGTCGTCAGCCTGCGCGCGCCGGGTTGGGAGGACGAGTATGCGCGGCGCGGCTGGCGAATGTTCCAGAGCATCGACCGCGTCTATGACAACGCGCTCGCCCGCCGCGACCTCGGCTGGCGGCCAAAGTCGGATTTCGCCGCGATCGTCGCGCGGCTGCGCGAGACCGGCGATATCCGCGGGCCGCTGGCGAGACTGATCGGCGAGAAAGGCTATCACCCCGGGAAGTTCGAGGGCGCGCCTTATCCGGTCGCGGGAAGCTAAGTTTGACCGCGTTCGCGGCCTGGAGACGTCTCGACCGGCCCGGCGCCGACGCTGCGCTTTTGAGACCGAACGCCGGCGGCTGGTTGCTCCAGGGCGCTGCCGCATTCGAGCACGAACTTGGACCCGCGACGGTCGCCTATCAGGTGGAGGTCGACGCTCGCTGGGAGACCAGACGCGGAACGGTGAGCGGGTTTGTGGGCGTCAACGCCGTCAGGCGCGAGATTCTGCGTGACCACGACGGGTGGAGAGTGGACGGCCGCCGCGTTGAAGGCCTGAAGCATCTCGTCGATCTCGACTTTGGCTTCACCCCGGCGACGAACGTTCTGCAACTGATGCGAATGTCGGCTTATCTCCCGGCGAGAAGGCCGAAGTTCCGGTCGCATGGTTCGATCTGGACAGCGTCTCGCTGACCGAGTTGCCGCAATCCTACGAACGGCGCGGCCACGCGCGCTATTGGTACACGGCGCCGACGGTTCCGTATCAGGCTGCTCCTGGAAATCGCCGCAACGGGTTTGTCCGGTCCTATCCGGGTCTCTGGCGCCTTGTCGCCTGAAGGCTTCACACCAGCGCGGCCAGCCGCTCGATGAGGAACGCGCGCGACGCAGGGTCGGTCTGAAGGCCGATAGCTTTGGCATAGGCGCGGCGCGCTTCCTCCACCTCGCCCAGTCTCGCGCAAAGGTCGGCTTGCGCGACCCAATAGGGCTCGAATCCGTCGAGCCCGCCTTGCGCTCCGACCTCGTCGAGCAATTTGAGTCCCGCCGCCGCCCCCCGCGCGTGGGAGACCGCCGCAGCGCGATTGACGGCGACGACCGGGGAGGCGGTCAGGGCGAAGAGCGCGTCGTAGAGGACGACGATCGCCTCCCAGTCTGTCGCTCCGGTCAACCGACGGGCGGCGTGAACCGATTGGACCGCGGCCTCGAGCTGGAACCGCCCCGGCGCGCCGAGAGCGCCCGCGGACCGCAGAAGTCCCTCCGCTTCCCCGATAGCGGCCAGATCCCAGGACCCGGTGTCCTGCTCGCTCAGCGGCACGTAGCGCCCCTTGGCGTCGCGGCGAGCCTCGCGCCGCGCGTGAGCGTAGAGCATCAGCGCCATGAGGCCCATCGCCTCGGGCTCGTTCGGGGCGAGAGAGACGACGACACGGCCGAGCCAGATCGCCTCCCCGGCGAGGTTGCGCCCGCGCGGGTCGTCGGAGAACGCTTCCGCCCAGCCGTGTGAGAAGGCGGCGTAGATCGCTTCGAGCGCCACCCCGAGCCGCTCCGGCAAATCCTCGCGCTCGGGGATCTTGAACGGCACGCCAGCGAGGCGGATTTTCGCCTTGGCGCGGGTCAGGCGCTGGCCCATCGCCGCGGGCGAGACCAGGAAAGCGGAAGCGATCGCCGCCGCGTCGAGGCCAAGAATTGTCTGCAACATCAACGGCGCACGAATCAATTCTTCAATCGCCGGATGAGCGCAGGCGAACATCAGCGCGAGGCGCCGGTCGGGAATCGAAGCTGTGGCCTCCGCCGCCTCCTTGAGGTCGGCGTCGATCAGCGTCAGCGCGTCCGAAGCCGCCTCCGCGCTGCGACGCCGGCGGGCGGCGTCGATCAGCCGCCGCCGCGCCGCGGTCGCGAGCCAGCCCTCGGGGTTGAGAGGCACGCCCTGCACCGGCCAGACGGCGAGCGCGGCGCTGAAGGCGTCCGCGAGCGCGTCCTCCGCGCCGGGCACGTCGCGCGAGCCGGCCGCGAGATAGGCCACGAGCTTGCCGTAGCTTTCGCGGGCGACCCGCGCCGCGGCGGCGCGCGCCTCGGCTTCGCGGGTCGGCGCGAAGCCTGTTGACAGCCTCTCTTTTGGCTCGGTCTGCGTTTCTATCTCCGAGTCGATCAATATGACTTGGGCGCCTTCCCTCTAGCACATGCACGGGATGGCCGGCCGAGCCTGCCGCGCGAAAGCAGTCTGGCCCGGCCAATCGCCCTACATCTGCCAGATCGGCCGCACCTCCATTGCTCCATACTCAGCCCCCGGACAGCGCGCGGCCCAGGAGATCGCGGAGTCGAGATCGGGGGCGTCGATGAGGATATAGCCGCCGAGCTGCTCCTTGATTTCGGCATAGGGGCCGTTCACCACCGAAGTCTTGCCGTTCTTGACCCGGACCGTGGTCGCGGTCGAGCTCGGATGCAGCCGCTGGCCGCCCTTGCCCACGCCGGCGTCCGCCACCGCCTTCATGTAGGCGCCGTAAGCGGCGAGCCGGGCGCCGTTCTGTTCGGGCGTCACGGACTGCACCACTTTCTCATCCTCGTGAATCAACAAAAGGTACTGCATTGCTTCTGCTCCTTTAGAAACCACGCGGCCGAACGCCGCGCTCAGGTCAAAGACGATCGGCCGCGGCGCGTTTCGACGGTGGGACGGGAAAGACGCGGCGGCGCTCGGAAGTCCGCGCCGCGCCTATGCAAGCAGGGCTTTTTCGCCCTCATGAACCGCCTCATGGCCATGAACGGCTTCCATTTCCCAGATCGGCCTCACTTCGATCGCGCCGTATTGCGCGCCGGGACAGCGTGCCGCCCAGGAAATCGCGGAGTCGAGATCGGGGGCGTCGATGAGGAAATAGCCGCCGAGCTGCTCCTTGATCTCGGCATAGGGGCCGTTGACCACCTGGGTCTTGCCGTTCTTGACCCGGACAGTGGCCGCGGTCGAAGTCGGGTGCAGACGTTGGCCGCCCTTGCTCACGCCTGCGTTCGCCATCGCGCCCATGTAGGCGCCATACGCCGCTAGGACCGCCCCGTTCTGCTCGGGCGGCAACGCCTGCATCCCCTTTTCGTCGGTGTAGATCATTAAGAGATATTGCATGGTCTTGCTCCTTGGAACGGCGCGGCTCCGTCGTCGCGCTCAATGCAAAGACGATTGATGCGGCCGCTTTTCGACACGGGGCGCGACAGTCTCGCGGTTTTCCCTTACGATAGTTTAGTCACGACTTGACAATCGCCGCGCGAGCACGATACTCAAGTCCATGCTTGACTATCAGACGATCGATCGCAGCTTCCGCGCCCTGGCCGAACCCACGCGCCGGGCGATCGTCGAGCGGTTGAGCCGGGGCCCGGCCCGGGTCAGCGATTTGGCCAGGCCGTTCGACATCACGCTGGCTGCGGTCGTGCAGCACATCCAGGTCTTGGAGGAAAGCGGTCTCGTCCGCAGCGAGAAAGTCGGGCGGGTTCGCACCTGCCGGATCGAGGCCGATGGACTGAAGCCGCTTTCCGATTGGGTCGCCGAACGTCGCGCCCTGATGGAGCGCCGCCTCGACCGCCTCGGCGAAATCCTGGCCGAGAACGACAAATCGACCGATCAACCTCTCGTCGACAAAGGAGAAACCAAATGACGAATGTCGCTGCCGACAAGCTCGCCGGCCAGATTGCGGCGATCCACAGCACGTTCCGCATTGAACGGAGCTATCCGCAGCCTCCGGCCCGCGTGTTTCGCGCCTTCGCGGAGAAGGAGATTGTGCGCCGCTGGCGGGTCGAAGACGAGAATTGCCGCGTTCACGAGTTCACCTTCGATTTCCGCGTCGGGGGAGCCGAAGTGTCCCGGTTCAGCTTCGCGGGCGGCCCGGAGATCAGGCTTGACGCGCAGTTTCAGGACATTCTTCCCAATCAGCGCATTGTGTACTGCTACCGGATGGCGACCGCTGAGGGACCATTCTCGGCGTCGCTGGCGACCGTGGAGCTGGTCCCTTCGGGCGGTGGGACGCATCTAACCTACACTGAGCAGGGCGCGTATTTCGACGGACCCGACTCTGCCGTCGGCCGTGAGGCAGGCTGCCGCGAGCTTCTGGAAAAGCTGGCCGCTGAACTTCGAAGGTGAGCGAGCGTCGGCGCCTTCACGCGCGAGGCGCCGGCCATCTTCCGGCGAGATCGGTCGATTGGTGCATGACGATCTCCGGCCTCGCGTCGAGGACGGCCTTAAGGTCAGCATCCGGCGAGCGGAACGGATCAAACGATTCAAGGCCTTCTTTCTAAAACAGATAGGCATTGCCATTCGGGGACTGTATTCTGCGGAACGACGCGGCGCAGCGCGATGCCTAACGCTCGAACCAATTTTCGTGGGAGCCGCCGAGGAATGGCCGAGAGCCGGAAACTAGCCGCCATCCTTGCCGCGGATGTCGTCGGCTTCAGCCGGCTTGCCGGCGCAGACGAGGATCGCACCCTGGCCCGCCTGCGTGCGCTCCGCAGCGACCTCATCGACCCGACCATCGCCGTGCATAACGGTCGCGTCGTCAAGCGCACCGGCGATGGGGCGCTGGTCGAATTCCGCAGCGTTGTGGACGCCGTCCGCTGCGCCATTGAGGTGCAGCACGGCATGATCGAGCGCAACGCCGGTCTGCCGCCGGAGCGCCGCATCATGTTTCGAATCGGCATTCACCTCGGCGACGTGGTCGAGGAGGCGGACGGCGACTTGATGGGCGACGGCGTCAATATCGCTGCGCGATTGGAAGGCATCGCCGAGGCCGGCGCGATCTGCCTCTCCGACGACGCCTATCGCCAGGTGAAGGCGCGTCTCGATCTTCAGGTCAGCGATCTTGGCGCGACGCAACTGAAGAACATCGCCGACCCGATGCGGGTCTATTCGCTACAGGTCGGTAAGCCCGCCGAAGCGAAGCCTGCGCCGCCGGTCGAGGTCAAAGCCGATGACACGGTTCTTGCCTTCCGTGCCCCATCGGACAAACCGTCGATAGCGGTGCTGCCCTTTCAAAATTTGAGCGGCGATCCGCAACAGGAGTTCTTCGCCGACGGCCTGGTCGAGGACATTATCACGACATTGTCGAAGCTCGCGGGCCTCACGGTCATCGCGCGCAATTCCACTTTCGCCTACAAGGGTCGCGCGATCGATCTGCGCGACGTCGGCAAGCAGCTCGGCGTGCGCTATCTGCTCGAAGGGAGCGTTCGGCGGGGCGGCGACAGGATCAGGGTCACTGCGCAGCTCATCGACGCGCATACCGGATCGCACCTCTGGGCCGAACGCTACGACAGGCCGCTCGACGACATTTTCGCCGTCCAGGACGAGATCACTCTGGTCATCGCCACCGAAATGCAGGTGAAACTCACCGAAGGCGAGCAGGCGCGGCTTCGTTACACGACGACCAGCAATGTCGAAGCCTGGTCCCTCTGGGTACAAGGCCGCTCCTTCGCGACGCAGGCGGTAAGCAAGGATAATTGGGGCCGGGCGTTGGCGCTTTGGCAAAAAGCGCTTGCGCTCGACCCCAACTCGTCGCCGCTCAATGCGGCGGTCGGGTTGGTTCATATCGCCGACGCGCGCTTTGGCTGGTGGGACGACCGGCCGATCGCGCTCGCCAAGGGACGGCGC
Source organism: uncultured Alphaproteobacteria bacterium (assembly GCA_963776665.1). Lineage (GTDB taxonomy): Bacteria > Pseudomonadota > Alphaproteobacteria > Rhizobiales > Beijerinckiaceae > Roseiarcus. The sequence goes on from CAVZNQ010000023.1 coordinate 55,094, forward strand.
CACGCCGAGAAAGCCTTGAGCGTAGATCCGGAGAATGCGGATGCGCATATCGCGGCGGGCTACGCCGACATGATCGAGGGGCGGTGGGACAACGCCATTGCCCACGTCCGCAAGGCCGTTGAAGCGGCGCCTCTGTCGGCGGACGCCGCCTCTCTGGCCTCGTTTATTCTGGCTTGCGCGGGGCAGCCGCGTAAATCCACGCCGCTCATCGAAAGGGCCATCCAGCTCAGCCCGCACTATCCGCCCTACTTTCTCGGGAATCTTGGCAACGCCTATCGCCTCACGGGCCGTTTCCAGGAGGCCATTGCGGCTTTCAAAGCGTACGACGCCCGTTCGCCCGGTTTTGGGCTCGCGGACCTGGTGATCGCCTACCAGCAGACGAATCGTCCCGAGCTGGCGCGCCAGACGGCGGAGCGGTTCCTGGCGCTACGTCCGACGTTCACCGTTGCAGGCTGGCTCAAGACGCAGCTCCGGCGCGACAAGATTCTGGCGGAAGCAGAGGCGGCTGCGCTCGCGGCCGCAGGCCTGCCTCCGGGGTGACAGCGGCCCCGAATTGCCGGCAGACGATTGTCTTGCGTCCGAGGCGCTTCTCTTTCGGGCTGATTTGACCGTTTCGACCCGCCCTCGGGAACGGTTGCCATTTGTGCATTACCGCCGCTTGCGCGGTCAGGTCTGCGTCGCCAGGCGGCCAACCGAATTCGGCTTAGGCCCGCAGATATTTGTTGAGCCAGTCAATCGTCCGCTTCCAGGCTTCCTCGGCCGCCGCCTGGTCGTAGCGCGGCGTCGTGTCGTTGTGGAAACCGTGGTTGGCGCCTTTATAGACGTGACCCTCATGCGGAACGCCCGCCGCCGAGAGGGCGGCGTCGAAGGCCGGCCAGCCGCTGGTGATCCGCTGGTCGAGCTCGCCATATTGGGCGAGGATCGGCGCCTTGATCTTTTGCGCGTCGGCCGCGTCCGGCTGCAGGCCGTAGAACGGCGCCGCCGCGTCGAGATCGGAACCCATCCGCACGGCGAGCAGGTTGACGACGCCGCCGCCGAAACAGAAACCGACCGCGCCAACCTTGCCGGTCGAATCGGGCAGGGACTTCAGCCACCGCGCCGCAGCGGCGAAATCCTCCTGCATCTTGACCGGGTCGACCCGGCGGAAGAGTTCGGCCGCTTTCTCGTCGTCGCCGGGATAGCCGCCGACCGAGGTGAGCCCGTCGGGAGCGAGGGCGATGAAATTGGCGAGAGCCAGACGCCGGGCCACGTCTTCGATATACGGGTTCAAACCACGATTTTCGTGCACCACCAGCACCGCGGGCAATTTGTCGGCGTTTGCAGGCCGGACCAGATAGCCCTTGATCGCGCCGTTGCCGTCCGGGGATGGGATGGTCACGAACCTCGCGGCGATGCGGCTGTCGTCGGGAGGAACCTGGATCGCCCACGCGTAGTTGGGCCTCAGCATCTCGAATAGGGCCGCTGCGCTGACGCCGAGGGCGGCGAACTTCTGGGCGCCATCGAGAAACGCGCGGCGGCTCATGCCGCCGTGCACATAGACGTCAAACAGGTTCAAGAGCTCCTGCGGAAAGTCCGACGCCTTTTTTCGCTCCATCGCGTGCTCTCCTACCATCGCCAGGTTGACTGTCCGGGCCAGAATGCGAGCCGTGGATGCCGCAATTATGTCAGCGCCGGGGAAGAGCGGGAAAAATCCATGGCGGCGATGCGGCGGGACCGATCGGGACGCGCAACTTGGCGTCGTGGTTCAATAGACGCCGGGCGCGAGCCGGTATTGGACCTTCCGCTTGTAGTCGGAATAACCCGGTAGCCGCTGCTCGAGAACGCGCTCCTCATCGACGAGCCGCCAGATCAGGATCGGCGTCATCAGCGCCAGCACGGCGATTCCCCAATAGGAGCCCAGAGCGAGCGGCGTGCCCAGGAGATAGATGAGGGCGCCGGCGTACATCGGATGACGGACGATGGCGTAGGGCCCGGTCGACACCAGGCTCTGGCCCTCGGCCACTCCGATCGTCGACGAAGCGAACGAGTTTGCCTTGAAGACGAGATAGATGACGTAAAATCCCGCCGCGACCAGGGCGTCGCCCGCAAGCGCGACGATGGCGGGCGCCTGCGACCAGCCGAACCGATGATCGAGCCCCGGGACGACGATGAGGGCGACGAAGCCGAGCGACATGAAGACCATGATGAGCCGTTGCGCCGGCTCCGTCTCAGCGGTCGGCCCTCCCTTCAGGCGGCGCTCGAGGAGGGCAGGGTCGTTGGCGATCAGGTCGCCCGTGACCAGGGCCGAGGCGCCGAAAAACACGGCGAGAAACGCCCATCCCTGCCAGAACCAAAGATCGCCGGCCGCCCCGAAGATGAGGCCGCCCATGACCAGCGCGAGCGCGCCAAGCCAAATCCAGGCCTTCATGCTCTGCGTCATGGTCAAGAGAAACTCTCTCGCTCAACGAGGTCGGCGCGCCTACGGCATTTTTGGCGCCGACAGCCGGGCATGACATAGTGCCGCAGGCGCGAATAGCCATGCTGACAGGGGAGCCCATGCGCGAATACGACCCAGCGAAGGCCGCGGAGCTGCACGAGCACATCCATTCGCATGTTCCGAGCGAATCCGCCCTAAGGGTGAAGGCCCTCGAAAGCCTGCTGGTCGAGAAGGGGCTGCTGGACGCGGCGGCGACGGATGCGTGGATTGAGCTCTATCGCGACAAGGTCGGCCCGAAAGTCGGCGCTCGCGTGGTGGCGCGGGCGTGGACCGACCCGGACTACAAGGCGCGCTTGCTCGCCGACGGCGCGGCCGGAATCGAGGAACTCGGCATTGGGGGGCATGCGGTCGGTCATCTGAAGGTCGTCGAAAACACCGAGCGAGTTCACAATCTCGTCGTCTGCACGCTGTGCAGCTGCTATCCGCACGCCGTGCTCGGGATGTCGCCTGCCTGGTACAAGAAGGCCGCTTACCGATCGCGCGCGGTCCGCGAGCCGAGACGCGTGCTCAAGGAATTCGGCGTCGACCTCCCCGACGACGTCGCGGTCGATGTCTGGGACAGTACGGCGGAGCTCAGATATCTCGTCATGCCGCAGCGCCCGGCGGGAACCGAAAGCTGGGACGAGGCGGCGCTCGCCAATATCGTGACTCGCGACAGCATGATCGGCGTCGAGCGCGCGCTCAAGCTCGCGCCCGCGGCGAGGTAAGGCCATGGACGGCGTGCACGATCTCGGTGGGCAGCAGAACCATGGCGCCATCGCCGTTCACGCCGACGACGCGCCGTTCCACGACGATTGGGAATGGCGGATGTGGGCGATCGCGCGCGCGATCGCGCGTCCGAGCGACTGGAATGTCGACAAGTTCCGTTTCACGCGCGAGCTTTTGCAACCGACCAAATATCTCGAGCGATCGTATTTCGACCAGTGGTACACGGCCTACGCGGCGATGCTGCTGGGCTCTGGCCTCGCGACGGCTGAGGAGCTATCGACCGGAAAAAGCACGGAGCGAGCCCCCGCGTCGCTCAAACCGATGAGCGTGGCAGACGTCGCCAAGCTCGGCAACGTATCGATGCGCTTCGACCGGCCTTATAACCGGGACCCGCTGTTCAGCGTTGGGGAGAGCGTGCGCGCGCGCCTTGCCGCCTCGCCCGGCCACACTCGGGTTCCGCGTTACGTGCGCGGCCACGCGGGCGTCGTTCGAAGCTTCAACGGCGCCCATGTCGTTCCCGACGAGAGCGCGGAGGGGAGGGAGGTCGCCGAGCCCCTCTATACCGTGACCTTCATGCTCGCCGATCTCTTCCCCGAGCGGTCCGGCTCCGGCGACAGGGTCTCGCTCGACCTCTGGGAGCGCTATCTTGAGCCCGCCTAGGGGGCTTGCGGACGGAGCCCCCGGTTTCGCCGAGCCTTGGCAGGCCGAAGCCTATGCAATCGTGCAGACGCTGATCGAATCAGGCCGGATCGCGGCGTCCGAGTGGACTTCTGCTTTCGGCGCGGCGCTCCGAAAAGCCGCGGAACGCGGCGCGGCGGACGACAGCGAGACCTACTACGCAGCGCTGGTCGAAGCGCTGTCGGCGGTCCTCATCGCGGAGGGCCGGCTCAACGCGCAGGAGATCGCGCGCCGCGTCGAGGACTGGCGCGCCGCATATCTCAGGACCCCGCACGGAAAACCGGTGACGCTGGCCGGCAAGTGACCCTTTGAGAGCCCAGCACGCCTCCGGGCCAAGGCCGGTATCAGGCGGCGTCGAAGGTCACGGCACGAAGTTGCTCTGGCCAGCGCCGGTCAGGTGGTAGATGTTCCCTTTGTCGTCCTCCGTGACGGCGGTCGTGCCGGCCTTGGGCTCCAGGATCAGCTCCTTGTCGAGCGTCTCGGCGCGGAATTTCCAGCCCTGCGGCAGTTTCACGAGCGCGCCGAGGGATGCGAGCTTGTCGATCGTCAGGCCGGGACTGTCCTTGTCGGTATAGGCCACCATCACCCAGGTTCTGCCTTTGGGATCGTCGAGCAGATAGACCTGCGATCCCTTCTTGAAGCCCTCGACAGCTGTCCTCGCCACCCGGGCGGCGTGATAAGCTGCGGAGGCGGACTTGGCCGAGGCCGCGCTCAGCGCGAGGCTGTTTCCCATCCACACCGCATCGAGACCGTCAAAATTCCTGACCGCGCCGATCCTGTCCGAGAGCCAGTCCAGCGTCCAGTAGCGCGGCGGACTGATCGAGGCCGAAAGCGCCTGAAACTTCTTCGCTACCCGCTTCGGGTCCACGCTTTGCGCGAGCGACTTCGGGGCCGAATCCCGAGTGTCCTCGCCTGCGTTCTGGCCGGTGGTATTGTAGCTGCTGACGTAGAGCACCTTCTTCAGCGGGTCCTTGGCGAAGAGGTCGATTTCCTCATACCGATAGTCGCGCAGACTATCGAATTTTCGATGCTCCGCGCCGGCGCAATCGTCCGGCAGCTGGCTGAAAAACTTGCACGCCTCGTATTCGGCGCCATAGGCCGCGGGAACCCTTTGGCCGGTCAGCAGTGGTAGTCCCAATGCCAGACCGTAGAATATGACGCCGCCGCGGCGCTCGCGGACCGTCGGCATGGCAACCTCCAGTTCGGTTCCGCGTTCCCAACGCTACCGCGGCCTCCTCCCCGAATATGGATGGTAAATCTGAATGCCCCGTTTCTGCAACTTGTCCCGCGGAGGGCGCACTCACCCCTCGCCGTGACGCGTTCGCTATCAGGCGCTAAACTTGTCCGCGGCCCGTGCTTTCACGAAGGTACGTCTGTTCGCCAAACATGAGTCAAGCCATGCGGCAGATCTGGATTTCGAAAGCCGGCCCTCCCGAGGTCCTTCAAGTCAAGGAGGCGCCCGATCCTCATCCGGCCGCTGGCGAAGTGCGCATTCGGGTGGAGGCGAGCGGCGTCAATTTCGCTGACGTCATGGGTCGCATGGGGCTCTATCCGGACTTGCCGCGCGTCCCCGTGGTGCCGGGTTACGAAGTCGCCGGACGTGTTGACGCGGTCGGCAACGGAGTCGACGAGGGCTGGATCGGGCGCGACGTTTTCGCGGCGACCCATTTCGGCGGCTACGCCGACGTCGTATGCGCGCCGCAGGCGCAAGTCTTCGCGCGACCGTCCAATATGTCCGCTGAGGAGGGCGCGTCGATCCCGGTGAACTATATGACCGCCTGGCAGCTGATCGTGGTGATGGGCGGATTGAAGGCGCAGGAGACGGTGCTCATTCACTCTGCCGGCGGCGGCGTCGGCATCGCCGCGACCCAGCTCGCCAAACATATCGGCGCGACGGTCATCGGCACGGCCTCCGCCGCAAAGCATGAGGAGCTGCGCGCGCTCGGCGTGGATCACCTGATCGACTATCGGACCGAGGACTTCGAGGAGCGAGCGCGACAGATCACCGGCGGGCGAGGCGTTGAACTCATCCTCGACGCGGTCGGCGGAGACTCGCTTAAGAAGGGCTATCGCCTGCTTGCGCCGACCGGGCGCATCGGAGCGTTCGGCGCCTCGTCCGCCGCCGGCAAGGGGGCGGGATACCTGGGCATGGTGTCAATGCTGGCGAACACCCCTTGGGTCCAGTTCAACCCGCTCTCGCTGATGAACGCCAACAAGGGGGTGTTCGGCGTCAATCTGGCGCACATCTGGGGCGGGTTCGACCGTGCGCGACCCTGGATCGATCAGCTGATGGGTTTGTGGGACAGCGGCGCGATCAAGCCGAAGATCGCGCGCGTTTTCAGGTTTGACGAAGCCGCCGGCGGCGCATCATTTCATCCAGGACCGCAAGAATATCGGCAAGGTGCTGCTCGCGCCTTAGGGCGGCGCTCTAAGCCTTCTTCAGTTTCTCCGCCGCGCGCGCCGCGAAGTAGGTCAGCACCCCGTCGGCGCCGGCGCGCTTGAAGGCGATGAGGCTCTCCATCATCGCCTTGTCGCCGTCGATCCAGCCATTCTGGGCGGCCGCCATGATCATCGAATATTCGCCGCTCACCTGATAGGCGAAGGTCGGGGCGCCGAATTCGTCTTTCACCCGGCGGATGATGTCGAGATAGGGCATGCCCGGCTTGACCATGACCATGTCCGCGCCCTCGTCGAGGTCGAGCTCTACTTCGCGCAAGGCCTCGTCGCTGTTGGCCGGGTCCATCTGGTAGGTGCGCTTGTCGCCCTTGAGCGCGCCCTTGGAGCCGAGCGCGTCGCGGAACGGCCCGTAGAAGGCGGAAGCATATTTGGCGGCATAGGCCATGATCTGAACGTCGAGGAAGCCTTCGGCGTCGAGCGCGTCGCGGATCGCGCCGACCCGCCCGTCCATCATGTCGGAGGGCGCGATGACGTCGGCGCCGGCGCGCGCCTGGACGAGCGCCTGGCGCACGAGCGCCTCCACCGTCTCGTCGTTGAGAATGCGGACCTCGCCGCCTTTGCTCTCGCTGATGAGGCCGTCGTGGCCGTGGCTGGTGTAGGGGTCGAGCGCGACGTCGGTGATGAGGCCGAGCGCAGGGAATTCGCGCTTGATGGCGCGGCAGGCCTGGCAGACGAGATTGCCCTCGTTGAAGGCCTCGCTGCCGCCCTCGTCCTTCAGATGCGGCTCGGTATAGGGGAAGAAGGCGATCGCCGGGATGTCGAGTCTCACCGCCCGCTCAGCCTCGCGGACCGCCTCGTCGATGCTGAGCCGGTCGACGCCGGGCATCGCCGCGACGGGGACGCGCCGCTTTGCGCCGTCGATGAGAAAGAGCGGCCAGATGAGGTCGCTCGCGGTCAGCACGTTCTCCGCCACCAGCCGCCGCGCCCATTCCGCCTTGCGGTTCCGTCGCGGGCGATGGGTGAGGTCGAGGCGGTGGGCTTGGGCGATGCGGGACGGCTTGTTCATGGGGGCGCAGGCTCCTTCGCGGCTGTTATACACCCAGAAGGGAACGGGAAGCGCCAGAGGCCTCGCTTTGGGTTCCTGATCAGCCGCTTGGTTAAGTCGGGAATAACATTCCCGACGACCTCAGCGGGGATCACGGCGTGAGCTCGCCGAAGACCGTCGGCACAAGCTCGGAAACTGTCGGATGAATCGCCATCACGCGGGTATAGGCCGAAGCCGTCACGCCCGCCGCCATGGCCTCGATCACGCCGTGGACCGCCTCGTCGCCGCCCACCCCGAGAATTGCCGCGCCGAGGATCGCGTCGCTGTCGCGGTCGACCACGACCTTGATGAAGCCGCGCGTTTCGCCCTTCTCGACCGCGCGGCCAACCCGCGTCATCGGCCGAACGCCGATCCGCACGTTGTGCCCTTTGGCGCGAGCCTCGGCTTCGGTCAGGCCAACCCGTCCAAGCGGCGGATCGACATAGAGCGCGTAGACCGGAATGCGGTCGCTCACTTTCCGCTGCGCGCCGTCGAGCAGGTTCGCGGCGACGATTTCGTAGTCGTTGTATGAGGTATGGGTGAAGGCCCCTCGGCCGTTGCAATCGCCGAGCGCCCAGATGTTGGGGACGCTGGTCTTCAATGCGTCGTCGACGAGGATGTAGCCGCGCGCGTCGACCTTGACGCCCGCCGCCTCGAGCCCGAGGTCGTCGGTGTTGGGACGGCGGCCGACCGCGAGCAATACGTGCGTGCCGACCTCTTCGGGTTCGCCAGCCGCGCAGTTGACGCCGACCGCGATGTCGCTGCCCCGCGGCGCAAAGCGGATGCATTCAGATTCCAGGCGGACTTTGATTCCCTCCGCTTCGAGCGCTTCGCGGATCGCTTGAGAGACATCGTGATCCTCGCGGGCAATGAGGCGCGGCATCTTCTCCACCACCGTCACCGCGGAGCCGAAGCGCCGGAATATTTGGGCGAACTCGAGTCCGATGTAGCTTCCTCCAACGATGACGAGGCGTTCAGGCAGGGCGTCCAGTTCGAGCAGCGTCGTGTTGTTCAGCGTCTTGACCTGATCGCGGCCAGGGAAATCGGGCGCCTCGGCGCGACAGCCGACGTTGACGAAGAAGCGTTCGGCCTCGAGCACTTCGTCGCCTGCCCGGAGCGTGGTCGGCGACAGGAAGCGCGCTTGACCCTCGATGACGGTGCAATGGGAAAGGCCGCGCAGCCAGGCCTCGAGGTGCGAGCGGGAGTTGGCGACGATTGCGTTCTTGCGGGCCATCACAGCCGCGAAATCGACGCCCACAGCTCCGGCGGTCACGCCGAAATCCGGGGCGCGCCTTGCAAGGTGCGCGGCATAGGCGCTGGCGACCATCGCCTTGGTCGGCGTGCAGCCGGTGTTGACGCACGTTCCGCCGATGAGCTTGCGCTCGATGAGGGCGACGGTCATTCCGGTCGCGGCGATCCGGGCGGCCATCGGCGGCCCGGCCTGCCCGGCGCCGATCACGATGGCGTCGAAACGGCGGTTCATTGCAGCGCCGGGCCGTTGGCCAAGAGCGGAAGCGCCCAGATCATTGCGGCTCCTGCCGGGCGATTGCGGTCAAACCTCGTTCCACAGACGGATTGCGGGCTCGTCTTTGTCATGTTCGTAGCCAAGCATGCTTATGCTCGCGGTGCTGAGCACGAACAGGCGCCCCTCCGAAGGAGCAAGGCCGAGCCAGCGCGCCGCCAGCACCCTTAAGATGTGGCCGCTCGAAAACACGATCGCGCGGTCGTCCACCGCGCGCAGACGGGCGATCACGCGATCGGCGCGGGCGCTGACGTCGGCTGGCTGCTCACCGTTCGGGCACCCGTCGCGGAACAGCAGCCACCCGGGGCGCTCGCTGAGGATTTCGTTGGTCTTGCGCCCTTCGTAGTCGCCGTAGTTCCATTCGAGAAGGTCGGGATCCGCTTTGGCGGCCTCGCCGAAGCCGGCGAGCGCGCAGGTGCGAGCCGCGCGCTGAAGGGGACTGGTGAATACCCTGTCGAACGCGACGCCTTTGAAGCGGTCGCGAAGCGCGCGCGCCTTACGCTCGCCCTCCTCAGTGAGCGGAATATCGGTGCGTCCGGTGTGTTTGCCGCTTGCGCTCCACTCGGTCTCGCCATGGCGGACGAGCGTGACGGAAGGCGTCTTGCCGTCTCGGGAAATCACACCTTCACCCGCACATAGTCGCCTGGCGCGTCGGCGATGGCCTTGAGCTTGCCCGTCGCCCGGCTTGCGAGCGGGAACCTTGTCTCCCGCTTGCGCGCTGAGCCAGGCGATCCAGTCGGGCCACCAGGAGCCCGGCGTCTCCTTGGCAGCGGCGACCCAGGACTCGAAATCGCCGCTGGGCGGGCCGCCCGACCAATACTGATACTTCGGCTTTCCGGGCGGATTGACGACGCCGGCGATATGGCCGGAGCCGGCCATCACGTAACGCACCGGGCCGCCGAAGCATTTGGCGCCGGTGAACACCGAGCGGGCAGGGGCGATGTGGTCCTCGCGCGTCGCCAGTTCATAGACCGGGACCGTCACCTTCCCGAGGTCGAGCGTCTTGCCGCCGAGCACCATGCGTCCGTTGGACAGATCGTTCTGCAGATAGCAGTGGCGAAGGTAGAACTTGTGGTTGGCCGCGGGCATGCGGGTCGAATCCGAATTCCAGACCAGAAGGTCGAACGGCATCGGCTCTTTGCCCTTGAGATAATTGTTGACGTAGTAGGACCAGATGAGGTCGTTCGGCCTGAGCATGTTGAAGGCGTTGGCCATCTGCGAACCGTCGAGATAGCCCTGTTCCGCCATCCGCTCCTCGACTTGCTTGAGCTGCTCGGCGTCGACGAACACCTTGAGATCGCCGGGATCGGCGAAGTCGATCTGGGCGGCGAAGAACGTCGCGCTCGTGATCCGCTTGTCGCCGATCGCCGCCAGATAGGCGAGCGTCGCCGCGAGCAGGGTCCCGCCGACGCAATAGCCGATCGCCGCGACCTCGCGCTCGCCGGTCGCCTGCTCGACGCAGTCGAGGGCGGCGAGGATGCCCTCGCGCATGTAGCTGTCGAAATCCTTGTCGGCCTGACGCTCGTCCGGATTGACCCACGATATGACAAAGACCGTCAGGCCCTGCGCGGTCGCCCAGCGGATGAACGACTTCTCGGGATTGAGGTCGAGAATGTAGAACTTGTTGATCCACGGCGGCACGATCAGGAGCGGGCGCTTGTAGACCTCCGCCGTGGTCGGCTCATATTGGATGAGCTCGAGCAATTCGTTGCGGAAGATCACCTTGCCGGGAGTCGCGGCGAGGTTGACGCCAAGCTTGAACGCTCGTGCGTCGGCCTGGCGTATGCGTAAGGTTCCGTGCCCCGCCTGGATGTCCTCGGCCAGCATCTTGAGGCCCCGCACGAGGTTTTCGCCGCTTTCGGCGAGCGTCGTGCGCATAAGCTCCGGATTGGTGGCGACGAAGTTCGAAGGCGAGAGCGCAGCGGTGACCTGGCGCAGGTAGAATTGCGCCTTGTCGCGATCGTGCGGCGTCAGGTCGTCGGCGTGCTTGACCAGATCGTCCGCCCAGTGCGTGGTCAGGACGTAGGCCTGCTTGATGAAATCGAAATAGGGGTTGTCGCGCCAGGCCGCGTCGGCGAAGCGCTTGTCGGACGCGTCGGGAGGAGCAATGGGCTCAGCCTTCTCGCCTTGCAGGCGCTGCAGCGTCGCCGCCCAGAGATCGACGAACCGCGTCGTCAGCGCCGCTTGGGCCGTGAAAGCCCGCTGGGGATCGGCCATGTAGTATTCGGCCACCCGGCCGATCGATCGCACCATCTCGCCGATATCGTCGGCGACCGTGCTCTTAATCTCGCCGCTCTGGCGCGGGGCCAGATAAGCCGCCAGCACCTTGCCGCCCTGTTCGATCACCTGGGCGATGTTGTGGGCGAGCGCGTCGACGTCGGGCGCCGGAGGCGGGGCGATTTCGCCCGCAGGCCTTGCGGGCTCGCGGGCGGGAGGCGCCGCAGAGGCCGTCCCCGTCGCGTCCGCCGGCGCCGCGAGAGCGGATGCGAGAGGCTCCCGCGGAGCGGGCGCCGTTTGGATTTCATCGAGGCTTCGCCGCTTGACCCGCCGGGGCGCGGGCGCCTGCGCCTTCTTTTTCGCGATGCGGGGCGGGGCTGCCGCTCTGACGCGGCCCGCCGACGGACTTGCGGCCCGCGCCTTTGCCGGCTTGGATGCCTCGGCCGCTCCCCGCTTGCTTCGACTGGTCTTGGCCATGAAAGCGTTTCCCGTCGGGCGTGTGGCCCGGTCCCGTTTTGGTCATAATAGGTCACTACCAGTTGGCGGCGCCATCTTTCGGAAAGAAAAATGTTTTGCACGATTCGCGCTGGGCGCGACCGACATGGGGCGGGGCGATTCGCCTCCGCGGGGCTAATTGCGCTCGCCGCGCTCGTCGCCTCGGCTCAGGCCGGGAGAGCCCAGGAGCAGGATAATATCTTCAAGCAGGGGGCCAAGCTCTTGGGTTTTGCGACCGACGTCGCGCCGCCACAAGATTTCGTCGTCAAGTCGCGGCCCGCGGTCGATCCCGACTACATTCCGGTCTTCCAGGCGCCGCCCGAGCCAGCCGTGCCGGCGCTGAAGGACATTGACCTCAAAGCGGTGAAGACCGACCTCGACACGCTCCAGAAGCGGCATGACGCGCTGCGGCAAGCCTACCCGCCGGCCGCCAAGGCGCTCGCCGAGGAGGCGGCTGCGAAGAAAAAGCCGAAGACGAACGCCCCTGCGGCCCAGCAATAGACCATATCTCGTTTGCGGCGCGTAGGCTTCCGATGCTAACAGGGCATCGAGGCGAGAGCCGACGAAGCGGGAAACGATCCAAGGGCGATTTGCTGAGATGAGCGACTTTCACCGGGTGCGGCGGCTGCCGCCTTACGTCTTCGAGCAGGTCAACTCGCTCAAGGCCAAGGCCCGGGCCGGTGGCGCCGATATCGTCGATCTCGGCATGGGCAACCCGGACTTGCCCGCGCCGAAGCATGTGATCGACAAGCTGGTCGAGACGGTCGGCAAGCCGCGCACCGACCGCTATTCCGCCTCGAAGGGGATCGCGGGCCTGCGCCGCGCGCAAGCCGGCTATTACGCGCGCCGGTTCGGGGTCAAGCTCGACCCGGACACCCAGGTCGTCGCAACGCTCGGCTCGAAGGAAGGCTTCGCCAACATGGCCCAGGCGATCACTGCGCCGGGCGACGTGGTGCTGGTCCCGAATCCCTCGTACCCGATCCACGCCTTCGGCTTCCTGATGGCTGGCGGCGTCATCCGCTCGGCGCCGGCGGAGCCCGGCCCCGAGTTCTTCACCGCGGTCGAGCGCGCGATCATGCATTCGATCCCGAAGCCGATCGCGATCGTCGTCTGCTATCCGTCCAATCCGACGGCGATGGTCGCCTCGCTCGACTTCTATAAGGACCTGGTGCTGTTCGCGAAGAAGCACGAGATTTTCGTGCTCTCCGACCTCGCCTACGCCGAGGTCTACTTCGACGGCGAGCCGCCGCCGTCGATCTTGCAGGCGCCCGGCGCCTTCGAGGTCGCGGTCGAATTCACCTCGATGTCGAAGACCTTTTCGATGGCCGGCTGGCGGATGGGGTTTGCGGTCGGCAACGAGCGGCTTCTCGCGGCGCTCGCGCGCGTCAAGTCCTATCTCGACTACGGCGCCTATACGCCGATCCAGGTGGCGGCCGCCGCCGCGCTGAACGGCCCCGACGATTGCGTGCGCGAGATGCGCGCGACCTATAAGCGCCGCCGCGACGTGATGATCGAGAGCTTCGCCGCCGCCGGCTGGCCGATCGAAAAGCCGAGCGCCTCGATGTTCGCCTGGACGCCGGTGCCCGAACGCTTCCGTCATCTCGGCAGCCTCGAATTCTCGAAGCTCCTGATCGAGAAGGCTGACGTTGCGGTCGCGCCGGGAATCGGCTTCGGCGAGCACGGCGACGATTTCGTCCGCCTCGCGCTGGTCGAGAACGAGCAGCGCATCCGCCAGGCCGCGCGCGGCGTCCGGCGGTTCTTCGACTCCGCCGACAAGACCCTGCACAACGTGGTGAAGCTCAAGAAGCAGGCGTGAGGCGGAAGCGTCTCCGTTCACCTCAGTTCGAGCTCATCGCGCCTCAGCGCGAATGCCTCCGGCGTGACGAGCGGGACGAGTCGGTCGGCGGGGCCGAAGTCGCGCGCATTGCGGTTGCCGTTCGCGGCGAGCCCGTTGCGGCCTTTCGTCGGCTCGGCATAGTTTCCCGATGACGCTCGCTCCCTCGCTCGAAATCCGCCGCGCCTCCCCGCAGGACGCAGCAAGCATCCGCGTCCTGACGCGCGCGGCCTACGCCAAATGGGTCGGCCGCTCATCGGCCGCGAGCCGCTGCCAATGCAGGCGGACTACGACCGCGCCGTCCGCGAGCATGCGATCGAACTCCTGACCATCGACGGCGCGCTCGTGGGCCTGATCGAGACGATCCTGCGGCCCGATCACCTCTGGATCGAGAACGTCGCCGTCGCGCCCGACCGGCAGGGCAGGGGATATGGGCGTCTCCTTCTCGCCCAGGCCGAGAAGCACGCCGCCGAGTGGGGGCGTGGAGAAATCCGCCTCATGACCAATGCGGCCTTCGGCGCGAATCTCGCGCTCTACACGCGGCTCGGGTATGCGGTCGTCGGCTCCGAGCCGTTCCGGGGCGGAACGGCGGTCACCATGATGAAGCGGATTGACGCTGCGCCCGAGGAGCAAGCAAGCCTTTAGCCAAGGCAGATCGTCGCCCGGCGTCGAACCGAGAAAAATCGACAATCGTTTGCGATAAACAGAAGCCAGTGATACGATGCTCCCTGTCGTCAAATCCAGGGAGAGCGAGTGGACAAGCAGGCAGCTGGAGCCTTTTTAGCTCGGACGCTGCGTTTGGTCGGCGAGGCGAGGCAAACAACGCTGGCGTTTCTTGGATACGAGGCTTAAAGCCTTGAAAAGCCTCGATTTGCGGAAGCAAAAAATTTGGATTTTCCTTCCTTCGGCTTTGGTTTTTCCTTCCCCGAGATTTGGGTTTTCCTTCCCCCGGCTTTGAAAACGCTTCCACCGCTCGCCGACGCCGACGGCCTCAGGCGACGCGGCTGAGACTCGCCCGCTCGCCGCCGAGATTCCGCTGCATCGTCCGGCAGTACCAGTCGACGAATTGCGTGACCCCGCCTTCTTGAACAGGAGAATAGGGACCGGGCTCGTAAGCGGGAGAGCGAATGCCGATCTGGTTCTCTTCCACGACTCGGCGATCCTGGTCGTTCGTGGTGAGCCAGACGTGCGTCAACTCCTCGACCGAATAATCCTTGCCCTCGACGGCGTCCTTGTGGACCAGCCATTTCGTCTTGACCTGAGTCTGCATCGGACCGATCGGCAGCACCTGGAAACTGACCGCGTGATCGCCAAGCACGTGGTTCCAGGTCGACGGATAGTGGAAGATCAGCAACGACCCGATGCGAGGCTCGACGACAGCGTCGCTCAAGGGACGCGCGACTGCGGCCCGCCCTGACATGGTGTAGCTGACGGCGTCGTCCAGAAGCGGGATCCGGCTCATTCGGTACTGACCCGATTCCGACAACCGGAAGACGCTGGGCAGCCCCGCCGCCTCGCATCGTTCGCTGTGACCAATGACCTCCGCGTCGCCGACGACGCCGTCAATTCCCGAAACGGTCGGCCGGTCGTTGAAAGTTCGGGAGAGCTCCGGATGATTCGCGGCGCAGTGAAAGCACTCGCGGTTGTTCTCCCAGACGAGCTTCCAGTTGCCGTTCTCGACGATCGTGCTCTCGAAAGCGACCTTGGCGTCGGCGAGCCGGTGGGGCGCCACATAGGGCTCCGCCTGGGCCCGGAAAGGTTCGAAGCTTGGCGCGACCGGCGCGACGCAAACGAAGATATAGCCCCCGACACTCTCGCAGTGGACGGGCTTTAGCCCGAACTGCGCTTTGTCCAGGTCCCCGTCGGCATTACGGGCGCGAATCAGGCTGCCGTCGAGATCGTAGGTCCATTGATGATAGGGGCAGACGAGCCGCTTCGCCGCGCCCTTGGCCGCAGAGCAGATGCGCGAGCCGCGATGCCGGCACGTATTGTGGAGGGCGCGGATCGCCCCGCCCCGGTCGCGCAGCACGACGATCGGGTAGTCGCCGACCTGCATGGTGAAGTAGTCGCCCGGCGCCGGAATATCGCAATCGTGGCCGGCAAACAGCCAGTCGCGGTAGAAGATCGTCTCGAGATCGATTCGGTAGAACTCGAGGTCGGTATAGAATTTCCGTTCGAGGCTCATGCCCGGGCGCCGGGCCTGCAGTTCGGCGAGCATGGCGTCTGTCGCGTTCATCTCAGCATCCCGGATCGGAGAGCGGAATTTGCCGGCTTGCCCCCGCGGTCATCCGCCGCTTCTGCAAGAAAGCGGCCGCATTCCCGAGGCGTCAGCCTCCCGCGTCCGTATTGATCTCACGGGGGCCATAACCCTCAGGGGTTTAGAACACCACCCAGTCGAGCCGGCTCAAGACGAATATTCCGATGATGGCATAACTCAGAATGCCGAAATTGTCGTTGATGGCCCCCGCAGGGACCACGATCAAATCCGGCGCCAGCCCGCGCTGACCGGCCGCGCCAGCAACGACCTGACGAATTTGACAGGGCGACGGTTCCGCGTATCATCATCCTGCGCATTGCTTCGGGCGCAGAAGCCGGTGGAAATCCGGTGCGGTCGCGCCACTGTGATCGGCCCATTTGGCCGAAAGTCAGACCTGCTCCTGACGCCAAGCGCATCTCGCATGGGGACGCGAATTCCCCGAGGAGTAGTGATTCCATGACCACCGCCACAAAATTTGCGCCGACTGCCGGCGTCGCCGCGATTCCGCTCAGAGACGCTCTCCCGTGGGTCATCTTCGCGGGCCTCATCTGTTTGCTCGGCGTCTATTTCGTCGGGGCGGAAGAGGGCGCGACCTCGATCATAAAGGGCATGTATGTGCACGAATTCGTGCACGACAGCCGCCATCTGCTCGGCTTCCCCTGCCACTGACAGTGTGAGCTGGTCCCGCGCGTCGGGCGGGGCGCTTTTTCCGGGAAGACATGCGTTGGCTTCGCCCCGCGACGGCGCTCGGTCTCTACGACCGCGCCTGGGGCGGCTTGGGTTGAGGGATCAATAAAAATGACAACAGGATCTTTGTTGTGGCGGGGAATGATCGTCGGCTTCGTCGCCGCCCTGCTTTCGTTCGGTTTGTTGAAAGTGGTGGGCGAACCCGCGGTCGACCGGGCAATCGCATTCGAAAGCGCGATGGACGAAGCGAAAGCCAAGGCCGAGCATGACGCAGCGGTGGCGAAAGGCGAAACCCCACCCCCACCCGAACCAGACTATGAGATTGTCAGTCGACCAGTCCAGGCCGGCATTGGCCTTTTCACTGGCGTCACCGTCTACAACGTGGCCTTCGGCGGTCTGTTCGCGCTCGCTTTCGCAGTTCTCTACGGCCGGATGGGCGATTTCAGCCCGCGCCTGACGGCGGCTTTGATCGCGCTGAGCGGCTTCATCGCCGTTTACGCCGTCCCGATCCTCAAATATCCGGCGAACCCGCCCTCGATCGGCAACCCCGACACGATCGGCCTGCGGACCGCGATCTATTTTGGGATGATTCTGCTGTCGCTGGCCTCGATGATCCTCGCCTGGAACGTCCGGAATCGCCTCATCGAGCAGTTCGGGGCCTGGAACGCGTCGTTGATCGGGATCGCGGTTTTCGTCGTTGCAGTCGTGGCCTTTGGCCTTGCGATGCCCCCGCTGAACGAGGTTCCCGAAGGCTTCCCCGCCGTAGTGCTATGGGAGTTCCGCATGGCCTCGCTCGGCGCGCAGGCGATCATGTGGACGGTCATCGGCCTTGGCTTCGGGGCTTGGGTCGAGCGCGATTTCGCGCAAGCGAAGCAGGGCCGGCTGCAAGCAGCCTATTGAGCCCCGAGGCGGGGCGCGCCCATGACCGCGCGTCTCGACCTCCTCGCTCACGGCGCTTCGTCGGCGACACGCGCGGCCCGGTTCCCCAACGATGAAGCGCTCGAAGCCTCCGCGGTCAGCGCGCTAGAAACCTTGCGCGGCAAGCTTCGATCCTACGGCTGTGTGCTGACCTCTCCATCTCGCGGCGCGCGCGAGACGGCCCTTGCGCTCGGTCTTGAGTCCGCCGTCGAGATTGCTTTGCAGGACTGCGACTATGGACGCTGGCGCGGTCTCGAGGTGGCTGACGTCGCCGCGCGCGAGCCAGAAGAGTTCGCCGCTTGGGTCGCCGATCCCGCGGCCGCGCCGCACGGCGGCGAATCACTCACCGCGCTGATTGAGCGGGCCGGCGTATGGCTAGGCCAGTCGCTAAGTCGCGAAGGCGCGACGCTGGCTGTCACGCACGCCGCAGTCGTTCGAGCGGCGATCGTCAGCACACTGGGCGCGAGTTTCTCGGCCTTCTGGCGGATCGATGTCGGGCCGCTCTGCGTTGCGCGGCTCAGCGGCCGGGACGGACGCTGGAATCTGGTGGCGCTCGAGGCCCTGCGAGCCCGGCCGTGATCCGCCAGGACTGGCCGACCGCGCCGCGGCCCTCGCTGTGCTGGGGACACCATCAAGCGAGGCGCACCGGATCGCCGCAACCGCCAGGCTCTCCAGGCCGCTTCCTTGTCGGCTTGACGGCCCGCGCGGACGGTCCCACGATTGCGGCCATGAAATCCGCGCCGCGAAAGTTCGAGCTGACGGCGGACATCCTGCTCCGGGCCTATTCGATCGGCGTCTTTCCGATGGCCGAGAGCCGCGACGCCAAGGAATTGTTCTGGGTCGAGCCGCACGACCGCGGAGTCTTCCCGCTCGATGGCCTTGTCGTCTCGCGCAGCCTCGCCAAGACGGTGCGGTCCGATCGATACCGCGTGACCGCTGACTGCGCGTTCGAAGCCGTCGTGCGCGCCTGCGCTGAGCGCGAGAAGACCTGGATCAACGATGAGATCGTGCGGCTCTATGGCGAATTGTTCGCCGCCGGTCACGCCCATTCGCTCGAGGCTTACGAGGGTGATGAGCTGGTCGGCGGCCTCTATGGCGTGAGCCTGCGCGGCGCCTTTTTCGGCGAGAGCATGTTCCACCGCGCTCGCGACGCCTCGAAGGTCGCGCTTGTCCATCTGTTCGCACGCCTCAAGGTCGGCGGATTTCGACTGCTGGACGCCCAATTCTTGACCGAGCATCTGGCGAGCCTCGGCGCGGTCGAAGTTTCGCGCGAGGCATTCCGGCTCCGACTGGCCGACGCGCTGCAGATCGAAGCGAATTTCGGCGCCTGGCCCGCGGCGCTTGCGATGCGCGGCGCCGAGGCGTTGACGCGCGCACGAGGTGACGGCACGGAAGTTGCGACGGGTGAATCACCGAGGCGGAGCGTCGTTCGGGCCTGACGGCGCTGGCGATAGGGTTTGGGCAGGCGGCATGGCGGCGTTCGACGAGATGGGGATTGCCGGCGGTCCAACGAGGCCGCTTTATCATCAGGTGGCGCGCTGGCTCGACGAAACGCCGCCCGAACTCCTGGCCTCGCGCCGCGCCCAGGCCGAGTTCATGTTCCGGCGCATCGGCATTACCTTCGGCGTTTACGGCGACAAGGACGCCGCCGAGCGGCTCATTCCCTTCGACATCGTTCCGCGGCTCATCTCGCGCGCCGAATGGCGCCGGCTCGAGGCCGGACTTGCGCAGCGGGCGCGGGCGCTGAACCTCTTTCTCAAGGACGTCTATGGGCCGCGCGCCATTCTGAAAGAGGCGATCGTCCCGCCCGAATTGATTGTGCGCAATCCGTTCTACCGGCCGGAAATGATCGGCCGGCGGGCGCCGCACGACATCTGGGTGCACATCGCCGGCATCGACATCGTGCGGGTGGACGACGAGGAGTTCTATGTCCTTGAGGACAACGCGCGCACGCCGTCGGGCGTGTCGTACATGCTCGAAAACCGCGAAGTGACGATGCGGCTCCTGCCCGACCTGTTCGCGCGCCACAGCGTCGCCCCGGTCGACGATTATCCCGACCAATTGCTCGCCTGTCTGCGCTCGGTCGCGCCGCGTCCCAACGGCGGCGAGGCGACCATCGTGATCCTGACTCCCGGGGCGTTCAACTCGGCCTATTACGAGCACTCGTTCCTCGCCGACAAGCTCGGGGTCGAGCTGGTCGAGGGCCGCGACCTGTTCGTCGACGACGAGCAGGTGTTCATGCGCACCACGCTTGGGCCGCGCCGGGTCGATGTGATCTACCGGCGGGTCGACGATGATTTTCTCGATCCCTTGGTCTTCAATCCCGCCTCGGTTTTGGGCGTGCCGGGACTTGTCGGCGCCTATTTGGCCGGCAATGTGACGATCGCAAATGCAATCGGCACCGGAATCGCCGATGATAAAGCGATTTACAGCTACATACCGGACCTCATCCGGTTCTATCTTTCCGAGGAGCCTCTGCTCAAGAACGTGCCGACCTATCGCTGCCGGGAGCCCGCATCGCTCAAATACGTGATGGAGCGTCTCGACCAGCTCGTGGTCAAGGAGGTCAACGGGTCGGGCGGCTATGGCATGCTGGTCGGACCGCATGCGAGCGCCGCCCAGCGCGAGCAGTTCGGAGCCAAGATCATGGCCGATCCGAACAACTACATCGCCCAGCCGACGCTGGCCTTGTCGACCTGTCCGTCCTCGTTTGAGAGCGGCGTCTCGCCGCGCCATGTGGACTTGCGCCCGTTCGTGCTGTCGGGCGCGGACGGGGTGCGCATCGTGCCGGGCGGTCTCACCCGCGTCGCGCTCAGGGAAGGTTCGCTCGTGGTCAATTCGAGCCAGGGCGGCGGGACCAAGGACACCTGGATCGTCGACGACGCGGATGCCCAGGCTTGACCTCGATGCTTGCCCGCACCGCCGATAATTTGTTCTGGCTCGCCCGTTCGATGGAGCGGGCGGACTACATTGCCCGCACCATCGAGGCGACGCTTCGGCTCGAATATCTGCCGAAAACCGAGAGCGACAAGGTCGGCGAATGGGAGGGCGCGCTCAACGCCGCCGGCGCCTACGACAGCTTCGTCGAAAAGCACGGCGAACTCGACGAGGAGGCGGCGGTCGAGTACCTGACCTTCGATCTCTCGAACTCCTCGTCGATCCGCAATTGTCTCGAGAATGCCCGCGCGGCGGGTCGCGCGGTGCGCACCGCCCTCACCTCCGAGACCTGGACCGCGATCAACGACGCCTGGCTCCAGCTCAAGCGGTTCGAGATGAGCCGGGGGCGCAACCGGTCGCTCGACCGCGAGGAGCTCATGCGCTTCCTCGACTATGTGAAGAAGGCCTCGCTCGATTTCGACGGCGCTTGCTATCGCACGATGCTGCGCAACGACGCCTATTGGTTCAACCGGCTCGGCACCTTCGTCGAGCGCGCCGACAACACGGCGCGCCTGCTCGACGTCAAATATCACCTGCTCCTGCCCTCGACGGAGACGGTCGGCGGCCCGCTCGATTACTTCCAGTGGGTGGCGATTCTGCGCGCGGTGTCGGCCGCGACCGCCTATCACTGGGTCTATCGCGACCGGGTCAAGCCGTGGCTGATCGCCGATCTCCTGATCCTGAAGTCGGCGATGCCGCGTTCTCTCATCTCCTGCTACGAAAGCATCGACCGCGCGCTCGATTCGCTCGCCCGCGAAGATGGGCGCAGCGGCGTCGCCCAGCGCCAGGCGCGGGCGATGTACGCCAAGCTTGAGCGCTCGAGCATGACCGAGATTTTCCAGGGCGGCCTGCACGAGTTCATCACCGAGTTCATCGAGGACAACGCGCGCCTCTCGACCACCATCTCTGAACAATATCTCTTCACCTGAGAAAGGCCGCGCGGTCCCGAGATGCGGATCAGGGTTTCGCACGAAATCATCCACCATTTCTCCCCGCCGGCCCGCACGGTCAACCAGATCCTGCGGCTGACGCCGCTTTCGTTCGACAGCCAGTACGTGCTGCGCTGGCGGGTCGACGTCGACGCCGACGGCGCGCTGCGGCAGACCGAAGACGGGCACGGCAACGCCGTAGCCTCCTACTCCTGCCACGGCCGCATCGAGCGCCTTGCCGTCAGAGCCGCGGGCGAAGTCGAGACCAACGACGCAGCGGGTGTGGTCCGGGGCGCCGTCGAGCCGCTGCCCGCCGAGATGTACCTGCGCGAGAGCCCGCTCGCTCACGTCAATGGAGCGCTGCGCAGCTTTGCCGCCCAGGCGACGAAAGGCGCCGCGGATCCGCTCGAACTCGATGCATCGGCTCATGGACTCTCTCAACGAGACAATCGCCTTTCACCCCGATGAAAAAGACGCCGCCGGCTCCGCGGTCGAGGCGTTCGCGCTGACGCGCGGGCGAGCGCGCGATTTCGCTCACATCTTCATCGCCTGCGCGCGCTTTCTCGGCATCCCCGCGCGCTTCATCTCCGGCTATCGCGTTGCGGGCGAGGGCGCCGGACCGGCCGGCGTCCATGAATGGGCGGAGGCCCACGTTCCGGTCCTCGGCTGGGTCGCCTTCGACGCGACCGCGCCGATCTGCCCCGACGAGGGTTATATCCGCGTCGCCGTCGGCTTCGACGGGCAGGACGGCGCCTTGACCCGATCGGTCCATAGCGGCGGCGAGGAGAAGGTCGAGGCCGAGATCCGCGTCGAGCAGGCGAGCGGCCAGAGTCAGGCATGAGCGAAGACTTCGTGAAAGGCGGCGACCTGTTCGCCGCGGTCCCCGCGCGGCTCGACAACGAGGAGGCCGCGGTCCTCGCCGAGCTTCCTGGCGCCCGCATCGAGCGGATCGTCTCGACCGGGCAGGCGAGCCCGCCCGGCTTCTGGTACGACCAGGACTGGACGGAGTGGTTCGTCGTCCTCAGCGGTTCGGCGGGCGTGCGGATAGAGGGCGAAGCGGGGGCGCGGGTTCTGGCTCCCGGCTCATGGCTCGAAATACCGCCCCATATCCGCCACCGCGTCGACTGGACCGACGCCGACGAGCCGACGGTATGGTTGGCGGTGCATGCACGGTGCGAGAAGGCTTGACGATTCTCGCCGGCTGCGATCGTTCATCTCATGGAACGGCAACGGCGTTCGGCGACGCAGATTCGACCATATGGGTCCGGACCGCTGAGGCGTGAACTCCTCCATGAAATTGCATAAAGTGTGACCTGAGGCCGTTGGCGCGAGTCGGCGCCGAGGCGGGCAAGGGGAGGGGTGTGTGAACCCATTGTCGAGAACGATCTGGGTCGCAGCGCTCACTTTCGTCGGGGGCCTGCTCGGCTTCCTGCTGCAATGGCTGCTGCCGGTTCAGGCCGTGACTGAGGCGAAGGGCATGGTCGGGTCGATCACCGGCCTTGTCATCCTGCTGCTGGCGCTCGTTCTCGGCCTTCTCGTCTGGACGAGCTACGGCGTGTACACGACCCAAACCGCCGAGTCGCAGTCGCTGGGACCGGTGATCCTGCAGCTCGATTTCGCCCTCGAACAATATGGACCGGAAGGGCGCGCCGGACGCGAGCTCTTGCGCGAGGCCGTGATACACGCGCGCGATCGGCTCTGGGGCGGCAAGACGGGCAGCATCGCGCCCTACGCGCAGGCGCGCGCCGACCTGCAGAATATCGCCGCCTTCTTCGGCGGCCTCAAGCCAGCCGACGACCGGCAGAGGGAGCTGATCGCGACCGCCAGGCCGTTCTTCATTCAGGTCATTCAGACGACCCTGCTTATGAGCCGGCAATTGGCCAGTCCGGTGCCGAAGCTGCTGTTGTTCGTGGTCGTCGGATGGTCGGCGCTGCTGTTCTTGAGCTTTGGATTTCTGAACACGTTCAACCTCGTCAGCGTCGCCGCCGTCGCGCTGGGGTCGATCGCCGTCGCGAGCGCCATCTTCATGATTCTCGAGTTCAGTCAGCCCTATTCCGGCTTCGTCCGAATTTCGCCGGTCGGCGTGGACAACCTGATCGCCACGCTTGGCCGCTGAAGGCCGCGGCGCTCGTCTCGACAAGGCTCAGGTCCTGAGGCAGTCTTGATTCGCCCTGCGGGCCGGGGCGCAAAGCGGCGAGGATCACTCTCCGCATTGTGGGAGGAAGCGGATGTATCCAGGGTCGCACGCTCAGGCGCGCGCCGATCAGCCGGCGATCATCATGGCCGGATCGGGCGAAACGGTTACCTACCGGGAACTGGACGCTCGCAGCAATCGGCTCGCCCGCCTCCTGCGCGCCGCCGGCCTCAAGCGGCGCGACCACTATGCCGTGTTCATGGAAAACCATGCACGCTTTGCCGAGTGCGATGTCGCCGGCGAGCGGTCCGGGCTCTATTACACCAACGTCAATTCGTTCCTGACCGCGCGCGAACTCGCCTACATCGTCAATAACAGCTTGTCGCAAGTGCTCATCACCTCGCAGGCCAAACGCCAAATCGCGCTCGAGGCGCTGCGGGATTGCCCGAACGTCAGGCTCTGTCTCGTCGTCGACGGTCCGGGCGAGGGGACGTCCGTTCGCAATCTCGATGAGGCGACGGCAGAATTTCCTTCGACCCCCATCGCCGACGAAGCGCTCGGCGGGGCGATGCTCTACTCCTCGGGCACGACCGGCAACCCGAAGGGCGTGCTGCGGCCGCTGCCCGATCAGCCTCCCTCTCGGGCGCTTCCGATCTTCGACGTATTTTCGAAATTCTGGCGGTTTCGCGACGGGCAGACCTACCTCATGCCGGCGCCCCTCTACCATTCCGCGCCGCTCGTCGGGATGGCCGGAACCCTGCGTCTCGGCGGGACGCTCATCGTCATGGAGCGCTTCAACGAGGAGCATTTCCTGCAACTCGTCGAGCGGCATCGCGTGACCCACACCCAGCTTGTGCCGACGATGTTCTCGCGCATGCTCAAGCTGCCCGAAGCCGTGCGCCGCCGTTATGACCTGAGTTCGCTCGAGGCGGCGGTTCACGGCGCTGCGCCCTGTCCCGTCCCGGTGAAAGAAGCAATGATCGACTGGTGGGGGCCCGTGCTCCTCGAATATTACAGCGCCACCGAAGGCATGGGTCTGGCGATGTGCGACAGCGCCGAATGGCTCAAGCACAAAGGCACGGTCGGCCGAACGGTCGCGGGCGAGCTCCATGTCCTCGACGACGCCATGCGGGAAGTTCCAACCGGAGAGACCGGCAAGCTCTGGTTCAAGACCGCCTCGCCGTTCGAGTATTTCAACGATCCGGCCAAGACCGCCGCGGCGAACTCGCCCGACCGCACCATGAGCACCGTCGGCGACATCGGCCATGTCGACGAGGAAGGCTATATCTATCTCACCGACCGCGCCGCCTTCATGATCATTTCCGGCGGCGTCAACGTCTATCCGCAGGAATGCGAGAACCTTTTGATCACCCATCCCAAGGTCGCCGACGCCGCGGTTTTCGGGGCGCCGAACGAGGATCTGGGCGAGGAAGTCAAAGCCGTGGTTCAGTTGATGCCCGAGTTCGGGCCCTGCGCGGACGTCGCGGACGAACTGATGGCGTTCTGCCACGATCATCTCGCTCATCACAAATGCCCGCGCTCGATCGATTTTGAAGCTGAGCTGCCGCGCTTGCCGACGGGGAAGCTCTATAAGGGTCCCCTGCGCGAACGGTACTGGAAGGGGCACGAGAACCGCATCGTTTGAGGGCTGTCCGCGCCCGCCAGGAGCCCGTGCATGTACCCAGGCCAGCACGCTCAGGCGCGTCTCGGCCAGCCCGCCGTCGTGATGGCGGGATCGGGCGAGAGCGTCAGCTATCGCGAGCTTGAGGCGCGCAGCAACCGCCTGGCGCATCTTCTCCGCGCGGCGGGCCTCCGACGGCGCGATCACTACGCCGTCTTCATGGAGAACCACCCACGGTTCGTCGAGTGCTGCGCCGCCGGCGAGCGCTCGGGGCTCTACTACACCTGCATCAATTCGTTTCTGACCGCGCCCGAGCTCGCCTACATCGTCAACAACAGCCTGTCGAAGGTTCTCATCACGTCGCAGGCCAAGCGAGAAATCGCGCTTGCGGCGCTCGCCGACTGTCCCCGGGTCGAGCTCTGTCTCGTCGTCGATGGGCCCGGTGAGGGGACGAGGGTGCGCAATCTCGACGAGGCGACGGCCGATTCTCCCGCCACCCCGTTGCCCGACGAGTCGCTGGGGGCGGCGATGCTCTATTCCTCCGGCACGACGGGAAGGCCGAAGGGCGTGCTGCGTCCGCTGCCCGATCAGCCGCCAGCCGTCCCGCTATCGGCCTTAGCCGCGCGGCTGAATGTCTGGCGGTTTCGCGAGGGCCAGATCTATCTCTCGCCCGCGCCGCTCTATCACTCGGCGCCGCTGGCCGGCGTCGGCGGGACGATTCGGCGCGGCGGGACGGCGATCGTGATGGAGCGGTTCGACCCAGAGCGCTTTCTCGCGCTCGTCGAGCGCTATCGCGTCACTCACACCCAGCTTGTCCCGACCATGTTCTCGCGCATGCTGAAGCTGCCGGAAGCGGTGCGGCGCCGCTACGATCTAACCTCGCTCGAGGTCGCCATCCACGCCGCCGCCCCCTGTCCGATCCCGGTCAAGCAGGCGATGATCGACTGGTGGGGCCCGATCATCCTCGAATATTACAGCGCCACCGAAGCGATGGGGATGACGGTCTGCGACAGCGCGGAGTGGCTCGCGCATCCGGGCACGGTCGGCAGGTCGGTCTTCGGCGAGCTTCTCGTTCTGGACGAAGCCATGCGGGAGGTCCCGCCGGGCACGACCGGCAAGCTGTGGTTCAAGACAGCTTCGCCGTTCGAATATTTCAACGATCCGGCCAGGACCGCCGAGGCGAACTCGCCCGACGGCGCGATGAGCACGCTCGGGGACATCGGCTATGTCGACGAGGACGGCTATGTCTATCTGACGGACCGCGCCTCGTTCATGATCATCTCGGGCGGCGTCAACATCTATCCGCAGGAGTGCGAGAACCTGCTTGTCACCCATCCCAAGGTCGCCGACGCCGCGGTCTTCGGCGCGCCCAACGAGGAAATGGGCGAGGAGGTCAAGGCGGTCGTGCAACTGGCGCCGGGCTTCGAACCGGGCCCGGCGATCGAGGCTGAGCTCATCGCCTTCTGCCGCGCCAATCTCGCCCACCACAAATGCCCGCGCTCGATCGATTTCGAGGCCGAGCTCCCGCGCCTGCCGACCGGCAAGCTCTACAAGGCCTCGCTCCGCGAACGCTACTGGAAGGGCCACAAGAGCCGGATCCTGTAGGCCGGCTAGGGCCTTGGCGCGAAGGCGGCCAGCACGTTGCCCGGCTTTCGACCGTCGACGCCATAGCCCGCGTTGACGAAAATCATGCCCCCCGCAACCGTGGGCCCGGCAGTGTCGAGCGAGCCGCCGCTGGCCTCGACATCGTTGACGGTCTTGAACGGCCGCGCCATGTCGTAGTCCCAAAGGACCCGGCCATCGGCGGCGGAGTAGGCGCGGATATGGCCGTCGATCGCGCCCGACAGCACGAAGTCCGGCGTCGCCGTGACCGCCGCCAATTGCGCCGGGCTGCAGTTGGGATCGGTTCCACACGCGTTCGCGGGCGGCGCGCGCCACCGCACCGCGCCGTCGTCGGCGCCAAGCGCGAAGAGCCCGCCGCCGGCTGTGGGATCGTGCGCGACCGGCTGCCCGGGAGGGCGGTCGCGCGCCCGGATGTCGGAAACCGCGACATAGACCGCCGTTCCGTTGGTCGCCGTTCCCCACTGAACGCCGCCGAGGCGCCCTCCGGCGCCGACCCGGCGCTTCCAGACGATCCGGCCGCCGTCATCCGGGTCGAGCGCCCAGACCATGCCGGACTTCTGTCCGATGGTCAGCACGCGCCTGCCCCCGTCCAGCGCGATCAGGTTGGCGGACGAACCGAAATCGTAGTCCGGTCCCTGCGGATCCACGTCGTCGGCAAGAAACTGCTTCGACCACACGACCTTGCCGTCGTCGAGCCTGAGCGCGAGGACGGCGTCGCTGGTGTCGGTCGCGGGAGCGGAGTGGTTGTCGCCGGTGCCGACGTAGAGGAGCCGATTCCTGGCGTCGATCGTCGGCGCCGACCATACCGACGCTCCGGAGGGGCCATAGAGCTGGGCGCCGGCGGCGTCTCGCCCCTGCGGCTCGGCCTTCGGGGTCATGTAAGCGGTCCAGACCACGCTTCCGGTCGCCGCATCGAGCGCGACGACCGCCCCCCTGCCTTTGCAGCATTCGGTCCGACCGCCGCCGTTTGCGATCGGAACGTAGAGCCTGTTCTCGAACAGAACCGGAGCGCCGGTGATCACCGCGCCGGCTTCCTCATCGGGGGAGACCTTCCAGAGCGTTTCGCCGGTCGCGGCGTCGACGCTATAGGCGTGCCCGAGGCGGTCGCCGAACAAGGCGACGATCCGCCCAGCGACGCGTGCGATCGTGATCGCGGTCCGCACGCCCCCGGCTGCGCGATAGTCCCAGTAGGTGCAGCCGGTGTGCATGTCGAGCGCGTAGACATGGCCGTTCTGGCCGCCGATGAAGACCCGGCCCGCCGCAACCGTCGGCTGGCCGAACATCAAGATCGCGCCCGGCACGCCGAACGCCCACTTGGGTTCGAGCCGGGGAAGATCGGCGGCGGTAAGGCCGGGGTCTGGCTGGAACCGCCAGTTTTCGACATTGGCGCCCCAGCCGTTGAAGGAGGGCGCGTCCAGCGAAAGCGGCGGCGAGGCGGCGGCGCATTTGCCCGCCGTCGGCGTCTCGGCGCCGACTTTGCGGCCGGTCAGATACTCGGCAAGCCTCACCCGCTCCTCGTGCGTCAGCCTCGAGCCTTGCGCCTTCATCACGCCGTTGGCGAGCGCGTCGACAATGAAGTCGGGCGACATCGCTCCCAATGACGCGCGACTGGGCGCGCGCGTTGAGGCGGCCGTGTGGCAGCCCGCACAGCGTCGCTCGAACAGCGCCGCTTGCGCGTTCGCCGCGTCGGGGCGTAAGGCGAAACCGAGGACGACCGCCGCCGCGGCGAACAGAAACGGACAGCGTCGAAGGTCCCGGCGCAATCGCATGAGACGCAAAACCTGATGGGCGCGGACCGCGCTGTCAATCGCGCAGGCTACCGCATCATGTCGGCGAGGGCGTTGCGCATCGACGTACTGGGGACGCCGAACAAGCCCCCATAGGGCTCATCCATGTCGAGGATCACAAAAACGACGACGGTGATCGATACGGCGCAGAGCGCGACCACCGTCACCACCAAAGGGTTAGGCGGAGCGGTCAGGCAGAACGTGCCGAAGAGAAGCGCGAGCCAGAACGCCAGCACCCAATAGAAGGGCGCCGAGATCGAACCGTGCGCGCCCTCGATGACCTTCCACCTCGCCTGAATCAGATCGTGATACTGGATGATGCAGGCGGCCAGCAGGGTCTGGCGCAAATTGTCCTTCGGTTGGAGCGAGCGCGTCTCGAGGCCGACATTGTTCATGATGTCGCTGAGGACGGGGACCTCGCCAGTCAGCGGCATGCTCGATGTATTCGGGTAGGCGACGCCGGTCGGCGGCGGCTCGTCCGGCCAGGTGCTGGCGATGACGGCTGCAGCATAGCTGCGAAGCTGCGCCCTTATCGGCGCCGCCTCGGGCCCATAGTCGCCGAGGCACCGGTCCATCTGGGCAAGTTGGGCCGCGTACTCGCCGCGCGCCTTGTAGGCGGCGTCGAATCCGTCCTTGACGGAAGTCGTCAACAGGCCGAGCACGATCGCAGTGAAGGTGACCAGAAGCGAGATCGCGAGCTGCACCAGCGCGATCGACTGGGCCGATCGATGTCGTTCCGGCAGGCGGGGATGGACGAAAAAGCCGAGTGCGGAGCTTGCGCATAGAATCGCAAAGAGAATGACCGAGTTCATGGGATTCTGCATGCGGCGTCTTGCTATCGGAGAATCGCGGCATGCTTCAACGAAACAATGCGGCGCGCAAGTCGGCGGCCGGCGAGCGGCGGGTCCCGCTTCGTGAATCCAGCAGTTGGCGCCCTCTCGGGAGGTGAAGGCTGAGATTGCGGGCGCGAACCCTGTGGCGGCGCCGAAGTCAGGCCGCGGCGCCCGCGCTCGCCGCGCGGCGAGCGCGCCAGCCGGCAAATCCGAGCCCGGCGAAGCCGAAGAGCATCATCGCCCAGGTCGACGGCTCCGGCGCGACGAGCCCGTAGGCAAGCTCAGCCGTGAGCATGTGCACTCCCTCAGTCGGATGCAAAGTGTCCCAGAACAGATAGGTGTCCTGGACGGACGGGCTTGCAGTGACGCAGGCCACAATAGAGATGCACGGTTCGGTGACGTTGGCGAAACCGAATTGCTCGGGAGAAGCGACAACGTCGCCGAGCAGGTCATAAGTGTCCAAGGTGAACACCTTGAGCGCGTCCGCCCCGGTCTCGACCGACGTGAGATCCGAAAGCACGGTCGAGTTGAAAGCCTGCGCCAGGATGTCCGCAAGCGCCCCGGCCCCCGGCCCCAGCGCTTTGACTAGTGGCGCGAGGCTAAGCTGCGGCACTTCGTAAAAGAGAAAGTTGCGCGCACCGTCGGAATTTAGCTCTTTGACTTCGGTTGCGGCGCTGTTGGCGGCGGTCGTGACCACCCCGAGCGCGGTCGCGGGATCGGAGAGTGCGTTGAGAATGTCGATTGCGCCAATGTCGAGGGTGAAAAGCGCGCCGTTCAGGGTTGCCTGGGTGACATGCGCGGCCGTGACATACGCCTCGAAAGCGCTCACCTCAGCATCAAGGATCGCTCCCGTCGTGGCGCCGCCGACCGCGAAGTCCGTTCCGCCGGCGAGGCTCGGCTTAAGCACGCCGAGCCCAAGGCCAGCGGAAAGGTCCTCGACCCAGGTCGGCCCATTGCTGAAATGGCCGCCAACATATGGGGGGGAAGGCGGATTCGAGCCTCCAGTGATGATAGAGGCGTTGCCTGCATCCGAGAGGCTGTCGCCGAACGCAAAGAGCGTGGTATAGGCCGACGCCGACCCGACATTAAGGCCGAAACAGGCCACAAGAACTGCGAAAGCAAATCGTTTTTTCATGGCCTATCCTCCCCGCTCGAAAGGATAGACTCTAGTCGCAGCATCCGGATTGGACAAGCGCGCTCATTTTGACTTTGAGATACTGTTGATCGCCGTTGGAGTCAGGCGGTAGTCTTACGCCGCGTCGCGCGGGAACTGCGTCTGGGCGATGTGGCTATAGGTGCGCCCTTGCGCCAGAAGCTCGACATGGCGCCCGCGCTCGACGATGCGGCCGCGATCGATGACGCAGATTTCGTCGGCCTGCGCGACTGTCGACAGCCGGTGGGCGATGACGATCGTGGTGCGGCCCTCGCATAGCGTGCGCAGCGCCTTCTGGATCGCCTGCTCGGACTCCGAATCGAGCGCCGAGGTCGCTTCGTCGAGCAGGATGATCGGCGCGTCCTTGAGGAAGGCGCGGGCGATGGCGATGCGCTGGCGCTGGCCGCCGGAGAGCTGCGCGCCGTGCTCGCCGCAGGGCGAATTGTAGCCCTTCTCGAAGCTCATGATGAAATCATGGGCGTAAGCCGCCTTGGCGGCGGCGACGATTTCGTCCTCGCTCGCGCCCGGCCGGCCCATGGCGATGTTGTCGCGCACCGAGCCCTTGAAGAGGAAATTATCCTGCGCGACATAGGCGATCTGCCGCCGCAGCGAGGTGAGGCCGACGGTCGCGATGTCCACGCCGTCGCACAGGATCTGCCCCGACCCGACTTCGTAGAGGCGCAGGATGAGGTTCATCATCGTCGATTTGCCGCCGCCCGAGCGGCCGACAAGCGCCGTCGTGCGGCCCGCTTCGGCGACGAGGCTGACCCCATGCAGGACGGTTTCGCCCGCCCGGTAGCCAAATGTCACGTCGCGAAACTCGATTCTGCCAGCGGTGACCTCGAGTTCGCGGGTGTTCGGCTCATCTTCCTCGTAATCGCGTTCGTCGAGAAAATTGTAGAGCATGTTGACGCCAAACAGGCCCTGCGACACGTCGACATGGAGCCGCGCCACCCGCTTCATCGGTTCGTAGAGCATGATCACCGAGGTGATGAACGAGAACAGGCTTCCCGGGGGGTTGCCGCGAACGATCACGGTGTAGCCGCTGTACAGCACGACGGCGGCGATCGCGAAGCCGCCCACGCTCTCCATCATCGGGCTCGTGCGCGAACTGACCCGTGCGAGCTTGTTCGACGCCGCCTGGAAGCCGCTGATCGCCTTCTGCTGCTTGGCGCGCATGAAGTCTTCGAGCGTAAAGGCCTTGACGATGCGGATGCCTTGCGCCGTCTCGGCCATCGACTCCATCATCTGCATCGCGCCCTGGAACTCGCTCCCCATGATTTTGCGCACGCGGACGCCGATCTTGCGCACCCCGACCGCGGCCAGGGGGACGAACATCAGCGCCAGCAGCGAAAGCAGGGGGTCCTGCGAGACCATCACGATGACCAGCCCGACGATGGTCAGCGCGTCGCGCGAGAAGGTCGTGATCACGACGTTGAGCACGCTGCTCGCAGACTGGGAGATGAACGACTGGCGGGCGATGAATTCCGAGGAATGCGAACGGCTATAGTAGCTGACCTTCATCCGCAGCATCTGGTCGAAGATGCGGCGCTGGATGTCGGCCACGATCGCGTTGCCGACCTGCGACATGACGACCTGCTGGCCGTAGGTCGCAAGCCCCTTGATCGTGTAGATGGCCACGATCGCAGCCGTGATCTCCCAGACCGCTACCAGATTGCGGCCGACGAAAATCTGGTCGACGATCCTGCCGATGATCCACGCCGAGAGCGCCGTGGTGGCCGCGATGAGGCCCATCATCGCAAACGCGAACACATAGCCCCGCCAGTGCTTCAGGCCCTGATCGAAAAAGAGCCGACGCAGGAGCGCGTTCGAGGGCGTATTCAGCAGGGAGCCTACGCGCTCGCGGGCGTACCGCCATACCGACAATGCTTCAGTCCCTCGCGCCCGCCGATCGTCGATCCGCGTTGCCGTTCGCCGGCGCCAAACCGCGCCGCGCCCTCCATATCATCGGCGGCGATATTATGGAAATCACGGTTCCGCGCCCCGGTTCAGGCCTTCTTCCCCGCGCCCGCGGCTTCTTTGGCTGCGGCATGATACTTGCGCCGGATTTCGGCCAGGTTAACCGACAGCGGCGGATAGGCGAGGGCGAGATCGCCCATCGTGTCGGCAATGATCTGCGATACCGCCAGATTGCGGAACCATTTGGCGTTGGACGGGATGACGTACCACGGCGCCTCGCGCGTGCTGGT
This sequence comes from uncultured Alphaproteobacteria bacterium, assembly GCA_963776665.1. Lineage (GTDB taxonomy): Bacteria > Pseudomonadota > Alphaproteobacteria > Rhizobiales > Beijerinckiaceae > Roseiarcus. The sequence goes on from CAVZNQ010000023.1 coordinate 87,594, forward strand.
GGCGCGAATCGCGTCCTCGAACGCCTCGACGTAGTTGTCCCACAACTGGCGCTCGGTATAGTCGGACTCGCTGATCTTCCAGTTGCGCCCCGGATCGTCGAGGCGCTGGGCGAAGCGCGCGAGCTGCTCTTCCCTGCTGATATGGAGGAAGAATTTGAGGATCGTGGTCCCGTTCTGGGACAAGAGGGCCTCGAAATCGCGAATCTCCCGGTAGCGCCGGGTCCAGGTCGCCTTGTCGATCAGCTTGTGGACCCGCGTCACCAGCACGTCCTCATAGTGCGAACGGTTGAAGATCGCGATTTCCCCCCGCCCGGGCGCGTGCGGATGGACGCGCCAGAGAAAGTCATGCGCGAGCTCGGGCCCGGTCGGCTGCTTGAAACTGGCCACGCGCACGCCTTGCGGATTGACCCCGCTGAAGACGTGCTTGATCGTGCCGTCCTTGCCGCCGGCGTCCATCGCCTGCAGGACGATGAGGAGCGAGTGCTTGTGCTCGGCGTAGAGCAGGTTCTGCTCGCGGGCGAGCCTGGCGCGGCTCTGCTCCAGCGCTTCCTTGGCCACGGCGTCGGATTCGTGCTCGCCGGTGAATGACGGATCGAGCTTGCCGAGCCGCAGCTTTTCGCCGGGTTTGACGCGGAATTTCTTGCGATAGTCCAAAGTGTCGAGCCTCCCTCCGCCCGGAGGCCCGGCGGCGTTGAGACAGCGGAGAGCGCCATTGTGATAGGAAAATGACGGTCGAATCAACTTGGCCTACACAGGAAATGGGGACTTGACGCCAACGGTCGGCGAGGCCGCTTCGCGCCGGCGGCCGGTGCGGTTCAAGCTTCTCGGCGGCGTGCTTCCAACGAAGCCGCGTGAGGCGCTGCGCGACGCGTTCGCCGGCGTGACGCTCGCCTCGATGAATATTCCGCAGGTGCTCGGCTACACCAGGATCGCCGGGACCCCCGTCGTCACCGGGCTTTACACCGTTCTCCTGCCCCTCATCGCTTTCGCCGTCTTCGGCTCGTCGCGCCACCTGGTGGTGGCGGCTGATTCGGCCACCGCCGCGATCTTCTCGGGGGCGCTCTCCACGATGGCCCCGGTCGGCGGCGACCGGTACATGGCGCTGGTCGGCATGCTGACGCTGGAGACAGGCGCACTGCTTCTGCTCGCGCGCATCCTCAAGGCCGGCTTTCTGGCCGATTTCCTTTCGCGCACGGTGCTGGTCGGGTTCCTGGCCGGGGTCGGGGCGCAGGTCGGCGTCGCAATGCTCGGCGATATGCTGGGCGTCGCCGTCGGCTCCCGCCATACCGCCGTCCAGCTATGGGAGCTCGCGCGGGGGGCGCCGTCGGCGGACCCGCGCGTCGTCGGGGTGTCGATCTTCGTTGCGGGGAGCATTCTTTTGGCCCGCAGGGTCGCGCCCCGCTTTCCGGCGGCGCTTGTTCTGGTTGTCGGCGCAATCGCGGCGAGCGCCTGGTTCCATCTCGCCGAGCGGGGCTTTCCGGTCATCGGCCCGGTGCCCGGAGGATTGCCGTCGCTAAAATGGCCGGACGTGAGTTGGAGCGATACGCTGGCGCTGACGCCGGTCGCCGCCTCGTGCTTCGTCATGATCATCGCCCAGAGCGCGGCGACGGCGCGCAGCTATGCGGTCAAGCATGGCGAGCGCGTCGACGAGAACGCCGACATTCTCGGGCTCTCGGCCGCCAACGCCGCTGCGGCGCTCAGCGGCGCCTTCGTGGTCAACGGCAGTCCGACCCAGACGGCGATGGCGGACGGAGTGGGGGCGCGAAGCCAGGTCGCGCAGCTCGTCTTCGCCGCCGTCGTCGCCGTCGTGCTCGTGTTTCTGACCGGCCCCCTGCAATACCTGCCGCGCTGCGTTCTGGCGAGCGTCGTCTTCACCATCGCGGTCGGCATGGTCGATGTCGGGGGCCTCGCCGCCATCAAGCGCGAAAGCACGGGCGAATTTCTTCTGGCTTTGTTCACCGCCGCCGCGGTGCCGGCGATCGGCGTCGAGCAGGGCATCCTGCTCGCGATCGCGGCCTCGCTCGTACGCCACGTCCGTCACAGCTACCGGCCGTTTGCGATGGTGCTGGTCCCCGGCGCCCGCGAGCGGTGGGAGCCTGCCGCTCCCGGCCTCATGACCGATCCCGGGCTCATCGTCTACCGGTTCGGCGCCGATCTCTTCTACGCCAACGCCGACCGCTTCGCCGACCAGGTGCGCAGCCTCATCGCCGGCGCGCCGGGGCCGGTTCGGTGGTTCGTCATCGATTGCGCCCCGATCTTCGACCTCGACTATACCGCCGCCCGAACCGTCCGCGAGCTCATCGACGAACTGAGGACCCAGAAGGTCGGCCTGGTGCTGGCGCGCGTCAATGATTTCCTGCGCTCGGATCTGGCGCGGCACAACGTCGCCCAGGCGATCGGCGAGGACCGGATCTTCGATACCCTGCACGAGGCGATCGCCGCGGTCGGTCCCGGCGGGCGGTTGGCGGGCGGATGAATCCCCTCCTGGCGGCGCCTTCAGTGGACGGTCTGATCCACGGGCGAAGCAGCGTCAGCGGCCGGGTCGCGACCTTCGCGGTTTGGTTCCGGCTCCGGCTGCTCCGCCTTATGCGCCTCCTCCAGGCATTTTCGTACGGCCTCGCCAAGCGAACTCGCAACCTCGGTGCGCCCGGTTATTCCCTGCGACGATCGATCCCCCTGCGGCGCCTCATCTGTCTCCCAGAACCCGATCACAATCGGGGCGAGCGGAAATCGTTGTTGGATTCGGCGCAAGAGGTAACGCATATGCGGCGGGCTACCGATAAGCTCGACGTAGGTGATGCACACCATGGCGACACCGGTGGGGTCGAGCGCGCCGATCCCCAACCTGGACGACGCGTCACGCGACGCCGCCTGCGCGCCCAGCCCATGCTTGCGCAGCAACTGCGCCAGCATCGCCGCCGGCACGCTGTCGAGGGCGCCGCGCCCCGGGATGCAAAGCACGCTTCGTTGCGTGCGCCAGATTTCGGGTAGATTCAAGTCCTCCTGGACGTGTTCTTCCGGCGCCGGTTGAGAGGAAGTCTCGCGTTCCGGGCGGACGACGCCCGCAACCTCGACCACCGCCGCCTTGGCTTGCTTCTCGGTGAGCACCGGGTCGAGGTCATCGTGCGGTTCAAGATCCTGGATCAGTCCAAGCATTTCCTCTTGGATTTTTTCAAGCTGGGCGTCGTGCACCACGCCGCGCGCTATGTCGCTGGCGACCAGCCGCAGCGCCTTCAATGCGATGTCATCGTAGTACGAGGAAAGAGCGCGCCCTTTCAGCAGCGTGTCCGCTTGCTCCAGTATTTCGTCCGGGTCGCCGGCGAGCAATCGCTGATAGAGGCCTTCAACCGGCGTCAGGGCTGGGCGGTCTCCCAGCAGCACATCGAAGAATTCGAGATGCCGGACGTGCCGGCCGACCACGACCAGACACAATGTCAGCGGCGTCGACAGGATCAGGCCGATCGGTCCCCATATCCAGCTCCAGAAGATCGCCACGATAACGACCGCCGTCGGCGAAAGGCCGGTGCTGCTGCCGTACAAGAACGGCTCCAGGAACTGTCCGGTTACAGTCTCGGCGACGATGAAAAGGGCGGCCGTCCAGAGCGCAATTGACCAGCCCGGATCGACCGCGGCGGCCAGCGCGATAGGAAGGAGAGCGGCGGTTAGCGATCCGACATAGGGAATGAATCGCAAGAGGGCCGAGAGAAGGCCCCAGAGCACCGGACTCGGCAGACCAATGAAAAACAGCCCGACGCCGATAGCGAGGCCAAAGCTCACATTGACCGCGGCCTGCGTGACAAAATACTTGGTTAGGCGTCGCGTTGCGTCATCGATGGCGAGGGTCGTTCGATGAAGATCGTTCGAGCCAAAAAGCCGTATCACCCGATCGCGGAGATCCTCCTGCTGGACGAGGATGAATATCGTGACGATGAGAACGATCGCGAGCGTGGCCAGGGGCGAGAGAATTGGCTCCAGAAACTGGCGCGCCGCCTCGAGATAGCCGCTCGACGAAGTTTCTACGACAACCGGAATCGGCTGGGCTGCAGCGACCTCGCCGGGTGAACCGGATGCGGGCGTTGAGAGTTCGTGGAGCGTGCCGAGACGAACTCGTAGCCTGTGTGACCAGGTTGCTGATGGCGTGGCGAACCGAGTCGATCTTGTGGCTTACCGTCGACACATATTCCGGTAGATTCTCGACCAGCGCCCGGATCTGAGAGCCGATGATCGCGCCGACGAGCAATATGACCGCCAGCGCCAAGGCCACTGCCACGATAACAGCGACGACTTTCGGTAGGCGAGCGCGCTGAAGCAGCTTAACGATCGGGGCGAGAAGGAAGCTGAGAAATATTGCAAGCGTGATGGGGATGAGCACGTCGCGGGCGAGATAAAGCGCGGACACGGCGACGACGCCCGTCGCCAGACTCAGCAAGGCCTCGGGCTTCGGCGTGGAGACGGCCGGAACTTTCACTTTTGGCAGTTGCGCCAAACCAAGAGGATCATCGGCCATTGGTGACGATACTACTCTTGGTGGGTCTGGGGCGCGAGTACTTGCTCAAACGCCGGAGCCTGGCGTTTGTTCCCCAAATTCAGTCAGGGCGGGCGACGCCGCTGCGCCAGTCGTGGCTACGTGACCCTGATTTGGCCCTCACGCGGGATCGGGCCTAAAATCGGAATCGGCGCGAGATGGGCCCGACCCGCTGCGAGCCGCGGCAGGATTTGGAAAGATGGGATGGACATCACCGTCATCGGGGCAGGGGCGATCGGCGGGCATATCGCGGCAAAGCTCGCGGCGGCCGGCGAGAGCGTGAGCGTCGTCGCGCGCGGCGAGCACCTGAAGGCGATCCGGGAACGGGGCCTCGTGCTGAAAGAGGGCGGCGAGGAGATCGTCGCCCGGGTCGAGGCGACCGACCGCATAGGCGAAGTCCGCCGCCCCGACCTTGTCGTGCTCGGGGTCAAGGCCCACCAGCTCGCTCCGATCGCCGCCGACGTCGCCGCGATCCTTAGGCCCGAGACGATGCTGCTCACGACGCAGAACGGCATCCCGTGGTGGTATTTCTTCAAGCACGGCGGCCCCTATGAGAGCCATCGGCTCGAGAGCGTCGACCCCGGCGGCGCGATCGCCGGCCATCTGCCGGTCGACGCGGTCATCGCCGCCATCAGCTATCAGGCGGCGGAGATCGAGAGTCCCGGCGTCATCCGCCATGTCGAGGGCCATCGCCTGCCGCTGGCCGAGATCGACGGCGCGAAAAGCGCGCGCGTCGCGGCGCTCGCCGAGGTCTTCACCCGCGCCGGTTTCAAGTCGCCGGTCCTGAGCGACGTGCGCACCGAGATCTGGATGAAGCTCTGGGGCAACCTCACCTTCAATCCGATCAGCGCGCTCTCCCGCGCGACGCTCGAGGACGTCTGCCGGTTCCCGCCGACAAGGGCGCTTGCGGCGGCGATGATGCGGGAAGCGCAGACCGTCGGCGAAGCGTTCGGCATCCGCTTCCGCCTCCCGATCGACAAGCGCATCGCCGGCGCCGAGGCCATCGGCCCCCACAAGACTTCGATGCTGCAGGACATCGAGCATCGCCGGGCGATCGAGATTGACGCGCTGCTGGGCTCGGTGATCGAGCTCGCGCGCCTGGCCAATGTGGCGACGCCCCATCTCGACGCCGTCTATGCGGCGACGAAGCTTCTGGGCGAGACGGTCATGAGAAGTGGAGGAGGCAAGCCAGCATGAGCGCGCATCACACCCTGAGAGGCCTCATTGCGTCGGGCAAGGACGAGGCGGCCGCCATCGCGGGCCATGACGCGCCGCCGCTGACCTACGCGGCCTTGCGCGCGCTCGTCGACCGAACCGTGGCGCAGCTGAACGAGCTTGGCGTCGGCCGCGGCGACCGCGTCGCCATCGTCCTGCCGAACGGACCGGAGATGGCGACCACGTTTCTTTCCGTGGCCTCCGCGGCGGCTTCGGCGCCGCTGAACCCCGCCTATCGCCAGGACGAATTCCTCTTCTACCTCGACGATCTCAAGGCCAAGGCGCTTATCGTCGAAGCAGGCAGCGAATCGCCGGCGCTGGAGGCGGCGCAAAAGCTCGGCGTCGGGCTGATCACGCTCATGCCCGAGCCTCAGGTCGGGGCGGGCGCGTTCCGGCTTTGCGGCGACGCCGGTCGCCCCGCGGCCCGTCCCGGTCCGGCCGAGGCCCAGGACGTCGCGCTTATCCTCCATACGTCGGGCACCACCTCGCGGCCGAAGATCGTGCCGCTAACCGGCGCCAACATCTGGACCTCGGCCCGCAACATCGCGGCGAGCCTCGAACTCAGCGAGGCCGACCGCGCGCTCAACGTGATGCCGCTCTTCCACATCCATGGGCTGATCGCCGGCCTCGCCGCGCCGCTGTCGCGCGGCGGCGCCGTGTTCTGCACCGGAGGATTCAACGCGCTCAAGTTCTTCGCCGAAATGGAGGCGGCGAGGCCGACCTGGTACACGGCCGTGCCGACCATGCATCAGGCGATCCTGACCCGCGTCGGGCGCAACAGGGAGGTCATCGCCCGCCATCCCTTGCGCTTCATCCGCTCCTCGTCGGCGTCGCTGCCGCCGAAGGTGATCGGCGAGCTCGAAGCGGCGTTCAACGCTCCGGTGATCGAGGCCTACGGCATGACGGAGGCCGCGCACCAGATGGCTTCAAATCCGCTGAACGGCGCGCGAAAACCCGGTTCCGTCGGCCTCGCCGCCGGCCCGGAGATCGCGGTCATGGACGAAGGGGGCGTGCTCCTTGGCAGAGGCGCGATCGGCGAAGTCGTCATTCGCGGCGACAATGTCACCTTGGGCTATGACAACCATCCCAAGGCCAATGCGGAAGCCTTCGTCAACGGCTGGTTCCGCACCGGCGACCAGGGCGTCATCGACGCCGAAGGCTACCTCACGCTGACCGGGCGCCTCAAGGAGATCATCAATCGCGGCGGCGAGAAGATCAGCCCGCGCGAAGTCGATGAAGCGCTGATGGACCACCCGGCCGTGCTGCAGGCGGTCGCCTTTGCGGTTCCCCATGAGATGCTGGGCGAGGATGTCGCCGCGGCCGTCGTCCTGCGCGAGGGCGCCTCCGCGACCGAGCAGGACCTGCACGCCTTCGTCGGCCAGCGCCTTGCGGCGTTCAAGACGCCGCGCAGGATCGTGCTCGTCGCCGAAATCCCCAAAGGCGCGACCGGCAAGCTCCAACGCATCGGACTGGCGCAGAAGCTTGGGCTGGGGTGAGCAGCCTATCGCCTGCCGAGCCGAACCCGATCGCTCACGCTTGCAATCAGCGCTCCGACGAACACAGTAAGGGACAAGCCGAGGACGACTTCGCCGGCCGTAAAGAGTGCGCTGGGAAACATCGGTGCTCTCCGCATTTGCATGAGCTGAAAACTCCGGAGGGTCCGAAGATGTTCCGCATTTGTCACCCCCGCGAAAGCGGGGGTCCAGGGAGCCGCCGCCGCTCGCCGTCCTGGATGCCCGCGTGCGCGGGCATCGAGGCGCATCCGCCCTCACTTCACCGCTTGCGGCTCCGGGAAGGTCCACGACCCGTCGAGGATTTCCGGGCGCGGACGATAGAGGCGGACGAGATAGTTCCAGCCCGGCGGCGTCGGCAGGCAATTCTCGACCTTGCCGTCGCAGCCGCCGAACTGGATGGCGATCGAGCCGTCCTCGCCCGGCTTCGCGGTGATGGCGTTCAGCGTGTAGGCGTTCTCGGGGTTCGGCTCGAAATAGCCCTTGGCGTTGTAGACGCTGATCGACCAGAAGCCGTCGACCGGCACGTCCTTGACGTCGAGCTTGTAGATCGTCTTGCCGTCGTTATGCGCCGGGCATGACGTTGAGATAGAGCGCGTGCTTCTCCGGGTTGCCGCCCCAGGCCGAGGCGGCCCCGATCAGATGCCGCAGCGGATCGATGCCGCCCCTCGGCCCAAACATGCCCTTGGTGTCGGGCAGGGTCGAAGCCAGCGTGAGCAGGCCTTCGCGCACCGTCTTCTGGCTCGCCTCATCCCAATTCGGAACTTCGAACTTGCCCGGTCCGCCCGGCTGATCGACCTTGATCGCATCCTGGAGCGCATGGACGGCCTCGAGGTCCTTGGGGTCGTCCGGATCGACCAGCGTCCGAACCGCGACGACGACGTAGCGCGCTCCGATCGCCTCCTTGGTCAACGTCTGGCTTCCGGCGCCGTACTGAACCAACGGCGTGTATTCGTCCTCGTCGATGACCTGCATCGACAGGAACCGCTTGCCGGCGTCGGGCAGCGTGATCGTCACCGGCCCGGCGTCGAGGTCGAACACTCCCGACGAATAAAGCGTATCGCGGTTGAGCCGGATGACGGTCTGGTTGTCGATCGCCGCCGGCGCCCGGCGGTGGAACAGCTTGCCGACGCCGCCCTCCCTGACGAGATTGCCGAGATAGCGGTCGCTCTCGGCGCGGACGAAGTTTTCAGGCGTCACGGGGATAGCGGCGCTCGGCGCCGAAGCCGCCGCCTCGTTGTCGCTCGCCCGAACGAGCGGAGGCGCCGCCCATCGCCCATTGAGGGCGTCGGCCTTCGGCCAATAGAGGCGCATGACGACGAAGAACGGACCCGCCGGCGCCGGCAGCCAGTTCGCATGCTCGCCAGCGCCCGGATCGGCGTGCTGGATGACAAGGGTGACGCCGCCATCGTCATCGCGCTTGAGGCCCGGCAGCATCGGCGAATTGATCAGATAGCGGTTGATTGGATTGGCCGAGAGCAGGCTCGACGGCAGTTCGTAGAGCGTGAGCGACCAGAAGGCGTTGACCGGAGGCAGGTCGCCCGGCGCGAAGCGCAGCTCGTAGCGGTTGGCCCCGCCGAGCGGCTTTTTCGCGCTGTCGACGAAATAGAGCGGATAGATCGCCTCGTCCTTCGAGTTGCCGTAGATGCCGAGGACCGCGCCCGAGAAGCGGGCGAGATAGTCGCCGTTGAGAAATTCGCGCGTGCCGAACGCGTCCGCGCTGGTGCGTTTTCCCGTGTCGAGCTCGGTTTCCTTGTAGGTCTTGAATTGCGCCCACGCGTCGGCCATGCCGTCCTCAACCGCCTTGAGCATCTCGGGCGAAAGCGCCTTCGCGTCGAACGCCCCGTGCGGGCCGATCCCGAGCTTGGCGAACCGGGCCATGATTTCCGTTTCGGCCGGGTTCGGCGGGCAGAATCCGAGCACGAAGTTGAGGATGGCGAAAAACTCGGGCGAGGTTCTCTCCGCCTCGGGGCTCAGGGGCTTGATGAAATCGATGGCGGGCGGGGCGGGGGGCGCCGGCTTGCCGAGGAATTGCGACAGCGGCTGAACCTTGTATCCGGCCTGGATCTTCTTGACGTTGTCGATGTCGTCCGGACCGAAGAGCTGGGTCCGGTAGCCGACGAAGGCGAATTCGGTCTCCGACCGGATCACCGCTTTGACGGCCGGCGGCGTTTCGCCATGCCAGTCCGGCCCGGCGAGGAGGAAACTGCCCGCGTCATTGCCAGTCGCCCGGCTGCCGACATAGGCGAAATCGAACGTGTACATGTCGATGAACTGGAGCGAGTAGTAGCGATCCTTGTCGATCGCCGGCACGGAGAGCACCAGCGGTTCGGCTCTGAGGTCTGCGCCGAGGAAGGAGTATGGCGTATCGGAATTCGGCGTCTGGATCGCCTTGTCGTCCGGCGTGTAGACGCGCGCATTGTTGACGAGCGTGTTCCAGGGCGCTTTGTATTCGGCGCCGCCGCGATCGACGAAATAGGAATACTGGACACGGTAGCTGTCGACGAGCGGGAAGCCGTAGATCGTCGCCTCCTTGGCGATCGCCCGCGCCTCGGCGGGCGTGAGCGGGTCAGCGGCTGCCGGCGAAGACGTCATGGCGAGCGCCCCGATGGCGAGGGCGACGATCGGCAGGAGGAAATTTCGCGCGGCGGCTTCAGCATGGGCGGTCCAGGCCGCGACAGGCGCCGTCTTTGGGTTCGCTGCGCTCGACATCCTCGACCTCTCGCATCGGCGCTTGCCCGCCAAACCACGGGCAGTCTTGGCGACGACAATTTCTTCCGGAAAACGGAAATCCGTGCTACGATCCCCTTGTAATGAGCGATTGGGTCCAGACCGCGACGATTTCGAGGAAGGAGCAGAGCCTGACCCGGGCGGCGACTGCAGCTTCCGGTTGCTTTTCCGGCGCGCTGCTCGCGGACAAAGATTTTTGCCCCAGGGGGTCAGCGCAACCGATTGAAAAGGCTCGATCCCGACAAGCGAATCCAAGGAAATCCAGGCCAAAAATTTTGCTGGGCTTTGATGGAGTTGGCGCCCGCTTGGCCCGGCTTGGATAGATTTGGTTTCGGCTTGGACGATCAGCCTTAAGAACAGCACAGCAATGTATTAACTCAAGCCGGTCCGGTCACCGCCTGGCAGTCGTCGCGCGAGCCCCATTCGGCCCATGAGCCGTCGTAGAGACCCTCGACCTTGCCGCCGGCCTCCTCGACCGCAAGCGCCAGGATCGCCGCAGTCACCCCCGACCCGCAGGTGGTGATGATCGGCTTCGCAAGGTCGATTTTGTGCTCGGCGAACGCCGCCCTGAGCGCGTCGAACGGCTTCAGGCGGCCATGTTCGACGATCTCGACGAACGGCAGATTGAAGCTGCCCGGCATGTGGCCGCTTCTGACGCCCGGCCGCGGCTCGGCGACCTCGCCGTGGAACCGGTCCGCGGGGCGCGCGTCGACCACCTGCGCCGCGCCGCTCTTCAGCGCCTCGCGCACCTCGTCGAGCGAAGCGATGAAGCTTTGGTCGAGCCGCGGGGTAAACGGACGAGGCTGCCTCGGTCGGGCGGGGCCGGGCTCGAGCGGGCGCCCCTCCTTGATCCATTTCGGCAGACCGCCCTCGAGGATTCGGATCTCCTCGACGCCGTAGGCGCGCAGCGTCCACCACACCCGCGCCGCGGCGAACAGCCCAAGGCCGTCATAAACCACGAGCCGCATCCCGTCGCCGAGCCCGAGCGCGCTCATGCCCTTCGCCAGCGTCTCGGGCTTCGGCAGCATGTGCGGGAGGCCTTGTTCGAGATCGGCGATCGAGTCGATGTCAAAGAAGACGGCGCCTGGTATATGACCCTGCCGGAACTCGGAAGCGCCGATCCGCGGGCTTGGCGGGACGTGCCAGGACGCGTCGATCACGCCGAGATCCGGCGCACCGAGCTCGGCCGCGAGCTCTGCCGTGGTACAGAAGTTCCGCGTCGGCATTCAGGCTCCAATCCGGCTTAAGCGCTAGCGAGCGCGATGCGTACGCGGCGGTTGATCCTGCCCTTCTTCTCGATTCCCGTCACCGACGCCCGGCCGATCTCGCTCGTGCGCGCCACATGCGTGCCCCCGCATGGCTGGAGGTCGAGCCCCTCGATCGCGATGAGGCGGACGCGTCCGGTTCCCATCGGCGGCTTGACCGACATCGTCTTGACCAGGCCCGGATTGGCCTCGAGCTCGGCGTCGCTGATGTAGCGCTGGCTGACGGCCGCGTCGCGCGCGATCAGCTCGTTGAGCCGACGCTCGATCTCCGACTTGTCGAGGACGGCCTCGCCGGAATCGAAGTCGAGCCGCCCCTCGCCTTCGCCGACCGATCCGCCGGTCACCGGATAGGGCAGTACGACCGAGAGCAGATGGAGCGCGGTATGGGCGCGCATGCGCTTCAAGCGCAGCTCCCAGTCGATGCGGGCGATCACCCGCGCGCCGGGCGAGGGCGCGGCGGCGCCGTCAGCCGGCACATGCAAGATGGTCGCGCGGTCGGCGTCGTAGATCGTGTTGACGACCTCAATCGGCGAGCCGTCGACGATGAGCGTCCCGCGATCGCCGCTCTGCCCGCCGCCTTGCGGATAGAAGACCGTGCGATCGAGCGCTATTCCCCCCGGACCGGCGGCCGTCACGGTCGCGTCGGTCTCGGTGCGATAAGCGTCGTCGCGAAACAGCGTCTGGGTCATCTAAGCGAACACCTTAGGCGTCCTTCCCTTCGCCTCGAGCCAGTCCGGAACCGGCAGATCCTTCGAGCGCAGAAACGCCGGATTGAACAGCTTGGAGGCGTAGCGGGCGCCGGAATTGCACAGGAGCGTCACGATCGTATGGCCCGGGCCGAGCTCGCGGGCGAGGCGCAGCGCGCCGGCGATGTTGACCCCCGACGAACCGCCGAGCAGCAGACCCTCGGCCGTGACGAGGTCGAAGACGATCGGCACGGATTCGCTGTCGGGAATCTCATAGGCGAAGTCGACGGGCGCCCCTTTGAGGTTGGCGGTGACGCGGCTCTGCCCGATCCCCTCGGTGATCGAGGAGCCGGCCATCTTGAGTTCGCCGGTCGTGTAGTAGGAATAAAGCGCCGCCCCTGGCGGATCGGCGAGCGCGATCTTGATGTTCGGGTCGCGCTCCTTGAGCGCCATGCCTACGCCGGCGAGCGTCCCCCCGGTGCCGACGGCGCTCACGAACCCATGCAGCTTGCCGCCGAGGTCGTCGTAGATCTCGGGACCGGTCGTCTCGTAATGGCCGCGCCGGTTGGCGACGTTGTCGAACTGGTTGGCCCACACGGCGCCGTCGGGTTCGCTTTTGGCCAGCGCCTCGGCGAGACGGCCCGAATAGCGCACGTAATTGTTGGGGTTGGAATAGGGGACCGCCGGCACCTCGACCAGCTCCGCGCCGGCAAGGCGAAGCATGTCCTTCTTTTCCTGCGCCTGGGTGTCGGGGATGACGATCACCGCCCGATAGCCAAGCGCGCTCGCCACCATCGCGATCCCGATGCCGGTGTTGCCGGCCGTGCCCTCGACGATGACGCCGCCGGGCCGCAATGTCCCGTGGGCGATCGCGTCGTCGATGATCGCTTTCGCGGCGCGGTCCTTGACCGACCCGCCCGGGTTCATGAATTCGGCCTTGCCGAGAATCGTGCACCCCGTCGCCTCGGAAGCGGCGCGAAGCTTGATAAGCGGCGTGCGGCCGATTGCGGCGACGACATCGCGGCGGAACTTCATCGCGCTCCTCTTCGGTCAAAGATCAACGGTAGGCGACGGCGCGACTTGCGACAAGCCTTGGCGCTTGCCACAAGGGCCGAAGCCAAGGGATCGCGCCGCCGGTGTTTTTCGTCGCCTCGAAGATGTTCTGGATGCTCGCTTCGCCGATCAACGTGTTGTTGTTCGGGACGCTCGCGGGCGTCATTCTCTGCTATACCCGTCATGCCCGCTTCGGGCGCGGCCTCGCGCTCGCGGCGATTCTCATGCTGCTTGCAGCCGCCACGCTGCCGCTGCGCGGGGTGCTGCTCCTCCCGTTGGAAAACCGGTTCCCGCAGCCGCCGGCCGATTTGCAGCCGCCCGAGGGCATCATCGTGCTCGGCGGGGCCGTCAGCGACCCGATGAGCGTCGCCCGCGGCCAGACGGTATTCGACGAGGGCGGCGAGCGGATCACCGAGGCGGTCATTCTGGCGAAGCGCTTTCCGCAGGCGCGCGTCGTCTACACGAGCGGCACCAACTCGGTGTTCGGCGGGACTTCGAGCGAGGCCGCGAAAGCCCGAGACCTGATGGTCGCGATGGGCGTCGCGCGGGATCGGGTGACGATCGAGGACAAGGCCCGCAATACCGAGGAGAACGCCCGCTTCACCGCCGCCATCGTTCATCCGGAAGCGTCGCAGCGATGGGTCGTGGTCACCTCGGCCTTCCACACGCCGCGCGCGATGGGCGTGTTCGAAAAAGCGGGATTTCACCCGATCGCCTACCCGGTGTCGTTTTATACCACCGGGCGGGGGTTCGACGATTTTCGCCTGAACCTCGATCCGCTCGGGAACCTCAAGACCTTCGTGTTGGCGGTGCATGAATGGATCGGCCTCGCAGCCTATTGGGCGAGCGGGCGCATCGACCGCCTGTTTCCCGGACCAGACGACGCGGTTTGACGCGCCGGGTCGGCTCGTTTGACTTGCCTTCGCCGTTCAACTGACTAGACTGTAAGCAGAATGAATTGTGCTCATTCTCTAGGCGCCACCCCCATCATCGCCATCGGACCGATCCGGCTCGAGGGACGGGCGTTGCTTGCGCCGATGTCGGGGGTGAGCGATCTGGCGATGCGGCGGATCGCACGCCGCTTCGGAGCGGCGCTCGTATTCTCGGAGATGGTCGCGGCCGAAACTTATCTTGAAGGCGACGCCGAGGCGTCGATGCGTGCGGAGGGCGACGGATTGGCTCCCCACGCCGTCCAGCTTGTCGGCCGGGAAGCGCGGGCGCTGGCCGAGACCGCGCGCAGGGTCGTTGGCGCAGGCGCGGCGCTCATCGACATCAACATGGGATGCCCAGCCCGGCGGGTGGCGGGCGCACTGGCCGGCGCGGCGCTCATGCGCGACCTCGACGATGCCGAGCGTCTCATCGCCGCGGTGGTCGAAGCGGTTTCGGTTCCGGTGACTGTCAAGATGCGTCTTGGCTGGGACGAGGCGTCGCTGAACGCGCCCGAACTCGCCCGCCGGGCGGAAGGGGCGGGGGCGCGGATGGCGACCGTCCACGGGCGGACTCGCGCCCAGTTCTACAACGGCCGCGCCGATTGGGCCGCCGCCCGCGCGGTGGTCGAGGCGGTCCGGATCCCGGTTATCGTCAACGGCGATTGCGCCACCCTGGAGGATGCGCGCGCCATGCTCGCGGCTTCCGGCGCGGCCGGGGTGATGATCGGACGCGCGGCGCTCGGCGCGCCGTGGCTGGTCGGCGGCGTATCGCGCGCGCTCGACGCCGGCGGCGCGCTCCGGGCGCCGCGGCGGGAGGAGCGTCGCGAGGCGGCGCTCGAGCACCTCGACTGGCTGGCGGCGAAGCTCGGGGGTCGCCCGGGGCTGCGCCATGCGCGAAAACACCTCGCGGCCTATGCGGAGCGGGCGGGCGCCGACGAGACGCTTCGGCGCGAACTGGTGACGAGCGAGGACTTGCCCAGGGCGCGGGCGCTGCTCGCGCGGGCCTTCGACGCCGATCAGTCGAGGCTGGCGGCATGACCGCGTACCCGGCTCAGCGGCGCCCCGACGCCGCCAAAGTGCTGAACGCCCTCGCCCAGCCGCTCCTCACGGTCGACGCCCAGGGCTTGGTGATCGACGTCAACGTGGCGGCCGAGACGTTCTTTGACATGGGGCGCGGCACGCTGGTGCGCTCGCGGCTGACCGACCTCATTCCCTCGGACTCGCCGGTTTTGGGCCTTGTCGCGGAGGCGCTCAGCAATCGCGCGACCGTCAACGGCTACAAGATCGATATTTCCACGCCGCGAACGGGCAATCGAAACGCTGTCGACGTTTTCATCGCTCCGGTCCCCCAGACCGACGACGCGGTGGCGATTATGCTGCAAGAACGGGCCATTGCTGAAAAAATAGACAGGCAACTCACCCATCGGACTGCCGCGCGCTCGATCAGTGCGCTTGGGCTCATGCTGGCCCACGAGATCAAGAATCCCCTCTCAGGCATTCGCGGCGCCGCCCAGTTGCTCGAGGCGAACGTCAATGACGACGACCGGGCGCTGACGCGGCTGATCTGCGATGAAACCGACCGGATCGTCAAACTCGTCGATCGCATGCAGTCTTTCTCCGATTCAACGCCGTCGCAATGGGAAAGCCTCAACATCCACGCGGTGTTGGATCACGTCAAGCGACTGGCTCAGGCCGGTTTCGCGCGCCACATTCGCTTCGCCGAGGTGTATGATCCCTCGCTGCCGCATGTCCGCGGATCGCGCGATCAACTGATCCAGGTTTTCCTCAATTTGATTAAGAATGCCTCGGAAGCCATTGGAAGGGATAGCATTGACGGCGAAATAACTTTGACGACCGCCTATCGTCCCGGAGTGCGCTTGCGGACGGCGCCAAGCGCCGATTCGGTCGCCCTGCCGCTCGAGATCTGCATCTGGGACAATGGCCCGGGCATCGCGCCCGAAATCCTTGGCAACCTGTTCGACCCCTTCGTGACGACGAAACCGCAAGGTTCTGGTCTGGGTCTTGCACTGGTTGCAAAACTGATCGGCGACCACGGAGGCATCATTGAATGCGAGTCGCATCCGCGCCGGACCATGTTTCGCGTGCTGATGCCGCTTCAATCGCCGCGCGCGGCGACGCAGTGAGGGGCCCGACGTCGGGGCGAAGGAGCTAACCGGAATGCCGTCAGGGCATATTCTTGTCGCCGATGATGACGCCGGGATTCGTACAGTTCTCAATCAGGCGCTGACTCGAGCCGGCTACGAAGTTCGCGCGACGGGAACGGTCGCCGGACTCTGGCGATGGGTGGCGGCCGGCGAGGGCGATCTCGTTATCACCGACGTCGTGATGCCCGACGACAACGCATTCGATCTTTTGCCGCGCATCAAGCGGATGCGGCCCGATCTGCCGATCATCGTCATGAGCGCGCAAAATACGTTTATCACCGCGATCAAGGCTTCGGAGCGCGGCGCGTACGAATATCTTCCCAAGCCGTTCGACCTCCGCGAACTGGTGGCGATCGTCGGGCGCGCGCTTGCAGAGCCCAAGCGGCGGCGAGAGGCGGCGGACACGGCGGCGCCGGTCGAGGTGATGCCGATCGTCGGGCGCTCCCCGGCGATGCAGGACATTTTCCGGGTCCTGGCGCGGCTGATGCAGACCGATCTCACAGTCATGATTTCGGGCGAGTCCGGCACCGGCAAGGAGCTTGTCGCGCGGGCGCTGCACGACTACGGCAAGCGGAAGGGCGGGCCATTCGTCGCCATCAACATGGCCGCCATTCCGCGCGATCTTATCGAGAGCGAACTCTTCGGCCACGAGAAGGGCGCCTTCACCGGCGCTGCCGCCCGCTCTGTGGGCCGCTTCGAGCAGGCGGAAGGCGGGACCCTTTTTCTCGACGAAATCGGCGATATGCCGATGGAAGCTCAGACTCGCCTTCTTCGCGTGCTGCAGCAGGGCGAATACACCACTGTCGGCGGCCGGACGCCGATCAAGACCAATGTCCGGATCGTCGCCGCGACCAACAAGGACCTCCGCTTCGCCATCCAGCAGGGAGCTTTTCGCGAGGATCTGTTCTTCCGCCTCAATGTTGTTCCGCTCCGCCTCCCGCCGTTGCGCGAACGCCCCGAGGACATCCCCGATCTGGTGCGCGCCTTTTTCCAGCGCGGCTCGGCCGAGGGTCTTCCGGTCAAGACGTTCGAGCCCGCGGCAATGGATCGTCTGAGGCGTTATCTTTGGCCCGGAAACGTGCGCGAGCTCGAAAATCTCACCCGCCGCCTCGCCGCCCTCTATCCGCAGGACGTCATCGGCGAGGCGTTGATCGAGGCCGAGCTCAGCGTCGGGGCCTCGCCCTTGTTCCCGCCGGCGGCCGCGCTCGATGATGGAAGGAAGCGCGTCGCCCCGGCGACGGCTCAGATCGCTGGGGACGGCTTCGACGCCGCGATGGAGCGTGCGGTCGCTGATCTCTTTCGGTCCTTCGGCGCGGCCAGCCCTCAGGTCGGGCTCTATCACCGGGTGCTCCACGATCTTGAAGCGCCCCTGATCGCCGCCACGCTGACCTGGACCCGCGGCAACCAGATCAAGGCGGCCGAGATTCTCGGCCTCAACCGCAATACCCTGCGCAAGAAAATCCGTGATCTCAATCTCCGCGGCGTCGCCAGCTTTCGTTGAGTCTGGACCCAGAGCGTCGCGTTTCAGCAACATCGTTGCAGCTTTGCCACTGAGGCGTTAAACACCTCGCCATCGCATGGCGAGTCTCGCGGCATTCGGCTCAGGGCTTTGACTGGAACGACCATCGACGCGCGCGAGCGGGCGCCCTTCGACGACAGCCGGCCGACCGGCCGGTTCGGGGTGATCGTCGTCGGCGCGGCGTTCGTCCTTGCGCTGGCGACGTTCCTGGTCTTTGCGGGCTTTACTCCGATCATTCCGACGGCGAACGTCGTCGCGACGCTGCTTCTGGGCGACGGTCTGGTCGTCGTTATCCTGCTCATCCTCATTTCGATGGAGCTCGCGCGCCTCCGGGCGGCGCGGCGGGCGGCGCGGGCCGGCGCCCGATTGCACAGCCGCGTGGTGGCTCTTTTTTCGCTGGTTGCGGCGATCCCGGCGATCGTTACCGCTGTCGTGGCCACGGTTTCGGTGGAATGGGCGATCAACCCACGCTTCATGAGCGACGTCGCCGCCTTCATCAACGAGTTCGAATCAGGCGACCCAGCTTTACCGCGAATCCCAGTGCCGGGCGCTTCTTCGCGACGTGGAGCTGACCGCCAACGATATCGCCCGCAGCGCCATGCTGCTTCGATCGAACCCGGCTCAATTCAAGGACTATCTCAGCTCGCGGTCCAAGACGCTCGGCTTCAACGCCGCCGCTCTCATGAAAGGCGACGGAACGCCGATCGAGATCGCCGAGGGGTCTGACGAGAAGCTGGTCGCCAAGCCCGAGCCGTCCGACTTTCGCGACGCGGCCAACGGCGAGGCGCTTTGCGGCCTCCTCGGCGTCGGCAACATTTTTGTCGGCATTCGGCCGATACCGGGGGTCGATGGACAGTACTTCTACGCCGCGCGAGGGATCGATCCGCTGGCGGCAAAAGTGGCCAATGACGCCGCCGACGTCGCCAATGTCTTTGGACGATTTGAGGCCCACCGGCACAGCCTCGAGCTCGGCTTTGCGACGGTATTCGTACTCCTTGCCCTGACGATGCTGTTTTCCGCGATCTGGCTCGGTCTGGCGTTCGCCAATCGCCTAGTCGGACCGATCCGCCGCCTGATCCGGGCGACCGACGAGGTCGCCTCCGGCAATCTTCACGTTCAGGTGCCGACCCGCCGTTCGGACGGAGACCTCGGTCATCTCGGAGACACGTTCAACAAGATGACTTCCGAGCTTTTGCGGCAGCAAACCGGCCTGATCGACGCGAACGCGCTCAACGATGAGCGGCGCGCCTTCATCGAGGCGGTGCTGTCGGGCGTGCCGGCGGGCGTGCTCGGCGTCGACAACGAGGGCGTCATCACGATTTCGAACGCCGCCGCGGAGCGGCTGCTCGGCGGCGGCCAAGGCCTCATCGGGCGGTCGCTGAGCGCCGTCCAGCCGAGCATCGGATCGATCTGGGAGCAGGCGCGATCGCTGCGATTGCGGCTCCATCAAGGGCAGGCGACCGTCCTTAGAGACGGTCGCGAGCGCGTTCTGAACGTTCGCGTCACCGGAAACCCCGGGCGCGACGATCGCGCCAGCGTCATCACCCTCGACGACATCAGCGACCTCGTGACCGCCCAGCGCACCGCCGCCTGGGCGGACGTGGCGCGCCGCATCGCGCACGAGATCAGAAATCCGCTGACGCCGATCCAGCTTTCGGCCGAGCGGCTGAAGCGGCGCTACGGACGCCACATTCTCGAGGGCAGGGACGTATTCAACCAATGCACGGACACCATCATCCGCCAGGTGGACGACATCAAACGGATGGTCGATGAATTCTCGTCCTTCGCGCGCATGCCGAAGGCGCGGCCGGCCAACGACGATCTTACCGATTGCGTGCGCCAGGCGATTTTTCTGATGCGGGTCGGGCGCCCCGACATCGCTTTCGAGGATGAGCTTCCCGACGAGCCTGTCATGGCCAATTTTGATCGGCGGCTCGTGTCGCAAGCGCTCACGAACGTGCTGAAGAACGCCACGGAAGGCATTGATGCGCTGGGAGAACATCAGGGCAAAGGAGTCATCCTGACCACCCTGACCATTGAAGGAGGGGACTTTGCCGAGGTCGCTGTCAGCGACAACGGCAAGGGATTTCCGCGCGAAGACCGGCATCGCCTCATCGAGCCCTATGTCACGACGCGAGCCGAAGGCACCGGCCTCGGCTTGCCGATTGTGGTCAAGATTTTCGAGGACCATGGCGGCGGGGTCGAACTGCTCGACGGGCTTGCGCGCGCCGATGGCGGCCACGGCGCGAAAGTCTTGATGAGACTGCCCCTGCACGGCCGAGAGCACGATGGCGCGCAGCCGGAAAACGAGAGGATTGGATCGTCCTGATGGTTGCTGACATTCTCATCGTCGACGACGAAGAGGACATCCGGGAGCTCGTCGCCGGCATCCTGGAGGACGAGGGACACGGCGCGCGCCTGGCGCGCGATTCCGACGAGGCGATCGCGGCGATCGAAGCGCGCCGCCCGCAATTGATCCTGCTCGACATCTGGCTGCAGGGATCGAAGCTCGACGGGCTGCAGCTTCTGGAGGCGGTCAAGCGCCAGCATCCCTCCGTGCCGGTGGTGATGATATCGGGTCACGGCAACATCGAGACCGCGGTGACGGCGATCAAACTCGGGGCCTACGACTTCATCGAGAAGCCGTTCAAGGCCGATCGCCTGATCCTGATCGCCGAACGGGCGCTCGAGACCTCGCGCCTGAAGCGGGAGGTCAACGATCTGAAGGTGCGCGGCGGCTCGGTCAATCGAATGATCGGGTCTTCGTCCGCGGTGATCAATCTCAAGCGGGTCATCGACAAACTCGGACCGGCGAATTCGCGCGTCCTTATTTCTGGCGCCGCCGGCTCGGGCAAGGAGCTGGCCGCCCGGCTCATTCACGAAAGCTCGGGTCGCGCCGACGGCCCGTTCGTCGTCATCAACGCTCCGGCGATGTCGCCCGAGACGATGGAAGCCGAATTGTTCGGGGTCGACGCCAGCGCCGACAAGCCTCCGAGGGTCGGCGCGCTCGAGGAGGCGCACGGCGGCACGCTTTATCTCGACGAAATCGCCGACATGCCGCGCGAGACGCAGGCGAAAATCCTGCGGGTGCTGGTCGATCAGAACTTTCAGCGCGTCGGCGGCTCCTCGCGGGTCTACGTCGACGTCCGGATCATCTCGTCCACCAGCCGGGATCTGGCGGAAGCGATCACCGAGGGGCGCTTTCGCGAGGATCTTTTTCACCGCCTTTCGGTGGTGCCAATTCGGGTCCCTTCGCTCGCCGAGCGGCGAGAGGACATTCCCGAACTCGTTCAATATTTCTTGAAGAATATCGCGGCCACGATGGGCGTTGCGCCGCGGCGCGTCGGCGCGGACGCCATGGCGGTGTTGCAGTCCCACGACTGGCCGGGAAACATCCGCCAGCTGCGCAACAATGTTGAACGATTGATGATCCTTGCTCTCGGCGATCCGATCGCCGAGATCTCGGCGTCAATGCTTCCGGCGGAGGTTGGGGCGCTTGTGCCGGCGGTGCCGAGCGGGATCGGCGGCGAGAAATTGCTCAGTCTCCCGCTTCGCGAGGCTCGAGAGGCTTTCGAGCGCGACTATCTGGTGGCGCAAATCAGCCGGTTTGGCGGAAATATCTCGCGGACGGCGGAATTCATCGGCATGGAGCGCTCGGCGCTGCACCGCAAGCTCAAGTCTCTGGGCGTCGAATAGCGTCGGCTCCTGGCAAGCTCATCGCAATCCTGCGCCCCCCATGTTCCGGGCCCTCGTCCGGCGGGCCCGCGCGGTCGATGAGCGTCGTGAACGCCGTTTTAACATTGTATTTTGGGTTTATGAGTTCGCTCGCCATCTTTTCTATGATATAAACTTGCACAACGCTTCATGAGAGGCGCGGGTGAACCCCAAGTATTGCTGGCCGGAAAGGCCCAACAAACGGAATGACGAATGGCAACCGAGAAGGCGCAAAACCTCCAGGACACGTTTCTCAATCACGTCCGAAAGTCCAAGACGTCGGTCACGATTTTTCTCGTCAACGGAGTAAAACTCCAGGGTTTCGTCACTTGGTTCGACAATTTCTGCGTCTTGTTGCGACGCGACGGGCATTCTCAGCTCGTCTATAAGCACGCAATCTCGACGATCATGCCTGCAAGTCCGATCACGATGTTCGAGGCGGTCGAAGACGGCGACGCTCATTGAGCCGTCTTTCCAGGGTTCATCGCCCCGAGCGTTTGGCGATCGAGGACGGGAGACTGTGACCGGCGTCCGCGCTTGGGTCGTCTGTCCCAATCTCGCCCGGGAACAGGCCGACCTGTCGCGCAGCCCCGCTGCGCGGCGCGACGAGGCCGTGGGGCTGGCGAGGGCGATCGATCTCGCCGTGCTCGGGGCCGAGACCGTATCGCTGAGCGCCATTCGGCCTGCGACCTACATCGGCAAGGGCAAGGTCGACGCCATCGCGGCCAAGGTGAAAGCCGAGGGGATCGATCTGGTCGTCTTCGATTGCGCGCTGTCGCCGGCGCAGCAGCGGAATCTTGAACGGGCGTTCGGCTGCAAGGTGATCGACCGCACCGGGCTCATCCTCGAAATCTTCGGCCGCAGGGCGCGCAGCGCCGAGGGCGCGCTGCAAGTGGAGCTGGCCCACCTGGACTATCAGCGCTCCCGCCTTGTGCGCTCATGGACCCATCTCGAGAGACAGCGCGGCGGCTTCGGCTTTCTCGGCGGACCCGGCGAAAGCCAGATCGAAACGGACCGCCGCCTCATTCAGGAGCGGATCGTCCGCATCGAGCGGGAGCTGGAAGGGGTCAAGCGCAGGCGCGCCCTGCAGCGGGCGAGCCGGGATTCCGCGCCTTACCCGACGGTCGCGCTCGTGGGGTATACGAACGCCGGGAAGTCGACCTTGTTCAATCGGCTGACCCGCTCGGAGATCCTGGCGGCCGACATGCTGTTCGCCACTCTCGATCCGACAGTGCGATTGATCAAGCTGCCGCATGGCGGCTCGGCGATCCTTTCCGACACGGTCGGCTTCATCTCGAATTTGCCGACGACGCTCATCAGCGCCTTTCGCGCCACGCTCGAAGAGGTGCTCGCAGCGGACGTCATCGTCCATGTGCGCGACATTTCCCACGCCGACAGCGACGCGCAGAGCGGCGACGTTGATGCGATCCTGGGCGAGATCGGCGTCGCCGACCGCGCCGATCGCGTCATCGAGGTCTGGAACAAGCTCGACTGCCTCGACGCGGACGCGCGTTCCGCGCTGGCGGACGAGGAAAGACCGGATTTCGCGGCGCCGCTGGCGATCTCGGCGGCGACGGGGGAGGGGATCGATCGCCTGTTGCAGGCGATCGAGGACCGCCTGGCGCGGGGACGGTCGCTCGTTGAACTGACGCTTGAGGCCGGCGACGGGCGGGGACTTCATTGGCTCTACGAGCACGCCGAGGTCATGAGCCGCCGCGACGAGGAAGCGGGCCTGCATCTGACCGTGCGCGTCGCGGCCGACCAGATCGAGCGGGTCAAGAGACGTTTCGCGGTTGGCGGGGACGTCGCGCGCCAGGGCGAGGACCGGCCGGCCGATCGGTAAGGTGGCCCTTCGCGACGGCGAACTCTCCTCCGTGAGGCTCAAGACCCAATCGGCTTTGACTGGTCTCGATGTGAAGCGGACGTCGTGGATCAAGGTCGCGGATGTCGCAGGTGGGGATTCCAGTGAATAGAGGGAATGGGTGGCGGAAGGCGGGGGGAGAGCTTTTCCCAATCGCATTCCGCCGAGACCCTTCTAATTGGAGGGCGACGTCTCGGTCCCGACCGGCGCTCTTCGACAAGTAAGCACGCGATCGCGCGCTTTAACAGGCTCATCGAATGATCGACTTCGACCCGCAATGGCGCGGCCAGCGCTAATCCTCACGGCCCTCAACGCGAGGGTTTCCAGCCATGCTTGCCGTCGCAGGCACCGAGCGCATCGCCTTTTTCATGCCGCCTTTCTAGGCCACTAATTCTGGGCGTTTGCTACAATCGCCGCGCCAGACCAAAGCGTCAGGCCTTCACGAAATCGCACATTGACCCGGGACCCCTTTGAGCGTCCCTCGGATTCGTTACGGCGAGTGTCGTACGAAAGGAAGTGGCGTATGCGCAACCTCACCGAGCCCCCTCCGTCGATGCACTGCGAGCGCTGCAATGGCGAACTGCGGTTCAAACGGATTGAGCCAGACGATCCGGGCTTTGATATGGAAGTCGAGATATTCGTTTGCTCAAAATGCGGCCATGCGCACTCGCTGCGGGTGATTCACGACCCCTATGCCGCACACACCGCGAGCCGTATGCCGCCTGCCACGGTGGCCCGGTCGGGCGGGTCCAGCAGCACGTGATGCGGTAAGCCGAGTGTTTCGGCACGTTCGTGCCGTTGAGGCTATCGCAGCCCATTGTTGGATGGGCAGTGATGGCACGGTGGCGCCACGCCTCACCATCGCCAGCCGGATTTTTCACTCTCAGGCGCGCACTGCGTTCACCCCTCCGGTACTCCTACCTTGCGGATGTTCTCGATTATCCGCTCACGCCCCTTCAAGAAGGCCGGATTGTCGCTTTGCGCGCCCACTCGATAGCGCCGGATGGTGACCCCGGGATTGAGGGCAAGCGCGACTTGGACTTCGGCTCGCTTGGACTACAGAACGCCTCTGCGGATTGACGCGAGAAATTCGACTTTTTCTTTGCGATAATCCGAAGGCCGTGCTAGGGTCTCTGCTGGGGCGCGACCGCGTTGCCCGCGACGGACGAAGGAGGAGGGGCTACCCCGGACGATAGTGGGGAGAGAGCCTGTTTTCTGAGAAGCAGCCAATAACGGGTAGCATGGTTTGGGTCAGTTCAGGCCCGCATTTATCTGATTGAACCGAATTGGGGGCTTCTACGCGGACGCCGTGGACGACCCTATCAGAGGCGTTGCGGACGCGCCCGGATTACAGAGCGGATTGACGCGAGAAATCGACTTTATCTTTGCGATAATCCGAATGCCGTGCTACGCTCTCTGCTGGGGCGCGACCGCAATGGCGGCGACTTGACGAAGGAGGACGGGTTATCCCGGAGGATTAGTCGGGAGAGCGTTTTTTTGCGGCCTAAGTGATTGAAAAGTCTCGGTTGGCGACAGAGAAAAGCGATTTGGTTTTTGTTGCGGCCGGTTTGGTTTTTGTTGCGCTCGGCTTGGATTTTGATGCGCCGGGCTTGGATTTTATTGCGCCGGGTTTGGATTAGCGATCGTCGCAGCCTCTTCGGCCTTGGCCTCGACCCAGAGCGCCTCCATCTCATCGAGGCTCGCGCTTTCGGGGGTCTGGCCGCGCTCGGCGAGGCGCCTCTCGATATGCGAGAAGCGACGTTCGAACTTTGCGTTGGCGCCGCGCAGCGCGGCCTCGGGATCGACTTTGAGGTGACGGGCGAGGTTCACCGTGGCGGCGATGAGGTCGCCGACTTCGGCGGCGAGCGACTGCGCCGAACCGGTCGCAATCTCCGCCTCGACCTCGGCGATCTCCTCCCTGATCTTCTCCAGAACCGCGCCGACGTCGTTCCAGTCGAAGCCGACCTTCCCGGCTTTCTCTTGCAGTTTGATCGCTCGGGTCAGCGCCGGCAAAGCCAGCGGCACGCCGTCGAGCGCGCTTGAGGGAGCTTCGCCCTGCGACCGGGATTTTGCGCGTTTTTCCTCCGCCTTGATGCGTCCCCACAGGGTCTTTACCGCAAGCGCGCTCCGCGCGTCGGCGTCGCCGAAGACGTGAGGATGACGGCGGACGAGCTTGGCTGTGATCGCCTCGACCACTCCGCCGAAATCGAACAAGCCCGCTTCTTCCGCCATCCGGGCGTGAAAGACGACCTGGAGCAGGAGGTCGCCAAGTTCCTCGCGCAAATCCTCGGTCGATCCGCGCTCAACCGCGTCGGCCACTTCGTAGGCCTCTTCGATCGTGAACGGCGCGATCGAGGCGAAGGTCTGCTCGACATCCCACGGACAACCGGCGATGGGATCGCGCAGCGCCGCCATGATTTCGATGAGGCGGCGAATATCGCTCGAAGGCTGCATGGGCGCGGGCGAACAGTCTACCGGTTGATGTGGCGACCGCGTCCGGCCGCTCTGCGCGCGCGCCGCCGCCGACGTCGTCCGGCTAAAGCGAGAGCGAAATGGCCTCGCGTCCCTTGGGCGTGTCGACCACTCTCATCGTGACCTGCTGACCTTCGGCGAGGTGCGAAATGCCGGCCGGGCCCAGGATCGAGATGTGTACGAACACGTCTTTGCCGCCGTCCTCGCTTGCAACGAAGCCGAATCCTTTGGCGTCGTCGAACCATTTCACCTTGCCGGTGACCGAGATGGCGGTCGACGGATCAGGCGCGACCCGACGCGGCCGAACCCCATCGCTCGATGACCGCTGCGGCCGCTCGACCACGCCGGCCGTGTCGACTTCGAGGACGCGAGTGACCTGTGCGCCTTTGGCGCCAGCGCCGACCTGGACGCGCAGTTTAGCCCCCGCAGGGACCGTGTCGTGGCCAGCTGCATGGAGGGCGTTGGCATGAAGAAACGCGTCGCCTGCGCCGCCCGCCAACTCGACGAATCCGTAACCCTTGTCGGCCTTGAACCATTTGACGAGGGCATCGACCGCCGGCGCGCTGGAATTTATCGGCGCCGAGGACGGTCCCCCCATCGGACCGCCGCCAAAACCGCCGCCGTCCGGAGCGCCGCCAAAGCCGCGCGACGAACGAGGTTTCGAATCGTAGGACATCGGTCCGTCATCATCGAATCCGCGCTTGCGAGGCGCGCGAAAGTCCTTACCCTTGCTCATTTTAGTCCCGAATCTCCGCCCAAAAGCCTAGTCGATGAGAGCGCACGCCAAAACCCGGAGGTCGCCCCGAATCGCGGCGAAACCTCCCTGCATCATTTCCGCTTGAACGATCTTCGTCGGTCGGACGCGCAAACCCCATGTCCGTCGAGCCCGTCAAAAGCGAGGCTCCTCAGTCAGTGAAGGGAGTTCGGGATGTCGCCCAGCGCGGTCCCGCGCTACGGTCGGCGAAAGGTTCTTCGCCCCCGGGGTAAGTGCAATAAATGGCGCCCGCATCATCGAAAACCCGCTAGGCCGGTCGTAAAAAGTATACAGGCCTTGCCCTCTCAACCTAGCGCATTTTCAACGCTGTTGCCAGATGGTCCGACCGGGCGAAACAAACTATTTCCTGATTTAAACTTCTGCGTCGGGTGATTTATTTTTGGCTCCCGCCGTGGCGCCGAACGCGGTCCGACGCGGAAAACGCGCTCCGACCCAATGCTCATCTTCGCTTTTTTCAGTGCTGGCCCAACATGTCGCCACATGTTCTGAGCACAACAAGCTCGCGCCGGCGCTCCTGCTCAAAAGACCCTGTCCTCGCGTAGTCGACGTCGTTGACCGGTTGCGACGACCCGGCCAGGCCCGGGTTTGGAATCGAAGTGAAGGGCAAGGCGGGACGATGAACCTCCGCATAGCGCTCCGCCTCCGCGCCCAGGGCGATCGCCGCCAGGCTCGCGGCTGCCGCGGCAGTCCCGAATGCGCGCATCGTGCTGCCATCGCCGAGATTCCCAAACAGGATCGTCATCGCCGGATTCCCTCAACAAGCGGGTTAGGGCGAGCTTTGCGCGATCATGGTAAAATAAGCGTTTTCGGGCGGAGCTAAACGTCCACGAGCTCAAGCGACCTTGGCGCGCGCTCCTGAATGAATGCGAATCGGGCCTCGGGCTTCGAGCCCATCAGACGCTCCACCGCCTCGGCCGTCGCCTCGCTGTCTTGCGCGACCAGCGCGACGCGCAGCAGCGTGCGCTTGGCGGGGTCCATCGTCGTATCGCGCAGATCGCGCGCCGGCATCTCTCCGAGGCCCTTGAAGCGGCTGACCTCGATCGCGCCGCGGCCGGTAAATCCCGACTTCAGCAATCTTTCCTTGTCCGCCTCGTCGCGCGCGTAAAGGGAGCGCGCTCCCTGCGTCAGCCGGTAAAGCGGCGGCACCGCAAGATACAAATGACCTTCTTCGATCAGCTTCAGCGTCTGCCGGTAGAAGAAAGTGATCAGAAGCGAGGCGATATGAGCCCCATCGACGTCCGCGTCGGTCATGATGATGATCTTGTCGTAGCGGAGGTCGGATGAGCGGTAGTGAGCGCCGGCGCCAGCGCCGAGCGCTTGCAACAAATCGGAAAGCTGCTGGTTTTGCGCCAACTTGTCGCGTGCGGCTGACGCTACGTTCAGAATCTTCCCGCGCAACGGCAGCACCGCCTGCGAGGCTCGATCGCGCGCCTGCTTGGCCGATCCGCCCGCCGAGTCGCCTTCGACTATGAACAATTCTGAGCCTTGCGCCGACGAGTTTGTGCAGTCCGCCAAGCTTGCCCGGCAGCCGGAGCTTGCGCACCGCGGTCTTGCGCGCGACCTCTTTTTCCATGCGGCGGCGAATGCGCTCCTCCGCGCGCTCGATTCCCCAGTCGAGGAGCTTGGCCGCCTGGCTGGGGGCCGCCGCGAGCCAGTGGTCGAAGGCGTCGCGCACCGCGCCCTCAACCAGCCGCGCCGCGTCGGCGGTCTGCAAACGGCCCTTGTTCTGACCCTGGAATTCGGGTTCGCGAATGAAGATCGAAATCAGCGCGGCGCAACTCGCCATCACGTCGTCGGGTGTCAGCGCGGCCGCCCGCTTGCTCTGGCCGATGCGGTCCGCATGGTCCTTGAGCCCGCGCAGCAAGGCGGTGCGGAGACCTGATTCATGCGTGCCGCCATCGGCCGTCGGGATCGTGTTGCAATAAGAATGGACGAACCCGTCGGCGTCCGCGAGCCACGCGATCGCCCATTCGACCGAGCCGTGCTTGCCCGCCCTCTCGACGCGGCCGGCAAACACTTGGTCGGCGACGAGTTCCTGACCCTCGATGTCGGCTGCGAGATAGTCTCGAAGGCCGCCGGGAAAATGGAACGTGGCTTCCCCCGGGACCTTCGCGCCCTCCGCGATCAGCGAGGCCGCACATCGCCATCGGATCTCGACGCCCCCGAACAAATAGGCCTTCGAGCGCGCCATCTTGAACACGCGCGCCGGATCAAACCGCGCCTGCGCCCCGAATATCTGAGGATCCGGTAAAAACCGCACTTTGGTGCCGCGACGGTTCGGCGTCTTGCCGACGATCGTGAGCGGGGTTGTGGGCTTGCCGCGTTCAAACGTCTGGCGATAGAGGGTCTGGCTGCGGGCAACCTCGACTTCGAGCTTTTCAGACAGCGCGTTCACCACCGATACGCCGACGCCATGAAGTCCGCCTGAGGTCTCATAGGCGCCGCTGTCGAACTTTCCGCCCGCATGGAGCATCGTCATGATGACTTCAAGCGCGGATTTTTTGGGAAATTTCGGGTGCGGGTCTACCGGCATGCCGCGACCGTTGTCGACGACGCTCAGATAGCCGCCATCCTCGAGGGAGACTTCGATGAAGGTGGCGTGACCGGCGACCGCTTCGTCCATCGAATTGTCGATCACTTCGGCGAAAAGGTGATGAAGGGCGTTTGAATCGGTCCCGCCCACATACATTCCGGGACGCCGCCGAACCGGCTCCAGCCCCTCGAGCACTTCGATCGAAGCGGCATTGTAGTCGGCCTCGCCAGGCGCGCCGCTGCGTGCTGGAGATTTGCCCTTGACCGGAGCCGATTTGCCGCGCTGGGGAGCAGCCGCGCCGAAAAGATCGTTCATTTCCGCTTTCACATTTTGACGAATCGCGCGCCGCGACAAGCTAACATGCGCAAGTCCGGAACGAAAATAGAACGCGCGCCAAACGCAAGGCGCGAGCGACGTTGGCCAGGCGGCAGGAAGCGGGCCAAAGCCGGGGTCAAATCGCCCTTACATTCCGGTCAGCAGTGTCCGGGTCGCCGCTGTGACGTCCTTGTGGCGCATCAGCGCTTCGCCGACCAGGAAAGCTTCCACGCCGGCCTTGGCGAGCCGCTTGCAATCCGCGTGATCGGAGATGCCGCTCTCGGCGACCACGATCTTTCCCTGTGGGATCGAGGGCAGAAGCCGTTCGCAGACTTCGAGCGAGGTCTCGAACGTGTGGAGGTTCCGGTTGTTGACGCCGATCAGTCGCCCTTCGAGGGTGAGCGCGCGTTTGAGCTCACTCTCGTCATGGGTCTCGATCAGGACGTCGAGGCCGAGATCATGCGCGGTCTTGTTGAGCGTCTTGGCGAGCTCGTCGTCCACCGCGGCCATGATGATGAGAATGCAGTCGGCGCCCCAGGCGCGAGCTTCCAGCACCTGGTAGGCGTCGAACAGAAAATCCTTGCGCAGAATGGGGAGCATCGTCGCCTTTCGCGCCTTCATCAGGTGCTCGGGCGCGCCCTGAAACGAGGGGCCGTCAGTCAGAACGGAGAGGCAGGCGGCGCCGCCTGCCTGATACGCCTTGGCGAGCGCGGCCGGGTCGAAATCCTCGCGGATCAGCCCTTTCGAGGGGCTCGCCTTCTTGATTTCGGCGATCAGACCGAACCGTCCCTCTTCAATCGCCCGTTCCAACGCCTTGATGAAACCGCGCGGCGGAGATTGGCCGTCGATCTCACGCTCCAAGGTCGCGCGCGGCACCCTGACCTTCGCGTCTGCGATTTCACGGCGCTTGTAGCTTTCGATCTTTTTGAGGATGTCGGCCATCGGCGTTCTTGACTTTCAGGCGTTCGAGACTGCGATCAATCGATCGAGCGTGCGCCGGGCGGCGCCTGAGCGAATTGCCGCGTCGCCCATGGCCACACCGTCCTTAATTGCTCCGGCTTTGCCTGCGACCACGAGCGCCGCCCCCGTCGTCATAAGACCGATATCGCGAAAAGCGCCGGGCGCGCCGTTGAGCACTTCGAGAAGGGCCTTGGCGTTGTGCGCTGGATCCCCGCCCTTGAGCGCCGCCGGCGCCGAGCGGGCGAGACCCGCCGCCTCCGGCGTCAGTTCAAAGGCATGAAGGGCGCCGCCCTTCAGTTCAACGACTCTGGTCGGCGCCGTCACGGTAATCTCGTCGAGGCCATCAAGGCCGTGGGTCACCCAGACGCGCTCGGAGCCGAAGTTCCGCAGCACCTCGGCCATCGGCTCGAGCCAGGCGGCAGAGAAGACGCCGACGATCTGGCGCTTGACGCCGGCCGGATTGGAGAGCGGTCCAAGCAGATTGAATATCGTCCGCGTGCCAAGCTCCACCCGTGTCGGGCCGACATGGCGCATCGACGCATGATGGGCAGGCGCCATCATGAAGCCGATCCCCGCCTCGCGGATGCAGCGCTCGACGCCGTCCGGCGAAAGCCCGATCTTGACACCGAGCGCGGCCAACGTATCCGCGGCGCCGGAGCGCGAGGAGGCGGCGCGGTTCCCGTGCTTGGCGACCGGCACGCCGCAGGCGGCGGTGATGATCGCGGCCAGGGTCGAAACGTTGTAGGAGCCCGAACCGTCGCCGCCGGTGCCGACAATGTCGATTGCGTCCGGCGGGGCCTTGACGCTTATCATCTTTCCCCGCATCGCGGCGACTGCGCCGGTGATCTCGTCGACCGTCTCCCCCCGCACTCTCAGCGCCATCAGGAATCCGCCCATCTGCGAGGGCGTCACCTCGCCCGA
Source organism: uncultured Alphaproteobacteria bacterium (assembly GCA_963776665.1). Classification (GTDB taxonomy): domain Bacteria; phylum Pseudomonadota; class Alphaproteobacteria; order Rhizobiales; family Beijerinckiaceae; genus Roseiarcus. The sequence goes on from CAVZNQ010000023.1 coordinate 118,743, forward strand.
GAGCATCGCATCAAACGCCCCTTCCGCCTCGGCGCGGGTCAGCGTCGCCCCTGCGGCGACCTTGGCGATCAGAGGCTTGAATGACTCCATGACCCCGTTTCGCATGCCTCTCAGAAAGCCTGTTGGGGCTGGTGAAAGGCGGCCGCCAAGTCCAAGAAATTGCGCAAGATTTGCCGTCCGTGCTCGCTGGCGATGCTTTCCGGATGGAACTGCACCCCGAACACCGGGCGGTTGCGGTGCTCGAGGGCCATGACGAGCCCGTCGTCGCTTTCCGCGCTGACCTCGAGTTCGGAGGGCGCGCTCGCGCGCTCGACAATGAGCGAGTGATAGCGCGTCGCCTGAAAGGGTCCGTTCAGGCCTCGAAACAGCCCGCGCGCATGATGCGAAATGCGTGAAACCTTGCCGTGCATGGGCGCCGGCGCGCGCACGACCTCTCCCCCGAAAGCCTGCCCGATCGCCTGATGCCCGAGACAGACGCCGAGCATCGGCGTCGTTTCGCTGGCCGAGCGGACGAGGTCCAGGCAAACGCCCGCCTCGTTCGGCGTACAGGGTCCAGGCGAAAGCACGATTGCGTCCGGCTTCGAGGCGAGCGTGTCCGCGACCGTGATCTCATCGTTGCGCCACACAGTCACATCCGCGCCCAGTTCCCCCAGGTAATGGACGAGGTTGAAGGTGAAGCTGTCGTAGTTGTCGATCAGCGTGACGCGTTGCATCCGGTTCCCGCCTGAAAGGGAGCCGTCTTTTCCGATGCTGCGCCGCCCCCGTCAAGCCGACGCCGCAGGGCTGCGGCCGGAGCGGGGGGACGCTGACCTAGTTCACGTTCACTGCTGACGAACTGGCCGCGGGACGCCTCGCGCGCGGTTCCAAGACCAGCGTCTCGATGCCGTTCGGCCATCGCTTCGTCCGCCGCCCCGGCGACGCCAATTCTCCGCGCATCAAGGCCTTGCGCGAGTTCCCGAGCGAGGAGGCGGCGATGTCGGCGGCGGAGCCGGGGTGACGAAGCAAAAATAGCGCGCGGAATTGAGGCGATAGCCGCCAAACCCCTTGCGCGGGCGGGGCCGTCCGGCCATGACGGTCGCCGGCCGGCGGTGGCGGTTCCGCTGAGGAATCGCTGTCGAGCACGGCCACAGGAGGCGGGGCACATGACGGATTTGGCTGTGGGGAGCGCGGACATCGCCCTCGACGCCGACAAGAACGAGGCGAGCCGGATCGGGGAATATCTCGCCTCGCACGGCGGGCCGTTCTTCGAACTGCAGCGCCGACTTGGGGTGCTCGGGAGGACGCGCTGCTCGCCGGCCGAAGAGCGGCGCTGTTCGTCGCGCTCGCCTGGGGCGTTCCGTTCATTTTGAGTTTCATAGCCGGGCGCGCGTTTGGCCCGGCGGATGCGCACCCCTTTCTGCTCGACTTCGGCGCCTGGGCGCGTTTCTTCATCGCCGTCGGTCTCTTCGTTTTGGCCGAGCAGCAGGTCGAATATGGCTTGCAAGGCAAGCTCGGCCAGCTGGTCCGGGCGCCGATCCTGGCGCCTGCTTCCTTCGAAGCAGCGGCGAACGCGGTGGTGCGAGCGCTGAGACTGCGCGACTCCATTGCGGCCGAAATCATCTGCCTGGGCCTTGCGATTGCGGGGACGCTGGCGCGGCTCGACATTCTCATGACGTCCGACAGCTCGACCTGGGCGGTTCAGGTCGCCGACGGCGGCGCCCACCTCACGCTGGCCGGATGGTGGAGCGTCATCTGCAGCGCGCCGCTGTTCTATTTCCTGCTGTTCCGCGGCCTCTGGCGCTATATCGTCTGGGCGATGCTCTTGTGGCGGATCGCCTCGCTCGAGCTCAGGCTGGTTGCGACCCATCCGGACGGCAAGGGCGGGCTTGCCTTTCTCGCCGAATATCCGAACGCCTATTCGATGTTCGTGTTCGGCATGAGCGCCGGGATGGCGATAACCGTCGTCAGGCACGTGTCCGAAGCCAACATTTCCTCGGTCACTTTCGGCTACATCATCACCGGCTGGCTGGCGATCGTGTTCGCGTTTTTCGCCTTTCCGCTGCTGGCGTTCTCAAAGCCGCTTGCGGAGCTCAAGGGGAAATCGGCCCAGGTGCTCGGGGCTCAGGCGACGCGCTATCACCGCGCGGCCGAGCGCGCCCTCATCGGCCGGAACCTCGCCGCCAACGACGTCGCGGAAACCGCCGTTCCCGCCGTCCCGGACCCGTCGGCGCAATACGCCGCCTCGGGCAAGCTCTCGATCTTTCTTATGAGCCGGTCGGCGGTCGCGCCGCTCGCGGGCGCGGCGCTCGTGCCGTTCGCCATCGCCGGCGCAACCCGGCTTCCCTATAAGGAAGTGTTCGCGCTGGTGAAGAAGCTCCTGGTGCTTTAGAGCGCGTTCACGTTCGTCGGCCGCGCATCTCGGCGAAGGCCGCGAGCGCCCGGGCGCGGGCGGAGGCGTGGTCGACGATCGGCTGCGGGTAGGTTTTGCCGAGGACAACGGCGGCGCGCGCCAGCGTTTCTCCCGGAGCGCGCCAGGGGGCATGGATATCCGGCGCGGCGAGTTGCCCAAGCTCAGGGACCCAGCGGCGGACGTAGGCTCCGTCTGGGTCGAACTTTTCTGCCTGGAGCACCGGATTGAAGATGCGGAAATAGGGCGCGGCGTCCGCGCCTGAACCCGCGACCCATTGCCAGCCCATCGGGTTGCTGGCGGGATCGGCGTCGATGAGCGTGTCCCAGAACCATTGTCTCGCCGCGCCGCCAGTCGATCAGAAGATGCTTGACGAGGAACGAGGCCGCGATCATGCGCACCCGATTGTGCATGAATCCAGTGCGCCAGAGCTGGCGCATCCCCGCATCGACGATCGGATAGCCGGTCCGCCCATGCGCCCAGGCGCGAAAACCCTCGTCGTCGTTTCGCCAAGGAAAGCGTTCGAATTCGCGCCGAAGCGGCCTCGTCGCGAGATCGGGATGTCGATAAAGGAGCGCGGCGGCGAAGTCGCGCCAGCCGAGTTCGGCCATGAATTTTTCGGCATCGCGTTGCGGGGCCAGCCGGGCCGCGGCGGCGCCCTCGACGGCGGCCGCGACGCGGCGGGTTGAAACCTCGCCGAAGCGCAGGTGAGCCGAAAGGCGCGAGGTCGTCTCGCGCGACGTCAGGTCGCGGCCTTCGGCATAGCCGGCGAGTGGGCCGTCGATAAACCGCGCAAGCGCGGCAAGTGCGCCCGCTTCGCCCGGGGTCTCGCCGAGGGTGAGCTCGCCGGACCAGTCGGGTTTGACCGGCGTAAGGGCGAGCGCCTTGATCGCGGCCCGCTCCGGGGCGTCGTCGGGCCACGGCGCGGGCATGAGACGATCGGGCGCGCGTGACGGGTCGGGCAAGGACGGAAGTGCGCGGTGGCGGCGCCAGAAGGCGGAAAAGACGGCGGGGGGCGCGGCGTCCGGCTTTGCGACCTCCCACGGCTCCCGCATGAGCCGGCCGTTGAAGCTCAGGGCCTCGACGCCGCGCTCGCGCAGGCGCGTCTTGACCGCGGAATCGAGCGCGATCGCCGCCCCCTCATAGCGCCGGCTCCAGAGGACCCGGCCGGCGTTCGCCGCGGCGGCGAGCGCGAGGATCATCTTGTCCGCCTCGCCGCGCATGATGTCGAGCCGCCCGCCAAGCGTCGCGAGGCGCTCCTCCATCGCCTTCAGCGACTGGGCGAGGCGCCATTTTGCCGCCCCGCCGAGGGGGCGGCCGTTGCGAGGCGAATCGTCGTGGACATAGACATAGAGAGCCGGACGATCCGCGGCGGCCAGAATCGCCGGCTGGTCGTCGAGGCTGAAGTCGTCGCGCAGCCAGACGACGTCCGCGCCTGTGCTCAAAACCGTCTCCGGCGTCCCTCCGGCCTCAAGCCTCGGGCTGTGCCGCCTCGGCGTCTTTCCATTCGAGCGTGACCACCTTGCCGTTCTCGACCGTCAGCGCCAGGCGCCCGTGCTTGAGCTCGAGCGCTCGGTCGCCGAACAGCTTGCGCCGCCAGCCCATGAGCGCCGGCACTTCGGCCCGGTCGCTCGAGGCGATCGACTCGAGATCGTCGACGGTGGCGATCAGTTTGCCGGCGACCCCGCTCTCCTCGCTGACCTGCCTGAGCAGGACTTTCAGCAATTCGACCGTCGCGCCGACATTGGCGCCGTTGCGCCGGTCGCGCTCGATCTTCGGCAGCGTCTTGGGATCGCGCGCGAGCCCGCGCTCGATCGCCGCGAGAATTTCGCCGCCGGCGCGGGAGCGCTCCATCCCGCGCGGGAACGCGCGCAGGTTCGCGAGCGCATCGACGCTGCGCGGCGCGGCGAGCGCGAGCTCGATCAAGACGTCGTCCTTCAAGACCCGGGCGCGGGGTACGTCGCGAGCCTGCGCCTCGCTCTCGCGCCAGGCGGCGAGCTCCATCAGCACCGCAAGATCGCGGGGTTTGCGCGCCTTCGTCCGGTAGCGTTCCCAGGCGCGCTCGGGATGCTGCTCGTACGTCGCGGGCGAGGTCAGCGTCTTCATTTCGTCGTCGAGCCACGATTGGCGGCCGGTCGCGGCGACGCGCTTCGACAGAGCTTTGTAAATGTCGCGCAGGTGGGTCACGTCGCCGATCGCGTACTCGATCTGCGCCTCGGCAAGCGGACGCCGCGCCCAATCGGTGAACCGCGACGATTTGTCGATCGTGACACGGCAGATCGAATGCACAAGCTCGCTGTAGGAGACCTGCTCGCCGTAGCCGCAAACCATCGCCGCAACCTGCGTGTCGAACAGCGGCGTCGGCAGGACGCCGGAGAGCTTCCAAAAGATCTCGAGGTCTTGCCGGGCGGCGTGGAACACCTTGACCACGTCCTCGTCGGCCATCAGCTGCAACAGCGGCTCGAGGTCGAGCCCTTGGGCGAGGGCGTCGATCGCCATCGCTTCGTCGTCCGAGGCGAGCTGGACGACGCAAAGGATCGGCCAGAATGTCGTCTCGCGCAGGAATTCGGTATCGACGGTCACGAACGGCGCGCGCGCCAGGCGGTGGCACGCTTGAGCGAGTTCGTCCGTCGTCGTGATCAGGGACAATGGCGTCGCTGGCTCTATCGGTTGTCGCGCTGCGGCAGGGTCGGTTTCGCCCGCTCCTTGCGCACAGCCGGCGCCGCATGACGGGGCATGCCGAGCCGCTTGTCGAGATAGGCGCCGACGACCATGTGCAATTCCTCGATGCAATCCTCAAAGAAGTGGTTGGCCTCCGGGATGACTGCATGCTCGATAACGATACCCTTCTGGGTCTTCAGCTTCTCGATCAGCGCGAGGACCTCCTTCAACGGCGCCACGCGGTCCTTATCTCCGTGGACGAACAGGCCGGACGAAGGGCAGGGCGCGAGAAAGCTGTAGTCGAACCGGTTCGCGGGCGGTGCGATCGAAATGAAGCCCTCGATCTCCGGGCGGCGCATCAGGAGCTGCATGCCGATCCAGGAGCCGAACGACACCCCCGCGATCCAGCAGGCGCGCGCCTCGGGGCTGATCGACTGCGCCCAGTCGAGCGCGGAGGCCGCGTCCGACAATTCGCCCTGGCCGTGGTCGAAGGCGCCCTGCGACCGTCCGACGCCGCGGAAATTGAAGCGCAACACAGAAAAGCCGCGCTCGGCGAAATTGTAATATGTATTGTAGACAATCTGGTTGTTCATCGTGCCGCCAAATTGGGGATGAGAATGCAGCACCACCGCGATCGGCGCTCCCCGCTGCTTGGCGGGATGAAAGCGACCCTCGAGCCGACCTGCGGGACCGTTGAAGAAAACCTCGGGCATGAATACTCCACAATGCCTTGAAGCGCGCTCGGCCGGAGGCGGAATGCGCCCGCCCGCGCCTTGCGGCGCGGGATCGGACGCGCTTATCAATCGGTCGATCGGCGGGGGCTCGCCTCGGAGGCCGCCTCATAGCATGCTAGGCGCCCGCAATTGCAAGGAAAAACCGCAAGCCTCGGCGCGTTTGGCGTCCCGGCCGCCGGAATGGAGCCGCGATGGCCGCCGAAAGGCCGCAGAGCCGAACCTACCTGGACTATAACGCCACCGCGCCGCTGCGCCCGGAATCGCGCCAGGCCGCGCTCGCGGCGATGGAAACGACCGGCAATCCCTCTTCCGTGCACGCGGAAGGCCGGGCCGCGCGCCGGATCGTCGAGGATGCGCGAAGCGACGTCGCGCGACTTGTGGGCGTGACGTCCCGTTGCGTTACATTCGTGTCCGGCGGCGCCGAAGCAGCGAACGCGGCTCTCAATCCGTTGTTCGGCGTCGGCCCGGCCGCAGCGCCGCTCGAGCGGCTTGTCGTTTCCGCCGGCGAGCATGCCTGCGTCCTTTCCGGGCATCGGTTTCCGGCGGCGGAGATTGCGCCCCTGCGGCCGGACGGCCGGCTCGACCTCGACTGGCTTGAGGCCGCGTGCGGCCGTCCAGGTCGCGTGCTGCTTGCGTTGCAAGGCGCAAACAATGAGACCGGCGTGGTCCAGCCGGTCGCCGAAGCGGCGGCGCTGGTCCACGCGGCGGGCGGCCTCGTGTTCTGCGATGCGGTGCAGATCGCAGGGCGACTGGACTGCGACATTGCCGCGCTCGGCGCCGACGCGCTCATGCTGTCGGGCCACAAGATCGGAGGAATGAAGGGCGCAGGCGCGTTGGTGACGGCGCGCGCCGGGATCAGCCTCGGCGCGCCGTTGGTGCGGGGCGGCGGCCAGGAGCGCGGCAACCGGGCGGGCACCGAAGCGGTGGCCGCAATCGCTGGCTTCGGCGCGGCCGCGCGCGCGTGCCTCCCCGGTATGACGAGCGAAGCGGAGCGGCTTGTCGGGTTGCGCGACCGTCTGGCCGGCGCGGTCCACTCGGTCGCCCCGGACGCTATCATTTTCTCGGACGCCGCGCCGCGCCTGCCCAACACCGTCTGCTTCGCCGCGCCGGGCGTCGAAGCGGCGACGCTGATGATCGCGCTCGATCTCGCGGGCGTCGCGGTCAGTTCCGGTTCGGCCTGCTCGTCGGGCAAGGTCGCGCCCTCGCATGTGCTGGCGGCGATGGGGGTGCGGCCAGAACTGGCGCGCGGGGCGATTCGCCTGAGTCTCGGCTGGGCGTCGGAGGAAGCCGACGTCGAGCGCTTCGCCGAGGCCTTCCGCACCGTCATGGCGCGGATACGGACGGCGCGGCGGGGGGCGGCGTGAGAGCGCCCCGAATCGCCCTCCGGTTGGGGAGCCCGTCTTGACGTTCGGCCTGGGCGGCATCGCCGAGGCTTTCGGCGACCGCAATTTTCGCTGGTACTCGCTGGGCTCGGTTGTTTCGTGGCTGAGCTTCTTCGTGCAGGCGGTCGCCGTGTCATGGACCGCGTGGGACCTCACGCATTCGACGGCCTGGCTCGCAGTCGTCGCCCTCGCCGACGCGACAGCGAACATTGTCCTAATGCCGATTGGAGGGGTGCTCGCCGATCGGGGGGACAGGCTGCGCATTCTCATGATCAGCTATGCGTGCGCCACCGCCCAGGCCGCGGTCCTGACCGGGATGGCCCTTTCCGGCGCGCTGACGATCCATGCGCTCGCCGCGCTCGCGGCCGTCCACGGCGCCGCCCATGCGTTCAGCATCCCCGCGAGTTATGGCCTGCTGCCGCGCTTCATCGCGCCCGGCCGATTGTCTTCGGCGATCGCAGTCGGCGCCGCCTACAGCCAGCTCGGGCTGTTTGTCGGCCCCGCGCTCGCCGGGTGGATCATCCTGCGCTTCGGGACGCCCGCCGCCTTCGCCAGCAACGTGCTTGGCTACGGCCTGTTCTTCCTCAGTGTCGCCGCCATGCGCACGCCGGCCGGCTACCGGCAGGAGCGCGCGGTCGCGAAGCATTTCATCCGCGACGTTCTCGACGGCGTCGCCGCCATTTGGGCGCATGGCGGGATCAAGGCGATCCTGATGCTGCTGCTGTTCGGTGACGGGCTTTACGGCGCGATCCGGCAGATGGCGCCGGCTTTCGCCGATCGGGCGCTCGGCGCGGGGGTTGGCGGCCTGTCCACCCTGCTGGCCAGCGCCGGCGTCGGAGCGACGATTGCGGCGCTGTGGCTGGCTCATGGCGGCGTCGCGCGGGCCTCGCCGGTGACCATCCTGTGGGGTTTCCTCGGATTTGTCGCCGCTGTTGCGGGCCTGATGCTCTCGCACACGATCGGCGAGGCTGCGGTCGCCATGGGCGTGCTGGGGGCTTGCTTCGAAGCTTGCAGAACGGGCGCGCTGGCGTTGTTGCAGCTTTCCGTGCCGGACGCCCTGAGGGGCCGCATCATGAGCACGATGTTTGTCTTGACCCGCCTCGCCGGGGCGATCGGCGTCGCCCTGGTCGGCGCTGCGGCGGCGGACTGGGGCCTCAGAGCTCCCTTGCTGTGCGGCGCGGCGCTGGCGTTTCTGGCCTGGATCGCTGCCTTTCGTCTGCGCGGCCGGACGGCCGGGGCATTCGGATTGCGTCGCGGCTTGGCTGTCGAAGCTGAGTCCGGGCAGTAAGAGCCGAGAGGCGGAAGAGCTTGCATCCTGGCGGCGCGCGGTGTACGAGGCGCCCTTCCTTCCAGTCCCTCGTTTCATAAAGCCAGGAGTCTCTATGGCTCGCGTCACGGTCGAAGATTGCATCGACAAGGTCGACAACCGATTTGATCTGGTTTTGATGGCCAGCCACCGCGCACGGGCGATTTCGTCGGGCGCGGCGATCTCCGTTCAGCGCGACAACGACAAGAACCCGGTCGTGGCGCTGCGCGAGATCGGCGACGGCAAGCTCTCGCCCGGCGACCTGCGGGAGGATGTCATCCATGCGTTGCAGAAGCACGTCGAGATCGACGAGCCGGAGGCCGAGGCGGCGCCGCCGATGGTCAATCCGAACCTGCAGACCCAGATCGAACTTGGCGCCGACGTTCAGTTCGACCGCATGACGGAAGAGGATTTGCTGCGCGGGCTCGAAGGTCTGACGCCTCCGCCGGAGCCGGAGGACGATGGCGAGTAGCGACAACCATTCTTCAGGCCTGCCGTTGCGACGCGCCTTGTGATCCCGTCGGCCCGAATAGGGCGCGGCGGGATTTTTTTTCCTCCTATCCACAGCCACGCTCAAGTTTCGCATGTTTCCTATATTCAGAGCCGGGCGATTTGCTATCTTGGGGACAGAATCACTTGCGCTGCGGATTTCCGCCGGTCCGGCGGAGCCGAGCGGATGGTCCCAATCGCGATGCGCAAGAGGTTCGTAGGCGGCGTGGATGTACAGCCGACGCGTTGAGTGGGGGCCGAATTGAGCGAGGAATTCGTAAAGCCGTCTGACGCTGCGGCGCGCGCCGAACAAGCCGATGATCGCCCTGTCGGGCTGGTCGAGATTGCCGGGCGCGTCAAATGGTTCGACGCGGCGAAGGGCTATGGATTCATAGTGCCGGACAGCGGGGGCGCCGACGTGCTTGTCCACGTCACGGTGCTGCGACGCGACGGATTCACCGCCATTCGCGAGGGCGCGCGCGTGGTCGCGGAGGCCCAACAGCGCGAACGCGGGCTCCAGGTGTTCAGGGTGATCTCGATCGCCGAACCCGACCCGGCCCACGACCCTCCGCCCCCGCCGGCGCGCACCCGCGCCCAGGCCAGCGCCATCGGTGCGTTCGAGATCGTCATCGTCAAGTGGTTCAACCGCGCCCGCGGCTTCGGCTTCCTCACCCGCGGCGAGGGAACCGAGGATATTTTCGTCCATATGGAGACGCTGCGCCGCTACGGCTTCGTCGATCCGAAGCCCGGCGACAGCATGCTGGCGCGTTTCGGCCCGGGCCCGAAGGGGCTCATGGCGGCCGAGGTGCGGCCGCTCGACGGCTCGAAGATTCTCGCGCCGCACTGAGGGCCGCCTCCGCCGCGCCGGGGCGCCCTCGCAGGTCGTCGCCGCTTGACGGGTCCACAGCCTTGCTCTTGAAACCGGCCTTGGCGTCGTCGTGCATTTTGTCGCCGAGCGAAGCAAGGAGCGGTGGATGAGAGCGATCGGCATTCGGCTGTGGGCGGCGCTGTCAGTGGCCCTACTCGTTACGCTCGCCGCGGGCAGCCCGGCCCGCAGCGATGGGCTCGAAGCGCTCCAGATCGTAACCGCCGCGGGAACGCACGACTTTCAAGTCGAGATCGCGAGGGACGAGGCGAGCCGGGCGCGTGGGCTGATGGACCGCCGGTTCATGCCGGCCGACCACGGCATGCTGTTCGAATTCGACCGCGAAGCGCCTGAAGCCTTCTGGATGAAGGACACTTACATTCCCCTCGACATGATCTTTATCTCCCGAGCGGGGATCGTGACGAACATCGCCGCCAACGCCGAACCCCTGTCCGAGCGCGCCATTCCCTCCGGTCCGCCATGCATGGCGGTGCTCGAATTGAACGGCGGCGCGGCCGCCAGGATTGGCCTCAGAGTCGGCGACCGGGTTCGTCATCCCTTCTTCAAATCGTGAGCCGGCGCCTGCCGCGTTGCATCCGTCGCCAGGATTGCTACACTCGTTTGACAAATGTCGCCGCGGACAAGGTTGGTCGAGCGCGGCGTCGGCGAGGATTGGATTGAGTCAGGTTTCGACGTGGAGTTCTGAGCCAGGGGTTCACGCGCCGTTTTCGAGTTCCGGAAGCCAGCCGGCCGGCGCACGCAATGGCCGGGGCGGGACTTATGCGGCGTTGGATCTCGGCACCAACAACTGCCGGCTGCTGGTCGCGCGGCCGACCGCCGAGGGATTCCGGGTCATCGACGCGTTCTCGCGCATTGTCCGCCTGGGCGAGGGGCTGTCGCTGACCGGAAGGTTGAGCGAGGCGGCGATCGCGCGCACGCTCGAGGCCTTGAAGGTGTGCCGCGACAAGATGACCGCCCGCGGCGTTACCCGGGCGCGCACCATCGCCACCGAGGCCTGCCGCTCGGCCGCCAACGGCCCGTCCTTCGTCGCCACGGTTCGCGAGCGGCTCGGGATCGATCTGGAAATCGTCGACCGCGAGACCGAGGCTCATCTCGCCGCGGCGGGTGTCGGCGATCTCGCCGACAGGGAGGCCCGCTCGACCGTGATGTTCGACATCGGCGGCGGATCGTCGGAGATCATCTGGCTCGCCTTCGATGGCGCCGCGGCGCGGGGAGCAAACCGGGTCAAGGCGTGGGAATCGCTGAGGCTCGGCGTCGTGTCGCTGGCCGAGACGTTCGGCGGCGTCGAAGTAAGCGACGAAGCCTTCGACGCCATGACCGCCTACGTTTCGGACGCCCTCGCGCCCTTCGTCGCCAGAGTGGCGAACGAGGCGCGCTGCGCTCGCTTCCATCTCCTCGGCACTTCGGGGACGGTGACGACGATCGCCGGGGTGCATCTGAACCTCGCGCGCTACGACCGGCGCGCAGTCGACGGTCTCTGGCTCGGCCGGGCGGAGGTCGACGGGGCGATCGCGCGCCTGCGCGCCATGACTTACGCCGAGCGCGCCGCCAACGCCTGCATCGGCCACGAGCGCGCCGACCTGGTGCTTGCCGGCTGCGCCATTCTCGAGGCGATCCGGTCGCATTTTCCGGCCGAGCGCCTGCGCATCGCCGACCGGGGGCTGCGCGAGGGCATCCTGAGCCACATGATGCGCGACGACGGGGTAGGCCCGCACCGGCGCAGCCGCTGGTGACGAAGAAAGGCGGCTCGGGACGCGAAGGCGGCCGGGCGCTCAAGACCCGGGTGAAGACAGCCCGGCAACGCTCGCTCGCTTCGACGCTGTGGCTCGAACGCCAGCTTAACGACCCTTACGTCGCCCAGGCGCGCCGCGAAGGCTACCGCTCGCGCGCCGCCTACAAGCTGATCGAGATCGACGACAAATATAAGCTCATGCGGCCGGGCGAGCGGATTGTCGATCTCGGCGCCGCTCCGGGAGGCTGGAGCCAGGTCGCGGCGGCCCGGGTTCAAGCGCGCGAGGGCAGGGGCCGGGTGATCGCGATCGACCTTCTGGAGATGGACGCGATCGACGGGGTCGAGTTCCGCAAAATGGATTTCCACGACGCCGAGAGCCCTGCGCGCCTACGCGAGTGGCTCGGTGGCCCTGCCGACGGCGTCCTTTCCGACATGGCGGCCAACGCGACCGGCCACCGCAAGACGGATCAACTGCGCATCATCGGCTTGGTGGAGCTTGCCGCCGAGTTCGCCGCCGAAGTCCTCGCGCCGGGGGGGTTCCTGCTCGCCAAGGTGCTGCAAGGCGGCGCCGAGGCCGACCTGCTCGCCCGCCTCAAGCGCGACTTCGCATCGGTGCGCCACGTCAAGCCGAAGGCAAGCCGCGCCGACAGCGCCGAGCTTTACCTGATGGCGACTGGGTTCCGCGGGACGCCGTAGACGCTGCTGCGCGTCCGTCGACGAAGATCGCGCGCGGCCACGAGAGTTTAATCTTCTGCTGACGCGCCCGGCGATCGGCCTTATGCTCGCTAGCGCCAAGCCCGATCCGGGAGGAACAATCATGAACGTCCAGGCCAAGGAGACGAAAGCGGCAGCCAATCCTGAGGCGCTGATGGGCAAACTGCCGATGCCGCCAAAGTTCGCCAATGTCGCGGACGAACGGCTGCACCGAAAGCAGCGGCTGGCGGCTGGGTTCCGGCTGTTCTCGAAATTCGGTTTCGACGAGGGGGTCGCGGGGCACATCACCGCACGCGATCCTGAGTTTCCGGACACCTTTTGGGTCAACCCGTTCGGCGTCCATTTCAGCCAGATCAAGGCTTCGAACCTGATCCGCTGCGACCACAAGGGCTCCGTCGTCGAGGGCGACTATCCGGTCAACACGGCCGCCTTTGTCATCCATTCCCGCGTTCACGCCGCGCGGCCGGACGCGGTCGCCGCCGCCCATTCGCATTCGACCTATGGCCGCGCCTTCTCAACGCTTGGGCGCCTGCTCGCGCCGATCACCCAGGATGTCTGCGCCTTCTACAACGATCACGCGCTTTATGACGATTTCGGCGGGGTCGCGGTCGAACTCGACGAGGGCCAGCGGATCGCCGAGGCGATCGGCAAGAAGAAAGCGGCGATCCTGCAAAACCACGGCCTCATCACGGTCGGGGCGACGGTCGACGAGGCGGTGTGGTGGTTCATCACGATGGAGCGTTCGTGCCAGGTGCAGCTTGTCGCGGAGGCGGTGCTGAAACAGGGCGAGACGCTGAGACTCATTTCGCCCGAGGCTGCGGCGCAATCCTACAAGATCACCGGCAGTCCGTTCGCCGGCTGGTTCCAGTTCCAGCCGCTCTACGCGCGGATCGTTAAGGAGCAGCCGGACCTGCTCGAGTGAGGCGCAAGTTTTGCGACATTCCGTAGGCGCGGGCGCCGACTGGACTCAGCGAGCGCAGCAAGAAAGTCCGCGCCTCGTCCTCGGCCTTTGGTTCTGCATGGCGGCTGTTGAGCCAGTTCTCGCGATGGGAGGAGGCGGTCCGCCGGTGTCGTCGATGACGAAGCAATATTGCACCGAGATGGTCGTCAACAAAGGCATCACCGACATCGCGCGATTCCAGCAGGAAGTGGCGAAGTGCGTGGCCAATCCGGTGACCTATCCGCCGACCTACAAGTAGCGTCGTCACCCGCTCGACGATCTTGCGGCGCTTCATCGGCCGCGGGCCCGCTCAGAGGCGGGGACCGGCTATCGCCCATTTGAAGACGACCAGGGCAAGCGCCAGCACGATCACCAGCTCGGCCCAGAGGAACACCCATATGTCCGCCTGAATGCCGAGCGGCGGCGAGCCCGGGAGCGCGCTGCGCAACACCGGCAGGGCGAAGGCGAACGCCGCGAGAGAGCCGATCAACGACGTCTCCGGCGGCCGCACTTCGATGAACGTCAGGACGCCGACCACAACGGCGCAGAAGCCGAGCACGATCATGGCGCCGTATGCGCAGAGCGCAAACAGCGCAAATGCGCCGCTGCGCGTAATCGCGGTCGTTAGCTGAACGCCATCCTGATCCGGTCCGGGCTTGCCCGTCGTATGCAGGTCGTACCCGAGCGCCCCCTCCCATATCGTGACCCTGGCCGGGAGCGGGGTCGAGGACTTTCCGTCCAGGAGCTGGACGCCGAGCCGCGCCACATAGGAGTCGAGCGGGTAATGAGTGACGCTGCCCTCGTTCAGGTCGACCTCGAAGGTCGAGCTGGCGATATGGTCGCCAGCCGTGAGCTTGATTTCCTCCACTGTCCTGTCGTGGCTAACCAGCAAGATCAAATCGCGGTCCGAGCCGGCGTGAGCGTTCACGCCTTCCGTTGGTCGTGGCGACAGATAGGCGCGCATCTGCATGGCGTCGTTGAGGGCGTCGATGCCGATCGGCTCGAGATAGACCTCCCCCGCAGGCACGGCCGGATCGGCGGCGCCGAAATGCCGCTCGGTAGGCAGGTCCGAGACGCGGAAGCGGTTAAGCAACAGGACGTAGCTGGCCGTCAGCGCAATCAGAACCAGCCCGATCGCCAGGAGTCGCCTATCGCGGCCGAGCGGCTGAAACCGATCCATCCCCAACATCGCTGCCGACCGCCGATGACCCGCCGCAGCTTACCGGGACGCGACCGTTCGGCAAGCCCGACACGCGCCGACGCACCGCCCCGACGCTATTCCGCCGCCGCGGGCGCGGCTTCCTCCAGCGGCGCCATGATCTTGCCCGACACCGCCGCGCCAGCGTCGGGCTTGAGCTTGGCGAAAACGAACACCGACAGGCTCGAGACGATCGCAACCATGACGAACGACAGCGAAAGGTCGCGCGCCTGAAGTTCGGGATCGCCGAAGCCGAGCTGGATCGTTTGCACGCAAATCGCCGCGACCGCGACCCCGAGCGCCCCCGACATTTGCTGCGAAACGCTGGCGAAGCTGGTCGCGCGGCTCATTCGCGGGGAGTCGATGTCGGCGTAGCTGATGGCGTTCAGCGCGGTAAACTGGAGCGAGCGGAAGAAGCCCCCGCTGAGCAACGTCAACAACAATAGCCAGTGCGGAGTCGACGGCGTGAAGAGGGCGCAGGCGGCGAGAAACACCCCGGAGATCAAGCAGTTGACCACCAGCGTGCGCCGGAATCCGAACCAGCGCAGCGCGGTCGGGGCAGTGAATTTCATCATCAGCGCGCCCGCCGCTGTAGCAAACGTCAGCGAGCCCGATGCGAACGGCGTGAGGCCAAAGCCGATCTGCAACAAGAGCGGCAGCAGGAACGGCATCGCCCCGATCCCGATGCGGAAAATGAGCCCGCCGATGACGCCGGAGTAGAAGGTCGGGATCCTGAGGAGCTTCAGATCGAGGATCGCGTCCTCGTGGTCGTCGGCGTGCCGGACGTAGGTCGCAAGCGACAGGACCCCGACGCCGACCATGGCCACGACCAGCCACGCCGGCGCAATGCCGCGCCCGATCATGCTCAGGCCCGAGATCAGGCTCAGGAGGCCGACGCCCGACAGCACGAATCCCTTGAAGTCGAAGCGCGGCACCACCTCCTCGCGCAGGTTGTGGATGAACCTGAGCGACAGAAGGATGCCGAGAATTCCGATCGGGACGTTGATCCAGAAGATCCAGCGCCACTGGAAATAGGTGGTGATGAAGCCGCCGAGCGGCGGACCGGCGACCGGGCCAAGCAGCGCCGGCACGGTCAGGTAGGCCATCGCGCTGACCAGGTCCCTCTTGGGCACCGAGCGAAGAAGCACGAGCCGCCCGACCGGGACCATCATCGCCCCGCCCAGGCCCTGAAACACCCGCGCTCCGATGAGGGTCGGCAGCGACGACGAGGCCCCGCACAGGATCGAGCCAAGCGTGAAGATGACGATTGCGCTGCAAAACACCGTGCGCGCGCCGAAGCGGTCGGCGACCCAGCCGGAGGCGGGGATGAAGACGGCGAGCGTCAGCATGTAGGAGGTCAGCGCGAGCTTGAGGACGATCGGGTCCTCGTTGAGGTCGCGCGCGATCGCCGGGAGCGAGGTCGAGATCACCGTTCCGTCCATGTTCTCCATGAACAGGGCGGTCGCGATGATGAGCGCGGTGAGAAGGGTGGAGCGCATAAACGGCTTTCGGGTCGGCGCCTTCATGGCGCAGGCGCGCGGCGGCGGCAAGGCTCGGAGCGGAACCCGTGTTCACAATGGGTTGAGGGCGCCGCGTCAGCCGCCGAACACCACCTTGTTCATGATCCGCCCGGGCGCCAGCGTGAACAGGCCGGTGACGACGAGAGCCAGGGTGAAGATCCAGATCATCGCCAGGCGATGGCTGCGGACGTCGTGCCGCCGCGCCCGCCAGACCGCAATCGGCACAACCGCCAGCGTGAACAGCGACAGAAGATGGATCGGGCTCCACGGTCCCCACATCCGGATCGTATGGATGAAGAGCGAGGTTCCGGCGATCAGCATCATCAGGATCGCCCACGCCCAGCCGATCGTCCGATGCGGCAGCGTTCCCTTCGGGGCCAGCAGCTGGACGGCGCCGAGACCGATCGCCGCGAAGGCGAAGGCGGCGTGAAACCGGATGACCGGCGGAGCGTCGAGCAGGGGAGCGAGCGTCATAAGCCTGCCCGAGCCTATCACGATCGGAAGGAGCGCCGTGAATCCGGCGCCCCGCCGCCGCTCAGTTGGTGCAGTTCATCGTTCCCGCGTTGGCGCCGGTCGAGCCGGTGCAATGCATGCTCGAGATGTCGGGCATTTGCGACTTTGGAATGCCGAAGCTCGTCTGATCGGGATTGTCGACCGTCGTGCCGATCCCATGGCCGCCGATATAGGCGCCGGAGGCGTCGTAGTTGGCCTGCCCGTAGCGATCGACGGCCGGCGGCGCGGGCTCTGCTTCCGACATCGTTGGCCCCGGTGTTCGCGGGCAGGGGCGCGATCGCCGGATGGCTATAGGCCGACGGCGAGGGACCGGATGGGCCGCACCCGGTCATGAAAAGCGCACACAACGCCACAACCGCCAACACCTGCGCCTTCATCCCGCCCCTCCACGCCCGAGCCGCCCCTCGGGCGAAAGGCGGCTCAATACTGGCGCGCGGGCAAGGCCGCAAGGCGTGGCGGCTATCGGGTCAGCATCCGCTCGGCGTCGTTCAGCGCGGTCTCGCAGGCGGCGCGGTCGCCCTTCTCGTCGGCGTCGCGGGCGTCGTCGAGCTTCCGGGTGATGGCCTCGACCTGAGCCGAGGACAAGTCGCCGGCCTTCTCTTCCGCGCTGGCGACAGTCCCCGGGGTCGGCTGCCGGTGCAAGGTCGCAAAGGTCGATTGGGCGGCCGGCTTCCCGTTTGCAGCGGCCGCGTCGATAAGCTTCTCGACCTTGAGGTCGGCCTGATAGATCCGGTCGGTGCAGGGACCCGCGCTGGCCGGCGCGGCGAGGGAAGCAAGCGCCAGCGCCGCCGGCGCGATTGCGTTTCGAACGAGCACGTCATCCTCCTTGGCAAGCAACCAAAAGAACGCCCGGCGCGCGAAACTGATCCCTTCTACTTCTTCGCCACTCAAACCCTCTCTCTTCTCCGCCAAACCTCCGGCCCGCCCCGCGTCGGCTCAGCGCGGAACCTCGCGCTCCCCATGCGTCTCGAGGAGCGCGTTGAGGCGCTTGCGCATCAGCATGCCGGGCCGGTCCGAGGGCATGTGCATCTCGAGCTTGCGGCCCATGTCGACGATCGCGTCCGGGTCAGTCGATTCCAGAATGTCGCGGTCCTCCTCGATGATCGCCCGGTCCCAGGCGATGAGTTCCGCGGTCGAGCAATCCTCCTCGCGGTCGTTGCGATAGAGGATCTGGATGAGCTGGATCGAGCCGTCGTCGACCGGGGTCGCCGAGTTGAAGATCACATGTCTCAGGCCGGACGGATATTCCATGTCCATGGTGCGGCAGAACGGCATGAACCAGGCGTTGCGCATCTTGCGCCTGGTCCACGGTTCGCTCGTGCCGGTGATCCGCGCCGCTTGGGGCGGATTCTTCACCGGAACGATCGTCTCGGCGACGAAGCCGTAGTGGGTTTCGGTCAATTCGTATTTCTCCGGTTTCGGCTGGTCGATGTCGCCGAACGTGCCCTTGTGAACGAAGGCGAAATGGGCGTTGTCGAACGAGTTCTCCATCATTCTCAGCGCCGAGCATCGCCACAATTCGTCGAACTGATGGATGCGGCGGAACGAGAGGTCGTCCTCGTATGGCAGGTCGGGAATGTCGTCGACCGGCTCGCCGAGGCAGACCCAGACATAGCCGTAGCGCGCCTTGGCGTGGAAGGACCGGGCGCGCGCGTCCGGAACCGCCTGTTCGAACGGGAACTGGGGGATATTCACCAGCTTGCCGGAGCTGTCGTATTCCCAGCCGTGATAGCCGCAGACGATATGGCCGTTGCGGACCCAGCCTTTGGACAGTTTCGCGGTCCGGTGGCAGCAGCGGTCCTCGAGCGCCGCCGGCTCGCCCGCCGCATCGAGGAAGAGAACGATGTCCTGTCCGAGGATGCGAAAGGGTTTCGGCCCCTCGTCGAGCTTGGCGACCGGCAGGGCCGCGTACCAGAAGTTGCGCAGGATCGGTTGGCGGGTGTTGAGCATGGGCGGCTTTCCTGAGGCGATGCGGGAAGCGGCAGGCGCTTCGATCGCGACGCAAGAACCGCGCCGCCGCTCGTCTTGAGCCCCCGTTGCGACCTCCATGCGAAGCGGCTTGAAACCGGCCGGGTGCGCGTGCGAGAATATTCGCGTCGCCATCACGACAATCCGCCCTAACGAGATCACGGGATGAGCAAGATCGCCACCAAACGGCAGGTCAAGACCGAACCGCGAGTCGAGCGCCCGCGCCTGCACAAGGTCATATTGTTTAATGACGACTATACCCCCCGCGATTTCGTCGTCGAAGTGCTGAAGGGCATATTCCGGCTCAACGAGACTCAGGCGCTCAACGTTATGATGACCGCGCACCGCAAAGGCGTCTGCGTGGTCGTCGTGCTCGCGCAGGACATCGCCGAGACCAAGGCCGCCCGCGGCACCGAGGCCGGGGCCGCGAAAGGCTATCCGCTGCGCTTCGGAACGGAGCCCGAGGAGTAGCGCGCCCGGTTCGCGCTTCTCGAGAAATTGGAAGGGCCTGAAGCATGAGCGGCGCGAAACTCCCGCCCCTGAAGACGCGCAAGCTCGGCCGGGCGAGTGTAAGGGTGACCGAACTCGGCCTTGGAACCGCGCCGCTCGGCGAGCTCTTCGACCGCATCGACGACAACGAGGCGGCGGGGCTCATTGCGGCGGCATGGGACGGGGGCGTGCGTTATTTCGACACCTCGCCCTGGTACGGACGCGGGCTCGCGGAGCACTCACTCGGCCGGGCGCTCTATCGCAAGCCGCGCGGCGACTACGTCATATCGACCAAGATCGGCCGGGTCCTGCGTCGCCCGCTCGGCCCCAACGCCATCAGGGATCAGTGGCTGGGCGGACTCGAGTTCCAGACCGTGTTCGACTACGGCTACGACGGCGTCATGCGCTCGTTTGAGGACAGCCTCCAGCGGCTCGGCATCAATCGGGTCGACGTCCTGCTGATCCATGATCTCGACCCGTGGGATCACAATCCCGCGACGCTCAGCGCCTATTTCACCCAGCTCAAGACAAGCGGATGGAAGGCGCTTGCCGAGTTGCGCGAGGCGGGGGTGATCGGCGGGATCGGCGCAGGCTTCAACTCGCTAGGCAGCATCCCGCGCTTCCTCGACCTCTTCGACATGGATTTCTTCCTGCTCGCGATGCGCTACACCCTGCTCGAGCAGGAGGTGCTCGAGAGCGAGTTCCCGCGCTGCGCCGAACGCGGCGTCGGCATCGTCATCGGCGGCGGCTACAATTCCGGCATTCTCGCCACCGGCGCCGTTCCGGGCGCGATGTACAATTATGAGCCCGCCGGCCCGGCGATCCTCGAGCGGGTGCGCAAGATTGAGGCGGTCTGCGCCCGTCACGGCGTACCGCTTCCGGCGGCAGCGCTCCAGTTTCCGCTTGGGCACCCGATCGTCGCCTCGATTATCCCGGGCGCGATTTCGCGCGTTCAGGCAGAACGGAATATCGCCGCCTTCCGCCACCCCATTCCCGCCGACCTCTGGGCGGAGCTCAAGCACGAAAAGCTGATCCGCGCCGACGCGCCGGTCCCGGCCTGAGCCGCACGATGAACGGCGAAGAGCAGCCGGGCAATGTCCGCGCCGGCTCCTTTGCCCGCTCGATTGCGATCTGGGGGCCTGGCCTCCTCGTCATGCTGGCCGACACCGACGCCGGCAATGTCGTAACCGCCGCCCAGGCCGGCGCGCAGTGGGGCTATCGTCTGCTGCCGCTCGTGCTCGCGCTTATTCCGATGCTGTATCTGGTTCAGGAATTGACCGTCCGACTCGGGGTCTACACCGGCCGCGGCCAGGGCGAACTCGTCCGCGAACGCTTCGGAATTGGCTGGGCCTATGTTTCGGCTCTCGGGTTGGCGGCGGCGGTCGCCGGCTCGCTCATCACCGAGTTCACCGGCGTCGCGGGCGTCGGCGAGCTATTTGGCCTGTCACGCAGCCTGACCCTCCCGCTGGCCGCGGCGACGTTGCTCATCATTGTGGCCAGCGGCTCCTACAAGCGGGTCGAGCGGGTCGCGCTTCTCATCGGCCTCTTCGAGCTCGCGTTCTTCGTCGTCGCCTGGCGGGCCCATCCCGGCCTGCGGGCGCTGGCGCGGGACGCGATCGACCTTCCGATCCGCGATAGCGGCTTCCTGCTCATGGTTGCGGCCATCATTGGCGCAACCTTCAACCCCTGGATGATCTTCTACCAGCAGTCGGCGACCGTCGACAAAAGGCTTAAGCCCGGCGACCTTGTCCATGCGCGGTGGGATACGGGCGTCGGCGCGATCCTGACCCAATGCCTTACCGGCGCGGTGCTGGTGGCCGCCGCGGCCGCGTTCGCTACCGGATCGTCGACGGCGAGCCTCACGACCGTAGGCGAAATCAGCGCCGCCCTCACGCCGGTCCTGGGCGAGAGGGCAGGCCGCGCAGTGTTCAGCGCCGGCGTGCTCGGGGCGTCGCTGGTCGCGGCGATCGTTTCGTCGCTGGCGCTCGCCTGGGGCGTCGGCGAAGTCGCCGGCTACCGCCGGTCGCTGGAATATCGGCCGTTCGAGGCCGGATGGTTCTACGCTGTTTATGCAGCCGGCGTGATCGGCTCCTGCGTCGTCGTCTGGCTCGCCTCGAGCCTCGTCTGGCTCAACATCGCCGCCCAAGTCCTCAACGCCTTCCTGATGCCGCTCGTGATCGGCTTCCTGGTTGCGCTCGCAGTTAAGGCGTTGCCTGAACCGTACCGGCTCAGCGGCTGGTATCTCGCCTTGATCGTCGGCGTTTCCGCGCTAGTGTCGGCCGTCGGAATATTCGGCGGCCTGCAGGCGCTGATGTAAAGAGCCGCTACGCCGCCGTCGGGAGGAAGCTTGAACGTCATCGTCTACGCCATTCCGGTTTTCGTCGCGCTGATGGCGGCGGAATTCGGGATCTCCCTGGCGCTGGGACGTAACGTCTATCGGCTCAACGACGCGATCGGGTCGCTCGCGGCCGGGATATTGAGCCAGATTTCCGGCGTCTTCATGCTGGCGTTGAGCGTCGGCGTCTACGTGCTTGTCTACACCCATCTTTCGCTGTTTTCGCTCAGCGCGGGCGACTGGCGCGTCTGGGTCGGGGCGCTCATCGCCTATGATTTCTTCTACTACTGGAACCATCGCATCGACCATGAGGTCGGTATCTTCTGGGCCGCCCATGTCGTCCATCACCAGAGCGAAGCCTTCAATCTCTCGACGGCGCTTGAGGCAGCCGAGCTCGGGGGTGCTGCTCGGCTGGATCTTCTATCTGCCGATGGCGGTCGCGGGCGTGCCCCCGGTGGTGTTTGTCGCGGTCGGCCTGATCGATCTCCTCTACCAGTTCTGGATCCACACCGAACTGGTCGGCAGGCTCGGCTGGTTCGATCGCGTGTTCGCCTCGCCCTCGAACCACCGGGTGCATCACGGCGTCAACGACCAGTATCTCGACAAGAATTACGGCGGCATTCTCATCGTCTGGGACCGCCTGTTCGGCACCTATGAGGACGAGGTCGAGCCGCCGGTCTACGGAGTCCGTGGCGGGCTCGGCACATTCGATCCGATCTTCGCCAACCTCGCTTATTACAAGACCATGCTCGACCTTTGCCGCCGGGCGACCGACTGGCGCGACAAGATCCGCGTCTGGTTCGCGCCGCCCGGTTGGGTTCCGGCCAATCTGCAGGGTCCGGCGATCCGCCGCGCCGTACGATCCGTACGCGGTCGCCGTCTACGATCCGGCGGCGAGCCGCGCAGCGTCGGTCCTCGCCCTGGCGGCGCTTGTCGCCATGATCGGCGCGACCGCAGGCTTCCTCGTCGCCGCGCCGCATCTTCCCCTCGCCAATGGCGTCGGCGTCTTTCTCGCGCTGACCGCGACGCTATGGGCCATAGGGGCGCTCCTGGACGGCCGCATTTCGGTTTGCGAGGCGCTCTACGTCTTCGCCGCCGCGTCCACATGCGCGGCTTACGCGCTCGACTGGCCCATCGTGCAAGACGTCATGAAGCCATTGGCGATGGCGCTCTTGATCCTGGCCTTCACGCTGCGGGACGGCCGCCGAGACGTCAAGCGTCTCATCCTCATGGCGCTCGTGGCGTCGCTGATCGGCGATACGCTGCTGCTCTCGCCTTCGCTCTTCCTGCCGGGCCTTGTCGCCTTTCTCGCCGCGCACGGCTTCTACATCGCCGCCTTTTCCCGTGGCGTCGGCTTTCTGCCTTCGCGTGCGGCTCTAGTGGGAATCGCGGCGTTCGCCGCCCTCGTGCTTGCCTATGTGTGGCCGGGGGTGTCCCCGGACCTCAAGGCGCCGGTTGCGGTCTATGTCGCCGTGATCGCGCTGATGGCGGCGCAAGCGGGCGGGCGCGCGATCGTGCTTCGAGACGGCGCCGCGGTCGCGGTCGCCGCTGGCGCGTGCATCTTCATGCTGTCCGACATCACGATCGCGCTCGACAAATTCGGCCATGTCGGCTGGCCGGCCGATCAATGGACGCTGCCGACCTACTATCTCGCCCAGGGTCTGATCGCCTTCTGGGCGCTGCCGCGCGGGCGCTAGCGCCTCTCATTTGGAGAGGACGGCGGCCGAGCGGACGGCTGCCCGTTTATATCTTCATTTCTACGCGGACGCCGTGGATGACTTTGTCAGAGGCGTTGTAGACGCGCCCAGGCGGTTGTGGCGCCATGTGCACGACAAGACAGCCGTTTCCATTCCAGCCCTGGATCGCGTTTATAATGTCGCGATTGGGGGCAGCGGCGTGCCGTCCGGCGCGATGTCGTGCACCGGCCCTTGCACCTGGTCGAGGACGAACACTGAGGACCACCGATGATGATGGACAGGCTCCTCGTCGTGCCCCTCGAGCGTGACCTCGAGAACGCGGAGCCGCTCGTTTTCGAAAAGGACTTTGTGTTGTTTCGGCGCCGCGGTTACGGCGTCCAACGCCGGATCCCAGCTTGACGGGTCTGAATTCGCACGATCGGCTGTCATAATTCGCTCCTCCCTGAATTAGCACCTCTTCCAAACTATCAAGTCCACGAGGCGCAGTTATCGTCCGACGCCGAGAACCGACGCGATCCTCAATGTGGATCGATCCACACGGACATTTACCGCATTGTGGATCGCTCCACAAGAGGGCAATATGGGAATCCCACGGCGACTTGTCTGCGTTTATGAGAGTACAAGTACGAAGGAATGCCCGATGGCTACACTAAAGGACGTCGCTAGGGCGGCAGGCGTCTCTCGAAGCACCGCGTCATACGTGTACAACAACCCCGAGCGGGTTGGACGGACTACGCGGCTCCGTGTCGAGGCAGCGGCGCGTCAACTTGGCTTTGCGGGGCCTGATCCTATGGGACGGTTGCTGCGCGCCGGAAAGGTCAATGCGATCGGAGTGATCGCACCCGGCGCCTTCAACATGGCGGGCATGTTTACCGGCTATTTCCCACGCGTCTTGGCGGGCATCGCGGAAATTTGCGACGAGTTCGGCGCCAATCTCACCCTTGTTTCGGGCCTAGCTGACGACAAGACGTTCGGGATTCGGAACGCTCTGGTTAACGGTTTCATTCTGTCGCCGCCGCACGACGACGAACTCATTGGATCCGCCGAATTCCGAAAGCTTCCTTTCGCGGTGATCGACACCGACGGTCGTGCAGATGTCAATTCGGTGAATGTCGACGCGCGTAGCGGCTGTCGCTTAGCCGCTACGCATCTGCTTGACCTTGGTCACCGCCGCTTCGCCATCATGTCGTTTCTGCGTGATCTCGGACCACCGGCGGTTCATCCGCCCAAGCGCGGTCGCAAGCTTGAGGTCGCCGGTTTGCCCCTCGATCAACAGAAACTTCTTGGCTATGCGGATGCGCTAATGGGTGTGGGCATCAACATAGACGACGTTCCCATAATCCAGGCGCACCCTTGGGACCGCACCGCAGCCGCCCTCCTTCTCAACGAGTTCCGCGGCGCGACGGCCGTTCTGGCCATGGCGGACTTGCAGGCCCTATCGGTGATTGAAGAGGCGCGGCGGCGCGGCCTCAACGTTCCGAATGACATCTCTGTCGTAGGCTTTAACAACATCCCCGAGGCGGCTGCTGCGAATTTGACCACGATCGACTCAAACGGGGCCGAGAAAGGCCGCGTCGCAGCCCGTCTCGTGTTTTCCGCCGGACAAGTCCGTCACGAAATCCTGCCGGCGTTGCTCGTCATGCGCGGCACCACCGCCGCGGCCCCACGCCCGCCGCCGTCATTGCGAGCGTGAAGTCGAAGCAATCAGGGGAACGCGTGAGGAAGCGCTGCTCTTGACCCGAAGCGGCCAGTCGTCCCGAACGATTGGATGTCTCTACGGGTCAGCCTCGCCAGGAGTGACAGACAATCAGCGAGCCTTCGGGGGTCTGACAGAGGGGACCAATCTGCGAGGCGCCGCTGTGCCTGGGGTGACAGACAATCAGAGAGCCTTCGGGGGTCTGACAGAGGGGGCCAATCTGCGGCGACGCCACTGTGCCCGGGGTGACAGACAATCAGAGAGCCTTCAGGGGTTTGACAGAGGGGACCAATCTCCGCATCGGCCGCGAAGGTCAGGCCAATTGTAGCCACGACTGCTAATGCGATTCTAAGCATCCTATCCTCCCTCGCCGCCAGCTCGTTAACTTGTGCGGCGTCGATGCCAATAGCATAGATGCGGCCAGACCGGCAGTTGCTTTTTCACTTCGTATTCTCGACCTTCGGCGACAGCCCGGAGCCGGGGAGGACGGCTTGGCCGGCCCAGTCGCGACGCTAAAGTCGAGCGAGAGCGTCCCGTTGTGCGCGGGCAGCTGGTTGCTTTCATTGTCGGCGCCGGGGCGACGCCCTGGGGGCGTCGCCTGGTTGATGTTCGGCGAGGCGGCGGAGAGCCATGCTTTTTTCTTGCAAAAATCAGAAATCAATGTTATAGATATTCCCATTGACCGAAGCGAAACCGCGTCGTGCGGGACCGCCCGGCGGCGAGGAAGGCGGCGGACTTTTTTTATTATTTGAATCGGCAATAACCCCTTGAAAAGTCTCGATTCCAAAAAATAAAAGAAAGCAAATGCAAGCAATTTCATTTTCGCCGGCTTTCCCCGGCTTGCGGGGGCTTGGGTTTATTTTCGTCGCAAAGGCCAGTTCAGGCATGACGAGCTTGGGAGGAACGCGTTGAGCATGATTGTGGATCCGGTTCGTGTACTCCCTACCTCGGACGCCAGCGCATGAGCGACACGGGGCAGGGACGCGGCGTCTGCCTGGTGATTGGGGCCGGCGACGGGCTCGGCGCCTCGATCGCGCGCGCATTCGCCCGCGAGGGTCTCGCCGTCTGCGTCACCCGAAGGCCGCGCCACACCGACGCCATCGACGCGCTCGCGCAGGCGATCCGCGCCGAAGACGGCAAGGCCTATTCGTTCGGTCTCGACGCGCGGGTCGAAGCCGATGTCGCCGCGCTCGTCGAGCGGATCGAGCGCGAGATCGGCGCGATCGAGGTTCTGGTCTTCAACATTGGCGCGAACGTCCGTTTCCCGGTCGTCGAGACGACAACGCAAGTCTATTCCAAGGTCTGGGAGATGGCGGCGCTGGCCGGATTCCTTGCCAGCCGCGAGGCCGCGCGGGCGATGATCGAGCGCGGGCGCGGCACGATCCTGTTCACCGGCGCGACCGCCAGCACTCGCGGCGGCGCCGGCTTTTCCGCTTTCGCCGGGGCGAAGCACGCGCTGCGGGCGCTGGCCCAGAGTCTGGCGCGCGAATTGGGGCCGAAGGGCGTCCATGTCGCCCATGTCGTCATCGACGGCGCGATCGACGGCGCCTTCATCCGCGGCCTGATGCCGGACGCCGCCGAGAAACTGGCGCGCGAGGAGATTCTCGCTCCCGACGAGATCGCCCGCAACTACGTCTGGCTGCATAACCAGAAGCGCGGCGCCTGGACCTTCGAAATGGACTTGCGGCCGTGGAAGGAGACTTGGTGATGAGCGCGACGATCGAGTTCATCTTCGACTTCGGCAGCCCCAACGCCTATCTCGCCTATCGCGCGCTGCCGCCGATACTCGAACGGACCGGAGCGCGGCTCGTCATCAACCCGTGCCTGCTCGGCGGCATCTTCAAGGCGACCGGCAACCAGTCTCCGGCCGTCGCCTTCACGCCGATCAAGGGCAAGTTCGAGTATGAAATGCTGGAGGTACGCCGCTTTGTCGCTAGGCATCGATTCGAGAAGTTTCGCCTCAACCCCCATTTTCCCGTCAACACGCTGATGCTGATGCGCGGGCTGGTCGCCGCGCAGGAGGCCGGCTCGGGCGCCGCTTATCTCGAGATGGGTCTTGCGGGAATGTGGGAGGAGGGCCTCAAGCTCGACGACAAGGAGGCGCTGGCGCGCCGCATCGATGCTGCGGGCCTCGATTCCGCGAGTCTGCTGGCGGCGGCTCAGACCGATCCGATCAAGCAGAAGCTTGCCGACAACACTGCCGCCGCGGTCGCGCGGGGCGTGTTCGGCGTTCCGACCTTTTTCGTCGGCGACGAGATGTTCTTCGGCAAGGACAGGCTCGGCCAGGTCGAAGAGGCGGTCGAGCTGACGAGGGCGCGCGCGGCCTCGTGACCCAGCCAAGTTAATCATGAATGTGCAATCACGCCCTCGTGACGTAGGTTAGTGAAAACTTTAGCGATCCCATCGAGGCTTCGGTAATTGCGGGATGGAATTCTCCTTGGCGAGCGGGATCTGGCGCCGTGGATGCAGGCCCCGTCGAACGTGTGGAGAATCCAATGGCTCGAGTTCTAAACTTCTTTCGTGATGAATCTGGTGTGACGGCGATCGAGTATGCGCTGATTGCGAGCTTGATCGCGGTCTTCATCATCGTCGCCCTCCAGTATGTCGGCACGCAGGTCAGCACCGTGTTCACCGAGGTGGGCAACTCGCTGAAGTAAGCGGGCGGAGCGCCCGCGGGGTCAAGGCGAGGCGCCGGTCGTCCGGGCCTCGCGGCGCCCTGCCGTGGCGAGTATGGAAACGACAGACTTGGCGCCATAGATTGGGGCGCCGCCGACCGTCGCGCGGACGAGATCCGAGGGCCGGGCGAAGCGGCGTATGGGCATTGTTCTTGAACTCGCTGCCGATCCCGGCGCTTGGGCCGCGCTTGCGGCCCTGTTCGCAATGGAGGTCGTGCTCGGCCTCGACAACCTCGTGTTCATCGCGCTGTTGTCGAACCGGATCGACGAATCTCGCCGACGCCTGGCGCGCAGCCTCGGCCTGTCGCTTGCGCTCCTGTTCCGGCTGGCGTTTCTCGCCTCCGCGTCCTGGGTCGTGCGGCTCAGGGAACCGATCGGAACTGTGTTCGGACACGCGTTCTCCGTTCGCGATCTGCTGTTGCTGGCAGGCGGGCTGTTCCTGGTCTGGAAAGCGACCACGGAGATCCACCACAAGGTCGATCCGGAGGGCGACGGCGAAGACGCGAGGGCCGGCGCGCCACTCAGCCTGACGGCCGGCCTCATCCAGATCATCATCATCGATATCGTCTTCTCGGTCGACAACATCATCACGGCGGTCGGCATGACCGACCAGTTTCCGATCATGGTTGTGGCGGTCGTCGCCGCGATCGGGGTGATGATTGCGGCCTCCGGGCCGCTCGCGGCGTTCATCGACCGCAATCCGACGGTTCTGATGCTGGCGCTGAGCTTCCTTTTGATGATCGGCATGACGCTGATCGCCGACGGCTTCGGTTTCCATATCGAAAGGGGCTATATTTACGCGGCGATGTTCTTTTCCTCCCTGGTCGAAGTGCTCAACATACTCGCCAGGCGCAAAGTCAGGCGGCAGACGTGACGCTCACCTCGCTCGTCATTTTCGCGGCGGTCTATTTCGTCGCGGTCGCGACGCCGGGACCGGGCATTGCGGCGCTGATCGCGCGCGTGCTTGGACAGGGACTGGAAGGGGTCGCACCATTCATCGCAGGCTATTTCATTGGCGACATGGTCTGGCTCATGCTGGCCGCGACAGGTCTCGCGGTCGTCGCGAAGACCTTCGCTGGCGTGTTCCTCGCAATCAAGTTCGCCGGCGCCGCCTATCTGCTCTATCTCGCGTGGAAGATGGCGACCACGCCCGTCGCCTTGGCGGACACGCCGCCGCCCGCCTCGGGAGGCTGGCGCGCGTTCCTCGCCTCGCTGTCCCTAACCCTCGGCAATCCAAAGGTGATGGTCTTCTTCCTTTCGATCATGCCGCTTTTCGTCGACGTTAGGGCGCTGTGCCTGCTTACGCTCCTGCAGCTCTCAGTCGTTTCGGCGATTGTCATATTCTCGACTCTGGCGCTCTATGCGCTCGCCGCCAACCGGGCGCGGGGGTTCCTGAGATCGACGCGGGCGATGAAGCTCGTCCACCGCGCCGCCGCCGGGCTGATGGCCGGCGTCGCGGTCGCCGTCGCCACGAGGTAAAACATGTCGGATCTCCTCGCGATCGGCGAGGCGCTGGTCGAACTCAACCAGCCCAAGGACGGCGCGCCATTCGTGCAGGGGTTCGGGGGCGACACTTCGAATGCGATGATCGCGGCGGCGCGACTCGGCGCCGACGCCGCCTATTTCACCGCTGTCGGCGCCGACCGGTTCGGCCAAGCGTTGACCGAGCTCTGGCTCAATGAAGGGGTCGACGCAAGCCGGATCGTGGTCAACGGCGGCGCCCATACAGGGCTCTATTTCGTCACCCACGGCGCCCAAGGGCATGAATTTTCCTACATGCGCGCGGGCTCAGCGGCGAGCCGGATCAGCGAGGCCGACTTGCCGGACAGCCACATCCGCGCCGCCAAGATCCTGCACGTCTCCGGCATCAGCCAGGCGATTTCATCCTCGGCCGCAGACGCGGTGTTCGCCGCCATCGACATCGCCCGCGAGGCCAAGCGGCTCGTCTCGTACGATCCGAACCTGAGGCTGAAGCTCTGGCCGGCGCGTCGGGCGCGGGCGATCATTCACGAGGCGATGCGCTCATGCGACATCGCCCTTCCAGGGCTCGACGATGCCGAGACTCTGACGGGTTTGCGCGATCCGGACGCCATCGCAAGCTTCTACCTTGAACTCGGCGCGAGCGTAGTGGTGGTGAAAATGGGTCGGGGCGGAGCGCTCGCGGCCACCGCTAAGGGGCGCGAACGCATCTATGCGCATTCGGTCAAAGCGGTTGACGCTACGGGAGCAGGCGACGGCTTCGACGGCGCCTTTCTCGCGGAATACGCCCGGCGCGGCGATCCGTTCGCCGCCGCGCGGTTCGCCAATGTGGCGGCGGCGCTGTCGACCCTGGGCTACGGCGCAGTCGCCCCGTTGCCGCGCCGCCCCGAAGTCGAGGCGGCGATCGCGGCGGCGAAAGCCGGGCGGTAGCGGCGCCCGGCCTCTCGTTTGCGGGAAATCAGACCGCCTTGTTCTGGCGGCGAAGCCTTTTGGCGAGGACGCGCATCACTTTCAGCGCGAACATCGGCATGTGCTTCACCAGGAACAGGAACTGGGCTTCCTTGATCGGCGCTACGGTGACGTCGGTCAATGCGACCACGGTGGCGCTGCGCGGGCTGTCATCGATCAGCGCCATTTCGCCAAATATGCCTTTCGGGCCCAGAACTTCGAGGCTGCGGCTGCCGTTTCTAATCTCAACCTTTCCACGCACGACGACAAAGAACTCGTCTGCGTGGTCGCCCTCGCTGAAGATCGTATCCCCTGACGCGAAGTTCCGGGTTGGGACCTCCGGCCTCAAGAGAAGACTGAAATCGACCTCGATGTCCGACATTTCGCCTCACTAGCGCGTCGGGGGGACGAATTCATGGCCGAGATCGCGATCATCCGCCTTTTCGACGGTCCGCCGAGCAGGATGAAGGAGCGCGAGCCACATCCTGCGCCAAACTCACGCGGCGCTTCCGAGTCAATCACGATCCTCGTGAAAGCCCCGCGAACGTCCTCCCATCCCCTTTTGCGCCGAAAATGAGCGCGTTTCCATTTCTAGATTCAGCTCAGGTGCGGAGCTATTTTGCGCGCCAATAACCGCGCAAACGTCAACACGCCGGGCGGGGCGACAAACTCACCCCCGCCGAGGTCCGTCTTTTCCAGATCGCCAGCCGTTGGCTCAAGCGTCCCGGCGGATGTCTCGCCAGTTCGCTGATCCACGACAATCTCAAAATTGACCTTCTGCCCCTCCTTCAGACCAATCAATCCGGCCCGTTCCACGACGTCGATTTCGGAAGTAAACGTCGAATCCGCCGTCAATTGGCGTGATGTAGCCGTGGCCTTTCCGTGGGTTGAACCACTTTACGGTTCCAGTTCTCATGGCGATCCCTCCCGTGAGTACCCGACTGGCCGTGACAGGCCAAGGAAGTTACACAAGGGCGTCGCTCAAATAATGAACGCTCACGACGCGGCGACCCAGAGATCGAATCGCTCCTCAGGGCTAAGCCAACGCTATCATTGTTTGGCCCCGAACGCGAGGACTGAGGATCGCGGGCGTATTGGCCTCGTCGATCGTGTCCAATTTCCTTGGTGTCCTCGGCAGACCTGACGATCAACACAGGATACCTTAGGCAGGGCTCGGCGTAGTCTGCACCAAAACACAAAACACTTGTCGCATTATTGCGGACGCAACGCCCGTCGGAAGTGTGACCTGCGTCACTGCCTCCGAGCGCGATGTGCGGCATTCCGCACAAAAGGCAGCGACGCAGAAAGGGTTCCTGCATGCTCCAGCGGCGACAATTGCGGCGGTTACCGCCAGACATTCAGCTTGAAGTGGAAAGACTCCTCTCCGAATTGAGGGGCGAAAGACCGCTTCCATCCGAGGCGCTCGACGACGGGGGATCGCGCCGTGACGAGCATGACCCGTACGTTCCGCCTCTTCTTCGACTGCGTCGCTTTGTCGGCGGTTCTCGAACCGACGAATCGTGATAGCGCCGACGTCGTCGAAATAGCCTTGCGCGGACGGTTCGTAAATCTTCGGCCTTGGCGCTCCACTAAGGCTTTACGGCGAACGCTTTCCGCGCAACCATGATGGTTATGGACCTAGCGGCTTTTCGCGCCTCGCTTTCCTCCACGTCGCCGCCCTCGGATCTGAGTCCAGCCTTGCGCGCCTTGTGGCAAGATGCGCGGGGCGACTGGGACGGGGCGCATGACGCCGCGCAGGCCGATGAGGGTGGGGCGGGGGACTGGGTGCACGCCTATCTCCATCGCAAGGAGGGCGACGCCGGCAACGCCGCCTATTGGTACCGCCGCGCCCGCAAGGCGGTGTGCCGGACCTCGCTCGACGAGGAATGGGCGGTGATCGCAGGCGCATTGTTGAAGCGCGAAAGCGGTGCGGGCGCGTAAGGCGGGCCGCCGCCCTCGGGGCGCGCTACGCCGGCGGAGGCTGGCGTCCCGTCGTGGTTCCCATTAAACCCCGGTGTTCTGCGCGCTGACGTCCGGCGCGATCAACGAGGGAACCCTGAGCCGATGCCCGTCATTGTCGCCTTCGGCGATTCCAACACCTGGGGCTTCAACCCGGCTACTGGAGGGCGGTTTCCCCGCGCACAGCGATGGCCGACCGTCCTGCAGCATGAACTCGGTTCCGAATTCGAAGTTATCGCCGAGGGGCTGGGCGGCCGCACGACCGTCCACGACGATCCGATCATGCCTTATCGTTCCGGCGTGGAGGCGTTGCCGCCTTGTCTGATGAGCCATGCGCCGCTTGACCTCATCATTCTCGCGCTCGGGTGCAACGACCTCAAAAAGCGTTTCTCCGTGTCCGCCTTCGATATCGCCGAGGGGGCGGCGCGCCTCATTTTTCTCGTCCGCGCCTACGGCGAAGGTCCAAACGGCGCCGCCCCCAAAATCCTGCTGATCGCACCGCCTCCCCTCGCCAAGCTCACCGCGTATGCGGAGATGTTCGAAGGCGGAACGGAGAAGTCGCGCCTTCTCGGCCAGCGCTTTGGCGAGATCGCCAAACAGGAGGGCGTTGCATTCCTCGACGCCGGCGCCGTCATTCGCTGTTCGGACCTCGACGGCATCCATTACGAAGCCGACCAGCACGCACTGCTTGGACGTGCGGCAGCGAAAGCCGTTCGCGGCGCGCTCGCCGTCACCGCGGTCTAACGAGGCCGACGCTCACTCCGCCGTCAGAAGCCGCGGCCGACATCGATACAACCCCACTTCGCGCAATCGTCGGGATTGCGGCTCAGTCCGTCGGTTTCATGAATGTTGTACGGGTAGCCATACGGATTGGTCGGATCCCTGAAGATCCTCGGCAGCTTGTCCGGCGGCAGCCTGCTCGCGGCCTCGGCGGTAAGATCTGGAATGTTTTGCTTCTCGGCCTGACATCCCGCGACGCAAGCCGCTAGCGCGAGGACGAGCATCATTCGGCGAACGATCGATGGTCTCATGGGCGCCTCCGTTGCGCTTTGGGCGGAGGACCGAATAGCGCTCCGTTTGACCAATTCGAATATCTGGACGCAATCCGGGATTGCGCCAAGGGGGTGCAGATTAAAACTTTTGTTTATTCGGGCTCGGCGCGTCCTTGCGTAAGGTCCACAGTGTCCGCGGGATCAAGGCTCGAGACGGGGCAGGGTGCGGTGCGTTTC
This sequence comes from uncultured Alphaproteobacteria bacterium, assembly GCA_963776665.1. Taxonomy (GTDB): domain Bacteria; phylum Pseudomonadota; class Alphaproteobacteria; order Rhizobiales; family Beijerinckiaceae; genus Roseiarcus. The sequence continues at coordinate 151,679 of CAVZNQ010000023.1, forward strand.
TCGATTGCGAACCGCCGTTCACGCGGCTAAAGCCAGGTCGCGATCCTTCCTTCGCTGCGGACATCCGCCTTTGAGAGTCGACGCTGACATTGACGCGCTTGCCGCGCGCGATCTCTTGACTTCCGCCGCGCGCGAGGCCGGGGCGGTGGCGCTCGAGTATTTCAGGCCCGGGGCTCGTACCTCGGCTCGAGTAGAGACAAAGGCCGGTGGTTCGCCGGTCACCGCGGCCGATCTCGCCGCCAATTCGCTGCTCAAGCGCCGGCTGCTCGATGCGATGCCCGAAGCGGGCTGGCTCTCGGAGGAGACCGTCGATGATTTCCAGCGCCTCGCCCGCCGCAGCCTGATCGTCGTCGACCCGATCGACGGCACTCGCGCGTTCGTGGTCGGCGATCCGCGCTGGGCAGTTTCGGTCGCGATCATCGTCGACGGGCGCCCGATCGCCGGCGTTGTTCACGCGCCGGCGCTGGACGAGACTTACGCGGCGGCGCACGGCTATGGCGCGAGGATCAACGGCGCGCCCCTCGCCGCCGCCGCCGGCTGGCCGCCGCGCGCCGCCGCCGGACCCAAGGCCATCATTCAGGCAATGGCGGAGATTCTGGGCTCGCCGGTCGAGACCACGCCCCGCGTGCCGTCGCTCGCCTACCGACTGTGCCTCGCGGCGCGCGGCGCAGTCGATTTCGCCCTAGCGGCCGAGGACTCGCACGATTGGGACATTGCCGCCGCCGATCTCCTGCTCGAGGAGGCGGGTGCGCGCCTGACCGACGCCTCGGGCGAGCCGCTTCTCTACAATGCACGCCACGTCCGGCGCGGCGCGCTCCTTGCAGCGCCCGAGGCGGCTGCGCCCCGCTTGATCGAGGCCTTTCGCGCCGCAACCGGCTGGCGGCGAAACTGACCCGCGGCGGCGACGGTCGATTGGCTTGCGTTTTTGCCGCGGCGAAGGCAAAGGCCAGCCGGTGAGCCGGCGCCGACAGGCGCCAAAGCGTCTCAAGGATAACGATCATGACGTCCCGCGATCCCAAAACTCAAGGCGAGGCGAAGCCGCAGCTGCTGCACCTGGTGCTCGGCGGTGAGTTGAAATCGCTCGACAGCCACGAATTTCGCGATCTCGACAAGATCGACATCGTCGGACTGTTTCCCGATTATGCCAGCGCCGAGCGGGCGTGGCGGGCCAAGGCCCAGGCGACGGTCGACAGGGCCCAGTTCCGCTATTTCGTCGTACACCTGCATCGCCTTCTCGAACCGGATCTCACGCCTCCGACCCGGACCGTCTGAGCGCTCAATGGCGAGGCGCGTCGGCAGGTCGCAGTGGGCGCAGGAGACGATCGGCTTCCTGCTCGCCGCCTATCTGCGCCTCGTTCAGCGCACGAGCCGGTTCACGACCGTCCCTGAGGATCTCGACCTGTTCATCAAGGGCGAACTGCCGCTGATCGCCGCGATGTGGCACGGCCAGCACCTGATGATGCCGCTCGCGCGTCCGAAGACCATGGATCGGCTCGCGGTCCTCATTTCGCGCCACGAGGACGCCGGCGCACAGGCGCTCGCCGTGGAGCGGCTCGGCATCACCCCGGTGCGCGGCTCGGGCGGTCCCGCCGACCGCGTCTACTACAAGGGCGGCGCCTCGGCGATGCGCGAACTGATGCGCCAGCTTGATTGCGGCGTCTCCATCGCGATGACCGCCGACGTGCCCAAGCGCGCACGCGTCGCAGGGCACGGAATCGTCGCGCTAGCCAAGCTGTCGGGCCGTCCAATCGTCCCGACCGCAGTGGTGTCGAGCCTGCGGGTCCAGTTCGACACCTGGGATCGCGCCACGCTAGGATTGCCGTTCGGCCGAGCGGTCGTCGTCGCCGGCGATCTCATCCGCGTCTCGCCCGACGCAGACGCAGCGGAAATGGAGGTCGCCCGTCGCGCCGTAGAGCGCGGCCTCGATGAAGCGCACCGGCGGGCTTACGCCATGGTTGGAGCAAGCGATCCCGGCGCCCAGCTGAGACCCGCATGACGGCGCCGCTGTCGCTTATCGCTTATCGCTTGGTCTCTTTGCTGGCGACGCCGCTAGCCGGGCCGCTCCTGGCGATGCGGCTCAGGCGCGGGAAGGAGGATCCTCGGCGCGTGGGCGAGCGCCGGGGCCTTACGCGCCTCGCCCGTCCGCCGGGACCTCTCGTCTGGCTCCATGGCGCAAGCGTCGGCGAGGCTGCGGTGCTTCTGCCCTTTGTCGAGCGCATCACCCGCACGGGCGCGACCGCGCTGGTGACCACGGGCACGCTGACCTCGGCCGCGATGCTCGCGCAGCGCCTGCCGCCGCACGCGCTGCACCAATATGCGCCGCTCGACAGCCCGCTTTTCGTTCGCCGGTTCCTCGAGCACTGGCGCCCCGACGCGGCGCTGGTGGCGGAGAGCGAACTCTGGCCCAACATGATCGTGGAATTGAAGCGGTCGGGCGCGTCGCTGGCGATGGTCAACGGGCGGATCAGCGAGCGGTCGCTTCTCCGCTGGAGGAAGGCGCCGCGGTTCATCGCCGCGTTGATGAAGGACTTCGATCTGTGCCTCGCGCGCAGCGAGAGCGACGGCGAACGGCTTGTCGCGCTCGGGGCGCCGAGGGTGCTTGTCGCCGGGGACGTCAAGTTCGACGCGCCGACGCTGCCGGCCGACCGGCACGAGCTGGCGGAACTCGCGGGTTTGACGTCCGGCCGCCAGATCTGGATCGCCGCCTCGACCCACGAAGGCGAGGAGATGATCGCAGCAGCGGCGCACCGGCGCCTTCGCGAGGTGTTTCCCGACGCGCTGACGCTGATCGCGCCACGCCATCCCGATAGGGGCGAAGCGGTCCTGCGCCAGCTGGAGGCGCAGGGTCTCGTTTGCGCCCTGCGCTCGCGCGGGGACGCGATCGGATCGGGAACCGCGGTCTATGTTTGCGACACAATCGGCGAACTGGGGCTCTTCTATCGGCTGGCCGGCGTCGTGTTCGTGGGCAAGTCCTTCGTCGGCGGCGGCGGGCAGAATCCGATCGAACCCGCCCGGCTCGCCTGCGCCATTCTGCACGGGCCGCTGGTGGCCAATTTCGCCGACGCGTATGCAGCGCTCGACGACGCCAGCGGAGCGCTCGCCCTCGCCCGCCCGGACGACTTGGGCGACGCGCTGATTGCGCTCTTTGTCGACGCAGCGCGTCTGAGGGCAATGGCGCGGGCAGCTGCCGATACGGTCGAACGCCGGGCGGGCGCCGTCGACCGCTCGATGCGCGCGCTCACGGCGCTATTGCCGGTCGCCGAGGCAGCGCGGTGAAGGCGCCGGCCTTCTGGACCAAACGCAGGCCGACCCTGCTCGCGCGGCTGCTTCAACCGCTCGGCTCCGTTTACGGACGAACAACCGCGCGGCGCATGCGCGAGCCGGGGGAGCGCGGCGGCGCGCCGACCATTTGCGTCGGCAATTTCGTCGCCGGCGGCGCCGGCAAGACCCCGGCTGCGCTGGCGCTCGGCAGGATGTTGATCGCCAACGGTCGGCGTGTCGCCTTCTTGTCGCGCGGCTACGGCGGCGCCGAGCGCGTCGAGCCGCTCATGGTCGACGCTGACGCCCATAACCCAGCCATCGTCGGCGACGAGCCGCTGCTACTCTCGAGGATCGCGCCGTGCTGGGTCGGGACGGATCGGCTCCGAAGTGCGAAGAGCGCGGTCGAAGCCGGCGCGAACGCGCTCATTCTCGATGACGGGCTTCAGAATCCGGCGCTGGTCAAAGACCTTGCATTCGCCGTCGTCGACGGCGAGACCGGCTTCGGCAACGGCTTGTGCGTTCCGGCCGGTCCGCTGCGAGCGCCGGTATCGACTCAGCTGCCGTTCGTGGGGGGGCTGATCGTGCTTGGCGGCGAAGACGCGGCGCTGTCGGCGATCGCCGGCTCGGCGCCGGGGAAGCCCCTGATCCGCGCCAGTCTCGAGCCCGACGCGCTCGCCGCGGCGCCGCTCATCGGCCGCGAGGTTGTCGCCTTCGCCGGCATTGCGCGGCCGGAAAAATTCTACGCCACCCTGCGCCGGATTGGGGCGCGGATCGTCATGACCCGCGACTTCGCCGACCACCATCCGTATACGCCGCGCGAAATCGAGGCGCTGATCGAGGAGGCAGGGCGGCGCGGCGCGCTTCTGGCGACGACCGAGAAGGACCTCGTTCGCCTCGGCGCACGCCATGCCCGCGCTGTCGTAACCTTGCCGGTCACCCTGCGCTTCGAGGAGCCGGGCGTGGTGCAGCGGATGCTGCGCCAGGCATTGCGGGGGTAACGGACAAAACCGATTGCTTTCGGTTGTGCAATCGCTGTCAGCGAATTCTCGCCGACCAGCAGTTTCGTTAAATGCACAGACCGACCGTCAATATGAATCAAGGTCCGGCTTGCAAGCTAAGGAAGACGCGGGCAGGCTGCCTGAGACGATAGATTGCCCAGCGCCGGGTCAGACAGAATCACGGGGGAGGATACGATGCTCGATACGACGCCCAACGGGCGCGTTAAGCACTTTCTGGACAAATTCGACGCCGAGCTGGCCGCTGGCGACGTGGAAGCTGTGGCCCGGTTGTTCGCGAAAGAGAGCTACTGGCGCGACCTTGTCGCCTTCACCTGGAACATCAAGACCATGGAGGGGCGCGATCAAATCCGCGACATGCTCCGCCATTGCCTGAAGCGAGTAAAACCGAGCGGCTGGGGGGTCGCCGAGGGTGAAACGGCGACAGAAACGGACGGCGTGCTCGAGTCCTGGATTTCATTCGAAACAGAAATCGCCCGCGGCTTTGGCCTCATCCGCATCAAGGACGGCCTGATCTGGACCCTCCTGACGACAATGGCCGAGCTCAAGGGCCATGAGGAGAAGGCGGGTTTCACTCGCCCGCTCGGCGCAAGGCACGGCTTCAATCCGGGCGCGAAGACCTGGAAGGAATTGCGCGACGAGGAAACAGAGAAGCTCGGTACAAAAACGCAGCCCTACGTGCTCATCATCGGGGGCGGGCAGGGTGCGATCGGGCTCGGGGCGCGCTTAAGGCAACTCGGCGTGCCGACGATCATCGTGGAAAAGAACGAGCGCCCCGGCAACTCCTGGCGCAAGCGCTACAAGTCCCTCTGCCTGCACGATCCGGTCTGGTACGACCATCTTCCCTACATCGACTTCCCCAAGAATTGGCCGGTATTCTCGCCCAAGGACAAGATCGGCGACTGGCTCGAAATGTACGCCAAGGTTATGGAGCTGAACTACTGGACCAAAACGACCGCAAGAAGCGCGAAATACGATCCAAAAAAGAAGGAATGGGCCGTCGTCGTGGATCGTGACGGCAAGGACGTCACTCTGCGACCCAAGCAATTGGTGTTCGCAACCGGCATGTCGTCGAAGGCCGTTCTGCCGCACTTCAAGGGCATGAAGTCGTTCAAGGGCGAGCAGCATCATTCCTCGGCCCATCCCGGCCCCGACGGCTACAAGGGCAAGAAGGTCGTCGTCATCGGCTCGAACAATTCGGCGCATGACATCTGCGCCGCGCTCTACGAAGCGGGCGTCGACGTGACGATGGTCCAGCGGTCAAGCACCCATATCGTGCGCTCGGCTTCGTTGATGGAGATCGGCCTCGGCGACCTCTATTCGGAGCGCGCGGTCCGTGGCGGCATGACGACGGCCAAGGCCGATCTCATCTTCGCCTCGCTGCCTTACCGCATCCTCCACGAGTTTCAGAAGCCGCTCTATGACAAGATCAGAGAGATCGACGCGGACTTCTACGCCGCTTTGGAGAAGGCCGGGTTCAAGCTCGACTATGGCGACGACGAATCGGGCCTGTTCATGAAATATCTGCGCCGTGGCTCGGGCTATTACATCGATATCGGAGCCTCGCAGCTCGTCATCGATGGCAAGATCAAGCTGGCGTCTGGCCAGGTGGAGGAAATCCTTCCGCACGGCGTTAAGCTCGACAGCGGCAAGGTATTGCCGGCGGACGTGATCGTCTACGCGACCGGTTACGGCTCGATGAACGGGTGGGTCGCCGATATCTGCGGCAAGGAGATGGCCGACAAAGTGGGCAAGGTCTGGGGCCTTGGCTCCGACACCAAGAAGGACCCTGGCCCGTGGGAAGGCGAGCAGCGGAACCTGTGGAAGCCGACGCAGCAGGAGGCCTTATGGTTCCATGGCGGCAACCTGCACCAGTCGCGCCACTACTCGCAATTCCTGGCGCTGCAACTGAAGGCGCGTCTCGAAGGGATTCCAACTCCGGTCTACGGACTGCAAGAGGTTCATCACAAGGGATAAACTCGGCGCGGGTTACGGCACACGCACCGTCGCGGCGGCCAGGCATGCGATCCCCTCGCCGCGGCCGGCGAACCCCAGGCGCTCGGTCGTCGTCGCCTTGACGCCGACCCGAGCGATATCGAGGCCGGCGATTTCGGCTACGCGCGCGCGCATGGCGTCGCGATGCGGGCCGATCTTGGGCGTTTCGCAAATGAGCGTCGCATCGAGATTGACAATGAAGCCGCCGCGCGCCCGCACACGTTCCGCAGCATGGGCCAGGAAGAGCTTCGACGCCGCCCCCTTCCATTGCGGGTCGGAGGGCGGGAAATGCGAGCCGATGTCGCCTTCGGCCAGCGCGCCATAGAGCGCATCGGCAAGCGCGTGCAGGGCGACGTCGGCGTCCGAATGACCGCTCAGGCCCGCCGAGTGCGCAATGCGGACGCCGCAGAGCCACACATGGTCGCCGGGGGCGAAAGCATGGACATCGAAGCCCTGGCCGGCCCTCGTCTCGGCGGCGCCCTCCGTAAGCCGGGCCTCGGCGGCGCTGAAGTCCTGCATGGTGGTCACCTTGACGTTAGCGGGATCGCCTTCGAACACGTAAGCCGGCGCCCCCGCCCATTCCGCGACCGCAACGTCGTCGGTCAGGTCCGCGACGCCAGCGGACGCGGCGCGCCGATGCGCAGCGAGGATAAGGGGAAAAGCGAACGCCTGTGGCGTCTGCACTGCGCGCAGGCCTGAGCGCGGTGGGGTCGCCAGCACGCGGCCGTCGGCGTCCACCTGCTTGACTGTATCTGTCATCGACGTTCCGGGCGCCGCCGCGCCGTGGCGTTCGGCCGCGTGGACCGCACGCGCGACGAGATCGCGCGCGGGGAAGGGTCGGGCCGCGTCGTGGATGAGCACGATGTCCGGCGCGGCCCAGGCGAGCGCTTCGAGCCCGGCCAGAACGCTTTGCTGGCGGGTTTCGCCGCCGGTCGCCGGCGGTCCGAGCGGCCCCGCGGCGGCCGGGGTCAGATGTGCTATCGCTTCCTCGTAGAGCGGGCGGTCGTCGGGGTGGATGGCGACTGTCGCGGCCGAGAACGGCCAGCCCGCGGCGAGGGCTTCGAGCGTATGGGCGATCAACGGCCGCCCGGCGCAAATGAGATATTGCTTGGGCCGTTCAGCGCCGAGCCTCAGGCCCCGGCCCGCGGCGACAACGAGAAGCGCGACCTTGGTGGATGACAATTGGGGCTCCGGCGCTTGATGAAGACGCTTTTCCAGCCTTGGCTCCCGGCGTCAATCCGGGCGCGCGGGGGGCGCCGTCATTCAACCTCCGTCGCACCCGGGCGGATCATATAGCGCGGCCAGACGTCCGGCGCTTGCAGCAGGCGATGCGCCAATCCAGTCGGGTTAGGCCATTTGAGGTAGCGGAAATAGGCGAGGCCGCGGCCGGTTCCAAACGCCAAACCGCCCGAACCAGCGGCTGTCCTGATGGTCAGACGCTGGTCGGCGACCAGGCAGACCGGGGCGTCGTCGCCTAGACTTGTCCCCGAGGCCGCGCCATGGCCGAGCAGAAGGCCGCCGATCAGCGCCGCTGAACAGCGCGCCGCCATCCGCTGCAGCGGCGTCTTGACTCGGCCCCTGGCTGCGCCGATCAATCGCGCCAAACCCTGCCGGAAATCCATCGTGACGCTGAAGCTGATCGTTGCCAACAAGGCCTATTCGTCGTGGTCGCTGAGGCCGTGGATCCTCCTCGCGCATTTCAAGATCCCGTTCGAGGAAGTCGTCATTCCGATGAATCGACCCGAGACGCGGGCCACGATGCTCAAATACGCGCCGACGGGAAAGTGTCCGTCGCTGCATGACGGCAAGATCGCGGTCTGGGAGTCGCTGGCGATCATCGAGTATGTCGCCGAGGCCTATCCCGACAAGGCGATCTGGCCGAGGGGCAAGGCGGCGCGGGCGCATGCTCGCTCTCTCGCCAGCGAAATGCACGCCGGGTTCGGCGCCCTGAGGCAAGCCTGTCCGACCAATTTCCGCCGGCCGGTCAGGGCTATCCCGCTCGCCGACGAAGTCCGCGCCGACGTCGCGCGCATCGAGGCGGCTTGGGCGCACGCCCGGGAAACCTTTGGCAAGGGGGGACCTTTTCTCTTCGGGCGCTTCTCCGCGGCCGACGCGATGTTCGCGCCGGTGGTCAGCCGGTTCCATGTCTACGATGTTCCAGTCTCCAAGCCCGCGCGCGCTTATATGGAGGCGATTATGGCCCTGCCGGCGTGGAGGGCGTGGATCGCCGACGCTCGAGCCGAGCCGTGGCGGATTGAACATTATGACGCCATCTGACGAGACTCGAAGCCTTTGACCGCGCCGGACGACAAGGAGGCCGCCCCGGAGCGCGCGGACGAGCGCAGGGCGAAGCGGCCTCGGGCGCAAATCCGGGACATCGCCGGGCGACGGATCATCGCCGAGGGACTCGAGCGCAACGTTTGGAGCGACCTCTATTTCAACGCCATGACCATCTCGTGGCCGAGGTTCGTCGGCACGCTGGCCGCCGCCTTCGTCGCTCTCAACGTTATTTTCGCCGTGATTTACGACCTCGGCGAGGCCCCGATCGCCAATGCGCGTGAGGGCAGCCTGGCGGATCTATTTTTTTTCAGCGTCGAGACGACGTCGACCGTGGGCTACGGCGACATGCACCCACAGACGATCTATGGGCATGTCGTCGCGACCGCCGAGAATTTTACCGGGCTCCTGCTTTTGGCGGTGATGACCGGCCTCGTGTTCGCTCGCTTCTCGCGTCCGCGCGCGCGGATTATCTTCGCCAAATATCCCGTGGTGACGAGACACAATGGCGCGGCGACGCTCATTTTCCGGATGGCCAACGCGCGCAGCAATTTCATCACCGAAGCGACCGCTAAGTTGTGGGTCCTCAGGCCGACCCTTACAGAGGAGGGCAAACGATTGATCGGCTTCGAGCAGATGCGGCTGCTAAAGTCTGAGAACCCGACTTTCGCCCTGAGCTGGACGCTGTTTCATCCGATCGACGAACAGAGTCCCCTGCTCGGTAAGGACCAGGACGCCCTAGCCGCCAGCCAAATGAACTTCGTCGTCAGCGTCGCCGGCTTCGACGAGGCGTCCGGGCAAATTGTGCGGGCGCGCGGCGTCTTCGCCGCCCAGGACGTGCGCTTTGGCCACGAGTATGTGGACTTCGTCTGGGTTGACGATGGGGGCCTTCGCCACATCGATTACGCACAAATCGACGCCACTCGCCCGGCGTCGCCTGATGCCGGCGCTGCCGCCGGCAGGCTTTCGCCGGAACCGGAGTTGGAGCCCGCGGCGGAGAGCGGCCGGCTGAGGGAAGATGAGTGGCGGTGATCCCCACTTCCCCAAAGTCGGGAATGGGCGCTTTACAACGACTATATGTTGCAAATACGCAACAAGGCGCATGCTCTAGCGGAAGCCAAGCATTCGCTGGATGAAATTATGAAATCGGCAAGAGCTTTGCCCGCAGTGTCGCGGGTGAACAACGACAACAACGCTGGCGCCTGCCGCAAAGTTGTGAGCTGGGATCGGGGATTTCGGACGCGATGACGCGAATTAAGAGCGCCCTGACTGCAAAGGCAGGCGATCAGGAAGCCAACGCGGCCGCATGGCGCCGACTTGTCGACGAACTCAACCTCCGCCGTCGCGTCGCCGCGGAGGGCGGCTCGACCAAGGCGCGCGAGCGTCACATCGCTCGCGGCAAGCTCTTGGCTCGGGAACGCATCGCCGGCCTGATCGATCCTGGTTCGCCGTTCCTGGAAATCGGCGCGCTCGCCGCGTTCGGGATGTACGAGGGCGACGTGCACGGCGCCGGGCTGATTGCCGGCATCGGCCTGGTCGACGGCCGCGAGGTCATGATCGTCGCCAATGACCCGACGATCAAGGGCGGAACGTATTATCCGATGACGGTCAAGAAGCATCTGCGCGCCCAGGAGATAGCGGCCGAGAACCGGTTGCCCTGCGTCTACCTTGTAGATTCGGGCGGGGCGAATTTGCCCTACCAGGCCGAGGTGTTCCCCGATCGCGATCATTTCGGGCGGATCTTCTTCAACCAGGCGCGCATGTCCGCCGCCGGCATAGCCCAAATTGCCGTGGTGATGGGATCATGCACCGCGGGCGGCGCCTATGTCCCGGCGATGTCGGACGAAACGATCATCGTCGACAAGCAGGGCACGATTTTTCTCGCCGGGCCGCCGTTGGTCAAAGCAGCGACCGGTGAGACTGTGAGCGCGGAGGAGCTCGGCGGCGGAGACATGCACACGCGGGTCTCCGGGGTGGCCGACGCGCTTGCGCGCGACGACTCGCATGCGCTTGCGCTCGCCAGGCGGGCGATCGCCAACCTGAATCGGGAGCCGAAGCGGGCGATCGGATTGACCAAACCGGTCGAGCCCTTTTATCCCGCGGAGGAACTCGAGCTGGTCATGCCGGTCGACCTTCGCCAGCAGGCCGACGCGCATGAAATCATCGCCCGGATCGTCGACGGTTCGGAGTTCGACGCCTTCAAGCCGCGCTATGGAACGACGCTGGTGACCGGATTTGCGCGTCTTTCGGGTATGCTTATCGGCGTCATTGCCAGCAATGGCGTCCTGTTTTCCGACAGCGCCCTCAAGGGTGCGCATTTCGTGGAACTCTGCGCCCAGCGCAACGTGCCGATGCTATTCATGCAGAACATCTCCGGCTTCATGGTCGGACAGCGTTACGAGGCGGGCGGCATCGCCAAGGACGGCGCAAAGCTCGTCACAGCGGTCGCCTGCGCCAATGTGCCCAAGATCACGCTCATTTTCGGCGGCTCGTTCGGCGCCGGCAACTACGGAATGTCCGGGCGCGCCTATTCTCCCCGCTTTCTCTTCATGTGGCCCAACGCGCGCATCAGCGTGATGGGCGGCGAACAGGCTGCGAGCGTGCTCGCGACGCTAAGGCGCGAATCGCTCGATCTGGAAGGGCGCGAATGGCCCAAGGACGACGAGGAAGCGTTCAAGGCCCCGATACGGGCCAAATATGAGGCCGAAGGATCGCCGTACTACGCCACCGCCCGCCTCTGGGATGACGGCATCGTTACGCCGCGGGAAACCCGGCGGGTTCTTTCGCTGGCGTTTTCGACCACGCTCAACGCCAAAGTCGAGCCGACCCGCTTCGGCGTCTTTCGCATGTAGCCATGGATCAGGAGCATTAGAAAACCAATGAGCGTGCCCAGTTTTCAGCAACTCATGTTGCCGGCGTTACAGACGATTGGGCAGCGCTATGACGAGATCAGCATCGCGGGGTTGGAGGAGGAGGTCGGCAAGGCCCTGAGGATCTCGGCGGAGGAACGCCAGGTCATGCTGCCGAGCGGCAATCAAACGCTGTTCGGCAATCGGCTGAACTGGGCCAGGTCCTACCTTTCGAAGGCGGGCCTGATCGAACTGCCCCGTCGCGGCTACTGCCGCGCCACCGACCGCGGCCGAAAGTTGCTCGCCGAAGGCCTCTGCGAGATCGACCTCGGACTATTGGAGCGCTATCCAGAGTTCGTCGCCTGGCGAAGCCAAAGCAAGGTCGCGGAGGTTGTGGACGATGCCGACCTGCGGGATAACGCCGAGGCTTTGATCGCGTCGAGTTTCGAGCTCCTCAACGCCGAGCTCGGGCGCGAGATCGTCGAGCGGGTTCATTCGTTCAGCCCGGCGTTCTTCGAGCGCCTGATCATCGACCTCTTGGTGCGGATGGGCTACGGCGGCGGGCGCGCCGAGATGGGCCGCGCGCTTGGCCGGGTCGGAGACGGCGGCGTCGACGGCGTGATCAAGGAGGACGAACTGGGCCTTGATGTCGTATACGTGCAGGCCAAGCGGCTCGACCCTGACAACGGCGTCCCGCTGCGTGAAGTGCGCGATTTCGTTGGCGGCCTGGAGGGTCATCGGGCGACCAAGGGCGTTTTGGTCACGACGTCCTATTTTCCCAGCACAGCCTACGACTTCATCACCCGGGTCTCCAAGCGCGTGGTTCTCATCGACGGACAGGAACTTGCGAGCCTGATGATTCGCCACCGGGTAGGAATCCGGGTCAAGGACGTCTACGAAGTGCGGAAGATCGACGAGAACTATTTCATCGAATAGTCCGCCGCGCGTCATTTCTTGTCGGTCGAGGAGCCTCGCGACATCAGCCCGATAGCCAGCGCAAGCAGTGCTGCCGCAAATGCGACCTGCCTTGGGGCGACCGAGGGCGCGGCTTGCGCCAACAGCGTCACGAGTTGCGGCAGCGTCGTGTCGGGCGGCGGCGCAGGCTTTGGCCGTGGCCTGACCACAAGAAACAGCACCGCGACGAGACCGAGGACGAAGGCTACTGCCGCGATGATCAGCGCCGCGGAGCGCGGGCCGTAGATCGGTTCCGCAAGATAAAACAGCGCTGCGAACAGCGCGACGAGCGCAAAAAGAAAGAAAACCAGGGCGACGAAGCCTATCGCCGCCGGAACGACCGCGCGACGGACCGCAGCCTGCGCCTGCCGTTGCGCGACCTCGGCGATCACGTTTCGCATTGATTCTTAACCGCGAGTGAGGAGCGCGAGCAGAAGACCGGCCGAGAACGCGATTCCGACTGCGGCGAGCGGATTCTTGCGGATCGCGGCGCTCAATTGCTCCGCCGCCTGTGACAACTCTTCGTTGTCGGCGAGACGGTCGCGGCCTTCCCGATAGAGGTTCGACGCCGCCGCGGCGGCCTTGGCGCCGACGTCGTCGAGGTGAGCCTGGGCGACGATGTCCTTGGCGCTTTCGAGCGCGTGCTGCGCGCGTTTGGCGGCGGCCGACACGGTCGCAGCGCTCGGGCTCTCATGGCCTTTCGCCTCTTCGCCGTTTTCCGGGTGGTCCTTCTTCGTCATTTGCTTGCCCCCTGCGTTGGTCCGCCTCTGGCGCCGAGGCTGCCCGCTCGCCGAGGTGCAGGCGCGTGCTCGCCGCCGGAACGGTCGGGTCGCTTCCCTCACCCAGTCATTGCAGCGAGGTTAGCGTGACAGTTGTGACGCCCGCAGCGATGTTGATGCCGGTCTGCCCCTGGACTGAGACCGGCTGCAACGAAAACGCCCGCCCAGTTCCGCCTATCAAAGCGTTCGCGCCGAGTCCCACGACGGCTGTGGCCTCGGCGCCGACCCCGACATAGGTCCCGGCAAGCGCGCCATGCGGCACGCCGTCGGCGGGCGCGAAAACGCCCCAGATGAGCGTTCCCTGCTGGACCGCGCCGATTGCAACGCCGAACTTGTCGATCCGCCCCGTATACTGGTCCGGCGGCGCGCCGGAGAGGGGCTGGAAGGCGCAGGTCATCGTCTGGTTCTGGGCGAGAATGAGTCCAATCCCCGCCGACACGTCGCAGGTCAGCGTGCCGGCCTTCACGAAGGTCTGCGCCGGCGCCGGCGTAGCGACGAGCGCTGTCAAAGCCGCTGCGACGGTAAAGCATCCAAGTTGGCGAATTGTCATTTTGGAAATCCCTGCCCGGCGCACATAGCGCGCCAGGTCGATTTGGCGAGTAGACATTAACGTAGCTTCGAACATTGATCGATGTCAAAAAGCAGAGGCTAACGCCCGCGGGCGGAATTCGATCTGACTCACGAAGCCGCCTGGTCCGGCCGGCGGGTGGATGGCGCCTGAGGCATGTCCTGTCTGAGCCAGAGGTCGGCGGCGACGCGGCCGCTGGCGTGCAGGCGCTCGAGGAATTCCCAATCGAGATTGCCCGCGCTCTCTTCCGCCAGACCCTCGAATTCCTCGTCGACCGAAATACGGCCGATGCGCAGCCGCCGTAACTTCCCGGTGGCCCCGATCATCTTCCCGAATTTGAGGGTCTCCAGTTCGCTGTTGAGCGTTGCGTTGAATTGGATCTGCTCGATGCGCTTGGCAATATCGCGCGCCGTCCTGGGGAGCCGGTCCGACTTGATCGGCGTGACCTGGACTATGAGCGCGTGATCGCATTCGGAGGCGCGAATGAGCGGAATCAGTGGGGGGTTGGCCGCATAGCCGCCGTCCCAATAAGCCTCGCCGTCGATTTCAATCGTATGATGAAGCAGCGGCAGGCAGGCCGAAGCGAGGACCGCCTCGACCGTCAGTTCGGAATTGGTCAGAATTCTCAGCCGGCCGTCGCTGACCCGGGTCGCGCCCAGCAGCAGCTTGATCGCCGAGCGGCCGCGCAGGCGTTCGAAATCGACCGACGCGAGGAGCGCCTCGCGCAACGGATTCAGATTGAACGGGTTGAATTGATAGGGCGACATCGAGCGGATCGCGAGGTCGAAGCCGGCCCCGAACGGAGATTCGGCCGGCTTCGGCAGCAGCGCCGCCGCCCGGCTCATCCGCCGCCAGAACTGGGTCAGGCGCGCTCGCGCCTCCTCGGCCCCGCCGTCGACCATGCCCGCCGCCATCAGCACCGCGTTGACGGCGCCGGCGCTGGCGCCGCTGATCGCGTCAAAGTCGATTCCGGGCTCTTGCAGGAGCCGGTCGAGAACGCCCCAGGTGAAGGCGCCGAACGAACCGCCGCCCTGAAGCGCGAGCGAAAGCCTGTCCGGCGGCCATTTGGGTAGGGGGTCGGCGAGCCCGATGAAGGCGCGCGCTCTGTCGACGAAGGTCATCGGCGGGACGTCCGTTGGGTTGCGATTGAAGGGGGAGTGCGCACTATGACCATGCTTTGTGACTTTCTTTGGCTCGGCGCGAAACCCTCCCCAAACCCGATATTCGCCTCAACCGCGCGCTCGCCATCGGCGCTGCCGTTCGCTAGACAAGTCTCTCGCGGAGCCCCTGATGTTCGACACCGTCCTCATCGCCAATCGCGGCGAGATCGCCTGCCGGATCATTCGCACGTCGCGGGGCATGGGAATCCGGGCGATTGTCCTGCACACGCCAGTCGACCGCGGGGCGCTGTTCACCCGGCTTGCCGACGAAGCGCACGAGATCGGTCAAGGCGCGAGCGGTTATCTGGATCAAGACGCGATTGTCGCGCTCGCGCAAAGGGTAGGCGCCAAATGCCTGCATCCGGGCTACGGATTCTTGTCCGAGAACGCTGATTTTGCCGACCGCTGCGCGAGCGCCGGCATTGTTTTTGTTGGGCCGCCGCCCGCGGCGATGCGGACCATGGGCCTGAAAAGCTCGGCCAAGGCGCTGATGCAGCGAGCCGGCGTGCCGGTCGTTCCCGGCTATCACGGCGACAACCAGAACCCGAAGTTCCTGCGCGAGAAGGCCTATGAGATCGGCTATCCGGTGCTGATAAAGGCGATCGCCGGCGGGGGCGGGCGGGGCATGCGCCGCGTCGATGCCCATGTCGAGTTCGACGCCGAGCTCGAGAGCGCGATCCGAGAAGTCCGAGGCGGCGTTTGGCGACGGGCGAGTGCTGATCGAGAAATACATCGCCTCGCCCCGCCACATCGAATTGCAGGTATTCGCGGACGCCCACGGCGGATGCGTCCACCTCTACGAGCGCGACTGCTCGGCTCAGCGCCGGCATCAGAAAGTGGTCGAGGAATGCCCGGCGCCGGGTCTGCCTGAGGAGACGCGCGCCGCGATGGCCAGGGCGGCGACCGAGGCTGCGCTGGCCGCGGGCTACGTCGGTGCGGGCACCGTTGAATTCATCGCCGATCCGTCGCGCGGCCTGAAACCCGACGCCTTCTATTTCCTCGAGATGAATACAAGGCTTCAGGTCGAGCACCCGGTGACCGAGGCGACGACCGGCCTCGACCTTGTCGAATGGCAGTTCAGGATCGCCGCGGGCGAGCCGCTGCCGCTCACGCAAGATGAGATAGCCTGCACTGGCGCGGCGATCGAGGCGCGTGTCTACGCCGAGGATCCCGAGCACAATTTTCTGCCCTCGGCCGGCCGGATCCATCTCTTGAACCTCAAGGGCGAGGAGGGATTGAGGGGCGTCAGGGTCGATACCGGCGTCGCCGCCGGCGACAGCGTCACGCCCTACTATGACCCGATGATCGCCAAGCTCATCGTTCATGGAGCCACCCGCGCCGAAGCGCTGGCGGCGATGTTGAAAGAGCTCGATGACGCCGTGGTCATCGGGCCGAAGACCAATCTCGCCTTCCTGCGGGCGCTTCTGCGCAGCCGGGAGTTCGCGGCCGGGACGGTGGACACCGGCTTCATCGACGCCAATCTCGGACGTCTCGGCGCCCAGCCCCATCCGCCGGACAGAGCGCGCCGTCCATGCGGCCGCGCTGCTCCTGTTCGAGAAGGGCGGCGGGCGCCGGCGGTCGCCGCTCGCGCCGTTCGACCCGTGGGCGACCGCCGATTCGTTCGAGCTCGTCGGGGCGCGCCGGATCGGCCTCGACGTCACGATTGACCACATCCCCGCCCGCCTGCATCTCGTCGAGGGCGCCAATGCCGACTTCGGCGACGGCGGGGGCCCAGGCCAACGGGACGAGATCACGCTCTACGAGACGGATGGCGGGGCTTACGCCTTCGCCGGCGGCCGGCAGGCGTTCGTCGAGCTGATCGATCCATTCGCCAAGGCCGAGGGGGCGGCGGCGGAGGGAGACGCTGCGATCAGAGCGCCGATGACCGGACGGATCGTCGCGCTCTCGGTCGGGGAGGATGAAAAGGTCGAGGCGGGCCAGCGCCTGGCGGTCGTCGAAGCGATGAAGATGGAGCACGCCCTCGTCGCGCCCCACGCCGGCGTCGTGCGAGACCTCACTGTCGACGTCGGCGCCCAGGTCGACATGGGCGAGCGCCTAATGCGGGTGGAGGCGGAGGGAAAGGGGGCAGGCGAGGGCGAGCGTGATAATGCAAAGAACTCGGCTGTGCAGTCAAAATAGCCGCAGGGCCGCGGCAAGTCCACGCAAATAAAACCAAGCAAAATTCTCTTGCATTTGCTTGCTTTTATTTTTCCGAATCGGGACTTTTCAATGGGTTACAGCCGATTCAAGCAAGAAAAAAACCCTTTGTCTCAGGCCATGTGTTTTTTGTCTCAAACGCTCTTGCCTCTTTCGTTGGCTCGTCAGCGGGGGCGTACCCCGTGGGCGAATTCCTGCGAGTTAGATTCATAGCACGATATTCTGTTTTTCGCAACAAAATTCGCAATCTATATAAAACTCGCGAGTTATCGGTTTTCAGGTTCCGGGGCGAGGTTGCGCGGGGGCCCAAAAATGCCGGCGGCAGCGGCCGCCACGCTTCTGCGGTCAGTTAGCCGGGGTTTCGCGCGCCTTCAGTTTCTCGAACTCGGCGTCGACGGCGGCGTTTTCCGCGGCGACGGCGGCGTCCTGCTGGTCGTTCAACGCCTTGGCCGCGGCCTGGAATTTGGCCTGGCTCTGATCGGCCGCCTCTTTTGTCTTCTCTGGATCGAATGGCTTGTGCTGCGCCTGCAGTTCGCTGCGTAATTGCGCCTTGGTCTTTTGGATCCCCTGATAATCGATGATCGTGTCGTCCGGAGCGGCTTTGAGCGCCTCCTGCAATTGCGCGTTGGTCAATTTCTCGACCTGGATCGTTTCGGCGGCGCAAAGCGGACTGGACCCGGCGAGACAGATTGCGCAGGCGAGAATCCAGAGCTTGAGCATCGTGATGGTCCTCCGGATTGTCGTGGCGCTATTGGAAAGGAACGCCAACCGGTCCCTTGGCGTAAATGTCCCCAGCGTACCATATGGCCCCGCCAGTCGCCCCGATGTGCCAGTTTACGCTGACGTTAATCAACGTGCTCGACATCGGCGACGGCGGATTGGTCGTGGAACTGTCGGACGCGTTGTCGACGAGATTCCGTAAAGCGAACTGGGTGATTACCCAGTCGTTGCGGACTAAAGTAAAATAGGTGTCGGTGCCATTGTCGGAGCTGAGGCCCCAGCATCCAACGTGGTAGCCTATCATACTGTCGTCAGGCCCGGGACTAACAGTGCCCTCGACAAAAAAGGGGATAAAATCCCAACAGCTTCCGGTTTGATTCGGGTTGTTGCAATTGTCGTAGGCGCTTTGATTGCTGCAGGAAACCACAGCCACCAATTGCCACGGTATGACCCGCATTTCGAGTCGCGGATTGAAATGCGCGCTCCATGCGTTCGATTTTCGTCCGCCCGGCGATTCGAAGGTGATTTGCACGTCCTGCGAGACAACACCCGAAAGGTCGTGTGGCAGCGCGATCTTGATCATATCGGGCGTACAATCGTCGCCGGTCGGAACCGTCATGACGAGATCATCGTAAGATTTGTTGTCGCCTTGATTGTTGAACTGCTGCCAAGATTTCGTCGGGAAGTGCACCGTGATTTTGCCGGCGTTCTTGCTTGTTTTTGCGCATTCGGCCGTGCTGTCGAAATCCCAGCCCTTCAGTAAAAACGGCTGACCGGGAGTGATCGTGTTCGGGCCGCTGGTGATAACGGCGTTATCATGAAACATGGCGTGCCAGACATTCGACGTCAGATTGCCGTCGGCGCTGGCGAGCGTGATGTCCACGGTCTGCTCGTTCACGGCGCCTTGAGGATGGCCGCCGTCGATGCGCGCTGTGGACTTGGCGGACGTGTTCGAGCCAGTCGTGTCAAGATGCAATTCGCTTTTGGACCCGTTCGAGAAGGGCGTCTCGGAGTGTGACGGGAACACAACCTTGATTTGACCGGGCGGCGAGCCGAATTGGTCTCCGCCGAGAGAAATCGAGCTGGTCGGGTCGATATCGGCTGGTCCGGACGTGATGACCGGTCCGGAGAGCGAGATGGAGACCGCGTCGATAAAGGTCGTGTTGTCTTCGACATTCGCGACATAAAGGGGGCCCGTGCCAACGAATTCGAGCAGTTGCGCCCCGGCCGTGGCGATATGAAACGGCGGCGTCGAGACCTTGTTATAAGCCGAAGTGCTGGTCGGCGAGTAAGGTCCAAATGAATGTCCGCCAATCTTGACCTGAATGGGCAACGGGGTCGGGGTATTCTTTCCGGCGCCCGACCAACCGAAAGCCCGCTCCGCCAGATCGAACGTAAGCACATAGTAGCCTGGCTGAAGATCGACCGATTGCGAGATCTGGCCGATATTCTGGATGAGGCCCACCTGACTGCCGGCCGGCGGCGCCGGTGCATTGAAGCCGTTGGCGTCGAGTTCATAAGTTATGCCGCTATGTCCCCCGGCGACGACCGGAAATGACCATCCGACGTCCGCTCCGCTGATCGCTGCGCCCTCGAGAAAGCCCTGGGGAGCGCCCGACACATTGGGGGTTTCGAAGTCGCCATTGACTACCTGGGCGCGAACGCTCCCGGTCGTGGTGAGGATCGCCGATGCGACCGCAGCAGACACCAGAACCCGCTTTGTCCGTTTTGCGAAGTCGGTCATTTGCGCCGCCCCCTCCATCTCCCGGAGTCTTACTGCGACATCAATTCGCGTTTCTCTACGCTCGAAGTAAAAGTATAGGTATTTCTACCTACTGACAAGTTAGCTTCGAAAATACGGCGTCAATCGGTGCGATATCTAAGTCAAACGGCATTTCATCTCGCGATCGACGGTGACAAGCCCTGAATATTACGGGCGAAGACGAGCGGCCGCGCGAGCAGGCGGAGGGCGCATGTCGCCTTTGCGAGGAAAAGAAATTGGCGCAATACGGCGCGTTTCGCGCAGTATGAGATTGAATCGCGCTCAAGAGGGAATCACAAATCATGGGAAACCTGAGCTGGTCGTCCTGGACCAAAATGCCGGGAATCAAGACGAAGGTTGGCGTATCGGCGATCGCCTTGGGGGAACGTTGTCATGGTCGCCGCCACGGATGAAAGTGTGCCGTTCAGATCAATACGAATGTCCTCGACGGTCGTGAGGGGACTCATATGACCCTGCACCTTATCAAGCTCTGCGTCGGCGCCAATTCGCTCGCCGATCTGCGCGAATGGATGGCCGCGCGGATGGCGGAGGCTAGGCGACGCCGCGCACCGCTCCGTCACGCACACGTCACCCGGATGGCGCCGAAGCGGGCGGCGGACATTCTGGACGGCGGTTCGCTTTACTGGGTGATCAAGGGCCAGATCGCCGCCCGGCAGCGGATGCTCGGCATTGAGCCGTTCGTGGATGCCGACGGGATCGGGCGCTGCAAGCTCTGGCTCGACAGCGCCGTGATCGCGGTCGCGCCGCGGCCGATGCGCGCTTTTCAGGGCTGGCGTTATTTTGAGGCCAAATCCGCGCCCCCCGACATCGACGAGAGCCAGCCCGGTTTCGCCGCTATGCCGGAGGGGCTGCGGCGCGAGCTCGCGGGACTCGGGCTGTTGTAAATAAAGCGGTTTGCCTGCTTGTGGCGCGGGTCGCGGCGCCCAATCTAATGCCTCGATAATAAGTTCGAGGCCGGAATGGACAAGGACAAAGACGGCGCGCTTGCCCGGCGGACGGGCGCCGACCACATCGCCGCCTTCGTCGAGGCGGCGAAAAAGGTCCCGGCCCCGGCCGCAGCCGGCCGCGGGCGGCTGATCTTCGCCCTCGACGCGACCATGAGCCGCCAGCCGACGTGGGATCTCGCCCAGACGCTGCAGGCCAAGATGTTCGAAGCCGCCGCGGGGCTCGGCGGGCTCGACGTCCAGCTCGTCTATTTCCGCGGCATGGATGAGTGCCGGGCGTCGAATTTCGTCTCCGGCGGGCAGGGGCTGGCCGAGCTCATGAGCCGGATCGAGGTTCGCGGCGGATCGACACAGATCCGCAAGGTGCTCGCCCATGCGCGCGACGAGGCGAGGCGCGCCAAGGTCGGAGTCCTTGTCTTCGTTGGCGACGCGATGGAGGAGAACCCCGACAGACTGGCCGTTCTGGCAGGCGAGCTCGCGCTCCTCGGGGTCAAGGCGTTCATGTTCCAGGAAGGCCAGGATCCGGCGGCGAGGCGGGCGTTCAGCGAGATCGCGCGCCTGACGGGAGGCGCTTTCAGCGCCTTCGACGCCGGCGCGTCGGCGCGCCTGTCGGCGCTTTTGCGCGCGGCGGCGGCCTATGCCGCGGGAGGCCAAACAGCGCTTGCGCGCGAGGCGGCCTCCGACCCGGCGGCGCGGCTCCTTTTGTCGCAGATGCGCAAGGGATGAAGTTGGCGTAGATTCGCCTTCGGCGGAGTTAGTCCGGGGTTTGCTGCGCCCCAATCAAACACCGGTCCAATTGAAAGCCTTACTGGAATGAATTTCGTTATAGGCTTGATTCTGCTGTTCCTTGTGGTGCAGGCGATTAAGCAGTTCGCGCGCATGGACGCAGCCGCGGCGGCGCGGCTGGTGCGCCACGGCGGGGGCGTGGTTGGGATGATCGGCGCGCTGCTCCTCCTCTTGCGCGGGCGCGTTGGGCTCGCCGCCGCGGTTGCGGGCATGGTGGCGAACTTCGCCGGCTGGAAGACGACCGGGGGCGCCTCCACGGCCTTTCGCGATGTTGGAGCGGGCGGGCGTTCGGGACGCGCCTCGACCGCGCGATCGGCGATGGTGGAAATGCGCCTCGATCACACGACTGGCGCGATGAGCGGAACGGTCCTCGCCGGCGCTTATGCGGGCCGCGCGGTCGAAACCCTATCGCGTCCCGAACTTGTCTCGCTCCGCCAGGAGCTCGCGCGCGACGATCCCGACGGCGTCAGTCTCCTAGAGGCATATCTCGACCGCCGGTTCGCCGGCTGGCGTGAGGCAGACCAGGGTGAGCCTCAAGGGTGGGGAAAGGGCGGCGCGATGTCGCGCAAGGAGGCGCTCGAAGTTCTGGAACTCGCCGAAGGCGCGAGCGCGGCCGACATCATCCGCGCCCATCGAGCCCTGATGAAAAAGTTTCATCCAGATCACGGCGGCTCGACCGCGCTTGCCGCGCGGGTCAATCAGGCCAAGGATGTTCTGATGCAACGACAAGGTTAGCCGAGGCTCCTGAGAGGCAGGGGACTTTGAGCGGGTCAGTCGTGGGCGGGAAAGCAGGAAAAACCATTGTGTTTGAGGGAGCGGCAGGCGGATTCGGCGGAAGCTGAATCGAGCATCGCGAACCGCGCCCGGTAGAGCGTGCCGTCGCCCCTGCGCACGGGCTCGGTGACCGGCTTGGCGGCGGCGAGGGTCGAACGGTTGCGTTCGCGGGCGCGGATCAAAAGGGCGTTCGCCTTCGCGGGGTCGTCGCTGGCGCCGATCTGGATCATCCAGCTCCCGGGCGCGGCCGAGCCGCCGCGGCCGTGGTCCTCGCCGGGATCCGGAGCCTGGGATTGAGCGCGCGCGAGGGTCGTGGTCCGCGCGGACGTCTTTTGGCGATTTGTCTGGCGGTCGGGCTTGCCGCCCTGCGGCCTTTCGGGCGGCGGAAGCGGCGCGCTCGCGTTGGCCTGCCGGTTGGACAGCCGCTTTTTCGGCGCCGCCGCGAGGCCGCGACGTTCGACCCGGCCAGGGTCGGCTGAGGCCGGCCCGGGGGAAGGGGGCGAGGCGTAGGCCAGCGAAGTTGTCGCCGCGGCCGGCGCCCCATTTTGCTGCGCGACGTCGTCTCCGTCGGCGTTATCGCCTTCGCCGGTGGCGGACTGGGCGTCCCGCTCGGCGACCCGCTGAGGCGCAGCCGCCGCGCGCTCGCTGGCGGGCGGCTCTTCATGGGCGGCCGCGCGCTCGTCGGGCGCAGCGTCCGCGATCATGGTCGCAGAGCGTGAGGTCGAAGCCTCGGCAATGTGGTCGGCGATCAGATTCTGCATGATCCGGTCGCGCGCCCCGGCGCTTCGGCCGCCCATAACGACGGCGATCAGCGACCGTCCGTCGCGATGGACCGAGGTCAGGAGGTTGAAGCCCGACGCCTGGGTGTAGCCGGTCTTGATTCCATCGACGCCGTCGACGCGGCCGAGCAGGTGGTTGTGATTGCCGATCACCTCGCCGTCATATTGGAACGCGGCCGTCGAGAAATAATGGAAGTAGCGGGGAAACCGTTCCTCGACCGCGCGCCCAAGGATGGTGAGGTCATGCGCCGTGGTCACCTGCTCGTTGTTCGGGAGTCCGGAAGCATTGCGATAGAGCGTGTTCGACATGCCGAGCTCGTGCGCCTTGCGCGTCATCATGTCGGCGAAATTGTCTTCCGTCTGGCCGACCGCCTCGGAGATCGCGACCGCCACGTCGTTCGCGGAACGGGTCACGACGGCCTTGATCGCGTCCTCGACCTCGATCGTGTCGCCGGGCCTGAGGCCGAGTTTCGAGGGTTGTTGCGCCGCCGCGTGTTGGGAGATCGGAATCTCGCTACGAAGCGTCATCTCACCGCGCTCGAGCTTTTCGAACAACAGGTAGAGCGTCATCACCTTGGTGATGGAGGCGGGATGACGCAGTCCGTTTTCGTCCGCCGAATAGAGCGTCTGGCCGCTGTTGGCGTCGACGACGAGCGCCGAAAAGGCCGGTGAACCGGGAACCGCCGCGGTCGCCCGGCGGACGGCAAGGACCCGCCCGCGATGCGCATAACGCGGGTAGTGCGCCGCATGAGCGACCGGCCGGTGATAGGGGTGATAGCCGTAATGCCGATAATGACGCGCCTCGGCGGGCGCGCCGGCGATGAGAAGGGCCGAACCGGAGACGAGGGCCGCCGTCGCCAGACGAACAAGCCGGCCAATTCGAGAGCAACCGTTACGCAACGCCATGAACGCGCCCTGTTCACTTCACGCAACCACTGAGGCCGAGCCGCTACAGTTGCGTAACTCACACGGTCATGAACGATATGTCGGCGCGGTTACGCGGCGGTTAACGACATCCCACTCAAGCGTCGCCTTCGCCAGCAAGTCGCTGAAATTGCAGCCGGGCCTCTGAGGGGCGCGATCCGGATTGAGGATGTTTTAGTTAAACAAAATAATGTAAACCATTGTGATAAAAAGAATTTCTATCAACCAATCTGTACCGACTTCCGCGTTCGAAAACCGATCGCAGAGGCAAATTGCTGCAATGCAATAAAATATCCTTGACTTTTATTGTGCAGTGCACATATTGGCGTCATCGAAGTTCGCGCCGCTGATTGATCTTCAGGGGCGAAACCAACGAGAGGAGCAGCCATGACCGCTACCACACCGACGTTCGACGACCTCCAGAAATTCTCCAAGGAGCAGCTGGAAGCCTATACCGCCGCTTCGAGCACCCTGTCGAAGGGCCTGCAGGATATCGTCGCCGAATCGACCGACTATTCGAAGAAGGCCTTCTCGGCCGGCACCGCGATGTTCGAGAAGCTTCTCGGCGCTCGCAGCGTCGAATCAGCAGTCCAGATTCAAACCGAATTCGCCAAGCAGGCCTACGAGGGCTTTGTCGCTCAGGCGACCAAGGTGTCGGAGCTCTACACCCGAGTCGCCTCCGACGCGTTGAAGCCGGTCACCACGGCCTACGCGAGCATCCAGAAGTAAACGGGCCATCGCGTCGCCGCCAGATACGGCGAACAAATCCTCTTCCAGCTGACGCCGGCGCCTTCCAAGCGCCGGCTTTTTATTTTCATTCTCTTCCAACGCTTCCCGTCGTCGCCGCGTTTTCGGCGGAGGGCAAAGCCGGATTTATCAGCGCGCGACGGAGATCCAAAAGCGCGCCTGCGCAGCTTCTTGTCGTTCGACGCTTTGAGGCTCTTGCGCGCGACGGACAAATTGGCAATGCTGCCATTCGGCAACGACATCTAGCGCCGGCGGCGCGTCGTACATAGATTGAGTTGCGTGAGTTCGCGTGCGCGTTGGTTATGTGCGTCTAGACCCAACCGGCATCAATCGGGGTCTTTCGGTGGCTGCCGCTTCAAATCCGTTGGTTGTTCGCCTCAGAGCGGGGATGGCTCGGCTGGCGCGCTGGCTCTATCCGGGCTTCGGCGTGACTTCAGCGCAAACGCCGGTTCGGGCGATGGCCTCGCGCGACACTAAGAGAGGGGGGGAAGCGCCGGGCGCCGGCGCGGCGGTGATTACGCGCACCCGGACGCAGACGAAGCGCCCGAACATGTATCGCGTGCTGTTGCTTAACGACGACTACACGCCGATGGAATTCGTGATTTCAATTCTGCAGGCGTTCTTCAACAAGGACGCCCAGGAGGCCACGCAGATCATGCTCCAGGTGCACAACAACGGCGTCGGAGAGTGCGGCGTCTACACCTACGAGATCGCGGAGACCAAGGTGTCGCAAGTGATGGACCACGCGCGTAAGAATCAGCACCCTCTTCAATGCATCATGGAAAAGAAGTGAAAGGCGCCCGATGCCGATTTTCTCCCGCGCGCTCGAAAAGACCCTCCGTCGGGCGCTCTCGCTCGCCAATGAGCGCCGACACGAATATGCGACGCTCGAGCATCTGCTGCTGGCGCTGATCGACGACGTCGATGCGGCGGCGGTGCTGAGGGCTTGCGGCGTCGACCTCGACGGGCTGCGCAAGACCGTCGTTCATTATCTCGATACCGAGCTCGAGAACCTCGTCGTCGACAGCCAGGAGGAGGCCAAGGCGACGAACGGCTTCCAGCGCGTGGTGCAGCGGGCGGCGTTCCATGTTCAGTCGTCGGGTCGGGAGGAGGTGACCGGCGCCAACGTGCTGGTCGCGATCTTCGCCGAGCGCGAGACGCATGCGGCATATTTCCTGCAGGAGCAGGATATGACCCGCTACGACGCGGTCAACTACATCAGTCACGGGATCGCCAAGCGTCCGGGTCACGCGGATTCCTCTCGCCTGCCGCGCGGGGCCGACGAAGAGCATGAATCGCGCAATTCCAAGGAGTCGAAGGACAACTCGGATTCAAAGAAAAAGGAAGGCGCCTTGGAAGCATATTGCGTCAACCTCAATCGGAAGGCGCGAGAGGGGCGCATAGATCCGCTTATCGGCCGCGAGGCCGAGGTTCAACGCACGATCCAGGTGCTCTGCCGCCGGCAGAAGAACAACCCGCTGCTGGTCGGCGACCCGGGAGTCGGCAAGACGGCGATCGCCGAAGGTCTGGCGCGCAAGATCGTCAACTCGGACGTGCCCGAGGTGCTCGCCGAATCAACCGTGTTCGCGCTCGATATGGGCGCGCTTCTCGCCGGCACCCGCTATCGCGGCGACTTCGAGGAGCGTCTGAAGCAGGTCATGAAGGAGATCGAGCAGCACAAGGACGCGATCCTTTTCATCGACGAGATCCACACCGTCATCGGCGCCGGCGCGACCTCGGGCGGAGCCATGGACGCGTCGAACCTGCTCAAGCCCGCACTTGCGCAAGGGACCCTTCGCTGCATCGGTTCAACCACTTATAAGGAATATCGGCAGTACTTTGAGAAGGATCGCGCGCTCGTCCGCCGGTTCCAGAAGATCGACGTCAAGGAGCCGAGCGTCGCCGACGCGATCGAGATCCTCAAGGGCCTCAAGCCCTACTTCGAGGAGTTCCACAAGCTGCGTTATACCGGGGAAGCGGTGAAGGCCGCGGTTGAGCTGTCGTCGCGCTACATTCACGACCGCAAGTTGCCCGACAAGGCGATCGACGTGATCGACGAAACCGGCGCCTCGCAGATGCTTGTGCCGGAGCCGAAGCGCAAGAAGACGATCGGCGTCAAGGAAATCGAGGCGACCGTCGCCTCAATGGCGCGCATTCCGCCAAAGTCGGTGTCGAAGGACGACACCGAAGTGCTTCTGCATCTCGAGGAGACCCTGAAGCGGGCGGTCTACGGCCAGGACGAGGCGGTTGCGGCTTTGGCGTCGGCGATCAAGCTCGCTCGCGCCGGCCTCCGCGACCAGGAGAAGCCGATCGGCTGCTACCTGTTCTCCGGCCCGACGGGCGTCGGCAAGACCGAGGCCGCGCGCCAGCTGTCGCTCAGTCTCGGCCTGGAACTGATTCAATTCGACATGTCGGAATATATGGAGCGGCACACCGTCTCGCGCCTGATCGGCGCGCCTCCCGGCTATGTCGGCTTCGATCAGGGCGGCCTGTTGACCGATGCGATCGATCAGCACCCCCACTCGGTCCTGTTGCTGGACGAGATCGAGAAGGCGCATCCCGATCTGTTCAACATTCTTCTTCAGATCATGGACCATGGCAAACTGACCGACCACTCGGGCAAGGCAATCGACTTCCGCAACGTGATCCTGATCATGACCACCAATGCGGGCGCGCGGGATCTCGCCAGCGCCGCGTTCGGCTTCCACAAGTCGAAGCGCGAGGGGGACGACCGCGAGGCGATCGACCGGCTGTTTGCGCCTGAGTTCCGCAACCGGCTCGACGCGATCGTGCCGTTCGGGCGCCTGCCGGAGTCCGTCATCGCGCGCGTCGTGGACAAGTTCATCCTCCAGCTCGAGGCTCAGCTCAGCGACCGCAACGTCACGATCGAGCTGACCGACGAAGCGCGCGAGTGGCTGGTCAAGAACGGTTACGACGAGGCGATGGGCGCGCGCCCGATGGCGCGGGTCATCCAGACCCAGATCAAGACGCCGCTCGCCGACGAAGTTCTTTTCGGAAGATTGAAGACCGGCGGCGTGGTCAAGGTCGTGGTCACGGCCGACGAGACCGGCGCAAAGAAGCTCAGCTTCGTCTATCCGGAGGGGCCGGCCCAACCGCGTCTGGAGCGCGATCTCATCGTCGCCGCGGGCGCGCGCCGTTCGCGCAAACGCGTGGAGGCGGCCGATTCGGGCCCCGCCAGCAAGGAGCCGTAGCGGACGGCTTCAACTCGAAAGTCGGTAACGCAATCTTTCGTTCTTGACGCCAGGGCCGCCGGCGAAGGCGCGCCGATCGCGCGGCGCCGCGGCAGGCGATTCACGTCGTTGCCCGCGGACAAAAAAGAGCCGGGGGAAAGTCGCCTTTCCCCCGGCCAAAATCAGATCAGATCGGAGCGCTGAGCGCTCAGAACTTGTAGTTCACGAGAGCACGGAAGATCGAAGCGTTGTAGTTGAACTTTGCTGTCGCGTACACGTTCGGGAAGATCGCGCTGGCGAAGGAGTTCGGGCTCGTCGTGATATGGGTGCTGCCCAGGTCGGCGTAGAGATATTCGCCGCCGATCGTGACGTTGTTGGTGACCGCGTATTCGACGCCTGCGCCGATCGTCCAGCCGACGCGCGTGGAGCTCGGGTTGCCGGTCCAATATGCGCTATTGGCCGAGTCGAAGATATTGAAGTGCGCGCTGCCGCCGCCGTAGGCGACGCCGCCCGTGGCATAGATCTGCAGACGATTGTCAGGCGTCACGACGAAACCGACCTTGGCGCGCGTGGTGCCCAGCCAGTCGAGGCTCGCCTTGGCGTTCACATTCAGAGTGTCGTTGTTCAACCATCCAGCCCCCGAAAAGGGATTGCTGGTATAATTGAAGCTCTTGCTCAAGGTAGTGCCGTCAAAGTCGGTTACGACGCCGAGCACGAAAGCGCCAGTCTGCCAGTTGTAGCCAGCCTGACCGCCGCCGATGAACCCGCTCTGACCATTGCCGATCCGGCCCGGGAAATAGTCTTGAAGCCAGATAGCCGACGAAGGAACCACAAGCGTGGCGTTGCGGCTGCCGCTGGCGATGATGCCGCCGGCGTTAAGACCGATGTAGAACCCGGTCCAGGTGAAGGGTGGCGGCACGAACACCGGGGCCGGCGCCTCTTTTCTGGTCGGGAGGTCGGCTGCCTGCGCGGCGACTGCCCCCACGGCCGTCAGCGTCGCGATCGCGACCCCTTTGAGCCAAATCTTGATCATTCGCCGTCTCCGTGTTGAAACGCGACGCCCCAGGCTAGATGCGCCCCGCGACCGCGTCCGCCTAAGCGCGTTCATAGGCATGCACGCTGCCTGCAATTCGCAAATCGTCGTCTCGCAGCCAAAAAAAGAACCGGAGGAAAGTAGCCTTTCCTCCGGCCCAAAACCAAGTCGCATCAGAGCGCTAAGCGCTCAGAACTTATAGTTCACGAGAGCGCGGAAGATCGACGCGTTGTAGCTGAACTTCGCTGTCGCATACACGTTTGGAAAGAAAAAGGCGGCGGACGGGTTTGCGACCGTCGTGACCGACCTGCTGCCCAGGTTGGCGTAGAGATATTCGCCGCCGATCGTCCAGTTGTTGGTGAAGGCGTATTCGACGCCCGCGCCGATCGTCCAGCCAACGCGCGTGGAACTCGGGCTTCCGCTCCAGTATGAGTTAGTGACCGGAGTCGTAGACGTTGAAGTGCGAGCTTCCGCCGCCGTAGGCGACGCCGCCCGTTCCGTAGACCATCAGGCGATTGTCAGGGGTCGCGACGAAGCCGATCTTTGCCCGCGTCGTTCCCAGCCAGTCCAGGCTCGCCTTGGAGTTCACATTCAGGGTGTCGCCGGTAAGGAACCCGGCCCCAGTGAAGGGAGCGCTGCTGAAATTCCTCGAGCTGCTCAGGCTCGTTCCGTCGAAGTCGGTTACGACGCCGAGCACGAACGCGCCGGTCTGCCAGTTGTAGCCGGCCTGGCCGCCGCCGATGAATCCGGTCTTGCCGCTGCCAAGCCCGCCCGGGAAATAGTTCGACAGCCAAAGCTCCGAACCGGGAACGATAAGCGTCGCGTTTTTGCTGCCGCTGCTGAAGATGCCGCCGGCGTTAAGACCGATGTAGAACCCGGTCCAGGTGAAGGGTGGCGGCACGAAGACCGGCGCCGGCGCCTCTTTTCTGGTCGGGAGGTCGGCTGCCTGCGCGGCGACTGCCCCCACGGCCGTCAGCGCCGCGATCGCGACCCCTTTGAACCAATTCTTGATCATTCGCTGTCTCCGTTTTCCTACGCGACGCCCTACGCTACCCGCTCGCGCCCCGCCGCTAATGACGATGGCCAGACTATAGGGTCCGGTTTTTGGCCTGTCCACCTGGGTTGTCGAACTTAGAAGACTTTGCGAAGAGATGTGGCAGAATCGTCACAGATTTGGCAACGACTCGTTAACCATCATCATCTTCAATTCGTTAGCAAACTCGCAAGAAGCACCGCGAGGGCGGTGAGGAAGGCGCCAAGCTACGCATGAGCGTAGATTGAGCAGACCGGCTCCGATCAGGGGGGCTAGTGCTGCCGATAGAGGCCAGGGGCGCCGCGAATCGCCTCGACAGCGGCCGGGCAAGGCCGGCGCGATCGTTCAGACCTCGGCCAGAGCGGCGATGATCTTTTCGGCCTGGGGCCTTAGCGCCTCGGCGTTCTGGAACGGTCCCCCCGGCGGCCTGAGCGCGACGCCGCTCCAGCGCGGCAGGAGGTGAAAATGCAGGTGGAAGACCTGTTGCCCGCCGGCCGTTTCGTTGAACTGCTGAACGGAAAGTCCTTCCGCCTTCATTCCAGCCATGACCGCGCGCCCGACCTTCTGCACCGCCGGCATGAACCGGGCGAGGTCATGCGGGTCGATGTCGAAGAGGCTGCGAGCCGCGACCTTTGGAATGACCAAGGTATGCCCGTCGGCGCGCGGCATGACGTCCATGAACGCCAGCGCGACGTCGTCCTCGTAGATCTTCACGCAGGGGGCTTCGCGGCGCAGGATTTTGGCGAAGATGTTGTCTGGATCATACGTCGGCGTCAAAGGATTCTCCCAGCGTTTCGTCGGCGCCCGCCTCGTCCTCGCCGCGACGGAAAGGCGCGTGGCCCTCGTAATAGGCGATCGTGCGCCGAACTGCGGCGCGCTCGTGACCAAGATAGTCGGCGATCGCCTTCGCCAATCGAGCGTCGGCGAACTCATGCGCCGAATAGGTGAGGGCCGGCCGATAGCCGCGCGCCAGCTTGTGCTCACCTTGGGCGCCGGCCTCGATTCGCCGCAATCCGCGCGAAAGCGCGAAGTCGATCGCTTGATAATAGCAGACCTCGAAATGCAGAAACGGCCGGTCCTCGATCGCGCCCCAGTTGCGGCCGTAAAGCGCATCGTCGCCAATGAAATTGATCGCGCCGGCAATATAGCGGCCGGCGCGGCGCGCCATCACCAGGAGAACCCGGTCGGCAAGGGTCGCCCCGATCAGGTCGAAGAACGAGCGGGTTAGATAAGGGCGGCCCCATTTGCGCGAGCCGGTGTGGATGTAGAACTTGAAGAATGCGTCCCAATGCTCCGGCTGGATAGATTTCCCGGTGAACCACTCGATCGTCACGCCACCGTCGAGCGCATCGCGCCTCTCGCGCTTGATCGCCTTGCGCTTCCGCGACGCCAGCGCGGCGAGGAAGTCGTCGAAAGTGGCGAAGCCGTCGCAGGAAAAATGGAACTGCTCGCCGGTGCGGACGAGAAATCCCGCGTTGGACAGCCGTTCGGCGTCCTCGGCGGTCGGGAACGTCACGTGAATCGATGACGCCTTGGTCTGCTTGCGCAATTCGCGCAGCGCTCCGATCAGCGCCTCACGGGCGCCCTGAGGCGCGTCGGCCGCGACGAGGAGCCGGCGTCCGGTCACGGGCGTGAACGGGGCGGCGACCTGGAGCTTCGGGTAGTAGCGGCCGCCGGCGCGCTCGTAGGCGTCGGCCCAGGCGTGATCGAACACATATTCGCCCTGGCTGTGGCTCTTGAGGTAGGCCGGCGCGGCGGCGACGAGGCGCCCGCTCGCGTCCTCCACCGTCACATGCGCCGGCGTCCAGCCGGACCGGCCGCCGACCGACCCCGACGCTTCGAGCGCGTGCAGAAAGGCGTGGGACATGAACGGGTTGAACCGTTCGCCTTCGGCCTCGTCCACCGAGCGGCCGGAGGGATTGGCGCAGGCGTCCCAAGCCTTTGCGTCAATGTCCGAGATGGACGGAATGACGCGGGCGGTGAAGGTCGAAGTCATTGGCGGCGGACGATCCGAGGGTGCGAAGCCCATCCTAGAGCATTGTGCGATTTTATCGAGGCGCAGAATGGCTCACGACCTGCGAGGCGGGAAGCGTTCGCAAAACCCCGGAGAAGGAAGATCCAAGCCGCGGGAAGGAAAAAACCAAACCGGAGGAAGGAAAATCCAAGGATTTTTCTGCCGAGAATCCTTCGTTTTCAATGGCTTAATCCGAGGCTCCGAAAAAGCCGGGCCTGCTCGATGCTCGTCGTTCAGCCGGATGGCGAAGTCAAACAGCGTGAGGCGCGCGAAACGCCCGCGCCAGTCGGCAAACGCTTTCCGGCAATAGAGGATGTTAGCACGCCATTCTGATTATCGTAAAGGAATTGTTCCCAGCCGCCCTGTCTTCGGCCGCAAGGTTCAGCCCTTCTTCTTGATGTCGACAATCACGCCGAATTCAGCGGACTTTGTCTTTCCGTCCGAGATGTCAAAACCTTCTGCCGCCAACCCACGGCGCAGCAACTCGCGAACCGCCGCTGCCCGGCTGGGCATGTGACGACTGAATCGCCATTGATCGA
Source organism: uncultured Alphaproteobacteria bacterium (assembly GCA_963776665.1). Classification (GTDB taxonomy): domain Bacteria; phylum Pseudomonadota; class Alphaproteobacteria; order Rhizobiales; family Beijerinckiaceae; genus Roseiarcus. The sequence goes on from CAVZNQ010000023.1 coordinate 183,962, forward strand.
GAGCGTCAAGCTCATCCACCGTAAGCATGATTTGAAGACGTTCGCCGCGGGGGTCCGACGTCACGATGCTTCTCCCTCTCCCTGCATAAAAGGCTGTGTTTGCTCACCTTGCACCACTTACTCATAATTACGACCTTTTGTCAAATGCCCAATCTGAGCAACCGCAGATAGAACAGTCAATTGTATATCCAGCACATATTCATGCAATTCCACCCCTTGCTTAAGTTGACGAGGAAATAATACTTGCTAAGCGGCGCCTTCCGTCCTAGACCGATATATAATAAGCTCGCGTACCCCAGAAAAGCGCACAATGCCGGCACAAATTGAAGCGACCATCCCTGTCACTGATTTTTCTCGCGATCTGCGAGGGGAAGCAGATCATCGGATTGCAAATAGCCTGCAGATTGTCAGCGCGCTTATTCGACAGCGAGCGAGAAGTGGGCCCGTAGTAAACCCTGAGATATTCCTTTTAGAAATTGCGGATCGCATAAGCACGGTTGGATCGCTTCATTTGCTGCTCGCTCGATCAAAAACGGAAACAGTTCGGTTATCGTCTTACCTTGAGGAAGTTTGTGATCGCTTGACTGGCGCTCTGGCGCCGGACGCCACATCGCTTGCTTTCGATTGTCCCCAGGAAATTGTTCTGTCATCGAAAACAGCGCTGCCGCTGGCGCTCATCACCGCTGAGTTGGTTTCCAATTCGCTAAAATATGCTCATCCAACCGGCCTGCCGGCCAAGATCACTCTCTCCTGCACCCGCGAGGAAACAGGCGGCCTGAAGCTGATTTACGAAGATGATGGGGTCGGATTTCCCGAGAATTTTGACATCTCGGCGGCGAGCCATTCGGGGATGTCGTTCATCCGATTGCTCAGCAAGAGCCTTCGCGCCAATCCCACGTGGCATAGCGATCCGCTGGGGATTCGTTTTGAAATCGAGTTTGCGAGCATTGACTAGCGCGTCGGCGCCCTTCGGCTCTCCTTGATCGCAGCGCGAAACGCCAGCGCCGTCTCGTGGACGGAGAGCCGCGCCAAAAGCGCAAGGCGGGCGTAACCCGGCCGCGCTTGACGCGGCCGCCGGTTTGGCGAGTCTTGCGGGGAACGCCTCAATTCGCCCGCCGGGAGCCGCTCCGCCGATGAAGACGCTCGCGCCGTTTGTCCTTGCCGGCTTTGCGCTGGCGGCCTGCAACAGCGAGGCGCCGCCGCGGGCTTCCGCCCCGCCAACGCCGGGTTCCGTCGCGGTGACGCCGCCCGGCTTCCAACTGCCGCAAGGCGACGACTGCTCGGCCAAGATCGCGCGTTATCGAGCGGTTCAGGACAACGACCTCTCCATGGGTCATGTCGTCCCGTCGGTCTATAGCCAGATCAAGCGCGACATCGCAGCGGCGGAGGGGGTGTGCGCCGCCGGGCGCGACGCCGAGGCAAAGGCCATGATCGCCGCCTCGGAGAGCCGGCACGGCTATCCGACCGATCTCTGAGCGAACGCCGCGCTGAGGTAGGCGGCGACGAACGCCGGCACGCGCGACTTGTCGATGTCGCGCGGACTGCGCACGATGTGCATGCGCGAGAACTCGGCATGAGGGTCGCGGGCGAGATGCGCGTCGATCCGCGCCTTGGCCCGTGCGGCAGGGACCGCGAGCGTCATCAGTTTCATGCAGGCGATTCGCTGAGGCGTGAACACCAGGGTCCAGCCAGGCGCAATTGAAGTCTCGCTGGCCTGCACCCCGGTCTCCTCGAACAATTCCCGCTGGGCGCTCGCCTCGAGATCAACCCTTCCGTCAAAAACGTCGGTGGGATCCGGCGCCCCGGCGGGAAAATAAATCTGCCCGGCGTTGAAGGTGTGAGAGGCCATCTCGCCGATCAGGAAAGCGCCATCGGCGCCGCGCAGCGCCGCCATCGAGAAGCAATTGTCGACCGGGTCGCCCGGAAAGCCGAATTCTTCCCAGGCGAGATAGTCGGCATAGTCGGTCTCGAAAAAGGCGCCGCGGAGCCTCAACACGCCGTCAGAGCGGGCCTCGACGATTCGCCGGCCCAGAAGCAGCACCCGCCCGTTGAACAGCGCGGGCTTGGCTTTCCTGATCCGCGTCCAGTGCGCCGCAATGCTCGCCGCCTGACGTTCGGCGAACGCCCACCGCGCGGGCTCGAACGCGAGGTCAAGCTCGCCGACTTCGAGAAGGCGCGTCGGCTCGCTCACAGGTCGAGCGAGCCGCTGGAGACGACGACGACCGAGCCTCCGATCGTCGCGGCCGCGAGGACGCCGGCTTCGATCGTCACGCTGAGCGCGATCAGAACTCGGCCGGCCCATCTCGAAGCCCTGCTCGATCGTAAGGGTGTGCTCGCCGTCGCCCGGGCGGTCGAACGCCTGGACCACGCCGGCGAAGGCGGCGGCCGCGCTGCCGGTCGCCGGATCTTCCCTCCCTTCCCAAAACATCCGGGCGTGAAACGTCGACCCGTTCTGCTCGGCTTCGCGGGTGTAAAGATAGGCCCATGGCCCGCCGCCCTCGCCGTGCGTCCGGCCGGGGCGGGCGGCTCGCATTGCGGCGAGCGAACGGACGGGCACGAAGAGATAGGGGACCCCGGCGCTATAAAGGCTCGGCTCGTGCGCGTCGAAACCGATGTCGTCGGGGTCGAGACCGAGGCCCCGGGCGATTTCCGCCGCCGGCGGCGGCTTGCCGTCGAGCCGCTCGGGCAGTCTCGGCAGGTCGAAAGAGGCGGCGAGCGCGCGGCCCTGGCGGTGGCGCGCGCTGCAAACGACGTCGCCGACCGCTTCCTCGAGCACGATCCTGAGGTCCTGGGCGGCGAGCAGATCGCCGGCCCTCTGGTGTGCGATCAGGGCCGCCGTTCCGATCGTCGGATGGCCGGCGAACGGCAGCTCGCGCTGCGGGGTGAAAATCCTTACGCGCGCGGTGTTGACGGCGTTCCTCGGCTCGAAAACGAACACGGTCTCGGAGAGGTTGAACTCGCCGGCGATCGCCTGCATGCGGGCGTCGCTGAGCCCATCGGCGTCGAGCACGACGGCGAGAGGATTGCCAGCCAGCGCCGTCTCGGTGAAAACATCAAGCGTTTGGAAACGGCGCGCCATCAGACGAAAGTCCCGCGCCCGTGGCGCTCCTCGAAAGGCCGGCGCGCCCGGTCAATACCAGGAGAACAGAGGCCCGTCGACGCCGGGCTGGGAGACGGTAATCAGCGGCCAATTCGATTGCGGGAGCGAAACCGGATTCGGCAGGCGGTCGGTTCCGCGCACGCCGACGAAGGTCCCCTGGACCGTGTCGCGCTGCGGCGGCCTGAAGGTGTCGGTGACGTAGCCGTTGCGTGAGCCGACGGGCGCCCACGTGCCCATGGTCAGCCAGGGTTCAACGCCGCGCTCATGAATGGTGATGTCATGACCGGCGGGGGCCGCCGCCGGATGGTGCGCATGGCGATGGACCGTCTGCGCTTGGGCGCAGGATGACGCGAGCGCGATTCCGAGCGTGACGCCTGCGACCAGACTGAACGGATGTGTCATGAACGTTCCCCTTCTCACCGCCCATATAACACCGAAATCCCTTCACTCATGCGCCGACGTGCAAAAAAAGTAAATCCGCGCCCGGACGGATCAAACCGGCTCGGGGGCGAAGAGCCGAGACGGCCGGACGAGTTCGTCCTGCGCGGCGATCAGGGCCAGTTCGCGCGCGCCCGCCGCCTCGGTGGCGGTCACGACTGCAAAAACCGACGACGCCGCGCGCGACAGGGCCACGGGCGTTGCGCCCGTCTCGAGCCAATGATGGAAGAACAGCGCGGCGAATAGGTCGCCCGCGCCATTGACTGCAATCGGGACCTTTGGCGTCCGCAATCGCCAAAAGCCCGTTTCGTCCCCGGCCAGCATGTCGAGAGCGTCGGCCGGCGTGTCGTCGAGCGTCAGCGATTTCGCGACGACGACCCGCGGTCCGCGCCCGCGGAGCGCCGCGATCGCCCGCCGCGCCGTCCCCAGATCGTCGGCCGGCTCGCCGGTCAGCCATTCGAGCTCGAAGGCGTTGGGCGTCGCAATGGTCGCCAGCGGCAGGGCGTGGTCGCGGAAGAACTCGCCGACCCCCGCGGCGACGTAGCTTCCGCGCCCGACGTCGCCGATCACCGGATCGCAAGCGTAAACGGCTTCAGTGTTCGAGGCGCGGATCGCCGCGAGCGCGCGCAAGGCGGCCTCGCCGATCTCCGGCTTGCCGATGTAGCCAGTCAAGAGCCCAGCGCAGCGGGTGAGCGCGCCGATCGCCTGCAATCCGGCGACGCACTCGTCGATCATGCCGGCGTCGAATGTCCGGCCGCGCCAGCCAGGATAGCCGGCGTGGCTCGAGAACTGCACCGTCATCAGCGGCCAGACCTCGCGCCCGAGCCGTTGCAGCGGAAACACCGCCGCCGAATTGCCGACATGGCCGAAGACGACATGCGACTGGATGGAAAGGATCGGAGCGAGCATGGCCGACGAGACGCCGATTCGCTGGCCAGCGTCAAAGCGAAGCCGCCTCCCGGTCATTCGCGCTGTGAACGTGGCGCTCTGACGGGCTGCTCGAACCTTCGCCAACGGCCAGAACGTCGAGGCCGTAGCGATCGCCTAAATCGTTGCTGGACGCCGTCATGGCGATGCAAAAGAATGGGTCGACAATCCGATGAGACGCGGTTGAGGAGGAGCGGCGCGATGAGCAGAGCAGGATGCGGGATAGGCCTTGTCGCGTTGGCGATGAGCATCGTCGCGGCCGACGCCCAGAGCGCGACCAACATGGCCGCTCTCAAAGGCCTGGCCCCGGTCTCCGCCCTGTCGAGCAGCCCGGACGGCAGGGCCGCCCTGGCCTCCAACTACACAGTCACCGGCGGAATCCAGACTGGAGTCGTACGGCAACCCACCTTGCTGCCGTTCGCCGAACAGCAGCAGCAGGCGCTTCGCGACGCCTTTATCACCGACGGCAATCTGACCCAGCTCGCGGACGGCCTGGGCACGACGCTCGGGGCGGCATATCAGGCGCGCGCGCATTATCTCGATCGGGAGCGATTCACCAGTATCTCCAAGACCATCGACCAGCGTGATCGCCTACGCCAACTCGACGTCGGGATCGGATTCGAACGTCGGCAAATATTTCTTCGCCAACGGCACGACAGACGGCAAGAAGCCGGTTTCCGACCAGGCTCTGGCTATCTTCACGGATATTCACGGGGCGCCGGATCCGTTCGGCATCGCCTATGGCCGACCGGGCGGGACGCCGGGCGTTGACAAGTACGGGAACTCTCGGCCGTTCCAGACCGAACCCACGATCCTGCCGATTGTGGGGCCGGACTACTTCAATGTTCCGGCCAGCAATGATGTCTATAACCAAGGCCCGATCATGAACCTGATCGACAGCCCATCCTTCCCGAGCGGGCACACGACATACGGATACATGGGTTCGCTTGTGCTCGCTCTGCTGGCGCCTGAGCGGTATCAGGAGATGGTCGTTCGTGCGGCAGAATACGGCAATGACCGCATCATCATGGGGGCGCATTACGCCATGGACGTGCTGGGCGGCCGAACGCTGGCGGCCTACGATCTCGCCCACCTGCTCGCCAACGATCCCGCCTACGTCAACCGCGCGCTGAAGGATTTCGCCAGGGCGACGGCAATGTCCAACCCTCAGGTCCCGGAGACGATCAGCGACTTCCCGGCGGCCGTCGCGGCGGCCCAAGCCGACCTGACCACGGCGCTGGAGGCGGCTTGCGGAAATACGGTTGCAGTTTGCGCGCGTCAGGACATCGGCCGCTTCAACGCGCCTGCAATGAATGAGGCGTTCTACGCCACAACGCAGACCTACGGGCTGGCGATCGCGCATCCGGAAATCGCGGACAAGATTGAGGATGTCGGCGCCTTGGCGCCCGAGGCCGGGAACCTCCTCACAGCGGCTTTCCCGAAGCTCAGCCTCGAGGAGGCGAACCGCATCCTGACCGAGACCGAAGGACCGGGCGGCGGCTTTCTCGACGACGGTTCCGCTTTTGGCGTCTATTCCCGGCTGAACCTCTATGCCGCCGCAGGACGCGCGGCCGCGCTCTCCCGCACCAAACCCTGACGCATCCGGGGGCGCGCGATTGGGTTTGCCCCTTGAACGGATGGCTTGAGCCCCAGGCGCAAGCCTGAGACAATGCGCGCGCCCTTCATCTGACCACAGCCGAGGCCCCCTCGCATGAGCGACGCCATCGCTTTTCTTTCTCGCGCGATCGAGCAGGGGCAGGGCCTCGCCGAGGCGGACATCGTGCTCAAGGGCGGGCGGGTCTTCGATCTCGTGAGCGGCGAACTCGTCAAAAGCGACGTCGCGATCTGCGGCGACCGCATCGTGGGAACGCTCGGCGAATACCGGGGCAAGCGCGAGATCGACGTCAGCGGCAAGGTGGTGGTTCCCGGCTTCATCGACACCCATTGCCATGTCGAGATCCTCGCTTCTGACCCCGCTCGAATTCGACCGCTGCGTGCTCGCCCGCGGGGTGACCATGTCGATCTGCGATCCGCATGAGATCGCCAACGTGCTCGGGCAGGCGGGCTTACGCTACTTCCTCGACGCGGCGATGCTGACCGCGATGGACCTGAGGGTGCAGCTTTCGAGCTGCGTTCCGGCGACGGCGCTCGAGACCTCGGGCGCGCGGCTCGAGGCCGACGATCTCGTGGCGTTGGCCGATCATCCCAAGGTGCTTGGCCTCGCCGAATTCATGAACTTCCCCGGCCTTCTGGCGCGCGACCCGTCGTGCCTCGCCAAGCTCGCGGCGTTCCAGACCCGGCCGATCGACGGGCACAGTCCGCTCCTGAGCGGCCTGGCCCTCAACGGCTACCTGAGCGCCGGCGTGCGCACCGACCACGAGGTCACCAACCTGCCCGAAGCGAGGGAGAAGCTCGCCAAGGGTATGCAGATCCTCATTCGCGAGGGATCGGTGTGCAAGGACCTGCACGCGCTCGCGCCCCTCATCACCGAGCGCAATTCGCCGTTCGTCGCCTTCTGCACCGACGACCGCAATCCGCTCGACATTGCGGAGGAGGGCCATCTCGACTTTCTCATCCGCACTGCAATCAGGCTTGGCGCGCCGCCGCTCGCCGCCTACCGCGCCGCGTCGATCTCGGCGGCGCGCATCTTCGGGCTGCGCGATCGCGGTCTGGTGGCGCCCGGCTGGCGCGCCGATCTCGTCGTCATCGACGATCTCGAGCATTGCGCCGTCTCAAGGGTGATCGCGGGCGGACGCCTCGTCGATGACGCCCTGTTCGCCGCGCGCTCGCCGCTTGCGCCGGTCGGGCGGGGGAGCGTGAAGGCGAAGCGGGTCGAGCCGGCCGATTTCGTCGCTCACGGGCAGGGGCCCTCGACCCAGGCCATCGGCGTCATTCCCGGCAAGATCATCACCGACCGCGTCCCCGTGACTCTGCCGTTCAAGAACGGCGAGCGCGGGGTCGATCTTGACCAGGACGTCGTCAAAGTCTCGGTCGTCGCCCGCCACGGCGTCAACGACAACCGGGCTACCGCCTTCGTCAAGGGCTTCGGCATGAAGAGGGGCGCGATCGCGTCATCGGTCGGCCATGACAGCCACAACCTTTGCGTGGTCGGCGCCGACGAGGCCGACATGGCGGCGGCGGTCAACCGCTTGCGGGAGACTGAGGGCGGGTTCGCGGTTGCGCGCGACGGCAAGGTGGTCGCAGAGCTGCCGCTTCCGGTTGCGGGCCTGATGAGCCTCAAAAGCTTCGAGGAGGTGCGCGAGGCGCTGATTCCGTTGCGAGCAAGCGCCAAAGGCCTGGGAGTGACGCTTGCCGAGCCGTTCCTGCAAGTGGCCTTCCTGCCGCTTCCGGTGATCCCGCATCTCAAGATCACCGACATGGGCCTTGTCGACGTCGACAAGTTCGAGTTCGTGCGCGACTAAACTCGCGTCGAACCGGGCGCCCGCCCAGTCAACTCTTGCGCCGCGCCGCCGCGCCAAACACGATCGCCAGCGCGATCCACGACAGGATCAGGGTCGTGCCGCCGATCGGAGCGGCGAAAGGGAAGAGGCGCTCGCCGGTGAACGCGTGCGCCGCGAGCTCGGCCGCAAACAGCGTCGCGCCGGCTTCCATCACGAAGCCGACAATGACGAGCGCGCGCCCCGGCGCGGCCGGGAGGCCGGCGAAGGCTGCGATCGCCAGCGCCGCGCAGGCGTGCAGGATGAGGAAATCGGCGCCCCTCAGCGCGAGTTCGCCTCCGTTCGCGTGAACCCCCGCGGCGGCGAGCGCCCCGCCGGCCGCGCCCATCAGCGCGGCGACGCCTGCGAGGATGAAAGGCAAGCGGTTCATCTCATGGCTCCGTCAGCGACGATCAATCGGCGCCCGAGAAGCAGTCCGCCCGGCGGGCGCTTGTCAAGACGCGACAAACCCTCGATGCCAAAACGCGTGCAGCGCGATCCCACGGGTAAGCCTTGGCGGGGCGCCGGTTCTCGGCTTTAGTCGACCGGCCGAGTCAAGGAGGACGCCCATGAAGACCCGCGCCGCCGTCGCCGTCGCCGCCGCCAAGCCGCTCGAGGTGACCGAGGTCGATCTCGAAGGCCCCCGCGACGGCGAGGTTCTGATCGAGGTCAAGGCGACGGGCATCTGCCACACCGACGATTTCACCCTCTCGGGCGCCGACCCGGAGGGCCTGTTTCCCGCCATTCTCGGCCACGAGGGGGCGGGCGTCGTCGTCGAAGTCGGGCGGGGCGTGACCAGCGTGCGCAAGGGCGATCACGTCATTCCGCTTTACACGCCCGAATGCCGCCAGTGCCCATCGTGCCTGTCGCGCAAGACCAACCTTTGCACGGCGATTCGCGCCACGCAGGGGCAGGGCGTGATGCCCGACGGCTCCTCCCGCTTCTCGAAGGGCGAGGAAAAGATCTTTCATTACATGGGCTGCTCGACGTTCTCGAACTTCACCGTGCTGCCGGAGATCGCGCTCGCCAAGGTCAATCCCGACGCGCCGTTCGACAAGATCTGCTACATCGGCTGCGGCGTCACGACTGGAATCGGCGCCGTCCTGAACACCGCCAAGGTCGAGGCGGGCGCGACGGCGGTCGTGTTCGGCCTCGGCGGCATCGGCCTCAATGTCATTCAGGGCCTAAAGCTCGCGGGCGCCGACATGATCATCGGCGTCGATCTCAACAACGATAGGAAGGCCTGGGGCGAGCGGTTCGGCATGACCCATTTCGTCAATCCGAACGAGGTCGGCAAGGAACTCGTGCCCCATCTCGTCAACATGACCAAGCGCGGGGCCGATCAGATCGGCGGCGCCGACTACACCTTCGACTGCACCGGCAACGTGACGGTCATGCGCCAGGCGCTCGAAGCCAGCCATCGCGGCTGGGGTCAGTCGATCATCGTTGGCGTCGCGGGCGCCGGTCAGGAAATCTCGACCCGACCGTTCCAGCTCGTCACCGGGCGGGTGTGGAAGGGCACCGCCTTTGGCGGGGCGCGCGGGCGCACCGATGTGCCGAAGATCGTCGAGTGGTACATGGCCGGCAAGATCGAGATCGACCCGATGATCACGCATACGCTCAAGCTCGCCGACATCAACAAGGGGTTCGAGCTGATGCACAAGGGCGAAAGCATTCGAAGCGTGGTGGTGTATTAGGGCAGACTCGAAATTCGCGGCGGCGGCGGCGAGGGCCAGCTCGCCGCCACGCCCGGACGCGGTTGAATCTTAGAAGTGCGCGACCGGGTTCACCTTCGGCAGATGCGCGCCGTCGGCGAGCCAGCGCGCATAGGTCTCGAACGGTATGCCAAGCTCGTCGTAGGAGACGCGCAGATACCCGTCCTGACCGTAGGTCACCGCCTCCGGCATGACCGCCTCGACTTCCTGCGCCATCACTCCGACATAGGCTATGCGGCCGCCGTTGTAGACGAAGCGATAATAGCCGAGCCCGTCGTCGAGTCGCCCGAGCAGGACGATATCGTGCTTGAGGCGCAAATCGGAGCGACGGCGACCGCCGCCGCCGCCGCGCCCACCACCGCCTCGACGCCCGCCGCCGCTGAATCCACCGCGTCCGCCGCCGTGGAAGCCGCCGCGCCCGCCGCCGTGGAAGCCGCCTCCGCGCATGCCCGCGCCCCCGAAGCCGCCCGGCCGGGCGCCGCCAAAGCCGCCGTAACCCCCCGGGCGGCCCCCGCCGTAACCCCCGGGCCGACCGCCATATCCGCCGCCTGGTCGACCGCGATTTCCGCCGCCTGGCCGGTTGGCCGGACAATTCGCGGGGCGCGCGCCGCCAGGACGGCCAGCCCCGGCGCCCGGACGATTGCCCGCCCCTGGACGATTGCCGACGCCGCCAGGCCTGCCAGCCCCGCCAACTCCTCCGGGCCTGCCAGCCCCGCCGACTCCTCCAGGCCTGCCAGCCCCGCCGACGCCGCCGGGCCGTCCGGCTCCGCCAATGCCCCGCCGGGTCCGCCAATTCCCCCGGGTCCGCCAATTCCGCCGGGCCTGCCGGGTCCGCCGACCCCGCCTGGCCTGCCCGCACCGCCGGGGCGGCCGGGCCCGCCGGGCCGATTGCCGATTCCCGGTTTGCTGCCTTGCCCGGGACGATAGTTGCCGTTCGGACTCCACTGGCGATTGCCATTGCCGATATTTACGTTGTTGCCGACGTTGATGTTGCCGTTGTTGATCGCCCCGCCGCGCCAGCCCGCATAGCCGCCATAGGCGCCGCCCCAGCCCGGGTAGAACGCGCCGCTTCCCCAGTTCCACCAGGCGCCGGTCGCCAGCGCGCCGAGCGCGATGCCCGTGCCGAAGGTGAGCAGCGGCGCGACGACGGGAGCCCCGCCCCACACCGTGTAAGGATCGTAGGAGGGAACGTACATCATCGAGGGATCGGTCGGCACGATCGCGATGTAATCGCCTCCGCCCTGAGGCGCGATGACGCCTCCACCTGCGCCTCCTGCGGCTGGAGGCGTGCTCGACCCGACCCGCTTCACCGTCTGCTGGGCGTTCGACTTGAGCGCGCCCGAGCTCTCCGCCTCGGCGCGCAATTGCTGGATCGTCGCCGCGACATCCTGAGGCTGGTTCACGATCGCGTCGCCAAGGTCGGTCGTCCAGGGAAGATCCTCGCTCATCTTTTTGATGAGGTCTGGAAAACGCGCCATCGCTTTGACCGCGGGGTCCCATTTCTGGCTGTCGATGCCGGAAAAGTCGTTTTTCGCGACAAGCGCCTGATTTTTCTCAAGCCAGCGCTCCGCTTGAACGATTTCGAGCGGATAGGCGGCCGCGGGCAGAAGCTGCGCGAGCAGGGCGTCCGGATAAAGCGCGATCGGCGCCAGCAGCTTGCGCAATTCCTCACTGCTGAATTTGTCGGGTTCAGGCGCTGGCTGCTCCGCTTGCCCAGCAGGCGCCGTGGTCGCTGCCGCCGGAGCTGGGGCTTCCGTCGTCGCGGGCGGCGTGGGCGCAGGCTGAGCAGGCGCTGGGGCTGCAGGCTGCGCCGGCGCCGTTCCCCCAGCGTCCTGGGCTTCCGCGAGATCCGGGGCGATGGCGAGGGCGAGAGCGAAGGCGATGGCGAGCCAGCCCTGGGTCTGCCGAAGACGGCGGTTCATCGCCAGCAGCATAGTTTCCTCCCCGTGGATGTTGCGGAGCGCGGCGAAGACCGCATTCACAGGATTTCGAAGCTTACACCGCCACGAGGAGATCAGGAAGAGGAGGTCATGGAGCCGCGGATCTTGCTGAAATCCGGACGCCAGCTTGCCGCAGCGCCAATCTTCCCCCATGTTGGCGGGCCGGTTTCTTCCTCCGGGCGTTGAACAAGGGGCTCCGATAGTGTCGCGACGTCTTACAACACGCTCCCTCGCCATCGCCAAAGCCAACGCCCAGGCGGGGGTCGACGCCGCGCTCACCATCGCCGCTCGCACCCAGGGTCTTCTCGCGCCCGGCCCCGGGGCCCCGGAGAAGGCGCGCGAGGCGCGGCTCATGGTGCAGGAGAAGGTCGACGCCGTCGTCGAGGGCGTGTTCGCCGCGCAGGCGGCGTGGGGCGCGTTCTTCGTCAAGGCCGCGTTCGGCGGCGTCCGCACGCCCCAGGACGTCTCGGCGGGACTGACCGCCATCGCCGAGGCCGCCGCCGGGCCCGCACGGCGGAAAGTGCGCGCCAACGCTCGCCGCTTGACCGGAGCCAAGGCCCTCCTCTGAATGGACCTCGCGCACCATCTGCACGGGGCTCTGGCGACCTACGGCTATTTCGCGGTTTTTCTGATCGTGGCCATGGAAAGCGCCGGCATCCCGATGCCCGGCGAGACCGTCCTCGTCACCGCCGCGATCTTCGCTGGCCAGGGGACGCTCAAGATTTACGGCGTGATCGGCGCGGCGGCCGCCGGCGCGATCATCGGCGACAATTGCGGCTATTGGATCGGGCGGGAGTTCGGATTTCCGCTTCTCTACCGCTACGGGCATTACATCCGCCTGGACGAGCGGCGGCTAAAGCTCGGGCAGTACCTCTTTCTCAAGCACGGCGGCAAAGTCGTCTTTTTCGGCCGTTTCATCGCCGTTCTGCGCGCTTTTGCGGCGTTTCTGGCCGGCGTGAACCACTACAACTGGGAAGAGTTCTTTCTTTTCAACGCGGCGGGCGGAATCGTATGGGCGACGATTTTCGGCCTCGGCGGCTTCTTTCTTGGCCGCGCGTTCGAGCACTATGCGCGGCCGGTCGCGGTCGCGGCCCTGATCGCGGCGGTGATCGGCTCGATCTTCGCGGCCCGGTTCATCCGCTACCACGAAAAGGCGCTCGAGGATGAGGCGGAGCGCGCTATCCCCGGACCGCTCGCTAAGCCGCGGCCGTCCGCGACCGATTGAGCGTTCGACCCAGGGCTCTAGGCGGCGGCCTTTCGCTCGACCGGCCCGATCCATACTCTCTGCTGCTCCGAGCGGCGCAGAAAATCGACGCTGACGGTACGGTCGATCTTCTCCGCGTCGAGGGCGCGCAGGAGGTCGCCGACGCTGGTCACCGATTTGCCGTCGAGCGCGATGACGAGGTCGCCCGACAACAGCCCGGCATGGGCTGCCGGCCCGGCCTGGTCGACGCTGAGAAGACGCGCCCCGGTCGCCTGCTCGAGGCCGAGTCTCAGCGCGATGCGGCGCGGAATGGCGGTCGTCGCGGCGCCGACGCCGATATAGGCGCGCCTCACCCGTCCATGCCGGGCGATCTCGCCGGCGACGAAACTGGCCGTATTGGAGGCGACAGCGAAGCAGATGCCCTGCGCGCCCATGATCACGGCGGTGTTGATGCCGATCACTTCGCCCGCCGACGAGACCAGCGGGCCGCCCGAGTTGCCGGGGTTGAGCGGCGCGTCGGTCTGGACCACGTCCTCGATCATCCGGCCGGTGCGCGATTGCAGCGAGCGCCCGAGCGCCGAGACGACGCCCGTGGTCACGGTCGCGTCGAAGCCGAGCGGATTGCCGATGGCGATGGCGATCTGACCGCGCTTGAGCTTCGAGCTGTCGCCGAGTTTCGCAGCCGGCAGCGATACGTCGGCCTCGACCCTCAAGAGCGCGAGATCCGTGTCGGGATCGTCGCCAAGCACCCGGGCCTGGAGCTCGCGGCCTTCGAGCGTCGTCAGGCCGACCGTCCGGGCGCCCTGGACCACGTGGCTGTTGGTGAGCGCGAGACCGTCGGACGCGATGATGACGCCCGAACCGGAGCCGGCGCTGCGGCCCTGCTTGCGTACGTCGATGCGCACGACGCTCTGGCCGACCCGGTCCACGACGCCGGTGACGACGCGCGAATAATCGTCGAGAATCGCCCCGTCGCTGAGAGCCGGAGCCGCGCCCGGACCCTGGGCGTCGCTGTCGGAATCGAGGGTGAAAGAGGGACCGGGAAATTCGAACGGATTGCTCATTCCGGCGATATGGTGGCGGCGGCCGAGGCGCGCAAGCGGCGCGGTTCCTTCACCCGGCGATCTCATGTAAACCCGCGTTCGATGGCTCTGACGCATCCCGCGACTGTCTCTCCCGTCGGTTCCGCCGCGCCGGGCCAGCTTCCGGCGAGCGCGGCCATCATCTGTCTCAACGAGGCCGCCTGCATCGGCGCGTGTCTGGAGAGCCTCCGCGACTTTGCGGAGATCGTCGTCGTCGACTCCGGCTCGACCGATGGGACGCTCGCGATCGTCGACGAGTTTCAGCGCCGCGGCTTTCCGATCCGGCTGACCAGCCAGCCATGGCTCGGCTACGCCCGGCAGAAGCAGTTCGCGCTCGACCAGGCGACGCAGCCGTGGGTGTTCAGCATCGACGCCGACGAGTGGCTCGACGACGATCTCCGGGCCTCGCTGCCGCGCCTCATGGCGGCCGGCGACGCCGTTTCCGGCTGGAAGGTGCGCCGCTCGCTGACCCTCTACGGGCAGTCGAAGCCGGTCAGCCGCTGGACCCGGCCCGAGCACATGTTGCGCCTGGTTCGGCGCGGCCGCGCCCGTTTCGACCCTGCGCTCATCGTCCACGAGGGTCTGGTCGCCGACCACGGCGAGACGCCGGTCGCGCGCCAGGGGATTTTGCGCCACGAACGATCGCTGCCGCTCAACGAGCAGATGAAGAAGGAGATCGTCTACGCGCGGCTCAAGGCCGAGCAGCGGCTGAAGCAGGGACGGAAGCCGTCGACGCTCAAACTCATGTTCAATCCGCCGATCTATTTCCTGCGCATCTTTTTCTGGAACCGCTTTTTCTTAAGCGGCTGGGCGGGATTCATCCACGCGGCGACGGGCGCCATGTATTCGCTGATGACCGAAGCCATTCACCGCCAGCTCTATTACGATCGGCGGACTCAATAGCGCGCTTCGGCCAGGGGAACAAAAACCAAGCCGTCCGCAGCAAAAGCAAAGCCGACCGCAACAAAATCAAAGCCGTTCGCAACAAAATCAAAAGCCCCCGGAAGGAAAACAAAATCCCCAAAGGCTTGGATTCGTGGCTCTGGATCTCGATCTTTCAATAGGTTACGTCGGACTGTAAATGACAGTTCTCCGCATTCTCTCGCTCCGCCGCGGCGTGGGTCCGGCAGTGACGGCTGCGTCCGCCGTCTTCCAGGGTCAAGCGGAAAGCATAGCGCGAGTTCTGATTTTCGTAAAGAGATTTCGCAAGTTTTCTCCTGGCGTCCCGACCCGGGCGATTCCCCCGAAATGGGTCATGCTCTAGAGAAGAGCCGTCGGGCGGCGGCGGGATCGGGCGAGGCGGGATGGGCCGGGAAGTCGATGACGATGCGCTCGACGCGCTTGAGGTCGTCATTCCCAATCTGAACTGGCGCTATTCGGGCGGCACGGCGGTGAACCGGACGATCGCCCCCCTGATCGCCACGCGCTGGCGGACGGCGTGGCTCGGCCCCGATCGGCCCGAGGGCGTCGCCGGCTTGACCATGGGCGATCTCCTGCGCCTGCGCTTCCGTCCGCCGGCCCATGGGAAAGTCCGCATCTGGCACGCGCGGCGCAATGTCGAGATGATCGCCGGGCTTGTCCTCAACCTCTTCGGCTATGGCTTCGCGCTGATTTTCAATTCGGCCTCCCAGCGGCCGAAAACCTGGCTCACCAATTTCCTGATCGCCCGCATGGACGCCCTGATCGCCACCAGCGAGGCCGCGGCGCAATTTCTCATGCGCCCGGCGACCGTCATTCATCACGGCATCGACGTCGATCTCTATTCCCCGCCCGCCGACCGGCGCGCGGCCTTCGCCCGGACGGGCCTGCCGGGACGGTACGGCGTCGGAACTTTCGGCCGCGTCCGGCGACAGAAGGGCAGCGACCTGTTCGTCGAGGCGATGTGCCGCCTCCTGCCCAAATACCCCGATTTCACGGCAGTCGTGATCGGGCTCGTGACGGTCGACAACCGGCCTTTCGTGGAGGGCTTGAAGCAGCGGGTTGCGGCCGCGGGTCTGACCGAGCGCATCCGGTTCCTGGGCGAATTGCCGATTGAGGAGGTGCCGCTCTGGTACCAGCGGATTTCGATCTATGTCTTCGCCTCGCGGGTCGAAGGCTTCGGCCTGACCATGCTCGAAGCGATGGCGGCGGGCGACGCGGTGGTGGCGACGCGCGCGGGCGCGGCGGAGATGGTGATCGCCGATGGCGACGACGGCGTGCTCGCGCCGGTCGACGACGCCGACGCGCTGACCGCCGCGATCGAGCCGCTGATGCGCGATCCCGAACGGATCGAGGCCCTGGGACGGCGCGGGCGCGAGAAAGTCGTCGAAAAATTCAGCCGCGACCGCGAAGCCGACGAGATCAGCGCGGTGTACAAGCAGGTCTGGGCGGCGCGGGCTCGTTAGGATCGAGGTTCGATCAGCGCGCGCAAGAGGCGCGCTTATCGACGCCTGTCGACCGCCCCTCCGCGCTAAGTCGACTCTGGATGACGCACAAGAAGCGCCGCGGCCCCGCTCGGAAGCTTTACGTTCCCGTCCCCATCTTTTGGGGTTGGGGCGCAGGGTGCTCGTGGACATGAACGACATGAACATGAAGCGGCGCGACCACGACGGTGACGTGATGCATCAGATAGTCGGAGTGAACGTAGCCCTCGTGTCCGGCCCATCCCATGTAGCACCAGGTGTGACCGCAGCTATGGATGTCGATTGCAGCGCCCGCCGGAATGACCGCCTTCACCTTATGGCTGGTCGAGGGGCCTGACCTCAGATTGAGGTTCGCAGTCGTGTGGGTGACGGCAGCGTCGGATGCGCTGGAATAGAGCCACAGACCAAGTGCGGAACTGATAAAAGCAACGGCGTGGCGCGAAGCCATTGGAGCCCTCCCATTTTCTTAAGTCGACGAAGTAACGGCGTGAACTATCTGTCGATCGCAGAATTAGTCAAGCCGCCCTCAACCATGTACCGTGCGTTGCCGGAAGTACGTTACGCCGCACCCCTGCATCGCCGCGGACGACGTAGGGCCGGCGGCGGGACTCGCCCGGGGACCTCGAACGCCATCGGTCTTTGAGGGAGGTTTCGGCGTATTGGCCAGCCGGTGGAGCGCGTCCAATGGAAGACGGAAAGACAGAGCCGCCCAGCCCGGACCTCACACAGGGGATCGCACTCGCCGACGTGCCGGATGGAGGCAAACTCCTCGGCCATGTCGGCGGCGAGCAGGTCTTGCTCGCGCGGCGGGGAGCGGAAATTTTCGCGATCGGCGCTGTTTGCACGCACTATAGTGGTCCGCTCGCCGAGGGGCTGATCGTCGGCGAGACGGTGCGATGTCCGTGGCATCACGCCTGTTTCAGTCTTCGCACTGGAGAGGCCCTCCATGCGCCCGCCTTCAGCTCTGTCGACTCCTGGCGGGTCGAGCAGAGCGACGGCAAGATATTCGTGCGAGAGAAGCGCGCGCAGGCGTCCGCGCCTGCACGAGTTCGATCCGGTGAGCCCGGGCGAATCGTGATTGTCGGCGGGGGCGCCGCAGGTTTCGCCGCCGCGGAAATGCTGCGACGGAGGAAGCACCAGGGTCAGATCGTCATGCTATCCGCTGACGATTCTCCCCCGGTCGATCGGCCCAACCTGTCCAAGGACTATCTCGCGGGCGCCTCGCCCGAGGACTGGCTGCCTCTTCGCCCGACCGAATTCTATCGCGACAACGCGATTGAGCTTAGGCTTGGGGCGACCGTCGAGCGCGTGGACGCCGGATCGCGCGAGGTCAAGCTCGCGGGCGGCGAAAGCGTTCCGTTTGACCGGCTCCTCATCGCCACGGGCGCGGAGCCGGTGCGGCCATCAATTCCGGGGGCGGCGCCGTCGAACGTCTTTGTGCTGCGCTCGCTCGCGGATTGCCGGGCGATCATCGAGCGGGCGAAAGCCGCGAAGACGGTCCTGGTGCTTGGCGCGAGCTTCATCGGCCTTGAGGTTGCAGCCGCGCTGAGGGCGCGCGAGCTCGAGGTCCATGTTGCGGCGCCAGAGACGACCCCGATGGAGCGTATCCTCGGCCATGAGATGGGGGAGTTCGTTCGGGCATTGCACGAGCAGCATGGCGTCCGCTTCCATCTCGGCGCCACAGCGACCGGAGTCGACGGGCGGGAAGTGCGCCTGTCGAACGGAACCGCGATCAAGGCCGATTTTATCGTCGCCGGCCTTGGCGTGCGCCCGCGTGTCGCTCTCGCCGAAGCGGCAGGGCTCAGGGTCGATCGAGGCGTCGTTGTCGACGCCTATCTCGAGACGAGCGCGCCGGGAATATTCGCCGCGGGCGATATCGCGCGCTGGCCCGATCCCATCAGCGGCGAGGCGATTCGGGTCGAGCATTGGGTTGTCGCGGAACGTCAGGGCCAGATCGCCGCGCTCAATCTCATGGGCGAGCGAACGCCGTTCGCGGCGGCGCCCTTCTTCTGGAGCCAGCACTACGACATCCCGATCAATTACGTCGGCCACGCGGAGCGATGGGACGAGATCGCGGTCGAGGGAAATATCGCCGCCAAGGATTGCGTCGTTCGTTACAAGAGAGGTGGACAAACGCTCGCGGTCGCTTCGATCTTCCGCGACGGGCAGAGCCTCGAAGCCGAAGCGAATTTCGAAGGAGGGCGCCCGGCCTAATGCGCGCCGGGCCTGACCGCCGCCAACAGGCGCTTGAACGGCGCCGACACCTGGTGGCGCAGCATCGCGAGCTTGCGGTCGCCCTCCGAAGTGACCCAGTTGAACTGGATGACGCGGCGCTCGCCGGCAAACGGCTTGTGTCCGTGCCAGGAATTGTCCGCGCGCTTGAACGCCAGCAGCGTCCCCTCGGTCGGGGGCACTTCCATGATCATGTCATCGAGGTTGTCGCCCGATCTCAAGAGGCGCAGGCGACCACCCGAATTCTCCCAGCTCGGGTTCATGTAGATGAGGATGGTGATGATCTTGCTCTTGGTGTCGGTGTGGATGCGGCCGTCCTTCGAACTGCACTGGCCGCGAACCGTGATCGTCGTCGGGCGCCCGGCGAGATCGAGAGCGAACTTCTCCTCGAAGGCTTGACGGAATTCGTCGCTCTCGAGGTCATCGAGGAATTCGCGGAACGCCGCCCCGTAGGAAAGCTGCGCGACCGGGAAGCTTCCGCCCTCCGAAATCTTCGGGTAGTCGGCGTTGATCCTCGCGCGCGCCTCCGGGCGGACAAAGCCCGGAACGACGAAATATTCGAACGGCTCGCGGATCAGCGGGACCGCCCTCAAGGCTGCGAGGTCGAGACTGCGTAGACTCATCCGTGCGATTCCCGTGCCGGCGGCTCGCGCCGGCGCAGGGTTTTAGATCGTGGGCCCCGGCCCGTCAAAACGGGCGAGCCAGGCGCTTGCCATCCATATAGACATGTTGTATACATCGTGTCTATGAACGCCGCGCCAGCCCGCAAGATCCGTCCGCGCAGCCCCAAACCCGAAGCGGCGCAGGACGCCGCGTTCGCCTGGCTGAAGAAGCATGTCGTGACGCTGCCAAGGACCGAGGGCACCTTCCTGACCGAAGCGGAAGTGTGCCGGGCGACCGGATGGTCGCGGACCCCCGTGCGCGAGGCCCTGCTGCGCCTCGAGGCGGACGGGCTTCTGCGAATCGTGCCGAAGAAGGGCGCTTTCGTCCCGCCGATCACGGAGATGGAAGTCGAAGCGATCATGCAGGCGCGGGGGCTTGTCGAGGACTTCTGCGTCCGGCGCGCCGTTCACGCAGGGGAATTGCTGGCGCCGGAGTTGGACCGGCTGCTGGGGCGGCAGGAAGAGGAGCAGAGATCCCCGCTTGCGTTCATCGAGCTCGATCGCGAGTTTCATCGCGCGATCGTGCGCGCCGCCGACAATCCGGTGCTGGCGGATTTCTATGAGAGTCTGCGCGATCGCCAGACGCGGATGGGAGTCCACGCCATCGCGACCTCCGGGCAGCGGATAGCGAGCGTGCTGAGCGAACACCGGGCGATCGTGGAGGGGGTGCGTTCGGGCGACGCCGACGAGGCCGCCGCGTCGATGGCGCTTCACCTAACGAGAACGCTCGCCGTCCTGCGTTTGCCAAGCCTGAATTTTCCGGGCGTGATGACGCTCGAGAAGGCGCTATAACCCCTTCGCGATCCTCGGTGGAGACGGGAAGCATGACCGTCAGGATGGAACCGGCGTTCGACACCAGAGCGTTCCGGCGCGCCTTGGGCCATTTTCCCACCGGCGTCTGCGTTGTCACCTCGCGGGTGGACGGCGCGGCGAGTCGGCATGACGGTCAGTTCGTTCAACTCGCTGTCGCTCGCGCCGCCGCTGGTGTTGTTCAGCGTCGACGCCGGCGCGGCGAGCCTGCCCCTCTGGCGTCGCGCCGAGGGCTATGCCGTCAACGTGCTCGCAGAGAATCAGAAGGACATGTCCGACCGCTTCGCCAGGTCCGGCGCCAACAAGTGGGAAGGAACGACCTACGAAGAGGGATTGTTCGGCGCCCCGGCCTGCCTGGCGTCGCGGCCCTCCTCGAATGCGCTGCGTGGGCGACGCATGCGGCGGGCGATCATGTGCTGTTTATCGCCGAGGTAAGGCGCTTCCGGACCGCCTCGGGGCGGCGCCCGCTGGTGTTCAGCAACGGGCGATACGCCAAGCTTCACGAAACCGAGTTCACCGCCTCGCTCTGGCCGCTCGACATCCACTACTGAAGGCTGACGACCATGCCCAAGACCGGATCTCAACACGCGCAGTCGCTGAACGACGGGCGAGAGGCGTTCATCAACGGAGAGCGGGTCGTCAATGTATGCGAACACCCGGCGTTTCGCCGGACCGCGCGGACGATCTGCGGTTTGTTCGATTTTGCGGCTCGGCCGGAAAACGCCGATCTGATGACGTTCGCCCATCCGGATGCGAATGCGACCGAGGGCCAATCGGATCTGGCAACTTCCGCGCAGCTATGAGGATCTCGTCACCCGTCGAAGGGCGCTCGAAGCCTGGGCCGAGCTCCACGGCGGATTCCTCGGCCGCGCGCCCGACCATGTCGCGTCGTGCATCTCCGGCATGGTCATGGGCGCCGACGTGTTCGAGTCCTATGACGCGGCGCGCGCTGGCGCGCTCGCGGACTACTACCGCTACGCTCGGGACAGCGATCTCTATCTCACGTATGTGATCATCAACCCCCAGGCGGACCGCTCGAAGGGACCCAGCGAGCAGCAGGATCGTTTTCTCGCCGCCGGCGTGGTCGATCAGGACGCCGGGGGCCTCACCATCCGCGGCGGCAAAATGCTGGCGACCGGCGGCGTTTTCGCCAACGAGGTGTTCGTCACCTGCATTCAGCCGTTGCGCGAGGGCGAGGAGGCGTATGCGGTCTCGTTTGCGGCGCCGATGAATTCCAAGGGCCTCAAGATCCTGAGCAGGCGGTCATACGAAGAGGGCGCAACCAGCGTCTTCGACTATCCGCTCGCCAGCCGCTTCGACGAGAATGACGCGGTTCTCTACTTCGACGACGTCAAGGTCCCGTGGGACCGAATTTTCGTCAATCAAGACATCGCCATGTGCCAGAAGCAATTCCACGCGACGCCGGCGCATGTCTACCAGAACTATCAGTCCCAGGTCCGGCTGATGGTGAAGATGCGCTTTCTGGTCGGAGTGGCCAGGCGGATCGCCGAGACCAACGGCGTCGTCGGCTTTCCGCAAGTGAGGGAGCTTTTGGGGACGCTTGCGGCGCAGAACGCAATGGTCGATGCGCTTGTCCATGCGATGGAGATCAAGGGAGGCATGCACGGACCCTATTTCGTCCCCGATGCTCACACGCTTTATTCCGCCCAGGTGCTGACACAGCAACTGTACGCGCAGGTCATGATTGCGCTGAGGGAGCTGGCGGGCGGCGCGATGATCATGCTGCCGTCGTCGGTCCAGGATTTCGCCAATGCGGAGCTCGCCGCCCTGATCGACAAGACCCAACAGTCGCCGGCCGCCACGTCCGAGGATCGGGTCAAATTCTTCAAGCTTGCCTGGGACGCGGTCGGCTCCGAATTCGCCTCCCGCCATACGCAATACGAGATGTTCTACGCCGGCGCCAACTTCGTGACCAAGGGGCACAGCTTCCGGACCTTCGACTGGGATCGCTGCACCGGGCTCGTCGACCGGATGCTCGACAGCTATTCGCTCGCCGACGAGGTTTCGCCATCCAAGCCGCTCGCCGCTTGAGGCGCGACGTGGCGATTTCGAAGGAGCATCTCGAGTTTCACCAGATCGATCTCGCGACGGGCTGGCGCACGCCGGCGGGCTATCCGAAAGGGATCGAGGAGAAAATCCTCGCAGGCTCCCTCGACGAAAAGGCGAAGACCGGCAACCGGACGCGCCTGCTGCGGTTCCAACCGGGCGCGCGCACCGCCGAGCCCTTCGTCCACGACTATTGGGAGGAGGTCTTCGTCGTCTCGGGCGACCTGATCGTCGGCGACGAGAAGTCCGGGCTCACGCCTTTCGGCCCCAGCGCCTACGCCTGCCGTCCTCCCGGCGTCTCTCACGGTCCGTTCCGGTCGACGCAGGGGTGCCTGCTGTTCGAGGTGCACTACTACGACTAGCCGCTCTTACGTCCGCCCCTTGGCCAGCGCCGCGAGGATCTCCTGCGTGCGGCGCCCTGCGAAGGCGGCGGCGACGTCCCGCCCGGCCTTGAGGCGCCAGTTGGGCCGCTCGCGATCGGTTCCGGGCAGGTTGGTCTGGACCGCATCGCCGACGAGATCGTCGAACTGGGCGTGCGCGAGGATCGAGCCGGCGCGGCCGATGAGCGCATGGACGGCGGCGGCGATGGCGTCGGTGAGCGGCGCGTCGTCGGTCGGGCCCGCGCCGATCAGACCGGCGGCGACAAGGGCGGCGATGAGGCCGCGCTTCTCCTCCCGCCGGCGGGCGATCTCCTCGCCGGCCTTGGCCAGGGTGAGGAAACCGAGCGAGAGCCGCTCGGCGATGTCGGCGCCTCCCCACCAGCCGGCAAGCGTCGCCAGATCGTGGGTGGCGACGCAGGCGACCGAGAGTGGCGGATACGACTCGGGCGGGTGCACGTGCGGACCGTCGCGCTCGAACCACAGCACCCGCATCCCATGGATGTTGGCGCGCGTCATCCGGTCGCGGAAGCCTTCCGGCACGGTGCCGAGGTCCTCGCCGATCACCATGCAGCGGGCGCGCTCGCTTTCGAGCGCGATGTGGCCGATGAGGTCGTCGAGCGGATAGGAGAGGTAGGCGCCCTCGGCGGGCTTCGCGCCCGAGGGGATCAGGAACAGGCGCTGCAATCCCATCGCGTGATCGATGCGCAGCATCCCGGCGTGACGCATGTTGGCGCGATAAAGCCCGCTGAGCGATGTCCAGCCCTCGCGCGCCCCGGCGAGCGGGTTCGGCGCCGGCAGGCTCCAGTTCTGCCCTTGGGCGGAAAATGGATCGGGCGGCGCGCCGATCGTGACGCCGCGCGCAAGAATGGCGTCGTGCGCCCACGACTCCGTTCCGTCCGGCGCCGCGCCGACTGCGAGATCGCGATAAAATCCGATCTCGAGGCCGCGTCCGCGCGCGCGCTCCGCCGCCCGCCCGAGCTGGCGGTCGGCGAGCCATTGGCAGAAAAGAGCGAATTCGAAGCCCTGGCGGTTGCGCTCGATCGCCTTGTCGATCGCCTTCGGTTCGCCGTCTCTCAGGTCTTTTGGCCATTGCCGCCAGTTCTCGCCGGCCTCCCCGCTGGCGACGGCCTGGAAGGCGGCGAAGCGCCGCAGGGCTTCGCCGCCCGCTCGCGCGAAGGCATGGTAGTCGGCGATCAGCGGATCGCCCGGGCGGGCGGCGCGGGCGCGGGCGAAGGCCGCGCTCCAGGCCTCAAGCGCTGCGCGCTTGGCCCGCCACACGGCCTCGTACTCTACGGTTTTGGTCGAAGCCGCCGCCGCAAACGCCGGCGCCAGGCTCAAGAGCGCGGCGTCGACCGCGCCGTCGCGCGGCAGGCCGCCGCCGTCGAGCGCGTCGATGAGAATCGGATCGAGGAAGCGGCGATCGGAGGGAAAGTAGGGGCTCGCGCGATCGCGGTCGCGCGGGAACAGCATATGCAGGGGGCTCACGCCGAAATAGGCCGACCCCGCGGCGCCGGCTTTCTCGGCGGCGAGCGCGAGCGTCGAGAAGTCGCCAATCCCCTGGTCGCGGCCGTTCTCGTCGGCGCGCCGCAAGGCGTAGATCTGGGCGGCGACGCCGAACCGCTTGCGCAAGGCGGCGTCAGGGCCGTGGGCCTTCGGGGGAGCGACGGTCAGCGCGCATTCGACACCGCCGACGACGAGCCGGTAGCGGCCGACCGTGAGCGCCGGGAGGGCGATTGTGCGCTCGGCGACGGAGCGTCCGTCGGGCAGGTTGCGCGGTATGCCCTCGCCCGCCTCGACCCGCCATTCGCTGGTCGCGCCGTCTTCGCCGGTGATCTGCGCGTCGGCGGCCGCGGGCAGATCGCGCAATGGCGCAACTGGCGGCTCGCCGAGGCGGAGCACGAGCGAGAAGGGCAGGGGGCGGCGATGCGTTTCATCGACGAGGCGTGTGAGACTGTCGCGCGCAGCGGCTTCGCTGCCGACGTCGAGGCCGAGGGCGGCAAGAAGCGCAATCTTGGTCTCCGGCGCGACCGTGGTGCGCTTTCCTCCCACGTCCCACCATTCGCCGGCGACGCCCGCGGCGCTCGCGAGCGTGTCGATCGTCTCGGCGCTCGGCGCTCCGGAACCGGGACCGCCCTTCGCCGTCCGCGCTTCGGCGAGAATGAGCGAGGAGCGGGCGTGAAGCCGCACCCGGTCGGCGAGCGCGATTGCACGCTCGGGCGCCTCCGGACTATCGGTGTCGATGAGCGCCCGCCACGTCATGCCGGAGCGCGGCTCGGGCAGGCGGATCTCGGCATCCGCTGCCGACCTGTTCATCGCCACCGCGACGCGATCGGTCCCGCCGCCTTGCGGCGCGGCGAAGACGGCGACCATCACCGCGCCGGCCGCGTCGTTCCAGCCGCCCTCCGTCATCGGCCCGTCGGCGTCGCGCCATTCGACATCGGCAAGGCCGCTCGCGTCGAACGGCGCTCCGGTCAGGAAAGCGTCGCGCGACAGCGCGGGGTTGCTCAGTCGCGCCTTGATGAGCCGGGCGGTGAAGGCGATGAGCGAAGCGTCGGCGCCCTGCCAGTCGATCGCGCTTGTCGCGTTGTCCTGGGCGTAGGCGTTGTTGTTGCCGCCCTGGCTGAAGCCAAGCTCCATGCCCATGGAGAGCATCGGCGTTCCGCGCGAAGCGAGGAGCAGCGTAAGCAGATTGCGCTCGTCGCGCGAACGCGCCTCGAGGATCGCCGGATCGTCGCTCGGGCCCTCGACGCCGTGGTTCCAGCTCAGGTTGTTGTCCGTCCCGTCGCGATTGTGCTCGCCGTTGGCCTCATTGTGCTTCTGGGCGTAGGAGACGAGGTCGCGCAGGGTAAAGCCGTCGTGGGCGACGACGAAATTGACGCCCTTGGACGGGGCCGCGGCATGATCGAAGATGTCGCGGGAGCCCGCGATCCTGGTTGCGATTTCGCCGCGCAGGCCGGCGTCGCCGCGCCAGAAGCGGCGCGCGGCGTCGCGGAAGCGGTCGTTCCATTCCGCGAACGCGGGGCCGAACCGGCCGAGCAGATATCCTCCCGGCCCCAGGTCCCACGGTTCGGCGATGAGGCGCGCTCGCGCGAGGATCGGATCGGCGTCGAGCGCCTGGAAGAATGGCGCCTTTGGGTCGAAGCCGTCAGGGCGGCGGCCGAGTGACGGCGCGAGATCGAAGCGGAAGCCGTCGAAGCCGCCGTGGACCATCCAGCGCTTGAGCGCGCCGATCGCCATGTCGATGACCAGCGGGCGGTCGAGCGCCAGGCAATTGCCGGTGCCGGCGTCGTTGACGTAGTGAGCGGGGTCGCGTGGGTCGAGGCGAAACCAGGCGGCGTTGTCGAGGCCGCGGAACGACAGCGTCGGCCCGAATTGATCGCTTTCGCCGTCGTGGTTGAAGACGACGTCGAGGATCGCTTCCATACCCGCGGCGTGCAGCGCGTCCGTAGCCGCGCGGACCTCGGCCCAGCCGCCCGGCGCAAGTCGCGGATCGGGCGCCCCGAACACGACCGCGTTGTAGCCCCAGGCGTTAGAGAGCCCGAGCGGCGGCAAATGCCGTTCGTCGACGAATACGTCGGCTGGCATGATCTCGACCGCGGTGACGCCGAGGCTCGCGAGATGCGCGATTGACGCCGGGTGAGCGAGGCCGGCGAAAGTTCCGCGCTGAGCCTCGGGGATCGCAGGGTTGAGACGGGAGAAACCGCGCAGGTTGAGTTCGTAGATGATGAGCGCCTCGGACGCGGCGCGCTTGAACCCCGCTTCGCCGGCCGGCGGCGCGCCGGCGATGGCCTTCGGCGCGAACGCGCCGCTGTCATCGCCGAATGCGAACATCGACGGGTGGAGGCGGAAGGGCCGGTCGAACCGCCAGGCATAGGGGTCGGCCAGGAGCTTGGAGGCGTCGAAGCGGGAGCCTTGCGCCGGATCGTACGGTCCCTCGACACGAAAGCCGTAGCGCGCGCCCGCTCCGAAGCCAGGCGCGACGCCGCGCAGGAGCCCATGCGCGTCGCGGGCCATCGGCGCACGCAGGACCTCGCGGTCGCCGTCGTAGAGGCACAGCGACGCGCTCTTGGCGTTTGGCAGGTCGAGCGCCGCTTCGAGACCTTTCGCCGTGATGACGACGCCGAGGCTCGTCGGAAGTTCACTCATTCGGCTGTCCTGGCGAGAGTCCGGTAGAGCGCGGCGTATCGCTGCGCCGGACCGCGCCAGGAGACGTCCGACCGCATGCCGTTGAGCTTGAGGCGCCGCGACATCGCGGGGTCGCGGCTGATCGCGAGCGCGCGATCGAGCGCGTTGGCGAGCGCTTCGACCGAAGGCGGATAGAACTGGACGCCCGTCGCCACGCCCGCCGCCCTCGCCGCCTCGTTGGCGTCGATGACCGTATCGGCGAGGCCGCCGACGCGGGCGACGATAGGCGCGGCGCCGTAGCGGAGAGCGCAGAGCTGGGTCAGGCCGCAAGGCTCGAAACGCGACGGCACGACGATGAAGTCGGCGCCGGCCTGGAAAAGATGGGCGAGCTTCTCGTCGTAGCCGATGACGCAGCCGACCGACTCCGGGGCCGTCGCCGCGGCGGCGGCGTAGCCGGCCTCGAGCGCGGGGTCGCCCGAGCCAAGCAGCGCCAGCTGGCCGCCCTTGGCGATGAGCGCCGGCAGCGCCTGCAACAGCAGGTCGAGGCCCTTCTGATCCGAAAGCCGCGAAACGACCCCGAACAGCGGCCGGCTCGCGCCCGCCGCCAGCCCCATCTGGGTCTGGAGCGCGATTTTGTTGCGCACCCGCATGTCGATGCGCAGCGCGCTGTAGTTCTGCGCCAGCGCGGGGTCGGTGGCCGGATTCCACACAATATCGTCGATGCCGTTGACGATGCCCTGAACATCCGCCGCGCGAGTGCGCAAGAGCCCGTCGAGCGCCATGCCGAATTCCGGCGTCATGATCTCCCGGGCGTAGGTCGGCGAGACGGTGGTGATGCGGTCGGACAGCAGGAGACCAGCCTTGAGATAGCCGACGCCGCCGAAATATTCGACCCCGTCGATGGTCAGCGCGCTCGCCGGCAAGCCCAGTTCGGCGAAGATCGAGGCCGGAAAATGGCCCTGGAAAGCCATATTGTGGATCGTGATCGCCGTGCCGGGACGCGGACCATCCGCGTAGTGCAGGTAGGCGGGAGCGAGCGCCGCCTGCCAGTCATGGGCGTGAACGACCTGCGGCCGGAAGGCGGGGATGGCGCCGAGTCCGATGTCGGCGCCGACCCGCCCGAGCGCCGCGAACCGTTGCGCATTGTCGGGCCAGTCGAGCCCGTCCGGGCCGAGATAGGGGTTGCCCGGCCGGTCGAAGAGATGGGGCGCATCGATTGCGAACAGGTCGAGCCCTTCCGCTTTGCCCGCGAGGACGCGCGCCGGCCCGCCGAAGAGATCGGCATAGTCGTGCGCCGGAGACGCGGCCGCGAGCTTGGCGATCACCGCGGGGTAGCCGGGGACGAGCGTTCTCATCTCGACGCCTTCGCGGGCGAGCGCGCCGGGCAGTGCGCCGGCGACGTCGGCGAGCCCCCCGGTCTTCACGAGCGGAAAGATCTCCGAAGCGACGGAGAGGACTTTCAGCTCGCTCATTGCGCGAGCTTGTCGATCATCGGCTGTGTAATGAGGGTGACGCCGGTTTCGGTGCGGCGGAACCGTTTGGCGTCGAGTTCGGGATCCTCGCCGACGACGAGGCCGTCGGGAATGCGCACTTCGCTGTCGATGACCGTCTTGATGAGCCGTACGTTGCGCCCGATGCTGACGTAAGGCAGGACGACAGTCTCGTGGACGGTGGTGAACGAGTGAACGTGCACGCCGGTGAAGACGAGCGACCGGCTCAGCGACGCGCCCGAGACGATGCAGCCTCCCGAGAGCAGCGTCGAAACCGCAAAGCCGCGGCGGCCCTCCACGTCATGGACGAATTTCGCCGGCGGCGTGATCTCGCCGTAGGTCCAGATCGGCCAGCTGCGGTCGTAGAGGTCGAGATCCGGGACAACGTCGGTCAAATCGATGTTCGCGCCCCAATAGGCGTCGACCGTTCCGACGTCGCGCCAATAGGGCTTGGCCTCCTCGCTCGACGTCACGCAGGACTGCGAGAAATGGTGCGCGACCGCTTTGCCGTTCTTGACGATGTAGGGGATGATGTCCTTGCCGAAATCGTGGCTCGAATTCGTGTCCGCCGCATCGCGCTTGAGCAGATCGATCAGGAACGAGGTCTCGAACACATAGATGCCCATGCTGCATAGGGCGACGTCCGGCTTCCCCGGCATCGGCGGCGGGTTCTTCGGCTTCTCCAGGAACTTGATGATCGTGTTCTTCGCGTCGACGTGCATGACGCCGAAGCCCCTGGCTTCTTCGAGGGAGGCTTCAAGGCAGCCGACGGTGACGTCTGCGTCGGTGTCGACGTGCTGCTGCAGCATCTTCTCGTAGTCCATCTTGTAGATGTGATCGCCGGCGAGCAGCACCATGAATTGAGGGCGGTAGCTCTCGATGATATCGATGTTCTGGAAAACCGCGTCGGCCGTCCCGAGGTACCACATCGTCTCCGACACGCGCTGGGAAGCGGGCAGGACGTCGAAACTCTCGTTGCGCTCCGGCCGGAAGAAGTTCCAGCCGCGCTGCAGATGACGGATGAGGCTGTGAGCCTTGTACTGGGTGGCGACGGCGATGCGGCGAATGCCGGAGTTGAGCGCGTTCGAGAGCGCAAAGTCGATGATGCGCGATTTGCCGCCGAAATAGACCGCAGGCTTGGCGCGCCGGTCGGTGAGTTCGAGCAGGCGGCTGCCCCGCCCGCCGGCGAGCACATAGGCCATGGCGTGACGAGAGTAGGGCGCCGAAAGGCCGAGCTCCTTCGCCGTTTTCGTCTTGAGCATGGTCAACTCCGTCGTCAGGACGCCGCTGCCGCGGCGGGGGGCGGGCTGAAAGCGAGAAACAGCGTCGCCAGCGGCGGCAACGTCAACGTCGCCGAGGCGGGGAAGCCGTGCGACGGGCGCGGCTCAGCCGTGACGCCGCCGAAATTGCCCATATTCGAGCCGCCGTAGGGACCCGCGTCGCTGTTGAGCGCCTCGCGCCAGAAACCCTCGTAGGGAAGGCCGAGACGATAGCCGGCGCGCGGCTCCGGGGTGAAGTTGCAGACGACCGCGACCGGAGGGTCGCTTGGCGCGCCGCGCCTGAGAAAGGCGAGCACCGACTGTGTGTCGTCGTTGACGACGATCCAGCGGAAGCCGTCAGGCTCACAGTCGCGGGCGTAGAGGGCGGGCGTCTCGCGATAGAGGCGGTTTAGGTCGCGCACCAGCGCCTGGATCCCCTGATGCGGCCAATGCTCGAGCAGCCACCAGGGGAGCGATTCGGAGGCGTTCCATTCGCTCGTCTGCCCGAACTCCTGGCCCATGAACAGGAGCTTCTTGCCCGGGTGGCCCCACATGAAGCCGTAGAAGGCCCGCGCGTTGGCGAACCGGCGCCATTCGTCGCCCGGCATCTTGCCGATGACCGAGCCTTTGCCGTGCACGACCTCGTCGTGCGAAATCGGCAGCACGAAGTTCTCGCTGAAGGCGTAGAGAAGGCCGAAGGTCAGTCTGTCGTGGCTCCAGCGGCGATAGATGGGATCGCTCGACATGTAGTCGAGCGTGTCGTGCATCCAGCCCATGTTCCACTTGAAGCCGAAGCCGAGGCCGCCCTGGTCCGTCGGGCGCGAGACGCCGGGAAAGGCGGTCGATTCCTCGGCGATGGTGACCGCGCCGGGAAAGCCGCCGTAGACGAGCTCGTTGGCGCGCTGGAGGAAGGCGATCGCTTCGCGGTTTTCCCTGCTGCCGTCGGCGTTGGGAAGCCATTCGCCCTCGCGGCGGGAATAGTCGAGGTAGAGCATCGAGGCGACGGCGTCTACGCGCAAGCCGTCGATGTGGAAGCGGTCCACCCAGTAGAGGGCGTTGCAGTAGAGGAAGTTGGCGACCTCGTGGCGGCCGAAATTGTAGATCGCGGTGTTCCAGTCGGGATGAAAGCCCTTGCGCGGGTCGGCGTGCTCGTAAAGCGCGGTGCCGTCGAAGTGCGCGAGGCCCTGAGCGTCGGTCGGAAAATGCGCCGGGACCCAGTCGAGGATCACGCCAAGGCCCGCGCCATGCGCGCGGTCGACGAAGCGCGCGAATCCGGCCGGCTCGCCAAAGCGCCGCGTCGGGGCGAACAGGCCGATCGGCTGGTATCCCCAGGATTCATCGAGCGGATGCTCGCTGATCGGGAGAAGCTCGATATGGGTGTAGCCCATTCCGACAGCGTATGGGATGAGCTCGGCGGCCAGTTCGTCGTAGGTGAGAAACCGCCCGCCTTCGCCGCGCCGCCACGATCCGAGATGGACCTCGTAGATCGACATCGGTTTGCGCCGCGGTTCGCCCTGGCCGCGTTTGGCCATGTATTCGCCGTCGGTCCAGGTGAAGTCGTCGCTGTGGGCGACGACCGAGGCCGTCGACGGCCGGAGCTCGCCTTCAAAGCCGAACGGATCGGCCTTGAGCGGCAACAGCGCCCCGTTCGGGCCGACGAGCTCGAACTTGTAAACCGCGCCGACGGTCAGTTCGGGGACGAAGATCTCCCACAGGCCGCTGTCGAACCTCTGGCGCATCTGGCAGCGCCGTCCGTCCCACTGGTTGAAGGAGCCGACGACGGACACCCGCGACGCATTGGGCGCCCAGACCGCAAACAGCACGCCGTCGACGCCCTCGTGGTTGATGAGCTGGGCGCCGAGCCGGCGGTAGAGCTGGCGATGCGTGCCCTCGCGAGCGAGGTAGTCGTCCATGGGACCGAGCGCCGGCCCGAACGTGTAAGGGTCGATGTAGGAGTAGGTTCCGTGCGCGGTCTCGACTTCGACGCGATAGGCGGGCCGCTCCTTGACCGACGGGATCAGCGCCTCGAAAAAATCATCCTTGCGGCGCGCCAGCTTGGCCAGGAGCTTGCCATCGCGGGTGAGCGCGCGGACCGAGACGGCCGCAGGCGCGAACACCCGAATGACCCAGCCCGCCGCTGTCTGGTGAGGCCCGAGAACGGCGAAAGGGTCGGACTTGCGGGCGGCAGCGATGGCGTCCAGCGCCTCGTCCCGCGCTCTCCATTCCTCCCCCATTCGGTCCTCTCCGGCCACGGTTTGGCCTGTCAGGTCAGCTTATCGGCGCGAACGGCGCATTCCAGATGTCTTTGGCGTATTCAGCGATCGTCCGATCGGATGAGAACCAGCCGACATTGGCGGTATTGAGGATGCTCGAGCGCATCCACCGCCTGCGGTCACGCCAGGCCTCGTCGATTTTGATCTGGGTCGCCCAATAGGCGTCGAAATCGGCGCAGACCATGAAGTAGTCGTGATGGGTGAGCGTATCGACGAGACCCTTATAGCGTCCGGCGTCGTCGGTCGAGAAGACGCCGGAACCGATTTCGTCGAGCGCCTCGCGCAGGATCGGGGACGCGGCGATGCGTTCGGATGAATCGATGCCCTGCGCGCGCGACGCTTCGACCTCCGCAGCGGTGAGGCCGAAGATAAAAATGTTGTCGTCGCCGACGAGATCGCGCATCTCGACATTGGCGCCGTCGAGCGTGCCGACGGTCAGCGCCCCGTTGAGCGCCATCTTCATGTTGCCGGTGCCGGACGCCTCCATGCCGGCGGTCGAAATCTGCTCAGAGAGGTCCGCGGCGGGCATGATGATCTCGGCGAGCGAGACATTGTAGTTGGGCAGAAACACGACTTTCAGCAGGCCGCGCACGGTCGGATCGGAATTGACGACCCTGGCGACGTCGATGGCGAGCTTGATGATGAGCTTTGCCTGCGTGTAGCTCGCGGCCGCCTTGCCGGCGAAGATCTTGACCCGGGGCGCGAAGTCGATGGTCGGGTTGGCGCGGATGGCGTTATAGCGCGCCACCGTCTCCAGGATGTTGAGCAGCTGGCGCTTGTATTCGTGGATCCGCTTGACCTGCACGTCGAACATCGCGTCAAGGTCGACGCGCTGGTTGAGCTGATCGGAGATGATGCGCGCGAGCGCGGCCTTGCAGCTCTTGTGCGCCGCCTTCCACCTGCGCCTGCACGGCCGGATCGTCCGCGTGCGCGGCAAGGCCCTTCAGCGCCCCGAAGTCGTCGAGCCCGCGCTCGCCGAGGATCGAGCGAATGATGTCGGCGAGCTTCGGATTGCACTCGATCAGCCAACGGCGGAAGGTGATGCCGTTCGTCTTGTTGGTGATGCGGCCGGGATAGACCGCATTGAGGGCGTGGAACACGGTCTTGCGCATGAGATCGGTGTGGAGCGCCGAGACGCCGTTGATCTTGTGCGAGCCGACAAAGGCGAGGTTGCCCATTCTCACCCGCCGGCCGGCGTGCTCGTCGATCATCGAAATCGACGCCAGGAGGCCCTGATCGACGAAGCCGCGCCGCCGTGCGCCGTCCAGGTGCGCCGCATTGATCAGGTAGATGATCTGCATGTGGCGGGGCAGCACGCGCTCCATCAGCGGCACCTGCCAGGTCTCGAGCGCTTCCGGCAGCAGGGTGTGGTTGGTGTAGGAGAACACTGCCTGCGTGATCGACCAGGCCTCGTCCCATTCGACCTTGTTCAGGTCGACGAGGATGCGCATCAATTCGGCGATGCCGATCGCCGGGTGGGTGTCGTTGAGCTGGACGGCGGAGTGCTGCCCGAGCGTGCGCACGTCGCCCCACTGCTTGATGTGCCGGCGAATGAGATCGAGAAGAGAGGCCGAAGCGAAGAAGTATTCCTGCCTCAGCCGCAGTTCCTGGCCTGCCGGAGTGGCGTCGCTCGGGTAGAGGACCTTCGAGATCGCTTCCGCCCGCACGGTTTCCGAGAACGCGCCGACGTAGTCGCCGGCGTTGAAGGCTTCAAGCTTCAAGGGGTCCGTCGCCCGCGCCGACCACAAGCGCAGCGTGTTGACGTGCCTGCCGCGCCAGCCGACGATCGGCGTGTCGTAGGCGACCGCTTCGACCGTCTCGGCCGGGTGCCAGACGTGGTAGGCGCGTTCATCCTCGCCCTGGATCATTTCGACCCAGCCGCCGAAGCCGATGGCGTAGTTGTATTCGGGGCGGACGAATTCCCACGGATTGCCGTTGACCAGCCAGTCCTCGGGGGTTTCCTGCTGCCAGCCGCCGCGGATGATCTGGCGGAAGAGGCCATTGTCGTAACGTATTCCATAGCCGTGCGCGGCGATCGAGAGCGTCGCCATGCTGTCCATGAAACAGGCGGCGAGGCGTCCGAGGCCGCCATTGCCGAGCGCCGCGTCAGGCTCGATCTTGCGCAGATCCGCAAGGCTGACGCCGAGTCCGTCGAGCGCTTCGGCCATCGGGGTCGCGATGCCAAGGTTGGTCATCGCGTCGAACAAGAGGCGTCCGATCAGGAATTCGAGCGAAAGATAGTAGACCCGCTTTCGCCCGTCGGCGTAGACCCCGTTCAGCGATTCAAGCCAGCGCCCGACCGCGATGTCGCGGGTGGCGAACGTGACGGCGAGAAACCAGTCGCGCGGGCTCGCGACTTCCGGCGCCTTGCCGACGGCATAGGTCAGTTTCGCCAGAACCGCGGCCTTGAGCTCGGCTGCGGCGTAGGGACGGATCTCGGCCGCCTGCGGCGCGGGCTTCTCCGTTGCGACGAGCTCATCCAATGAAGTCTCCCGCCTTTCGATCGTCCCCGGCGCGACCCCCAAAAGTCGCCGGCCCCTTGAATGTTTAAACACGGGGCGCCGCGCCGCACAATCTCCCATGCGCCGGCGTCGGCCCTGCCGATCAAGGGTTCGGATTCGCTCCGGTCGAATTCGGGTCCGTCCTTGCGGCCCGAATCTGAGCCTGGATGGCGTTGAGTTCTCCGGCGGCGCCGTTGATCTGGGCCTGCAAGGCCTGGAACTCTTTTTGCGCGCCGGCGGTCGCGGTCTGGGCCTCGGAGAGAGCGCGGCGCGCGCCTTCGACCTCGGCCTGCAGGCGGGACTGCTCCGCCCCGAGGGCCTGGTCCTGGCTCTGCAGCGCCGTGACATGGTCGGTTTCATCCTTGAGCCGCGCGTCGACCGCCTGGAGGTCGCGCGTCCTGGCGCTCGTCTCTTCCTGGGCGCCGGAGATGGCGAGTTTCGCCTCGCTGATCTGCTTGTTCAGGTCGGCAAGCTCGTTTTGCGCCGACGCCCTTGCAGCGGAAGCTTCCGACAACGCTTTCTCGGCGTCGGCGGCTTGCTTCTTGAGATCGGCGGCGGTGCCGGCCGTCTTTTGCAGGTTTTGCAAGTCCGAGGCGAGCGACTCGCGCGCCCGCTCGGCGGCGATGACCGAGGCGTTCAGCTGGGATTGCGTCTGCGACGACTGCCACCACACCCCCGCGGCGATCAGCCACCCGACGGCCGCTATGCCAGCCAGGGTGAGCGTCACCGTCCGCGACGATTCGCCCCGCTCATCATCCATAACGCGTCCCCTACAAGGCGCCGCGACGGGCGCGGCAACCTGAGCCCAGGAGGCCTCATGCCATATTGCGGGCGCCGAAGCGGTCCGCCAAGCATAAAATTGTCGGCGCGGCCGAATGCCGGGCGCCGCTCGGCGTTAGTATTGGCGAAAAAAAGCGCCGCGCTCGCCGAGCGCCGGCGCTGATCGACTTTGCGGCCGCGAGGGCGGAGAGAATTTTTCATTTGTCAACGTCTCGCCGCGCCGTCTATTGTCCGGTCGCGGCGGATTCGAGGGGGGCGCGGGATGGCCGCTCGCGCCGAACGCTTGTGAAAGAGTGACGGAGATGCAGTCGGCATGCGCGTAAGCTTGAACGCGATCTGGGCGGGCCTCGCGGCGCTCGGGGCCGCGCTGGTCGCGCCGCAGGCGGGGGCCCAGGTTTTCGGCGGGCCCAAGCCCGGGGAGATCGGTTTTCTGCCGACTGTCACCCAAAACGGCGACGATATCGTCTGGATGCACAACTGGATTCTGCTTCCGGTGACCATCGGCATTTCGCTCATGGTGCTCGAACTCATCGTCTATATCGTCTACAATTTCAACGAGACCGCCAATCCTGTGCCGTCGCGGCGAACGCACAACGGCCTGCTCGAATTCGCCTGGACTGTCGCGCCCGCCCTGATCCTGGTGGTCATTGCGGTGCCCTCGTTCCGGCTGCTCGCGGACCAGCTCATCATTCCCGCGCCAGATCTCACGCTGAAGGTCACGGCCTCGCAGTGGCATTGGAACTACGGCTATCCCAAGTCCGAGGGCGGATTTTCGTTCGATTCCCTCTATGTCGAGGAAAAGGACCTCAAGCCCGGCCAGCCGCCGATCCTCACCGCCGACCATGAAATGGTCGTGCCCGTCAACAAGGTGATCGAGGTCGACGTGGTTTCGCAGGACGTCATTCACTCGTTCTCGGTGCCGTCGTTCGGGATCAAGATCGATGCGATCCCCGGCCGGCTGAACAAGACCTGGTTCAAGGCCGAGCACGAGGGAATGTACTACGGGCAGTGCTCGAACATCTGCGGCATCGACCACGCGTTCATGCCGATCAATGTCCGCGTGCTCAGCCAGCCGGACTATGACGCCTGGCTTATCGACGCCAAGAAGCAATTCGCGTCGAACGGCGTCGATCTCGCGGCGGCGCCGCTCGTCAATCCTTAGGTCGGCGCGGTCATCCGCTCGTCGATCATGCATCACCGGAGTCGTTAGACATGGCGTCCGTCACCGACCTCAGCCATCACGATGTTGAGGCTCATCACGAGCACGAACTGCCGACGGGGTGGAGGCGTTTTCTCTTTTCCACCAACCACAAGGACATCGGGACCCTCTACCTGATTTTCGCCATCCTCGCCGGCCTCATCGGCACGACCCTCTCGGTCGTCATTCGCGCCGAGCTGATGTCGCCGGGAATTCATGTCTTCCCGCTGGTTTCCGCGATCATGACCGGGGACGGCTCGGCCGACGCCGCCAAGAACATGTACAACGTGTTTTTCAGCAGCCACGCCATCATCATGATCTTCTTCATGGTCATGCCGGCGATGATGGGCGGGTTCGGAAACTGGATGGTGCCGCTGATGATCGGCGCGCCGGACATGGCGTTCCCTAGACTGAACAACATGTCGTTCTGGCTGCTGGTGGCGTCGTTCATCCTGCTCATGTGTTCGCTGTTCGCCGAAGGCTCGCCCGGCATGAAGGGGTTCGGCGGCGGCTGGGTGCTCTATCCGCCGATGTCGAGCACGGTCGGGACGCCCGGTCCGGCGGCGGATTTTGTCATCCTGTCGATGCATCTCGCCGGCGCGTCGTCGATTGTCGGTTCGATCAACTTCATCGCCACCATCACCAACATGCGCGCGCCGGGCATGACGATGTTCCGCATGCCGCTGTTTCCGTGGTCGGTGCTGATAACCGCGTTCCTGCTGCTGCTCGCTCTGCCGGTGCTGGCCGGCGCGCTGACCATGCTGCTGACCGACCGCAACTTCCACACCACGTTCTTCGATCCGGCCGGCGGCGGCGACCCGATCCTGTTCCAGCATCTGTTCTGGTTCTTCGGGCATCCCGAGGTCTATATTCTTATCATCCCGGGGTTCGGCATCGTCAGCCAGGTCGTGGCGACATTCTCGAAGAAGCCGATCTTCGGATATGTCGGCATGGTCTATGCGATGCTGGCGATCGCGCTGCTCGGCTTCGCCGTGTGGGCCCACCACATGTTCACCACCGGCATGTCGCTCAACACCCAGCGCTATTTCGTCTTCGCCACGATGGTGATCGCGGTGCCGACCGGAGTGAAGGTGTTCTCCTGGCTGGCGACGATGTGGGGCGGCTCGATAGCGCTGAGGCCGCCGATGCTGTGGGCGATCGGCTTCATCTTCGTCTTTACCGTCGGAGGCGTCACCGGCGTCGTGCTCGCCAACGCGGCGATCACCCGATACCTGCACGACACCTATTACGTCGTCGCCCATTTCCATTACACGATGTCGCTCGGCGCGGTGTTCTCGATCTTCGCCGGCTTCTACTACTGGTTCCCGAAAATGACGGGCTACCTGTATGACGAGCGGTTGGCGAAGTGGCATTTCTGGTCGATGTTCGCCGGCATCAACATCACCTTCTTCCCCCAGCATTTCCTCGGGTTCCAGGGAATGCCGCGCCGCATCGTCGACTATACGGACGCCTATGCGACGTGGAACTTCGTGTCCTCGATCGGGGCCTTCATCTCGGGGATTGGGACGCTGATTTTCGTCTATCTCATCTACGAAGCCTTCAAGGCGAAGCGCCAGGCCGCCGCCAATCCGTGGGGACCCGGGGCGACCACGCTCGAGTGGACCGTGCCGTCGCCGGCGCCGTTCCACACCTTCGAGACGCCGCCGCATATTTTCGGCGACGACGACGTCCATGCGCCTGCGGTCGCGGGGCACGGGAGCCCGGCGTGACGGCTTCGGGCGATCGGGACGGCGCCGCAGTCTCGGCCGGGCGCCGCGCGGCGCGCAACAATCGCCTGCTCGGCCTCGGCGGCGCGGCTTTGGCCGTGACGATGATCGGCCTCACCTACGCCGCGGCGCCGTTCTACTCCGCCTTCTGCCGCGCGACCGGCTATGAGGGCACGCCGCAGCAGGTGAAAGCCAACACGGACCCAGAAGGTCACAGGATCCTGCGCGTCGCCTTCGACGCCAATGTGGCGCCCGGCCTCGACTGGAGCTTCGAGCCGGAGGTCGATTCGATCCGGCTGCGCACCGGCCGCACCGCGACCGTCTATTTCCGTGTCCGCAACCGCCTCGACACCCCGGCCGCGGTGCGCGCCGCCTTCAATGTGACCCCCGAGGTTTCGGGGGGATATTTCGACAAGATCTCGTGCTTCTGCTTCACCGAGCAGCACCTAGGGCCGCACGAGAGCGCGGAATGGCCGGTGGTGTTCTTCCTCGATCCGACGCTCGAGACCGACCCGTCGATGGCGAGGGTCGATTCGATCACTTTATCCTACACTCTCTTTGCCCCGCCGGCCGAGCGGCCGGCGCCGACGCGTTCGGTGGATCGCGCCGGACCCGCCGGATGAGACCAAAGGAACAAGACAAATGACCGACGCGGCGATTCCTGACCGGCCGGGTTTTCATCTCGTCCAGCCAAGCGCCTGGCCGATCGTCGGCGCCGGATTCGCGTTCCTGACGGCTTTCGGCCTCATCTTCTACATGCACGACCTCGCCATCGCGGGAGCGCGGGTCGGGCCGGGGATCCTGACCGTCGGCGTCGCCGGCGTTCTCTTCACCATGTTCGGCTGGTGGCGGGACGTCGTTGCGGAGGCTCAAGACGGCTACCACAACGTGCTGGTGCGTTACGGCCTCACGCTCGGCATGATCCTGTTCATCGCCTCCGAAGTGATGTTCTTCGTCGCCTGGTTCTGGGCGTTCTTCTGGGGCGCGCTTTATCCCGCCGATACCCAGGTTTACGGCCGGCTCGACTTCACCGGCGGCATCTGGCCGCCCAAGGGCACGGAGGTGATCAACCCTTGGGCATTGCCGCTGATGAACACCTTCGTGCTTCTGACCTCGAGCTTCGCGGTCAACGTCGCGCACGACGAATTGCGAGAAGGCGACCGACCGAAATTCAAGGCCTTCCTTGCGCTCGGCATCGCGCTTGGCGTCCTGTTCGTCTTCACCCAGGCGTACGAATACATCCACGCGCCGTTCAGCTTCAAGAACTCGATCTACGGCGCGACCTTCTTCATGGCCACCGGCTTTCACGGCGCGCACGTCATCATCGGCGTGATCTTCCTGTTCGTGTGCCTGGCGCGCGCCTGGATGGGGCAATTCACGCCGAGCCACCACGTCGGATTCCAGTTCGCCGCCTGGTACTGGCATTTCGTCGACGTCGTCTGGATATTCCTGTTCAGCTGCATCTACATCTGGGGATCCTGGGGCGCGGCGATCGAAGGAGCGGCCGGATAGGCCTGCCGGGACCCGCTTAGCTCGCCTCTGCCGTCGTCAGCGGAGCCGGAGATGACCGAACCGCTCGAAAACGTCCGGGTCGGCATGACCGGCCGCAAGGAGGTCGTCGTCACCCGCGAGCTTACCGTCGGGGCGCATGTCGACGGCATGCCGTTCGTCTACGGCACGCCGATGATGATCCTGGCGATGGAGATCGCGTCGGGCGAGGCGGTGAGGGCGCATCTGCCGCCGGGCTGGGCGACCGTCGGCAGCGAGGTCAACATTCGCCATCTTGCGCCCACGCCGATGGGGCGCACGGTCGTCGCGAGCGCCACGGTCGTCGAGGTCGCCGGCCGCAGCCTTATCCTCCGGGTCGAGGCGCATGACGGCGAACGCCTTATCGGCGAGGGAACCCACCGCCGCGGCGTGGTCAATCTCGAAAGCTTCGCCAAGCGCTTCGGCGCCGGCTGAGCTAGCGCGCGTCGATTAGGCGCAAGGCCCTCTTCTCGACAACGGCTCGCAACGGGCCTCGACAATCTGCTATGATGGGCGAAGGGGGGAAGCGCTTCCTGAGAAAGGAGCGGCTGATGCTGGAACAGGTCCAGGACGCGCCGGCCCACGGCGTTGCTTTGCGCGCGAGCGGCACGGTCATGGCGCAGGACGTCGAGGCGGCGATCGCGGCGGCTTTGCGTCGATCCGAGGCCGCGACCGGGCTCGTCATCGTCATCGATGCGGATTTCGAAGGCTATTTCGCCGAGCTGGCGCGCGGCCTGCGAACCTCGCTCGCCCACAGGGCGCTGGTCAAGCTCGCGGTCGTCCTCTCCCCGAACACATGGACGAAGCCACGCTCAGCGGCTTCGAGGTTTCCGCGTCCGATTCGGCTGTTGTGACGCCGACGAGCGAACCGCGCTGGAGTGGGTCGCGGCGGCGCGGCGCGGAGAATAGGCCGCCCCTTGGCGCGTCCCCGCAGGGCGGGCCTTTCACGGCTTCAGCCGCCATCCGGTGCGGAAGATGAAGACCAGCGCGACAAGGCATGCGGCAATGAACAGCACCGTGAAGCCGAGGCTGGCGGCGACGCTGACGTCGCCCTTGCCAAAGAAGCTCCAGCGGAAGCCGCTGACCAGATAGACCACCGGGTTGAACAGGCTGACCCCGCGCCAGAACGGCGGCAGCATGTCTATCGAATAGAAGGCGCCGCCGAGGAAGGTGAGCGGCGTGACGATGAGCGCCGGGATGATCGCCAGCTGTTCGAAATTCTTCGCCCAGATCCCGATGATGAAGCCGAACAGGCTGAACGCGACCGAGGTCAGAAGAAGGAAGGCGACCATCCAGAACGGGTGCTCGATTCTGACCGGCACAAACAGCGTCGCGGTGATGAGAATGATTAGCCCGATGCCGACCGACTTGGTCGCCGCCGCGCCCACATAGGCGCAGACCGCCTCGATCGAGGACATGGGCGCCGAGAGAAGCTCGAAGATCGTGCCGGTGAATTTGGGGAAATAGATGCCGATTGCTGCGTTGGAGATGCTCTGGGTCAGAAGCGTCAGCATGATGAGCCCCGGCACGATGAACGCGCCATAGCTCACGCCGCCGACTTCGCTGATGCGCGAGCCGATCGCCGCCCCGAAGACGACGAAGTAGAGCGCGGTGGTGATCACCGGGGTCGCCACGCTCTGCCAGATCGTACGCTGCGTTCGCCGAAGCTCGTAGCGGTAGATCGCCCAGACGCCGTCGAAATTGACCGCCGCCGGATGTCTCACGCCGCCCGTCCCACAAGATCCACGAAAATGTCCTCGAGCGTCGTCGTCGTCGTGTCGAGATCCTTGAAATCGACGCCGATCTCGCTGAGCCGGCGCAGAAGCGTCGGCACGCCAGTGTCCTCGGCCGAGGCGTCGAAGCGGTAGGAAAGCCGCCGCCCGCCATCCTCGAGCTCGAGCGGCCAGCCGGCGAGCTCCCTGGGCAGCGCCGGCAGCGGCTCCTGGAGGGCCAGCGTGAGCCGGCGCTTGCCGAGTTTGCGCATCAGCGCCGCCTTCTCGTCGACCAGCACGATCCGGCCGTTGTTGATGACGCCGACCCGGTCCGCCATCTCCTCGGCCTCCTCGATATAGTGCGTGGTCAGGATGACGGTGACGCCTTGGGCGCGCAGCCGCCGGACCAGCGCCCACATGTCGCGGCGCAGGTTCACGTCCACGCCGGCGGTCGGCTCGTCCAGGAACAGCACGTCGGGCTCGTGGCTCAGCGCCTTGGCGATCATGGTCCTGCGCTTCATGCCGCCCGACAATTCGACGATTCGCGCATCGCGCTTGTCCCAGAGCGACAGATCGCGCAGCAGCCGCTCGATATAGGCAGGGTCAGCGGGGCGCCCGAACAGCCTGCGGCTGAACGACACCGAGTTGTGCACGGAGGCGAAAATATCGAGCGCGATCTCCTGCGGCACGAGGCCCACGATTCGCCGGGCGGCGCGATAGTCGCGCACGACGTCATGGCCGTCGATCAGTATCCGGCCCGACGTCATCGAAACCGTGCCGCAGGTGACGCCGATCAGCGTCGTCTTGCCGGCGCCGTTCGGGCCGAGGAGGGCGAAAATCTCGCCTTTGGCGATGTCGAGGTCGACCGCGTCGAGGGCGACCAGGCCCGACTTGTAGCGCTTGGTCACGGCGGCGATGGATATTATCGGCGGCATCCCGGCTCCTCCCCTCAACAGGCGCGCTCGATCGGCGAGCCTGGCGCCGGACGACGGCGGGGCGAGGCGCGCGGGCCTTAAGCCCGCGAATGCGCTCGGCTGGGCCGCAAGGCCACATGTAGGGGAAGATACGCCGCGCGTCACCCTCAGGGCGTCGCCGGCCCCGGAGGGGAGACCCGCCGCTTCAGACGGCGGCGCGGGCGCGCTCGCCGATCAGGTCGTCCGACCGCCGTCCCGACGCCGAACCGCCGCCGGCGCCGGATCAACGGAAATCAGAAGTCCATCGGCACGAAGAAGCAGTAGACGCCAGACTGGCTGTCGCCGTCTTCCCGATAGAAGATCCAGTAGTCGCCGTCCTGGCTGGGCAACGCCTGCCCGACGGGTATCCGGCGGACGTAGCCGTCGACCGAGTAGAATTCGTCGGAGATGCGGTGGACCTGGTCAGGGCGAAGATGATGGGCGTCAGCCGGTCCGCAGCACGAGGCTTTCACCCAGTCCGGGATCGGTTTCCCGTCCGACCAATAGTCATGAGCTTCCGCGCAGGTGGCGGAGAGCGCGAATAGGAGCGCCACGGTTCGAGCAATCATCTCAGTCCCCTTTACGGGTTGCTAAGTTGGAATGATGCCGAACCTTGGGAGTTTTCCTCCTTTCAACTCAAGTCCACGCTGTACCACTTTGCCGGAGCAAGACCCATGCCGCCGGCGCGACTCAACCAATTCGTTATCCTGCCGCCGGACTGCTCGAATTGGCAAGCTTCAGAAACACAACATTCAGTAATAAGGTCGTCCACTCCACGGGTTGACGTCATTAACTTGCGTCAGGCTGAGGTTGCTTTCGCCCGCTTTCGCGCCGAATCAGCCTCATCATGAGCTGGTAGCGAGGTTCGGCGGCGACAAGATGGCGC
This sequence comes from uncultured Alphaproteobacteria bacterium, assembly GCA_963776665.1. Taxonomy (GTDB): domain Bacteria; phylum Pseudomonadota; class Alphaproteobacteria; order Rhizobiales; family Beijerinckiaceae; genus Roseiarcus. The sequence goes on from CAVZNQ010000023.1 coordinate 226,789, forward strand.
GAAATTGAGCAGGATCACATTGGCGTGATTTTGGGCAGCCCGCGTCGGTCCGCCCGGGCGGCCTCGCGCGCTTGCCGCAACTCAGCCCCCGGGCTACCCCCAAGCCCATGGCCAAGTCCGTTCCGCCGCCCCCTCCGCCGCCGATGGCGCCGATCGACGTCAATCTGCGCGAGGCGCTGGAAGAGCGCTATCTCGCCTATGCGCTCTCCACCATCATGGGCCGGGCGCTTCCCGACGCCCGCGACGGCCTGAAGCCGGTGCACCGCCGCATTCTCTACGGCATGCACATCCTCAAGCTCGACCCCGGCACAGCTTTCAAGAAATGCGCCAAGATCGTCGGCGACGTGATGGGGTCGTTCCATCCGCACGGCGATCAGGCGATCTACGAGGCGCTCGTGCGTCTGGCGCAGGATTTCGCCTCGCGCTACCCGCTGATCGAGGGGCAGGGCAATTTCGGCAACATCGACGGCGACAACGCCGCCGCCTACCGCTACACCGAGGCGCGGATGACCGACGTCGCCCGGCTGCTGATGGAGGGCGTCGACGAGGATTCGGTCGACTGGCGCGACAACTACTCGGGCGACACCCAAGAGCCGATCGTCATGCCGTCGGCGGCGCCCAACCTGCTCGCCAACGGCGCCCAGGGCATCGCGGTCGGCATGGCGACCTCGATCCCGCCGCACAACATCGCCGAACTCTGCGACGCGGCGCTCTATCTCATCGCCCATCCGGGGGCCGACGCCGAGGCGCTGGCCGAGTTCGTGCCCGGTCCGGACTTCCCGACCGGCGGCGTCGTCATCGACGCCAAGGCCGCGATCATCGAAACCTACCGCGCCGGCCGCGGCGCCTTCCGTCTGCGCGCGCGGTGGACGAAGGAGGACGCCGGACGCGGCGGCTGGGTCGCGGTCGTCAGCGAGATTCCCTACGGCGTGCAGAAGTCGCGGCTGATCGAGCAGATCGCCAATCTTCTCAACGAGCGCAAGCTGCCGCTGCTCGCGGACGTTCGCGACGAGTCGACCGAGGACGTGCGGATCGTGCTCGAGCCGCGCACCCGCGCCGTCGAGCCGGAAACGCTGATGGAATCGCTCTTCCGGCTGACCGAGCTCGAAACGCGGATCTCGGTCAACATGAACGTGCTGGTCGACGGCGTGACGCCCAGGGTGGTGTCTCTCGGCGAAGCGCTCAGGCAATGGCTCGACCACCGGCGCGCGGTGCTGTTGCGGCGCTCGCGGCACCGTCTGGCGGCGATCGACAGGCGGCTCGAGCTTCTGGCCGGCATGATCGTCGTCTTTCTCAATCTCGACGAGGTGATCCGCATCATCCGCGAGGACGAGGAGCCGAAGGAGCGGCTCAAAGCCCGCTTCAGCCTGACCGAGCCGCAGGTCGTCTATATCCTCGATACGCGCCTCAGAAGCCTGCGCCGTCTCGAGGAGATGGCGCTGCGCAAGGAAGAGGACGATCTCGCCAAGGAGAAGGCCTCGATCGAGGCGCTTCTGGCGAGCGAGAGGAAGCAGTGGCAGATGATCGCGGTCGAGATCCGCGACGTCAAAAAGAAATTCGGGCCCGAGACGAAGCTCGGCCGGCGCCGCACGAGTTTCGAAGCCGCGCCCGACGTCGTGGTGGCCGACTTGGCCCAGGCGATGATCGAGCGCGAGCCGCTGACCATCCTCGTCACCCAAAAGGGGTGGATCCGGGCGATGAAGGGCCAGGTCGCCGACCTCACCGGCGCCGCCTTCAAGGGTGACGACGCGCTCAAGACCTCGTTCTTCGCCGAGACGACATCGAAGATCCTGGCGCTGACCAGCGACGGCAAGGTCTTCACTCTCGAGGCCGCCAAACTGCCCGGCGGGCGAGGGCAGGGCGAGCCGATCCGGCTCATGGCGGACATCGACGAGACCGCCTCGATCGTCGCCGTCTGGGCCTACGCGGCGGGGACAAAGCGTCTCATTGCGTCAAGCGACGGCAACGGATTCATCGTCGGCGACGACGAGCTTCTGTCGTCGACGCGCAAGGGCAGGGCGGTCCTCAACGTCACCGCGCCCGCGACCGCGGCCTTGATCGCGCCCGCCGCCGGCGACCATGTCGCGGTCATCGGGCAGAACCGCAAGCTTCTCGTCTTTCCGCTCTCCCAGCTCAACGAAATGGGCCGCGGCAAGGGGACCCGGCTCCAGCGCTACAAGGACGGCGGCATTTCCGACGTCAAGACGTTCGCGCTTGCCGACGGCCTGACCTGGCGCGATTCCGCCGGGCGCACCTTCACGGTCGCGAGGACGGAGCTCAAGGAGTGGATTGGCAATCGCGCCGAAGCCGGCCGCCTGCCGCCCAAGGGGTTTCCGAAGACCAACCGGTTCGAGGGGTAAGCGGCGCTGCGGCGACGCGGGAAGGCGGCAAAATTGCGCCTTTTCTTAACACAATTCGAGAACCAACACCGAATGCGTCTGGAGTTTATCCGCTCGACCTAGGCGTTCGTTAACACGTATGGCGCGATGCTCCCCTCCATGGAAAGGCGAGAAGAAAGGTCTTCGACGCCGCGCGATGCTGAAAGGAACTGCACGATGGCGATTCTTGCTCAATTCATCAACAACGACGACGGCGCGACGGCGATCGAATATGCGCTCATGGCCAGCCTGATTGCGCTATTCATCATTGCCGCGGTCCAGAACGTCGGCACGAAAGTGAGCACGGTCTTCACTGAGGTCGGCGGCGCGTTGAAATAGAGCGCCGGCGGGGACGTAATTCCGGCGAAAGGGGAAGGCCATCGCTGCCGCCGCGACTCTGGATGCCCGCTTTCGCCGGTATGACAACATGCCTTGGGGCGGCCAGGAGGCGAACCTGTCATTCCCGCGAAAGCGGGAATCCATGCCTGCCGCGCGCGAGTCCGGATACCCGCTTTCGCGGGCATGATTGGACAGAGATCAAATGCGCGGGCGGCGAAAGCGGCGTATGATTTTCCGGGCAGGGGCCTCGGGACGTCATGGCCGACGAGATCGCGAAACGCCGGCGAGCCTATGCCGCCGAGATCGCGCGCGGCGTCGGCGACCCGAGGGTCGAAGCGGCCTTCGCCGCCACGCCACGGGAAGATTTCGCCGGTCCGCCGCCGTGGCGCATCGGCTCGGGCGGCCTTTTCGGCCGGACGACGGTGGACGACCCCGCCTGCCTCTATGACGATGTCCTCGTCGCCATCGACGCCGGGCGCGGCATCAACAACGGCCAGCCGTCGTTGCATGCGCAGTCGATCGACGCGCTCGCGCTGAAGGAGGGCGAGACGGTCGTCCAGATCGGCGCCGGCGCCGGCTATTACACCGCGATTCTCGCCCATCTTGTCGGGTCGGCGGGCAAGGTCGTCGCATACGAGATCGACCCCGGCATCGCCGCGCGCGCCAAGGCCAACCTCGCCCGCTATCCTCAGGTCGAGGTCCGCGCCCGCTCCGGCGTCGAGGACCTGCCCAAGGCCGACGCCATCTACGTCAACGCCGCCGCCACGCATCCCCTGCGCGCCTGGCTCGACGCGCTTACGGTCGGCGGCAGGCTCCTGTTCCCGCTTCAGGCGGCGCACTCGACCGGCGCGATGCTGCTCATCACCCGGCCCGAGAGCGGCGACGCCTGGCCGGCGCGCTTTCTTTCCGCGGTCGTGTTTATCGCCTGCGAAGGCGCGCAGGATCGCGAGATTGCGCGCAAGCTCGATCAGGCGTTCCGCCGCGGGGGCTCGGGACGGGTGCGCTCCCTCCGCTTCGGCGGGGCGGCGCGCGCGTCCGACTGGCTCAGCGGCGACGGCTGGGCGCTGTCGACGGAAGGGGCGGGGCAATAGACCTCGCTCTTATGGCGTTAGCTGTTCTCGGGGAGGAACCGGGGCATGGCCGAATTCGCGGACGGCCCTGACGGCAAGGGTTCGACAAACAATCGGTAAACGGGCTGACCAACGGCTGACGCCTCATTCGGCCCAACGAAAATGCAGAAATATCTTTCGGCTTTTCGAAATACGTGCTACGTTTCGGATTCTCAAAAAGCCCAGACGGCGGCGGAAAGAAAGAGCGGACATGGACGCCAATGCAACTCGCCGCCCAGCGGCGCGGCTTTGGGCCCAAGGCGGGACGCGAAAGCGCCGCGCCGGCTTCAATCAAACTCTCCTGATTATCTCATAACACATTGAAATGGTCTATAAAATAACCAAGACACCCCCGCCGCATAGGGCTTGGAATTCCTTCCATCGGGGCTTTGATTTCCTTCCATCGGCTTGGCTTTCGTTCCCCCTCCGGTTTTGATTTCCTTCCGGGGATTTTGCTTTCCTTCTGTCGCGGCCCGCGGGTTTCATCGCAGCGCGCCGCGCCACGACCAAAAAGGCGAAACCGAAATGCTAAATAGCCGCGGGGCCGTCAGACCGAGAAGCTCACCCCGCACCCGCAGGAGGCGACCGCGTTGGGGTTCTTGACCCGGAACGACTGCCCCATCAGGTCGTCGACGAAGTCGAGCTCGGCGCCCTTCAGCAGCTCGAGCGACACCGGATCGACGAGCAGCGTCGCCCCGTCGCGGGTGACCACGACGTCGTCGTCGGCGCGGCTCCGATCCACGTCAAAGGCGTACTGGAAGCCCGAGCAGCCGCCGCCCTTGACCGAGATCCTGAGCGCTGCGCCCGCTTCGCCCTTGAGAATGGCGTTGAGCCGCCGCGCCGCGCTGGCGCTGATCGACACGCCCTCGAGGGCGGGAGAAACGGCTTCGTTCATGACCACGGCCCTTAATCGCTTGCGCCGCCACGCGGGCGCCGCCAAGACTCTCCTCCGCTCAAGATATGGACGCTGAGTGAAGAGCGCAATGTCAAGGGACCCGATGGCGGATCAAGCCAGAGCGGCGGCTCGCGCTCCCTATGCCGCCGATCCGGCCTGCACGCCGGGGCGCCTGGTCGCCGAGCCGCCCTCGGCGACGCGCACCGAGTTCCAGCGCGACCGCGACCGTATCCTCCATTCGACCGCCTTCCGCCGCCTCGCCCACAAGACCCAGGTCTTCGTCCATCACGAGGGCGATCATTTCCGCACCCGCCTGACCCATACCATCGAGGTGGCGCAAATCGCGCGTTCGCTGGCTCGGGCCTTGAGACTCGACGACGACCTCGCCGAAGCGGTCGCGCTCGGCCACGACCTCGGCCACACGCCATTCGGACATACCGGAGAGGATGCGCTCGACGCCTGCATGGCCGAGCATGGCGGCTTCGATCACAATAGCCACGCGCTCAGGATCGTCACCGAACTCGAACGCCGCTACGCCGCCTTCGACGGTCTCAACCTCACCCAGCCGACGCTGGCCGGTCTGGTCAAACACAATGGCCCGCTGCTTGACGCCTCGGGCGCCCCGGCCGAGCGATACCGGGCGCACGGCGTTCCGGCCTCGATCCTGCGCTACGACGAGCGTCAGTCGCTCGATCTCGCCCGCTACGCCAGCCTCGAGGCGCAGGCCGCCGCGATCGCCGACGACATCGCCTACGACGCCCACGACATCGACGACGGCCTGCGCGCCGGCCTGTTTGCGATCGCCGAGCTCCGCGCAGCCGTTCCATTCGCCGCCGGACTGCTCGGCGAGATCGACGATCTCCATCCGGGCCTCGAGGAGCCGCGCGTCATCCACGAGCTCACCCGGCGCGCGATTACGCGGTTTATCGAGGATGCGATCGGCGAGAGCGCCCGGCGGATCGCAGCGGCAAAGGTCGACAGCCCCGAAGCGGTCGCCGCCGCCGGCCAGGCGCTCGTCGGCCATTCGGGCCCGGTCGAAGCGGCCGACCGCGACATCAAGGCGTTCCTGTTCGCCCGGATGTACCGCCACCCGGAGGTGCGCAGGGTCCGCGATCGGGCGGACGCGATCGTGCGGCGGCTGTTCGCGGCCTATATGGCCGACCCGTCCGCGATGCCGCCTGACTGGGCCGCCCGGGCAGGGCAGGGCGAGCGAGCGCGGGCGGTCGCCGACTATATCGCCGGCATGACGGACCGGTTCGCGATCGCCGAGCACGGCCGCCTTTTTGACGGGAACTCCGACTTACGATAGAGGCGCGCGCTCCTTAAAGCGCCGAAGTCGTGGAACAGATGAACATTTTCGCCGACTTCCAGTCGCGCATCGCTCGGCTGCTCGAGAAACGGATCGCGGCCGGGGAACTGCCCCCCGGCCTCGACCTTAGCCGTTTCGTCGTCGAGCCGCCGCGGGAGTCAGCTCACGGGGATCTCTCGACCAACGCGGCGATGGTCTATGCGCGGGAAGCCAAGGAGGCCGGCTCGAACCCGCGCGCCCTGGCCGCAAGCCTCGCCTCGGATCTCACGCGCGACGCGGACGTTCTGAGCGCCGAGGCCGCCGGGCCGGGTTTCATCAACATCGTGCTGAAGCCGGAGGTCTACCATCAGGTTCTGAGAGAGATCCTCACCCAAGGTGTTCGCTTCGGGGCCGGGGCGCCGAGCGCGGAGGGGACGGTCAACGTCGAATATGTGAGCGCCAACCCGACGGGGCCGATGCACGTCGGCCATGCGCGCGGCGCGGTGTTCGGCGACGCCCTGGCGAGCCTCCTGACCTTCGCCGGCCGCAAGGCCACCCGCGAGTACTATGTCAACGACGCCGGCGGCCAGGTCGACGTCCTGGCGCGCTCGGCATACCTGCGCTACCGCGAGGCCTTAGGCGAAGACATCGGTTCGATCCCCGAGGGTCTTTATCCCGGCGACTATCTCAAACCGGTCGGCGAGGAACTGGCGCGGGCGTTCGGCCCGTCGCTCAAGGACGCGCCCGAGGCCGAATGGCTGCCGAAGGCGCGCCAGCGCGCCATCGACGCGATGATGGCGATGATCCGCGCCGATCTCGCCGCCCTCAACATCGGCCATGAGGTGTTCGCCTCCGAGCGCGCGCTCACCGGCGCGGACGGCGGCGAGGACCGGGTGCGCGAGGCGATCGATTGGCTGCGCGCGCGCGGCCTGATCTATCAGGGGCGCCTGCCGCCGCCCAAAGGCGGCGCGGCCGATGACTGGGAGGACCGCGAGCAGACGCTGTTCCGCTCGACCGGCTTCGGCGACGACGTCGATCGGCCGCTGATCAAGTCCGACGGCGCCTACACCTATTTTGCCGGCGACATCGCCTATCACAAGACCAAGATCGATCGGGGTTATCGGACCCTGGTCGACGTGTGGGGCGCCGACCACGGCGGCTACGTCAAGCGCATGCAGGCCGCTGTCGCCGCCCTGTCGGACGGAAGGGTCAGGCTCGAGGTCCGCCTCTGCCAGCTCGTGCGCCTCATGCGCGCCGGCGAGCCGGTCAAGATGTCCAAACGTTCCGGCGACTTCGTGACGCTGCGCGAGGTCGTGGACGAGGTTGGCGCCGACGCCGTCCGGTTCATGATGCTCATGCGAAAGAACGACGCCCCGCTCGATTTCGACCTGTCGAAGGTGATCGAGCGGAGCCAGGACAACCCGGTCTTCTATGTCCAATACGCTCACGCCCGCGCCCACAGCGTGCTGCGGCAGGGCAAGGCGGTATTTGACGACTTCGATCTGGATTCCGCTTCGCTCAGCCATGCCGACCTTTCGCTCCTGACCGATGAGGGCGAACGGGAGCTGATGCGAACCATGGCCCAGTACCCTCGCCTCGTGCTCCAGGCCGCCGAGGCGCACGAACCGCACCGGGTGGCTTTCTTCGCTCACGAGCTCGCGACGCGGTTCCACGCCCACTGGAACAGAGGCAAGGATGCGCGGGATTTGCGATTCGTTAATGAAAATGATCGAAAATTGACGTATTCGAGACTGTCCTTGGTGGCGGGCGTCGGCCTTGTTTTGGCCTCCGCCCTGTCAATTTTGGGGGTTAGCGCCCCGGAGGAGATGCGTTAGCGGATTGTCACAATGGCCGGCCTTCGGGTTTGGGCGGGATGATCCGCGATGGAAGAGGACCAGATGAACGTTCCCGGGTCGCGTCCAGCCGACGATATCAACCTCGAAGAATTCGAGCGGCGCTTGCGCGCCGCGGGCGCCCAGCAGGCGAACGTCGAAGATCCGCTCCAGGAACTGGCCCGCCTCGTCGAGTCCTCCTACGCCGGACCGTCGAGTGAGACATCGGCGCGACCGATCCCGGAAGTCGACAAGAGAAGCGCGGAATCCGGCCGACCGATCGAGACCGCGGCGCTGAGGCCGGCAATCGACGAGACCGAAGACCTCGTTCCTGGGGCGTCGGAGGCTGATCGCGCGGCTCGGCAAGATTACGAGTTCGACGCTCCTCGTTCACACGACCCCCAAGAGGCCGTCCCGGCTCCCGAACGGCGATCGGGCCGGTGGAAGCTCATGGTTTCCGTTCTGGCGATCGCGGGCCTGGCGATGATCGGCGCGGTGTTCGCTCTCAAGGGCCGGGTTCCCGGCCTGCCCAAGGATCCTCCGTTCATCGCCGCGGCTCAGGGACCGACCAAGGTGCAGCCGCCGAGCGACGAGACGGTTACGGCGTCCAACGACGTCACGGTCTCTGTCCTAAACAGCAACCCTAAGCCGGGATCCGCCAAAATCGTGGATTCCCAGGAACAGCCGGTTGATTTGAGCGCCCAGGCGTCGCCTGACAAGCCTCTTCAACCGCCGGCCAATCCCGCGCCAGCCGCGGACGACGCCAAGCCAACCGCCGGCGCATCGACGGCGACGCCGGTCGCGGGAACCGTCAATACCCCGCTCGTGCCTCTGCCTGCTGCGCCCGCCCCGGCCGTGACGGCGGAATTCCCCGATCCCAAGCCTGTGCGGACCGTTTCCCTCCGGCCGGATGGAACGCCTATCGCTGCGGCGGCTCCGTCGGTTCAGGCGGCCGGCGATGGCGCGTCCGTTGAGGCCCCGACAAAAACCCCCGTCGCGCCCGCGACCAAGACGACGAGCGAAGCCGCGCCCGCCGAGGCCGCAAAACCCTTCGCCGCCGCGTCCGCGCCGAAGGCAATGACCGACGCGGCTGCGGTTGCGGAACCGTCGACTCCCAAGCTTGAATTGCCAACCAAGCTTTCGCCGAAGTCGTCCGCCCGCGTCGTGGTGGCAAAGACCGACACGACAGCGCCGGACGCGAACGCGCAGACCCCGAGCGAGCCGCCACAAGCCGGCGCACAAGCCAAGCCGGCGGAGAAAGCTGCGAAAAAGCCTAAGCCCGAGAAGAACATGGCGGAGGCGACGCCAACAGCGGCCGCGCCGGAGGCGCCGCCCGTCGATGCAACTCCGGCGACTGCGTCGGGCGGTTGGGCGGTTCAACTCGCCGCGCCCAGATCTGAGGCGGAAGCAAAGTCCGAAGCCACGCGGCTGACCGGCAAGTACGGCGCCGACCTCAACGGGTCGTCCATCGGCGTACATAAGGCGGTGGTGAACGGCGAGACGATCTATCGCTTGCGCGTGGTCGGTCTGACCAAGGCGGACGCCGCCGCGCTCTGCGCTCGGCTGAAAGGCCAGGGCGGCGAGTGCTTCATCGCCAAGTGAGCGAAGCGACCCGTAGCATTTTGCCGGCCACGGCGCGGAGCCCCACATGCCTAAGGCCTTCATCTGCGGCTGCGCGGGGTTCGTTCTTGACGAGGAGGAACGCGCGTTCCTCCGTCGTGAAGACCCCTGGGGCCTGATCCTTTTCAAGCGCAATGTCGCTGATCGCGATCAGATGCGCGCGCTGACGCGCTCGTTCCGGGAATGTGTGGGACGCGCCGATGCGCCCGTACTGATCGATCAGGAAGGCGGCCGGGTTCAGCGCATGGCGGCGCCGCATTGGCGCGCCTACCCGGCGGCGGCCGCGATCGAGGCGGGGTTGGAGCCGTCCCGAGCCGAGGCGGCGGCGCGTCTTGTTGCTCGCCTTATCGCTCTCGATCTGGCCGAGGTCGGGATCACCGTCGATTGCGCGCCCGTGCTCGATGTCGCCGAGCCCGAAACGCACGCCGCCATTGGCAGCCGGGCTTTCTCGTCTCGCCCGGAGCGCGTCGCCGCGATGGGGCGAGCGGTCGCCGAAGGACTTCTAGCCGGCGGCGTCGCGCCCGTTGTCAAGCACATGCCCGGTCATGGCCGGGCCCGGGCCGACAGCCATCACGAGCTGCCCGTCGTCAACGCAGCGCACGATGATCTCAAACGCGATTTCGCGCCCTTTGTGGCGCTAAACGACCTGCCGATGGCGATGAGCGCGCACGTCCTCTATACCGCGTTGGATGAGCGCCATCCTGCGACGGCGTCTTCGATCGTCGTTGAGAAAGTCATGCGCGGCGAGGTCGGGTTCGACGGGCTCATCCTGAGCGACGACGTATCTATGAAGGCGTTGGCGGGCCCGTACGAGGAGCGCGCCGCGGCGATCATCGACGCCGGCCTCGACATCGTCCTTCATTGCAACGGCGAACTCGATCAGGCCCGCGCCGTGGCGTCCGCTACCCCTGAGCTGGCGGGGCCTTCGCTCCGCCGCGCCAAAGCGGCTCTGGCCTGCATAGCCGCGCCGCAGCCATTCGACGTCGAGCAGGGCAAGCGGCAACTTGCGGTGATCGCGTCAGAACTCGGCGTCGCCTGAGCTCGCGCGGTTCTCACCGTTCAGGCTGCATCCAAAGTGACGCGATTGCGGCCGGCGGATTTCGACAGGTAGAGTGCGCGATCGGCGCGGCGATAGAGCTCTGTGGAATCCTGCTCGCCGCGAAAATCGGCGAGGCCGATCGAAACAGTTATCGAAACCGAACCGGCGGCGTCTCCAATCGGGAACTCCTTGTTTTCGATGGCTCGTCGCGCGCGCTCCGCCATCTGCGCCGCATGGGTCGCGTCGAGGCCGGGCATCGCGACGATGAACTCCTCCCCACCCAGCCGGCAGACAAGGTCGCCGCCACGGACGGTCTGTCGCAGCTCTGTGGAGAAACCCTTGAGCACCATGTCGCCTGCGTCATGTCCGAAGGTGTCATTGATCCGTTTGAAATGGTCGATGTCGAGGATCATCATCGTCAGCGGCGCGCCGCGCTGGCGCGCGGCGTCGATCATCGCCGGCAGGCGGCGTTCCAGGAAGCGACGGTTGTTGAGACCGGTCAGCGGGTCGTAGAGCGCCATCTCCACTGATCGCCGCACCGTTTGCCGCAGTCGATCCATGTAGTGTTTCTGGCGGACGTTTGTGCGGGCGCGAGCCAGCAGCTCGTTCCGGTCGACCGGGCGGGAAAGGTAGTCGTTGACTCCGAGTTCGAGGCCGCGAAGAACCTTCTGCCGATCTTCGCGATCAGCGATCAGGAGGATCGGGAGATTCCGTGTCAACTCCTGCAGACGCGCTTGACTGCAAAGCCTCAGTCCGTCGAACTCCTCGAGACCCAAACTAACGATCATGAGGTCGACGTTTTCGCTGGACGCCTTGGCGAGGGCCTCACTTGGGTCGTCGGCGTGGATAACATCGTGATGCGGCGTCAGGGCTTTGACGAGGCGCTCAAAAGAGCTGCGCTGGCTGTCGACGAGCAGGATGCGTCCTCGTTCCGAGGCCTCCGACGTTAGGACTTCGACGGATTCAACCCCCGTCGCCGCACTGTGCGCGGCGCGGCTGCGCAATTCGTCGATCGAGAACTTGAGCCGGGCCAAGGATCGAACGCGTGCGATCAACGCGATTTCATCGACCGGCTTGGTCAGGAAGTCGTCCGCGCCAGCTTCGAGGCCGCGTACGCGGTCGGCAGGGCGGTCGAGCGCAGTGACGAGGATGATTGGCAGGTGGGCGGTCTCCGGCGCAGCTCTCAATCTTCGGCAGACTTCAAAACCGTTCATGCCAGGCATCACGACGTCGAGAAGGACGAGGTCGCAGCCGCCTCTTTTGCAGATCGCGATGGCGTCCGGTCCGTTTGTCGCCGTCAACACCTCAAAGTATTCGATGCTGAGCCTCGTTTCGAGGAGCTTGAGGTTGGGCGGCGTATCGTCGACTACCAGGACGCGGGCCGTCATTGCTTGACCCCCGGTCCAAGGAATTGGTCAATGGTGTCGAAGAACCTCGAGACCGAGATCGGCTTGGACAGGTAAGCTTCGCAGCCGCCCTGCCGAATTTTTTCCTCGTCCCCCTTCATGGCGAACGCGGTCACCGCGACGACGGGTATCGATCGCAGCTCTTCGTCATCCTTCAGCCACTGCGTTACCTCGAGCCCGGAGACTTCGGGCAGCTGAATGTCCATCAGGATGAGATCGGGCCGGTGTTTGCGCGCTAGCTCAACAGCCTCGATGCCGCTGCGGGTTTGGACGATTCGGTGTCCGCGGGTCTCGACGAGGTCGTTGAACAGCTTCATGTTGAGTTCATTGTCCTCAACGATGAGCACAGTCTTGGCCATTGGGGTTCCATTCGGCGCAAAGTCGGCCGGGTCAGGCCGCAAATGCTAACGGCGAGACATTTACGAAAGGAGAATCGGAGTATGCGCCATTCCTCGAAAGCGCGGCAATCCGTTAGCCCGGAACTCGGCCAATCGTTGGCCGCCTCGGCGTTGGCCTTTCTCGCGGCCGATCCTGAGCGGCTGGACCAATTCCTGAGCCTTACCGGACTTGGTCCACACAATCTGCGGGATGCGGCGGAAGATCCAGCGTTCCTCGGGTCGGTGCTCGAGTATATGCTTGCCGACGAAGAGCTTCTGCTTCGAATTCGCTGCCGATTCCAACCTCGAGCCTGAGACAGTCGCGCTGGCGCACCAGGCTCTATCCGGACCGGTTCAGACGAGCGACTTTTGACGGGATGCCTCGATGCCCCGGCTGTGCCGCGATTGCATGAGACGCTGCGCCATCGACTTGACGCGCTGCGGCCATTGCGGCTCGCCTCGGACCATCAATCTGGAAGCCGCAGAGGGGCTGGCGATCGCGCATGTCGATTGCGACGCCTTCTACGCAGCGGTCGAAAAGCGCGACAACGCCGCCCTCAGGGATAAGCCGGTGATCGTCGGCGGTTCGGGACCGCGCGCGGTTGTCGCCACCTGCTGTTACCTCGCTCGCACGTTCGGGGTCCGATCGGCGATGCCGATGTCGCGCGCCCGGGCGCTATGCCCCAATGCCGTCGTATTGCCGCCCGACATGGCCAAATACGCACGCGTTGGCCACGAAATCCGCGCCCGGATGCTCGAGCTCACGCCCCTGGTCGAGCCGGTGTCCATCGACGAGGCTTATCTCGATCTGACCGGCTGCGACGGATCCAACGGCGCAGGCGCGGCCGAGACGCTCGCGCGCTTCGCCCGGGAAGTCGAAGCCAAGATCGGGGTAACGGTTTCGGTCGGCCTCAGCTACTGCAAGTTTCTGGCGAAACTCGCCTCGGACCTCGACAAGCCGCGCGGTTTCGCCTTGATCACGCGGGAGGAAGCAAAGGCCTGGCTCGCCCCGCAAAGCGTTGGGCGCCTGTGGGGCGTGGGCAGGATCGGGCGGGAGCGGCTGGAGCGATCGGGCTTTCGCACAATCGGCGATTTGCAGGGGATCGACGAGCGTGCGGCCCTCTCCCGCCTCGGCGACGACGGTCGGCGCCTATGGAGGCTGGCGCAGGGTCGCGACGATCGCCCTGTATCTGCGGAGCGCGAGACCAAGAGCATCTCGAGCGAAACGACCTTCGATTGCGACATCAGCGACAAAGCTGACCTCACGCGCATCTTGCTTGTCCACTGCGATCGCGTCGCTGCTCGCCTGCGCAAAGAGGGCCTCTCCGCCCGTGGCGTAACGTTGAAACTGCGCTTGCCCGATTTCAGTCTACGCACTCGCAGCCGCGCCGGCATCAAGGCGACGCAACTTGCGCCGCGACTGTTCGACGCCGCGCGCCCATTGCTCGACGCCCAACCCGACCGGACGGCTTATCGCCTCTTGGGGATCGCGGCGACCGATCTAACGCTTGCGGAGAGGGCTGACCAAGACGATTTGGTCGGGAGCGATGGCGATCGCGAGAAATTTCGCGAGGCGGCCATCGCGAGCCTGCGCGACAGATTCGGTCCCGCTGCCGTGCAGCGGGGACTTGCCTTTCGAGCGGGGCCGCGAACAAAGTAAACGTCGACCCTATTTGGCGCAGGCTGAAGTCGGCAGAATCTCGAGTTTACGCAAGCGCGCATGGAGAGCGAACGAGCCGTAGTCCAGCTTGAGGCTGCCTGAGACGCCGTTTTCGTAAAGGTCGAAGGAAAGCGTGTACTCGGGCGCCGAGTCGGTCGCCGCTTCGTCGAAATACGAGATCACCACAGGCCAACGGCGTATCCCGCCCAGAGCCGTGGCGGTCTGTGCGTCCTCCCCGGGCTTTGTCTCCTCTTTTCCGATCACCGACAAGGTGGCGAAGATCTTCGCGCCGGTATCCGAGCCGTCGTACACCCGCGCCTGGATGGCGCCGCCGCCGTTTTTAGCTGCGTCGATCAGATGTTCGATGTGCTGGGTCGGAAAGAGGACGTCGTGGCCGAAATCGAGCGATTTGGCCTGCGGTTTCGTCAACTGGACGCGCAAGTCGTCGTCCGCGCCGCGCGTCGCGGTGCCGGCGACCGGCCCGGTCTCTTGCAGTCCCTGAGAGTCGACCTGGAACCGCATCGACTTCCCGTCCGCTTCCTCGAAGGACATTGCGTTCACCTGCATCGAGAGCGGGTCGCCCTCGCTGCGCTCCATCTCGGTCATCTGGCGGAAATTCGAGGTGTAGCCTTCGCACGCCGAGCCGCGAAATTCGTAAGCGATCAGACCCGTCGCCGATACCGGGGTCTGCGCGGAAGTCGGCGGGGGAGTCGCGGGGTCGACCAGGGAAATGTCATAGGCCGCGCGATGCGAGGCGAGCGGGAGAGCCGGCGAAGCCTCGGCAAACGCGACGACGCAAGAGCAGACGATAGCGGCTGCGCTAACCGTTAATCGGGGAACCATGGTCACTCCACCGGCTGGCCGCAAGTCGCAGAGTCCGCCGCATTTTCGGCGCTTTCGTGACGCCGCCAGCCTTCGTGCGCCTAAGCGATATCGCCCGCCCGAACCATACTTAATGGCTCTCTTCCGCCGCAAGAGGGGCCCACGCCTGCTCAAGCGGTGAACGATCCTCGAGCGGGTCCTCGTCCGCCCTCAGCGCCTGCGCGTCATCCGGATGCGGAAGGTCATAACCAGCGGGTAATTTTCCGTCGAACAGTCCCGCGCCTTTGAGTTCGTCGAGCCCGGGCAGGTCCGCGATCGCGTCAAGGCCGAACTGGATCAGAAACTCGGTCGTCGTGCCGTAAGTGATTGGCCGGCCCGGCGCCTTTCGGCGCCCTCGCATGCGCACCCAGCCAGCCTCCATCAGAACGTCGAGCGCGCCCTTCGACACTGCGACGCCGCGGATCTCCTCGATATCGGCGCGGGTGACCGGTTGATGATAGGCGACGATGGCGAGCGTTTCGAGCGCGGCGCGCGAGAGCTTGCGCTTTTCCTCGCGGTCGCGAGCGAGCAGCCATGCAAGGTCGCCGGCGGTGCGAAACATCCATTTCCGCGCAACCCGTACGAGATTGACGCCGCGTCCTTCGTAGAGCCGCCGCAGTTCATCCATCACCGCCGCGACGTCCGAGCCTTCCGAGAGCTGGGCGGCGATCGTCGCTTCCTCGAGCGGTTCGGCCGAAGCAAACACCATGGCCTCGGCGATCCGCAGGTCCTCGGGCGATACCGCTGGCCCACCGGCCGGAGGGAACAATTGGGCGACATTGTCCGTGGCGGTCGTGCGGCTCATGAAAGCGCCTCTCTTGAATTGGAACGACCGATCTGGGCGGCGGACGGCCGTCTGCCGGCGCCGGGAATGCTTATCGAGCGCGCCCGCTCGCGGCGGCCGGAAACGGCGCCGCCTCGATAGAGGGAGGGGTGACCTATGCTCAAGCGGCTCGCTCCTCGGCCGCCGCGGGATCTCTCGGGCGCAGCCACAGAGGCGCGAACGCCCGCTCCTGGCGGATCTCAAGTTTTCCTTCTCGCGCGAGCTCGAGCGACGCCGAAAAGGCGGAGGCGCGCGCGGTCCGCCGCATCCCGGAATCGGCGCAGGCCTGAAGCAGGAAATCGTCGAAGGCCGTCCAGTCGGATTGTCCGCCGATGAGACGGGTCAACGCCTGGCGCGCCTCGGCGAGCGACCAGACATCGCGCGTCTTGAAGCGGACGCGCGCCAGCGCGTGTCGCTGGGCCTGCCGGGCGTACGCCGCCAACAGGTCATAGAGGCTGGCCTCGTATGTCGTTCGGCGCGAGGTTTCGATCGGTTCGGGCTCCCCCCTGGCGAAGAAGTCGCGGCCCAGGCGAGGCCGGGCGAGCAGGAACTCACCCGCCTTGCGAATCGCCGCCAGCGCGCGCAGGCGCCGCGCGAGAGCCTCGGCCAGCGTCGAGGCGTCCTGATCGGCGGCCTCAGGGGCGGCAGGAAGCAGCAGACGAGATTTCAGATAGGCGAGCCAGGCGGCCATGACCAAATAGTCGGCGGCGAGCTCGAGCCGAAGCTTGCGCGCCGCCTCGACGAACTCAAGATACTGCTCGGCCAGCGCGAGGATCGAGATGCGCGCCAGGTCGACGCGCTGCCGCCGGGCAAGCTCCAGCAACAGGTCAAGAGGGCCTTCGAAACCGTCGAGATCGACAGTAAAAGCAGGTTCGCCCGCGGCCTGGACCAGGTCGAACTCCACCCCAAACGCGTCCGCTACGGCCACGAATCACCTCCGCGCCGCATGCTGACCGACCGGCGAGGGGCAGGCAAGGGGCGCCGGCCGGGCCTCAACAGCCCGCGGATCGCGCCGCGATCGCCATTCACCTGCTTCGGTTAAAATATATGGTTCACCCGCAGAGGCTGTTCGTATGTATAGATCACAAGACTTTTACCAGAACTCTATTACGTAAGGTAATGATTAACTGAGATTTTTGAGGTAAATACCATAATATTGATTTTAATTCTCCGTTTATTCTTGCGTCGTCGCGGTGGGTCGATATTGTTTCTTCTGTCCTTCGAAGCGGCGATCAACGAGACGCCCCGCAGGCGCCGGGTCACGCCGCATCTCCCGGAACTTGCAGGGCTGGCCGGCCAGAACGCGATCTTGCATCAAAACCCCCGCAACGACGCGCTCTGCCGGCCTCCTTCCTTCGCTCGGGTCAGTAGCGGCGCAGGAGACTGACCATCTTGCCCTGGACCCGGACCCGGTCGGGGCCGAATATCCGGGTTTCGTAGGCCGGATTGGCGGCCTCGAGCGCAATCGAGGCGCCGCGCTTGCGCAGCCGCTTGAGCGTCGCCTCCTCCTCGTCGATCAGCGCGACGACGATATCGCCGGTCTCGGCGGTGTCCTGCTTGCGGATTATGACGGTGTCGTTCTCGAATATTCCGGCCTCGATCATCGAGTCGCCGCGCACCTCGAGGGCGAAATGTTCGCCGCCGCCGAGGAATTCCGGGGGCATGGCGAAGGTCTGGGTCCGCGTCTGGATGGCCGAGATCGGGGTGCCGGCGGCGATGCGGCCCATGAGCGGCACCATGACCGCGTGCTGCTCGTCGGAGTCGCGCGACGCCGCCTGCGGCCGGAGGCGTCCGAGATTGCCCGGGATGACGCTCGGCGAGAACCTCTGCGCCCTCGGGGCCGAAACCGTCGCCGACTCCGGCAGCCGCAGCACTTCGATCGCCCGGGCGCGATTGGCGAGCCGGCGGATGAAACCCCGCTCCTCGAGCGCCATGATCAGGCGATGGATTCCGGATTTGGAGCGCAGATCGAGCGCCTCCTTCATTTCGTCGAAGGACGGCGGCACGCCTGCCTCCTGCAGACGCTCATGGATGAAACGCAAGAGCTCGCTCTGTTTTTTTGTCAGCATCGTGGTTCTCCCAGCCGTCCCGGCGCGCGATTCGCCGCCAATATCCGCTCCCGGAAGACAATCGCGACTCGGCGTAAACAAATCACGAACAAAGCCTAATTGTTCACGCCTTGTTCGGCAAGCGGATTCTCTCCAGCGCCGCTCCGACGGGCCAATACGTGATGTCCAGGCTTCGCCGCAGGAAAGCAAAGCCGGCGGCAGGAAAGCAAAGCCGCCGGAAGGAAATCAAAGCCGACGGCGGAAGGAAAGCAAAATCCCCAGGAAGGGATTCCAAGCCCGCGCCGGAACAAAATCCGTTCGACGTTTCTCGTTGCAATTCAATCGTATTGCGGACTCTTTCGAAGAGTTATCTTTAGCAGGCTTCCCGCGCTCCTCGCCGGCCGGGGCGGCGCCGCGGCAGGAGCCGGGCTGGCCTCGAACTGGGCGGCGATGCGGTTCAGTTTCGCGAACAGTCTTTTGCGGGCCGCGGCGTCGTAGACGGCTTTCCGCGCTCCGGCCTTACGATAGCGGTCGATGCTGTCGAGCACCTTGAGAAGAGCCCCGATCGCTCGGAGGTCGCCGGCGGCCACCGCCTCGGCGGCGAGGGCGTGCGCGCGTTCGAGGCGCACGAGCTGAAGCAGCGCATGATCGGTCGGGTCGTCGAGCTGCTCGCGCCTCAGGACGTCGGCGACGATCTGGCGAATCCGCCGCTCGCTCACGCCTTCCTCGAGCGCGACGCTCTCATAACTCCAGCCGAGGCGCAGCCGGGCGAAGACGCGCTCCCGGCGCTCGGCCTTGGTATAGGGATTGAGCCGGGGCCGCGCCGGTTTGCCGGCCGCTTCGATCACATCCATGTCCGCTTTTCCTTTCCTCGCGAGTTCCGAAAAGCCGGAGTATAAAGCATGATTCTGGAAAAGGGAAGAAAAAACGCTAAAATCACCAACAATCCCAACGGCAGCGCCGCGGTGGAGACATTGCTGGATATCGACGTCGCGGGATCAGCCGCGCCTGGCGCGAAGATCGCGGTCTATTTCGCCGAATGGAGCGAGCAGGGATGGGTCGACGCTATCACGACGGCGATCCACGACGCCGTCAACAAGCCCTCGGTCATTTCGATCAGCTACGGTTGGCCGGAACGCCGCAGCATCGACCATCTCTCCTGGTCGCTCGCCGCGATCAAGGCCGTGAACGCCACATTCCAGGAGGCGGCGGCGATGGGCGTCACGATCATGGTGTCCGCCGGCGACCACGGGTCCGACTGCGGCCTGGGGGACGGGAAAGCCCATGTTCTCTATCCTGGGTCCGATCCGCTGATAACGTCCTGCGGCGGCACCAGCCTTTCCAACATTTCCGGTCTCAACTTCACCGAGCATGTCTGGAACGACAACGACAACGATTGGATCACCGGCGGCGGCGTCAGCGACGTCTTCTTCCCGCCGCACTTTCCGCTCCCTACCTGGCAAAGTTCAGCCAATGTTCCGGGCTCCGCCAATGACGGGCACAAGGCGCGCGCGATTCCCGATATCGCCGGCAATGCCGACGGCGCCAGCGGCTACACGTTGTTTCAGAATGGCTCCAGCATCGGCGCCGTGGGTGGAACCAGCGCGACCGCTCCGCTTTACGCGGGCCTCGTCGCGCTCATCAACGCGGACCTTGGCGAACCGGTCGGCTACCTCAACCCGAAGCTCTATGCCGCGCCGTCCAGCGTCTATCGTGACATCAACGATGGGATAAGCAACGCGCGGGGCGGAGCGCCCGGCTACAAGTCGGGACCGGGCTGGGATGCGTGCACCGGGCTTGGCTCCGTCAACGGCGTGGCGCTCCAGAATGCGCTGCGCGGCGCCGCGCCCGCGATCGCCAGCGCTCAGGCTCAACCTGGAGCGCGCAGAAAGAAGGCCTAGACATCGGATCGGGCGCGGGTCCGCGCTCGGCCCGCCTCGGCGCCAAGTTGGGCGCCGAGGCGGTCGTTTCCGATCGCTGCGCAAGGTCAGGCGGCGGTAGGGAATGTCGGCGACGCCGCGTGAGGATGAATGTCTGAGCGTGTTCCGATGGGTTCTGCCCCAACTTACGCTGCGCGAACACGCCCGTTTTGCTACAACCGAACGCGCGTGATACACAGTTGCGCTGCTTGAAATCAGCGTTCAGGGTATCAACGTGTTTTGGAGCAACATGGGCAAAATCTTCAGATCGATTGCGATCGGGTCGATCGGGCTCGCAGCGGCGGCGTGGTGCGCGGCCGCGCGCGCCGAGACTTTGACCGTTACCTGGACGGAGCCCTCGCTCGGGATAAGCGTGTCGTGGGAGCAGAGTTCGGCCCGCGCCGCCATTTGGTCCAGGTGGCTCTATCAGCGGCGTATTTGTTGACGTCCCTATTTCGGACTTCACGTCGACGGGCTCAACGATCGGTCGGTCCTTACACGGACATCGTGTGGGTCAACGCCAGTTTTGGTGGACTGTTCAATACACCGGAGGAACCGGTTGCTACTTACATCGTGAACGGCCCCCAGGCGTATTCCGGCGACGAGTCCGCACCGACCTTTCTGACGGGCGTTTATGACGGCACGAACCTTGGGACTGGCGCAGCGGCGATTGTGACGATTTCCAGCGGTGCTTCCCCCGTTCCGGAAATCTCCACCTGGGCGATGATGCTGCTCGGCTTCGTGGGCCTCGCCTTCGCGGGCTACCGCGCGTCGCGCCGGGGCGCGGCGTTGGCGGCCTGAACCTGGGCCGCTTTCGCCACCAGGGCGTCGTGGGCCGATAGCGGCTCCGCACGCTTTCTCAGGGCGAAGCGCCTCGGGCCACAAACGTCATGGCCGGGCTTGACCCGGCCATCCACGGAGCGCCGCACCCATAACCTGTGGCGGCGACGTTTCGGGGTGCTTTTTCGCGGCGACCGCCCGCGAACCACGTAGTGGCCGGGTCAAGCCCGGCCATGACGCGCGCGAGGGCCGGGCGTCGTCGCGACAGGCGGTCCCCTCATCCCTGGCCCTTCTCCCCACGGGAGAAGGGAACGTTCCATCAGTTCAGCGCCATCTCCGGCGGCTCGCCCTCGATGATGAGTTCAGCGCCGGTCGCCCTGACGATGTCCTCGACCGACACGCCCGGTCCGCGCTCGCGAAGCACGAGGCCGGCTTCGGTCGGCTCGATCACCGCCATTTCGGTGACGATGAGGCTCACGCGGCGGATTGCTGTCAGGGGCAGGGTGCAGCGGGGCACGATCTTGTGCCCGCCCTTGGCGGTGTGGACCATCGCCACCACGACCTTCCTCGCCCCGGACACGAGGTCCATCGCCCCGCCCATGCCTGGAACCATCTTGCCCGGCACCATCCAGTTGGCGAGATAGCCGCGCTCGTCGACTTCGAGGCCGCCGAGCACGGTCATGTCGAGATGCCCGCCGCGGATGAGGCCGAAGCTCATCGCGCTGTCGATCGAGGCTGCGCCCGGCATCGCGGTGACAAAGCCGCCGCCGGCGTCGGTGAGATCCGGGTCCTCCATGCCCTCGGGCGGGCGGGGCCCGAGGCCGATGACGCCGTTCTCGGCCTGGAAGAACACATGAACGTCCTTCGGCAGATAGTTGGCGACCAGGCTCGGCAGCCCGATGCCGAGGTTGACCAGCGTGTTCGGCCTCACCTCCTGAGCGACGCGGCGGGCGATGATTTCCTTGGCGTCCATCAGAAACCTCTCGCCGCCGGCCTTTGCGACTTCCGATAGCCGAGTGGCGTCATTGCCAGCTCGATGGCACAGGCGTCGATGCGATGCTTTTCTCGATAATCGTGACCGTCCCCGCATCGTGAAAGAGAGCTTCGGTAATGCTGACCGGCACGCCGGTCGAAACAGATCCCGGTCCGAATGAATTGATGGCGAAGGTCGCAGTTGCGGGGGAAAAATATTGGCTGGTGATCGTCCACCCCGGCCCGTTCTTGGGTCCGGTAAGAGTGTAGGTCACCGTTCCGCCAAACCTTGCCTCGACCACGATGACGTTGGACGAATTGTCTGCGGCGGTCGTCCCCTCCGTCCAATAGCCGCTTACGCTTTGGATGATGGTAGAGCTCCCGCCCGGGTCCGCCGATTGGAAGTCGGTAATGGTAAAAATCGCGGTTATTTTCGCTTCCGCGGCGGACAACGACAGCACGGGCAGCACGAGCGCGGCGACCGCGAAGCTTTTCCTTCTGATCATTGGCTTGGCCCCCGCCGCAACCTCGACAACTCCGGAAAACGCCAACCCGGTCGTCTGCTTTTCCGGGAGAGGGAACTTGCGACCGTAGCAACAACTCGGAGCGTCCATCAGAAGGCCCTCTCCATGAGGTGGGTCACCAGAATGCCCGGGGTCTTGACCGCGTCGGGCGGGATGACGCCGACCGGCACGATCGTGTGCGGCTCGGCGATGACGACGTCGGCGGCGAGCGCGATGACCGGATTGAAATTGTGCGCGGTCAGCGAATATTCGAGATTGCCGTAGTAATCGGCCTGCTTCGCCGCGATCAGGGCGAAATCGCCGCGGATCGGCGTCTCGAGCAGGAACGGCTTGCCGTCGACCTCGATGATCCGCTTGCCCTTCTCGACCAGCGTCCCGATGCCGGTCGCGGTGAGGACGCCCCCCAGGCCGACGCCGCCGGCGCGGATGCGTTCGATCAGGGTGCCCTGCGGCGCGAGCTCGACCTCGATCTCGCCGGCGATCATCCTGGCTTGGGTTTCAGGATTGAGGCCGATGTGCGAGGCGACGAGTTTTGCGACCGCGCCGGCGCTGATCAGCTTGCCGATCCCTCGCCCCGGCCATGCCGTGTCGTTGGCGATCACGGTGAGGTTCTTCGCGCCGCGCCTGACCAGCGCGTCGATGAGGCGATGCGGGGAGCCCGCGCCCATGAAGCCGCCGATGAGGAGCCGCGCGCCGTCCGGTATCAGCGCCGCCGCGGCGTCCGCGGTGATGGCGATCTTCATCTCTCGCGCTCCCGATTTTCCCGGTCAGGCGCGCGACGCAAAGAGCGTGCCGCCCTTCTGGGGGCGACGGTTGCGCGGGCTCTATCGTTGCCCGGAAACGCGGCGCCACTTGGAGCGGGCGCGGCGGCGGATCGTCTCGGGGGACCTTCGCCTCGGTTCGGGCGTGATGCTCTGGCCGCTCTCGAGGTCGAAGGTCTGCCCGAGATATTGGCTCGGCGGCATAAAGGCGTCGCCGCTGTGGGAATCGGCCGCCGTCGAGGCGGATCCTGAGGGCGGGTTGGCCGCGATCTGCTCCTCGAGCGTCTTGAGATCGGCGGAAGCCGTGGCCGCCGCGTTCGACGCCGCCGCGGAGGGCGCGGCGGAGACCGCGAGTTCGCCGCCGCCCGCCTCGGGCGTCGCGGGCGCGGGCGAAGTCTGCTGCCGCGGCGCGGCTTCGGGCTGAGCGGCCTGCGGGGCCGGTCCTTTGTCGGCTTGCGGCGCGGCTACGTCCGCCGATGCGCGGGCGAGGGTTTCGGCGGGAACCGGTTGCGGCGCCGCCTTGTCGGCGGCGAGCGATCCGGGCGCCGCGGGCTTGGCTTCGCTTACCTGTCCGGGGGCGGGCTTTGGCGCGGCAAGCGGCGGCGCCTTGTAAGGCTCGATCTGCACCGTCGCCGTCAGGCCGGCGACGAGCTTCACCCCCTCGGGAACCTCATCGATGTGGATGCGCACCGGAATGCGCTGGGCGAGCCGCACGAAGGTGAAGATCGGGTTGACCGAAGCGAGCCCGGACGCGTCGGGCGTCGCGTTCGCGACATTAATGCCGCGCGCGAGCCCCTGAACCCTGCCGCGCAGCAGGGGGCTGTAGCCCATGAGCTTGATCGTCGCCGCGTCGCCTTCCTGGACGCGCCCGAGCGCGGTCTCCTCTAAATAGGCGTCGACCCAATACGAGTCCGAATTGACGACCGAGAGCTGGAGGTCCCCGACATTGGCGTAGTTCCCGAGCTGCGCGGAAAGATTGGTAATATAGCCATTGACGGGAGAGCGGACCTGCGTGCGGCCGAAATTGACCCTCGCCTGGTCGAGGTTGGCGAGCGCCGACTGGTATGCCGCCTCGGCGTTTGCAGCCTGGCTGATATATGTCTGCCGCTCCTCCTGAGTGACCGCGATGTCGTTGAGCTTTTCGCGCCGGATCATTTCGGCGTTGGCGTTTTCGGCCACCGCCCGCGCCTGCTCGACCGCCGCCTGCGCCGTCCGGACGGCGATCGAATAGTTCCTCGGGTCGATCAGCATCAGGAGATCGCCCTTGTGGACAAACTGGTTGTCGGCGACCGGCAATTTCACGATCTCGCCGGCGACCTGAGGGGCGACTTTCACCACATAGGCGCGCACCGTCCCGTCGCGCGTCCATGGCGCCCCCATGTAGTATTGCCAGGCCTGGTAGGCGAGCGCCGCCGCAACCACAACCGCCGCCAAAGTCGCCAGAACAGGCAAGACGCGGACGGACGACAGGACCGACCGGCGCCGAGTCGCTGGCGCGGCGACGTCGTCGCCTTTCAAGGCGTCGCTTGCTTTCAACTCGACGCGGGACATCAGCCTCCCCAACGCGCCACGACAAGGACGATCGAGGAGACGATGATAACATAGAGCGCGAGGTCGAACAGCGCCGGGTGCCAGACCTGCTCGCTCAGGCCAACGCGGTCGCCCGCTCGCCGAAGAACGAGGTAGATGATCCAGGCGAGGCCCAGGATGACCACAATCGGCGCCACAAAGAGGCCGAACAGGTTGATCTCGTTGAATCTCATGGGAGCGGCCGGTCGAAATAAAGGCGGAACTCGGAGAGCTGACCCGAAATCACCAGGATGCTCGCCCTGAGGCTCAGCAGGACGCGGGACCTCGAGCCGGGAAGGGCGCCGACCGTCCGGTCGATGTCCTTGAGACGCTCGATCGCTTCGCTGCTTCGTCCTTCGGCGAGCGCCGCGAGCGCTGCGTCGATCATCGCTTTCGGCGCAAAGCGCGGCGCAATGTGGCGAAGGCGCAGGATCTCCTTGCCGACCGCGACGGCCGCGGCGAGTTCGGCGCGCTCGAGCGGCTCGGCCTGGTCGGGCATCGCCAGCAGGCGGGCGACGCCACGGTTTTCCCAGTCGCGCTGCCTTCCGGGCGAAGGTCGTCGCGCGAGCCGCCTGAGATCGGCAAGCATCAGCGAGAGCAGCCTCCGGGCGCGGACCGCCGGCGACAGCGGCGGGATAACCAGCATGGCGATCACGCCAAAGCCGATGCCGGCAATAATGGCGATCGCGCCGTTCCAGAACCCCGACCCATCGTAGGTCATGCCATTGGTAATGTTGAGCATCGGCAGGAAGTTGACGGCCGCCGCGAAGGTCAACATCGGCCTCCACCCCCGCGCGTTCAGAAATCCCAAGGGCACGAGCACCAGCCCCAGGATCAGGCAAAAACTCGGGAAGCTCGTCGCTTTTGGAAGCACGCCGAACACCACAATTGCCGCCAGGACCGCGCTCATGGCGCTTCCCTGGAAGAATTGGACCGATGCGGAATAGGCGCCGTCGCCTGCCGGCGGCAGGAGGATGACAATCACCGCGCAGAACGTGATCGCCGCCACGCCATTCGGCCAGGCGCTGGCGACCCAGAACAGCGAGATCGCTCCGACCGCGATGACGGTCCGCGCGGCATTCAGAAAAGCCGGCGCCCAGTCGGCGACGCGCAGGCGCGCCGTTCCCCTGACGGGGATCACGTCGCGGGGGTCGATTACGCCCGTCAGGCCATTGAGCGCGCGGGCCATGCCCAGCATGCCGACGGCCGCGTTGTCCGCAAGCAGCCTCTGCATAGGCGTTGCGGCCTCGAAACGCGTCAGCGTTCGCACCGCCGAGCAGCAGGCGTCGCGCAACTTCGCGGGTTCCTCGACCGAGCGGCTCGCGTTGGGCGAAAGCCGCGTCTGCGGCAGCAGGGCGTGGACAGCGTTGGCCTCACGCGGTGTCTCCGAGTCGCCATTGAGCGCGATGGCAAAGGCAATTTTGCGCCAGGACGTGATCGTCTCCATGAGGCCGGCGACCGCCCGCTGCAGCGCGGCCGAACGATAGCGCAGGTCGGACGCCTCGCCGATCGCCGCGTCGATCATCGGATAGAGCGCGATCACTCGCCGCAGGAGTTCGCGTCGAAGCGCACGAAACTCGTTGAGGTTGGAGCCTGGAGCCGCAAACGCTTTGATAAACCCGTCCATGATCGCGCTCGACAGAGCTGCGGATTCCGTCGCAAGCTTTCGTCGCGAGTGTCCGAGATCGGTCAAGGCGAGCACGACGCCAGCGGACACGATGCCGATGCAAATCTCGATCGCGCGATTGATGGCGAACAGGAGGACGATGCCGTTGGAGCTGCCAACCGGCCCCAGAACGTCGATCGCAATGATCGCGGCCGTGTAGCCGGCGAGCGCGGCGGCATAGGCGGCGAAATTGCGCAATATCGTCGCCACGAAGGCGGAGGCCGCGCACCAGAGCGCAAGTCCGACGAGAAAGCCCACCCGATCCTGGCGAAAGAGCGCGGCGAGGATGACGATGGCGACGGCCCCGACCACGGTTCCGACCATTCGGAACATCGACTTGCGCAGCGACGCCCCCAGCACCGGCTGGCAGACGAGCGCGGCGGTTGTCGCCGCCCAGGAAGGTTCGCTGAGCTCGAGCGCAAACGCAACATAGAACGAGAGACAGACGGAGCCCCATAGCCTCAGGCCGAACAGGAACGCCGGCGTCGCGTCGCGCAACCATTCCGCCGGCGGAGCGCCGCTCGACTTGTCGATCGTGGGACTGGCCGCGGTCATGGGCCAAAATCATATCACGGCGAGCAGGCCGCCATCGACATAGATGATTTGCCCGTTCACATAGGCCGAGGCGGGCGAGGCGAGGAACACCGCAACGCCGATGAGATCCTCTGGCTTGCCCCACCGGCCGGATGGCGTGCGACCCTTGACCCAGGCGTCGAATTTGGCGTCGGCGATCAACGGCTTGGTCATTTCGGTGTCGATATAGCCTGGCCCGATCGCGTTGGCCTGGATGTCGTGCCCCGCCCATTCCGCCGCCATCGCCCGGGTCAGCATCCTGATGCCGCCTTTCGCTGCGGTATAGGGCGCGATGGTCGCCCGCGCGACCTCGCTCGCGAGTGAAGCGACGTTGATGATCTTGCCGCCGCGCCCGCGCGCGATCATCCGCCGCGCCGCCTCGCGGCCGACCTGGAACGAGCCGGTGAGGTGGGTCTCGACGACGCGGCGCCATTCGTCGGTCTTGATGTCGAGCATCGGCTTCCTGAGCTGGAACCCGGCGTTGTTGACAAGGATGTCGATTTCGACCCCCGAGGCGTCAAAGTGCTCGAACGCCGCGAGAACCGCCGCTTCGTCGGCGACGTCGAACGGCCGCGCGAGCGCGCGCCGCCCTTCCGCCTCGAAGGACTTGGCGACCGTCGCGAGCTTCTGCTCGTCGCGGCCGTTGAGGACGATGGTCGCGCCCGCCGCCGCGAGGCCGCGCGCCATCGCCAGCCCAAGGCCGTCCGAGGAGCCGGTGACAAGCGCCGTCTTGCCGGTAAGGTCGAAGAGATGGGGCATGGTCATCTCAAAACTCACAGGGCGAGGTCGACGCGGATCGGCGTATGGTCGGAGGCCTTGTCGCGCCCGCGCATGGCCTTGTCGATGGCGACGGACCGCAGCCGGTCGGCGGCCTGCGGCGAAAGCATGAGGTGGTCGATGCGGATGCCGTTGTTCTTCTGCCACCCGCCGGCCTGATAGTCCCAGAACGTGTACAAGCCTCCCGCGTCCGTGGTCGCGCGCAAGGCGTCGGTGAGGCCGAGCGCCATGAGTTCGCGATATTTCATCCGCGTCTGCGGCAGGAACAGCGCGTCGTTGACCCATTGTTCGGGATGGGCGGCATCGCGCGGCTCGGGAATGACGTTGAAATCACCGGCGAGGACGAGCGGCTCCTCATATTGCATGAGCATGCGCGCATGGGCGATGAGCCGCTCCATGAAGGCGAGCTTATAGGGGTATTTCTCCGAGTTCACCGGATTGCCGTTCGGCAGGTAGACGCTCGCCACCCGCACGACGCCGTCGCCCGCCGGAATGACCGCCTCGAGGTAGCGCGACTGGGAGTCGTTCTCGTCTCCCGGCAGGCCGCGGGCGACCTCGAACGGACGCTTGGAGAGAATGGCGACCCCGTTGAAGGCCTTCTGGCCATGGGTCTCGATGTTGTAGCCAAGCTCCTCGACCTCCATCCGCGGGAACTGCTCGTCGAGGCACTTGATTTCCTGCAGGCAGAGCGCGTCGGGGCTGACCTCCTTCAGATAGTCGAGGAGGTGGGGAAGCCGTTGACGGACCGAGTTGACATTCCAGGTGGCGATGCGCAAGCGCGGGGCTCCGTGCCGAGGGTGACATGCTGGGACGACTGAAATTTTCACGGAAGGGCGACGCGGGCAAGGCGTCGCCGCAGGGCGGCGGCGACAGGTTCGCCGCGCCGGCGCCCGGCTTCGACGAAGCGGCCTATCTCAGGGCCAATCCCGACGTCGTCGCGAGGATCGAGGCGGCGCCCGGCTTCAGCGGCTGGCGCCACTTTGTCGAGGAGGGGTGGCTGGAGAACCGAGTCGGGGTTCCGCTATCTGTCTACGATGAGGTTCGGCGGCAGAGGAATTATGAAGTCGATCAGGTCCTTCCTCCCGCTTTCTTGAGAAAAAGGATTCACGGCTCTGAGGACATCAACACCTTCGAGCAGGTCGGACGCGCGGTAGCGTCCGACGTGATCGGCTATCTTGGCCGGGTTCAAGCCTTGGGCCCCGAGTTTCGCGTCCTCGACTTCGGCGTCGGGTGCGCGCGGGTCATGAAGCCGCTGTTGCGAGCTTGCCCGCGAGGCGCTTCCGGGCAGAACAATTGAGTGGCATGGATGTGACATCGACGCACAGGCGATCGAATGGTGCCAGGCGTTCCTAAGCGGGCGGGGGACCTTCGCCGTCAACGCGACGATGCCGCCCCTGCCGTACCCCGACCGCTTTTTCGACTTCGTCTATTCGATCTCGATCTTCACCCATTTGCCAGAGGCGATGCAGTTCGCCTGGCTCGAGGAAATCAACCGGGTCATGAAACCGGGCGGCCGGGCGGTCATTTCCACCCATTCCTTCGGACCGCCGCGCAAGCGGAAGGAGGAAAGGCTGATCGCGCACGGCTTTCACCATGGCGGAGGCAAGGGCGCCGAAGGCCTGCCGGATTTCTATCAGACTTCGTACCACACCCGCGAGTACATCGAGCGGGAATGGGCAAAGGTTATCGCTGTGGAAAGCTTCGTCGAGAAGGGCGTCAACAAGGACCAGAACCTGGTGCTGTGCCGGAGGCGCGGGTGACATTGCGCCAGTCACGGGAGCGCCGAGATCAGTCGTTGCCAGAACTGGGCGCGCGCGCTTTGTCATTCCCGCGTAAGCGGGAATCCAGGGCCGCATCAACACCTTAACTCTGGATGGCCCGCCTTCGCGGGCATGACAGGGCGTTGCTTCGGCGACAGTCCGTTGCTGGTCATCAGGCTTCGCTCCGCGTCCGCCCTATGCTAAGGGCTTTTAAATCGACGCCGGTTCGACGTTCCCAAGGGCGGGCATGCCTCAGCGCACATTCACGATCGTTCTGATCAAGCCGTCGCACTACGACGGCGATGGCTACGTCATCCAGTGGCGGCGCTCGACGATCCCTTCGAACAGTCTCGCGAGCGTCTATGGCCTGCTCGCCGAATGCGCCGAAGCCCGCGTTCTCGGCCCCGAGGTCGACATCGAGATCGAGATTTACGACGAGTGCAACACCATCGTCGACATTCCCGCGATCGCGCGCCGCATCCTGGCCAACTCAGGCATGGTCGCGCTGGTCGGGGTGCAATCGAAATCAGTTTCCGCGCGCGCTCGACATCGGGCGCAAGTTTCGCGAAGCGGGCGTGACCGTCGCCGTCGGCGGCTTCCATGTCTCGGGATGCATCGCCATGCTGCCCGAACTGCCGCCGGATTTGAAGCAAGCGCAGGCGCTGGGGATGATCCTCTACGCAGGCGAGGGCGAAGGCCGCCTGGCTGACTTCCTCAAGGACATCCACGCCGGCGCGGCAAAACCTGTCTACAATTACCTCAACGACATGCCGGACATGGCCGCGGCGGCGATTCCCGTTCTGCCGCGCCCGGTCGTGACCCGGGTGGCCGGGCACTACACGAGCTTCGACGCCGGCCGCGGCTGCCCTTTCCAGTGCTCGTTCTGCACCATCATCAACGTGCAGGGGCGCAAGTCGCGCTACCGCACCGCCGATGACGTCGAGGCGATTGTGCGCGCCAACGCCGCCCAGGACGTGACCCGGTTTTTCGTCACCGACGACAATTTCGCCCGCAACCGCAACTGGGAGCCGATCCTCGACCGGCTCATCGAACTGCGCGAGAACCAGGGCTTCAAGATCCGGCTCCTGCTCCAGGTCGACACGCTCTGCCACAAGATCCCGGGTTTCATCGAGAAGGCGGCGCGAGCCGGCTGCAACGCGGTCTTCATCGGGCTCGAAAACATCAACCCCGCTTCGCTCATGGGGGCAAAGAAGCGCCAGAACAAGATCTGGGAATATCGCGAGATGCTGCTCGCCTGGAAGCGGGCGCACGTGATGACCTGGGCGGGCTATATCCTCGGCTTTCCGACCGACACGCCGGAATCGATCGCCCGCGACATCGAGACCATCAAGCGCGAGCTGCCGATAGACATTCTCGAATTCTTCTTTCTCACGCCCCTGCCGGGTTCGGAGGACCACAAGGTCCTTCATCTCAAGGGAGCGCGGATGGAAGAGGACATGAACAATTACGATCTCGAGCATGTCTGCGCCGACCATGCGATCATGTCGGCGGAAACATGGCGCGCCGTCTATCGCGACGCGTGGGCGCGCTATTATTCCGACGCCCATGTCGAGACGGTGCTGAAGCGCGCGGTCGCGAGCGGCATCAGTCCGAAGAAGATCGTCGATGCGATGACGGTGTTTTCGGGCTCGTCCCGGATCGAGGGCGTGCATCCGCTTCAGTTCGGCTACGTGCGGCGCAAGATCAGGACGAGCCGCCGGCACGGGACGAAGATCGTGAACCCGGTTCTCTTCTATCCCTGGCGAGCGTGGGACTTCCTGTCCGTCGCCGGAAAATGGGCGGCGCTCGCGTTGCGCTACCGCTCGATCCTGCGCCGCGTGCTCGCCGATCCGAACGGCGCGGCCTACATGGACGAAGCGCTGAAACCCTCGACCGAAGTCGACCACGCCCACGATTTCGTCGCCGGCTACGCCGACAAGATCCCCGACACCTACGGCGCGCCGAAGCGCGAGGCTGCGGCTGCTGAGTGAGGCGGCTTGAAGGTTGCGCGCGCAAAAGCCGTTCGGATGAACCCCGCTGCCATTGCTGTGATGGTCAACGCCCTGCTCTAAAGTCCCAGCTCGTCACTGGTCGGCGGGGATTATGCCGAAGATCTCCGAATACCGCCCGCCGCGGGCTTCGTCCCACTTCCGGTGCGCCCACATCCATTGCTCGGGCGCCTCGCGGATGAAGGCTTCGAATTGTTTGTGGAGCGCGGCGGTCGCGACGATGGCGTCGGCCTCGCGATCGTTGGTTTCGGGAACGGGTATGCGCTCGCCCTTGATCACGAAACGGACATCGGGGCGGCGGAACGCGGCCCCGGCGTAGAGCGGAAGGCCGGTCGTGCGGGCGAGCAGGGCCGGGAAGACGGTCGAGCGCGCCGGCGCGCCGAAGAAAGGAACGAGCGCGCCGCGATCGTCGCGCAGGTCAGCGAGGAACGCCGGATAGCCGCCGTCCTTCGCCTTCTTGAGCAGCGTCCGGGCGGCGGTCGCGGTCTTCGGCACAAGCCCCCCTTCGTAGATCGGCTGGCGCAATTTGAGCGTCGCGGCGTCGACATAAGGATTGCTCAAACGCTGATAAACGCCGGTGAAGGGCGCGCCCATGAGCTTGCCGGCGTAGGCGACGAGCTCCCAGTTGCCGAGATGGAGGCCGCAGACGATGCAAGGTCCGCCGCGGGCGATCTCGCGCAATTGCTCCATCGGCTCGTAAGTCACCCGTCCCTCGGCCATGATCTGTTTGAGGAAGAAGCCTTCGGCGAAAGTGCGGCCGAGGTTCTCCCACATGTCGTTGGCCAGGCGCTCCCGCTCCTTGAGCGGCATGTCGGGAAAGGCGAGTGCGAGATTGTCCAGCGCGCGCCTGTGGCGGTGGAGGCGGGGCGCGATCATGCGCCACGCTATCCCGGTTTCGCGTGAGGCGGCCTCAAGCGGACGCGCGGACACCCCCGCCTGGATCAGCCGGAATCCGGCGTATTCCAGCCGATATCGCAGATCAGTCGGGAAGCTCATAAGTCGGCCAGCAATCGCCGATGAGTCTCAGGGCGCCTCGGCGGCCCTGTCAAGCCGAGCCGCCAAGCGCCTCGGGCAGGGGGAAGCGGGCTTC
This sequence comes from uncultured Alphaproteobacteria bacterium, assembly GCA_963776665.1. GTDB lineage: Bacteria > Pseudomonadota > Alphaproteobacteria > Rhizobiales > Beijerinckiaceae > Roseiarcus. The sequence continues at coordinate 258,864 of CAVZNQ010000023.1, forward strand.
CTTCGCCCGCGCCAATTCTCCATAATGGCGCCCTGAAACGAAAAGCGTCCTGGAGCTTAAGCGCAATGGATAATGCCGGGGCCGGCGAAATGGCGGAGGCGTTCACGGCGTCCCCCGCGGATCGGGACTTCGCAATCGTACTCGAGCACGCGACCGGCGCGATCCTCGACGCGCAGACGTTCGAGAAGCCCTTTCCGCTCATCAACTTCCGCGACTTTTTTCCGGCCGAATTCTATCGGCGTCTGTTGAGGACCTTTCCCGCGAACGACCGGTTCGTCCAACTGAACGGGGAGGGAACGCGAAGACAGTACAACCTCTACGACGAACGGGTCGAACCGGGGACGGATGAGGGCGGCGCGGCCTGGAGCATCGTGCGCCGGGTCCTTTCGTCGCCGGAGATCGCGTCGGCGCTCAGGACGAAACTGGACCCGGGATTCCGGATTCGCGCCAAGGGCAGCGGTGAGGACTGGCCGATTCCGATGTTTCCGCGGCCGGTCGTCTACGCCGATCTCGACGGCTACGCGATCAAGCCCCACCCGGATACGCGGCGCAAGGTCCTTACGATGCAGATCTACCTGCCGGCGGACGATACGCAGCGGGACCTCGGCACGACGATCTACAAGATTTCGCCGATGGGCGTCTTCGCCTGGAAGTCGTACGGCCTCACCAAGGACAAAACCTTGCCCTTCCTGCCGAACACCGGCTATGCGTTCGTCGTCATTCACCCGGCCTATTCGCTGCTGAAATCGAGCTGGCACGGGCGGGAGGCGATATCGGTTCCGGTCGAAAAGCCGCGCCTCTCGATCCTCAACACCTATTATCGCGAGCCTGCAGAGGCGACCGGCATGTGATGGGGCGGGCGAAGGCCGGCAGGCGCCGGATAGGGCGCAAAAGCGCGGGGGCGCGCCACGCTCCCGCGAGCGCGCGGCCGGGTGAGAAAGCGCGATGAGCGACATTTTCATGAGTTACGCCAGCGAGGACCGGCCTCGGGGGGAAGAGTTTGCGCGCGCGCTCGAGGGGCAGGGGTGGACGGTCTTTTGGGACCGGACGATTCCGATCGGGAAGACATGGCGCGAAACGATCGGAAGGGAATTGAGCGAAGCGCGCTGCGTGATCGTCCTCTGGTCCAAGACCTCGATTGATTCGAGCTGGGTGCAGGAGGAGGCCGACGACGCGCGACGTCGGGGCGTCCTTGTTCCCGTACTGATCGATAAGGTCATACCCCCGATTGGATTTCGAAGCGTCCAGGCGGCGGACCTCGCGGATTGGGACAAGAAGGAAACAACGCAAGCGTTCCGTCGGTTGAGGGCCGATATTGCGGCGCTTGTCGGGTCGGCTCCCCGAGCTCTCCGGGAGGAGGTCCCGCCGGCGCCCGAAGGCCCCAAAGTCGAGGCCGGGAAGCCGAGAGTTGGCGTGGCGTGGCGTCGAATTCTCGCCAGCGCGGGAACCATTGTGGGCGTGATCTTGCTGGTGGCGGTCTGGCAATCCTGGAAGGATTCGACGGTCGCCCCTTCAGTCTCGCCGGCGGCGCCGCAGGTTTCGGCGTCGGGCCCCGACGTTGCCCAGCCGGCTCCAGCTCCCGCCGCGCCGCAGGAGCAGGCGGCGTCGCCCCAGGCGCCGCCGGACACGCCACGGGATGCCGGCGTGTCCCTTACCGAACTCGCAATGCGAATGAAGAATGAGCCATCGGTCGCCAGCGCAATTATCGGCGCGACCAAGGTTCTCGCGGCGGCCGACAAGACCTCGGAATTGACTACCGAAGGATGCGGCAAGGATCCCAAAGTCAACGACTTCTATCGTGGGATGATTCTCGCGCACGCCGGATATTATCTGGTGATCGCGGACCTTCAGACCGGCAGCTACCGAAACTACGGCTTCCCTACGAAGGATTATTCGCTGTTGGACAAAGCGAGCCTCTACGCCTTCTGGACGAAGGAGCGGATCTCCAAACCTGGCGGGAGTCGAACGCGCTCGCCTCGCTTGGCCCCGACGACAAGAGAGCGCTGTCAGTGTTTCTGAGCGAACTCCAATCCTACCGCGCCATTTATGCGCTGGTGAAGCGGGCCAAGCCAAATCTCGACGCGATCAACTGGGGCCTCGGGGGAGGGATTCCGGTCGAGGAGGTCAGCGAGATTTTGAGGCGGGCTGGGCGCCCTCCGATCAGCAAATGCTACGAAAATGAATATGGCTACAAGCTGAACTGGAACGCCACCGCCAGCGGCTCCACGGAAATCGACTTCGAGCCGACAAGCTACATGATCGGGTTCTGGCATCGTCGCGACACGGAAGGAAAGTCGGATCTCGCCGACTGGTTCCTGTCGACGATGGCGGGTTGGTTGAAGTCCTGAGGACTTTGGCTTCCGGCGTCTGGCGCGTTCAAAGCGTCGCGGCGACTGCCGCGATGCGCGCCTTGCGGTCTTCGCGCATGAGTTTGGAACCCGGGACGATCAACTGACCCGCGCCGATGTAGTCGGCATGCAGTTCCGGGTCTTCGTTGAGCAGCGTTCGAAGCGCTCGCAGGTAGAGAAGCCTTTGCTCTGTCCCCGGGCGCCTGTCGCCGCTGACTTCCTCGTAGGCGGAATCGATGAGCGTGCTTCCGTTCCACGCCTCCCGGCTGATTTGCGCGGCCGAAGGGAAGAACTCCGCCGCCAGGCCGGAGAGGCCGCGCCCGCCGGCCGAACGGTCCTGCAGCGCCTGATCGAGGGCGCAGGCCTGCAGCCAGGCGACCGACATGCCCTGACCGAAGACAGGGTTGAAGCTGGTCATCGCGTCGCCCAGGACCAGCAGTCCTTCCGGGAAACGCTGCGCTTGGTCATATCGCCGCCAGGTGGCTTCGAGCTTGCGATAGCTGCGGACCGGGCCCTGGATTTTTGCCGCGTCCAGGAAGTTCGCGACGTCGGGCGTCTCGATCGCGCGAGCGAAGGCCAGCATCTCATCGCGCGACGTCGGCAACTCTTTCTCGAATCGCGTGTGAAGCGAAACGAGCCATCTGCCGCCCTCCGTCTTGGCGATGAAGGCGCCTCGTTTGCGGGGCGGATCGGGATTGATGGCCAGAAACGCATAGTCTTCCGAGAAAGCGCCCGTCGTTTCAAAAAAGGCGCTGGTGTAGGATACCCCGATCTTGAGGCTGGATTCCGGCGCGGCCTCGTAGCCCCCCGCGTCCAGGTCTTCGCGCGTGCGCGACAAGCGCCCGGTGCAATCAACGACGAGGTCAGCGTGAACGACCTCGTCGGATCCGCCGGCCGAGCGAACCCGGACGCCGTCCACGCCGCCGTCAGCGCCGAACGAAAGGCTCTCAACCGTTGTCTCAGGTCGAAGGCCGACGCCCGGGCGAGTCGATCAGTTGCTGCAATACCACCTGTTCGATGACCGGGCGCGAGGCGGAAAGATTGCTGTAGCCAAGATCCCGTCGCGGCAGCCATTGCCCGTGATCGTAGATGCGGGTGTCGAGCGACATCCGGATTGGAACGGCGCCGCGGGCGGCCAACGTGGCGCAGGTTCCCGGCAACAGCCGCTCAATCGATTGCTCGCCGCTCTTCAGGAGGACGTGGACATGATGGCCTTGCCCGACGCCGGCGCGCGGCTCTGGCGCCTCGTTGAGCGGATCCTTGTCAACGATCGCCACCCGCTCGAAATGCCTCGAGAGCGCAGCCGCCGCCGCGAGCCCGGCCATGCTGCGTCCGGTCACGAGCGCCGTCTTGCCGATCTTCGCCATGCGTCCTAGCCGCTCCGCGACGAAATTCGCCTTCCCGCCAAAGGCGCCTGAAAAATGCAGCCCCGCGACGGTAATTGTCGCCCGGCGGGTTTGCAAGACCTTGTCCGATTGTCCATCATGGCGCAAGGATTTGAATTGACGGGCGGCGAAGCACAATCGCTCGCGAAAACCTGGGAGGACGCATGAGCGAGCAGACGAAATATCTGATGGGCGAGAACCGGATTCCGCACGCCTGGTACAACATCGTCGCCGATCTGCCTTCGCCGCCGCCTCCAGTGTTGCACCCAGGGACGGGGCAGCCAGTCGGCCCCGCCGATCTCGCGCCGCTCTTTCCGATGGCGCTGATCGGCCAGGAGGTGAGCGCCGAGCGGCACATCGAAATCCCGACGCCGGTGCGCGACATCTACCGCATGTGGCGCCCAACGCCCCTCTATCGCGCCCGGCGGCTCGAGAAGGCGCTCGGAACGACCGCCCGTATCTTCTACAAATACGAGGGCGTCAGCCCTGCCGGCAGCCACAAGCCCAACACCGCCGTGGCCCAGGCTTTTTACAACAAGGAAGAGGGCGTGACCAAGCTCTCGACCGAGACCGGCGCGGGGCAGTGGGGCTCGTCGCTCGCCTTCGCCGGGGCGCTGTTCGGCCTCGAAGTCAAAGTCTACATGGTCAGGGTCTCCTACAATCAGAAGCCCTACCGGCGGGCGTTGATGGAGACCTACGGCGCGAAATGCGTCGCAAGCCCCAGCAACGAGACCGATTCCGGCAAGGCGATCCTCAAAGCCCACCCGGATTCGCCGGGCAGCCTCGGGATTGCGATCTCGGAGGCGGTGGAAGTCGCGGCCAAGAACCCGGACACCAAATATGCTCTCGGCAGCGTGCTCAATCACGTGCTCATGCATCAATCGGTCATCGGCCTCGAAGCGATCGAGCAGATGGAAGAGGCCGGCGCCTATCCCGACATCGTCATCGGCTGCGCCGGCGGGGGCTCGAACTTCGCCGGCATCGCCTTCCCGTTCATCGGCAAGAGCTTACGCGAAAAGGGCAAGCTGCGCGCGATCGCGGTCGAGCCCGCCGCCTGTCCGTCGCTGACTCGCGGCAGATACGCTTTCGATTTCGGCGACACCGCCCATCTGACGCCGCTGGTCAAGATGCATACGCTCGGCTCCGAGTTCATCCCGCCGGGCTTCCACGCCGGGGGCTTGCGCTATCACGGCATGGCGCCGCTGGTCAGCCACTTGAAGGAGCTTGGGTTGATCGAAGCGAGGGCCTATCACCAGAACCCATGCTTCGAGGCGGGCGTCATGTTCGCTCGCAACGAGGGGATCGTGCCGGCTCCCGAAACGACCCACGCGATCCGCGCGGCGATCGACGAGGCGCTGAAGGCGCGCGAGGAAGGCAAGTCGCCGACCATTCTGTTCAATCTCAGCGGCCACGGGCATTTCGACATGCAGGCCTATACCGACTATTTCGCCGGCAAGCTCAAGGATCAGGATTACGATCCGAAGGCGCTCGAAGCCTCGCTCGCGCATCTGCCGAAGGTGGCGGCGGAGTAGACCGCCGCGCTCACCCCATTGCGAAGTTCCACAGCGACCGCCAGACGCAACGCTTCGCCGGGTTCTTGAAAGCCAAGGGGTCGAAATAGGCGAGGTGGCCGGTCGATCCGTCGTCCGGCCAGCGGAAGCCGACCTCGACCCGGCCGCCCTTGTTGGTGACGAACTGTTCGACGGGCCCCGGATCGTCGGCGGCGGCGATTGTCGGACCGAGGCGCCCGGTCGCGCCATCCTGATAGCGCCAGATCCGCCCGTCGGTCGTGGTCACGCGCACGAGGCGGGCGGTTTCGTCATAGGCGACGGTAAGCGGCCCGAGCTTGCCCTCGCCCTTGTAGTCGCACTGTCGCGTCACCGGGCCAGCCGCGTAGGCCATGGTCGAAGTTGCGACAAGGATGGCGAAAGCGGCGGGGATGAGACACGTGCGGGACATGGCGGTCGTGACGGCTCGGGCTCTCATTTTTGGAATGTCGGTTTCCCTACTACCACGCGGGCGCGGCATTGCGCAGCGGGCCAATGCGCCAGGGAGGCAAAATATTCGCCGCGCGGCGCTCCTTGTCGCCGAAGCCCCGCAGTGGCGCGCGGGACGCGGGTTGCAATGGCGCCTCAACCTGATATCAAGCCGCGCCCGGCGGTCTCCCGCCCCTCTTCAAAAGGCCAATTCATGTTCGCATTCAGCCGACGCGCGGCGCTCTGGCTTCCTGTTCTTGCCGTTTCGGCCGCCTGGGCGGCCGAAGATCCCGACAACACGGTCATACTGACGACGAAGCACGGCAAGGTTGTCATCCGCCTGCGCCCCGATTGGGCCCCCAAACATGTCGCGCAGATCGAGTCGCTGGTGAAAAGCAAGTTTTACGACGGCATCGTGTTCCATCGCGTCATTCCGGGATTCATGGCCCAGACCGGCGATCCGACCGGCACCGGAAACGGCGGCTCGAGCCTGCCCAATCTGCCGGCCGAGTTCAATGCGACCCATTTCGGCCGGGGCATCGTCGGCATGGCGCGTTCCGACGACCCGAATTCAGCCAATTCGCAGTTTTTCATCACGACGGCCGACGCGGGTTCCCTCGACGGCCAGTATACGGCTTTCGGCGAGGTGGTCTCGGGAATGGACGTCGTCGACAAGATCAAGGCCGGAACTCAGGCCAACAACGGCGCGGTCACGAATCCCGACAAGATCGTGACCATGCGAATGGCCTCCGCAGCCAAATGACGAGGAATGGCGATATGGCGAATGCAGGCGACACGCTGACCCTCGAGACGACCAAAGGCCCGGTGGTGATCGAAATGAACCCGGCGCTCGCGCCGGGCCACGTCGCCCACATCAAGCGCCTCGTCTCCGAGGGTTTCTATGACGGCATCGTCTTTCACCGGGTGATCGACGGCTTCATGGCCCAGACGGGCTGCCCGCACGGAACCGGAACCGGCGGGTCCAAATATCCCAACCTCAAGGCCGAGTTCAACGCCGAGCCGCACAAGCGCGGGACAGTGTCGATGGCGCGGGCGTCAAGTCCGAACTCGGCAAATTCGCAGTTCTTCATCTGCTTCGGCGACGCCCACTTTCTCGACCGGCAATATACGGTCTGGGGCAAGGTCGTTTCGGGGATGGAGAACGTCGACAAGATCAAGCGCGGCGAGCCGGTGCGCGATCCGGACAAGATCGTCAAGGCCACGCTGAGCTGATGCTTTCCGAGGGCCGGCGCGAAGGCGCTCGTCCGGCCGGCTTCTCCGGCCGCCTGCTCCCGCGACGCGGGAGCGGGGACTAGGGTTTTCATGCGCGTCGATGCGTTCGATTTCGTTCTTCCGCCCGAGCGCATCGCCCTTGCTCCCGCAAACCCGCGGGACAGCGCGCGCATGCTGGTCGTAGGGGCCAGCGGCGAGCTCGTGGATTCCCGAGTAAGCGAACTGCCGAATTACCTGCGCCGCGGCGACGCGCTTGTCGTCAACGACACGAAGGTCATCGCGGCGCGGCTCGAGGGGGTCCGGGTCAGAGGCGATGCGATCGCTTCGATCGAGGCGACGCTGATCGAACGGATTGACGACTGCCGCTGGCGGGCGCTCGCGCGTCCGGCCAAGAAACTCAAAGTCGGGGAGCGCGTCCGTTTCGGCGAGTTGAGCGAGAGCGCGGCCTGCCTTCTTGCCGCGCTTGACGCCGAGGTCGAGGACAAGGGCGAGGCGGGGGAAATCCTGCTGCGCTTTGACTTTGCAGGCGCCGCGCTGGACGAGGCGATCGAGCGCCTCGGCGCGCCCCCTTTGCCGCCGTACATCGCCTCTCGTCGCGCGGTGTCCTTAAGCGATGGCGCGGACTATCAGACGATGTTCGCCGCCAAACCCGGAGCGGTCGCGGCGCCGACGGCAGGGCTGCATTTCACTCCGGGGCTGGTTCAGCGCCTCGCCGAAGATGGCGTTGCGCTCCTTCGTTTGACGCTGCATGTCGGCGCGGGGACCTTCGCCCCGGTCAGGGTCGAAGATACCCGCGACCATGCGATGCATTCCGAGTGGGGCTCGATCGACGCCGCGACCGCGGAGGCGCTCAACGCCGTTCGGGAGGGCGGAGGCCGGCTTGTCTGCGTCGGCACGACCTCCGCGCGCATCGTCGAGAGCGCCGCCGACGAAAATGGGCGACTTGGACCGTTTGCCGGCGAGACGGATATCTTCATCACCCCCGGATATCGGTTTCGCTGCGTGGACGCGCTGATCACCAACTTTCATTTGCCGCGATCGACCCTGTTCATGCTCGTCTCGGCTTTCAGCGGACTTGAGACGATGCTCGCCGCCTACGCGCACGCCATTCGGGCAGGCTATCGCTTCTATTCGTATGGCGACGCCTGCCTGTTGCTCCGCGGCGCCTCCGCAAGCGCGCCCGGCGAAGGCCCGTGAGCGTCGCCGAGTTTTCCTTCGCCGTGCACGCGACCGACGGACGAGCGCGACTCGGCGCAGTCTCGACTCCGCGCGGCGTCATTCGCACGCCTGCCTTCATGCCCGTCGGCACCGCAGCGACGGTGAAGGCCATGTCTCCAGACGCTGTGAGGGCGCTCGGCTACGATGTCGTGCTCTGCAACACCTACCATCTGATGCTCGCGCCCGGCGCGGAGCGGGTCGCAGCCCTCGGCGGCCTGCACAGGTTCATGAACTGGCCCCATCCCATCCTCACCGACTCGGGGGGCTTCCAGGTGATGAGCCTCGCCAGATTGCGAAAGCTCAGCGAGCGCGGCGTGGTCTTCCAGTCGCATATCGACGGCTCGCGGCACGAGCTGACGCCGGAGCGGTCGATGGACGTCCAGCGTCTTCTGGGTTCGGACATCCAGATGCAGTTCGACGAGTGCGTGAGGCTGCCGTGCGCTTACGAAGAGGCGGAGCGCGCGATGCGGCTCTCGCTCAGATGGGCCGAACGCTCGAAGGACGCCTTCGGCCAACAGCCGGGCAGGGCGATTTTCGGCATCGTCCAGGGCGGAACGGAGAAGGATCTTCGCCGCTTCAGCGCCCAGGGGCTCGTCGACACCGGTTTTCACGGTTACGCGATTGGGGGGTTGGCGGTTGGCGAGCCGCAGGCGGCGATGCTTGACACCATCGACGCCGTGATCCCGCATCTGCCTTTGGACCGGCCCCGCTATCTGATGGGCGTCGGAACGCCGGATGATCTTCTTCAGTCATTGCGACGCGGAGTCGACATGTTCGATTGCGTGATGCCGACCCGGGCGGGCAGGCATGGGCTCGTCTTTACCCGCCGCGGGCGGCTGAACCTGCGCAACGCGCGCTTTGCCGACGATGCGCGCCCGGTCGATCCGCTCTCGTCGTCTCCAATGGCTCGCGACTATTCCCGCGCCTATTGGCGGCACCTGGCGAAGTCAGGCGAGATCCTGGCGATGATGGGGCTGACCGAAATCAACCTCGCCTACTATCAGGACCTTATGACGGGCGCCCGAAAAGCAATCGGCGAAGGGCGGCTTGACGCTTATATCACCGAAACGCAACGAAATTGGGCGCGGGGCGAGGCCGAAGGCCACTGACGAGACTCGGGCGTCGGGGCGGCGGGCCGCAGTTCCCGCGACCGGCCAGCGTAATACTTGCGCTGTTCGCCGCCGAGGAGGAGCGTTCCTCGCCAAAACACAAGGGGCGAGACGCCTTTCCGGCGGCCCGCCCCTTATTCCGTCCTTGCTTTGCGTTTCGAAATCCCGATTATTTTGTTTTGTTTTCCGTCCGCGACTTCCGGCGGTTCAAGACCATTCGAACGCTTCGTCCTCCCACAGACTCTACGGCTTCCGGCGCCAAACATTTTGGCAGCGGCCTCCTTTTAGCGCGCTATTGCTAGTCCAATTTTTTGGCTGTGTCACGAGCCTCAGCGGCCCTGCCATGCATATTTTTGCTGGCTTGGCCCATTTTGGTCAATTGTGCAGCAGCGAATGCAAAAGTGCCATGCGGGCGGCCGTCATGCCGGGGTCGCGTCTGCCTTTCATCGTATGTCCGGATGACGTAAGAACTCGAGCCGAGGCCTCGGCAATGGAGGAAAAATGACCGCGATCGTCAACGTCGTCGCCCGCGAAATACTCGACAGCCGGGGCAATCCGACGGTCGAGGTTGATGTCGTTCTCGAAGACGGCTCGATGGGCCGCGCCGCGGTTCCGTCCGGGGCCTCGACAGGAACGCGCGAGGCGGTCGAGGTGCGCGACGGCGACAAGGGCCGCTTCGGCGGGAAGGGGGTTCTTAAGGCGGTCGAGGCGGTCAATCGCGAGATTTTCGACGCCGTCTCGGGCCTCGAGGCAGAAGACCAGCTTAAGATCGACGAGACGATGATCGGCCTCGACGGCACGAAGAACAAGTCGAAGCTCGGCGCCAACGCGATCCTCGGCGTCTCGCTCGCGGTCGCCAAGGCGGCGGCGGAGGCATCCGGCCTGCCGCTTTATCGCTATGTCGGCGGCACGATGGCCAGGGTGTTGCCGACGCCCATGATGAACATAGTCAACGGCGGCGTGCACGCCGACAACCCGATCGACTTTCAGGAGTTCATGATCTTGCCGGTCGGCGCGCCCTCGTTCGCCGAGGCGGTGCGCTGGGGCGCTGAGACGTTCCACGCCCTCAAGGCGGCGTTGAAGAAGGCGGGACACAACACCAATGTCGGCGACGAGGGGGGCTTCGCCCCCAATCTCCCGTCGGCAGAGGCGGCGCTCGACTTCTGCCTGAAGGGGATCGAGGCGGCAGGCTTCAAGGTCGGGGACGACATCGCCCTCGGGCTCGACTGCGCCGCTTCCGAATTCTTCAAGGACGGCAAATATGTCTACGAGGGCGAGAGCAAGGCGCGCTCGGTCGAGGAGCAAGTCGAGTATCTCGCAAAGCTGCAGGGCGCCTATCCGCTCCTCTCGATTGAGGACGGCATGGCCGAGCAGGACTGGACGGGGTGGAAGCTGCTCACCGACAAGATCGGCGGAAAGTGCCAGCTCGTCGGCGACGATATCTTTGTCACCAACACCGAGATCCTCGAGCGCGGGATCAAGGAGCGCGTCGCCAACTCTATCCTGATCAAGGTCAACCAGATCGGCTCGCTCAGCGAGACGCTGGCCGCCGTCGACATGGCGCAGCGAGCGGGCTATACCGCGGTGATGTCGCACCGCTCGGGCGAGACCGAGGATTCGACGATCGCCGATCTTGCGGTCGCGACCAACTGCGGACAGATCAAGACCGGCTCGCTTTCCCGCTCCGATCGCCTGGCGAAGTACAACCAATTGATCCGGATCGAGGAGGAGCTGGGCGATCAGGCCCGCTTCGCCGGCCGGGCGGCGGTGAAAGCGGGTTAGCGGCAAGCCGGTAACTTCGCATTAACGGTGGCCCCCGCAGGATCGGCGCATGGTCGTAAGGACGCGCCTGCGCTCGATCGTGACGCCGATCGTCTTCTACCTCGTGCTGGGCGTCACCAGCGGCTACCTCGTGTGGGGCGCCTCGAACGGCGAGCACGGGCTCAAGGCGAAAGTCAAATTCGACGCTGACGCCGTCGAGCTCAAGGGGGAGCTTGCCGCACTGAAGGATCAACGCGCGCGCTGGGAGTCGCGCGTCGCCAGCCTGAGGCCGGAAAGCGTCGACAGGGATCTCCTGGACGAGGAAGCCCACGCCCTTCTGGATCGCGTCGCCAAGGACGAGGTGGTCATTTTCGCCGGCGCCCGCAACGGCCGCTGACCCTCTTCTTCAGCGGCGCCCTTCTTGCGGGGGTAGGGCTCGGTTACCCCTTTTGCCGGCGCGCTCCACCGTGCTAAAGCCGGCGCCGCTCGCCGTCATGACCAAGCCTCAATTCATGGAAGGTTCGCCGATGAACGTTTCCGCCCCCCTGTCCGTCCGTTCGAATTCATTCTTTTCTGCGCCCCTGTCCGCGGCCGATCCGGAGATCGCCCGAGCGATCGAACTCGAGCTCGGCCGTCAGCGGGATTCCATCGAGCTCATCGCTTCGGAAAACATCGTCTCGCGGGCGGTGCTCGAGGCGCAGGGCTCGGTCATGACCAACAAATACGCGGAAGGATATTCGGGCAAGCGGTACTACGGCGGCTGCCAGTTCGTCGATATCGCCGAGACTCTAGCGATCGAGCGCGCCTGCCGGCTGTTCGACTGCCGGTTCGCCAACGTCCAGCCCAACTCAGGCAGCCAGGCCAATCAGGGCGTGTTCATGGCCCTGATGCAGCCGGGCGAGACGTTCATGGGCCTCGATCTGGCGGCGGGCGGGCACCTGACCCACGGTTCGCCGGTCAACATGTCCGGCCGCTGGTTCAAGGTCGTTCCCTACACCGTCGACCGGATGACGCAGCGCATCGACATGAGCGAGGTCGAGGCGCTCGCGCGCGAGCACAAGCCCAAGCTCATCATGGCTGGCGGCTCGGCCTATGCGCGCCATTGGGACTTCGCCCGCTTCCGCGAAATCTGCGACGCGGTCGGCGCCCATTTCGTCGTCGACATCGCCCATTTCGCCGGGCTGGTCGCGGGCGGCGCGCACCCTTCTCCCTTCCCGCACGCCCATGTCGTAACCACCACGACCCACAAGACGCTGCGCGGGCCGCGGGGCGGCATGATCCTCACCAACGACGCGGAACTGGCCAAGAAGATCAATTCGGCGATCTTCCCCGGCCTTCAGGGCGGGCCGCTCATGCACGTCATCGCCGCCAAGGCGGTCGCCTTCCACGAGGCGCTGACGCCCGAGTTCAAGCTCTACGCCCACGCGGTCGTCGCCAACGCCAAGGCTCTCGCCGACCCGATCCTGGCCGGCGGCTACAAGCTCGTGACCGGGGGCACCGACAACCACCTGATGCTGGTCGATCTCACGCCCAAGAACCTGACCGGAAAGGCGGCCGAGGCGGCGCTGGACCGCGCCAACATCACCTGCAACAAGAACGGCATTCCCTTCGATCCGCAGAAGCCCATGGTGACGTCGGGCATCCGCCTGGGTTCGCCGGCCGCCACCTCGCGCGGATTCGGGACCGCGGAATTCGCCAAGGTCGGGCGCCTCATCGTCGAGACGCTGGACGGCTTGGCGGCGAACGGCGAATCGGGGAATGGTGGGGTCGAGGCCAAGGTGAAGGCGGACGTCGCCGAACTCACAAGGCGGTTCCCGATCTACTAGGCGTCGGCGGGCCGTCATTCCGTCGCGCCCGCGCAAGCGGGCGTCCAGGAAGGGAGCTGACGCGATTCTGCATCCCCGCTTGCGCGGGGATGACAGACTGGCCCACGGCGTTTGATGAAGGGCGGGTTCGATGCGATGCCCCTATTGCGGCGGGCTCGACACGCAGGTGAAAGACTCCAGGCCGACGGAGGACGCTTCGTCGATCCGCCGGCGGCGAATCTGTCCCGATTGCGGCGGCCGGTTCACCACTTTCGAGCGCGTGCAATTGCGCGAGCTCATGGTGGTGAAGAAGAACGGCCGCCGAGCGCCGTTCGACCGCGACAAGCTCCTGCGCTCGGTCCAGGTGGCGCTCCGCAAGCGCTCCGTTGAGCCCGAGCGGGTTGAGCGGATGATCAACGGGGTCGTGCGCCAGCTCGAGAGCCAGAACGACGGCGACATTCCGACCGAACGCATCGGCGAACTGGTGATGGAAGGGCTGAAAGCGCTCGACGACGTCGCCTATGTGCGCTTCGCCTCGGTCTACCGCAATTTTCGCGAGGCGCGCGACTTCAACGCCATCGTCGGCGAGCTCGAGGCCGAGCCTGACCCGGCCGCGGCGCAGGAGGCGCCGCGCCAACGCCGGGACGCGCCCGCTTCATGAGCGAAAGCGCAGCCGCGGGACCCGACGAGGACCTGCGCTGGATGACGGCGGCGCTCAATCTCGGATCGCAGTCGCTCGGGCTCGCTGCGCCCAATCCGTCCGTGGGCGCGATCCTGGTCAGGAACGGGGCGGCGGTCGGGCGCGGGGTGACCGCGCGGGGCGGAAGACCGCATGCCGAGCGGATCGCGATCGAACGCGCGGGCGAGGCCGCGCGGGGCGCGACGCTCTACGTGACCCTCGAGCCGTGCTCGCATCATGGCGTCTCGCCGCCCTGCGTCGACGCGATCATCGACGCCCGCGCCGCTCGCGTCGTGTCGGCGATGGAGGACCCCAATCCGTTGGTCGGCGGCCAAGGCCACGCGCGACTCCGCGCGGCGGGGATCGCGGTCACCGTCGGCCCAGGAGCGGCTCAGGCGCGACGCGACCATCGCGGCCATATTCTCAAGGTCACGGCAGGACGGCCGTGCGTGACGCTGAAGCTCGCGGAGACGGCGGACGGCTTCGCCTCCGGAGGCGCGCACGACGCACGCCTGCGGATTACCGGACAGATTGCAGACCTTCGCGTCCAGGTCATGCGCTCGACCCATGAGGCGATCATGATCGGCGTCGGGACGGCGCTCGCCGACGATCCGGCCCTGACCGTGCGCCTGCCGGGCGTCGACCTCAAACCGCTGCGCGTCGTGGTCGACACGCACGTGCGCCTGCCGGCGCGCTCCCGGCTGGCGGCGACCGCGCGGGACGTTCCGACCCTCCTGATCGCCGGCCCGGACGCGCGGGGCGAGCGGGTTCAGCGCCTTGCCGACCTCGGCGTCGCGATAGAACGCACCGGCCTCGACTCTTCCGGCCGGGTCGACCTCGACCAGGCCCTGCGCGCGCTCGCCGCGCGCGGGATCACCCGGGTATTCAGTGAAGGCGGCCCGCTGGTCGCCGCCCGGCTGATCGAGCTCGGGCTGGCCGACGAGGTCGCATTGATCACGGCCGAAAAGCCTCTCGGCCGAACGGGCGTCCTCGCGCTTAGCGAAGAAGCGCGAGCAGCGCTCTCGGATCCGTCGCGCTATCGGCCGCATCGAACGCTCGACTGCGGACCTGACGCGATCCGGATCTGGGAGCGGGTGGACTGATCGGCGGAGGAGGCTTTTCGACTATCTCCAGGCCGGCTCGCGGGCCAGGGAGGCTTGCACCGACAAGAGTTCGCACTGGGCGCGGCGGAAGTAAAGCCGACCATCCCTGTCAAGCACAGGTAACAGTTCAGTGTCCGGACCGGCATTTACGATTATCTGCTGCACGATCGCAATTTTCATCGACATTATAACGGTATCAATTCTCTTCGTCACGTATAGTTCGACCAGATGCCGCAGCATTTTGGTCTGAACGTGGATCTCAAGTCGTGGCGAGCGAACGTCCACTTCATTCCAGATCATTCTGGCTGACCGGTGCCGTTCCGGAGGCGCGAAATTCTCATCGCTTTCTGCAAACGCCGCGACATCGACCGCGAAACGGTCGAAAGTCTTTGCACGGTCGCCGACGGATAAAGCATTCGCAACTGTCCCGACGCCATGCAGAACAGAATGTTGCGAGGATGACTGGGGCAGACCAACGCCGGAATCGGCGGGAATCATTCGCTGCTGACGAAGTATGTCATTGAAGGTGACATCAATGTCGAGCCAATAAAGCTTTGAGCGCGGATCGAGCCCTTCGTGAAACGCAGTATGACGAGCGCCAGTTGCCATGATTCGGATGTAGCTTTTAGGGTGCCTGACACAAAGTTATCACAAGTTTGGCTTTACAGGAATGACTTTCGACGCGCCGACGGGCAAGGTGGGAAAGCGGACCAAAGGCGAGCCGACGAGGGCTTTGGATGTTCACCGGAATCATCAGCGACGTCGGTGAAGTTATTGAAATGAAACCACTAGGCGAGCGCAATCGACTTACGATTGCGAGCGCTTATCCGGCTCAATCGATCGACGTCGGGGCTTCGATAGCCAACGCTGGGGTGTGCCTCACCGTGATCGGCGTCGACCGGCATGTGCGAGGTTCCGCCATCGCCTACGATGTCGGCGCCGAGACGCTTGCGGTCACGACGCTCGGAAAATGGCGGACCGGCGAGCGCGTCAACCTCGAACGGGCGCTGAAGGTCGGCGACGAACTCGGGGGCCACATGGTCAGCGCGCACGTGGACGGCATCGCCGAGATCGTGTCGCGGCGGGATTTTGACGGCATGGCGCATTTCCGCTTCCGCCCGCCAAAGGATCTGGCGAAGTTCATCGCCGTCAAAGGTTCTGTCGCCCTCGACGGAACCTCGCTCACCGTGAACGCGGTCGAAGGCGATACGTTCGAGGTCCTGTTGATCCCGCACACGCTGATGGTGACGACCTGGGGCAAGCGCAAGGCGGGCGAGCGCGTCAACATCGAGGTCGACCAGATGGCCCGCTACGCTGCGAGGCTGTTGGAGGCGGGGCGGGGGTTGAGTGCGCCAGTTCTTTGATCCCGTTCCGCCTTGCTCATTTCGGCCCTCGCCGCTGCGCGCCTTGCCCAGTCGGCCCCCGCACGTAGGCCCGTTCGCCGGTTCGCGGGCAGTACCAGACTTCAAGCAGCTCGCCGGATTGGGGATCGCGGAAGCGTTCGCCGGTCAAGGTCCAGTCATGTCCAGGAGGCGCGTCGAGGGGATGGCGCTTGTAGCCGCCGCTGCGGAAGAAGAACCAGATCAGAATGAGCGCGAGGAAGAAGCCGGCCGGGAAAAGAAATGGAATCATGGCATGGGTTCGATCACCGCCGCCGTGCCGTAGGCGACGATCTCGCTCATCGTATTGCCGATCTCGGCGCTGTCGTAGCGCATCATCAGGACGGCGTTGGCGCCCATCGCGGTCGCGTTCTGGACCAGCCTATCGAGGGCATGGCGGCGGGCCTCCTCGAGCAATTGCGTATATTCATGAATTTCGCCGCCGACGATCGTGCGTAACCCCGCCATGATATTGCCGCCGAGGCCCCGGCTGCGAACGACCACGCCGAAGCATTGTCCGAGCGTCTGGACGGTGCGATGTCCGGCGATGTTCTCGGTGGTGGCGACGATCATGGGCGGTTTTCCTACGGAAGGGGCGGCGAGAGTCGCCGTTCGGCAAAAATCTACGCGGTTCGCCTTTCGACTTGTTGAACGAGATTGGCGGCCTTCGAGAATCTCGTCAGCGGATTCCCGATCTTACGCGGCCGAAATGGCGGGCGAGCGAAAGCGCCGCGACGAGAACGCCTAACGCCACGAGCGACCATTCTGCGAACACGTCGCTTCCTTTGGGCGCAAAGGCGAACAGGAGGGCGAAGCCGGCGGCGAGGTTAAGGAACCCCCACACGACATTGACCACCGGCGAGGATTCGCCAACGCCCGGAGGCGAAGCAAACGGGGTCTGGAACCGATGGCCGCTGATCCCCTGGACGAAATGCGGGACGCCGTTGGCGAGCAGCAATCCGCTGATGAATTGCAGGAGATAAATATACCAAGGCAGACTCATCGCGGGTTGCTTTCACCTAGAGGGCTGAACGTCCGAGGGCGCCGTCTCAGTCTCTACGGTACGAGGCTCAGAAGGTCGATGTCGCGGCAGAGGACGACCCGCTTCCCGATGAAATCGTGCGGCGGGCGCGTGCGGCTTCTTGGTCAGGGCAGCCTTGCGGCGTCGAACACGCGGAGTTCTCCGCGCGCGCCCGCAAGACCCCTCGTCCCGGAATCGCGCCCTCAATCGTCCCGGGATCGAAAACGGAGCGCAATCAGGCGTTTTTTTGACGTAAGGCCGCAAGAGCCCCCGAGCTCGCCCGCTCGCCATGAAGCCCGGGCGGACGAGGTCCGCGCCCTCATCGGCGGCGCCGGTCCAGATTTCGCCGCTTTTATTTTCGACAGATGCGGAAGGGGCGAGAGGTTAACCATCATGCGTAACGCGCGACGTCTTGCGATCCTGCTCGCGAGTCTGGCGATTTCGGCCGAGAGCGGAACAGCGCAGATTTTTCTCTTCCAGCTGCCGGGAGCGCCGCCGCCGCAGACCGCGACCTACCTGCCGCCCGACGCCGACCCGAACTATTCGACTCCGGGCGGCTACGACCAGGAGGTCGATATGGCGCTGACCACGCGCAAGCTGGTCAGCGATCCGACCGGGGAGCCGGCCGGCACGGTCACCATCAATACGCATGAGCGGAAGCTATATCTCTCGCTCGGCGGCGGGCAGGCGCTGCAATACGGGATCGGCGTCGGCCGCGAGGGTTTCGCCTGGAAGGGATCGGCGCAGATCGGCCGCAAGGCCTTCTGGCCCGGCTGGACCCCGCCACCGGAAATGATCGATCGTCAGCCTGCCCTGCCGCGGCATATGGAGGGCGGCATGGAGAACCCGCTCGGCGCGCGGGCGCTCTATCTCTTTCAGGACAAGAAGGACACGCTCTTTCGCATCCACGGAACCAATGAGCCGAAGTCGATCGGAAAGGCGGTGTCGTCGGGGTGCATTCGGATGATGGACGCCGATGTGATCGACCTCTACGGGCGCGTCGCCAAGGGAACGCCTGTCGTCGTGCTGTGAGGTTCGACCCCGTCAATCCTCCGCCAGAGTGAATATCGCGCATGGTTTGGCTATGCCGCGGAGCGGGTGCTCACCCAGCGGGATCAGCGCCGCGCGGGTCTCGGCGGCGAAGGCCCCCGAGATGAGGACCGCCTTCCCCAGCGGCCGGCATAACCCCTCCAAACGGCTGACCAGATTGACGGCGGGACCGATGGCGGTGAAATCCAGCCGATCGGCGGCGCCGACGTTGCCCCACAGGATCTCGCCGAGATGGAGCGCGGCGCCGAAAGGCAGAGGCGCGAGGCCCTCGCGACGACGCGCTGCGTCGAGATGCGCCATTCCAGCGCGCGCGGCGGCGACGGCGTTGAGAGCGGAACTGCAGGCGCCGCGCGGCGTCGCGCCCGCGACCGGGAAGATCGCGAGCACCCCGTCGCCCATGAATTTTAGCACCTCGCCGCCGAAGGCGTGCACTGCGCCGGCGACCCGGTCGAACCAGGCGTCGAGGGCGGATATGACCGCTTCCGGCGGACTGGTCTCGGAAAGCGCCGTGAAGCCGCGCAGGTCGGCGAACAGTAGGGCCGCTTGAATGGTCTCGCCGACCCCGCGGCGCAAGGGACCTGCGAGCATCCGCGCGGCGCTGCGCCGGCCGAGATAGGCCTCGAGCGTCGCTGTCAGCGTCGCCCGCGCGGTCAGCGCGGCGAGCGGGGCGGCGGCGAAGCGGGCGGCCTCGCGCAAATGGCCACCCTCGTCGGGGGAAAACGGACGGCGGCCGATCCAGCCGAGCCTCGGACCGTCCCGCTTTGGCGCGACGGCGTCCTCATGCGCGGGTCCAACGCCAAGTCCCTGGAGCCAAGCCCCTCCGCCGTCGCCCGCCGGCGCCGAATCCCCCAGTTCCCCGGGCAGGAACCCCAGCGCCTCGATCACCTCGGCGCCGTCCGCTCGCCAGAGCCAGGTGCGCCGGGCGATGAGCGGATGCGGCGCGGTCAGGGTCAAGGTGCCTGCCGCAAGGGGAACCCCATCTGCGATCAGCCGGCTGCCGAGATCGGCCAGAAATCGCTCGGGCGTTGGCGTCTCGGCCGCCGCGTCGACCAGCCAGGCCAGGGAGGAAGGGAGCTGCATGGATCAATCATCAACCCGGCGTCGTTTCCTTGTCATCAGCGTTCCGGCGGGCTGTCTGTCAGCTCACGTTCGAAACGTCTATTTGAGAGCGCCGTGAGGCGGCAAGAACATTCAACCGAACGGTTGATCTTTGAGGATGCGCCCCCACATCAGACCTACTTGAACCAGCCCGCCTTAGCTCACCCTAATTTAAGGAGAACCCGATGGATGAATCGCTTGTCGTCCGGCGTGAGACCCAGATCGCGGCTCCGCCCGCCGCCGTCTTCGCCTTCCTCACCGATCCCCAAAAAATCATGAGCTGGATGGGCGCGGAGGCAACAACCGAGGTCCATCCAGGCGGATTGTATCTCGTCAAGGATGTTGGCGGGCGGCCCGGCCGTACCGCTCGCGGGCACTTCCGCGAGGTCGTGCCGGTGCACCGTCTCGCCTACAGTTTCGGCTGGGACGGGGACGACGCCGTGCCGCCGGGCTCGGGTTTGGTCGAAATCGACCTCCTCGACCGCGACGGCGGCACTTTGGTGCGCATGACCCACAGCGGCCTTCCCAACGCCGAACAATGCGCAAACCACGCCAAGGGTTGGGCGCATTACCTCGGCCGGCTGGGGGTGGCCGCCGCCGGCGGAAGTCCCGGCGTCGACGATTTCGCTCGCCGCGCCGCCGTCTGAGGGCCGAGACCTTCGCGCATTACGAAGCGGCGCAGCGGCCCGATTACGGAAAGGGTCGCGAGCGCCGCGGCGCGGGCGAAGTCGGCCGGCGCGAAATGGGTGAGCAGGGCCCGGTTGAGGCCATCGACGACGCCGGTTCTCAGCGCAATGTCCGGACGTCTCGAGCGCTCGTAGGCCCCTAGAGCCTCCGGCCCGCCGATGTCGCGGCCTTCGTTGCGCGCTTCGACGGCGCACGCGACGATGGCCTCGACGTCGCGCAAGCCTAGATTGAGCCCCTGGGCGCCGATCGGCGGGAAGACGTGAGCCGAGTCGCCGACGAGCGCCAATCGGCTGGCGACGATCCTGGGCACTGTCTGGCGCGTCATCGGGAAAATTCCCCGCTCGCCCTCGATCCGCATGGCGCCGAGAAGCGACTGCGCCTGGCGTTCGATCTCGCCCGCCAGCGCCTCATTGTCGAGCGCCTCGCGCCGGCGCGCGTCCCTGTCGGCCATCACCCAGACGAGGCTCGACCGATGAGACGCGCCCGCTTTGGCTGGCAGAGGCACCAGGGTGAAGGGCCCGCCGCGGGTATGGAACTCAGTCGAGAAGTCGCCGTGCGGCAGGCGGTGAGCGAGAAGCGCTGTCAAGGCGCTCTGCCCGTAGGCGTGGGCGCGCGCCTCCAGCCCGCCGGCCCGACGCGCCATCGAATCCCGGCCGTCGGCCCCGACGACGAGCCGGGCCGAGATCGTGCGCCCGTCTGCCAGCCGAGCCCGGACGGCGTCGGCCGCGAAGTCGTAGGCGGCGGCGCTGGCGACCCGCTCGACGCGGGGAGCGCGAGCGACCTCGGCGGCGAGCGCTTGGGCCATCCTGTCATTTTCGATATTCCAGCCAAACGCGTCGAGCCCGATTTCCCGGGCGTGGAACTCGATCGGGCGGGACGGAAACAGCGTACCCGTGTCGTCGACAAGGCGCAGCGACCTGAGCGGCGCGGCTTCGGCCCGCAATTGCGTCCCCAGACCGAGGGAGTCGAGAAAAGCGGCCGAGTGGTCGAGGAGGGCGACGGTGCGTCCGCGTCCTGTTCGCTCCCCGGCGCCGCTCAAGACGACATCGAAGCCGGCCCGCGCAAAGCCCAGGGCGGCGGCGAGTTCGGCGAGCCCGGCCCCGGCGACCAGAACGTCCGAAGCGCGCCCGACCGAGGCTTGGCTGTTGGTCATTATTGATCTCCCGTTGGGCTCCTTACGCGCTTACGATCGGGGAGACGGCGCGGCGCAACTTTGATAATGGCGAAAGCTGCGAGGTCAAGCCGACGCCGGCGTGGGTTTGCGGGCGAGGCGGATGGGGCAGGGCATGTCGATCGAAAAGCGGCGCGGCGACGTCGCGCGGGCGGCGGGGTTCTCCGTCCATGTCTTCACCGCCTCGGGCGCGCCTGTCGCGGTGCTTGCGCTCTATGCGGCGATCGAGCGCAATTTCGCCGCCTGCTTCGCCTGGCTCGGCCTCGCCTTCTTCATCGACGGGATCGACGGCACGCTCGCTCGCGCGGCCAAGGTCCAGATCACGGCCGCTTCGATCGACGGAGAGATTCTCGATCTCGTGATCGACTTTCTCACCTACGTGCTGGTGCCGGTGGTCGCGCTTTGGCGCTCAGACCTGATGCCGACCCAAGCCTCGTTCTGGATCGGGCTCATTGTGACGATCGCCTCGGCGCTCTATTTCGCCGACACGCGGATGAAGACCGACGATCTCTGGTTCCGCGGCTTTCCGGCGACCTGGAATGTCGTGGTGCTCTATCTCTTCGTCCTGCGCCCGCCGTGGATTCTCAGCGCGGTCGTCCTTCTCGGAGCGGCCGCGATGATGTTCGCGCCCGTCGTGTTCGTGCATCCGCTCAGGGTAGTCAAGCTCCGAGGTCTTACCATCGCCATGAGCATCGCCTGGGGCGTGCTTGCGGCGACGGCGGTGGTGATGAACCTCGCGCCGCCCCCATGGGTCGGCTGGGGCCTGATCGCGACGGCGGCGTATTTTCTGGGCTTGCCGCTGCTCCGCCATTCGCCCTGGGCGCGGGATTGAGCCGGGTCCGGCGAAAATGTCCGAAGCGCCTTGCGAGGCGGATCAAATCCTTGGTATAGCCGCGCCTCGCGATGCTGCCTGGCTTCATCGCCGGCCTCGTGGCGGAGTGGCTACGCAGAGGACTGCAAATCCTTGCACCCCGGTTCGATTCCGGGCGAGGCCTCCAACAAAATCAATGACTTACGATGAGAATGCAGGAAGCTGAAAAATTACAGTCAGTGTTTCGTCAGAAATAAGCGGTGGCGACGACCTCATGATGATGAGTCTTGGGTGCGGTCCAGATGGACCAGGCACGTTGGCGACACGCGCTTGGCATATTCGACGAAGCCGTCGAACCGGCGCGAAAGCCGCATCAAGCGCCGGGTTTCTGCCCGAAGGCCGGATCGGCCAAGCGGCAAGATGCGTCGCAACCCAGCCCGAGATTGCGGCCAATCCGGCCACCATAATAGCTTCCAACGACAGCGGGGCGGCAGGTTCGTAATTATCGAGAGTGCCTCGGGCGAGATCCGGGTCGAAGTCTTTCCCCATGACATAGATGCGCCTGAGCGGACCGGCGGACCGCATGGCCTCCAGCTCCCCCTCCAGCCGGTCGGCACGCGCAATCGTTTCCACCATATCCTCTCCCTGTTTCCGCGCCAAAGGCTCGGCATTCTGTTCGAGCCGGCCGAGGGCCTGGGGCGTCGTTAGGCCCTGGTGCGCCGCTGCGGCGTCGAACTGGGCCACGATGCGCTCCCGCTCCCATCCGCTGGCGATACTGCTCGGCGAATTCGGGACCTTGCGATCCCATAACGCCCGCAATCAGTGCGACCGCCACGGCGAGTCTGCGTGTGAACACGGACTATCCTTCGATCGGGAAACAATAGCGAAAATCACCGGTCGAAGGGCAATCGCCATGACGCCCTTTTAGTGACTGGCTGCGAGGCTCCAGTCGACTTCGGGCCAGGGGTCGCTGGGCGGCCGCTAGTGTTAGCCCTCAAAAGGCATGGGACCGCGAAGGATGGCATTGTCCACGCGACCGAAGGCCTCGAACTGGTTGACGAGCCTCGCTGGCCACGCGAGGGCGTATGGCAGCTCCTGACCGACGTTCGCCGAGTTGGAAGCCGGCGCCACGCTCCATTTCGACTCTATCGTCGGCGAAAGGATGATGCTGACGCCGACAAAGTAGGTGATCAAGATCACCGCAAGCACTGAGCGCATGGCGTCGTCTCCCTAAGAAGATCAATGTCACAACTCGCCAGGCCGGATTTTGATCCCAACGCCGGTTTCACGCCCGCGACGCTCGCATGCCTTGGCCTGCGTCCGAAGTCACTCCTGGAGAGGCAAGGACAAATGGCCAGAGAGAGCACCAAAGCAGTCGCCTACCTCCGGACTTCGAGCCGCACGAACGTCGGGCCCGACAAGGACAGCGACAAGCGGCATTTCGCCAGCATCGAGGCATACGCCAAGACGGCGGGCCTAGAGATCGTCGCCACGTTCTACGACGCGGCGGTAAGCGGCGCGGGCCCCGGCCGCGTAGCGCACCGCACGCCAAGCGGCATTTCGGAACAAACGGGTTCGGTTCTGGTTATCCTCTCGTATCGAGGACTAGCACCATGCCTAAACCAGCGGACGATCGACCACCGCCCGAACCGCCGCCGGTTAGACCACCAACTCTCCCTCCCGATTTCCCCGACATCCCTCAAAACACCTACTCCGAGTTGCAGCCGCCTCCTGACCCCGGAGCGAACCCCGACGAGGTTGCGGGCCTGATGCCCGCTGCGACGGAACCCGAAACGCGGGAGAAATCGCCGGTCGCGCCAGATGCGCCTTAGAGGTCAAGCCGGAAAGCACAGGGCCAATGTCCTTCAGCGTTGAGATAACACCTCGAAAGGATACGAAAGGAGCAATCGTTCATGCGGT
The DNA here is from genome assembly GCA_963776665.1 of uncultured Alphaproteobacteria bacterium. Lineage (GTDB taxonomy): Bacteria > Pseudomonadota > Alphaproteobacteria > Rhizobiales > Beijerinckiaceae > Roseiarcus. The sequence continues at coordinate 282,618 of CAVZNQ010000023.1, forward strand.
CATCGTGAGCATCGACGGCCACGAGACCATCCTGACTTTTATGTCGAAAGATGATGCGGAGAAGTTCGCGCAAGGCGAGCATGCCAGGCTCATAGCGAACGAAAAGAATGTCTCGCAGAGGGTTCGTGAAATCGCCTACCGTCTTTGGCAGAAGGAGGGTTGCCCCGAGGGCGAGGCTCTACGGCATTGGTTTGCCGCCAAGGCCGGGCGCGATGAGGGTGGCGGCGATGCGCGGCAATTGGCGCGTTTACAGCTATGATCGCAGTCACAATCACCCCGGCCGCGCAGCAGGCCGTCAAGGCATCGCTCCTAGGGACGGCCGACGCGACACCGCGCCCGGGTGCCGACGGCCTGATTAGGATCTGGCTCGACGACAAGTTGGTCGATCGGCTGGCCCAGATGCGCGGCCCTGGCGAGGACTACAGCGACGTCATTCTACGGCTGGAGAAGACGTGCCCTGTAGCGGGCCGCAGCTGACCGATCCCTGTCTGAGCGGATAGGCGCTCCCGGAAGACGAGGCGGGCGCCGTCCCAAACTTCAAGGGCCGTGAATGGGCCCTTTCGCTTGGCCAACGCTATGGCGGCCGCGTCCGACAGCCCAAGCGGCAGAATCTCGACTCCGGCAGTTTGTCCATGGTGCAAGAAATAGCATCGCATGTGAGCACGCTCCCGCGTCTAACGAGGGAGTGCGCGGTTTCCTTGGAAAAACCAGCGTTGGCTCTCAGCAGTGGGCTCGACTTCTGTCGGTTGGCGTTGTGGGTTGGACCCACGGGCTTGGCGTTTTAGTTTTTCCCATGCTTTTCAATGCTGGGGTTTTCGCTGTGACGGTATGCAGTTATTGGATCGCGCGGGGGCTGGGTTACAAACCGGACCGTGAGGAAGTGCTGGCCACTGTGCTCGTGCTTATCATCGCGGTGCCTGCATTCTACGCGACCTTCGTCACAGTGGTTGGTCTGCTATTTGGGATTCGGCTTTGGCCTGTACCTTCGCCGAGCGGCTGATCTCTGCATCCGTCATGGCGGCGTCGCCCTAGGTCAGCCGCTTCTCGAGGAAGTGCCTGGCGTGTCCCGGCGGATTGTCCTCCTGAGTCGCGAAGACGGTGTACCCGTGGCGCTCGTAGAATGGCCGCGCCTGAAAGCTGAAAGTGTCGAGACAGACGCCGATACACCCGTGGTCCCGTGCGAAGGCCTCCGCTGCCTCCAGCAGTCGGGAGCCATGTCCCTGCCGGCGAGCGATCTCCGAGACCCAGAGCGTTCCCACTCTGAGCCACTTGGCCCAGATGACCGCAAGCAATCCGCCAAGGACCTCGCCGCGCTCCGAGCCCAGAACAAAGTTGGCAGGAAAATACTCAGGCATGCCCGTGACGGCGAAGTTGTAATCGTTGATGCCGTCGTCGATGAACCTGCGAACGCTATCACCGATGAACGGCTCGAAGGCGATTTTGAGGTTTTCCATCTCTCCCGTGCCTCGTCTCAGCTTAAATTGTCTCAATCCTCCAACCTACGCTGCACCCGGATCACCGTCTCCGCGTGCCACTGGCCGCTCGCGGGCGTCGCCACTCCGCGCACGTTTAGCTCGGCCGCGATCGCCCGCGCCGATCTCTTGCGGGCAGCGCTACCGCCTCAGGGCTCAACTCGGCGAGGCTCTTACGACCGCAGCCCTTGCCCGCATCAACCGGCCGCTGATCTCGACTAAGCTCCTGCGCCTGCCGACCTGGGGCGCGCTCGGCAACGGCTTAATAGTGGTCGCCGGCGCGTCCTGGCGTCGGACTAAGATTGGGCGTGACAAGTTCGCGCGAGCGGCGGGGGCCAGATGTGTGCACATAAAAACTACGTCACGTCGCACCTCTCAGGCGTATGCAAGGGATCATCTTTCGCGGTGCCGATAAGCTCCCAAAATGGAGCGCCGAAAGTGCACACAGCAATCGAGGGGCCTTTTTGCAAAGTCACCAGTACCATCGGCGTGATATTCGCGTCGTTGATCGCTTTCGAATCTGTCAGTGAAAGCGTGGATGTAGCTTTGACTTCATAGCCTTGCCCCAAAAGGTCCGCGAGCGAGGCCCTGGACCCTGCAAGAGCAGCGTTATCCATTCCACCAATGAAAGCGATTGCGAAAAGCAGGCGAGTAGAAGCGCGCATAGTTATCTTCCTCCGACACAGTGGCGTTCCGAAGCATCGGCCAGGGTGAGGGCCTATTCCGCCGTTTGGATGTCCGCTGGCCGTTCGCCTTCCGCTCGTTCTGCATTCGTCCACTTGAAATTATCGGATCGCTGATCGCTCGCGCCTCGACCAGCCCTGGTGGAGGGTCGAGGGGGCGGGATCGCGCGCCCGGCAGGCCCTTCGAGCCGATGGGGCCGAGGCCAGAACATTCGCGGGCGAAGCGGGGGACCCCTCTGCACCCACCCCCGACCTTCAAACCTGTCGTTCGCATCAGGAAACGTGGGCCGACTGCCTGACGAGGACTTTTGCGCCGACCTGGACGCGGTCGTAGAGGTCGATCACGTCGGCGTTATCGAGACGAAAGCATCCCGACGAAACGGCGTGCCCGATCGTCTCCGGCTGGTTCGTTCCGTGGATGCGGAAGACGGTGTGACCGAGATAGAGGGCTCGCGCGCCGAGGGGATTGCCCGGACCACCCGCCATGAACCGAGGCAGATAGGGCTGCCGTCCGACCATTTCCGACGGCACGCGCCAGTCCGGCCACTCCTGTTTTTGGGACACCCGCTCGACGCCCGACCATTGGAAACCGACACGTCCGACGCCGATGCCGTAGCGGATGGCCAGATCGTTCGGCTGGACGAGATAGAGATAGCGCTCGCCAGTATCGATGATGATTGTTCCGGGCGCCTCGCTCGTATGGAACGGCACGATCTGCCGGGTCACCGGCCTCGCCCGGCCGCTTCTCGTCCGGGGAAGGCTCACTCGCGGCTTGGTCCTCGGTGTTCACGGCGATCTGCTGGGCGACCGCGATCGTTCCGGGAAGAGAGGACGCCAGAACGACGACCGCAGCGGCCAAGGCTCCGCGCAACACAAAAGCGCGATGTCGCAATCATCAAACTCTCCCCTAGCTCCACGGTTTGCGGCGCTCCGCCGCGCTGCGAGTCAAACGGCGCGGCTCGGGAGATGTTCCATTACCGCCGCGGGGAGAGCCTGGCTGGCTCACATTGCTTGAGAAAACTCGCGCCAAGGAATCCCCCGGTGAGTCAGCCGGCGAGTGTCGGAGCACGGCCAGTAGCTTTGAGCGAGCCGTCGGTCGTCCGCATCTTCCTGGCGTGTCTCGCGGTCGATCTCGTAGTCGGCGTGTACGTGCTTGTGACCGGGCTGGACGCGAATCGGCTGCAAAGGCGACCATCATTAATTTTCTGTCAACTTGACTGGGCTATTGCCAATTCCGTGGGCAATCGATGCACCGCTGTTCGGTCGTGCGCTGGCAAGAAATTTGGCAGCATCGGCTTCTCGGACGTCGCGGGAATCCAACGATGACGAATTTGACGCGCCGAGAGATTTCTGGCGATTTCGGCAGCAAGCGCCTTTGCCATCGCGACGCCGGCGCGAGCCGACGCCCCGGCGACATTTCCCGTCGACGAAATCGTCGACGATGGTCACCGGTTTTTTGGCGATGTGTCGCGAGGCTTGGCGACGGCGGTTCAGGAAGCGGCCCGTCGCTGGGGTCTGCCGAACGCCTACATTCTCGGTCAAGAAGCCTCTGCGGCATTCATAGGTGGCCTGCGCTACGGCGAGGGCAAAATGTACACGCGGAATGCCGGCAACCGCCCGGTGTATTGGCAAGGGCCATCGGTCGGCTTTGATGCCGGCGCTGACGGCGATCGGACTATGATTCTGATCTACAATTTGCCGGAGACGGGTGCGATCTATGATCGCTTCGCTGGATTAGACGGTTCAGCCTATTTTGTCGGCGGCTTAGGTTTTACTGCGCTGGGTGCAAAGGGCGTCGTCGTAGTTCCCATCCGAACCGGCCTGGGGTGGCGGCTGGGGGTCAATGCCAACTATTTAAAGTTTACCCAGCAGGCGACTTGGAATCCTTTCTAACCAAAACCAGAACTGACGAAAGTCGCGTCCAGCGGCCGAACTGGAGACCCCTTGCCGCCTCGCCCGCCGGACGATCGCCGAGATCGGGCCGGAGTGACCGGCGTCCCGAGTTTTCTGTAGCGCTGCGCCGACCCGCGACCGACATAGAGGGCCGTAGGCGGCTGATTCGGTCTCGGGATAGGCAATGTCACCCCAGCCGAACTCAAGGTGGCCTGTGGGCCACCCCAGCCCGCCCTAGGCCATTCGTCAAAACCCATGATCCGCATCGCCATCAGCGCAAAGAAGCATGTCAGGCGCTCGTCGCCACGCTTCTGCTCGGCAGCGCACCCTAGAGCCGCGGTCCATCGCGAAGGGCAAGCGCCGCCTCTTGCTGGGATCATCCATTTCCGATCCGCGTGAAACAGATGGTTAGGACTTCTTTCGGCAGGATCGACGACAGTCCCATGACCATGAAATCGATACTCATCGTGCCAATGGCGCTCCTCGCAGCGCTTGCCGCGGACGTCCTCGTCCACGACCGCCTCAGGACCAAGTCGTTTGTCCAGGAGGCGGCTCCGATGCGAACCGCGTCGATTGCGACGGCCACTCCCGATGTTGCGGCGCCTGTGAGCCCACCGCTCGTTTCGGCCACGCCCGAACCCGAGTCCGTCCAGGACGCGGCTCCGACGAAAACCGCATCGATTGCGACGGCCAGGCCCGATGCTCCGGCGCCTGTGAGCCCGCCGTCCGTTTCGGCCCCGGCACCCGCCACGCCGGAGCCGCAACGGCGCATGACCGCCTCGCAAGAGGCAAGCCTCGACGCGTGGATGATCGAGACCTATCTCGCGTGTTGGAAGCCGGCGGCTCAGCCCGCCGACAGCAATCGTTATGTCGCGCGGGTGCGCCTCCAATTCAAACCCGACGGATCGCTCCTGAAGCCGCCGAAGCTCGTCAATCCGCCGTCCGATCCGACGCAGAAGCCGCAGGCAAAGAGTGTGTTGCAGGCTGTCAAGGCTTGCGACCCCTTACCGATGCCGGCTGAATATCTCTCCTTCTATGAGCAATGGAAGACCAAGACCGTCCACTTCGATCCACAGGTCGCCGCCCGCCGACCACGGGCATGAGCCGCGAGGCGGTCCCGAATTCGAATCACTGCATAAAGGCGCCAGTTTCGGCCTCGACCCCATCGGCAACTGGCGCGGCCGTTGGCTAATTGAGTATTCGCTCGGCCTGACCCTCGTCGAACGAGTTGCTCCCAATTTCCTCGGGCGCGCGTTCGGCCCGCTAACCCTTTGAAGCAGATTCGGTTGCAATTCGGAACGATATTGCGCGGGCGTCATTTAGTATTCCGATTGATTGTGCCGGAGTGCGTGTAATGGTGGCCGCGAGGGCGAACTGGAAAGGTTCATCAAATTTGGCGAAGTCGCGGTGGCGGTGGCGCTTTATACGGCCGCCTCCTCATCCGAGCGCATTGCATTCAACACGCTCAACCGGGCGACTGGAAATCGTGTCCGCCGAGAATTCGTCGATAGCGAGACCGGTAAGCCAGTCGAGCGGGATGAACAGGTCAAAGGCTATGAGGTCGAAAACGGCGACTATGTCGTGCTCGAGCCTGAAGAAGTGGCGTCGGCAGTACCGGGCAGCGATAAGACGCTGAAGATCGAGGCGTTCGTTCCTTGCAACGAAATCGACGACGTCTACTTCGATAAGCCCTATTATCTGACGCCCGATAAAATGGGCGCCGATGTGTTCAAGCTGCTGCGCGACGGCATGCGCCAGGCCAAGGTCGTCGCTCTGGCGCGAGCTGTCCTCTTTCGCCGCCTCGCACAGTCTTGATCCGGCCTCACGGCAATGGCCTGATCGGCACCACTTTGAACTTCGACTATGAAGTGCGCTCGTCGGATGAAGCCTTCGAGGAGCTGCCGGACATCAAGATCAAAGGCGAGATGCTCGACCTCGCCAAGCACATCATCAACACGAAGAAGGGCTCGTTCGACGCCGAGGCTTTCGACGACCGCTATGAAGAAGCGGTGGCCGAACTCGTCAAGGCGAAGATCGAAGGGCGGGCGTTGCCGAAGAAGAAGGCCTCGGCTCCCACCAAGACCACCGACCTCCTGCAGGCATTGCGTGAGAGCGCTGGGATGCGCTCGCCCCGCAAGGCTAAGCGCGCTGCGGCAAAGTCCGATACGGATGCCAATCCGCCGAAGGCGAAGCGGACCGCCCGGTTCGAAACGAGCGGCTTGATCGGAGGACGTTATGGCGCTGCGGCCCTACTGGAAAGGTTATCTAAAGCTCTCGCTCGTCACCTGTCCGGTGCCGATGATGCCGGCAACCTCGGAAAATGAAAAGGTACGATTTCATACGCTCAATCGCGAGACGCACAACCGCGTCGTCAGTCAATATGTGGAAGCGCGTCACTGGCAAAGAGGTCAAAGACGAGAACGAGGCGAAGGGGTATCAGCGAGGCGAAAACGACTACATCATTCTCGAGGATGAGGAATTGGAGAATGTCGCGCTCGAAGCACGAAGACGATTGATATCGATGTGTTCGCGCCGCGCGATTCCATCAATGGGTCTGGCTCGAGACCCCCTATTATTTGTCACCGGATGATCCGGTCGGCGAGGAGGCCTTCTGGGTCATTCGGGACGCCATGGTCGCGGAGGACATGGTGGGTATTTCGCGTCTCGTCATGCTCGCGGCGCGAGCGCGCGGTCGATGCTCGTACCGCGGGCAAGGGCATCGTGGTGTGGACCCTCCGCTATGGCGACGAGGTGAGGGACGAGGCCGCCTATTTCGGCGAGATCGACGATAGGAAGTCGGATTCAAGGCTCATGCCGCTCATCCAGCAGTTGATGAAGAAGCAGACCCGACATTGGGACAGAAACTGGTGTCTGATCCCGTCCAGGACAAGCTGCTGGAAATCATCGAGGCCAAGCGGAAGAAGACGAAGCGCCCGGCGAAAGCGAAGGCTTCCGAACCCGAGGCGACGGCCAATAATGTCGTCAACATTATGGATGCGCTTCGCAGGTCAGTAAAGGCCGAGAAGCGACCTGGGGGCGGCAAGCGCTAATTAGGCCTAGGGACGATCGGACGCTCAGGGCCAGCTGGCCCGCGAGCGGCGCGGGGTCATCGGAGCTGACCGCAGTCGCGCAAAGGAACTTTCGGCGAACGGGCCGTTGGTGTCACCGATCGGAGGAGACGCCTCAATGAAAAACGCGTTGTTGATAGCAATTTGGGCGCTTGTCGCAGCCCCGGCGTTAGCGGAGACCGCCGCCGAAAAAACCGGCGTCAATTCCACCCTCGGGATCGCGCCGACGACCAATGACTTCGTCCAGGAAGCGGCAATCAGCGACATGTTCGAAATCGAATCGAGCAAGATGGCCTCGGCGAAGCTGGCCGGGCGGGAAAAAGAGTTCGCTGATAAAATGGTTGCAGACCATACAGCGCGCGGCTAAGCTTTGCGCACCAAGGCTAAAGCAGACAACATTCCTATTCCGCCCGCTATGGATAGCTCGCATCAAAAGATGTTGGACAAATTGAATAGCTTGACCGGCGATGCCTTCCGAAAGCAGTATTTCAGCGACCAGGTAAGCGCGCACAAGGACGCGGTGTCGCTGTTCGAGCGCTATGGCAAGGGAGGCGATAACCTAAAACTGAAGAATTGGGCTACGACCACTTTGCCAGCCCTTCAGCATCATCTCGACCTGGCTCAAGGCCTCTACAAAAATACGTAGGCCCTGGAGATCGCCTACCTACCCCATGTCTAAGGGGGACACGCGTTTATCGGCCGCTGGCGGCCTCGCCCCACGCGGCCGCGTGCCCTGGCTCAGCCTCATATCCCTGGGGCCGAAAGTCGGAAACGCCGACGCGCCTGGCCGTCGCGCCATGCGGGCCAATTCGAGGCGAACGCGCTGGAAAGGCGACGACCTGGAAGTTCGGCAATGCGCGCTGTTCGGCGCATCGCCGTCATCGAGGGCGTCGACTTCGCGCCGGCTAATGCTTGGTCGCCGCCCTTGCACTCGAGTGCGCCTGGAAGAAGCGGATCATCTCCCGGCTGGCGTCGGGACCGCGCGCGTCCGTGTAGGAGCCACTGGCGCTGCCGCCCGACCAAGCATGGCCCCCGCCGTGAAGGACCCACTGCTCAAGGACCTCTCCGCCATCGGCGTCTAGCTGGACCGTGCGGGTATAGGCCATCCCGCCTGGGGTCTCGCCATGTGTCACCGTCTTGGTCAGCGCCGCTTCTTGCCGTGCCTGGGCGATGACGTGGTCGCTGTTGACAGGGTTGACTGTCCGGTCGGCATCGCCATGGAAGACGATGGTCGGCACCGTCCGTCCTTCGCCCCTCGGCCGTATCGTCCCGCCCCCGCCCATGGCGGCGAAGGCCGACGGCACGTCCCGGGCCGCGCCGCAGGCCAGGCCCGAATGGACGCCGACCGCGGCAAAAATATCAGGATAGGTGGCCGCCATGATCGCCGCAGCAGCACCGCCCGCCAGAGAGACCCGCAACATAAACTCGTGCGGGGTCGGCTGAGAACTCCTCAACGACCTGCATGGCGATGCCAGCGATGAGCGATGGCTCGCCGCCCTCGCGCTGCTGGTCCCCGGCATTGAACCAGTTCCAGCATTTTTGCATGTTTGCAGACTGGGGCTGACGCGGATAGGCGACCAGGAACGTCTGCTCCTCGGCCACTTCGTTCATCCGTGTTCCAACGGCGAAGTCGTCTGGGTTCTGCCAGTTGCAGCCGTGCGGCATGACCACGACCGGGAGGGACTGGCCCGAGTAGCCGCTCGGCACGTACACCTTATAGGTCCGACTTCCTACGTCGCTCGAGAAGGTCCGCTCCTCAAATCGCGCTCCTTCCGGCACAAGGACCGGCGCTCGTCGCGCGGTTCCTAAGCCGTCACCGACACTAGAAAGCGCGC
>CAVZNQ010000024.1:0-113333 GCA_963776665.1 uncultured Alphaproteobacteria bacterium
CGAGGGGTGGCCTGGAATGTCTGCCTAACGCCGATTTGCGGCGTTCCGTTTTTGGCGACGAACAGCAGCTTCGGGTTGATTCCGGCTGTCTGACCGGCCGGTTGGCGGGGTACCAAGCGTAAGATTTGCACCACTAGGGCTTCTGGGAGCGGCGGCATGAAGGCCCAAGTTATACTGGGATCGCAGCCTGCGAAAGTCCCGCCGACAGCCCCCCTGAAAAAGGCTTCCCGTCGGTCGGAAAATCGCGGAAACGCCAGCAAATTGCAGGCGTTTTCTCGCGTTTGTGTTATCCTCCAACCGCCGAAAGGACACCCCCATGCGAGCATGCCACCCTTGACGACCCGGGACGAAAACCATGAAGCTCGCAGCCCCCAAAACCGTCGCCATCAGAATCTATGAGCCTCTGAGCCTCTCCTTCCCGAAAGAGACAGTCATGCCGGCACGTCTCGCGACAGTCGAAGCCACCCCTTGCCTATTCTGCGAAACTCACTCGCACCTGCCGCCTTCGAAGATGGTCTGGGTCAGCGCAGACGGCGTCGAGACGATGGGGATGGTCTGTGGAGGGTGCGACGTCTATGACGACAAGGCGGAACTCGAAGCCGCGATCCACGCAAAGTTTAGAGACGAGCCCCCGGCCCCCGCCATCGCCGCCGAGTAACGTTCCGCTATCGTTCCTGCTACGGTGTACGACGACGCAATTAGAAGGACGCTTTAGAGGAACTTTATGCCGCCCGCGGAACAGGATTGAATGGGTGCGACCGCGCCTTGGCGGCTAAATATGCCGCGTAGGCAAGCGATTTTTTTGATCCCCGCCAGGAGACAGAAATGAGCCGGCCGCAGCCCGATGAGTTCTTCCCCGTCCCTTGGTACCCTCAAGAGAACAGGCCAGAGCCCCTCGATATCGAGGAGGCCGCAACGTCCCTGTTCCTGTCCAACGGCGCCATCCCTCCCGCCGCCGAACGCCTCCGCGTCACACCAGCCAGACTCCAACGAGCCATCCGCAAGTCGCCCAGGCTCACGAGACTGATAACGCGCCTCGCCGAACCAGACAGCAAATAGCCAGCCCCGCCAGCCACAGAACCCTCCGTTAATCTCACGGCTGGTATGTAATTTAGTTTTGGCTATACACCAGCCATATGCTAATCTCACTGCGAGTTTTTGTAATTTTTACGCCAGGAGGATGCGCAGAATTCACCTGGGGGTCTGTAGTTTAATAATTTTCCGTACCAGCATCCGCACCACCCTACTGGCACTGGAATTAAGACCGGGCGGATAGGGGGCTAAAGCGATCTGCCTAATAGGCGCAACCCTCATGTCGTGCGTGAGCATGGCGCGCTGTCAGGGCAGCACGCAGGGATACGAATGGCGATTCGGAATACATATGACCTACCAATCAGGCAGGCAGATAACGAGAGGGCAGCGCTCGAGCGATGACCATGCCCTGGTGAGTGTGGGCATGCCATCCGCCAGACGGCCCGACACACGGCCGTCGACGTACGCAGCTAAATCATTGCCCGCGGTCCTGATTAAGGTGCGTAATCAAGACACTGCGCGAGAACACTTCAGCAATCCGGTTTGTCGCGGCGAGGCATCACCCGAGCCCGGCGTGTGCGGATTGCACGGCGCACAGCGCGAGAGTCGCCGCCACAGCCCGACGCGTGACGATCGAGGAGACGGCGGGCGAGGCCTCACGAGCGATTGCGCTTGCAAACCTAGTGCCGATGGTGTATTTTTTTCTGGAGAAACAAACACGAGATACAGCTCAACACAGGAGAGAGTTGAAGAAAGTGGCCAAGGAACTGAAGAAAGCGGTCGCCTATCTGCGCACTTCGAGCGCGACCAACGTCAGCAAGGATAACGCGCCGGCGGTCGAGGACAAAGACAGCGACAAGCGGCAGCGCGCCGCCATCCAGGCTTACGCCAAGGCGGCCGGCTATGAGATCGTCGACGAGTATTACGACAAGGCGGTCAAGGGCGCCGACCCAGTCGGCGATCGCCCCGCGTTTGCCGAGATGCTCGAGCGCCTCATCGCCAACGGCGCCAAGACGATCATCGTCGAGAGCCCAGATCGGTTCGCGCGTGACCTGATGGTGCAACTCGCCGGCCACGACATGCTGAAGAAGCGCGAGATCACCCTCATCGCAGCTTCGGCGCCGACTCACTTCATTGAAGACACGCCGACCGCGGTCCTGGTTCGCCAGGTCTTGGGCGCTATCGCACAATTCGACAAAACGACGCTCGTCGCCAAGCTCGCAGCCGCCAGGCGTCGCAAGCGCGCGACCGGCGTGAAGGTCGAGGGTCGCAAGTCTCACGCGGAGAAGCGGCCCGAGGTCGTCGCGATCGCCAAGGCGCTGCGCCGCAAAAAGCCCAAGGGCGGCCGGATGTCATTGCGAGAGATCTCCGCCGAACTCGCCAAGCAGGGTCACCTCAACTCCCGAGGCAAGCCGTTCAACGCTACGGCCGTGGCGTCCATGCTCGGGGAGACCGCGCAATGAAATTCCCGATCTGCGTCGCGTGCGGATCGCGCGAAGACCTGCAACACCACCCCCTTGCCACGCGCGCGGAAGGCGGCAGCAAATGACCGCTCAACTCTCACCGGCGCAGCTCGCCCTGTTCGATCTCCTCGTTGGAGCGCCGCTTCTCATCGGCTCCGCCCTCACGTTCCTGCCTCTGCTCGCAATGATGTGGGGGCTGTGATGACCGCCCAGCTCTCACAAGCGCACGAAGACCGCAGGCGACGCCGATGACCATCAACGAATGGGGCACTCGCTACGGAAAAAAGCGTCGCGCCCTCGATAGAAAGCTACTCGCCGAGGCTGAAGCTCAGATCCCCTCCCCAGACGACGCGGCGCCGTGCACCGACGGCCGTTTCGCTTCCCAGGCTACCCGAATGCCCAAGCCCCCAGAACGGCCGACTACGCTCGACCGCAACATGCGCCTGACGATCGCCAAGGCATTCGGCCGGCCGCCGACGTAACAGGCATCGCCTTGCTCGCGAGCATTGAAACGAAACTGGTAAAGATCGAAGGCCAGGCCGACGCCCTGATCTGGATGACAGGCGCATTGCTGCTGATCGATATCGCCATAACGGCCGGAACCCTATGGCTGCTCGTTCGCATAGCCGGCAAGGCCGGCGCGCTGGGCTGAAGCCACTTCGCCCCGAAACAATCCTAGGCGCCCCACCGGTACGCCCAAGGACGGTCCGCATGCGGGCAACCAGGCGCGGCGCAGAAGGAAACGATTGGGTTAGCCAAACCCGGGCCGCGCACGAATCGGGTCTCCAATGGCCCCGATCTCCCAACCCTGGCAGAGGCCGGAATTGACAAGCATCTCGCCCATGAAGGCCGCGGCGGCGCAGGACGTATCGCACGCGGCGGCCTTCTCCCTTCCCGGGCTGCTTGGACACCTAAAATCCCAGAACGGGCCGTCTACGGGCCCGCCCGGCGATCATAAGCGCCTTCCGGCCGGCACACGGCTTCCGCATCTGCGAAACCGACAACGACCGTCGTGGCATCCTCGAGGCCGTTGACTTCGCCGGAAGTCAACAACCGTCGTGCGCTTAGGGATGATGCGTTCGAAGACTGCGATGCCGAAACCGTCCAACGACCGGAGGCGCCTTCTTGCAAGTGACGGTCCCGATCACCGGCGCCGGAGCCCAATCAACGCCACCCACCTCGACTAGGCCTTCGGACCCAAGTCGGCCAGCCGCCGCCGGGCTGCCCCCGCAGAGCCTCCGGAACTCGCGCCGGCGCCGGCACGCGGCGATCGACCATAACTTCCGAGACCGCCCGATCCCGCTCGGCCGCGGCTTTCCGCTCACGCTCGAGAATCCGATCCCGATCGAGCTCCACCCGACGCTCAACCTCACGCTCGACCGCCAAATCAACATTCACCGGCGCCGGCTTGCGAGCATGACGCCCACGCGGCTTGCCAGGCTTGATGTCCTTGGTCAGCTCTTTCCCCAACCCCGGAACCGGCCAAATCGTCGGATAATCGACCAACTCCGCAGCCGCACGAAGGTACTTCCCGTAGCTCCGGCTGTTAAGCTGGACAACAAGTTCGTCGATGACCATGCTATGAAAAAGCTCGGCCCTCTCTTTCGACGTGTCCATGATCCGCGGATTGTGCCAAAATAGCCGTCTCAACAATTTGGCGTCCACGCCAAGCTCGCGCGCGGCTAACGTGAAATTCCCATAATGACTGGCAAGCGCCGCCGATGCGGCCTCGTCAGTCAGATGATCTAGTTCGGGCGGTCGTGGCGGGATGTACGGCAAGGCGATTCGGCCTCTTAATGCGTGCTGGTTCCGGCGGAGGTTCTAATTCTTTCGCCAGCTTCTTTCGACTGCGCTTGGCGTACATGGCAACACGCAGCTGAGCTTCGACCAACTCGGCCTCACGTCGACTGCGTTTCTCCATCGTGCCCCAAATATGCGCGCGGCGAGTCGGCGGCTCGTTGAGCATCTTAGTCAAACGCGCAACAGAACAGAGAGCGCGCTGATATGGCGACTGCCTCGAACTCCGCGGCCAAATACCCCGAGCCCCAAGACATCTCACACATGTAGGCTCCCCGTCGTGAAGCCTAAGAATCCTGGACGTCCGTCCGCAACAGGGATTAACGAACCGAGACCAACCGCCGCCGCTAGGAAACGTGAAGTGATAAAGCCGCAAGACCACGGCATTGACAACGGCGCCGGAAAGATCAACAAAATCAACGGTTGCTGACGCCATACATGGGCTAATTAACCCAGCCGCGCGGAGGGGCGCGACCCTCGCAAAAGGCAAATCTTCTCGCACTAACCGTCTATCCACGTTTTGCTAGATAAACTATCGGTCTCTCGCCGGCAAGCTTGGGGCGGTTACGGGCTATCTATCGGGGTCGACGCCTTGCTGGCTTTCCCGCCCCTATCGGGGCGTTCTCTCCAGGTTGTATTTCTGCGTCCTCGGTGAAATCAGCGGTTTTGCCGCCATTGCCGCCATTGCCGCCCCGTTGGTGTAATCAGTGGGCAAAGTGCGTTTTGCTTTTTATACCCTTCTTTTCCTCCTTACTGAAAAAAGGAAGTCTCGCGTGCAAAAGGCATGCGCGAGGAAAAAAGCAGGGTTCTGAAGCGGAACGATGTTTCCCTACTGACACAACTGACTAGCCCTACGGCGGCAAGTGTATAAATATTCGGCAAGCTACTGAGTTACCTTAGGAAACCATGTTTTTATTCATTTTAATTACGTGATAATGGAGATCACCCAGGGCGGCAGCGTTGTCCGCAATTCAGAAATAAGACAGATTGCAGACTGTGAAATGAGGCGATCCTTTAAGTAAATTAAAATGGTGAATTAGAATTAAATCTATAATCCACTGTGGATTGATCCGATCACCGTGCGGCAGGGGGTGGGTGGTGCCGGCACAGGTCTCAAGACCCCCGGGGGCCAAACGCGATCCTGTAATAGGGCCATTTGGCTTCGCTCGCCGGGTCGTGGCGCGTGTTCGCATCGCTGTGTGACGCGCCAGTCTCCGCCGATCCGCTAGTACGGTGCTCGTAAAAACCGTACCAGCGGGCGCGTCGGCAGCTCGCCAGTGTCGTTTATCATATTGAAATAACAAGTATTATTCTGATCGAAGCGACGGTCCGACTTTCATGATCATCATGAAGGGCGGGAAGATTTACAAAAACACCCTTCCTTCGTGACGTGGCGCGGACCGCGGCCGGCCCGCCGGCCGCTGGACGCGCCTTCGCGGACATGTCACGAAAGTCATGTCCGTGGGAGGCCGGATTGCCGGAAATGAGTTCGCTCGCCATTTCGCTCGTTGTCACCGGCGTAATCGTCGCGGGCGGCGTCTTCGGGCTCGTGCTTCAGCGCATCCTCCCGGAGCGCTACACGATGGACAAGGCGCGCGACATGATCGGCGGCGTCGTCGGGCAGTTGACGCTTCTGCTGGTGCTGGTCAACGGCCTCCTTATCTGGACCGCCTACGGCGTCTACAGCACCCAGCAGACGGAACTGCAGACGCTCGTGGCGCGCGCGCTCGAGTTCGATCTCGAAATGCGCCAGTATGGGCCGGCGGCGGACGAGGCGCGCAGCATGTTGAGGACCGATCTCGTCTGGGCGCACGAACAGTTCTGGGGCGACGACACCTCGCGCGCCGCAGCCTATGAGGCTTCCTACAAGGCCATGGGCAGCCTGAACAAGTTTCTCGACGGCCTCGATCCAAAGACGCCCGCGCAGACGAGTCTGCTCGCCGCCGCGCGCGCGAACTACGCGTTCATCGGCGAGCAGCGCCTCCTCATGTCGCTGCAGGCGGCGACTCCGATCCCCTGGCCTTTGATCTACGCCGTGACGTTCTGGGCGTCCCTTCTGTTCGCGAGCATGGGGCTCTTGTCGAAATTGAGCCCGATGTCGATTGCGATGCTCGTCCTGGGCAGCGCGTCGATCGGGCTTGCAATCTTTCTGATCCTGGAGTTCAGCCAGCCCTACACCAGTTCGATTCGCGTTTCGCCGGCGCCGCTCGAACAGGCGATCCTTCAGCTTGACCAGCCGGGCGCCTGAGCCTGGCGGCGCCGGACCCTGAACAGGAGGCAAAGCATGGCGCATTACAAGATTCTCAGCGACGCCGAGATCCGGTCGGCGCTGGCCGAGTTGCCGGACTGGTCGCTTCATGCGCCCAACATCGAAGCCAAATTCGCGCTCAAGACCTTTCGCGACGCGATCGCCTTCATCGTCGAGATTGCGATCGAGGCGGAGGTGATGAATTATCACCCCGAATTCCACAATTCCTACAACATCGTCTCGTTCTCGTTCTGCACCCATGACGCCGGCATGAAGATCACCGATCTCGACATCGAGACGGCGAAGCGGATCAGCGCGCTCGCCAAGCGCTTCCAGGCGATGGCGTGACGTCGAGCAGGCGCGAGACGCTGCGGTGACGGAGGGCGCTGCGCCGGGCAGAGTTCGCCGGCAAGGTTGCGATCGTGACCGGCGGGGGCGGGGGGCTCGGCTACGCGATCGCGCGCGCCTTCGCCCGCAACGGGGCGGGGGTCGTCATCGCCGGGCGGACTCAGGAGACGCTCGCACGCGCCGCGGCGGCGATCGAAAAGGAATGCGGCGCGCCGGTGGCTCCGGTCGCAGCCGACGTCGCCGAGCCGCGGGACTGCGAGCGTATGGTGTCGGCGGCCGTCGACCACTTTGGCGCGGTCGATATCCTCGTCAACAACGCCGCCTATTTTGCCGCTTCCCCGCTGATCGACGTCGAGGCGGCCGAGGCGGCGCGCTTCTTCGCCGTCAACGCAGTCGGACCGCTGAATGGCGCGCGGGCGTTTGCCAAATGGGCGATCGGACATCGGCGGAGCGGCGCGATCGTCAACGTCAGCAGCATCGCCGCTGGCCGGCCGGCGGCCGGCCTTGCCCTCTACGCAGCGTCGAAGGCGGCGCTTGAAAGCTTGACCCGCTCGATGGCCGTCGAATGGGCGGGGAAGGGGCTCCGGGTCAACGCAGTCGCCCCCGGCCACGTCAGGACCGAGGGCGTTCTCGCCGACTTTCGCGCCGGCCGGCTCGACGAAGCCGCGATGCTGGCCCACATCCCGGATGGCCATATCGCCGACGGCGGCGATATCGCCGACGCCGTGCTATTCCTTTCCGGCGACCGCGCGCGCCACATCATCGGCCACGTGCTGACGGTGGATGGAGGGGAGGGGTTCTAGGCGGCTCTTACCGATCGAGATCGCGCGGGGCGCGCTCGTCCTCGGCCAGCAGCGGCGCCTCCCGCGCGCTCCAGGCCTCGATAGAACACACCAGTATCGTGGCCGAAACCGCGGCGCCCACGAACAGGAGCTGTTGAAACAGGACTCCCTCGACAGCCCCGATGATGCAAAGGACGGTAATCAGGAGCGAAATTGGCAGGATTGGAGACATGGACGGCCCCCCGCTTCCGGTCAAGGCCAGCCGTTCGCTTGCCTCGCGCGTACCGAAAACACCGGTCAAGGGGTTCGGTTCCCGGGCTGGCGAAAGAATTTTCCGGGCCCGGCGGAGCGCGCCCGGCGTCGGAACTTTGCCCATGCGGGGAGACTGCAATGCGCCGCAGACACGGAGCGTGAAATGGGGCATCCTGCGCGGCAATAAAGCGCCGAGGGAGGAAAACATGGCGAAGATTTACCGTCCTGTGGCGTTCGGCCTTGACGGACGCCGTCCATGAGCGCCGCCAAAGAGCCGAAGAAGCGCAAGGACTATGACACAGCGCTCCGCAAGCTCCAGGTCGAGCTCTGCGCGCTACAGGAGTGGGTCAAGCACAAGGGCTTGCGGGTCGTGGTCGTGTTCGAAGGCCGCGACGCGGCCGGCAAGGGCGGCGTGATCAAGGCGATCACCGAGCGCGTGAGCCCGCGCGTGTTTCGCGTCGTGGCGCTCCCGGCGCCCTCAGACCGTGAGAGGTCGCAGCTCTATCTGCAGCGCTACGTGCCCCATCTGCCAGCGGCCGGCGAGGTCGTGATCTTCGACCGCAGCTGGTACAACCGGGCCGGGGTCGAAGTCGTGATGGGGTTCTGCACCGAAGCCCAGCACCGCCGCTTCCTCATCCTCTGCCCCGAGTTCGAGCATGTTCTCGTCGATGACGGAATCTTTCTGGTCAAGTTCTGGCTGGAGGTGAGCGACGCCGAGCAGGAGCGCCGGTTCGAGGCCCGGATCAAGGATCCGCTGCGCCAGTGGAAGCTGAGCCCGATGGACCTTTCCTCGCGCGGCAAGTGGTACGAATATTCGCGGGCGCGCGACACCATGCTCAAGGCGACCGACACCGATTTCGCGCCCTGGACCATTGTCCCGTCGGACGACAAGAAGCGGGCGCGGCTCAATTGCATCCGCCATCTGCTCAAGGCGATTCCCTACGAGACCGCGCCGCGAAGCAAGATCAAGCTGCCCAAGCGCTCGACCAAGGGCGCCTACGACGATGTGGCGTCGCTCAAGGGCCTGCGGTTCGTCAAGGAGGGGCCGTAGGTCAGCCCATCTTAGTTGAGTTGCTTTACGACGTGCGCCCCCATGCCTGTGAGTTGATCTTCCACTCATCGCCATGCTTTGAAAATGTGTATGCGAGAGTGCCGGTCCGACCGACGGTTTGGCCATTGATAGTTACTGTGAGCGTCCCGGCTATAACCGCGTACGCATCGGAGCCCTCCACGTTCCAGAACCCCATTTCGTATGACAGGTGCTCGTAGGAGACCCCCAAGTCCTTACGCCACTTTTCTACGTCAGCGAGCCAGTTTGCCGGGGCATTCGGGTTCAACCACCGATAAGGTGCGATGCCATCAATGATAACGGCGGTGTCCCCAAAAACCGTGAGGAATAGTTCGATGTTCTGGGTGTTGAAGCCGTTGATGTGATTATCGATGAGGGTCTGGATTTCTCTCGGGGGGTTGCCTGGCATGGTCATTCTCCAATTGGCCCAAAGACATCCATGCCCTCACGCCGGCGCCGGCGCTTCGACCGCGGGCCGGCGCGAACCAAAAGCCCGGATGATCGCCTTCTCCGCCTCGACGACGAGGAAGAAGATGAGGCCGCCGAGGAAAAGCCAGGGCCAGACGCGAAGCGGCACGCCCTCGGTCTCGAACAGATACTGGAGCGGCGGGGCGTAAGTGTAGAGAAGCTGGAGGACCACGACCGCGCCGATCCCGGCCGGCAGATACGGGTTGCCGAGGTGGGCCAAAGGCGACAGCGACGAATTGATCTTGAACCGGCTGTTGAGGAGATAGAACACCTGCCCGATCACCAGCGCGTTGACCGCGACCGTGCGGGCGAGCGGATCGGAGCCTCCCTGCGACTTCATCCAGAAGAACGCCCATAGGGTTAGGACGAGCAGGGCCGTCCCGACGAAGACGACGCGCCACACCCCAAAGGCGTCGAGGATCGGACGGTCGACCGCGCGCGGCGGGCGCTGCATAACGTCGAGCTCGTGCGGCTCGAACGAGATCACGAGGCCAAGCGCGACCGAGGTCACCATGTTGACCCACAGGATCTGCGGCGCCGTGATTGGGGCGGTGAAGCCGACAAAAATCGCAACGAGAATGACCAGCGCCTGGGCGACGTTGGTCGGCAGCATGAACAGGATCGCCTTTTCGATGTTGTTGTAGACGGTGCGCCCTTCCTTCACCGCCGCCGAGATCGAGGCGAAATTGTCGTCGGCGAGCACCATCTCCGCCGCCTCCTTGGTGACCTCGGTGCCCTTGATGCCCATGGCGACGCCGATGTCGGCCTTCTTCAGGGCCGGGGCGTCGTTGACGCCGTCGCCGGTCATCGCCACCACCTGCCCGTTGGCCTGAATCGCTTTGACCAGACGCAGCTTGTGTTCAGGGCTCGCGCGCGCGAACACGTCGACGTCGCGGACCGTGTCCTGAAGCGTCGCCATGTCCATCTGCTCGACTTCGGCGCCGGTCACCGCGGTCTTGCCGTCGCCGATATCGAGCATCTTGGCGATCGCCGCGGCGGTTATCTTGTGATCGCCGGTGATCATCGTGACCCGGATGCCGCCGGCATGGCATTCTTTGACCGCCTCGATCGCTTCCTGGCGCGGCGGATCGATAAGCCCGACAAGTCCGAGCAGCACGAGGGTCTTCGGCAGATCGGCCGGGCCGAGGCTCCCGGCTTTGAGGCCGGGATCGGGCAGCCACGCCAGCGCCAGCACTCGCTCCCCCTGCGCTGCGAGGGCGTCGGAGGCCGCATCGAAATGGGCGCGATCGATGGGCGGGCGCTTGCCGGCGGCGTCCTCTTGCCGGTCGCAATGGTCGAGGATGACCTCCGGCGCCCCCTTGACGAGCAGGAACTGGCCGCCCTCAGGCGCGCTATGGAGCGTCGCCATGAACCGGTGTTCGGATTCGAACGGGATGACGTCGATGCGGGGATAGGCCGCCTGTTCCTTCGCCCGGTCGATCCCGAGCTTGGCGGCGAACGGATAGAGCGCGCCCTCGGTCGGGTCGCCTTCGACCTTCCAGACCCCGTCCTCGCTGCGGAGTTCCGCATCATTGCAGAGCGCCGAGACGCGCCCCAGGAGTTCGAGAACGGGGTCCTTGCCGACTGGCGCGCCCTCCTTGAGCACTTCGCCCTCGCTTGCGTAGCCCTGGCCGGTGACCTTGAGCGTTTCGTCGGCGGTTACGGTCGAGGCGACCATCATTTCCATCAGCGTCAAGGTCCCGGTCTTGTCGGAGCAGATCCGCGCCACGGAGCCGAGCGTCTCGACCGCCGGCAGGCGGCGCACGATCGCGTTGCGGCTCGCCATGCGCTGCACGCCAATGGCAAGCGTGATCGTGATGAGAGCCGGCAGGCCTTCCGGGATCATGGAGACGGCGATCCCGGTGACCGCCTGGAACATGTCGATGAAAGGAATGTTCTGGACGAGCCGCCCATAGGCGAAGGTGATCGCGCTGACGACGAGAATGATCGCCGTGATCGCATAGCCGAACTTCTTGATCTGGAGCAGCAGCGGGGTTTCGAGCGCGCTCACGCCGGCGAGCATCTGGTTGATGCGCCCGAGTTCAGTTTCGCTTCCCGTGCCGACGACGACTCCGGTCGCGCGGCCTGAGACGACCAGGGTTCCGGAATAGGCCATGCAGGCGCGATCGCCGACGGTGGCCTTGGCCGAGACCGGGGCAGCCGATTTGTCGGACGGCACCGATTCGCCGGTCAGCGCCGCCTCCTCCGTGCGCAGGTTCTTGACCTCGACGAGCCGGATGTCCGCCGGGATCTTGTCGCCGGATTCGAGGGACACGATATCGCCCGGCACGAGCTTTTCGGCCGGGATCATGGCGGTTTGCCCGTTGCGCAAGGTCCTCGCCTCAGCCGAGAGCATGTTGCGGATCGAGTTCGAGGGACTTCTCCGCCCGGCCTTCCTGGATGAAGCCAAGCAGTCCGTTGATGACGACGACGCCGAGGATGATCGAGGCGTCGAGCCATAGGCCCATCATAAGCTTGATGAAACCTGCGGCGATAAGGACATAGACGAGGACATTCTTGAACTGCATGAGGAAGCGCATGAACGGGCCGCGCTTGCGCGCGGTCGGCAGCAGGTTGAGGCCGTATTCAGTCTGGCGGCGAGCGGCTTCGGCGTCGTCGAGGCCCGCTGTCGCGCTGCTCTTCAGCCGTTCGAGGGCTTCCTCCCCGGTGAGGGAATGCCACGCGGTCGCTTCCGTTGCGGTCATTGCTCAAGCTCCATGCGCGACCCGGCGGCGCGCTCGAGATGGTCGACCGCCCGCCAGGCGTGATGAGCGAGGCGGTTCAGAAGCGCGACCGCATCGACCCGGGCGATCGCCGCGTTTGCGACAAGCTTTCCCGACGCGACCATTTCGAGCGTCGCGGCGCGATGGGCCGTCCGAAGATCGGCGAGCGCCTTGGCGGCGCGCTCGAGATCCTGAACGGGGGTCTTCCGGCCGGCAATCTTCCGAGCCAGTTCGTCATCGGCCGCGTGGCCCGGTCCGGCGGCGACCGCAAGATTGGCCGCAGCTCCCGCCGCGTTTCGCATCGATTGCGCGCACAAGGCGGCGGCCCCCAGTTCTTCCGGCCCGTCAGTCGAAACGCCGTTCGTGGCCATGGCGTCGACAGCTTCGGCGAGACGGCTTGCGTGATCGAGCGCGTGCACGGTGCTGGTGAACCACGCATGGCCTTCCTCGGAAGGCGGCGGGTCGCTTTTCGACAGAAAATCACTGGCCTGCCGCACCGCGTCAGACGCCTGAGCCAATGTCGCGGCATCGATAGCGGGGCGGACGGTCTTGCCTTCTGCCGCGCCTTCGAGTCCGGTTGCGGCCGCGACGCAGAGGGATTCGAGCGCACGCTCCACCGTGCGGCGCACCGCCTCGACCGCGACCGTGGGCGCGCGAAGCGCAGCCGGATCGAGGTATTTGGCGAACGTCGATCCTCGCTCCGGCAGAAGCCGCTCGATCAGACGGGTGAACGGACCCATCAGCGGCAGGAGAACCGCGACCCCGACCACGTTGTAGGCAGTGTGGTAGGCGGCGAGCAGGCCCGTCGCATCGATCGTCTGCGAAGCGCGGACGATCAGCGGCGTGATAAATGGGAAGAGGACAATCGCAATCAGCGCCGCCACCAGCTTGAAGGCGATATAGGCGACCGCCAGCCGCTTGGCGGTGCTGGACGCCCCGATCGCGGCGACCGCCGAACTGGTCGCCGTGCCGATGTTCTGGCCGATGACCAAAGCGAGCGCCTGGTCGAGGCCAACCGCGCCAGCGTGGAGCGCCGAAAGGGTCACGGCGATCGAGGCGGTTGAAGATTGCATGACCGTCGTCATCACCGCGCCGACGACCACCAGCAACAGGACGTTGGCGAGGCCCGCCAGGGTGATGGCGCCGGCGGCGTTTGTGATCGTGGGCAAGTCCGATGGGTGCAGCGATTCGGCGAGCCCGCCCATGCCCTGCTGCAGCGTCGAAAGCCCGACCAGGATGAGCGCGAAGCCGGCAATGGCGCTGCCGGCCGCCGCCAGGCGGCCGCGCCCGACGACCTTGAGCAGCGCGCCGACGAAGACGATCGGCAGGGCAGCGGCGGTCAGCGAAATCCGGACCCCGAACGCGGCCACGAGCCAGCCGGTTCCGGTCGTGCCGATGTTGGCGCCGAAGACGAGGCTCAAGCCCTGCGGGAAGGTGAGGAGGCCGGCGCTGACCAGCCCGATGGTGGTCATGGTGGTGGCGCTCGAGGATTGCACCAGGAGCGTGATGACCGCGCCCCAGAAGGTGCCGAGCAGCGGCGTCGCCGCCGCCTTCTCCATCACCTGTTTCAAGGCGGTGCCGGCGAGCGCCTTGAGCCCGTCGGTCATCACCGCCATCCCGAGCAGGAACAGGCCGACGCCGCCGACAATGGAAACAATCGTTTCCAACTTTCCTCCCGACCCCCTGTGTGATTCCGCAGTGGGGACGCCATCGGTAGCGCTTGAGGCCGCGCTTGTCGACCCGACGGGCGTCCGCGATTCAGGCTTTTCGAAGAAGAGGGCCGCGGGCGGTCGTTCTATTTCAGCGATCCTTGTTCAATAGGTTGCGGGCGCGCCATTCGAGGTTTCGGCGAGAATTGCCGGAACGCAAATGTGACCTAAACCGCAATTGACCCGTGTAAACGCATCGATCGATATTCAAATTCGCGGACTATTCCCGCGAGAGACCAAGCCAATAAAAATATTCGCGGAGGAACGCCCGTGCCAATGCCTAAAACGCACCCGCCGGAAGGCTTTGCCGACGGCGCGACGATGCGGCACCTGATGGTCAACATTTCGCGCGCGATGGATCAATCTCCGGCCGAGGTGGAGCTGTTGCACCGATTGATCATCACGGTATTGCACGAGAGATTCCGAAACGCGGCGAATGTGCCCCAACACGAACTGTTCAGCGCGCTCGAACCGCTCGTGCGGATGCGAATGGAGAGTTCGGCGCCGCACAGGGCGGCGATGGACGCCATCATGTCTCGCTACGAAGCGCTTCCGACAAACGAGGAAATCCGCCTGGCCCGGGACGGGCATAATTCGATCCTCATCGCGATCGGGATAGGACTGGCGCTCGGCGTTCTGATCGTCGTCGCCGTCTGCATTTATCTTTCGAAAGAATACTGAGTGTCGGGCCTCATTCAGTCCATGTCTGCGCGGCGACAACGGTTGTTCCGCTGATCGAGCCGCCGCTCGCAGGCCGGCGGCGTTCACATCGACAGTCGCGCGACGTGCCCGATCGCCATGTCGAGCGCGAGCTCGAGCGGCCGGCTCGAACGCATCGTCTGCGCCAGCAGACCGGTCTTGAAGATGAGCGCCGGCGGCCTCGCCCTCGTCGGCGATCTTCAGGCGAACGATGCAGGAGAGCACCGTCGATCGCGGCTGTTCTGCTTCGATTGCGCTGACGTGGCCTTGGCCGAGCGCGCCAGAGCGGCGACGCGCGAGGGTAAGCGAATCGGGCGTAATCGATTCCGGGAGCGCTTCAGTCGTCATCTTCAGTCCAACTGCGTCGCTAGGGTTCGAGCCGAAGCGCAGCCAGCGTCGCCTTGGCTTCGCGCCACAGCCGCTCGGTGAGCGCGCCGGCGTCCTCCTCGCGCGCGAGCGCGGCCGCCTGGCCGGCCCAAAGCGGCGAATAGTCGCCCGACCCGCGCTTCTCCCAATGGGCGCGTAGGGGCGCGACCGCGCCGGTCGCAAGCGGGAAGGCAGGCGCGGCGTCGTTCATTGGCCCATGGTCGCGCATGAAGCGGTTGACCAGGCCTCGCGCCGGGCGGCCAGTGAAGAGATTAGTGAGCCGCGTCGCGTTGTCGGTCGCCTCGCGCAGCGCCGCGCGATGAAGCGCGCTTGTCGTCGCCTGCGGCGTCTTCAGATATGCCGTGCCGATCTGGACCGCGCTCGCGCCGAGCGCAAAGGAGGCGGCCACGCCCCGTCCGTCCGCTATCCCGCCCGCCGCGATGACCGGCAGGCGAACCGCATCGACCACCTGAGGCAGCAGCGCGATGAGGCCCGGCTGGTCGGCGATGTCCTCGCTCAGGAACATGCCGCGATGGCCGCCGGCCTCGGCCCCTTGCGCGATGACAGCGTCGACGCCGCGCGCCTCGAGCCAGCGCGCCTCTGCGACCGTCGTCGCGGAGGAATAGATCTTCGCGCCCGTAGCCTTCACCCGCTCGGCGAGAGCCGCCTCCGGCAGGCCGAAATGGAAGCTCACGACCGGAGGCTTCGTCGTCTCGACGACCTCCACCATCGCGGCGTCGAACGGCGCGCGTCCGGGGCCGCTTCCCGCAGCCGACGGATCGAGGCCCGCCTCGGCGTAGGCGCCCGCGAGGCGGTCCAGCCATCGCGCCTGCCGATCAGGATCGGGCGCGGGCGGAGTGTGACAGAAGAAGTTGACGTTGAACGGCGCGCGCGTCCGGGCGCGGACTTCCGCGATCTGGTCCCGCAAGGTCGCGGGCGTCAGCATCGCGCTCGGGATCGATCCGAGGCCGCCCGCTTCGCACACGGCGACGCAAAGCTCGACCCCCTGCAACCCGGCCATCGGCGCCTGAATGATCGGCAAGCGCGAGGGAAGCCATTGGCGAGGCATGAGGCTCTCCGGGTTACGAGTTTGGCGGGAGTATATCTCAAGAGAAACCAAGCGCGGCCAGGGCCGCTCATGGACGCCCGGTCCGACTCACCCGAACGCCTTCGCCGTCGCCTTGTGCCTGGCGATCAGCGCGGGAAGATCGACGCCCTCCGGCATGCCGTCGATGACCCGCCAGCGGCCGGCGACCATCACCCGGTCGGCGCGATGGGCGCCGCACAGGACCAGCGCGGCGACCGGGTCCTGCGCGCCGCTGAAGCGCGGTTCATCGAGGGTGAAGAGCGCCACGTCCGCCTGCATGCCGGGGGCGATGGCGCCAATGTCGTCGCGCCCGAGGCAGCGCGCCGAGCCTTGTGTTCCCCAGCGCAGCGCGTCATAGGGCGTCGCCGTCGACGGGCCGTAGCGCAGCCGGCGGAGCATCATCGAATGGCGCACGGCCTCCATCATGTTCGACGAGTCGTTCGACGCCGAGCCGTCGACGCCGAGGCCGATCGGAACCCCCGCGGCCTCGAGATCCGCGGTCGGGCAGATCCCTTGCGCGAACAGCATGTCCGAGGCGGCGCAATGGGCGACCGCGAGTCCGGCGCGGCCAAGGCGCTCGATCTCGGCGGCGTTGAAAAAGATTCCGTGCGCGATCCAGGTGCGCGAGGTCAGCCACCCGGTCTCCTCGAGGATGTCGACCGATCGCTTGCCGAACGCCTGCATCGCGTAGACGTCCTCGTCCGGCGATTGGCAGAGGTGGCAATGGAGCCTGGCGTCGAAGCGCTCGGCCAGCGCCGCCGACCCTTCCAGCACCCGCTTGGGCACTGCGAGCGGCGAACAGGGCGCGAGCGCGACGCGGATCATCGCCCCGGCTTTCGGATCGTGATAAAGCCCGAGCACCCGCTCGCTGTCCTCGAGGATGGTGTCCGAGTCCTGGACGATCGAGTCCGGCTGGAGACCGCCGTCCTTCTCGGAAATGCCCATCGAGCCGCGGGAGACCGTCATCCGCAGTCCGAGCTTCGTCGCCTCTTCGACCTCGATGTCGATGGCGTTTTCGAGCCCGGGAGGAAAAAGATTGTGGTGGTCGGCGGCGGTCGTGCAGCCGGAGAGCATGA
The DNA here is from genome assembly GCA_963776665.1 of uncultured Alphaproteobacteria bacterium. Lineage (GTDB taxonomy): Bacteria > Pseudomonadota > Alphaproteobacteria > Rhizobiales > Beijerinckiaceae > Roseiarcus. The sequence continues at coordinate 17,120 of CAVZNQ010000024.1, forward strand.
GTTCGACCAGCGCCATCCTGACGGCGATCCTCAGCGCCTCCGGCGTCATGCGGTCCCAGACCCGCTCCATCGCGACGAGCCAGGGGATGAGCTCCTTGCCGAGGCCGGCGGGATGGGCGCGGGTCAGCGTCTGGTAGAAATGATGATGGGCGTTGACGAGCCCCGGCAGCACCACATGGCGCGAGGCGTCGAAGCTCGCATCGGGGCGAGTCGCGGGCGACCGGCCGCGGGCGACGCACTCGACGATTTCAGCGCCCTCGACGACGATTCCGCGCTCCGCGCCCGCCGCGAGAATGGCGAGCGGGTCCTTGATCCATAGGCGCATGCGGCGATGAGGCTCCGTTCGGTCAGGGTTCGCGCGAGAGGGCGCGCATAGGCGACGCGACGCGAAACGTAAAGCCTTCGAGCCCGGGGCGGTCGCCGCGACAATTCACAAAATTGGATTCGACGTCTGGAATTTCGGCCCTTATGGTGGCTCGCCGTGGGGGCGCAAGCGACCTAAATGTGGCGCGTCGGCGGGAAGCCGGGGCAGTCCGCGGCGGGGGGCGACGCACGGGTTCAGTCGTCTCCGGAACAGGACTTCTGGAGGAAATTCGAATGCGCGTTGCGATCATGGCGGCTTTGGCGGGGGCGATCGGGTTCGCCGGCCCGGCCTTTGCTCTCGATAAGGTGACCTTCGGCACCAATTGGGTCGCCGACCCTGAGGCCGGCGGTTATTACCAGGCCCTGGTCGACGGGACTTACGCGAAATACGGCCTCGACGTCACGATCCTGCAGGGGGGCCCGACCTCGAACGGCGGCATGCTGCTCATCGCCGGGAAGATCGAGTTCTACATGGGCGGCGACATGATCGGCGATTTCCTCGCGGTGCAGAACAACATTCCCACCATCGCCGTCGCCGCTCATTTCCAGAAGAATCCTCAAATCTTCATGTCCCATCCCGGCGTCGGCCTCGACAAGTGGGAAGATCTGCCCAAAGCCAATCCCGCCTTCGTCAGCGCCGGGGCGGTCAATACGTTTTGGGCGTGGATGCGGCTCGCCTACGGCTTCAAGGACGAGAATATCAAGCCGTATAATTTCAATTCCGCGCCGTTCATCGTCACCAAGACTTCGATCCAGCAGGGATACCTGACCTCGGAGCCCCTCGAGGTCGAAAAGCAGGGCGGCTTCAAGCCCAACGTCTTCCTCCTGGCCGACTACGGCTACACGACCTACGCGACCCTGGTCGAAACTCGCCGCGAATATGTTGAGGCGCACCCCGACATCGTCCAGCGGTTCGTCGACGCCTCCACCGTCGGCTGGTACCACTATCTCTACGGCGACAACTCGAAGGCCAATGAGGCGATCAAGAGAGAAAATCCGGAGATGACGGACGAGCAGATCGTCTTTTCGATCACGAAGATGAAGGAATACGGGATCGTCGATTCCGGCGACACGCTCAAACTGGGCGTCGGCGCGATGACCGACGACCGCTGGAGCGGGTTCTACAACACCATGGTCAAGGCCGGGGTGGTCAAGGCCGGACTCGACTACAAGAAGGCCTATACCACCCAGTTCGTCAACAAGGGCGTTGGCCTCGAACTCAGGCCGAAGTAGACGCGCCGACGCCGCTATTTCTTCGGCGCCTGCATTGCGTTGTAGGCGTCGGCCGGCAAGGTGACGGAGACGAAGACCGTCGCCTTCTCGTTCGGCCCGATCGGGCCGGCGTTCTTGTGGTCGACCGCCGGAACGCTCTTGAGAAAGGCCGCGATCGCCTGCGCGTCCTCGTCGGTGAGATGCGAAAGGGCGGGCCAGGGCATCACGGGGAACAGATCCCTGCCGTCCGGGGTCTTGCCGGTGCGGATCGCGGCGACGATCTGGTCGCTCGTCCACGAGCCGATGCCGGTCTCCTTGTCGGGCGTCAGGTTCTGGCCGACGAAAATGCCTGCGCCGGGAATGGAGAATCCGACGTCCGATCCGCCGAGGTAGCGCTTCATGTCGGGCGAGCCCAGCAACGCGCCGGGCGTGTGACAGTCCGAGCAGCCGGAGATGACGACAAGATAGCGGCCGCGCGCCACTTGAGCATCGTCGGCCGAGGCGGGCGAGGGCAAGGCCGCTAACCCGGTCAGGGCCGCGCCGAGGGTCGCCGACAACATCAATCGAGCCATGGTCCTCTCCTTCTCGCTTCAGGGCGAACCGGTCAGGCCGCGGCCTCGCCCGATATCTCAATCCCGGCCAGATGATCGGGAACCTGCCAATGTTGCGCCGGATCGGGCTTGTGCGCCACCGGCGCGATCGCGCCACGCCACGCGACGCCCATCATCTGCGCCGTCTGATACGCCATCACGCTAAAGCCTTTCGCGGCGAGCGCGCGCAACCCCGCCGCCACATGCGGCGACACGAGGTCATGAAACAGGACCATTGCGGTCGTTTCGAGGTAGGGCGCGCAAGCAAGCGCGTCGTTCCTCGGCGCCTCGCCGTCGTGGTCGCCGTCGATGAACGCAAAAGACCACCGCGCTCCCGCCTCGCCCAAACGGACGACCGCTTCGGGACTCTTCTCCGCCGTGAGAATGGTCGAAGAGGCCCCGCCGGCGCCGCGGATGACCGCCTCGAATTCGCCCCGCCAATCCGGGTCCGCGAGCAGCGGTTCGACCACATGGAGCGGCGCGACGCCGGCGGCGACGAGATAGGCGGTCGACCAGCCTCGCCACGCGCCGATCTCGATCCCGCTTCGCCCATTGAAGGCGCGCGCATTGGCGTAGAGGATCGACGCTTCGTCGCGGTTGATGAAGCCCACTGTCGGATTGCGCCTGTCGGCGCGAAAGGGATGGTCGATCTGCTTGCGGAAATAGGGCCAGGTCGACGCGCTCTTGTCCGCCTCGATCATGTTGGGGAACAGATGGTCGAGAACCGGCGCTTCGAGGTTGTCGGCGACGTAATCCGTGGCCATCGATCAGACCTTAGGCGAAGGAACAAGATCCGCCCCGCGGGCGTTTGATTGAACTCTCGTTCTCGCGTGTTCTTGCCGTGATGGGCCGCGAATGACACGCCGCACCGCTTGGCGTCAAGAACCGCACCGCCTCGCTGCGGCGCAGCAAACGGCAGGCACTTGTACTCGACATGTTCTCGCATTACCTGTTGTTTGACCCGGAATAACGAGGTCTATAATGTTCATCGCAATAAATGCCTTGAATGGCTGGCGGCGGGCAGGACCTTGGGAGGGGTGGGATGCGGATGGCGAAGGCCGGCGCGCGGAAACCTGCGATGATCTCCAAGCGCTGGCGGCACGCGACTTGCGTGGGTTGGGGACAGGGTCGGCGGCCTGAACGGCCGCGGCGAAGAGACGGCGGGTTCGCGCGATGAACAAGATTGCGACGCTCAGGACGAACGAAACGGCGCTCCGGGTAGCCCCGCCTCCGCTGGTGACGCTGCGGGGGGTCGACAAAGTCTTCGCCAATGACGTGACAGCCCTGAAGGGCCTCGACCTCGATATCAAGGCGGGCGAGTTTCTCTCGCTGCTTGGGCCTTCGGGGTGCGGAAAGTCCACTGTGCTGCGACTGCTTTCGGGATTGACCGGGCCGACGCGCGGCGAAATCGCCTGGCGGACCAAATGTCCGGAACTCGGCTTCGTATTTCAGGAGCCAACGCTGACCCCCTGGTGCGACGTGTTCACCAATGTCTGGTTGCCGCTGCGTCTCGCCGGCGTATCTAGGGAAAAGGCCCGACCACGAGTCGAAGAAGCGCTCGAGCAGGTCGGGCTTGCCGGGTTCGCCAAGGCTTATCCGCGGCAGCTGTCTGGCGGGATGAAGATGCGGGTGTCGATCGCCCGCGCTTTGGTCACTCGGCCGACCGTCCTGTTGATGGATGAGCCATTCGCCGCCCTCGACGAGATCACCCGCCTCAAGCTCAACGACGATCTGGCGGCGCTCAGGGCGGCGCTGGGGGCGACGGTTGTGTTCGTGACCCATTCGGTGTTCGAGAGCGTCTATCTTTCGGACCGCATCGTGGTGATGGCGGCGCGGCCCGGACGCGCGGTCGCGGAGATTTTGGTCGAAGCGCCGACGGAATCGCGCCAGGAAGGATTTCGGCTGTGCAAGGAGTACTCCGACACTTGCATCCAAACCTCGGCGGCGCTTCACCTCGCGATGGGCGATAAGTCTCCGAAGATGCTCGAGAGCGGGATGCCGTGAGTCGCGACGACTTCGTCGGCTACGCGGTTCCGGCGCTTACGCTGGGTCTGGGGTTGTTCGCCTGGGAGGGGCTGGTTCGCTATTTCGCCGTCCCATCCTATCTGCTGCCGGCGCCGAGCCTCATCATTGCCACTCTGTTCAGGGATTGGCCAGTGCTCTCGGCTTCGCTTTGGGTGACGCTGACGATTACGCTCAAGGCGCTGCTTATCGCCGTCATCGGCAGCGTCACGCTGGCTATCATTTTCGCCCAGTCGCGGATCGTCGAGCGCGCCTTCTACCCGTTCGCGGTCGCCATGCAGGTGACGCCGATCGTCGCCATCGCGCCGCTGCTTCTGATCTACCTCAGCCCGACCATCGCGGTTCTGGTGTGCGCGTTTCTGGTGGCGTTCTTTCCCCTGCTGGCCAACACCACGCTCGGGCTCTCGTCGGCCGACCACAATCTCGTTGACCTGTTCCAGATGTACCGCGCCTCGAAAATGCAGCAATTCTTGCTGCTCAGGCTGCCGTCGGCTTTGCCCTATTTTCTCGCCGGCCTGCGAATCAGCGGTGGCCTGGCGCTAATCGGCGCCATCGTCGCCGAGATCGCCGCCGGGTCGGCGGGTCAGGGGTCGGGCCTCGCGTATCGGATCGTCGAGTCCGGATTTCGCCTCAATATTCCGCGAATGTTCGCCGCCCTGCTCTTGATTTCGGTCGCGGGCATCACAATTCATCTGCTGCTGACTGCGCTGTCGCATTGGTTGTTGCGCGATTGGCACGACAGCGAGCGCGGGCGGGAAACCTGAAACCAAGAGGTCAGCTCAAGCGTATGGCTTAGGACGGCGGGGGCGACTGGATTGGTTCGCCGTCGCAACGCTAAGTTATTGCGCCCTTAGCGAGAAGGCGAGGCCAAATGAGTATCGGGTATCTCAATGTCGAGCGGCGGATCGGCCCGCCGCGAGCCTCCGTTCTGCGCAAGCTTGGGATCTCCAATCTCGTCACGACGGCCAAGTTCGACATTGCCGCGGCGCATGAAGCGCTTGTGCGCCGCCAGGCGGTCCCCGAGCGGATCCACGCCGACGGCCTTGTGGTCGACGTGCCGGCCGGCGTCTATCATCCGCTGCCGGACTCGAGTTCCGAGTTTTTCATCCGCAATATCAAGGCGATGGATCAGAACCTGATCGCCAAGACGCTCGAAATCGGCGCCGGCTGCGGCATCATCTCGCTCTATATGGCCGCCAATTGGGCGTCGCGGACCGTCGCCACCGACATTTCACCTATCGCGGTCGAAGCGACGATCGCCAACGCCAAGCTCAACAATGTCGCCCTGACCGCGTTTCAGTCCGACCTGTTCGAGAATATCGACGAGAAGGACTTCGATCTCATCGTCTTCAACACGCCGATGGTCGACAAGAACCCGGAAAACGACATCGAGCGGTTCAGCCTCTGCGATCCGCACGGGCGCACCACCGAAGCCTACCTGCGCCAGGCGCGCCGGCACGTGTCGAAGGACGGGCTGATCATTTTCCCGATCTGCAACAATTCCGCCTACGAGGTGATGGACGCGATCGATCTCGACTATCAGATCGTCGGCTTCGAATTGGCTTATAGCGGCTTCTGGCGCGCGATCGTCGGGGCGCGGAACTGATCGGCCGAATACGCTCCTTTCCTCAATGAGGGCGTTCGCCTGGAAACAGGCCGCAGCGGCTTTTCGGGCGGAGTCGTGACCGGCCGGCCGCGCGCGTGTTAGAAATCACGCGAGGGAGCGCGGGACCGCGCGCGGGCGCCGACCGGAAGCGAATGAATGGCCAATGCGGATTCGACGCCGTCCGACGGCTTCGGTGAGACTCGGCGGAGCAGAAGGTGGAAAAGCCTGCTGGCCGAGACGCCCTATTTCGCGATCGTCATCATCGGCGTCATCGGCATTTGCTGGACGAGCTTTTTTCGCCGGCCCTCGGCCGACTATTGGGTGATCATGACTCCGGTCACCGCGCTTCTTTGCGTCGCCGTCGGATTGGCGCGCGCGCCCCATGGTCGCGGACGGATTGAGACGGTTGCGATCCAGCTCGCCCAATGGGCGGCGGTGCTCGTGGCCATGTATCTCATCAATCTCAGCAACGTTGGCGGCCTCACCACCAGCGACGCATTGGGCGGCATGATGCTGACCTTGCTTGCCCTCGGCGTGTTCATCTCGGGACTGGATTTGAGAGCCTGGAGGCTTGGCGTCGCCGGCGCCTTCCTCGCCATTGCGGTGCCGCTCGTCGCCTGGTTCGAGCAAGCGGCGCTGTTTCTCGTTTTCATCGGCGCGGTCCTGATCGCGCTTGGGGTGGTGCTGTGGTGGGGACGCTCCAAACTGTCGCCCGATCGCGGCTGAACCGATCTCCGCCAACCCCGAGACCCGCGCTCGGCGCTCCGGGCGTCGCGCGGGCGGCTGGAGGGCGCCGAAACGTGTTCGCGATCGTCAGCGCCGGGACTTGCGCCACTGATGCGAATGGCGCCTAAAGGACGCCGCTAAAAGGGTCGGGGCTGGGCTGGGCAAGCCGGCCGGGAAGGGGGATTTCGTTATCGCTTCGCGCACTCCGGACATAGCCCGCGCGGATGCGGAACGGAGAAGGCGCCGCGAACTCCGTCTTGGGTCGACGCGCCCCCCGATGCGCCGCAATGCGCTACGGGCTCGGGCTGCGTCCGCGACGTCGCTTCTCGCCGCGCTCGTGCTAAGTGGCTGCGCGGCGGTCGGTCCCAACTTCGAGCGGCCGGCGGCGATCGTGTCGCCGCAGTTCAAGGAGATCAGGGGCTGGAAGATTGCGACGCCGCGCGAGGGCGAGCCGAAAGGCGCGTGGTGGTCGGTGTTCGATGACCCGGAACTTGACCAGCTTATGCCGGACGTGGTCGTTTCGAACCAGACGGTCAAGGCGGACGAAGCCAATTATCGAGCAGCGCTGGCGCTCATCAACGAGGCTCGCGCCGGGCTTTTCCCGACAATCAACGGGACGTCCTCCGCTGAGCGCGCCTCGCCCAACGTCACCACCTTGACCGCCGAAGCCTCCGGTATGTGGACGCTCGACATCTGGGGGCAGGTCCGACGCGAGGTCGAGGCGCAGCAGGCGGGCGCGCAAGTGAGCGCCGCCACCCTCGCCAACGCCACGCTGTCGGAGCAATCGCTGCTGGCGCTCGCCTATGTGACGTTGCGACAAGCGGATTCGCTCGAAGACCTGCTTGCGAGGACCGTCAAAGACTACCAGCAATCGGTCAAGATCACCCAAAACCAGTATGACGCTGGGACCGCCGCCAAGTCCGACGTCATCACCGCCCAGGCTCAATTGCTCAACGCCCAAGCCTCGCTGATCGCCGCCGGCGTGCCGCGCGCCCAGAGCGAGCATGCGATCGCTGTGCTTATGGGCCGCCCGCCCGCCGGCCTCGCGATTCCGCGCGGCAGTCTGGCGGCCAGGGCGCCCTCTATCCCTGTTGGACTGCCGTCCTCGCTCCTGGAGCGCAGGCCGGATGTCGCGGCGGCCGAGGAGACGATGCGCCAGGCCAACGCTGAGATCGGGGTCGCCTTCGCCGGCTATTTTCCCGCCGTTTCGCTCAACGGCCTCATCGGCTATTCCGGCAATCCGTTCAACGCTTCGTTTGGTCCGGCCAATCCGGTCTGGTCGTTCGGCGCGTCGCTCGCTCAGCCCTTGTTCAACGGCGGCCTCACCACGGCCCAGGTCGAGGCCGCGCGCCAGACCTATCAAGCGGACGTCGCGACCTATCGCCAGACCGTGTTGACCGCGATCCAGCAGGTCGAGGATGCGCTTGCCGGGATTCGTATCCTGTCGCGCGAGGTCAAAGTGCAGGCGGAGGATGTTCGCATCTCGCGCCAGGCGACGCAGATCACGCTCAACGAATACAAGGCCGGGACGCAGGCCTTCACCGCCGTCGTCACCGCCGAGACACAGCAGCTGGCGGCCGAGGAGTCCCTGCTGAGCACCCAGGCGCAGCTCCAGACGGACGCGGTCAACCTTATCGTTGCGCTCGGCGGCGGCTGGACCCAAACGAAACTTCCTGACGTCGCGGCGCAAACATCGGACGTTCCCCCGCATTAGGAAGGGGGGCGCGCGATTGACAGGCCGACCGGCTGGGGGCGAAAGTCCGCCCCATCCGGAGCGGGGCCGCGATATTCGCAAAAGCTTGCGTCCTCGCATGTATGGTCGCCGATAGACGGCGAGGGAAGGGGCTCGAGGTGGTGAAAGCATTTCGCACGGGTATGGCGGTCATTGCCGCGTCGGCGGCGTTGGCCGGCTGCATGACTATGGGCGCGCCGGAAAAGGAGGGGCAGCTGGCGGCGGCGGGGTTTGTGCGGCAGCCGGCCGACACCCCCCTGAAGATGACCAAGCTTCAGGCGCTGCCGCAGAACACTATCGTCGCCGCGCAGCGAAAGGGCCATAACGTCTATATCTACGCCGACGCTGCCGGGTGCGGCTGCGCCTTCATCGGAAACGACGCGGCCTATCAGCAATATCAGCAGATTCACACCGCCAACAACATCGCCCAGATGCAGGAGACCACGGCCATCCTGAACCAGGAGGCGATGATGGATTGGGGCGGCGCATGGGGTCCTTACGCCCCCGGCTGGTATTGATCGGGTAACGCGAACGTCGCGCCGGTATGTTTGACGCCGCGGAGGCTTGGTCAAATAACTGGCGTTGGGCCTGCCGCTCATCGTGTTGACCGTGTTGGCGCACGGCCCGACTTCGCCTCAGCCGCGCTGTACTCGCTCAGCGCGATGATCGCCTGCGGCGCGCCGACATCTTCCTCGCCCAGCATTGGCGGCTGATGGGAGCGCTCGAGGCGCTGAACGGCATGATGCTGTTCGGCCTGACTGCCGCTTTCCTGTTTGCGGCGCTTCAAGTCGGGCAGGAGCGGGGCGTTGAACCTGCCGGCTTCGTCCGGAGCGTCTGCGCTAGACCCCGAGGCCATCAAAGGGGATCACCCGGCACGCGTCGCCCGCCTTCGCCGGTTCCGCGCGCACGGGGCGGACGATGAGGCCGTCGGCGCGCGCCATCGTCTTCACCAGCGAGGAGTCCTGGTCGGCGGCCGGGGTCGCAACGAGGATCCCGTCGGGGCCGCGTCCGAGGCCAGCGCGCATGTAGTCCTGGCGCGGGCCGTTGGCGCGAAGATCGACGGCGAGCCGCGCGGGTTGGCTCGGATCGGCGCCCGGGTCGGGTTCGCCATGCAGCGCGCGGATCAGCGGGCGCAGGAACAGAACCGCGCAGACCGTCGAGGACGTCGGATTGCCCGGAAGGCCAAGAATGCGCATCGCGCCGATCCGTCCGTGCATCAGCGGCTTGCCCGGACGCATGGCGATGCGCCAGAAGCCGAGCTCCATCCCCTCGGCGACCAGCGCCTGCTGGACCAGGTCGTAGTCGCCGACCGACGCTCCACCGAGCGTCACCAGCACGTCGGCGTTCACGTCGCGGGCGCGGCGCACGGCGTCCGCGAGCGCGCTGACCTCGTCGACGGCGATGCCGAGATCGATAGCGACCGCGCCGGCCGCCTCGACAACCCCGGCGACGGCGTAATTGTTGGATGCAACGATCTGCGCGGGGCCGAGCGTCTGGCCGGGCGGGACCAATTCATCGCCGGTGGCGAGGATCGCGACCCGGGCGCGCCGGCGGACCGGAAGATGGCTGTGGTTCGCCGCCGCGGCCAGCGCCACGTCGCGGGGAGTGAGGCGGCGGCCGGCGGCGATGAGGGCCTCGCCGGCGCGGAAGTCCATGCCCGCCTCGCGAAGGTTGTCGCCCGCGGGCACGGCGGCCGCGAGCCCGATGCGGTCGCCCTCGCGCCGGACATCCTCCTGAATGACGATCGCGTCGGCGCTCTTGGGCATTGGCGCGCCGGTGAAGATGCGCACTGCCTCGCCCGGACCGAGGACGCCCCCGAAGGCGTGGCCCGCAGCCGATTCGCCGATCAGCGTCAAGCTCAAGGGCGCCTGAGCGGTGTCGATGGCCCGCACCGCGTAGCCGTCCATGGCCGAGTTGGCAAACGGCGGCTGGGTCCTTAGCGCCTTTATGTCGTGCGCGAGCACACGGCCGTAAGTCGCTTCCAGAACGATATTTTCTTCCCCAAGTGGCGATGTGGCGGACGCAAGCACGCGAGCGAGCGCCGCCTCGACCGTGATCATATCGCTCATCGGCGCGTCTCTTTCGCCGCCCGCCATTCGCCCGACTTGCCGCCGCGTTTCTCGATCAGCCGCACCTTTTCGATGCTCATGCCCCGGTCGATCGCCTTGGCCATATCGTAGATCGTGAGGCAGGCGACGGAGACCGCGGTCAGCGCCTCCATCTCGACGCCGGTCGGCCCGAGGCACCGCGCCTCGGCCCGCACGCTAAGCCCGGGCAGGGCGTGGTCCGGGGCGATGTCAACCAGAACCTTGCTGAGACTCAACGGGTGGCAGAGCGGAATGAGATCGGCAGTCCTTTTGGCCGCCATGATGCCGGCGATCCGCGCCGCGCCGATGACGTCGCCTTTCTTGGCGGCGCCGGCCAGGATGGCGTCCAGGGTGGAAGCGGCCATGCGCACCTGTCCCTCGGCGACCGCGACCCGGTTCGTCGCTTCCTTGTCCGATACGTCGACCATCCGCGCTTCGCCGCCAGCGCCGATATGGGTGAGGGCGTTCGATTCGTCGGCGGAGGGGACCATAGGTTCGCGCGCCTTTCGCTCAGGATTTGATCCGAGCGTGTTGTTGCGCCCGGACCGCCGGGCCGCGCCCGTTCAAGCAAAATTCTCCTTGGCCCGCAATCGCGGTCGCAGTTTGTCCTGCCCGCCGCTCGCCTGTAAGGGACGCCCGTGGCTCCGCGTGGCGGGCATGGACACTTGAATTGCGCGATGGAGCGTGACCCGAAAATCGCCTACGTCCTCTTGCGCAATGCGCATTTTGGACCGCGCCTGGCGTCGTCGGTGGAGCTCTGCGTCCGCGACCTCGTGAGTTACAGCCGCTACGCACGCTCGACCCTCGTTGCCTGTCCGCCGGTCGATAAGCCGTTCGAGGGCGTCGAGATCGCAACCATTCCCGAGGTTTCGCTCGGCGGAAATCTCGCCAAGGCGCTTGGCGTCGCCCGTCTCCTGCGCCAGCGCGAAATCGACCTTGCCGTGGTCGAGAACCACCTTCCAGCGGCCGCTCTGATCGCCTCTGCCTCGCGCGCCCGCGTTCTCCTCCACAGCCACGCCTACGAGACCGCGCCCCGGGGCGTCGCGGGGGCCGCGTCATCGCGGCTCAAGCTTGCGCCCCTCGCCGGCCTCGTCTTCGTCAGCGAGGACGCGCTCGCGCGCTTCCGGGCCAACTTTCCCTTCGCCCGCGCGCCGATGCAGGCGATCCCCAATGGGCTCGACATGCGAGCCTGGTCCGCGGCCGGACCCAAGGACTTGTCGATCCTCAGCGTCGGCCGCGCGCTCGCCGACAAGGGCCACATCGAGGCGATGGCGGCGATCGCGACCGCGCTCAAGACGCGGCCCGGCTGGAGCGCGCGCTTCATCCTCTCCGCCGCCGACCGCGAGCCCGACACTGTCCGGACGCTCCGCGACGCGGCCGAAGCGTCCGGCGGCCGGGTCAGGATCGACGCAAATCTCCCCTATGCCGAGGTCAAGGCGGCATGGGAAAGAGCAGCAATCGGTCTCGCGCTGACCAAGACGCCAGAGCCGTTTGGCCGCACCGCTCTCGAAGCGCTGGCGAGCGGCGCGGCGCTGATCGCCTCGGGACTGGGCGGCCTCGCGGAGGTCTGCGGCCCGTGCGCGGTCACCGTCGACCCGAACGACGCCGCAGGCCTTGCGGCGGAGCTCGGAGGACTGATGGATGCGCCCGATCGCCGCGCCGATCTCGCCCGCGCCGGACGCAAACGGGTCGAGGCGCTGTTCGACATCCGTAATGTCGCACGGCGGATGGACGATTTCATCGACGCCTGCGTCGCCGAGGGGCGGAGAGGGGCCTGAACCCGTGTTGCCTTCCGAACGCGTAACCGATAACTCGCGGACCCTTGGCGCCTGGGGAGGCTCATGAGTCCGGAGAGATTCGCGTTCCAGGTCGCACTAGCGGTGTTTGTCGGCGGCGCTCTCGGCCTTGTTCTCCAGCGCGTCCTGCCGGAGAAATTCACCACCGGCGGTCCGCGCGACATGATCGGGGCGGTCGTCGGCCTCCTCACGCTTCTGTCCGCTCTCGTCCTCGGCCTCTTGATCTGGACCGCGTATGGCGTCTACGCCGGCCAGAATCTGGCGGTGCAAACCCTGGCCGCCAAGGTCATGCAGCTCGATCTCGCGCTCGCCGATTATGGGCCGGACGCTACGCCGCTACGCGCCCAGGTGAGGCAGAACCTCGCCAAGACGATTGACGAAATCTGGGGAGCGAATCAGAGCGACGCCAATTTCGTCGCCAAGAATTTCTCCGCGGCGGTCGAGAGCCTGCGCAACCGGGACAAGGCGTTGGCCGAACTGAATCCCTCGACGGACGCCGAAAGGCAGGCGCTCGCCGCCGCGACCGCGACCGTCGCAGCAATCGGCCAGTCGCGACTGCAGATGTCGTTTGCGCTGGCGAACCCGGTTTCCTATCCGCTGATACTGATGGTGGTCGCGTGGGCGACGGTTCTGTTCTGCGGCTATGGCTTGATGTCGAAAGGCAACCCGATGTCGATCGCGTGCGGGGCGGTCGGCGCGTTCGCGGTCGCGAGCGCGGTCTACCTGATCCTCGACCTCAGCGATCCCTATTCGGGCGCCTTCCGCGCCTCGCCCGAGCCGCTCGAGCAGGTGCTGGCGGTTATGGGCAAAGAGTAGGGACGTTTCGCCCTCGCCGGGATTTGTCTTGCATTTCGGCCGCGCCGGCGGAAAGGCTGCTGGTTGTGACGTCGATCCCATCACTCCAGGGCCTTGCTGTTCCGACCGGCGAGCCGCCGCCGGTCGCGCGCGGTTGCGCCTCAGTGAACTTTCTTCTCGCGGCGATGAAGCCGGCGCGGATCCCCCGGCCGGCGCATGTTCGCCCGACATAAGAGGCGCCCGGGATGGAATGGCGGGACGAGGGCCTCATCACGGGCGTCCGCCGGCACGGCGAGCAATCGGCGATCGTGGAGGCGATGACCCGGGCGCACGGGCGCCATCTCGGCCTCGTGCGCGGCGGGCGCTCGGCGCGGTTCGGCGCGATGCTGCAGCCCGGCAACACCATCGGCCTCGTCTGGCGCGCGCGGCTCGACGAGCATCTGGGCGCCTACGCCGCCGAGCCCCTGTCGCTAAGGGCCGGGCGCCTGATGACGAGCGCGCTGGCGCTCGCCGGGCTCAATTATCTCGCCCAGCTGATCAGGGTCCTGCCCGAGCGCGATCCCCACGAGGGGGTGTACGAGATGCTGAGCCTCATCGTCGACGCTCTCGACGACAGCGCGCTCGCCCCGGCTCTCGTGGCGCGGTTCGAGACCCAGATCCTGGCCGAGTGCGGGTTTCGGCTCGATCTCAGCCGCTGCGCGGCGACCGGCGCCACCGAGGGCCTGGCCTTCGTCTCGCCCAAGTCGGGGCGGGCGGTGAGCGCCGAGGCCGGGGCGCCGTGGCGCGACCGTCTGCTGCCCTTGCCCCCTTTCCTGCGCGAAGGCGCGCGTCTCGAATCGCGGCCGAGCGCCGGCGAGATCGCCGACGGGTTCCGCCTGACTGGCTTTTTTCTCGCCCGCGACCTGTTTGCGCCGAGCGGCGCGCCCCTGCCGGATTCGCGCGCCGCGTTTCTGGCGGCGGCCGCGAAGACGCAAGGGCAAACGTAGGCGCCAAAAACGCCGTGGCCGGCTCAAGCGTTCGTGATCGGAATCGCGGAACCGCGAGGCGGGGCGCACGTTCGTTGCGTATCATCCTTGCAAAGGAGGTACGCCATGAAAACGTTGATCGCATTGGCCGCGGGCGCGTGCGCTCTCGGCGTCGTCGCCGCAGCGTCGCCGGCTTTCGCGACCGATACCGCAGTGGACAACGGCGGATACATCGCCGGTTCGCCGGCGTATAGCGGTCCCATGGGCATCATTGCGATGCCCTTCCGGGTCGTCGCGGCGCCGTTCCAGATGTTCCAGCCCGCGAACGGCGCTCTCGGCCCGACGGACGGAGCTCTCGTCCCGGTGAACCCTGGTTGTGGCGTGTGGCACGACTTCAACGGCAGATACACCGCCATGTGCGGTCTGTAGTCGTCGCGCCGACACAGCGCTCAAGGACGGCGGCCTTCGGGCCGCCGTTTTTTGACGGGGACTAGCCGACCTCGAACACGGAGAGGGTGACGCGGTCCGGATACCGGGCGCCGCTGGCGATGAAGAGCGGCCGTGTCAGCCACTGATGGGCTGGCGCCGCCGTCTCGAAGCGCGGCGTCGTGCGGAAATAGACCTCGGCCGGATCGACCGGCTCGCCGCGAGCGATCCGCGTCATTGCCTCCGCCGGGCCGAAGCGGACGCCGGAATTCTCGATGTACATCATGCTGCCATCGTCGAGCCGGGCGACGTAGCGAGCCTCAAGCCGGGTGAATCCGTCCGCGCCGATGACCTGATAATCCGCGCCGGCGTTCAGGATGGTCCCGTTCAGCTTCGCGCCCTGAATGACCCCGCCGGTAATCGGCACGACGCGCCTCAAGCCTTGCGCGGTTTCCCCGACCGCGATCGGCGCGCCGACCAGGACAAGAAAATCCGCGATATGGGTGAGAGTCGGGGTCATGGATTACCGGCGCACCATCGTCATCCTGATCCGCCCCGGACGGCGGGACCGCGTCGATCAGATCCCCGCGTACCATTCGTAGCCGCGGTCCTCCCAGAAGCCTCCGCGGCCGCGCGAGATTTTCGCGAAGCTCTCGATCGCTTCGATGCGCATCACATATTTCGCCATCTTGTAGCCGAGCTGGCGCTCGACCCTCAGTCTCAGCGGCGCGCCATGCTCGACCTTGAGGGGTGCGAAGTTCATCTCGTAGGCCAGGATGGTCTGGGGATGGAAGGCGTCGATGAGGTCGATCGTCTCGTAATAGCGCCCGGTGCCGTCGAGGGTCTGCTCCAGCGTATCGGCGCAGAAGAAGGCGAGGTAGCGGGCCTCCGGCTTCAGTCCCGCGGCGGCGATGACGGCGGACAACGGAACGCCCTTCCATTGCCCTATGCAGCTCCAGCCCTCGACGCAGTCATGCCTGGTGATCTGCGAGCGCGACGGCAGGGCGCGCAAGTCGGCGAGCGTGAGCCCCATCGGCTTTTCGACGAGGCCGCCAATCTCGAGCTTCCAGTCGGCGAAGCCGCCATCACGCAGAGCGACATAGGCGGGATCGTCGGGATCGATCGAGCCGTTGGGTTTGAACGTGGGGGTAATCGCTGATTGCGGATATTCCGGCGCAAGCGCCGTCCGCGGCGCGAGCAGGGCTCGCTGGACGGCTTTGGTGAGAGCCTCGGCCTTGTCCAAAATCGACAAGGCCGCCGAGGAGCCCGCGTCGCAGCCCGAAAGCGGCGCGGCCGCCGCCCCCGCGCCGAGGCCGAGAAGGAGCTTGCGCCGGTCAAGACGCAGCGGCGGCGGCCTTACGAGACGTTCGCCAGTCATCGTCGGGCCTCCTTGATACGATACCGGCCAGTGATCATCGAGCGCATGTTGTTGATCGGCCCCGAGAGGACCACCATCGCGAGATGCACGATGACGAATAGGACGAGATAGGTCGCGAGCAGGAAATGCGCCGACCGCGCCCCCTGCCGCCCGCCAAAGAGGGTGAGGAGCCACGGGAAAGCGGAGTCCATCCCAGGCGACATCGTTAGCCCGGCGAGGATGAGGATCGGAAATGCGATGACGACGCTGAGGTACGCGAGCTTCTGGAGCACGTTGTAATGCAGCGCCTCGTCCCCCTCGGGAAATCTAAGCCGCGCGTGATCGACGATTGCGCGCGGAATCGCCCGGATGTCGGCCGCGCTCGGCCAGAGGTCGCGAATATGGCGGCGCCCGAGGAGGTAAGCGAAATAGACGAGCCCGTTGAACACTAGGATCCAGGCGAAGAAGAAATGCCAGCGCCGCCCCGCCGCCAAATCCTGATAGGCGGGCAGCGTAGCCCAGGAAGGAAATCCGTGCTCTTCGAGTTGCCCGTCGTCGCCGCGCGAGGCCCCAAGCAGCCCGGTTGTGTTGAATGCGTGGCCAAAGATCGTCGTCACGCCGCCGGTCGGATCCCCATCGTCGTTCTCAGTCGCCGAAAGGGAAAAAAACGGGTGATCGAAATTCGTCGCCGCGCCCCAGGTGAGCGCCGGATCGGCATTGAAGATCTCCAGCCCGCTCATCAGGAGGAGCACAAAGCAGGCGGCGTTGATCCAGTGGCAGACCCGAACCAGCGGCGAATGCCGGAGAACAAGCCGGCCGGTCGAGACGCCGCCAGCTGGCAGGGCCGAAGAAACCGACGTCAATTCCAAGCCTCCAAAGGGTTCAGGTCTTCGATACGGCAGCCGCGGCGCTTGCTCCAATACGTCCGAACCAGGCCAAGCGTTTCGCGCTGAGGCGATGATTTCTGTTCGGGGTACTCTTTTTTGGTCAAATCCCGAAACCTCGTCGCGGGCGCTCCGTAACCAGTCTGTGCCGGCCATGGCCGGAGACAGCATCGGAGACGAACATGAACGCCAAGACTTCCCTTTGCGCCGCGGCGCTCGCCGCCGCCGTCGGTTTTACCGCGCCGATCGCCGCTCCTTTTGTCGCGCCGGCCTACGCCGAAATGACCAAGATGGTGGGCGGGGCGCCGATGTACCCGAGCAAGAACATCATCGAAAACGCGGTCAATTCGAAGGATCATACCACCCTCGTCGCCGCGGTGAAGGCGGCCGGCCTTGTGGACACGCTTGAAGGCGCCGGACCGTTCACGGTCTTCGCGCCTACCAACGAGGCATTCGCCCGCCTGCCTGCGGGAACGGTCGAGACGCTCCTCAAGCCGGAAAACAAGGGCATGCTGACCTCGATCCTGACCTATCACGTGGTGCCCGGCCGGCTGACGGAGGCCGAGATCGACTCGCTGATCCGCGACGGCGGCGGCAAGGCGATGATGAAGACCGTCCAGGGCGAGGAGCTCACGTTCCAGCGCTCCGGCGGACGCCTTTGGGTGATCGACGCCAAGGGCGACAAGGCTGAGGTCACGATCCCGAACGTGATGCAGTCGAACGGCGTCATCCAGGTGATCAACAAGGTGCTGCTCCCGAGCTGAGCCTCCTCCTACGGCTTGAGAGGGAAGCGGTGGGCGGGCGCCATTAGCGCCCGCCTTTTCGTCGCATCTCGCGTGCGAAAGGCGCGCCGGTTGCGCCGGTCGTGCGCCGCGATAGGATGTTCGAATGACAATCCGGGGAGAGGCGCCGGGCAGGGGATCGCCGGCTTCGGCCACGGATGGCCTTGCCGATCTCCTGGGCCGCGCTGCGGCGCGCGACGCCTCGGCCTTCTCGGCGCTCTACAAGGCGACCAGCGCGAAACTCTACGGGGTTGTCGTCCGTATCCTACCCCGAGGCGACGCCGCCGCCGACGTGCTCCAGGAGGCCTATGTGCGGATCTGGGAAAAGGCCGGCGAGTTCGATCCAGCCAAAGGCTCTCCGCTCGCGTGGATGGCGACGATCGCCCGCAATCGCGCCCTCGACGAGGTCCGCCGGGTGCGCCCGGGATCGCTCGAAGACTTGCCCGAAAGCTTCGAACCGGCGGCGGACGAGGTCGACCCGCTGGCGGCGCGGGAACGATCCGAGGGGCTTGCGGCGCTGTTGAAATGTCTTCAGGCGCTTGACGATGAGAAACGCGCCGTCGTGTTGCTGGCCTACTACCGCGGTTCGAGCCGCGAGGCCCTCGCCAAGCGCTTCGGACGCCCCGTGCCGACGATCAAGACGTGGCTGCACCGGAGCCTCGCTCAGCTGAGGGATTGTCTGGCGTCATGACCGTCAGTCCGGACGACGATTTCGCCGCCGCCGAATATGCGCTCGGTACGCTCGATCCGAGCGAGCGGGCGGTCGTGGCGGCGCGGCGTTTGCGCGAGCCTGACCTCGATGAGGCGATCCGCGCGTGGGAGGCGCGGCTTGCCCCGCTCGCCGAGGCGGCGGGTCCGACCGAACCGCCGCGCGACCTTCTGCCTGCGATCGAAGCGCGCATTCGAGGCGGGGCGCCCGAGCCGGCGAGCGCGGCCGTCGCCGCACTCAGGCGCAGCGTCGCGCGCTGGCGCCGGGCGGCGATCGCGGCCTCGGTTATCGCCGGCGTTTTTGCGGTCGGATTCGTTGCTCGCGAGGCGACGCGGCAGGCCCTCCCGCACGAGTATGTCGCCGTCTTGCAGAAGGATGCGGCTTCGCCCGCCTTCGCGATCACCGTCAATCTCGATACCCGCGAGTTCACGGTGCGTCCGCTCGAAGCGACCGCGCCGCCCGGCAAGGCGTACGAACTGTGGCTCATCGACCCCAAGATCGGCGCGCCGCGCTCGCTTGGCGTGATCGCCGCCGATAGTGCGACCCGCGGCGCCAACCTCGCCCAATATGATCGCGCTGTGGTCGAGGACGCGACCTACGCCGTCACCGTCGAGCCCCCGGGCGGCTCGCCCTCCGGTCAGCCTTCGGGGCCGCCGGTCTTCGTCGGCAAGCTGATCCCGGTCGGACCGTAACGCTGCTCACCAACCTGTGAAGGCCGCCCCAAGACCGCCTTCAAATTGCGGCGCTGTCGCCAGAATATCATGCGATGAAAGAGACATCAGCATAGCAGCCGCGGCTCGTTGCCCTCAAAGGCGATCTGCGAGCGACGCTTGCGAACGCTGTAAGCTCCCACATCGGAGGAACGACATGAAAAGCGTAATGGCTCTTGCTTTGTCGACGGCCGCGATCGGCCTCTTCGTCTCCCTGACGCCGGCCGTCGCGCAAGTCGCCGGGAATCCCGGCGATAGTCATACCCGAACGCTCTATATGATGGAATCCGGTCAAGTCCCCGATCAGGTTGCGGGGGGACCGATGACGGGCGGTCCGTCTTTCCTGGTTCCGTCTTTCCTGTCCCCCGCCCCTTCAGGATGCGGGGTGACCCAGGACTTCAACGGAAGGTACACGAGCCTCTGCGGCATGTGACCCGCGAGACGAGCCTGTAACCCCAAACTTGGCGCCGCCCTCCGAAAAGGGGCGGCGCCGACGTTTTCAAACGCGGCGATCGGGGGCCCGCCAGGGCGGAACCAATGACGTCCACGCGGGTTTGAGGTGCAATTGGCGCCACGTTTGAGGTGCAATTGGAGCACGGACGCGGCGGTTGGCGGAGGCAGAGAACGCCGGCGTGGGGGAACACGGAGGACGTCATGGTGAACAGCGCAATTTTGGTCGTGTCGGCCGCAGCGTTGGCCGGCCTCACCGGATTCGGCATGCACACGCAAGCAGTGCCCGCCCACGATTTAGGCGGGCGGCAAGACGCCCAAGAGGCCGGGGTTTTTTCTCAATGGCTGACCGCTGACGCGCCCGAATGCGTGCCGGTCTCCGAAATCGGCTCGGTGTCTCGCTTGACCCTGCTCACCGCCGAGCAGTTCCAGTTCGTGCGTGCGCTCTACGTCGCGATACCTCCGGTCTCGCGAGAGCTTCCGCCCGGCGACAGCGCGGTCGTGGCGAGCGCGCGCGGCAAATCGATGATTGCGCTCGTCACGGGCGGGCAAGCTTGCGCTCGCTTCCTCGCGCCGGATTTCGTTCTGTCGATGCTGGTTCAGGTCGGCAAGGGAGACGTCGGGCTGATTGGCGAGCCGATTTGAGGCTATTGCCCGGAGTGATGTTCCCTTCTATGGATTTTCAAGCTTTCGAGTTCGGGGAGCTTGCGCGTCGCAAGCGTCACGCGGGGCAATGGCCCCGAGCCTGGGGCATGGCGATCGATTGCGCGAATCGAGGGCGGGGATGGGGAAATATTTCGGAGCGCTTCTTCTCGCGGCCGCGCTCGGCGCGGCGCCGGCGGCCGCAGCGGACCTGCCGACGAAGAAGGAGGCGCCTGAGCCTTTGGTCGCTCCGCCGCTGCCCTCGACCTGGCGTTTCGAGATCACCGGCTACGGGTGGGCGACCAGCATCGCGGGAAGCACGGGCTTCGGCACTCTGCCGACGCTGCCTTATTATGCGAGCTTCGGCAAAGTGCTCGAGCACTTTCAAGGCGCGTTCATGGGCAGCATAGTCGCCCGCAACGACATGTTCATCGGCGGAATCGATTTCATTTGGGCGCGGATCGGCGGGTCTAGCACCCTTAGCAACCCGGACAATGCGCTCTACGGCGGGAAGACGAGCCTCACCCTCAACGAGAGCGCCATCACCGCCTTCGGCGGCCTTCGCGTGCCGCTTGGCGTGCCGAACCTCGATCTCTACGGCACGGTCGGCGCCCGCAACTTCTACAGCGGGACCAAGCTCAGCGTCAGCGGCCCGTTCGCATTGTTCAACGGGACGGAAACCGTGAACAAGGACTGGGTCATGCCTGTCGCCGGCTTCGCCGGACAGTATCGCTTCAACGACCGCTGGTTCATGAACATGCTGGCCGACCTCGGCGGCTGGTCCGACGCCGCGACCGGGCAGGCGCTCGCCTCCGTCGGCTACAACTGGACGCAGAACATCGCAACGACGCTCGGCTATCGCGTCCTGTACACCTACACTCACCAGGATACCGGCTTCAACCAGCTCACCTCCGAGCCGAGGAGCTTCCGCTACCAGCAGTGGATGTACGGACCCTTCGCCGCGCTCAAAATCTCCTTCTGATCGGCTACCACGCCTCGAACGCGCGGGTGATGCGCTTCATGAATGCCGACCGCCGCGCCGCGGTCGTGAAGTTCATGTCATAGTGGGCAAGATATTCGAACCGGCCCTTCGGATCGATGAGGGCGCCGATGTTGTAACGCACGAAGCGCTGCGCCGGGTTGTTCTTCGCCGCCACGGCGCGTAGATCCTCGCCATAGGTGCACACCGACGCCATCCGCTTGAGGTGCCGCAAGTTCGGGTGAAAGAGGCCCGCTTCGTCGATGCGCAGCGCGACGCCGGGCAGGAACACGCGTTGGAAATAGCCCTGCATCATCGCCGGCAGGCCGTCGAACCAGACCGGATACACAAGGACGAGCGCCTCGGCGGCCCGCAGCCGCGTGACGTAAAGTTCGACTTCGCGCGTGTTGGCGCTGACGTCGACGTAATGAGCGAACTGTTCGCGCGACATGACCGGGTCGAACCGCTCGGCATAGAGATCGAGATCGTCGACCTCATGCCCGCCCGCGCGCAGAGTCTCGACCGCGCACAGGTGAAGCGCTCCGATGAAGCTCGTTTCCAGCGGATGCGCGTAGACCACGAGAATGCGCAAAGCCTCAGGCTCCTGCCGGCTCGGCGCGCGGTTGCCGAACTCGCGGGCCGCGTTCGGCGGCGACGAGGAATTCGATCCGCGGCGGGGCGACCAGCATGTCCCGGATTTCATCCTCAAGCACCCGATCGGCGTTGGTCACCCGTTCGCGCAGATGCATGAGCTCCAGCCATGTTTCGATGAGGTAGGTCTCCTCGTAGCGACCGAATTCGCTGGCGTCTTCGAAGATTCCCCAGGCAAACGCGCCGTCGCGCCGGCGCTCGAATCCAAGCTCGTCAAGCGCTCGCAGGAATGAAGCGCGATCCTTGGGGTCGATGCGGTATTCGATTTTCACCAGCACCGGCCCGCGGTTTTTCTCGATCTCCTGGTGGGTCTGCGGCATGTCCCAATGCTGGGAGGGCGAAAGATCGAGCGCCGCGTCCTGCAGCAGCTTCCATCGCCAGGTGACCGGGATCGCTATAATCGCGCCCGCAGCCGCCAGAAGCAGCGCGGCCTGGAGTCCGGTCTTGGTGGCGATGTCCCCCCACGCGGCGCTGCTCAGGGTCATCGTGCCAAAGATGACGGTCAAGAAGATCGCGAGACCGCGGCCGCGGACCCAATCGGGCAGCACGTTCTGAGCGGAGGTGTAAAGGCACGTCAGGTTGGTGACCCATGCGACGCCGGCGAGCACGGAAGCCGCAAGCGCGACTGGAAGATCGTGCGCGAACGCAAACATCGTGAGCGCGCTCGCGGTCACGACCGTTGCGACAGCCACCAGCCGGTCGGGACCCAGCCGCTCGCGCAGGCTGGCGTGTTTCAGCGACCCGAGGATTGCGCCGATGCTGATCGCGCTCAAAAGGAGACCGTAGTGCTCGGCGCCCTCTCCGGTCCGCCGGGCGATCAGCGGCAACAGGCCCCAATAGGCCGCCGTGAACGGATAGACCGCCAACGTCCGCACCAGCGTCGCCCATAGAAGGCGGTTGTTGGCGGCATGCCGCAGGCCGGTCCGGACTGCGCTGCTGAGCCTCTCGGCGGGAAGCGACGCCGTCTGTTTCGCCGGCGCGCGCCACCAGGTCAAGGCCGCGATCACCGCAAGATTGGCGGCGACGAAAATCCAGAACGGCGCAACCAGCCCGAGTTTCATGATCACCAAGCCGCCGAGCGCGGGACCAACGGTGCGGCTGATATTGTAGCCGACGCCATGCGCGGCGATGGCCCCCGGGATCTCGGGTTTCGGCACCAGGAGCGGCACGATCGACAGCCAGGCCGGCGTATTCAGCGACCAGGCGGCGCTGAGGACGAAGGTGGTCAGGAGCAGGAGCAGGGGCGAAGCGAAATCCAGCGAGACCAGAGCGGCGAAGACCAGCATCAGCGCGGCGATCGCGTAGGAGACCGCGATGATCATCCGCCGCGGATCGACGATATCGGCGATTGCGCCGGCCGGGAGGGTGAACAGGAACATCGGCAGCGTCGTCGCCACGTGCACCATCGATACGTCGATCGGGTTGAGATCGAGCGTCGTCATCAGCCAGCCCGACGCCGTATCATACATCGCGATGCCGATGAGGGCGCACGTGCTCGCGGTCCAGACAATCGAGAACGCCGGATGAGCGAATGCGCCAAGCCAGCTCGGCGGTTCGGCCGCGGACTCTCGGGGCGCGGACTCTTGGGGAATACGGAAGTCCATCCTCAAATCGCTCCTCGCGCCCTTGAGCGGCGCGCGCCTAGTGGGAGATCAGAGTGCAGCGCTCGGCCTTCAGGAGAAGGTCGCGCGTCACCCCCCGAAGGCCCACTCGCGCATACGGCTGCGCCCGAACGCGCCCGCCACGATCAGATCGACGTCAAAGTCCTTGGCGATGGCGGCGAGATGCCCGGCTTCTGTTCCGCTCAGCGGGGAGGCGAGGCAATTCGTCTCGACGCCGTGCCGGGCAAACCAGTCGCCGACGTCCGCCAGCCGGGATCGCGCGGCCTCGATTTCGCGCTCGTCGACCAGTTCGACGACGTCGACGCTTTTGCAGACCTTGAGGATCGGCAGGGCGTCGACAACCGCTCGGCGCGCCTCGCGCGAATCTTTCCAGCAAACCAGGGCGCGCGCCAATTTCAAGCCGGTCGCCCCGGAAGGGGCGATGAGAACCGGGCGCCCGACGCGCATCAGGAGATCGCTGACGTCAATTTCGAGGGAAGAAGGAAATACCCGCTCGCCGGGTTCGGCGGCGGCGACAATCAAGTCGACGCCGCGCGCGTCGGCGGCGACATGCCGAGACGGCGGACCAGCCGTCATTTGCGAGCGCCACTGAAGATCTTCGACCTCCGACAATGCGGACCGGAACTCCGCCTCAACCACAGCCGCGCGCTCGCGAAATTGGTCGAGGTCGCGCTCTGGCGGCCCGGCGGGCCCAATCGCCGCGATGGCCGAATGCATCGAGGCTTGCCGCGCGGCGACGCCGACGACTGCGGCGGAAAAGCGTCGCGCCAGATCGGCGGCGACCGCGAGCAGCCCGGCGTTCGACCGATCCATGCGCATGCAGGCCATCACGATGGAAATCGTCGCCAATCAAATCTCCACGGCCGAAATCGGCCCGCACGCACACGCGGCCAAGATAGGGCCACTCCGCCGTTCGCTCCCTTCGCGCCCCGACCTCACGCAAACATAGCGACTGGATGGGAAATTCAAAAGCCTGCCGGGGTTCAGTCCCGCGGCGCCGCGCCATCAGCCCGGGCGGCCCCCGACGCTTCCGAGCCTGCTTGCGGCGCCAACCGGGCGTTCGCGGTCGAAAGCGCGCAGTCGAACCGGCCCGCCGCCTCGAGGCGGATATTGGGGCGGTCGGCCAGCCTTGCTACACGCCGCGTCGATCAAGAAAGATTGACCGCACGGGAGGACCCGCTCGGACAGGGTCCGTTCCGCGCGGCCCGCCGCCTGTCTTGAAAATTCGGCTCACGTTCGCCATTTGGGCGGAGGGTGTGTCGCGTCGTCGCCGTCCATTTCTTCGCTTTCCCATGGGGTCTTTGTTGTCCAGCGAGTCCAGCGTCGATCCGGACGCGCCCGCAGGCCAGGACTGGCGCTGGGGCGTTTTCGGCAATCTGGCGTTCACGGTCGTCCTCATCGCGAGTTCGGCGTCGAACGTCGGCTTTGCGATGTTCGACACGTCGTCGAACTGGCTGATGACCAGTCTCAATCCCGACCCGAGGATGGTGTCGGCGGTCCAGGTGGCAACCACGCTGCCGATGTTCCTCCTCACCCTGCCGGCCGGCGCGCTGACCGACATCATCGACGCGCGCAGGCTCTTGATCGGCGCCCAGCTCGCCGTGACAGCGATCTCGGTCGTCTTCGCGGCGCTTGTCACCTTGCACCTGGCGACGCCGCCGGTGCTGCTGGCGACAACGTTCTGTCTCGGGGCGACCGGCGCACTCGCCGCCCCGGCATGGCTCGTCATCACGCCAATGCTGGTGCCGAAGCAGGATCTCGACAGCGCCATCGCCATCAACAACGCGAGCTACAACGTCAGTCGCGCGATCGGCCCGGCAATTGGCGGGCTGGCGATCGCAGCCGTCAGCATTGCGCTCCCGTTCTGGTGTTTTTGTGTCGGCAATCTGGCGGTCGTGGCGGCGCTTCTCTGGTGGCGCGCTCCGCGCAAGGCCAAGCAGTCCCTGCCGGCCGAGCGCCTTTTCAGCGCGGTGCGAACCGGGCTGCGCTACGCCATGAACAACCGCGACCTCGATTCGACGCTCATTCGCGCCGTCGCCTTTTTTCCGTTCGCGAGCGCCTATTGGGCG
The DNA here is from genome assembly GCA_963776665.1 of uncultured Alphaproteobacteria bacterium. Taxonomy (GTDB): domain Bacteria; phylum Pseudomonadota; class Alphaproteobacteria; order Rhizobiales; family Beijerinckiaceae; genus Roseiarcus. The sequence goes on from CAVZNQ010000024.1 coordinate 42,295, forward strand.
CTGCTGCCGCTGGTTGCGCGTACGCAGATGCACAACGGCCCGGAGGTCTATGGCGTCCTTTTGGGCATGATCGGCTTTGGGTCGATTCTCGGGTCGTTCGCGTTGACCCGGCTGAAGGCGCGGCTCGGCCCCGATCGGTTGGCGATGCTGGCGACTGCCGGCACTATTCTCGCGTTGGCGCTCTACGCCATGGCGCATAACCCGGTGATTGCGGCCGCGGCGAGCCTGATCGCGGGCGCGTCGTGGATCACGATGATGACGACCCTGTTCGTCTCCGCGCAGGTGGCGTTGCCGGAGTGGGTGCGCGGACGGGGACTGGCGATTTTTCTGACCGCCTTCTTCGGCGCTATGACCGTCGGCAGCGCCGTATGGGGCAAGGTCGCGAGCCTCGAGGGGCTGTCAACGACCTTCTACATCGCCGCCGCCGGCGCGGCGGTCGGGATGATCCTGACGCTTCGCTGGCGATTGCAGGGCGCAGCCGCGATGGACCTGACGCCGTCGATGCATTGGCGCACGCCGGTGTTCGTGCATCGGGTCGACGACGATGAGGGGCCGATCTTGCTGACCATCGAATACAGGATCGACCCTGCTGACAGCGCGCCCTTCCTTGCGGTGATCCACGAAATCGGCCTCGAGCGAAAGCGCGACGGCGCCTATGCGTGGGGCGTGTTCGAGGATACGCAAGTCAGCGGACGGATCGTCGAGACGTTTCTCATCCAGTCGCTGCTCGAGCTCAAGCATCTGCGCACGCGGGTGACGATCGCCGACCGGATGGTCGAGGACCAGGCGCGCACGTTCCTGAAGGAGCCGGTCAAGCTGACATTTCTCATCGCGCCCAGGCGCCACCGTTCGAAGCGGCGGAAGGGGTCGGCGCGGCTCGCCCGACCGCGAGACGTCGTCCAGCCAGCCGAGGTCGGGTAGGGGGCAGGCGGGGTATCGCCTGTCAATCCGACGCGGGCGCCTTCGAGGCCCCGGCGCGCTCGGATTCGGAAATCGGCTTCGCCATCAGGCGGAGGACCTCATCCGCGGGCGCCACGCGGCGGAAGCGGGGAAGCGCGCCGACGCGCTCGAAGGCTTCATGCAGATACGAGCCGGCAGGCGGGCAAGCCCAGAAATCGTAGCCGGTCCAGACGATCGCTTCGCTCCACAGGTGCACGAAGGTCGCGCCGCGCGCCGCCTCGTGGGACCAATCCCTATAGCCGGGGAGGAAGAGTTTCCAGAATTGCTCCGGCTCGATCGGGTAGCAGAGATGCGAATCGAGGGCGCGGTCGTAGAGACCGTATTTCATCAAGACCGGGGTCAGCAGGAATGGGCCGATCGCGCCCCATCGCTGGTCGACGTCGATTGCAGCCTCGGCGGTGGCGACGAGTTCGGCGATCGCCGGATGCGAGGGGGGGAGCCTCAGCACCGCGTTGTTGACGAGGCTCGTCCCGACCGCGTCGGCCTGGCGGCAGAAGACTGCGCCGTCGCCGCCGAACGCCGGCTTCGTCAGGCAGAGGATGTCGGTATCGACCCAGCAATAGCCCCTGTCCCGGATCATCCGGTAGCGGAACATGTCGGCGAAGGTCGCGATCGACGGCTTGCCGTTGGCGATGAAGCGGCGGGTGAGCAATTCGTCAGGGCAGATCGCGCGCGCGTCCTCGAGGCGCACGCCCGGAGGGACGTCGAGACGCCGATCGTAGCTGAAGACCCGCAAGCTCGCTCCCGCCGCCGGAAAGGAGGCGAGGCAGGCGTAAGCGAACGGGTTCAGCGTCCCGTGCCAGAAGGATGCGAACTCGCAGCCGTCGGCCGAGCGGCGGCTCGCATTCATGGGCTAAACGACCTCTCCTCCGGGCGGAGACTCATTCGATCCTGGCCAGCACGTTCCGCCCGGCCTCCTCCCAGTCGCCGAAAAAAGTCTCGGTCGTCAAATCGCCCAGCGAGACGAATTCGCAGTAAATGTCGAAGATCCAGCTCGCGTGGACGTCGTCCAGCATGAGATGGCGGCCGCGCTGGCCCCGGCCCATGCGAATGCAGTTCGTCATGTCGGACTGGCAGACTTCGCTGGTGTGGCCGCCGTCGACATGAAAGATGTCGAACGTGAGCTCGGCGCGGCGGTTTACCAGCCACGGCAGCACCTCGCGCGAATCGCCGGGGAACAGGTGCACCCGCCCCGGGAACTCGCCTTTGAGATAATCGACGCACTCGGCGGTGTAGGCGTGGGACATGATGTCGACGCCGTAATATTCAAGCCGCGGGTTCGTGGACAGCGCCAGCAGCGCGCTGTGACCGGCGTTGACGCCAACCTCGAGCAGGCGTTCCTTGAACCGGACGGCCCGCCAGACGTTGCGACGGGCCGGCGCAAGTTCGGCGGCGGGAGACTCATCCGCGTATCGCTCTTCGCCGTCGGGATAGAAGATATTGCCCTCGAGACGTTCGCCCGATTGCCCCACGATGTCGGCGATGCGGTTGAGGCGCGACTGGAACGCGCCGGCGAAAACCTCGTCGAGCGTGTCGCGGCGGATCGAATAGTCGGGAATGTCCGCGGCGGGGAGCGGCTTCCCCGGAATGAGCTTGCGGCCGTTCATGGTCTGGGCGCCCCTCGACGGATTGCTCGCTCTCGCCGGCGATGACCGCCGAAGCGCCCCGTCCTGTCGCCGTTTCGGGATTGGATCGCGGCCCCGCCGGAAAAGCCGATCGCGCCGGAGATGGAAGCTATCAGAGCGCGTCCAGCGTCTCAACCCGCCTTGAACGGCGCAAAACCGCCAATTAGAGTCCCGGCGCGACGACGCTCCGGGGAGCGTGCATGCTCGCCATGGGGTCGACAATCATGGATGAGCTGATCTTCGTCGTGACCGTGGCGATTCTCATGTTCGGCGCAGGCCTCGCCGGGCTGACGCTGCGCGCCTGGCTGCCCGACCGGCACGCGCCGGAACAGGCCCGCGAGATGATCGGGGCGATGACGGGATTGCTCGGGCTCCTCCTCGCGCTCTTTCGCTTGTCCCCGGCGGGCGTCATCGAGACCCTCGACGCTCTCGGCTCCTGACCGAGGACTATCATCGTATCAGATGGTTACGGGCGCAGGCTGAGAATGTAGGCGATCACGTCGCTTCGGTCGCCCGGGCTGAGGCCCATGTCGGCCATCGTGGCGTGAGGCGTCAGCAGGAATACGTTCAAGACGTCCGCGGTCATCGAAGGCATGCTCGCGACGGTCGAGAAAGCGGGCGCTCCGCCCGGCGAATCGACGGCGCCGTGGCACTGCCCACAGTTCAGGGCGGCCACCCGCTCGCCAGCGTCCGGATCGCCCGATTCCTGGCTGAGCGCCGTTGAGGCGATCGCCGCAATAAGAAACGCGCTCAGTGCGATCGAGCGAGCGTGCATGAAAGCCCTCCTTCCGCCCGGCTCGATTTATAGCCGCCGAGGCCGGTTTTGGAAGCGGGCGATTGGGGCCGATCCATTCGCGTTGCGCGAGTTCCGGCGCGCATGCCTTTCGACCGCAAAGCGCTTATGAAGGGCCGATGACCGCCGAGCCCGCGAGCCGCGCCGCCTCCCTGGCTGCGCTTTTGCCCCTTGTCCGCTACGGACGGCGCTATCTCGGGCGGGCGCTGGCGGCGCTAGCGGCGCTGACCGTCTCCTCCGCGGCGACGCTTGCGGTGCCGTTCGCGCTGCGGTCCATGATCGATTTCGGCTTCTCGAATGAGAGCGCCGGCGCGATCAACGTCTATTTCATGGCTATGGCGGCGGTCGTGGTCGTCATCGCGCTCGCCGCCTCCGTCCGCTACTATCTGGTGACGACGCTCGGCGAGCGTGTGGTCGCCGATCTCCGGCGGGACGTGTTCGCCCATCTCACCGGCCTCGACGCCTCCTTCTACGACAGCGCCCGAACCGGCGAGCTTGTCTCGCGCCTCACTGCCGACACAACCCAGATCAAGGCGGCGTTCGGCTCCTCGGCGTCGATCGCGCTCCGCAATCTCTTCATGTTCGTCGGCGCGACGGCGCTCATGGTCTATACCAGCCCCAAGCTCTCGGCCCTGGTTCTCATCGCCATTCCGGTCATCGCCGCCCCGCTCATCGCCTCGGGACGGGTGGTGCGCCGGCGTTCGCGGCGGGCGCAGGATACGCTCGCCGAGGCGACCGCCTTCGCTTCGGAGAGCCTCGGCGGCGTGCGCGCGATGCAGGCGTTCGGCGCCGAAGGGTCGAGCCAGGAGCGCTTCGCCGAGGAAGTCGAAAGCGCCTATGACGCCGCGCGCGACGCCGCGGTTACCCGTTCGGCGCTGATCGCGGTCGCGGTGTCGCTCGCCTTCTGCAGCGTGGTGTTCGTTCTCTGGCTCGGCGCGCGCGACGTGCTGGCGGGGCGCATGACCGGCGGCCTCTTGTCGCAATTCGTGCTGTTCGCTGTGCTGGGCGCAACCTCGCTCGGCGAATTGTCGCAAGTGTGGAACGAGGTTGCCGCCGCGGCGGGTTCGGCGGGAAGGATCGCCGAGCTGCTTTCGGTGAGGCCGCGGATCGTTGCGCCGGCGCGGGCCGACCCGATGCCGTCGCCGGCCCGCGGCTCGATCGAATTCTCCCATGTCGCCTTCGCCTATCCGGGCGCGCCGCAGACGCGGGTCATCGACGACCTAACCTTCTCGATCGCGCCGGGCGAGCGGGTCGCCATCGTCGGCGCCTCGGGGGCCGGAAAATCGACGGTGTTCCAGCTCATCATGCGTTTCTACGATTGCGACCAGGGCGCGGTGCTGCATCGACGGGCGTCGACGTCAGGACAGTCGATCCGAAGGAGTTGCGCGCGCGCATCGCGCCGGTTCCGCAGGAAGTCTCGATCTTCGGGGCGACGGTCGCCGAGAACATCGCCTACGGGCGGGCCGCGGCCAGCGAGGCCGCGATCGAAGAGGCGGCGCTGCGCGCGGCGGCTGACGGGTTCATCCGCGAGCTCCCGACAGGCTACGCGACCAAGCTCGGCGAGCGCGGCGTGACGCTTAGCGGCGGCCAGCGGCAGCGGCTGGCGATCGCGCGCGCGATCCTCAAGGACGCGCCAGTGCTGTTGCTCGATGAGGCGACCTCCGCCCTCGACGCTGAGAACGAGGCCCAGGTGCAGCGCGCGCTCGACGACGTGATGACCGGGCGCACGACGCTGGTGATCGCCCATCGGCTGGCGACCGTGCTTAAGGCCGACCGCATCCTGGTGATGGAGGCGGGCCGGATCGTCGAAGAGGGCGATCATGCGTCGCTGGTCGCGCGCCACGGCGTCTATGCGCGCCTGGCGCGGTTGCAGTTCGGTTCCGGCGAGGCGGCGGCGCTCAGCGAGGCGAGCCAACCTGTCATACCCGCGAAAGCGGGAATCCAGGGCTCCAGCCGCGGCGGCAAGTCTGGATACCCGCTTTCGCGGGTATGACAGTGTCGGCGCAATCCTCGCGCATTCGGGGGATCCTCGCGCGCAGCTTGACTTTTGGGGTCGATCATCGTTGCCTTTCCGTTAGCATTTTCGCCGCGATTGACTTAGATCGCGCGAGCGATCTCGCCGCCGACGCGCCCGACGCGTCGAAATGACGGCGTGAACTCAGGTGGAGCAAGGTGACGGCTCGGGTGACGGCAGTTGCGCGCAGAGGCGGCGAGGGCGCCGCGCCGCGTCCGCGTTGGCGGGACGGGGTCGTCGACCATCTGGTGCTGTTGAAGCCGCGGGTGATGTCGCTCGTGGTGTTCACAGGCGCGGTCGGTTTTGCGCTCGCGCCCGCGCCGTTCGATTGGCTGAAGTTTCTGGCCGCGATGTCGGCGGTCGCCGCGGGCGCGGGCGCCTGCGGGGCGCTCAATATGTGGTGGGACGCCGACATCGACGCCAACATGGCGCGCACCGCGATGCGCCCCATTCCTCGCGGGGTGGTGCCGCCGCTCCAGGCGCTGGCGATCGGCCTTCTGCTTGCGGTCGTTTCGGTGGCGGCGCTTGCGGCGAAGGTGAACGCGCTGTCGGCCGCGCTGCTCGCGCTGACCATCGCCATCTACGTTCCCCTCTACACCATGGTCCTCAAACGCTCGACGCCGCTCAACATCGTGATCGGCGGCGCCGCCGGCGCGCTGCCGCCGGTCATCGGCTGGGCTGCGGCGGCGGGCAGCCTCGCGGCGGGCCCGATCGCCATGTTCCTCATCACCTTCTTATGGACGCCGCCCCATTTCTGGGCGCTGGCGCTCTGCCGCAGCGGCGACTATGAGCGCGTCGGCGTGCCGATGCTGCCCAACGTCGCCGGCCACGCCGCGACCTGCCGGCAGATCGTGATCTATTCGGCGCTGCTGGTTCCGGCCTCGTTCGGCCCGCTCATGATTCCCGGCGTCGGTCTCCTCTACGGGGCGACCGCCGCCGCCGCCGGCGCTGTGCTCCTGTGGCGCGCGTTCGCGCTCTACCGGCTGCGCGAGGCTGAGGAAGCGGCGCGGCGCAAGGCGGCGATGGCCCTGTTCGGGTTCTCGATCCTGTACCTGTTCGTCCTGTTCGCGGCGATGCTCGCAGAGGCGATGCTGCGGGCGCGGGCGTGAGCATGCCGTCCGTCAACCCGAACCGAAGGCTGCGCAACTGGATCGTGCTCGTTCTCCTCGCCGGGCTGGCCGCGTTCCTCTATGTCAGCGTGATCCTGAAGATCGGCAACCACGGGTTCTGACGGCGCCATGATCGCCATTCGCGATTTGCCCCATGTGCTCGCCGTCATCAATGCGGCGACCATCGTCGTGCTGTTGCGCGCCTATTCCCTCATCCGCGCCCGCGACCGGGAGGGCCACCGGCGGACGATGTTCGTCGCCATCGGCCTCGGCGTGGCGTTCCTCGCGGTCTATCTCGTCTATCACGCGTTCGCGGGGCTGGCGAAGTTCGGCGGCTACGGCGCGATCCGGCCGATCTACTTCACCCTCCTCGCCGTGCACGTCTTGATGGCGTTCGTGGTCGCCGTGCTGGTGCCGATCACGTTCTACAACGCCATGATGGGGCGATTCGCCACCCACCGCCGGTTCGCGCGGGTGACGATGCCGGCGTGGCTGTTCGTCGCCGTTTCGGGCCTCGTCGTCTACGTGATGGCGGTCCACCTTTATCCGACGGCCGGCAGTTGACCGCTCGATGACCGAAGCGGCGCAGACAACGATCCTCGGCCGCGCGCGCTCCACGGCCGGCGCGCGGAGCGCGGTAAGGCGCGAGCTTCTCGGCTGGGCGTGGCTCGCCGTCGGGGCGCTCGCGCTCGCCGGCGTGTTTGCGATACTGCTGGCGTTGTCCCGGATTCCGGGGATGGAGAAGACGCCCTTCTGGCCGATCGACTTCTTCTACAAGGGCCTCGTCATCCACGTCGTCTTCTCGCTGGTGATCTGGCTTCAGGGCGTGTTCGCCTTCCTTGTCGCCGTCGCGACGCTGAAGCTCGCCGGCGACGACGTGCGCGCCGCGCCGCTCGGGCGGATCGGGCAGGGCGCTGTCCTGATCGCTTTTCCTTGCCTGTTCGCGCCCGCCTTTCTCGACGCGACCCAGCCTGCGCTCGACAATTACATCCCGCTCATTCTCCATCCGGCCTACGATGTCGGACTTCTGGCTCTGGCGCTGGGCGTTCTCGCAGCGGTCGTCCGCCTCCTGATCAATCTTCCGGGACGGCTCTCTTCGCCGCCGCCGCTCGCGGTCGCGATGGCGCTCGGCGGATTGATCTACATACTGGCGCTGACGTGTTTCGGCGTCGCCGGGGTTCTGCTTGCCGACGAGGGCGGCCTCGCGTGGTCGCGCGACCAGCTCTTCTGGGGCGGCGGCCATCTGCTGCAATTCGTCTACGCCGCGCTACTGCTCGCCAACTGGTCGATCCTCGCGCGGATGAGCCTCGGGGAGGGAGCGGTCGACAACCGCGTCTTCCTCGGCTGTGTTCTCCTCGTGGCGCTGATCGCGCTTCCGGCGCCCGCATTCTACGCCGCCTTCGAGCCGTTCTCGGCCGGCCAGCATGAGGCGTTTCGGCTGTTGCAGTTCGGGATCGCGGCGCCGACGCTGATCTTCGCCGCCTCGCTCGTCGCCCGCGCGCTTCGCTCGCCCAACCCATGGCCGTGGCGCGATCCGGCGTTCTTCGCGCTGGCGACGTCGCTTGCGCTGTTCGCGCTCGGCGGGGTGATGGGTTTCCTCATCACCGGTTCGGATACCCGCACGCCCGCGCATTATCACGCGGTCATCACCGCGGTCAGCGTCTCGAGCGCCGGGATGCTGCTGACCTTCGGTCTCAAGGAGCTGGGGCGGGCGCCCGCGCCGCCGCGCGCGACCCGCCTCCTCATCGGCCTTTACGGCGGCGGCCAGTTCGTCGCCTCGATCGCCATGTTCGTCGCCGGCGGCTACGGCGCCATGCGCAAGACCCCGTCCGGCGCCGGCTCGCTCGACGCCGTCGCCGCGACGGGAATGGCGGTGCACGGGATCGCCTCGATCTTCACCATCATCGGCGGCGCGGCCTTTGTCATCGTCGCCATCCGGGCGCTCATGCGGCCCGATGCGGTTCGATCGGCCGCCTGACGCGCTCGCGGGAGGGAACATGAAACCGGAAAGCAGCCCGGAAGGCGACGCCGCTTCAGCGAAGATCACCAACCGGATTCAAGAATTGGGAGACTGGCGAGGGGAGACCCTCGCTCATGTCCGCAAGCTCATCCACGACGCCGATCCCGACATCGAGGAGGAGTGGAAATGGGCGAAGGCCACGTCGCCCGGAACCCCCGTCTGGTCGCATGACGGAATCGTCTGCACCGGGGAATCCTACAGGGAGGTCGTGAAGCTCACCTTCGCGCGGGGAGCCTCGATCAAAGACCCGAAGAAGCTCTTCAATGCGAGTCTCGAAGGCAACGCGCGGCGCGCGATAGATCTCCGCGAAGGCGAGAAGATCGACGAAGCCGCGTTCACGCGCCTGATCCGAGCCGCGGTCGCGGCCAACGCCGCGGCCGCGAGCTCAAACGGGCGGCGAAGAACAAGTAAGGCCGGCTCGGACGTCGACCGGCGCCAGGCGAGATCAGGCCGTGGCCGGCGCCGCGATTTTCTGCGCGCGCCTATATCCAGCGAACGCGAGCGCTGCGAAGCCGATCAGCATCATCGCCCAGGTTGAGGGTTCGGGGACGACGCTCAAGGCTCCAAATAAGCCTTCTGATTCGCCGGCGGGACCAGCGGTGAAATACAGGGTATTCGAGAACCCACCGCCCGCGTCGTTGCCGAACATGAGGCCCCACAGACCGTCGATGACAAGTGGATCGCCGTCGAGTCCATCAAGGGCGCCCACAAATGTCCCGTCCGTCTTGAAGGCATTGATCATCCCGTCGCCAAAATTGCCGACCAAGAGGTCTCCGGCCAGGGACCCGAAACTCGAAGGCGCGATCGCCAGGCCCCACGGCGAGTTCAGCGCCCCGTCTGAGATGAGGCGCTGCATCGAGCCGCCGGACAGGTCGAACGTGTCGACAAAACCGTTGCCGGCGCCCGCCATGTCGTCGTGTTTGGCGGAATCCTGCAGCGCGAAAGTGACATAAAGCTTGCCGTCAAGGACGGCTGCGCCGAACGGGGCGTAGCCGGCCGGAAGGGTCGGGTCAGTGAATGACGCCACCAGGTCGAACTGGCTCTTGGCGTCGCTTTTGTACATCTCCACCATGCCCGAACGGAAATTTGTCGCGAACAGTGAGCCGCCCGCGTTGTCGATCGCCAGACCTTTGTAGACGGCGTTCAGCGAAGGGTTCGAATTTGAGTTGTTCACTTCGATCTCTGCGTTGGTCCCAAGCCCTAAGTTCCAGGCCGATATGACGCCGTCCTCCGAGTTGAAGATAAACAGTGACTTGGAGCCGTTCTTAAGGTTGAAGCTGCTGGCGGTGTTGTTGAAAACCTGCCCCGTTGGCGACGCGCTCGCAGCGAGCCAGATGGAATGGATACATTGAGCGGAACCTTGCTGACCGGCGTGCTTCCTGCGCCGGGGACGCTGTAGAGCGTCGCAAAGCCGGTGCCGTTATCCGATATCCAAATCGGGGTGGCAGGTCCCTCGGAGATGCCCCAGGCGTTGGTCAGGTTGGGGTCGTTGATCACCGCCGGGAGAACGTCGGAGACCAGATTCGTTTGCCTGAGGATGGGGTCGGCGAAAGCCGGAACGACACTGGGCGCCAAGAGGCCCACCGCGCCCGCAATGAAAGCCAGGGGGCCGCTGCCGCAGACGGTCAAAACTGTCTTCAGGTTCATGGGCGTGCTCCTGCTTCTGACGGCCGGTTGCATGCCGCACACAGAACCGGCGCAGAGTCGGAAACACGCGACAAAGATTTTTATTCGTGGGTGCTACGTGTTCACTTGTTCTCCACTCTGGTCGAGGAATTCGGCGGGCGCGGGGCCAACGCGACGATCGAGGAGCTGCTGGCGCCCTGCATTTCCCTAGATTGATTCGCTGCGCTCGCAATGAAGTTCGCGTTGTCGCCTGCGAATATGAGCTAGTCCTCGACCAGGTGGAACGTCTGCGCGCGCCCGGTGAAGAACAGATCCCAAAGCGGCCGTCCCCCGACCGCGCGCGCGACCTCCCGGATGCCAAAAAAGGGAATCAGAACGACGAAAAAGATCGCCCCGAGCGTCAGGAATCCCGCAAGCGTGCCGCCGCCGAAGTCGGCGACGCTGGTCGCGAGCGGCCGGCCCTCGAACCAGGCTTTGATCGCTTCCTCGAGGATGTGGAAAGCCATCAACACGATTGTGAACATGAGGGCGTTCCCGAGGACGATGTAGATACGTGGATATTTCCGCAGTCCGGCCTCGAGGTGGAGCGCCTGGGCGATCAGGATCACCTTGGCGAACACCAGGGCGTTGATGATGGCGAATGTCTGCTGCCAGACGCTGATTCCGTTCTCTTCAAGGATCATTCGCCGATAGAAGCTGAACAGGGCGAAGAACAGCCAAAGATAGAGCGTGATGATCGCGTATTGTCGAGCTCGTCGAGCGCCCGGCTCTTGAGGCTCGGCTTCTCCGATGCGGCGGCTCCAGCCGCAGACGCGGCCCCCGTGACATTCTGCATCGCAAACTTCCCTTGACCGCCCTCAGACGGCGGCAAGCGCGAGTTTACCACTTTTCTCCCGCCTCGGGGTGGCCTCTCGACGACGAAACGCAGCCGCACCGGAGCCGCAGCGCGTTCGCCAAAGACTGGCGGGTGGACATCCTCCTGCGATCGAACGAGAGTCTTTGATGGGAAGCGCTCGCATGTTCGGGAGGTTGGAGATGGCAATCCGTTACCCAGTCGCATTTTTAGCACTCGCTTTTTGTTCGGCCTTTTTGGCAAGGGCGGAGTTGGCGCAGGCCAATAGCGACATGCCTCTCGACCAGGTCGGCGGGGTCTGTGTCCCGGATAGCGCGACGATTCGCGCCGGCGGCTATGAGACGCGCGGATTCGGCGTCGGCTTCAGCGGCGTCAGCACCGGATCGATCCGGCTCTTGTGTCCCTTCACCGTGACCGCGAACATGCTCGATGTGAATGTCGGGCTGATCTTCATGAGCGTCATCGACGGCGACGGCATGAATACGGGCGCGCGGGTCCGCGCTTTCTTTCGTCACGCCGCGATCGGGAGCAACGTGGCGGTCACCGACGCGACCTGCGATTCGAATACTTCCAACACGACCGGGCCGCAGAACATGGCCTGCTTCTTTCACTCCGAGCCGATCAAGATCAACGTATTCTACTGGTGGGATATCCTGATCGAGCGGACCAACCCGAAGGTCAACGTCGAATTCCTCGGGGTTGGAATGCGCGGCGCCGCCAGTTGAGGCGAGCTGAGCGGTTGGACTGCCGCGATAAATCGAAGCTCCAACAGGGAGCCGAAACTTTTTCGAACATTTTCTTCCGTAAAACAGAAACGTGTGCTAGGCTCCCATTCGTCATGAATGTCTGCCGGCAAATTCCAGCGCACACGGGGTTGTGGGACCGCGTCGCCTTTCGACTGACGCGCTTGCCGAAAAACTTTTTTGCCCCGGGGGGTCACGATAACCCCTTGAAAAGGCTCGTTTCGGACAAGGGAATCCAAGGAAATCCAAGCCTTTTCCTTGGAAAAATTTGGCTGGGTATCGGCCTGGCTTGGCTGGATTTGGCTAGATTTGGTTTTCGCTTGGAATTCGCGCTGCGGTCTGTTGTCGCTAATACAGCGTTGAAATCATTGCAATATCGGTTGGCCATGCTCCATCTCGGTCGCGCGAAGGTGCACAATGGCGAGGCCGAACAGGACAAAGGCCAGCGCCTGATGGGCCAGCGCCAGCGCAATGGGGACGAGGGAGAGGAGCGTCGCGACGCCGAGCCCGACCTGAAGCGTGGCCGTCGCGGCCAGGATGACGGCGCGGCTGGCGACCGGCGCGCCGGGCGCGGCGCGCAGGGCGGCGACGGCTTGGACCATCGCAAAGGCGACGATCGCATAGGCGATCAGACGATGATCGAACTGGGCCGTCGCCGGGTCGTTGAGCATCGCCTGCAGCCAGCCCGGCTTGAACGCTTCGCCCGGAACGAAGGTCGATCCCATGAGCGGCCAGGTGTTGTAGATGAGGCCGGCGCGGAGGCCCGCGACCAGGGCGCCGAGGCCGAGCTGGCAGAACACCGCCGCGGCGAACAGCCGGGCGGATATCACGAGGCTTCGGCTGGCCGTCGCGCCTGCGCTCGGCGGTTCGCCAAGTCCGGCCGCGGCGTAGATCAGGGCGCCGAATGTCGCCGCGGCGATCATCAGGTGCAGCGCCAGCCGCTCCTGCGCCACCTCGGTGCGCTCGCTCAAGCCCGACGTCACCATCCACCAGCCGACGATCGGCTCGAGCGCCAGGAAGCCGGCGGCGACGGCGACCTGGCGGCCCAGCGCGCCCTTGAGTTGACCCCGCCACCAGTACCACAGGCCCGGAATGATAAAGACCGCGCCGACGATGCGCGCCAGCAGGCGGTGGCCCCATTCCCACCAGAAGATGGTCTTGAAGCCGTCGAGCGTCATATCCGGATTGAGCGCGGCGAATTGCGGGATCTGCTTATAGCGGTCGAACTCGGCCCGCCATTCCGCGCCGCTCAGCGGCGGAATTACGCCGGTCACCGGCTTCCACTGGGTGATCGAAAGGCCGGACTCGGTGAGCCGGGTCGCGCCGCCGACCAGGACCATCAGGAAGACGAGGCCGGCCACCGCAACGAGCCAGAAGCGAATGGAGGCGCGAGCTTCGAAGCTGGCCGTTTGGGCGGCGAAGGAGGCGCTGCGGGTCAGGACCATTGGAAGGGGGCGTCAGGTCTCTCGGAACGCGAGCCTTGGCTTTTGGCGCAAACGGCTGCGCTGCGCAACGCCGCCCCGCTGCCTGACTGTGGCCAGTCCGCGATCCCGCTAGACGATCACTCTGCGGTAGAGACTCCAGGTCGCGTGGCCAAGGACCGGGAAGATCACGAGGAGCGCGACGAAAGCCGTGGCGAACGCAATCGCCAGACTGACCCCGATGACGATCGCCCACGCCAGCATCGGGCGCGGATTGGCCAGAACCGCGCGCACGCTGACGCTCATCGCGGTTACGAAATCCACCTTGCGATCGACGACGAGGGGCGGCGCGGTCGCGGTAATCGAAAAGACGAAGAGCGCGATGATCGCGCCCAGCGCGTTGCCGACCAGCAGGAACGCCAGACCGTGAGCGGTAGTGAAGATATCGGCGAACAGTTGCGGGAACGAGGGAATGTCGGCGCCATAGAACGCGAGGAAGACAAAGACCGCGACGTCGAGCCAGATGATCAGGGTGAAGAGGCTGACAAGCGCGAGCCACCCAAGCTCCATCCCCGTTCGGCTCCAGACCGAGCCGAGAATCGCTGGCCAGGCCAGGGGCTCGCCGTTTTCGAGACGGCGAGAAATCTCATAAGTCCCCGCCGCGCCAAACGGCGCGAACAACGCAAAACCCATGATGAACGGGTAGGCGAGATAGGGATAATCCAGCGCGAAAACCGTCCAGACGATCACGAGGCCGCCGATTGCGTAGAACGCGCCGAAGAACATGCCGTATTGCGGCGCGCGTCGGAAGTCGTCCATCCCCTTGGCGATGCAGTCGACGACATCCGCGACCTCGATGTGGCGAATATCCAGTCCCGCCGCCCCGCGGGCGTCGGCGGCGTGCTCATTGGCGGGGCGCGGCCCCGCGCCGATCACAACGGCCATCGCATCGCTCCCCTGGTCGCAGCCTCTTTGCGGGCAGCAAGGGATAGGACCACGTTCCGGGCCGGCGATCAACAATGTCGGCCGCGCCGTTTCGCCGCCGCCGAGCCTGCCCCCCGGGGCCGCCTTGTTGTTGGCGCATCGCCGATCCGCAGCGAAAGCCATTGCCGATCGGCGCGCGCTGTGTCATGAGCGCGCGTCCCCCAAAACCACTAGCCTAGGAATGCAATGTCTTTCTTGAACGGCAATAAATTCGCTGACCGCCAGGCCGCCGCGGCCAATGCGCGCAAGGCGATGGCGGAAAAATTCCTCGCCAACTCGAAATACGATCCGGCCGATCCGGCGGTCATCGAGCGCGAGGCCAAGCGCAAGGCGATTCTCGAAGCTCGGGTGGTCCGCGACGCCGAGCGCGCCAAGCGCAAGGAGGAAGAAGCGAAGGTTGAAGCCACGCGGCGCGCGGCCGAGGAAGCCGCCCGGCAGGAGCAGCTGAGACTCGAAGCCCTTGCGCGCGAGGCTGATGCCCAGCGCAAGCGTGAATTGGAGGAGCAACTCGACTACGAGCGCAAGCTCGAGCGAGACGCCCGCTACGCCGCGCGCAAGGAGCGAAAGAAGAAGAAGAAATCAGCGTCCGAACGATACGGGTAGGCGTCCGCGCTGCCCGTTGATTGCCGGCCGCGATTCGGGCGCAAAGCCGGTCGCAAGCAGGATTGGCGGAAGGCGGAGCGAGGACAAAATGACGAAGCCGCTTCGCCTGGGCGTCGCCGGTCTCGGGGTAGTCGGGACCAGCCTTATTCGACTTCTTCAGAGGCAACGCGCCGGGTTCCTCGTTCGGGCCGGACGCGAAATCGTGCTGGCCGCCTATAGCGCGCGCCGCAAGAACGACCGCGGCGTCGATCTCGGCGACGCCGTCTACCACGCCAGCGCAACGGACCTTGCCGCCTCAGCCGAGATCGACGTATTCGTCGAGTTGATCGGCGGCGCCGATGGCGTCGCGTTCGAGGCGACCAAGACTGCGCTCGCACGCGGGCTGCCGGTCGTTTCGGCCAATAAGGCGATGCTCGCGGCGCATGGGTTCGAGCTTGCAGTCCTTGCCGAGCGATCAGGGGCGCAGTTGTCTTTCGAGGCGGCGGTGGGCGGCGGCATACCCGTCATCAAGACCCTGCGCGAGAGTCTGGCCGGAAATGCGATCCAGCGGGTTTCCGGCATTCTCAATGGCACTTGCAACTACATCCTTTCCCGCATGGAGAGCGAGAAGCTGCCGTTCGAAGTCTGCCTTGGGGAAGCTCAGAGGCTGGGCTACGCCGAAGCGGATCCGACGTTCGACGTGGGCGGCTTCGATACCGCCCACAAGCTTGCGATTCTTGCCTCGCTCGCCTTCGGAGCCAAGGTCGACGCCGGGGCGGTCTCGGTCGAGGGCATCGAGACGATCACGCTCGCCGACTTGAGCGCCGCCCACGAGCTCGGGTTTCGCGTCAAGCTCCTGGGCGTCGCCGAGCGAACGCCGCGCGGCGTTGAGCAGCGCGTTCATCCGACGATGGTGGCCAAGAGCGCGCCGCTCGCCCAGATCATGGGCGTGCTCAATGCGGTCTCGATCGACGGCGACGCGATCGGGGAGCTGACGCTGGTCGGGCCGGGAGCAGGGGGCGATACGACGGCCTCCGCTGTCGCGGCCGATATTGTCGATATCGCGCGCGGAATCCGGATGCCGGCGTTCGGCCGGCCCGCCGCCTCGCTCGTCGAGGCGGACCGGGTGCCGATGCAGCGGCACGAGGGCGGCTACTACGTCCGCCTTGCGGTCGCCGACCGTCCGGGCGCCATGGGGGCCATCGCGGCGCGAATGGGCGAGCGGCAGATATCGCTCGAGGCGATTATGCAAAAGCGCGCCACAAAGGAAGCGGCGGCGGCAGGCGTCGTCCCCGTCGTGCTCATGACCTATGGAACGACCGAATTGTCAATTCGGGGCGCTCTAAAACACGCTGTCGAGGATGGCGTGGTGCGTGAGAAACCGCAGGTGATTCGCATCGAACGGGAAGCGGTGTGAGTCCCCATTCCCGATGATCGCACCAAGCGACGGGGGCGAGGCCGAGGATCGCCGCATGCGCCTCCTCGCGATCGGGCTCATGTGTGGGGCGATGGTGTGCTTCACCGGGCTCGACACCTGCGCCAAATGGCTGAGCTTCGGTCTGCCGGCGATACAGATCGTCTGGGCGCGTTACGTGGCGGCGGCCCTGATCGCGCTCGCCGCCTCGCGGCCGCTGTCGCGACCTTCGGCGCTGCGGTCGAGGAGGCCTGGGCTGCAATTGCTCCGCTCGACGCTGCTCTTGGGCTCGACGATGGCGAACGTCCTCGCCCTGCGCCAATTGCAATTGTCGGAGACGGCCACGATTTCGTTCCTGACCCCGATATTCGTCGCCCTATTGGCCGGGCCGGTGCTCGGCGAGCGCGTCGGAGCGGAACGCGTGGCTGCGATCGCGGTCGGATTTCTTGGCGTCGCGATAGCGACTCGCCCAGGGACGGCGGCTTTCCAGCCAATCGTGCTCGTGGCTGTGGCCGGCGTCATTTGCAACTCCGCCTATGTGCTCGCGACCCGCAGGCTCGCCGCCGAGGACGCGCCTCAGACGACGCTCGCCTGGACGCAGATCGCAGGGATTCTCTTTCTGACGCCGCTCTTGCCCTGGGTCTGGCGCCACCCCGCGACGCCTCAGGCATGGCTTATCATGGCCGGGATGGGCGCTTTCGGGGCCGCCGGCCACGCGCTCCTGATCGTCGCGCACCGATATGCGCCAGCTCCGGCGTTGACGCCCTTCACCTACACTCAGCTCATCTGGATGATCGTCTCAGGCGTGCTCGTCTTTGGCGATTGGCCGTCGGCCGCAACCCTGGTCGGCGCCTCTTTGGTGGTAGGCTGCGGCGCATATCTCGCGTTGCGCGAGCGGCGCGGGCGGCGGCCTCGAAATCTCGGGCGATCGACGGCGATTGACAAAGCGCCTTCGTAGGCGCGAAGCGGAGGGTCGGCGAGTTCGCTCGCGCCGACGGCGGATGAAGCGATGTCGAATCGAAGCGGCCCGCCGCCCATCGACGGCCTGCTTGAAACGTCCCTCTACGCGCGCGATCTCAAGCGGACCGCAGCGTTTTATCGCGATCTGTTCGGGTTCAGGGCGCTGGTCGATTCCCCGCGCCTCGTGGCTTTCGACGTCGCCGGACGCAGTGTGTTGCTGGTATTTCAGGCCGGTTCGACAGAAGATGACGTCGTTGACGCCAGAGGCACGATCCCGGGCCACGACGGCCGCGGTCGTCCGCACCTGGCGCTCTCGATCGCCTCGGACGACCTCGTCCCCTGGCGCGAGCGGCTCGTTGCATGTGGTGTGGAGGTCGTCGGGGAGTATCGCTGGCCGCGCGGAGGCGTGAGCCTCTATTTCCGGGATCCGGACGACGCCTTGGTGGAATTGGCGACGCCCGGGCTCTGGTGGTGACGAAGGTGGTCAGCCCGGCGGTCCGCCGAATTCCGTGAGCACCGACTCCAAGGCGTCAGGGTGTATATAAACCGGCCCGGTGAAGGGATGATCGATCGAGAGGATCACCACCAACCCCATGGTGACGAGAAGCGACAACACACCCGTCATCGCGACCTGTGCAATGAGATTCTCGCTGCCGAAGAAGAGCGTGAATCCCACTGTCAAACCCGCGCCCAGAAACAGAACCATCCATATGACGCCAGGTACGAGGCCAGTCGAGAGATGCAGACGAGCCCGCCGCGCCGCCGTCACGTTGTCGATCTGCCGGAAGACCTCCGACATGTCCGCGGTGTTCCGGGTGGGTGACTGATTGAGTGCGAGCGCAGTGGAGTACAGACGGTTGAGAGCCTGTGTGGTCTCATGGCTTTCGGCCTCGTGCGACATCGCAGGCCACTCTTTGTCGATCGTGGTCTTGAGGTAGTCGACAAGGGCCTTTCGCAGGGCGATCGCCTCAGGCTCATCGCCCGCGGCATAGCGAAAAAGGGCTGCGGTCGCGCCCGCTTCCTCCGCGACAACGTTCTGCGCTTCGTTGAATTTCTCCCAGACGACGATCACGGCGAAGGCCAAGAGCACTGCATAGATGACGCCGACCGTTGCGAATTTGAAGCCGGCGATCTCATTGTTCTTTGCCAGCTTCTCGAGGCCCAGCCTGTGGCGGATCAGGACTTGCAACGCCATCGCGATCGCGGTCGGCAGGACCACAATCAAAACGATCGAGAGCCAAAGCGGGAGATTTGACAGGAAATGCGACACTCCGGTCTCCATCGAAAAAAACATTCAGAAACTGTTCGTAGCTGAGCTAGCCAGGAACGAAACATAGATTCGTGTCGCAGAACTGATATCGAGTGTGTCGGCTCTGTCCAGCGCTCGCGGGCCCTGCGCCCGCCCGCAAGGGCCGTCGGGCTTGCAGAAGCCTGGGGATGTCCTGAGGCCGCTTCGGGTAGGCGTGCCGATTTCCTTCTTGCGAGCGGCGCTCTCTGGCATTGTCAATTCCGGCGCCGCTAGGAGAAAGTGATTCGCGACCTCGTGCGTCGCCGGAGCGAAGGTCAGGTCCGTGGCGCCATCCGGCTATTTCCTCGACGTCGAAGCGTCCGTTCTTGGGCGCCCGTGGCGGTCGCGACTCGACACGGTAGGGGAATTGCGCGCGCTCGCCATCGCGCAAATCGGCGGCCATGACGAACTCATCGCCCGCGTGCTCGCGGGGCGCGGCGTCCAGCCCGAAGGCGTCGCCGGCCACCTTAATCCCAGATTGCGCGATCTGATGCCGGACCCGTTCTGCCTGCGCGACATGGAGGCGGCGACCGACCGCCTCCGGCGCGCGGTCGAGCAAGGCGAGCGGGTCGCAATATTCGGCGACTACGACGTCGACGGCGCCTGCAGCGCAGCGCTGCTCAGCGAATATCTGAACGCTTGCGGCTGCGAGACGATCGTCCATATTCCGGACCGGGTGACTGAGGGCTACGGACCCAGCGCCCAGGCGATCGAGGACTTCGCCGCCAAAGGCGCCAGGCTCGTCGTGACGGTCGATTGCGGAGCGGTCAGCCGCGAACCCTTCGAACTCGCGAGCCGCCTTGGCCTCGATGTGATCGTGTTCGATCATCATCAGGCCCCAGAGACGCTGCCGCAGACGCTGGCGCTCGTCGATCCCAACCGCGAGGACGATCTTTCCGGGCTGGGCTATCTCTGCGCCGCAGGCGTCGTCTATCTGGCGCTCGTCGCGCTCAACCGCGCCCTGCGCGAAGCCGGCTTCTGGAGCGGGCGCCAAGCCCCCGACCTGATCGCCGCGCTCGATCTTGTGGCGCTTGCGACTGTCGCCGACGTCGTTCCGCTGGTCGGCTTGAACCGCGCCTTCGTCGTCAAGGGGCTCGCGGTCATGCGCCAGCGGCGCCGTCCGGGACTTGCGGCGCTGTTCGACGTCGCGGGCGCGGACGGTCCGCCGCGGCCCCATCACCTGGGCTTCCTCATCGGTCCGCGTATCAACGCGGGCGGACGCATCGGCGACGCGGCCCTGGGCGTCCGCCTCCTGACCGCGGCCGACGACCTCGAAGCGCGCCCGATCGCGATCGAACTCGACCGGCTGAACCGCATCCGCCAGCAGATCGAGAGCGCGGCGCTCGCGGAGGCCGAGGCAGAGGCGCTCATGTCGCTCGGCCTCGAGGAACGCGGCGCCACGGTCGTCGTCGCCGGCGAAAGGTGGCCGCCGGGCGTCGTCGGTCTGCTCGCGGCCCGGCTCAAGGAGCGGTTCGAGCGCCCGGCGTTCGCGCTCTCGCTCGCCGGGGCCCAGGCGACCGGGTCCGGCCGCTCGATCGCGGGCGTGGACCTCGGCCGGGCGGTGCGGGCGGCGGTCGAGGCGGGCCTGGCGATCAAGGGCGGCGGACATGCGATGGCGGCCGGGGTGACGCTCGCCAGCGAGCGGATCGGCGAATGGCGGGCCTTTCTCGAAGAGCGGCTCGGCCAAGCGGTGGCGAAGGCGCGCGCGGAAGCGGGCCTCACCGTCGATGCGGCGCTGACCGCGAACGCGGCGACGCCGGCGCTCGCCCATCGCCTGGAGGCGGCCGGGCCTTACGGCTCGGGCAACCCCGAACCGGTGTTCGCTCTGCCGCGCCATCGGCTGGCGGACGTCACGCCCGTCGGCGTTGGCGGCGATCACTTGCGCCTGCGCGCCGTTGCTGGCGACGGTCAGGCGGTCGAGGCGATGGCGTTCCGCGCCGCCGGCAAGACGCTGGGCCAGGCGCTCGTGCGGCTCAGAGGGGCGCCGGTGCACCTCGCGGGCACGCTCTCGGTCAACCGCTACGGCGGCCGCGAGCGGGCGCAACTCAAGGTTGTCGACGTGGCGGAGGCGGCGCGGTAGGCCAGGCCGGCAGCCGCCGTTTCAATCCAAGCCGAATCCAAATTTGGCCAAATCCACCCAAATCCGGCCAAGCTCCGAGCCAAATCAATCAAAGGAAAAGGCCTCGATTTCCTTGGATACCCTTGTCGGAATCGAGCGTTTTCAGATAGTTGCGCGGACCCCCCAGGCATTTTTCTTTTCTCCCCCGCGCGTCGTCCCGCCTGCATCCCGGGCAGTCCAGTCGTTAGTCATGCTCGCCTCCTTCGATTGATCCCGCACGGGTCGTTGCCGGAAAAAGGGAGTATAACACGCCTTCTGGCAATCCGAAAGAAAATGTCGAAAAAACTGTCTCAGGAAGTCTGGGCCGATGGCGAATGGGAGGCCCCAGGGCGCGTGGACTGTTGCGCGCTCGCGCGTTCGAGGTTGAGGGCGCGCAGGCGCCCGAGCGCCTCCTCGGTCGCCATGTCCTCCGGCCAGCCCTAAGCCGCGGCGACGGCGCGATCGAGGCTTGAGCTCGACCGTCTGCCCAATCCAAAAGGAGACCGGCTGCGCCTCGTAATGTCGGGCAAATTCCTGCCGTATGAACATTACGGCGCGGAGCAGGGCGTGCCGGAATACGGATTCAAGGAAGAGTAGGGGCGCGCAGCCCTGTCAAGTCATGCGGGCGGGAGGTAGTATCTCACTTTCTTCTCCGGTTGCGGGGGTGGATTCCGACGCGAAGTGCAACCCCGTCGACAGCATTGGTTCCTCAACGAAAAGTCGGGTTTTCCATTCCGAACGCCGGCCTTCTGCTCGGTTTCCAGGGGACAAAGACGGCTCGGCGAGAAGGAATATCGAGCCCCTTCAGTGACGCCAGGGGTTGCGCTTCGCGTCAGAACTCAGGCAGGTTCTAATGGTCGATAATCTTCAGACGGCGCTTCAAGCTGTCATGGCCTCCGAGCAGGCAGTGACTGTATATCTAAACCAACTTACAAATGGCAGCAGCACAGGGAGATCGGGTAAGATTATCCGTGTTGGCCAAGACTACTTTATGATCCAAGACGACGCTGGCGCAGCGCACTTGATCCCCTTCAACGCCATCACCCTGATGGAAGCGGTTCCGCGTTGATCTCACGCAGTGCGGCCGAGAATACTGAGTCGCGCACGAGCGGGCGGACCCTGATCAACCTGGTCGGCTCGATCGCTCAGAAGGTCGGGGCACCCTGATCAAGTTCGCGCTTTCGCGTCCCGCCGCGGCGGCAGTCTGGCAGTTCCCTGACTTCGCAGATCGTCGGACGCGCGGAGTTCTAGCTGTTCTCCGTTGAAAATATGCAGCATGCCAGAGAACGCCGGATGATCGGCCTCGACAACATAACGCACCGCGCCGGCGCGCGTCGTGAAGACCGACGCGATGTAGCCGGGATATTCATATCCCGCGCGTTTTCTAACGCGGTCGCCGATCTTGAAAGGATGCGCGGTCATCATCTGGCCCTGTGCTTTCCGCTAAGCATACCGGAGGAAGCAGGGCATTCATGCGAGGCGCGCGTCAAGGGTGAGAAAATTCAAACTGAGACACTACCCGGGCGGGAGACGGCTGGCACAGGGCCAGGTCAGCCACCGGGCCGATCGGCCAGTCCGCCTACTCTGTCGGCGATCTGGCGCGCGAGCCGGGCGGTGACCACATCGGGAATGTCGAGGCCCGAGAGGCGCCAGGTCGTTCCCGAGAGATTCATGTGGACGCCGTAGCGCCCATCGGGGCTGTTGAGCCCGACGATAAAGTCCCGCGGGCTGGCGAAATAGGAGTGGGTCACGGTTTCGATCAGACCGCGGCCGCCGAAGGCGTCGCCGAGCGAGGGCATGTGCAGGAGCGTCCCGGCGTCCTGAGACCCCGCGTGTCCCTGATTTAGAAGCGCGGCGAGGTTCTCGGGCGTCAGAAACGCGCGCAACAGCATTTCGGCCGCGGCCGCGTTGATGACGCCGCCCTCAAACCCCTCCTTGCCCGACAGCAACTTCCGCAGCTGTGGATTCTGCTCAAGCCAGGCGTGCGATATCTGACCGCTCAGGGAACGGCTGAGCGATGGAAGATCAATGCGGGCAATTACCGCCGCGGCGTCGCCTCGCGAGGCGGCTGACCCAAGCTCAGCGGCGCCGGCCAGCGCCCAGCCCCAATAAGCCGCAACGACAAGGGCGAGCGCTACAACTGCGCCGATCAATTTTCGCATGGCGTTCCTTAGATTCCGACCCCGACCGCAGCGCCGATTCTAGAGATTTTCGACGCCGATACTTTTGTTCTGCCCGGCAATTGTGACGCAGTCGCGGCGGGGAACCGCGGTTGGGCCGCGGTTGAAGGACTCCGTTGCGCAGTACGATCGATCCGCAGGGGTCGAAGCGGGCTCGACTGGCTGGCCTTCAGGCTCGGCCCCATATTGGGTCCCGAACTTCTCCACGAAGCGGAAGCAGCTTGGATCTCATCGTTGCGACTGACCGCGGGCTCTATTGCGCAGCGGGCGATTTTCATATCGATCCCTGGCGCCCGGTTCCGCGCGCCGTTATCACCCATGCGCATTCGGACCATGCGCGTTTCGGCTCGGACGTTTATGTCTGCCATCGCGACACTGCGCCGATCCTGCGCAAGCGCCTTGGCGACGTCACGATCGAGACCGCCGGCTACGGCGAAGTCCTGTCGCGCAATGGGGTCCAGATTTCGTTTCATCCTGCGGGCCATGTGCTGGGCTCGGCCCAGATCCGCGTGGCGATGAACGGCGAGACATGGGTCGCCTCCGGCGACTACAAGCTCGAGAGCGACGGCGTTTCGCCTGCCTTCGAGCCGCTCCGTTGTCACGTTTTCATCACCGAGTTCGACCTTTGGCCTGCCGATCTATCGCTGGCGCCCGCAGGTCGAGATTTTCGCCGCCATCGACCTCTGGCGGCGCGAGAACATCGCCGCCGGGCGCGCGAGCGTCCTTTTCGCCTACGCGCTCGGCAAAGCCCAGCGGCTCATCGCGCATGTCGACCCGGCGCTCGGCCCGATCGTCTGCCATGGCGCTATCGACGCGATCAACACGCTCTATCGCGAGGCCGGCGTCGTTCTGCCGCCCACCCGTCTCGCGACGGAAATCGTCGATAAGCGCGAGTTCGCCCGCGCCCTCATTCTGGCCCCGCCGTCCGCGGCCTCGAGCCCCTGGCTCAAGCGGTTTGGCGACTATTCCGACGCCCTGGCGAGCGGATGGATGCAGGTCAGGGGAAACCGCCGCCGGCGAGGGCTCGACCGCGGCTTTGCCCTCTCCGACCACGCCGACTGGGCGGGCCTCATCGCGGCCGTTGAGGCGACCGGCGCGGAACGCATTCTCGTTACGCACGGCTCGACCGAGGCCCTGACCCGATATCTCCGCGAGAAGGGTCTCGACGCGCGGGCGCTCCCGACCGCATACGGCGACGATGAGGACGCAGGCGAGGCCGCCGCGCCGGAGGGCGAGGCATGAGGGCTTTCGCCGCGCTCTACCGGCGGCTCGAACTCGGCGACCTCAACCCGCGTCAAGCAAGCGGCGATGATCGAGTTCTTCGCCGCCGCCAGGGCGGACCCGACGCAATGGGCGAGCGCGGCCTGGGCCGTCTATTTCCTCGCCGGCGGCAAGCCCCGCCAGACCGCGCCGACGCGCCTTCTCTGGCGCCTCGCGGTCGAAGGCTCGGGCTACCCCGACTGGCTCTGCGCCGAGTGCTACGGCGCGGTCGGCGATCTCGCCGAGATGCTGTCGCTGCTCTTGCCGGAGGGCGAGGCCGGTGAAGAACTCTCACTTGACGCATGGATGCGGGAGCGGCTCCTGCCGCTGCCGGCGCTCGGCGAGGAAGATCGCTACGTGCGGCTCAAGCGCTGGGTCCACGAGCTTCCGGGCGGCGAGCGCCTCGCCTTCTTCAAGCTTATCACCGGGGAATTGCGCGTTGGCGTGTCGCGGCTGCAGGTGGTGAAGGCGCTGGCGGAAGTCGCGGGCGTCGAGGAAAGCCGCATGGCCCAACGGCTGATCGGCTACTCCCAGGCGCGGCGCATTCCGACCGCCGCCGATTTCGAGGCCTTGATCGGCGAGGTCCTGCATCCCGAGGCTCAGGCGCTCGACGCGGGCAAACCCTATCCGTTCTATCTCGCGCAGTCATGGAGCCGCCCGCTTGCGGATATGCTGCTCACGCTGGGGCCGCCCTCGGACTGGATCGTCGAGTGGAAGTTCGACGGCATCCGCGCGCAACTGCTCAAGCGCGGCGAAAACTGGCGGCTTTGGTCGCGCGGCGAAGAGCTCATTTCCGACGCCTATCCCGATCTCGAGCCGCTGGCGGATGCGCTGCCGGGCGGCGCGGCGCTCGACGGCGAGCTCGTCGTTCTGATTCCGCCGGAGGGCGAGTTCGCGCCTGATTCGCTCGACGGCCTCGCCCTGTTTGCGAGCCTTCAACAGCGGCTTGGCCGCAAAGTGGTGAGCGAAAAGACGCTGCGCGAATTGCCGGTCGCCTTCATCGCCTACGATCTGCTTGAGATCGATGGGCGCGACATTCGGGCCGAGCCGCAGCACGAGCGGCGAGCTTTGCTCGACGCGCTGATTGCTCGGCTGTTCGCCGAGGCGAAAGCGCGAGGGAACCGCCTGCCGCTCCGGATCAGTCCGAGGGTCGCCGCCGACACGTGGGAAGAACTGGCGACGAAGCGCGAGCAGGCGCGCTCGCTATTGCGCGAGGGGCTGATGCTGAAGGCGCGCGAGGGCGTCTATGGGCTCGGCCGGCGCAAGGGCGACGACCGCACCGACGTCTGGTGGAAATGGAAGCTCGACCCGATGAGCGTCGACGCCGTCCTGATCTACGCCGAGCGCGGCCACGGCCGACGCTCGGGCGTCTTCACCGACTATACTTTCGCCGTCTGGAGCGCGGGCGAGGAGGCGTCGACGCGCGAGCTGGTGCCGTTCGCCAAAGCTTATTCGGGGCTGTCCGACAGCGGAAATTCGTGAGATGGACGCAATCGTCCGCCGCACCACGATCGAGACTTTCGGTCCGGTGCGGAGCGTCACGCCCACCCAGGTCTTCGAGCTTGGCTTCGAGGGCATTGCCCCGAGCAAGCGCCACAAAAGCGGCGTCGCCGTCCGCTTTCCACGCATGCTGCGCTGGCGGCGCGACAAGCCGGTCGCGGAGGCCGACACGCTGGATGCGCTGAAATCGCTGCTCACGGGGCCGGGCGGCTGAAGGGAACGCTTCGGGCTTCATTCTCGCCTGAGGCGCCGCGAATGAGATCAGCCGCCCGCTCGGCAATCATGATTGTCGGCGCGTTCGTGTTGCCGCGCACGATGCTCGGCATCACTGAGGCGTCCACAACTCGCAGACCCTCAAAACCCTGAACTCTCAGCTCATTGTCCACCACGGGACCGATGGCGCAGGTGCTGGTCGGGTGGAAGATGGTTTGAGTGTATCGCTGGAGGTATTCCCAGATATCGGCTTCGGACTCGGACTTCGGCGCCCTATATGGCTGCGTTATGTGCGTCCGCATAGCCGGTTGAGCTGCGATTTTCAGGCAGGCACGGATGCCCTCGATCATGCTCCGGCGGTCTTCGGGTTCGGCGTAGTAATTGTGCACGATCGCCGGTTTGGAGAAGGGGCTCGCGTTTCGGAGCGCAACTTTGCCGCGGCTGAGTGGTTTGAGCACGCAAGCGCTCAGGGACACTCCATGTTCCATAGCCGGGCTCATGTCCTGATAATCATTGTACACAATCGCCGGAACCGCATGGAACTGAATATCGGGAGCGGGCAGCCCCGCGCGAGTTCGGACAAAGCCGCCCGCCTCCGCGCCGTTCGAACTCAATGGTCCTCGGCCCTCGTTCTGCAGGAGCGCATGATTCTCTGGAGTCGCAGCCGTTATCAGGCTCTCCGTTTCGGTATGCCAGCTCAGCCAGGCCATGGGATGATCCTGCAACCCGACGCCGACCGGCAGATCGCCGCGCACCGAAATTCCCAGTCGGGTGAGTTCCGGCGCCGGTCCAATCCCCGAAAGCATCAACAATTGCGGGGAATTATACGTGCCCCCGGCCAGGATGACTTCCGTGTCGGCTTGAACCTGTTCGAGGCGTCCGTCGCGAGCGAACTCCACCCCGCAAGCCCGATGCCGATCGAACAAGATTCGCGTTGCGTGGGCGTTGATGAAAACCTTGAGATTCGCTCTGCTCATTGCGGGACGCAGATAGGCCATCGCCGTGCTGCAACGCATGCCATTCCGCTGGGTGCATTGGTAGACCCCGACGCCGTCCTGGGTTGCGCCATTGAAATCTGAATTCAGCTCGTGACCGGCCTCGACGCCCGCGCGGACAAAGGCGTCCATCAGAGGATGTCGCGACCTCCCGTCGCACACCGACAGAGGCCCGAACTTCCCGTGAAACTGATCCTCTCCCCATTCATTGGATTCCGACTTGCGGAAGTAGGGCAAAACGTCGTCATAACTCCATCCCTTCGCGCCATCGGCGGCCCAGCCATCGTAGTCGGCGCGGGCGCCGCGGATGTAGACCATTGCATTGATCGAACTGGACCCGCCTAAGACCTTGCCGCGCGGCAGATAGACGAATTGACCGTCGAGCCCAGGCTCGCGCTGGCTCGTGTAGTCCCAGTCGCAGTGCGTTTTTCGGAGAGCGGATTGCGCTGCGGGAATATGGATCTCAGGGTCAGTGTCCGCGCCGCCAGCCTCAATCAAAGTCACTTCAACGGATGGATCTTCGCTCAATCGCGCCGCCAGCACGCATCCTGCGGACCCAGCGCCCACGATAACGAAGTTAGCCATCGCTCCCTCCCGGGTCTGTTCAGGGTCAACCGCCCCTTTCGCGATTTACCCTGCCCCGCTCGCGAGGGTCCGACAAGACGAAGGCGCGCCGGACGCGCCGTGAACAGGGACACGCCAACGGCTCGTTCAGGCCGATATGACCCCTAGTCCCCTTCGCCCCGCGTACCGGTCAACCTCGTAGTTTTCGCCAGTCGAAAACGCGCAGATCCGCGAGAGATGCGAATAGGGCAGGCCAGTCTCCCTCGCCCAAGCGTTGAACTGCTCCTGAATCTTGGCGAGGTCGCGTTTGGAGGTCGGGGCCTCGGCGATGTCGAGGCCGGCTGAGCGCAGGCACGCGGCGACGTCCTTCGAGGTCACGAAGGCGTCGTAGCCGAGGAAGCGTAGCAGCATCTGGCCGCTGTTTCCGCCGAGCCGGCTGCCGCGCTTGGCCAGAACATCAAGCAGCCCGACCTCGTCCGAGGGCGGCCAGCCCGCGAGGAACTTGCCGAACGAGCCGTGTTCTTTCGCGACCTCGATGACGAAGCGCGCATTGTCGCGCACCGAGCCGATCTTCGCGCCGTTGCGAACGATGCGCGCGTCCCTGACGAGCCCGTCCCAGAATTCGTCGGGCTCGAACGCGAGCCGAGACGGTTCAAAGCCCAGGAATGCCGCCTCGAAGCCGGGCCATTTCGTCTCGATGACGCTCCAGGCGAAGCCGGCTGAAAACACCCGCTTGGTCATTTCGGCGAGCGCTCGATCGTCCTTGAGCCTGAGCAGCGCCTTCGCGTCGGGATTTGGAGGCATGAGCTTGAGAAGCGCCTCCGCCCCGCCCTTGCGCTTCTCCGCCCGAGCGCGGATGGTCTTGAATGCGATCACCCTTGAGAAGTCCCTGATCTCGAAGCCGCTCCAGACTAGGCGCCGCCCATTTCGCACGCAATGGTCGCCAGCATCCGTCTGCGCATGCAAAGCCAACCAGAGGGCGGCGGGAACAGCGGTTGCTCTGGATCGCCTCGTCGCCCTGCGCGCACCCGCGATGAGGGTTGATGTCAATCACGCGAGATTGTCTTGGCCCGGCCGGCGATAATTTCCTAGCCTGCCGCCGCGCCTCGAGCCGCGCCGAAGTCGCTGCGAGGCCAGTTGTCACGCACCCGGAGAGTCCCTTGATCCGCTTTTATTTCAACACCGCGCCGAACCCGGTCAAGGTTGCGCTAATGCTCGAGGAGCTTGGGCAGCCCTACGAAGCCATTCCCGTCGACACGGCCAAGGGCGAACAGCATGCGCCCGCCTTTCGCGCCATCAATCCGAACGGCAAGGTGCCGGCGATCGTCGACACCGAGGGTCCGGGCGGGCGCGAGGCGCGAGTGTTCGATTCCAACGCCATATTGCTCTATCTCGCCGAAAAGACCGGACGTTTCATCGGCGGTCCCGCCGATCGGCCGGACCTGCTGTCGTGGCTGTTCTTCATCGCGACCGGGCTTGGTCCCTTCTCGGGTCAGGCCGTACATTTCCAGCGCGCGGCGCCGGAAAAGGTCCCCTACGCCGTGAACCGGTATCGGCGCGAAGTTGAACGCCACTATCGCGTCCTGGACAGGCATTTGGCCGGCCGCGAGCATATCGTCGGCGCCGGGTATACCATTGTCGACATGTGCGCGTGGGGCTGGCTCTCGCGCGCCCCAATTGTGCTGCCGGGGGAGGACGATCCTCTCGCCGCTTTTCCCAACGTCAAACGGCTGGTCCAGATGGTCGACGCCCGCCCGGCTGCGGCGCGGGCGAAGGCGGTCGGGAAGGATCATCCGTTCAAGCGGGAGGTGGACGAGGACACGAGGCGCGCGATGTTTCCGTCCAACTATCTGGACATTGCGATGTAGCTTATTGGCCGAGAGATCCCACGTAACTCAGCCGCCGCCACGATTCATTGGACTGCGGCCTCGCCGTCGAACACCATCTGGTCCGCCCACTTGCCCGCCGCCTCGCGCTGGGCGGCCGTGCGCACGGTCCAGGCCATGACCGGCGCGCCCGTTAGCTCCTTCACCAGGAACGGGATCCTGTGGGGGAGGTCGTCGACGTTCCAGGACAGGAAATCTGGCCGGGCGAGGTCGAAATGGTCGAAATCGGTCCAATCCCGTTTCTGCTCGGCGCTGAGGAACGACCAGTCCGCGCCGTCGTACGATGCTTGCGCCAGTATGCCGAGCGGGCGGGCGCCCGAGCGCGGGCGGCGCAGACGCATATAGGCGACGAGGTCATGGTCGAAGCTCTTGAACGCGAGCGGGCCGTCATAGGCCGCGGCCAGGGCGGCGGCGCGGTCGGCGCTCCGCCAGTCGCCGTCGAACCGGCTCTTGAGCTCGCAGATGAGCGCGGTCCGCCCGGCGACCGCGTCTAGAAATGCGGCGAGGGTCGGCGGCGCTTCGCCTGCGCCCTTGATTCGGACCTTGGCGATCTCGGCCGCGCGCATGGCCGAAAGAGGGCCCGACGCGTCGGTCAGACGATCCAGAGTTTCATCATGAAAAACAATGGCCTCTCCGTCTAGGCTGATCTGAATGTCGAACTCAATCGCGAAACCCGCGGCCACGGCGGCCTGGGCTGCCACAAGCGTGTTTTCGATCACCCCTCGGGCCGCGTCATGCAAGCCGCGATGGGCGATCGGACGTTGCGTTAGCCAGGCGGGAGCGTTTACCGGCCTCAAGCCTTGATCTCGAAAACCGCTTCGACCTCGGCCAGAGCGTTCAGCGGGAGGTGCGACACGCCGACCGTCGTTCGCGCATGACGGCCCTGAGCGCCGAACAGTTCGGCGATGAGATCGGATGCGCCATTCATCGCCTGGGGCAGGGCGTCGAAGGTCGTCCCGACGTTGAAGAACCCGCCGAGCCGCACCGCCTGCGCGATCCTGTCGAGATCGCCGAGCGCCGCATGCGCCTGGGCGAGCACATTGACCGCGCAGAGCCTGGCCGCCTCGCGCGCGGCGTCGATCGGGGACTCGGCCGAGAGCTTGCCCTTGTGGCGATCGGCGAGCTTGCCGTCCGGCCCAAGTGGAAGCTGGCCGGAAACGAACAGGAGATTTCCGGCGCGAACGGCAGGAACGTAGTTGGCGACCGGCGCGGCGGGTTTGGGAAGAACGATCCCGAGCTCCTTGAGACGTGTGGCGGTTTGGCTCATTTGGGGACGGACTCCTCGCATGTCCGCGTCTTGGGCGCCGCCGGCGCGGCGTTTCTCGCCTAAGTCGCCTCCATAGCGAAGGCAAGCTTGTTTTTGCCCGCTCGCGCGCTTAGGTTTGCGGCCAATGAGAGGATGCGCCGGCGGACTCAGGCCGGGCGGCGCGGAATGGGATGACGGCCATGGGTAGCTTCAGCATTTGGCATTGGATGCTTTTCGGCGCGGTTGCGCTCTTGCTGTTCGGCGGCAAGGGCAAGATTTCCGACCTCATGGGCGACGTCGCCAAGGGCGTGAAGTCGTTCAAGAAGGGCTTGGCCGACGACGACGAAGCGAAGCCAGTTCCGACCGTCGCGCGGACGATCGAGAACCGCGTCGGCGTCGACGCCAACGACGTTCACAAAGTCGGCTGAACGCGTTTCCAGCAGCGAAGCCAAGAGAGTGGGGCGTTGGCCGCGCCGCTGAACGGTCGCCCGGTGCGGTGAGCCATGTTCGATCTTGACATCAGCAAGATGATCATTGTCGGCGTCGTCGCTTTGGCGGTGATTCCGCCAAAGGATTTGCCGCGCGTCATGCGCACCGTCGGCCAGACGGTCGGCAAGATGCGGCGGATGGCGGCCGAGTTCCAGGGCCAGTTCATGGACGCCATGCGCGAGGTCGAGCGTGAGGCCGATCTCGACAGCGTCAAGAAGGAATTCCAGGCGATTAGCGACCAGGCGAAGATCGATACGAGCTTCGATCCGGTCGGCATGGTGCGCGACGACGTCAACAAGGCGGCCGCACCGCCGATAGAGTTCGGCGCCGCGCTGCCCTCGGCGGTGGATTCCGCCAAGCCTGAAGCCGGAAGCATCGCAGAATCGCCGGCTTCATTGACCGAGCCCGTCTCGGCAGAGGCCCCGCTCGTGGCCGAGGCCCCAGCCGCGGCTCCGGAACCGGGGTCCGAACCGCCCGACGCCCGCAGAAGCGCGGCGGAATGACTCAAGAGGATATCGACGCCACCAAGGCGCCGTTGATGGAGCACCTGATCGAGCTGCGCGCCCGGATCATCCGCTCCCTCTACGCCTTTCTGGCCGCCTTTATCGTCTGCTTCTATTTTTCGCGCACCATCTACAACATCCTGACCCTGCCCTATGTGCGCGTGGTCGGGGCGGAGAAGGCGACGCTGATCGCCACCCATTTCCTTGAGCAGTTCTACACCAACATCCGGCTCAGCATGTTCGGCGCGGGCGTCATCGCCTTTCCGGTGATCGCCGTCCAGCTATACAAGTTCATCGCGCCGGGTCTCTACCGCAACGAGCGGCAGGCTTTTCGACCTTATCTGATCGCCACGCCGATCTTTTTCCTCATGGGCGCGCTCCTGGTCTATTTCGCGGTGATGCCGCTTCTGATCCGCTTTTCGGTGTCGCTGCAGCAGGTCAACGTGCCGGGAGAGGCGACCATCGAGCTTCTGCCCAAGGTCAGCGAATATCTGTCGCTCATCATGACCCTGATCTTCGCGTTCGGGATCGCGTTCCAGCTTCCGGTTATCCTGACGCTGCTCGGTCACGTCGGCATCATCGATTCCGCCTATCTCATTCGGATGCGGCGCTACGCAATCGTGGCGGTGGTCGGGATAGCGGCGATCCTGACGCCGCCCGACCTCATCAGCATGACCTCGCTCGCTCTCCCGATGCTCCTGCTCTACGAGGGCTCGGTGATCGCGGTCAAAATGGTCGAGAGGCGCCGCGCCCAAACCCAGAGCGCGGCGAACAACGCCGCGACGTAACGGCTTCCGGGCTTAAAGCCGGATTGAGCGAGGAAGGCGTTGCATGAGCGCGCGCGACATCCTCGCGGCGGTAAGCGTCGCGATTGTCTGGGGCCTGAGTTTCATTGCGATCAAGGTTGGGGTCGGCGTGACCTCGCCGCTGATGCTCGCGGCGCTGAGGTTCCTGTTCGCCGCGGTCCCGATTGTTTTGTTTGTGCCCCCGCCGAAGGCCCCGGCGTGGTCGGTTGTGCTCTATGGGCTCCTGATCGGGGTCGGGCAGTTCGGCCTGCTGTTCCTTGCCATCCATGACGGCTTCCCGGTCGGGCTCGCGTCGCTGGTCATCATGGCGCAGGTCTTCTTCACCATTGCGCTTGCGTGGCTCCTCTTCAGCGAACGACCGCGCAGGGTCCAGGTCATCGGGTCGTTCGTCGGACTTCTCGGCATGGCCGTCATCGGCTCCGAGCGCCTCGCCGGCGCAAGCCTCGAGCCGTTCCTGCTGGTCATTCTGGCCGCGCTGTGCTGGGGCGCGGGCAACGTGCTGGCGAAGAGCGTCGGCAAGGTCGACATGCTCGCCTTCACCGTCTGGTCGAGTCTGGCGGCGCCACTGCCGCTGATTGCGCTGTCGCTCGCTGTCGAGGGGACGGGCGGCGTCGCCGCGCTAGCCCGTCCAAGCCTGAAACTCGTCGTCAGCGTGCTGGCGCTTTCTTATGGCGGGACTTTGTTCGGCTATGGCCTATGGGCGCGGCTGATGTCGCGTCATTCCGCCGCGACCGTCGCCCCGTTCGCTCTTCTTGTGCCGGTCGTCGGCATGCTCGCCGCCGCGCTCCTATTCGGCGAAACCCTGAGCGCGGGGGAGCTTGCGGGCGCTGCGCTGGTGATGGTCGGCCTCGCCCTCAACGTAATCGGCGATTGGGCGCTGAGACGCTGGTTGCCCGTCTTCCGCTGACCGCCTGCCCGGGATTTTCGCGGCGAGTGCAAGCGCTTACGCCGAAAATTCACGATGTTCAGGCTATTTGAGCGCGTGAAATCTGGGAAATGATATAGTGACCGCTATACAAGGACGTTCAGGGGAAATTATCCTCGAACTCAAAAGGCGCCCCGGTCGATTTTGACTTGAGACGTCTACCATTGAATTGGATCTGCCGTTCGGTCATAATAAGAAGGGCGATTATCGGCGGGACAGCTATAGGGCGCAAAGGCGTCCGGTCGTTCTGCGACGCTCCTGGTTGAATCATAACATTTTACGGAGGCTGACGTCACTTGTGGGACTACTGATCATTTCGGGGGTATTCCTGTTGAAGACTTCTTGGTTCCTGGGCCTCCTGGCATCCGCCAACGAAAAGCTCGACGACCGCAGAACGATGCGCCGATATACGGTCGCCATCTTGATTGCAGGGGCTGCCCTTAGATTTGCTTATGTCTTGTTGAACGGGTTCAGCATCCCGCCGAGCGAAGCGATCCTCGAAGCAGAGCGCCTTCGCCGCCAGGGGTGAACTGGCGGACGCGTTTGGTCCGGGCACCGGCCTCACCGCGCATCTCTCGCCGGGAATGCCTTTGCTGGTCGGAACGATTTATCGCTGGCTTGGGGTCGGAACCCCGTTGGCGGAATTTGCCCTCTCCTGCGTCTCGCTGGCTTTCATCTATGTGAGTTTTTTGGCTCTCGACGCAGGGTTCCAGAGGCTGGGCGCGGAGCCAATAGCCCGAACTCGGCGCCGTTGTTCTGCTTGCCCTGGTTCCGCTGAACCTTTCTTTGGAAATGTCGGATTTTCGCCATTGGGAGGGCGCTCTCGCCGCCGCCGGCATCGCCCTGTTTCTGGCCAGTACGCTCGCGCTGGACGCCCGCGACGGAAGGCCGACTTGGCTGGAATTGGGATTGCTTGCGGGCTGCGCCGGCCTACTGGGTCTGTTTAGTCCGCCGGCGGCGCTGGGTTGCTACGGGATGCTTGGCTGGCTTGCCCTGCGAAAGCGCGGCTGGGCGGGTTTCGTGGCGGCGGCGGCGATCTCGGCGGCGCTGTTCGTGGCGATTTCGTATCCCTGGGCGCTGCGCAATGAAGCGGTATTTGGAGAGAAGGTGTGGACCCGGACCAGTTTCGGTTTTAACTTTGCGCTTGGCTACTATGACGAAGCTGTCAATCCCTCGGACCCGCGGAAGGTCTATTTCGATCGCTTCGATCAGCTCCTACCGACGCTCCATCCCCAGGTTCTCGCCAAAGTGAAGGCGGCCGGCGGGGAGCTTGGCTACAGCAGACTTTGGACCGCCCGTACCGAAGAGTGGATAGGCCAACACCCACTCGACGCGCTGAAGATCACGGCAAGACACGCGTGGGAATTCTACTTCCCGCCGCGCTGGCTGTGGTGGCGAAAATCCAGGCGTCTTCAAACTAACCATGACGTGGACGATTGCCTTTCTTGGGCTGGTCAGCCTGGGCGTTAGGCTCGCCAGCAGGGATTGGCGCTATATCTATCCTGGCCGCAGCCTTGATTCTACCGATGTTGCCCTATGTCGTGGCCGAGCCGTGGATCCGCTACCGCTACCCGATCGGCGGCATCCTGGTCTTCCTCGCTACGGACCTGGTTTGGCGTATCGCGCTGTTCGCGTTGAGGCGGCCCTCACGGCTGCCGGTTTCACCCGCCTTGGTTTTTCGCTGACGTGACGAAAGGATTCCCTGCCGACTTGTCTCCTGACCTTTGTGCCGGCGCGCGGCGTGGGATTAAGGACAATAATGAATTGGGTTGCCTCGAATAGAACAGAAAAGTAATGGCGAACAGCGCCGAAGCTGAAAAGGAAAAACGATCAGAATTTGACAAAGAATATGGACATCGAGCCTGGCTTATCTGACTATCCGTGACCGACTGACCTTGATGGAGTCGAAATGCTGCTTGGGTACCGCATCGCCGTGGTTCTGCCAGCGTACAACGCGGCCAATACCCTGCGTCAGACCTACGCTGAGATTCCCCACGACATCGTCGATGACGTGATCCTCACCGACGACCACAGCCGGGACGATACGGCGACTATTGCGCGGGAACTGGGCATTCACACGCTCGAACACGAATTCAATCGCGGCTACGGCGGCAATCAGAAGACCTGCTACGCAATTGCGCTGGCGAGGAGGGCGGATATCGTGGTGATGCTGCACCCCGATTATCAGTATACGCCGAAGCTGTTGACCGCGATGGCGTCCATGATCGCGTCGGACCAGTATGACGTCGTTCTGGGTTCGCGAATCCTCGGCCGCGGCGCGCTGGCGGGCGGAATGCCCCGTTACAAATACGTTTTCAATCGACTGCTGACGCTGGCCGAAAACCTCCTGGTTGGCCAGAACCTTTCCGAGTACCATACGGGCTATCGCGCCTGGAGCAGGAGGGTCCTCGAACGCCTTCCGATCGAGCTTTGCTCCGAGGATTTCGTGTTCGACAACGAGATGCTCGCGCAATCCATCTACGCGGGCTTCCGGATCGGCGAAATCTCCTGTCCGACCAAATACTTCTCGGAAGCGTCTTCGATCAGCTTTCGCCGCAGCGTCGTCTATGGACTTGGCGTCATGAAGACCGCCGCTCAATTCCGGCTGCATCGGTTGGGCTTGATGCGAAGCCCAATTTTCGCCCCGCTTGACCCAACGCCCGCTCTTGAGCCTGCCGAATGACTGCAAGCGCCACACGCGCGGCTCATCTTGGCGATCGTCGCGGACGTGATCCGCGCGTCGGGCCAGCGATAGCGATCATGCGGCCGAGCGCTCTTATGGGTTTGCCCAGCGTGTCACCCAATAGGCTCGCGGATCAATTTGGACTTTAGCCTTCTGTCGTTGAATCGAGTCTGACTTTCGGTCATGATAGGAGAGGGGTACATCAGCAGGTACAATTCGTGAGTTGGACATTCGCCCAAAGGCGAACAATGCTGACGTTTGTCGCCAAGGCGGCGGTGTCGGGGTTGCTCGTCGCCGTCGTTCTCAGTCGGGCCGACATTTCCGGTGTCCGGGAAAGTCTCGCCGCCGCATCTTGGCCGAGGCTCCTCATCGCGCTTGCTTTCTTCCTGATGTCGCCATTTCTTGGCGGTCTACGGTGGTGGCTCGCCTTGCGCGGCATGGGAAAGCAGGCGCGCCTGCTCGAATTGACCGGGTTTTTCTCGGTCGCCTTGGTGGTCGGGCAGGTGCTGCCGTCGGTCGCCGGCGACGGCGTTCGCGTCTGGCTTTCGTCCCGGCGGGGTTATGGCCTGCGCGTGTCGCTGCAGAGCGTCCTGATCGAACGGGTTTTCATGGTTCTTTCCCTGCTCGGCCTGGCGCTCGCGACTTCGCCGTTGCTCGCCGCGCTCACCGGCGATCGCGGGCCGATCTGGTTGAGCAGCGCGGTGTTTGCGATTGGGGTCGCCGGATTTGTTTTCCTGCTCGCCGCCGACCGCGCGCCGGTTCCTTTTGCGCATCTGAGATTCTGGCAAGCCTTCGCGTACACGGCCGAGCCTGCGCGGCGTCTGTTGAGGTCGCGATGGGGAGCGCTGCTGGCCCTAACCGGCCTCGTCAGCAATCTGAACTTTGCGCTCGGGGCCTTCCTGCTTGGCCAGGCTCTGGGCGTAAAGGCCACTGGCTGGGACTTTCTGGCGATCATGCCGGCAGTGACATTGGCGACCACCCTGCCGATCTCTCTTGGCGGCTGGGGCGTGCGGGAAGGGGTGTTCGTCCTCCTGCTCGGGCGCGTTGGCGTGCCGGCGGCGGAAGCGCTTTCGCTCTCTTTGCTGTTCGGCCTCTTTTCGATGGTGTCTGGGTTCCCCGGCCTTCTGGCTTGGGCGACCGGCTGGCGAGGCCGCGAGGATGCGGCGCCGAGCGCTGATGCGCTCAGTTTTCCGCCTGCAAGGCGATGACAATGGCTGAGCTTTCCCATTCGCGCGAGGCGGCGGGCGGCTGGGCGAGTCGCATGGCGCGAACGGCGGCGCTGGGCTGGGCAGGTCGGACGGTGCGCCGCCTGATCGAAGGGCCGATCGGAGAACTCAGTCGGGCCGCGTCATTGGATCGCAACGTCGTCTCCGTGCTGGAACGGCGCGCGGTCGAGGATTCTGCCGACTACATCGCCGCCGCCATGCCGCAGGCGCTTGCCCTGCGCTCGCGGGAAGAGCTTTGGGACTTTGCGATCCGAAACGCGGTCAGCCGAGGGCCTGTGGCTCGAGTTCGGCGTGTTCAAAGGCTATTCCGTAAACTATCTGGCGCTCAGGACCCCAGGAAGGGTCTACGGTTTTGATTCTTTTCGCGGTCTGGACGAGGACTGGACCGGCGTCGGCCATGTGAAGGGAACGTTCGACCTCTCCGGCCAATTGCCCCGCGTTCGTCCGAATGTCACGCTGCTGCGCGGGTTGGTTCCGCGACACGCTGCCCGGCTTTCTCGCCGCGAACCCGGCGCCCATTTCGCTGCTGCATCTCGACTGCGACACTTACGGCGCTACTGCCGAAGTGCTGGGACTTGTCAGGGAGCGTCTGACATCAAAGAGCGTCGCCATCCTCGACGACTACCACGGCTTCTGGGGTTTTCGAGAGGGCCAGCTCAAGGCGTGGGCTGAATTCGTCGCCGCCGAAGGGCTTGCCTATCGTTATACGGCGTTCAACCGGAAGGCGGTCGTTATCCAAGACCTTCGGCCGACGAAGGATTTGCCTGCGCGGGCCGGCGACGAATGAGGTTTCGCACCAAGCAGACGATCGACTTCTGGCTTGGCGGCTTCCTCCTCCTGCTTTTGTTCCTGCCTGTCCGGGGGCTTGGCCTGCTGTTGCGGCGCGACCACTCCCTCTCGCCCCGACGCGGCTGTGCGGTCATCAAGATGGTCGGCGCCGGCAGCCTCTTTCTCGCCACGCCGTCGCTGCAAGCCATTCGCGGCAAGTTCCCCGATGGCGGCTTTTTTCTGGTCGGCACCAAGGCCGTCACCGGATTTGCGGAAGGCTTCGGGTGGTTCGACGAATGCTGGACCATCGACGATTCCAGCCTGTCGCGGTTTGTCGCGTCCAGCTTGCGGGCGCTCTACAAGATCGGCCAGCATTGCGACCACGTGATCGATCTCGAGGCCTATTCGCGGCTCACGGTGGTTTTCGCCGTGCTCACGACAGTGCGCAACCGCATCGGCTTCGTCAACGAGGCGGTGTTTTGGCGCCGCCGCTTCTACACGCACATGAACTTTTTCAATGCCCAAGGGCCGGTTTACGCCTTCTACGACACGCTGGCGACTTGGTTCGAAATCGATCGCGTGCCGATCGCGCCGGTCAACGCCGCCTTTTCCAAGCGCGTGCTGGCGACGCCTCTGCCCGAAGCCCTCTCGTTGCCGGCGCGTTATGTCGCCATTGGTCCTGGCTGCTCGGAGTTAGCCAAGGAGCGACAATTGCACCCGGACGAATGGCGGAGGCTGCTGGCGAACGCTTCTCTTAACGGAGCGGCCATCGTCCTGCTTGGCGCCGCGTCGGACCGCGAATTGTGCGAGGCCATCGTGGCCGAGCTCGGGTCCGGCCATGACCTTTCCGGCAAGCTCAGCCTCGCGCAATCGGCCGCCGTCCTCGGGCGAGCGGAACGATTCTACGGCATCGATTCCCTGTTGCTCCATCTGGCCCGCGCCCTGAACGTCCCCGCCACCAGCGTCTGGGGACCGACCGAGCCCGCGTCGCGCTTGCGCGCAAGGGCGGAGGATGACGAGGTGTTCTATTCGAGAATCGTCTGCTCGCCTTGCGTCCATGTCCACGACACCCCGCCCTGCAACGGCGCCCGCGTCTGCATCCCGGCTGCCCTCGCCGCCCGCCCGAAGCCCCTCGCGCCCCTGTCGCCCGAGGCCTCCGTCGGCTGGGTGATTGGGCCGAACGATCGCGACTACCGTCTCGTCGAGGTCTCGAATGATTGATTGGCGACGGCCGCGATGCCTTCGATCGAGGGCGGATCATGAATGAGACGCTCGCCCGACGTCTCTGGCTTGCCGCGTTCATCCTGCTGTGCTGCGCAGGCCCGATGCGCGAAGCCTGGAAAGTTCGTCACTGGGGCAACGCGCTCTCTGATGTCGACTTTGGTTCTGACGCCAACGTGCTGCGCGAAGTGGACGGCTTCCGCGCCCAGGGCTTCTGGCACGACGACGGCCTCGGCAATGTGCTGTTTGGATCGCGCTATCCCGACGCGGGCTTTGCGCCATTCGGCCGGCGCTTTGCAGACGGGAGCTATGCCTACCCGTCCCCGTACCTCGCCGACTTGCTCAAGCACGAGACCACCGCCGAAATCGATGAGGAACTCACCCACCGTTGGGGCCGAGCGGGGTATACACCCACTATCCCCCGGGTCCGGAATATTTGCTCTATCTCGACGAGGCCGTACTGGGTCCGGAGCCGGTCTGGCGCCTGCGGCTCCTGCCGCTCGCGATAGGCGCCGCAGCCACCGTGTTCTATGGGCTCAGCATCCGACGTCGATTTGGCGTCGTCGCCGGCTGGATCGTCATTCTTGCCAGCCTCACGGTCGCTCCGTTCAGCAACGCATACACGTCCCTCCATGAATTACGGTTACGCGCTAGCGCTGCTGCTGGTGGAGATCGGCGTCGCGATCGGGCTCAACAGGTTGCGGTGGCCGTTCCTCGTGTTGGGCTTCCTCCAGGGCTGGCTATCGTTCGACCAGTTCTTCCTGGTGGTTCTCGCGCCTCTGGCGGTCG
This sequence comes from uncultured Alphaproteobacteria bacterium, assembly GCA_963776665.1. Classification (GTDB taxonomy): domain Bacteria; phylum Pseudomonadota; class Alphaproteobacteria; order Rhizobiales; family Beijerinckiaceae; genus Roseiarcus. The sequence goes on from CAVZNQ010000024.1 coordinate 82,039, forward strand.
AACTCTCGCTGCCGGTCATTGAGCCGGGTTACGCGGCTCGCTGGCGGCTCGCTGTCGAACGTTGTTTTCTCGCCGGGGTGGGGTTCGCGGTCGCGCACCTGCTCCATTTCGTCCAGGTCTGGGCCTATTATGGATCGTTGAGCCGGGCGATCGCCGACTTGAAGGACGCCGCCCGTTTTCGCGCGGCAGGCGGGCAGGATTTGGAGAACGGGTGGAGCGGAACGGTCATCTCCAACTTGAATCACCATCTTTTTTGGGGCCATCCCTTCGACGTGGCCACGTTCAGCTTTCTCGGGCTGCCGCTCGGAGCTGTGTGGATCGTGGTTGCGCTCGTCTTTCTGACTGTTGCTGTCTTGCGTATGCGAAGCGGGCTCGATGCGGTCAATCTGCTCGGACGCTGGACCCTGATGGGCCTGATCGGGATCGTCCCATCGTGCGCATGGTATGTCGCGATGGCTGCCCATGCACACTTCCACTATGCTTTCGTATTATCGGCACCTCATCCTTTGCTTCGAACTGTGGGCGATCTTTCTGGCTGTTCAGGCGGCCGGCCCGATCGAAAAATGGTTGGGCTGGCGGGAAGAGAGGGCAAGCAGGCGCATTCCTTCGATCGCGCCGCTGCCGTCGTGACGCATGCTTGACAGCTTGGACCGGTCAGCACCCCGGATGTCTGCTTCGCGCGGCAGCCGCTTCTGGCTTGCCGCGTTCATACTGCTGTGTCTCGCCGGCACGATTGGCCGGACCTGGCAGATTCGCCATTGGGGCGATGCGCTCTCGCGCGTCGACTCCTTTCTCGGAGGCGAATGCCCTGCGCGAAGTCGACGGTTTCCGCGCCCAGGGTTTCTGGCACGACGCCGGCCTCGGCAATACATTGTTCGGACCGCGCTATCCGAATGACGGCTTCTGGATCAGCGTCGGCGAAGAACGCTTGCATACCGTGACGCCAAGCGGCGTCTACACGCACTATCCGCCCGGACCCGAATATCTGCTCTATCTCGCCGAAGCGATGTTCGGACCGGAGCCGGTATCGCGACTCCGGCTCTTGCCGCTCGCGCTCAGCGGCGCCGCCGCCGTGTTCTACGGGCTCAGCCTCAGGCGACGATTTGGCGTCGTGGCGGCTTCTCTCGTCATGCTTGCCAGCCTCGCAGTCGTTCCTTTCACCGACGCCAACTCATCCGTCCATGAGTATGGCTATGCGCTCGCGCTGCTGCTGGTGGAGATCGGCGTCGCGATAGGGCGCAACAGCTTGCGCTGGCCATTTGTGCTGATTGGCTTCGTGCAGGGATGGCTGTCGTTCGATCAGGTGTTTCTGGTGGTGCTGACGCCCCTCGCGGTCGAGCTGTCGCTGCCCTTGATTTGCCCGGGATACAAGGCCCGACTGCGGCTCGCGATCGAACGCTGCGTCCTCGCGGCGGCAGGATTCACGCTTGCGCATCTCCTGCATTTCGCGGAGGTTTCAGCGTTTTACGGGTCTGTTGGCGCTGCGTTCGCTGACATGCAGGACAGCGCACGCTGGCGGGCCGGATTCGACAAGGCGAATGGATCCGGGGTTTCGATGTTCTCGACGTTGTTGCACTACATTGTTTCAAGAAGGCCGTTCGACTTTCATGCCAATCATCACAGTTTCCGTTTTCTCGGGTTTACTCTGGGGGTGTTGTGGCCCTTGGTCGCGATCGTCCTCTATGGGGTCGAGATCATGCGCGGGCGCCGCGGTCTGCAGGCGCTTGGCCTACTCTGGCGGTGGTTCTTGATCGGCCTGATCGGCCTTGTCGCCTCCTGCGTCTGGTATGTGGCGATGCCGGCCCACGCGCACGTTCACGAGCATCTGCTCTATCGCCACCTGATCCTTTGCTTCGAGCTGTGGGCGATATTCTTGGCGGTTCTCGCGGCCGGGCCGATCGAGCGATGGCTTGCGGGCACGTGGCCAAAAGCCGGGATCGGCGCTAGATCAGCGCTCGCCGGGGAAGTCGCGAAATCTGAGGTCATGTGACCCCAGGATTGTTGTCACGCGGAGGCTCGACACATCGTCCTTTGCAGGATCGATTCGCCCTTCGGCGGCCGCGGGACTTGCTTCAAGCGTTAAGACCCGGTTACGGAAACTCGACTCCACGGTGTCCGCGTCGGTTGCCGTCAAGGTGTTCTTGATCGTAAGATTCCTTTGAACCCAGTCTGCGGCCTCATCCGACGACTGAAGCCGATTGAGATCCGAGATCAACCGGTCACGCAGCGTCGCCGATTCTTCGCCGCGTAAGGTCGCTGTTGCAGGGCGAGGCGCAGCATCCTTGCGGGCGGCGCTCGCTCGGACAGCTGGCCCGTAGTTCGCCGGGACTCGTAATAATGGTTGAAAAGTCGCCGCCGCCCTTTCCCGCGGACCCGTTGTTCGGTCTGCTTGCGTCGTTGCTTTCTGCGCCGCATCGCGCTCGTTCGGGTCGCTATCCTTTGCAGGCGCCATGGCCTTTAGGCTGAGATCCGGCGCGTCGAGATCGTCTTCGGCGATACGACAAGAAACACTTGCATGTGTACTATGCGCATTTTGGCGAAACGAAGCCAATGCCAACTCGCTGAGGCAACGCTCCTGCCGGGCGCGCTGGCGAGCTCACGTGACCCGAAGGAGTGTCGCCACGCTTTCGGAGCTGCAATTATCTCGCGGCTGGGGATGATTCACGAACGGCAATCCCAATTTGGGGCTTAGTCGACACTCATGCACGATATGAGAGCGATCCGCGAGAATCCGGAAGCCTTTGACGAAGGTTTGCGGCGCCGCGGCCTTGGTCCGCGCGCCGAAACGCTGATCGCGCTCGATGAAAGGCGCCGCGCGGCGATCCTGGCGCTCCAGCGCGCGCAGGAGCGCCGCAACGCCGCCTCGAAGCAGATCGGCGCGGCGATGGCGCGCAAGGATAGTGTCGCCGCCGAGGATTTCCGCGCCGAAGTCGCCGATGCGAAAGCGAAAATGCCGGGACTGGAGGCGGAGGAGCGTGAGGCCGCGGCCGCGCTCGAAGCCGACCTGGCCGCAATCCCCAACCTGCCGCTCGACGACACGCCAGACGGCAAGGACGAGAACGACAATATCGAGCTTCGCCGCTGGGGCGTTCCGCCCGCGCTGGACGGGGTCAACAAGCCGAAGGAGCATTTCGAGATCGGCGAGGCGCTCGGCCTGATGGATTTCGAAACGGCCGCGAAGCTTTCGGGCGCGCGTTTCGTGGTCCTGAAAGGGGCGCTGGCGCGGCTCGAGCGCGCGCTCGAGCAGTTCATGCTCGACCTGCACACGCGCGAGCACGGCTATACCGAAGTCTCCCCGCCGGTGCTGGTGCGCGACGCGGCCATGTTCGGCACCGCGCAACTGCCGAAATTCGAGGACGATCAGTTCTGGGCAGTAGGCGGCGAACTTCTGCGCGCGCCATCGGACGATGAAATCGCTCTTTTCGATCCGCTCGACGCCCAGGCCGCGCTTGTCAGTTGGCTGAGCAAGATCCGGAGCAGCCGGCTTGGTCTCATCCCGACCGCCGAGGTCCCGCTGACCAATCTCGTGCGCGAGAGCATCCTCGACGAGAAGACCCTGCCGCTCCGCTTCACCGCCGGAACCTTGTCGTTTCGAGCCGAGGCGGGGGCGGCGGGGCGCGACACTCGCGGCATGATCCGTCAGCATCAGTTCAGGAAGGTCGAGCTGGTCTCGATCACCACCCCCGAGCAGTCGCACGACGAGCACGAGCGGATGACCGCCTCGGCGGAAGAGGTGCTGAAGCGCCTCGGCCTTCACTACCGCGTCGCCGCCCTATGCGCCGGAGACATGGGTTTCGCCGCGCAAAAGACCTACGACCTCGAGGTCTGGCTGCCGGGGCAGGGGCGCTTTCGGGAGATCTCCTCCTGCTCGATGTGCGGCGACTTCCAGGCGCGGCGAATGAACGCGCGGTTCAAGGGGACGGACGCCAAATCGACCCGCTTCGTCCACACCCTCAACGGCTCCGGCGTCGCGGTTGGCCGGGCGCTCGTGGCGGTCCTGGAGAACTACCAGGAGCCGGATGGGTCAGTCTCCGTGCCGGAAGCGTTACGACCGTATATGGGGGGGCTCGCACGCATCGTGCGGTAACCGACCGCTCTGAAAACTTGGGGCCCCGAATTCGGAGCCCCAAGTCGTTCAGCTAGCAGGTTCTCACCAGCTGCTGGCCGATATAGTTGCCGTAAGCGTCATACATCGGCTGATAGGCGGTGCAGCCGCCATAGCCGTAGCCGTTGTAGCCGTAGCCGTACGCATACGGGGCGGCCAGGAGCGCTCCAGCAGCCAAACCGCCGACGATCGCCGGGCCCGCCCAGCCGCCGCCATGCCAACCGCCCCCGTGTCCGCCGCCATGCCAGCCGCCGCCACCGCCATGCCAGCCGCCGGCTCCGCCGTGCCAGCCTCCACCGCCACGCCCGCCGCCATGAAAAGCGGGTCCCGCCGCGGAAGCGGGTTCAACGGTTACAGCGAAGGCGGACGCCGCCAAGGACAACGCTGTAAGGGCGGCAATCGCCGATTTGGATATGGTGTTCCGCATTGTAGGCCTCCATCCATGGTCTTCTCCGACAATCAACGTTTCAAAGTCAGAAGAGTTCCTGAGGGAAGGAGATTGATGAGAACCTCGCGCCATGGCTATGAGATTGCACTAGGAATTCGGTTCACGGCGAGCTTCTTCAATTCATCGAGAGCGCGCGTTTCGAAGACTGCCAGGAGCCGGACGGGTCAGTCTCCGTGCCGGACGCCTACGACCGGAGATAGGGGCCTCCACGGATCGAGCGCTAGCGTGGGCCGGCTATTATCGGGTTCGCCACCCTTCGTACGCGGCGACTACGGACGCAACGGCGGCGATAGAAAGAAGAACAAGGGTAACCCTAAAGCGCAAGCTGTCGAGCCACAGCCGTCGCTCGATTTCGTCGTTGACCTCCTTGGGGCTTACGATGAAATTTCGCAGTCGAATGAACCCTAGATCTTGGTCATGATACAGACGGCTTAAATGGTCTGACGTGTAGTTCTTCAGTTCGTCTCGCAACGCCGGATCGATATTGGATTTGTGCAGAATCATAGAATACCACCTGGAACGCGCCCTCTTTCGCAGTGCGTCCAGTTGAGAAACTGTGCTGCTCTTCTCCGAGAAACCGTCCATCTGGCTTTTTCCCGTTTGTTGCAAAAACACAGCCGCCTCGATCAGCGAGATCTACGATCTTGGCGCGCCCAGCTCAATCAGACGAAGCGAATTCGGGCGCCTTCCAGCGGAACGCCTGTCAGCGTCGTGCTCCACTCTTCTCCTGCCTCAACCGGAAAGGCGCGCGTAAGCGTTCCGGTCGTCACGATTTCGCCCGCTGCGAGCATCGGACTGAGCCGGTCCCGCTCCAGCGTCTGCACAAGATGACGCAGAGCAAAAAGCGGCCCATCGAGGACGTTGGCCGCGGCGCCGTGATCGACCCGCGCGCCGTTCCGGAAAAGGTCGATCTCGAAGCGCGAGAGTTCGTGCGCCCACTCGTCGCGCCGCGCCGCCGCCGAATGACGGGGTCCGATGAACAGGCCCCCATGGAGCCCGTAGGCCGCGACGGTGTCGGGGGCCCGGAACGACCAATCTGGGAAGATCGACTGCACAATCTCGAAGCCGTGCGCGATCCAATCGATGCAGCGGATCAGGGCCCGCTCGTCCATGCCCGGCGTGGGCGAGGCCGCGAGGCCGAACACGATCTCCGGCTCGATGCGGGGTTCGGCAAAGCCAGTGAGGGAAACCTCGAGCGCCTCGCCTCCCAGGTCTTGGACCGTCCTGTCGTAGACATAGCCCCAGATTGGCGCATCGACATTGTATTCGGCCCAGATGGTCCGGTTGGTGAACCCGATCTTGCGGCCGACCGGATGCTCTCCGCGCGCTTCTCTCGCTGCACGGACGGCCGCCGTGACCCGGTAGGCTCCCTCAAGATCAAAATTGGGACAGGCTCTGGAGAAAGGGGCGACCTGGCGGCCGGTCCCCAGAACCGCGAAAGCCTGTCGCGCGATATCCTGAAGATCCATTGGCGGTGGGGTCCCCCGTCGCGCTGCTGACGATATTTCGCGGCCGCGCCAAAATGTCGGACTCGCTCGCCAACTCTACGCCCGAAGTTCGGCGCCGCAAGAGCGTCGCGTCGACCTATAAGCTTTGGGCCGCTGCCCTCGGTGCGATCGGTCGGCTTCATCGGCCCCTGGCGACGCGGAAGATCTCCTGGGATACCATTCGGAATGACTCGGCCGCCGAGCGGCCGAGGTCCGAGACAGTACTTCGCTGTCCCGGATTTTCGCTCGGGAACCAGGGGGACGGATGACCCGCGTCAGGTGGAGGCCGAGCATAGCGGCGCTTGTCGGGCTCGCCGTTCTGCTTTTGCCCGCCGCCGCCGCACTGCGCGCCGCCGAGGCTCAGCCGCAGCTCACGGGCGATACGCGGATCCACGATCCTTCAGTGATCGAGGTCGACGGCCAATTCGTCGCCTTGGCACCGGGCAGCAGGGGCCGACGCATGGTGCGATCCGCGCCAAGACCTCGCCGGATGGAATCGCCTGGACCGACGCGGGCGTGATCGGCAAGGGCCCGCCCGAATGGGCCGCAGCGGTGCTCGGGTTCCAAGGCGCTCAACGTCTGGGCCCCCTCGATCAGCCGGCGCGGGGGGACGTTTTTTCTTTACTATTGCCTGTCGGGCTTCGGGGACAATGCGAGCGCGATCGGGCTCATGACCAATACGGTCTTCGACCCCGCAAAGCCCAGCGAAGGCTGGCGGGATCAAGGGATGGTCGTGATGTCGAAACACGGCGACGACTTCAACGCCATCGATCCGTTCCGGATCGACGCGTCGGACGGGCGCGCGTATCTCGCTTTCGGCTCGTTCTGGTCCGGGATCAAGCTCAACGAACTCAATCCCGACACCGGCAAGATCGTCCGCGACGAAGCGCCCCGCATCGCCCTCGCCAGTCGCAAGGGGGGCGCGATCGAGGCCTCCTCGGTCCTCGAGCATGACGGGAAATTCTATCTCTTCGTCAGCTTCGACCAGTGCTGCAAGGGCGTCGCCTCGACCTACAACATTCGCGTCGGCCGCGCGGAGCGGATCGAGGGCCCGTATCGGGATAAGGAAGGCAAGGAAATGATGAACGGCGGCGGCGCGCTGGTTCTTGCCACGACCGGCCGCTTCATCGGCCCCGGCGGGCAGGAGGCGGTGAAGACCTCACGGGGCGAGATGCTCGCCTATCATTACTACGACGGCGACGCGTCCGGCGCCTCGAAGCTCCAGTTCTCGCCTATCTCATGGAGTGCGGACGGTTGGCCCGAACTCGGGCCGCTGCCCGAGTAGATCGAACGTGTTTGCAATCCAACCGGTCTGGATCCCGCTTCGCGACCTCTCTGATTGGATATGTTTGCCGGGAGGCGGGGCCGGCGAGGATCACGTAGCCCGGTTCTAGCTGAGCGCCAGTTCGCCGAGCGCCCTCGAACCCGCCGGTCGATGGCGAATCGGAGTTCACCGCGAATGGGAGGCCAGGTTGCCGTTCGCTGTCGATTGGAACGGTTCTTCGCTAGGCGCACGGGCCTGGGGCGCGCCGCAATCTCTCCCCGCGCGCGAATCGGACTTCGCTCGCCAGAACGCGCTCGCCTCGACGCACGGGCCATGCGAAAAGGCGCCCCATGCGAATCCTCCTCACCAATGACGACGGCATCCACGCGCAGGGGCTGAAACTGCTCGAATCGATCGCACGCGAGCTTTCGGACGACGTGACGGTGGTCGCGCCAGAGAGCGACCAGTCGGGAGTGGCCCATTCGCTCTCGCTCAGCGACCCGTTGCGGTTGCGAGAAATCGGCCCGCGGCATTTCGCCCTCAAAGGCACGCCGACCGACTGCGTCATCATGGGGGTTCGGAAAATCCTGGCTGACCGCATGCCCGATCTCGTGCTCTCTGGCGTCAACCGCGGCCAGAACGTCGCCGAGGACGTCACCTATTCGGGTACGATCGCCGGCGCGATGGAGGGGGCCATGCTCGGCATCCCCTCGATCGCCCTCTCGCAGGCCTATGGCGGGGCAGTCGGACGGCCGCTCATAGACTGGGAGGCGAGCGAGGCCCATGCGGCGCCGGTCATCCGCACGATTCTGGCGGCCGGCATCGGCCCGGGCGGCCTGATCAACGTCAACTTCCCTGCTTGCCCGGCGAGTGAGGTGGCGGGGATCGAGCTTACCCGCCAGGGACGGCGCAACGCCGAATTGATGCGGGTCGAGGAGCGGCGCGACGGCCGCGGATTCCCGTACTATTGGCTCATGTTTCAGCGCGGCGCCTACGAGCATGAGGACGGGACCGATCTCGCGGCCGTGGCGGCGAAGAAAATCTCGATCACCCCGCTCAGGCTCGACCTGACGGACAACGATTCGCGCCTCAGGTTCGAGGAGGCGTTCGCGCGGCGATGAGGCTGGCGGGACATCGGGCGGGCGAGGAGCGCCGGTGAGGGCGACGGAGCAGGAAGAGCGGGCCCAGTTCACGCTGGCGATGCGGGCGAAGGGCATCAACGATCTCGGCCTCCTGCGGGCGCTCGAGCGCGCGCCCCGGGCGCTCTTCATGCCGCAGCGGTTCGCCGACATTTCGGGGCGCGACATCGCCCTGCCGATCGGCTGCGGGCAGACGTCGCCGCCGCCGTCGATCGTCGCCGCCATGATTGCTGCCGTCGAGCTCAAACCGACGCATAGAGTTTGCGAAATTGGAACCGGAACCGGCTATTGCGCGGCCTTGCTCGCCCAGCTTGCGAACTCGGTCGTGTCGCTCGACCGGTTCGAGACGCTGGCGGTCGAAGCCTCCGCCAGGATTAAGACCTTCGGGCTCGTCAATGTTGCGATCCGATGGGGGGACGGATTCGATTTTCACCGCTCGGGCGAACGATTCGATCGGGTCATCGTGCACGGCCTGATCGAGCCGCCGGGCGAGGCGTTTCGCGATCTCATCTCGCCGGGCGGGGTTCTGGTCGCGGCGGTGGCCGGGCCCAGAAGGGGCGAGCAACGGCTCGTCAGACTGGCCGGCGGTCCGAAAGGCGCGATCGAGGCCGCGGACTTCGGTCCGGCGCGAGCCTTGAGGCCGCTCGAGCGCGGACTCGCACGCGCGCTGTAGGCGCCGCGCACGCACTCGACTCGCCGGATTCAAAGATAGTAGTCACCGTCGATTAATCTTAAACCTTCCCTTAACTCGATCGGCGCACACTGCTTCCGTCTGTGGTTGCGTGGGCGTGGGTGGAAGCCGATGAGTGATCGCGTTGCGTGGATTAGAGGACGCGCGTTGCCGCGCCTCGCGCTGGCCGGGCTCGGCCTTGCATTGCTCTCGGGGTGTTCTTCGGACGTGACGCGCTTCAGCGCCAGCCCCAGTCCGTTCACCGGAAATCCGTTCTCAAATCCGTTCGCGAGCAAGACCGCGGACGCCGCGCCGACGCCCGCGGTGACCTCAGCGCCGCTGGCGCAAGGGGCGTCCGCAGCGGCGGCGACGCAAACCGCTTCCGCCAGGCCGCAGGCTGTCCGCGGCTCGGCTGTCGGCTGGACGGCCGCCGGCGGCTCGCCGGTCGTCGTCGCCGAGGGCGAGACGCTGGATACGCTGTCCGGCCGCTACGGCGTGCCCGCGGCGGCGCTCCTCGCCGCCAACGGCCTTTCGAGCGGCTCCCAGGTCAAGAGCGGCATGCACATCGTCGTGCCGGTCTATCACGCCGACGGCCACGGGGTCGCCAGCGGCGAATCGGAGAAGGCGAAGAAGCGCGCCGGGGATGTCGCCGACGCCGAGGCGGCCAAGGCCGCCAAGGCGAAGGAAAAGGACCTCGCCAAGGCCGAGAAGCCCGCCGGAGACGCGGCCAAGTCAGCTTCCAAGGACGACGCCGGCGGCGCGGTCGCCTACGCCGAACCGGGCAAGCCGGCGCAGGCGAAAGACGCCATGATCGACAAGGCGCCGACCGGCAACCTCGAAGCCGGCGCGGAGGCGGCCAAAGCTCCGCTGACCGGCGCGAAAGCCGACGTCGCGGGCGTCGAGCCCGAATTCCGCTGGCCCGCGCGCGGCCGCATCATTCAGGGTTTCAAAGCCGGCGGCAACGATGGCATCAACATCTCCGTGCCGGCCGGGACCTCGGTCCGGGCGGCCGAGGCGGGCGTCGTCGTCTATTCGGGCGACGGGCTCAAGGGCTACGGCAACCTCGTGCTCGTCAAGCATCCCAATGGCTTCGTAACCGCTTACGGCAACAACAGCGAACTCGACGTCAAGCGCGGCGAACAGGTCAAGCGCGGCCAGGTGATCGCCAAGAGCGGCGACACCGGCAACGTCAATGCGCCGCAGCTCCACTTTGAATTGCGCAAGGGATCGACCCCCGTCGACCCGACCAACTATCTCGCCGGCCTCTGACGAAGCCGGACGGGATCCAGGCCCCTGCCTGGAAATCCCTGACCTTCGAGGATTCTCCGCGAGACAAGACCATTCTTCGAGGGACAACGAGGGCGGCGGGTCCAAGGAAAGGCCTGCCGCCCTTCGCCTTTTTTTGAGCGCTTCGGCTCTCAGCCCTGCTCAGCCACGAGCGGCTTGCCCAGCCGCCCGGCGAGGTCCTGGATGAATTGCCAAGCGGTGCGGCCAGAGCGGGAGCCGCGCGTCGTCGCCCATTCGAGCGCCTCCGCTTCGAGCTGATCGGAGGGCGCGCCGAGCCCGAAGTGCTTCGCGTAGCCCGCGACCATCGCGAGATAGTCGTCCTGGCTGCAATGATGGAAGCCGAGCCAGAGGCCGAACCGGTCGGAGAGCGACACCTTCTCCTCGACCGCCTCGCCGGGATTGATCGCGCTTCCTCGCTCGTTCTCCATCATCTCGCGCGGCATGAGATGGCGGCGGTTCGAGGTGGCGTAGAAGAGCACATTGCCCGGCCGGCCCTCGACGCCGCCCTCGAGCGCGGCCTTGAGCGACTTATAGGAGGTGTCGCCGGCGTCGAACGAAAGGTCGTCGCAGAACACGATGAAGCGATAGGGCGCCTCGCGCAGCACGCTCATCAGCGCCGGCAGGCCCTCGATGTCCTCGCGGTGGATCTCGACCAGCTTGAGCCGGCCATCGACGCCCGTCTCGCGGTTGATCGCGGCATGCGCCGCTTTCACCAGCGACGACTTGCCCATGCCGCGCGCGCCCCACAAGAGCGCGTTGTTGGCGGGAAGGGCGCGGGCGAAGCGGCGGGTATTCTCGACTAGAAGGTCGCGCACCCGGTCGACGCCGCGCAGGAGCGCGAGATCGACGCGGTTGATGCGCAGGACCGGCGCCAGCGCGCCCGCCGTCGGCCCGCCACACGAACGCTTCCGCCGCCTCGAAATCGGGCGCGGGCGGAGCGGCGGGCGCGAGGCGCTCGAGCGCAATGGCGATGCGGGCGAGGAGGTCGGCTTGGCTCTGGAGCGGCGGCAAGGCGCGGAATCCTGCTTAAATGCGAGCGGGCCGCTTTGCCACACCGGCGGGCGAAGCTCCAGTCTCGATGTGAGTTCGGACGCGGTGCAGTGATCGGCTTTCGCGTTGCACAAAACCGATTGACAGCAACGAAGCTTTGATGGAGATTGACGTAGCGGCGTCAGTGTGGGTGTCCCGAGCGGACAGGCGGTTGCGCGTGGGACCTTTCGCCGTCAGGAGGGTTTCTGCCATGAAAAATTGGTTAGTGACTTGCGCCGCGCTTGCGGCTTTTTCAGTTCCTTTTGTGGCGGGCGGGCAGGCGCAAGCGAGCGCGCCAGGGGCCGTAATCGACATCACACAGGTCGGCGCCAACGTCGTGGCCACGGGAAGCGGAGTGATCGACCTGAGCGGCCTCACGCTAACTGGTTCAGACGAACCTTGGCCGTTCGCAGGGGAGTTATTTCCCTCACTTGGGGTCGCCGTGGTCGGGTTGGGTGGCACCGGCCACAATATCGATACTTACGGCGGCGCTAGCGGCCCAGCGACTTTGGGGCCAGGCCTGAACTCGTTTCTCGGATCGATCGCCATCGGAGACGTTTTCGGGATTGACGGAAACGGGCTCGGTTCACCAACCATATTCGTTCCCACCGGCTACGACGGTACGTTGCTATCGGGCTCCTCGACGTTCGACAACACGACGCTCGCCATGATTGGCCTCACGCCTGGAACGTACACGTACACATGGAGTCCCGCAGTGGCGGCGGGCGCCGTCGTGCAGGATGGCAGCCTGACCATCAATGTGACTGGGGTTGTTCCCGAGTCCTCGACTTGGGCGATGATGCTCGCAGGCTTCGCCGGCCTTGGTCTCCTCGCTTACCGGAAGCGCGCAGCGACCGTGGCCGCCTGACGGCGCGGGCACGATCGTTCAAGTCTGGAAAGGCCGCCCCCGGGGCGGCCCTTTTCTTTGCGCCGGCGGCGGGATCGGCGGTCGTTCGTCCTTCGCGCCGGCTCAAGACCAGCTATAGGCGAACATCCCCATCGCCAGGAGGATGATGACCGCGGCGACGACGTAGTGCTTCGCCTCCCAGTCGTGCAGGGTGAGGACGCGCTGATGCAACGGACGCTTCTCGGCCATGCCTCGGACTAACATGAACCGTTCCGGCCGCAAACATGGCCTCCGCCCGGCTGCGCGCTCGCCGATCGAGGCGGGAGGAGATTTGCCGCATCGGCATTGCGTTTTGGCACCGCAGCGGCGCTCTCATGGGGCCCCCGTCCGTGCAATGGGCCGAAGCCATGGATATCCTGCCTGCGGCCTTCGGCTGTCTTCTCATCGCCCTCGGGCTGATGATGGCCGCCAATCAAGGGGCTATGTGACTTTCGTCGTCGGGCCCCGCGCCATGCTCCTGCTGGCCGGCGCGGTCGGCGTGTTCGGCTACTGGGTTCTGCGCGGGTCGCATTGACGACAGGGCGCCGCCCGCCCTGTCAAAACGGCCGGCGCGATGCTATATGTCGGACATTCGCCGGGCCTTGAACCCGGTCGACGGAGATTCGCGATGGCGTCCCGACTGTTACGGCGACAGGTGATGACATTGACCGACGCGGCGGCGGCGCGGGTGCGCGAACTGACCGAAGCCGCCGGCAAGCCGGTAGCGGGCCTGCGCGTCGGGATCAAAAATGGCGGCTGCGCCGGCATGTCCTATACGATGGAACTCGCCGAGACCGCGACGCCGATGGATGAGGTCGTCGAGGACAAGGGCGTCAAGCTGCTCATCGACCCGAAGGCGGTGCTGTTCCTGCTCGGCTCGCAGATGGATTTCAAGGTCGACCGCCTCTCGGCGACATTCGCCTTCTCCAACCCGAACGAGACTTCGGCCTGCGGCTGCGGCGAAAGCGTCGCGATCACGCCCGCGAGCCCCGAGGCGCTTCACACGCCAGCCTGATTTTGGCAATGAGCCCCGAGGCTTTGAAGGAACTCTTCAAGCCGTTCGGCGAGGTTTCGGTCAAGCGCATGTTCGGCGGCGCGGGCGTCTATGCCAAGGGCCTGTGTTTCGCCATCGAGCAGGGCGGCGAAGTCTTTCTCAAAGTCGACGCCGTCTCTCAGCCGGATTTTGTCGCCGCGGGCTCTTCGCCCTTCATCTACGTCGCCCGGGGCAGACCGATGCCGACGTCCTTCTGGCGCTTGCCCGCGATTGCCCGGGCAGAGGGTGACGAACTCATCCGCTGGACGTCGCTTGGCCTAGGCGCGGCCCGTCGCGTGGCCGACGCCAAGGCGAAGCCGAGGAGTCCATCAAATCGCAAGAAGGTCCGCGCTTAGATCTTCGCGAGCGACAGCACTGCGACAATGTTCACGATCGGAGAAGGATCGATCGAGAGTTGCCGGCGCATCCCCGCCTCCAGCCGATCCAAGAAAGCCTTGCGGGCGATCTCATTCTCGTTCTGGTCGAGCCCGCTCGCGAGCGAGGGGCCGAGGATCGCGCGGGCGGCGCCGGCGCGGCTTGCCGCCAAAGCCCCGACGTCGCCATCTTCGCAGTACTTGGCCCATCCGGCGTCCTCGATGGGCGAGAAGCGGCTTTCGAGAAGGCGAAGTCCGAAAGCCAGATCGCCGCTGGAAAAGGGCGCGAGCGTCTCACCCTGCGTACGCGGATAGGTTGCGACGCACATCCGGCTGCGTTCCTGCCGGGGTCAGATGCCCATCCGACACCATTTCAGCGATCGCGTCGTTTGCGGCGTCCGTGACCGCCGCTGCCGGATGCGCGCCTTTCTCGTCCAGAGCTGGCAGGGAAATGACGAGTCGCCCTCCGGAGCGCAATTCTGCGGAGCGCAGTTTCAGGAAAGACTCCCAGTCCCGTCTCCCCTGCTCGAAAAAGGCCTGACGCAAGGCGCCTTCGCTACGGAATCCGATGATGTGGCCGGGAACCGGTCCAGGGATGCGGCTGAGCCACTGGGCCGCATAAGCGCTCCAACCCAGACTCACCTGAGCCCCCGGCAGCGTCGGCCGGTAGAAGGAACGACCGACGGCGTGAGGAAAGACATTGGGATCGCCGAGGACATACCCCCTCTCGTCGTCCTCGATCGTGGCGAAAAGCGAACTGAAATCGTTTGCGGGCAGGTCGGTGTGCGCGATCGAGATGGCGCGGCGAGGGCCAAGACGGGACCGCAGAACCTGGATGGCCAGCCGCATCGGGCCCACCGAGTTCCGCCCCTCGGAAGCGCCATAGTCGGCGATGACGACCGGAGAATCTCCGTCTGGAACGGGCGCTTCCGCGACCGCCCGCTCCCAAAGTGCCACCGCGAGGCCCGCGCCCGACGCCTGCAAGGCCGAATTGGCGTTGTAGACGCCACGGCCCTCCATGACTGACGGAGCAGCGACCTTCTTCAATCGAACCTCCCTTCAATTCAAAGAGGGTCGAACGGCCCGGCTAGCTGTGGCCCGCAGGCGCATCCGCGCCTAAAGCCGCCACCCTAATCATGATGTCAGAAAATGTGAAGTTTCGCCATGACGGCGCGCCGCCGTGGCCAAGGGGCGACGAAGGGCTCTGGCGGGTAGTCGGGCGCCCAGCTCCGCGGGGATCACTCTTCCGCCGCTTCGATCGGCTCGCGCGCGGGCCGCGGGCGCGCCTTGACTGGGCGGAGGAGGAAATCCGGGACGTGGTCGCCGAGGCCGATGACCGGCGCGTCGTCCTCGCGGTGCGGCGGACGCTCGCGGCGGGGCGGGGGATCGGCGAAAGAAGGGGCGCGCGAGACCGACGCGCGCTCCGCCTCGGCGGCGATGCGCTCGCGCGGCGGGCGCTCGGCGTGATGGCGGCGCGAGTCGGGGCGGCGGGCGGCGTGACGGTCCGGGCGCTCGCCGTTCTCGACCGGCGTGGCCCGCTCGGGGCGCCGGTGAGCGCCGCCGCGACCGCCGTGCGGCCGTTCGCGCACCGGCGCATCGGCCTCTTCTTCGGGGGGCAATTGAGCGCCGTCCTGCCAGTCGATCTTGCGGGCGATGAGCTTTTCGATCTCGGCGATCGCCTTCTGGTCGATGCGCGAGACGAGGGTCAGCGCGACGCCCGACTTGCCAGCGCGACCGGTGCGGCCGATCCGGTGGACGTAATCCTCGGAATGATGGGGGGCGTCGTAGTTGATCACATGGCTGACATCGGGGATGTCGAGCCCGCGGGCGGCAACGTCGGAGCAGACCAGGAGCTGGACCTCTCCCGCGCGGAACGCATCGAGGGCCGCCATCCGCATCCGCTGATCGAGGTCGCCGTGCAGCGCCAGGACCGAGAAGCCGTGCTTTTGCAGCGAACGGTAGACCACCTGCACGTCGCGCTTGCGGTTGCAGAAGATGAGCGCGTTCTTGAAATTGTCAGCGCCGCGGATGAGGCGGCGCAAGGTCGAACGTTTCTCTTCCGGCGTTCCGCCCGAAGGCACGAGCGTCTGGGTGATGTTCTCGGCGGTCGTCGCGGCGCGCGAGACTTCGACACGCACCGGATTGTGCAGGAACGTATCGGCGAGGCGGGTGATTTCCGGCGGCATGGTCGCCGAGAAGAACAACGTCTGGCGGGTGAACGGCACCAGCTTGCAGATGCGCTCGATGTCGGGAATGAAGCCCATGTCGAGCATCCGGTCGGCTTCGTCGATCACCAGGATTTCGATCGCGTTCAGGAGCAGGCCGCCCCGCTCGGTGAAGTCGAGCAGGCGGCCGGGGGTTGCGATGACGACGTCGGCGCCGCGCGCGATCTTGGTCTCCTGATCGCCGAACGAGACGCCGCCGATCAGGAGCGCGAGGTTCAGCTTGTGGTTGACGCCATATTTGCCGAACGCCTCCTCGACCTGGGCGGCGAGTTCGCGCGTCGGCTCCAGAATGAGGGTGCGCGGCATGCGAGCGCGAGCGCGCCCGCGCTCGAGCGTCGACAGCATCGGCAGGGTGAAGGCGGCGGTCTTGCCCGTGCCGGTCTGGGCGATTCCCAATATGTCGCGGCCCTGCAGGGCGAACGGAATGGCTTGTTCTTGGATCGGCGTCGGCGTGTCGTAGCCTGACGCTTCGACGGCTTTGAGCACTTTTTCGCTCAGGCCGAGTTCGCTAAATTTCATCATTTCTCGCTTAACGCGAACGCCTTGCATTCGCTGGTTGTCATATGGAGGCCTCGTGGACCCGCGTCAATCGTTTGCGGGTCTCGGCGCGTAAGCCTAGCGCCTCGCGTCGGCGCGAAGCGCTCGCCGACGCCTCGCCGGAGCCTTCATTCGCTCTCGGCGTGCTTCCCATAGATCAAATCGGGAGAAAGTCAACAAATTGTGCGCCTTTTCGACGCTATCCCCGGACCGAGGCCAAGCTCGGGCCGCCAGCCCCGGGGGCGACCGGGCGCCTCGAGCGATGCCCGTCGAGAGGGTTGCGCCAACCTTTCGATATGTTAGCGTTGCGGAAAGCATCTCGCCGTCTCGTGGGTCGGCCAGAAGGGGGAGGCGGCGTGGCGGCCATTACCCAAGCGGCGAGCGGGGCCGGAGTTTTGATCCAGTCGGCTCGGCTCGCGAGCCGCGCTATCTATCGCGACAGCCTTCAGCGACTGCCGCGATGAGCGTCGCAGCGAACGCCCAAACACCGCTGCTCGTCATGCGAAACGTCGTCAAGCACTTTGGCGGCGTGCAAGCCCTCCGCGGCGTCGACTTCGACCTTAAGCGCGGCGAGATCCATGCCCTCCTCGGCGAGAATGGCGCCGGGAAATCAACGTTGATGAACGTGCTGTCCGGCGTGTTCGCACCCGACACGGGCGAGATGTCGCTCGAAGGCCAGCCCGTTCGTTTCAACGATCCGCGGGCCGCACAGGCGGCCGGAGTCGCCACGATCTTCCAGGAGCTCGACCTCGTGCCGAGCCTCGACGTCACCGCCAACCTGTTCCTCGGGCGCGAGCTCACGCGCGGGGGCGTGCTGGACCGTGCGTCGATGCGCAAGGAGGCGATCAAGCGGCTCAGCGTCGTGGGCAAGGACATTAACGTCGACCATCGCGTTGGGGACCTTTCGGTCGGGCGGAGACAGATCGTCGCGATCGCGAAAGCGCTGACCTACGCGCGCAATATTCTGATCATGGACGAGCCGACAGCGGCGCTGACGGCTTCGGAAGTCGACCGGCTCTTCGTCGTCATGCGCAATATCGCGGCGCGCGGGGTCGGCATCGTCTACATCTCGCATCGGCTTGAGGAAGTGCCGAGAGTTGCCGACCGCGTAACAGTCATGCGTGATGGAAAGGTCGCAGGCGTGCAGCCGGCGAACGCGCCGCAATCGGAACTGGTGCGGCTCCTCGTCGGCCGTCCGCTCGACGAACTCTATCCGAAGCGGGCGGCGAGCGTTGGAAAGCCAGTCCTCCGACTCGAGCACGCACGCTTTACTCCGGACATCGCGCGGCCCGGCTGGCAGGCGCCGGCCGACGTGAGCCTCGTGGTTGGCGCAGGCGAAATCGTGGGGCTCGCGGGCATCATGGGCGCGGGCCGAACCGAGCTGTTAACCGCGCTCTACGGCGCCGCCGGCGCGGGCTCATGGTCCGGCCTGGTCCAGATCGATGGTGCGCCTGCGCGCCTGACTTCGATCCGCGCCGCTCGCAGAAACGGCGTCGGCCTCGTGACTGACGACCGGCGCGGCAGCGGCCTCCTGATCCGGGACACTGTAGGGCGCAATGCCGTGTTGACCGTGCTCGAACGCTTGTCGCCGTTCTTTCTCGTGTCGTTCGCCCGCGAAAACGCGCTCGCGCGCGAGGCGATCACCGCCTTCGACGTCAGGCCGCCGCGTTCCGAGATCGTGATCGGCGCGCTTTCTGGCGGCAATCAGCAGAAGGTTGTCATCGCCAAGGAAGTGCTCGGCGATCCGGAGCTGCTGCTGCTTGACGAGCCGACACGCGGCGTGGATGTAGGCGCCAAGGGAGAGATCTACGCCCGCATTCGCGAGCTTGCGGGCAAGGGAATGGGTGTGCTCGTCGCGTCGAGCGAGATGCCCGAGTTGCTTGGGCTTTGCGATCGGGTTGTCGTGTTGCGCGCGGGAAAGACAGTCGCGGAGTTTCCGGGGGGCGCTAGCGAGCATGACGTGCTCGCGGCGGCCGAGCAAGGCGAGGACGAAACGGTATGAGCCAATCCGCGACGACCGTGGCCGGCGCGCCCGCCGCACGCCGTCTCGACCTGTTCGCGCTGCTCGTGCGGTTCCAGAGCGTGATCGGTCTCGTCGTCGTGGCCATAGGCGGCGTGATCTTCTCTCCCCGTCGCCACGGCGCAATCCTCTTTTTGCAGCCGGACAACGTCGCCAATATCGTGCGCGCCGTCTCGGAGACCGGCATCATAGCCGTCGGCATGACTTTCGTCATCATCACGGCCGGCATCGACCTTTCGGTCGGAGCGCTGCTCAGCCTCTGCAGCGTGTTGACCGCCACGATCATGACGACCGGCGGCTGGGAACTCACTCCAACCGTCCTGTTCGTGCTGCTTTGTGGGACGGTCTTCGGCGCGATCCAGGGCGTCATCTCCAACCGCTTCCGCCTCGAGCCTTTCATCGTCACGCTCGCCGGCCTTCAGGTGGCGCGCGGGCTCGCGCTCGTCATCTCCAACAACCAGTACATCAACATTTCCTACGGCGAAGGACCGGGCCTCGCGCCGCCGGTTTTTGCAATTCTCGGCGACCGACTCTTCAACAATACGGTTCCGGTGGCGACGCTCGTTTTCGTCGTCGTGGCGGTGATCGCGACATTCGTCCTTAACTTCACGCGTTTCGGACGCTATGTGTTCGCTGTCGGCGGCAACGAGCGGGCGGCTCGGCTCTCGGGCGTACCGGTCTCGCTGGTAAAGATTTCCGTCTACGCCATCACCGGCATCGTGTCCGGCATCGCCGGCGTTGTTCACGCGGGGCAGTTCAACTTCGGCAGCGCCAACGACGGGACCGGTTACGAGCTCACCGCGATCGCCGCCGTGGTGATTGGCGGCACCAGCCTGTTCGGAGGCTCGGGCTCAATGGTCGGTACGGTCGCCGGCGCGATTATGCTGGGAGCGCTCGCGAACATTCTTCAGCTCAACAATATCAACGCGGCGCTGCAGCTGCTCGCGACCGGAGCGATCATCGTGCTGGCCGCAGTTCTTCAATCCCTCGTCCGTCGCCGTGAGGGATTGGGTCGATGAGCGCGGCAGAACCGCGTGCGCCACAACTGCGGCGGCTGGTTGGGTTTACCTTCAGAGGAGGATGATGATGCTACGGATATCATTGGGCGCAATGGCGGCGGTAGCGCTCGCCGCAGGGACGGCGGCCGCGGCGCCGCTGGTCAAGGAATGCAGCAAGGACGGAAAGTTCGTCATCGGGTTTTCGCAGGCCACGAACGCCGAGCCCTACCGGGCTCACGTCAACGAAGAGCTGACTGCGGCTGCGGCCAAAGTGCCGCAGTTCACGCTCCAGATCGCTGACGGCCAGGCGAATGTGAATACCCAGACCTCGCAGATGGATAATTTCATCACCCAGAAGGTCGATCTCATCCTGATCTCGCCCTTCGAGGCCTCGCCGCTCACCCCGGTCGTCGCGCGCGCGATGAAAGCCGGCATTCCCGTCATAGAGCTCGACCGCAAAACGGTCGGCGATCCCGGCAAGGACTACACGGCCTTCATCGGCGGCGACAATTTCAAAATCGCCCAGGAAGCCGGGAAGTACATGGCCGACAAGCTGCTGAAGGACGGCGGCGAGGCCGCTGTGCTGGAAGGCCTGCCGAGCTCGACGCCGGCGGTCGAACGCCTCAACGGTTTCAAGGATGGCGTGAAGGCGAACGACAAGATCCAGGTCGTCGCTGAACAGGCCGCCGACTGGATGCCGGACAAGGCCCAGACCGCCTTCGCCGCGATGCTCCAGGCCCACCCGAACATCAAGGCGCTCTACGCCAGCAACGATATGATGGCGGCTGGCGCGCGCCTTGCGGCGAAGGGCGCCGGCAAGAAGGACGGCGATATCGCCATCATCGGCACTGACGGACTACCGGGTCCCTCGGGCGGCATCCGGGCCGTCGCCGAGGGCGAGTGGGCGGCGACGTTCACCTATCCGACCGGCGCGCCCGAGGCGATCGAGATGGCCAAGGCCATCCTGCTCGACTGCGCCGAGAAGGTCCCGGCCACCGTGACCGTGCCGACGCTGGCGATCACGCCGGACAACGCCAAGAAGCTGATGGGGAACTAAGCCGGGCGCGCTCACCCTCGCCCTCCCTCCGCTCGCCGGGGGAGGGCGCAGTTTTGGACCCGTGCGCAAACGGCACGGTATCGCAACAAATTCTCCCTGTTATCGTCAAAAATCTAAGCGCTGGGATTCGATCCTTGGCGGCGTCAGGAGTTCCAGACCGGGCGCCGCTTGTCCAGGAAGGCGCCGAGGCCTTCGACCGAATCCGGCTCGGCGAGATTGTCGATCATCGCCAGCGACGCCAGCGCGTAGGCCTCGTCCAGCGGCCGCTCGATCTGGGCGTAGAAGGCACGCTTTCCGATCGCGAGCGTCGGCGCCGAGTGGCTCGCGATTGTCCTCGCAAGCGCAAGGGCTTCCGCGAGCGCCCGGCCCTCGGGAACGACGCGGTTGACGAGGCCGAAGCGTTCGACCTCTTGCGCCGAGTAGAGGGCGCCGGTCAGCGCCATCTCCATCGCGTGTTTGCGCGACATCGCGCGCCCGACCGCCACCAACGGCGTCGAGCAGAAGAGCCCGTAGTTCACTCCGGACAGTCCGAAGCGCGCATGCTCCCCGGCAATCGCCAAATCGCAGGCGGCGACGAGCTGGCAACCCGCCGCGGTCGCAATGCCTTCGACTGCCGCGATGACCGGCATCGGCAGCGCCCCGACCCTCTGCATAAGTGTCGTGCAGCGGGCGAACAGTTCGACGTAGAAGTCGCGGCCTCGGTCGCAATCGTTGCGGTGCGCCTGCATCTCCCTGAGGTCGTGGCCGGCGCTCAGCGCCTGCCCGGCGCCGGCGAGCACGACGACGCGCGCCTTGTCGTCATTGGCGATGTCATCGAGCGCGGCAATAAAGGCCTCGAGCATGGCGAGGCTCAACGCATTGCGGTTCTGCGGAGTGTTCAAAGTCAAGGCGACGACGCCCTGGTCGTGGTCGAGGCGGAGAAGTTGCGGCGGGCGAACCTCGGCGGGCGGGGCGGACATGGCGATTTCCTGAGCGGCTCGGGCAGGCGCGCGCAAGAATACGACGACTTTCGCATCGCGTCGATGCCAGCGGCAATGACGCGGCGGTCCGGGAGAGGGGAGCGTGATGGTGTGATCCAGAACACAGCAGAGGGCCGAAACGGACGATACCGCTTCAGCGAGGCCGTACCGGCGCCGCGGCGCCAAGAGAGTCGCACGGCGTTTTGGTGGACTTGCGCCTGGCCCGCGGCTGGGTGTTGAACAACCGGGTTTGGAGTCGACGATCCTCGGGAATCGGAGCGGCGAATATGGCGGAAATCGTTGCTGATCCGCACGTCCATGGCGCGCTCGGACCTGAAACCGTCGTGGCGGCAGACGCTACCCGCAGCCATCCGGCCGACAAGGGGAAGCTGCGCGTCTTCATCTCCTATAGTCGCACCGAAAGCGATTTTGCCGACCAGCTGCAGGCCGCGCTTCAAACCTGTGGGTTCGAGTGCGTTATCGACCGGGAAGACATTTCGGGCGGGGAGGACTGGAAGACGCGTCTCGGCGCGCTCATCGCGGAGTCCGACACGGTCGTCTTTGTCCTTTCGCCCTCATTCGGCGCGTTCGGAGATCTGCGCCTGGGAGGTCGGGCAGTCCGCTGAGCTCGGCAAGCGCATTCTCCCGGTGGTCTGCCGCCCGCTCGGAGACGCGAGTCCGCCGCCGAGGCTTCAGGGCCTCAACTACATCTTCTTCTATGCCGAGCCGGAGGCGCCCGGTTCGGGCTTCGGCCATGGCCTGAGGAGCCTTTCTGAGGCGCTCAACATCGATTTCGAGTGGCTCCGCGAGCATACGCGTTATCTCCAGCGCGCGAGCGAATGGAACGACGGCGGGCGGCCCTCGAACAGGCTGTTGACGGGCAGCGACATCGCCGAAGCGAAGGCCTGGGAGGCGCGCCGGCCGAAAACCGCGCCTGAACCGACTGCGCTCCAGCTCGATTTCATCCGGGCGAGCGAGGCGGAGGCGGAGGCCCGCTCGAGCGCCGAGTTCCAACGGCTCAAGGCGATGCAGGAGGCCAACGAGCAGCGCGAGGCCGCGCTGCGCGAGAAGGAAGCGGCCGTCGAACAGGCGCAGGACGAGCAAAAGAGGCGCGCGCGAACCGAGAAGGCCAGGAACCTTCTCGTCGTTGTGTCCGTCGTCGTCGCCGCGGCGACCTTGCTGCTGGCGTGGTTTGCCCAGAACCAACGGAGCCACGCCGAAGCGCTTCTTACGAGCGCCAAGCCGATCGTGGCCGGGGCCCAATATCAGATGGATGACGCTGGGCGCGCTGGCGCGTTCAAGTTCTTCGAGGAAGCGTCCGGATTCGGGGACGTGAATTCAACCGGTTACGTCGGCGTCAGCTATCGCAACGGCTGGGGCGCCCCGCATGACTACACGCAGGCCCTTCGCTTCCTGCAGAACGCCGCCCGTCAGGGCGATGCGAACGCGATGGACAACCTTGGCTCGATCTACGACAGCGGCGAAGCCGCTGACGCAGGGCGTCGCGCAGGATCTCGCCCAGGCGCGCGACTGGTACGAAAAGGCCGCCACCGCGGGCAACGTCAGCTCGATGGTCAACCTCGGCCGGCTCTACGACATCGGCCGGGGCGTCGCGCGAGACTACGCGCAAGCGCGCAACTGGTACCTGAGCGCCGCGAAGAACGGCCAGCCCGAGGCGATGTTCGCTGTCGCCGCGCTCTATGAGACCGGGAAGGGCGTGGACGCCGACGCCGCCGCGGCGCGCGATTGGTACCAGCAGGCGGCCAAGGCGGGCCACGCGGGGGCCATGGTCAGGCTCGGCGCGATCTACGAGCGCGGACGGGGCGTCCCAAAGGATTTTGCCCAGGCGGTCGAGTGGTATACCCGAGCCGCGAAGCAGGATGATCCGCAGGCGATGTTCCGCCTTGGCGCGTTCAGCGAAGAGGGGCGGGGGGTCGCGCAGGACTCTGCCGAGGCGATTTTTTGGTACGAGCGCGCGGCAGGCGCGCAACATCTCGGCGCGATGCGCAAGCTCGGCGCAGTTTACGAGGAAGGGGTGTTGGTGTCGCCGGATGCAGCCAAGGCGCGCTTCTGGCGCGAGGCGGCCGAGCGCGAGGCCAGCGCGCGAGCGGGCGGCGGCGTCGCGCCTGAAGAGAAAGGGCCGCCCGAGGGTGGCCCGTGAAGTTTGGGGCTAACGGCGTGACTATATGATAGCAGATCCGAGCCGGCCGTTTCGGCCCGGGTTTCGCCGACGCGCGGGGGCGCCGGACTTGCCGCTTTCCCGTAGGAACGAATTCAGTTAGGCAGCGCGCAACGCCGCTCAAAGCGAAAAAGACTGATTTCATGCATCGCTACCGCACCCATACCTGCGGCGCCCTGACCCTCGCCGAGGATGGCGCCGACGTCCGGCTTTCTGGATGGTGCCATCGCATCCGCGATCACGGCGGACTGTTGTTCATCGACTTGCGCGACCATTACGGCCTCACCCAATGCGTCGTCGATCCGGAATCTCCCGCCTTTGCAGCGGCGGAGAAGCTGCGCTCAGAGTTCGTCATCCGGGTCGACGGCAAGGTGCGGAAGCGCCCGCCCGGCACCGAAAACCCCGAGATGCCGACCGGCCTCGTCGAGGTTTATGTGCGCGAGATCGAAGTCTTGGGGCCGGCGGGCGACCTGCCGCTGCCGGTGTTCGGCGACCAGCCCTATCCGGAGGATACGCGGCTCCGGTACCGCTTCCTCGACCTGCGCCGGGAGAAGCTGCATCAGAACATCATGCTGCGCGGACAAATCATCGATTCTCTGCGCAGGCGGATGAAAGGCCAGGGGTTCTTCGAGTTCCAGACGCCGATCCTGACCGCCTCGAGTCCGGAGGGCGCGCGCGACTTCCTCGTGCCCTCGCGCATTCACCCGGGCAAGTTCTACGCCCTGCCTCAGGCGCCCCAGCAGTACAAGCAGCTCCTGATGATGGCCGGGTTCGACCGCTACTTCCAGATCGCGCCCTGTTTCCGTGACGAAGATCCGCGCGCCGATCGACTTCCAGGCGAATTCTACCAGCTCGATGTCGAGATGAGTTTTGTCGAGCAGGATGACGTCTTTGAGGCGATGGAGCCGGTCATACGGGGCGCGTTCGAGGAATTCTCCGGCGGCAAGTCGGTGACGCCGTCGCCATGGCGGCGGATTCCCTACACCGAGGCCATCCGGAAATACGGCTCCGACAAGCCGGACCTACGCAATCCGATCGTCATGCAAAATGTGTCCGAACATTTCCGCGGCTCTGGTTTCAAGGTCTTCGCGCGCCTGCTCGAAATCGAGAACAATGAGGTTTGGGCGATTCCGGCGCCTGGCGGCGGCCAGCGCACCTTCGCCGACCGGATGAATTCGTGGGCGCAGGGCGAGGGCCAACCGGGGCTCGGCTACATGCTGTTCTTCGACCGCGCCAAGGACGAGACGATGCTCGCGGCCGATCCGAAGGCGACGGGTGTGGGCGCGCGGGGCCCGCTTGCGAACAACATCGGCCCGGAGCGTTCCGAGGCGATCCGGGCGGCGCTTGGGCTCAAGGCCGGGGACGCCGCTTTCTTCGTCGCGGGCGATCCTAGCAAGTTCGCCAAATTCGCCGGCCTCGCCCGCACGAAGGTCGGGCAGGAGCTCAAGTTGGTCGACGAAAACCGGTTCGAGTTCTGCTGGGTCGTCGACTTTCCGATGTTCGAGTGGAACGAGGACGAGAAGAAGATCGACTTCTCGCACAATCCCTTCTCCATGCCGCAGGGCGGCCTCGAGGCGCTGAAAAGCATGGACCCGCTCGCGATCAAGGCCTTTCAGTACGACGTCGCCTGCAACGGCTACGAACTCGCCTCGGGCGGGATTCGCAACCATAAGCCCGAGGCGATGGTAAAGGCGTTCGAGATTGCCGGTTACGGCGAAGAGACGGTGGTAGAGCGCTTCGGCGGGATGTACCGCGCCTTCCACTATGGCGCTCCGCCACACGGCGGCATGGCGGCGGGCGTTGACCGCATCGTGATGCTGTTGGCCGGCGAACAGAACCTGCGCGAGGTGGCGCTTTTTCCGATGAACCAGCGCGCCGAGGACCTGCTCATGGGCGCGCCCTCGCCGGCGACGCCGAAGCAATTGCGCGAGCTCTCGATCCGGGTCGCGACGCCGGAGAAGTGAGCCCCCGACGCTTTCCGGTCTCCCGTCTTGGGCTTGTCGATGTGCGGCGCCGCATGATAGCGAACCGGTTAGGATTTCGGGGTATAGCGCAGCCTGGTAGCGCGGAAGTTTTGGGTACTTCAGGTCGCAGGTTCAAATCCTGCTGCCCCGACCATTCAACCAATTGAGAAACAAAGATAAGTACTGATCACCCTATTGCTGTGGCCGCCGACCTTAACTGCGCAAGTGACCACCGAGTGACCACAGCCCCAGTCGTGAAGCACAGTGGCCCGCTCGGCTAGCCCTCACCTTCTTGCCCCGCGCTGTTCGCTTGCGGAGCCCGCTTCCGGTCGCCGCTCTTATTAAGATCCAACCAGATTGCCTCCAAAAACCATTCCCTCGTTCCGTTGTCCGCCTCCTTCCATAGGCGACGCAGGGCAGTCGCTTTTTCCCAAGCCGTGCGAAGGATAGCCCGAGGGTCGTCCTCCTCCCTTTCGGAGCGCGCCGCCGCAGCCGCTTCGATGGCTACGTTCGCGGCTCTTCTTGGTTTTGGCGACGCGGCAATGGCCTTTTGCTGATCGGGCGGTAGATCGGCCACTTTGGCAGCATCTTGTACGCCAATTCGCCCTCTTTTTACCGCCTCTCGCAATTCCGGTTCAGCTTTCTCCTTGACCTTGCGCGTGGCGTTAATCATTTCGCGGCTCACCACGCCGCCTGCCGCTTTGGCCAGTTCGCGGCTGGATGCCGTTTTGGGTTTCTGTGCTGACATTTTAATGTCAGATCGCACCGCCGGCTCGCCCAGCTCGTAATCCAAGTTGAAAACCTCAGCCTCAACCAAAGTGTCGGCAATGGCCTGCTTAGTCAGGTGCCGGCGTTTGAGATTGTGGGAAACCACAAACATCAAGGCTTCTTCCCGAGTGCCTTCAAATTCGACGTAGCGCGGCGTCAGACCCGCGCTTTCGCAGGCGGCCACGCGGTTGCGGCCGTCAAGGATCCGCCTCTCAAAAAGCACAATGGGATCGTGCAAGCCGTGCGCTCGAATGTCATCGGCGAGGCTCTGCAATTCGTCCTCGTCTGCCGACGGCATTAGGAGGCAGATTGGGTGAGGTTTGGGTCGCGCAAGCGGATCGTAGCTTGGTCTCAAATTCATCTTTGGCTCTGGGGGAGTTTGTTTGTCGGAGTTCGGTGATTCGTAGTCGGACAGACGCGGCTGTGCAACGCGAACGCCCCCACGACTACGCGCTTTCTTACCCTCCGCCGGCCGCAGGATGACAGTCGCTGTAGCTCCCCCACGCCCACCTGCATCAGCCGCGCCCGGAACTCCTGGTTAACGTGACCTATTCTGTCGGGATCGCCAAGCTAACGATGGGAGACTCCAGGATTTCTCACGTTGGCGTGAAAGGAAATCACACAATGAGATGTTTCTTAACGCTTGCGTTGACGGTAACCGCTCTTGCGGCAGCGAACTTCGCAAAAGCGGTCGAAATCTTCGACTTCACTGGCACCACTAACTACGGGGAAGGAACCCTCCACTTCGGCGATGATGCTGCTCGGCTTCGCTGGGCTCGGCTTTGCCAGCTATCGATACGAGATAGCGGATTGCTCTCAGTCGCCGAATGCGGCTGTTGGCGAGCCTAGCATGGTTTGCAACGAGCCGTCCCATGCGGCCCAGAAAAAAGCCCCGCGAGCGTGCCAGGGAGGGCATACGCAGCGGGGCAAAGAGGCGCGCCCGGGCTGGGGGGGCAAAAAAGGCGCGCCAGACCAAACGAACGCGATCGTCGCCGGATTGTTCCCCCTCAAGCAAAAACGGCCGCTGAGTCGCCCCGGTCTAGGTTGCGGCGCGACCAATCAGCCGGCTCGCAGATTTTCAGCCGACGACTTGCCGGTCCTTCGATCCGGGACGAGGTCATAAGAGACCTTCTGTCCCTCATTGAGGTTCTGCATCCCGGCGCGCTCGACGGCGCTGATATGCACGAAAACATCCTTGCTGCCGTCATCCGGCTGGATGAAGCCAAAGCCCTTCGTGGCGTTGAACCACTTCACTGTTCCTTGCGTCATGAGACACTTCTTTCCAGTAGGCGAGAGAGATCGAGATTTTGGAAGAAGGTCGTCAGTCCGACGCGTAGCGCGCGAGGCCAAGTCGTCCGGCCGAAACTCGATTGCGTACAAATAATCGGAGGAGACGATCTCGACAAGATCGGGGGGCTTGCGTGCGCTCGCCCCGCCGGCAATGGAGTTGAGCCGACCCGGCCACCGCCAGCCGCAGCGGAGGGGGGGTCAGTCACCACGGTCACGCCGCCGGGGCGGTGAACATGATCCGCTAACGGCTCAATTGGACGGCTTCCATTCCCGCGTGAGCCGTTGCGCCTCGGCAACCTGCTCGCGGGTCATCTTGGCGACCAGTCGGTCGCGGACTTCCGCGATGTGTGTTGGCTTGCCAAAGTCAAAGCCCCAGCGAAGGCGCTGCTGGCGTGGCGAGGCCCGCCTGCCTACGCCAACGCGTTGCGTGTCTTGCGATAGCGGAGGAGGCCGAGGAGGCCGAGCAAGCCGAAGCCGAGCGCCATCATCGCCCACGTGGAAGACCCCACCCCGCCGCCGGAATTCAGTGATTGCGCAGATCTTGCCGGGCCATTGGATTCTTTTTCTCGACGTGCGCTGCCTATATGACCAAACTCAAAATCTTCGCTAACAAAAATAGTGTTCCTTCCTACGCTCGAAATATCCGAGACCGCCGCATGGGCGCTGACAAGAGCCGATAGCAGCGCAATCGCCGCTGCGCACAAAGCGGTTTTCATTTTCCCCGCCTCTTCCCCGCCTCCCTGAAAGGCCCCGCGCCTTGCGATCCGCGCTTGCCAGCAGCAGGGCGCGGGGCAATCCGCCCAGCGTCGAGGGTCAAGGGGGTAACTTGCCGACGCGGGCTAATCGCGCGTCGCTAATGGGAGGGTACTGCGCGCGTGATCCACGACTTTACGGCTGCGGAAGGGCGACGCAACTAAGCCGATATGCGGAGGGTGTGCCGCCCGCCCCCTACCGTTGCGGGCAAAAGGAAGCGGGCGGCGAAGGCGCGTCGGAGTGATGGGGGTACCCTCCGAGCGCCCTCACGCCACGGGATAACGCGCGAAGTCTCCCTTTCGAACATCGTCCCAGCGGCGCACGCCGAGATACGGACGGCATGCGACCCGCGCCTGCTTTTTCCAGCCAAAAGCCTGCCAATACGCGCCATCATGGGATTGACGCGCTTCGCCTCTCCCGCGTCGGGCGGCCCGCAGCGCCCCACCTGCTTTCCTCCAGCCCCTGCGCCGGGCGGCCTAACGGAACGAATGGCATGAATTAGCAGCCGCTTGGCGCGCACTAGCAAACAGCGACCGATCCGCTCGGCTATAGCCTGACTCGAAATTGGCGGACGCTCGAAAGGGCAATCCCGCCGGGGCTGTAGGAGCATCCCGCTCCTTTGACACATAGGACAACGACCATCAAAAACCCAAACACCGTCTGGACGCCCAGCGTCCGCCGCTCCCTCTACGAGCAACTCGTCAATCGCTTCGGAGCCCATTCCACATGGGAGACGCCACGCTCGCCCGGCCACGGGCGGGACGAGGCCTTCGACGCCTTGTGCACCGACTACGCCAAGGCCATCGGAGCCCACTCCAGCGGCGCTGTCAAAATGCAAATCCTCTACGGAACCCCGAACGGGCTAACCCGCCGCAGCAACATCCAGCGGGGCCACATGGAAACCTACATCCTCAACTTGGCCGCGGCCTTCGAGATGGACTTCATCAAGGGCACGGACCTCGTCTTCCCGGGCTGGACGGAGGAAGTCATCGCCCACCGCACCCCGGGCGGCAACGAACTCGTCTTCCACCCATGAACGACCCGGGGCGGGCTGCGGCTCGCCCCTTCGCTGTTAGACCGTCGCCCATCCCGGTCAGGACGCCCGCCAGCGACAACGCGTTCCGCCTCAATCGGTAGCCCGGCGCGTTGCCCCGTTAAGCCCTTGCGGCCCCTCCGGGCGTCACGCCCCAGAACCACGCGGCGCTCGCGAACCTGAAGACCGGCGTTCTTGCCACATCCCCGGCTGCGGCCCGGTGCAGGCGCCCAAATGAGCAGAAAGCAATCTGTTAAAGCATATCTGTTAAGGTAAATGTGGGGATAGTCCTACGTCATGGCGGCGCGCGCATACTCCAGATCGCTGAGGGACATCATCGGGTTTCCCGTGCTCCCTCTTCTCTTGATGGAGGTCTCCAAATGAAGCGCATTCTTATCGCATCGGTCGCCGTGGTCGCTTTGGCGTCCCCGGCCTTCGCTGGCTCTGTCGCCGTCGGCGCTGCGGTGTCGGCGTCGGGCGTCTCGACCGGGCCGGGCTTTGGCGCGGCTGTGGCTGGCAACACCTCGATCGGCCTTGGCGTCGGCGGGTCAGCGCACGGTACGCACGGCAACGTTTCGGTCGGGCTCGGCGTGGCGTCCTCGAACTCGGCTGGCGTGAGCGTCGGTAATGCTCACGGCGCCGCTGGCGGTATTGCCGTCGGCGTTGGCGCCAGCACGAGCGGCCACGGCCACGGCCACTAAGCCGCTTGTAACCTTCGAGTCGAGTGCGGATGAGGCCGACGACGCCAATCGCGACCGCGTGCTTCGCCTCATCCGCGCAGGCCCCAAGGAAGGAGGACCAAAAATGAAAACCATCACTCTCGTCTCAATCGCCGCGCTCGCTATGGCGTCACCCGCCCTCGCTGGCCCCGCTACGGGCGTCGGCGGCGGCGGCCACAACTCTAACGGCGGCTGCTGCGGCGGCGGCCATGTCCCCATCGGCGCCGTCATCGGCCAGATCGGCCATGTCGTCTCCGAGATCGGCGCGCTTTCCACCAGCAACGACACGCCAGCGCAGACGACGGCGGCGGTGCGCGGCATCTTCGGCCAGATCGGCACGATTGGGGCCGAGGTCGGCCATATCGAGGGCGCGCACAACGTGACGGTGAGCAACACCGCCACCAGCCACACAGTGAGCGAGACGGGGCACAATCAGGCCGCCTCATTCTCCATCGGCATCGGCCCGGCGACAGCGACCGCAAGCGCGACGACCACGTCCAGAGGCGGGCGCAACGCCTCGGCTACGGCGGTGACGGCGGTGGCGAGCGTCAACGGCGTATCCGACGCGGTTGCGGCGGCGCAGGGCGGCCATGCCACCGCGACGACCTCGGTTGGGCCGTGAACGCTATCGCGCTGGGGTTCGGCGGGTGCGATGCTCGTCGCTTATCGACTGGCCGGTCTATCCGCGCTTGAGACGTACTATGCAGGCCTCAACGCGCTCGCGCAATGCGGGGGCCGAGTGTGGCTGCACGGCCCAGCTTGGCAGCGAAAAACAGCAAATTGGCACGCAATAGCAGGCTTGTCGCCGCTGCTGCCACTACATCGTTGGGCAATCGATGCCGCTGTGTCCGCGTCGGGCGCAAGCGGTCCCCTGACGATGGGTCGTCAGCACTCTGACTAGGACTCCGATGAAGACCCTCCCTCTCGTTTCGGCATGTTCGCTCGCCGCCTTCTTTGGCGACATGGCATTCGCCACCTACAACCCTCAATTCATGGCGGGGCCTGCGCCCAGCGCCATAAGCCTCAAGTGTGAACTTAAAGACCCGGAAGGGCAAGACCCCGGCCACCTTT
>CAVZNQ010000025.1:0-32919 GCA_963776665.1 uncultured Alphaproteobacteria bacterium
GAAAGGTTAACGTGGAAGCGGCGGCTCTGGCAATGGGCAAAGGGAAAACCGCCCGAGGGCGGCGGGTTTCAAAGCCCGATCGCCGCGGGCCCGGAAAAGGCGAGGCCTATCGCGAGCCCGGCCAGCGCGCGGCCCCATCACGCTCGGCCAGAGCTGACTGCGTCTTGACGAGCGAAGCCGGGCTTCTACCGTTTTGTCAGATCTTGAACGCCGAGTCGGCCGCCGCGCGGGTTGCCTGACGCGCCTCAATCGCCCTCTCGAGCCGCCCGATCTCGGCGCTCAAGAGACCGATGCGCTCCCTGAGCTCGGGCGCCGAAAGGTCGTCGAGGTTCTGTCCGATCTCGTGCGCGAGCCGCGGCTTGCGCTTTTCGCCGAGCGGGGATTCTTCGTCGAAAACGGCCATCGCGGTCTCTCCGATCTCAAGAGTCAGCCGGCGGCGATAAATCCGCCGCCGAGCACCCGCGCGTTCGGATCGACAGAATCATAGAACACACAAGCCTGGCCCGGAGACACACCGCTCTCGGGTTGAACGAATTCGATCTCACCCGAAGGTCTGAGGAGAGCAGGCGCCGGAGGACGCGTTGACCGCACGCGAGCTGCAATCGGGAGTCCGTGGGCGGGCAAATCGGCGATCTCGCCTTCGCCAATCCAATTGACGTCCCTGAGCCGCAGCCGCGCAACCGCGAGCGACGAGCGGGGACCGACGACGACGCGCGCGTTGGCTGCGTCCAGGGCGACCACATAGAGCGCCTCGGCCGCCGCGACGCCAATGCCGCGCCGCTGGCCGATCGTGTAGTGAACCACCCCGTTGTGCCGTCCAAGCACTCGGCCGTTGACATTGACGATCTCGCCGGGACGGGAGGCGCCGGGCATGAGCCGCTCGATCATGTCGGTGTAGTGACCCGACGGGACGAAGCAAATGTCCTGGCTGTCGGCCTTCTGCGGCGACCGCAAGGCCATATTCGCGCGCAAGCTCGCGGACCCGCGCCTTCGGCATCGTCCCCAAGGGAAAGCGAAGGCGCGCAAGCTGCGCCCGGGTGGTTGCGAACAGAAAATAGCTCTGGTCGCGATCCGGGTCGGCCGCGCGGTAAAGCGCTCGCCGCCCGCGCCCGTCGTCGCGGCTGACGACATAGTGGCCGGTCGCCAGGAGGTCGGCGCCGAGGTCGTTGGCGGCGTCGAACAGATCGGCGAATTTCATGTGCTGGTTGCAGGCGACGCATGGGACCGGCGTCTCGCCGGCGACATAGGCGCGGGCGAACGGCTCGATGACCTTCCGTCGAAAGCGCTCCTCATAATCGAGCACATAGTGGGGAATGCCCAGCCGGGCCGCGACGTCCCGCGCGTCGTGGATATCCTGCCCGGCGCAACAGGCGCCCTTGCGATGGGTGGCTTCGCCATGGTCGTAGAGCTGCATCGTCACGCCGACGACATCGTAGCCCTCGGCGGCGAGCGTGGCCGCGGTGACCGACGAATCGACGCCGCCCGACATAGCCACGACAACGCGGGTCTCCGCCGGCGTCTTGCGCAGGCCAAGGCTATTCAGCGGCGCGCGAGCGGGCGGGGGCGAGGCGAGGGAGGGAGCGAGCATGACAGCCTTACCCGGCCGAAATGCCGGACAGGGGATTATGTTGGGCTTCAGGCCCGATCAGCAAGCCCATAGCCCAATTCGGCGGCCACGGCCATAGCGCGGCGCGATTGGCGCGCCGTCAAGGGCCGACCCTTTGGCCTCATTGTTCCTTCAGCTTGTCGGCGAGCAATGCAATCGTCTTCGCGTAGACCGGGGCCGAGTTCCATTCGAGCAGGGCGCCGAAGTTCGGCTGGCCTTCGTCCCAGCCGGCCCCCGGCTGCCAGCCGTGGCCGCGCAGGAAATTGGCGGTCGACGCCAATGCGTCGGCCGGACTCATCAGATTTCCCGCCGCCGCCGCCCTCAACGTTGACGGCGTATTTGAGGTAGGCCGACGGCATGAACTGGGTCTGGCCGATCTCGCCCGCCCAGGCGCCGCGCATCTGTTCAGGACGTAACAGCCCGCGCTGGACGAGCATCATCGCATCAACCAGCTCAGCGCGGTAGATTTGCGACCGGCGGCAGTCGTACGCGAGGGTCGCGAGCGCGCTAAATGTCGGGTAGCCGCCAAGGTCGCCACCATAGCCGGTTTCGAGCCCCCAGATCGCCGCCAAGACCGGGGCGGGGACGCCATAACGCTGCTCGATCTTCTGAAACGGTTCGGCATAGGCAAGCATCATCGTCTTGCCCTTCTTGATCAAGGCGGGGGTGGCATGCCTGGCGGAGAAGGCGGCGAAACTCTGCCCGAATCCCTGGCTGCGATCATGGGCCGAGACCGCGGGCTGGTAGACCACTCCGTTGAGAGCCGCATCGGCGACCTGAGGGGAAACCCCGTTCCGAATCGCGACCTGCTTGAATGAGGCGAGCCATTCATTGAAGCCGTCGGCACTGTCTCCGCAGTCGGCCGCCCGCGCCGACGCAACGCCGAGTGCCGCCGCCGCTGCGATCGCAAACGTTAACTTCCTTAAATACCCTCGCATTTCGGGCGCTCCGATTCCTCGTCGTCGATTCGAAATCCTGCTAGCCGCGAAACGGGGCCGAACCTTGGCCGGGTTCCGCTTTTGGCCGGCCATCCGCGCTGACGGCTTTCCGCCGCTTGCGGCAGACCAATCCGGCCCAAAGGCATGTATCCCTTACTTTCCGCCCGCCTCGCTTAGGTAAATCTTAAATCGGTTCGCCTATCGTTGGCGAAATTGTGACACGCGTTCGAGTGAGAGTTCAAGATGAGTGAAACGCTGCGGCCGAGAGTGAAATACGTCATCGGTCCCGACGGCAGCCCGCTGACGATCGCCGATCTGCCGCCCCCGACGACCCGCCGCTGGGTCATTCGCCGCAAAGCCGAGGTGGTCGCCGCGGTGCGGGGCGGTTTGCTTTCACTGGAGGAGGCGTGCTCCCGCTACACGCTGACCGTCGACGAATTCCTGAGCTGGCAGGTCTCGATCGACCAGTTCGGCCTGGCCGGACTTCGCACCACCCGCATTCAGCAATATCGGCACTAGACGCCTGCGAAATC
Source organism: uncultured Alphaproteobacteria bacterium (assembly GCA_963776665.1). Classification (GTDB taxonomy): domain Bacteria; phylum Pseudomonadota; class Alphaproteobacteria; order Rhizobiales; family Beijerinckiaceae; genus Roseiarcus. The sequence goes on from CAVZNQ010000025.1 coordinate 3,078, forward strand.
TCGCGATCGGACGGGAAGGAAATCAGCGTTTCATACAGTTGTCGGCGTCCCAAGTCCTGCGCTTGTAGCCGAGCCGCCGCGCAGCCGCTCGTTCATCTTCGCTGAGTTCGACCCATCCCTTCGAGCTGGAAGGCGGCTGCGGGCCTGCTTCCTCCGCGTCCCACATTTGCCAGGTCCACCCAAGGGTCTCCCAAGCCTTTTTCTCGTCGTCGGACATGTCTCGCCAGCTGACGTCGTTCCAGCTGCAGACGTCAGCCCGCGCCACAATCGTTTCGGAAGCTTGAGCGTCCGTCGAAAAGATTTTGGCCCACGAAAGCACCGGCTGATGCGGAACGATGAACCCACCAAAGAGCACCATGGTCGAGGCAACCAGCCACGTAGCGTTCCTTTGTATTCGCATGTGCGTCTGCCTTCCGTTAGTCAAGCTTCGGCCCGGAACACTAATGCTCCTTACAATGGTGATGCAATCGCCGTTGCGGCAGCTGGTTACTTTCCGCATGGTTAAGGTTAAAGCCCCCAAAAGGTAAGGTTAAGAAAGGATGGAGATTTACTTACCAGTTAACATCGAATTAATTCGCCTCGGAAACACAGCAACAATCGGGCTGAAGATTGTTGCCAGAGGCAGGGGCTCTGGTGATGTCGGGCGAATGGCGCCGATTCAAAATCTGGAATGACGTATCAGAGGCCGAATTCGAAGATTCGGCTTGGCAGGACAAGCACGCGGTTATTCGTGTCGCGCAGCTGGAGGCGGCGCTCGGGCAACTGATTTCTGCCGCTGCTCTCCGCGACATTGAAGCCGGTCTTGTAAAGGCAGGGATGTCAATCCGGCTCAATCCCTACATCATCTCTCTTATCGACTGGCCGAATGTGGAGAGCGACCCTATCCGGCGTCAATTCCTGCCGATGGCCTCCGAACTCGAGGACGACCATCCGTGCCTCGTTGTCGACTCGCTCGCGGAGTCGAGCCAATCCCCGGTGCAGGGACTCGTGCACCGCTACCCGGACAAAGCCCTCTTCCTGGTTACGTCGGTGTGTCCGGTCTACTGCCAGTACTGCACCCGCAGCTATGCGGTCGGATTGGACACGCAGCTGATCCAGAAGGATCATGTGGCGAGCGCCAAGAACTGGGCGGCAGCCCTCGACTACATCCGCCGTCACCCGCAGATCGAAGACATCGTGGTTTCCGGCGGGGATATATCGCGCCTCAAGGCTGCGAAATCTCAGAGAGCTCGGCACGGCGCTACTGGATATTCCGACCGTCCGACGCATTCGTCTGGCGACCAAGGCGGTATCCGTCCAGCCGATGAAATTCCTGAGCGACGAGGATTGGACGGGCGCAGTTTTGGGTCTCGTCGCCAGAGGGCGCGATCTGTTCAAGGATGTTTGCGTCCATACCCATTTCAACCATCCGCGGGAAATTACGCCGTTGGTCGAAAAAACGATGCGCCGCCTGCATTCCCATGGTGTCGTCGTCCGCAACCAGTCGGTGCTGCTTGCCGGCGTCAATGACCACCCCGACACATTGCGGTCTCTGTACAAGGCGCTGGGAGCGGTCAACATCCATCCTTATTACCTTTACCTCTGCGACATGGTGAAAGGAACGGAGCATTTTCGGGTTTCGCTTGCGACTGCGCAGCGGCTCGAGAAGGAAGTCCGCGGCGCCACCGCGGGATTTAATACGCCGCTTGTTATTGTCGATACGCCGGCGGGCAAGCGCGACGTGCACAGCGCGGAGTTTCACGATCGAGAATATGGCGTCTCCAGTTTCGTCGCGCCGATCGTAGCTCCCGGCAAGGAATTCAAATACTTCGACCCCCTTCGCACATTGGGGGCAAGCGGCAAGCACGCGTGGCGTACGAAGTCGCTCGCCGAAATCATGGCTGATGTCCATTTCGAGAGGGACAGTCATGACTATCCGCCACCCCTGCCAACGGACTCGCCGAACATTCGATTGGTGGCGGAATAAAGTTGGCATGTTCGATGCTCCCGAAACGCCATTGCTTCAGCGCGTCGACGAGTTTGTAGGGCCGGAGCCCCGGAACTCCATGACGGTCAGCTTCCAGAATAAATTTGCCGTGCTGGCTTCCGCCGACGTCCCGGAGTCGAGCGGCGTGGTGTGGCCGATGGGCTGCCTGCATCAAATATTCGAGGCGCAGTCGAGCGCCTGCGGGGAAGCCCCTGCGGTCATCTGCGGCGAACTTGTCCTGTCCTATTCGGAGGTCGAAGCGGCGTCGAACCGCCTCGCGCGCCAATTGCGGTCCGCCGGGGCTGGCCGAGGCGCTCTGGTCGGTCTTTGTCTCAATCGCTCCGAAAGACCCATCATCGCGATACTCGCCTGCCTTAAAGCCGGCGCCGCCTATGTGCCGATCGACCCCGGTCACCCGGACGATCGCGTCCGCTACATCATCGAAGAGGCTGAAATCTCAATCGTCATCAGCGAGGACGCGCTGGTCGACCGCATCCGGCCCGTGTTCGACGGCGCGATCGTTTCGCTCGACGCCGACGCGGCCGAGATCGCGGCCCAGTCCTCTGAGCGATTGACGCGCGACGAATCTGGCGTCACTCCCGCCGATCTTTGCTACGTCATCTATACGTCGGGGACGACCGGACGCCCGAAAGGCGTCATGACCGAGCATCGCAACGCCTTTCACTTTGTCCAGGCGTTCAACACGGTCTGCGCGACCACGCCGTCCGACCGGATCTATCAGGGCTTTTCGCTCGGCTTCGACGGCTCGGTCGAGGAAATCTGGATGGCCTTCTCCAATGGGGCCGCTCTCGTTGTCGGCGCCAAAGACACGCCGCGCTTCGGCAATGACCTCTCGCAATATCTGGCGCGCGTTGGCGTCACCTATTTTTCCACCGTCCCGACCATGTTGTCGACGATGACCGAAGATATCCCGACATTGCAGCAGCTTGTCGTCAGCGGCGAGGTCTGCCCACCGGAGCTCGTTGCGCGGTGGTCGCGGCCTGGCCGTTCGATCCTCAATGTCTACGGGCCGACCGAGGCGACGGTCAACACGACCGCAAAAGTCTGTCAGTCCGGCGAGGCGATCACCGTTGGCCATCCGTTGGCGGGATATTCGACGCTCGTCCTCGATTCCGACATGCGACCCCTTCCGCGCGGGACCAAGGGTGAACTTTGTATCGGCGGTCCCGGTGTCTGCCGCGGTTATCTCAAGCAGATCGAATTGACGTCCCGCCATTTCGTGCGCTCGACCCTCGACGGCGAGCGGATTTACCGGACTGGCGATCTCGCCGCGATCAATGAGCGCGGCGAGATCGAGTTCTTCGGCCGCATCGATGATCAGGTCAAAATACGAGGCTACAGGATCGAGCCGTCGGAGATCGCTTCGGTGCTGCTCGAACAGGACAACGTCGCCTCGGCGGCCGTCGTAGCGCACGATCGCGCCGGCGTTCTAACCCTGGCGGCCTATGTCGTCGCTGACGATCGGGAAAAAGGGATCGATCGCCCCGCGCTCCTCGCCGCTCTAAAGGCGAAGCTGCCGGTATATATGATTCCGGCCTATCTTGACGTGCTCGACCAACTTCCGATGCTCGCGACCGGCAAGGTCGACCGGAAGCGCCTGCCGCTCCCCGTGCAGCCGCTGGTCGACGAGGCCAATGTCGGCGCGCCGCCGGCAAATGTGGTCGAAGCCAAAATCGCCGATACTTGGGCGACGATTTTTGGCGTCGCCGCCATCGGCGTCGAGCAGGATTTTTTTCTTGATCTTGGCGGGCATTCCCTGTTTGCGGCGCAGATGGTGGCGCTCCTGCGCAGCCGCGCCGATCTACATATCGCGGTTCGCGAGGTCTATGCCTTTCCCACCGTTCGCAAGTTGGCCACGCATCTCGCGTCCGCCCGGGTGCCCGCCGTATCGCCCAGTCCCGAGAGGGAGGCGCGGCCACCGCTGCGGCGCGCGCCCGGCTTCCGCGTCGGGGCGGTCCAGGCGTTTCTCATGGTCGCCTCCTGGTACGCGTTCTCGACTCCGACCTTCTTCGTTCTGCCGATCGCCGATGACGTTCTGCGCGGCCGCATGTCGATGGCCGCCGCGATCGTCGTCCTCACCCTGTTCTACCTGGCCCTTTGGCCGATCTGGATCGTGCTCGGAATCGCCGCGAAATGGCTGATCATCGGGCGGTACAAGCCGGGCGTCTATCCCTTGTGGGGCAGCTACTACATGCGCTGGTGGCTGGCGAGCGGGCTCCAACGGCTCTTCGGCGCGGGCGGCTTCGTCGGCACCCCGCTGATGCCGCTCTATTATCGCCTCATGGGGGCGAAGGTCGGACGCGGATGCGCGCTCAATTCGGCGCTCGTTTCAGCCTGGGACCTCGTGTCGATCGGAGACTATTCGAGCATTGGCCTCGACACGCAGATGCATGGCGCCCGAGTCGAAAACGGCTACCTCATCATCGGGCATATCGACATTGGCAGCCGATGTTTCGTGGGCTCCCATTCGGCCTTTGGCCTTGACGTGCGCATGAGCGACGACAGCCGCCTCGACGATCAGTCCTTGCTTCCAGACGGCGCAACGCTTGCGGCCGGCGAACAGCGACGCGGGTCGCCAGTCAAGGCTGCGGAGGTGCCCGCGCCCGAAGGGCCGATCTACCTGGCCTCGCTGCGACGCCAGTTCGTCTTCGTCGTCCTTTCGTGGCTGATCGGCGGCTCCGTCAGCTTAGCGTCGTGGGCCCCTGGATTTGCGGTCCTATGGATTTGGCTGCTGGCGTTCCGACATGGCTTGATCTGGGTCGCCATCTGGGCGACAGCCGCGCTAGCGCCGGCTTTCGTCGTCCTTACGTGCCTGTGGATCGCCGGGTTGAAAGCGATCCTGCTCAGGCGCGCGAAGCCGGGCGTCTATCCCCTCTACTCTTTCTATTATCTTAGGAACTGGCTAGCCTATGGGCTCATGCGGTCGAGCCGCGGGCTGTTGCTGCCCATCTTCACCACGATCTATTTGCCGCCCTGGATGCGGCTGCTTGGCGCCAAAATCGGCAAGCACGCCGAGATGTCGACGGTCTGGAGTTTCATGCCGGAACTGCTCGACGCCGGCGATGGGACGTTTTTCGCCGACGGCTGCATGCTCGGGGGACGCCGCGTATACGGCGGCCGGTTTCAGATCGGCGTCAATCGGGTCGGAAGCCGCAGCTTCGTCGGCAATGGCGCGATCCTGCCTACCGGCGCGAGCCTTGGCGAACGCTGCCTTCTCGGCGTGCTCTCCGCGCCGCCGTCGTCGGCGCAGGCGACGGCCGACGGCACCGACTGGCTCGGTTCGCCCGCGTTCCAATTGCCCAACCGACAGAAGGTCCTGGGTTTCGGCGACGCGACCACCTACGCGCCAAGCCGCAAGCTCTATGCCCAACGCGCCGCTGTCGACGCGCTGCGCATCCTCATCCCCTCCTACACCGGTTTTCTCCTTGGTCTCGCGGGACTGGCCGCGGTGCTGTACGGCTATGAGGTCTATGGGATGGGCGTCACTTTCGCGCTCCTGCCGGCGCTGGGTCTTGTGTTCGCCGCTGTCGCCGTCCTGATCGTCGTCGCGATCAAATGGGCGGTGATGGGCCGATTCAAGCCGGTCATCAAGCCGCTCTGGTCGCCCTATGTCTGGTTCAACGAGATGGTCAACGGCGCTTATGAATCGATCATGGCCCCGGTTGTCTCGAGCTTTTTCGGCACGCCTTTCGCCGCGCCGCTCCTGCGCCTGCTCGGGTGCAAGATCGGTCGTCACTGCTTCATCAACACCGGCCTCTTCTCCGAGTTCGATCTCGTTCAGATCGGCGATTATGTCGCGCTCAATCCCGGCGTGGTGATCCAGAACCATCTGTTCGAAGACCGCATCATGAAATCGTCCTACCTGACGATCGAGAACGGATGCTCCATCGGCAACATGAGCGTGGTTTTATACGATTCACGTATGGGCGAGGGGGCGACGCTCGGGCCATTGTCGCTCCTTATGAAAGGCGAGGTCATGCCTCCAGGCAACCGCTGGTATGGCATTCCGACGGTGCAGGGTTAGGGTTGTCCCAGTGTCAGCCGGCGCATTCTGCGCCAGCACGACGCCGCCTCTAGGCAGGTCGCTTCGGATCACATCCGGGACCTGCGCGCCCTGCGTTTCTCCGAGAGTCAATTTCAATCTGGAGGCGCTTGGTCGAATTCCGCAAGCGTCGCTACCTCTTGCCCCGACCCCCCGGCGCGAAAGCCCATTCGCGAAACGGCTTGGCCGGCTTCCAATCAACGCGGCTCACGGCATCAACTGGCCGCCGTTGACTTCGATGATCTGGCCAATGACGTAACCGCTCAAAGCCTCGGAGGCCAGGAACAGATAGGCGCCGACGCAATCTTCTGCGGTCCCGAGCCGGGCGGCCGGAATGGTCTTGCGCATTGCCTCCAGTCCATCCGGAGTCGAATAACGGTCGTGAAACGGCGTGGTGATCACGCCGGGTGAAACCGCGTTGACGCGGATCTTCTTGCCGATCAGTTCCTTCGCGTGGCCCCGCGTGATCGTGGAGACGAAACCCTTGGCCGCAGCGTATAGCATTGCTCCGTTGGCGCCGCCGTTTCGCGCCGCAATCGACGTGGTATTGATGATGAACCCGCCCTCGCGCTCGAGCCAGGGAACCGCAGCGCGGGTCACCCAAATCACGGAGCTCGAATTGAGATTGATCACCGCCTGGAGGTGCTCGTCGGTCGCCTCGAGCGAATGGACGCGTCCGAGCATCAGGCCGGCGTTGTTGATGAGCCCGTCGAGGCGGCCGAACCGGGCCGTCGTTTCGGCGACGATTTGCGCGCATGCCTTCGGGTCAGCGACATCGCCCTTCACCGCCAGCGCCTCGCCTCCGGCCGCCTTGATCTCGTTCGCGAGCGCGTGAGCCTGATCCGCGCTGGAATGATAACCGATGGCGACCCGCGCCCCTTGCTCGGCGAAGCCTCGCGCCACGGCGGCTCCAATACCGGTAGAGCCTCCGGTGATGAGCGTCACTTTGCCGGCAAGATCGGGAATGACGAGACGGGAAGCGGTCATGACGGGCCTTCTTGCTGCAGGAGTCCGGCGAAGAGCTTTAGCCGCGTTGCCGGACCCGTCAAATCACCCGTGGATGACCAGCGATCGCGCCCGACGCCCGCATCCTGGATAGTCGCCGCTCGCGCCCTATATAGATCGCGGGAGCCGGTGGAGAGTCCAACCCATGACCGAGGCGCGCAAACTCGCGGCAATTCTGGTGAGCGACATTGTCGGGTTCTCACGCCTGGCGGGCGCCGATGAAGACCGGATCCTGGCGCGGATGCGCACGCTCAGAAGCGACCTCATCGATCCGACCATCTCCGTCAATCGCGGCCGGGTGGTCAAGCGCACGGGCGACGGCTCGATCGTCGAGTTCCGCAGCGTCGTCGACGCCGTGCGCTGCGCCATCGAGATGCAGCAGGGCCTGGTCGAGCGCAATGCCGGCCTGCCGGCCGAGCGCCGCATCGAGTTCCGCGTCGGCATCCATCTCGGCGACGTGGTCGAGGAGAGCGACGGCGACCTGATGGGCGACGGCGTCAACATCGCCGCCCGCCTCGAAGGCATCGCCAAGCCCGGCGCGATCTGCTTGTCGGAAGACGCCTACCGGCAGGTCAAAGGGCGGCTCGATCTCTCCGTCAGCGATCTCGGCCAGACCGAGCTCAAGAACATCGCGGAGCCGATCAGGGTTTATTCGCTCGAGGTCGGCGGCGCCGCGCACGGCCGGCTCCTCCGCCGCGCGACCGCCGCGGCGGCGATCGCGGTTGCTCCGCCGCGGCTCTCGATCGTCGTGCTGCCGTTCGCCAGTCTGGGCGGCGGCCCCGAGCACGATCACTTCGTCGACGGGGTCACCGAGAGCCTGACGACCGACCTGTCGCAGATCGCCAATTCTTTCATCGTCGCCCGCAACACCGCCTTCACCTACAAGGGAAAGCCTGTCGACGCCAAGCAGGTCGGGCGCGAACTTAAGGTTCGCTACATCCTGGAGGGCAGCATCCAGCGCGGCGGAAGCCGGATGCGCGTCAACGCGCAGCTTATCGACGCGACGACCGGCACCATCTGTGGGCCGACCGCTTCGACAAGCCGATGGCCGATCTATTCGACATGCAGGACGAGATCGTCTCGCAGCTCGCCAACCAGTTGCGTCCGGAACTGCTTGCCGCCGAGGCTCGGCGCGCCGAGGACGAAGAAAATCCCGATTCGGTCGACCTCTATCTTCTGGGCATGCAGTGGTTCAACAAGGGCGGGGTCGAGAACGTAGAACGCGCGCGCGACTATTTCGAGCGCGCGGTTGCTCTCGATCCGGACAACGTCGATGCTCTCGTCGGCGCGGCGCGGGCCGATGTGGTGATCGTCGGCGCGATCTACGCCGATGCCGAGCGCGACGAACAGCGGCTCGCCGCGGCCGAAGCGCTTCTGATCAAGGGTATTTCGATCGCGCCGCGCAACTTATTGGGCCCATCTGTGGCTGGGCTTCATGCTCAGATCCTCACCAATCGCGCCTCCCGCGGCATCGGCGAACTGGAGCAGGCGCTCGCGCTCAACCGCAATCTCGGCGCGGCGCACGCCTGGATCGGGCTGGCGAAAATCGCCATGGGTCGCGCGGAGGAGACGGAGGCGCACATCAACGAGGCGTTCCGCATCGCGCCCGTCCGAAGGCGTCGGCTTCATATGGATGCACCTTGCTGGTCGTCGCAAATTTCCATCTCGGAAAGGACGAGGAGGCCGTGGCGCTGTTCCGCCGTTCGATCGACGCGAATCGGAACTACCCGCTAAATCAGTTATATGGCGCCGCGGCGCTCGCCTTCTCGGCCGGCTCGACGAGGCGCGGGCCGAGAGCGAAGTCTGCGCTCGCGCTCGCCCCGAAGTTCTCGCTCACGCACTTTCGTCGTACGGCCGACAGCGACAATCCGATCTATCTCCGCAGCGCGAGCGCCTGGCGGAGGGCATGCGCAAGGCGGGAGTGCCGGAAGAATGACCCGTTTCAACAGCAGATGAGCGGCGGGCGAAGCCTGGGCTGACGCGACCCGTGGAATGTTGGACCGCGCCAGCCATTGTGGTAGTGTCGATAGGCGTCGCGAGGCATTTTTGGTGGTCGCAAAGCCGGGTTCCGGAGCGGTCAGGCGTAGCGGCCCGCCGGCGCGGAACAGTCCGATCTCGGAATCGCGTCGTCAACCGGATCGAAGGCAGATGGAAGCGCATAGACCCGATCGCCGGCTCGCGGCGATCGTCGCCGCAGACGTGGTCGGCTATAGCCGTCTTATGGAAACCGACGAAGCAGGGACGCTCGCCCGGCTGAAGACCATACGGCTCGAACTCATCGATCCGGCGATTGCGAGGTGCAAGGGGCGCATCATCAAGACGACCGGCGACGGCCTGCTGATCGAATTCCAAAGCGTCACCGAGGCGTTGCGCTGCGCCGTCGATTTCCAGGAGCGCATGGAGCGGCGCAATCGCGACATGCCAGCCTCGCGCGCCCTGCTCTATCGGATTGGCGTCAACCTCGGCGACGTCATCGTGGAGGAGGACGACATCTTCGGCGACGGCGTTAACGTCGCGGCGCGTCTCGAGTCGATCGCGGAACCCGGCGGCATCTGTATATCGTCGGCGGTGCGCGATCAGGTCGGCGACCGCCTCGAACTCGTCTACGAGGACCTCGGCGACCAAAACGTCAAGAACATCAGCCGGCCGATCCGCGTCTACAAGGTCGTCATCGGAGCCTCGAAGCCGGACGCCCCCCATGCTGCAGAGGAAGGACCGGCCGCGCCAAGGGAGAGCGCGAAGAAGCCGGCGATCGCGATTCTGCCTTTCGTGAACATGAGCGGCGACCCGGAGCAGGAGTTCTTCGCCGACGGCCTGACGGAGGACATCATCACCGAGCTGTCGCGCTTCCGTCAGCTCTTGGTGATCTCACGCAACGCCGTGTTCGTGCACAAGGGAAAGCCGGTCAAGGCGCAGCAGATCGCCCGTGAATTCGGGGTCGACTACATTGTCGAGGGCAGCGTGCGCAAGGCGATGGACCGGGTCCGAGTGACCGTCCAGCTCATCGACGGCGAGACCGAAGCCCACATCTGGGCCGAGCGCTACGACCGGAAGATCGAAGACATTTTCGCTATCCAGGATGAAGTCACATCGTCGATCGCCTCGACCCTCTTCGGCCGGGTCGAGGCCGCGCGGCTCGTCCGGGCCCAGCGCCAGACAACCGGCAACATGGCGGCCTACGAACATCTGCTCGCCGGCAAGATCCTGCATCATGCGTCGAAGCGCGAAAGCAACATCGAGGCGCTGAAGAATCTCGAGCGCGCCATCGACCTCGATCCCAATTACGCTCACGCTCACGCCTGGAAGGCCTGCGTCGTCGGTCAGGCATGGGTGCACAATTGGTGCGAGGACCGGCCGGAGAGCGAGCGGACGATCATGAAGGAGTTGCAGGCCGCGCTGGCGCTCGACGACAATGACGCCGACGTTCACCGGATCCTCGCCGCGATCAATCTCAATTTCAACGAATTCGACAAGGCGTCCTATCATCAGGAGCGGGCGCTGAGCCTCAATCCGAACAGCGACCTCATCGTCGTCCAGCAGGGCGAGATTCTGACCTGGCTCGGCCGCCCGGAAGAGGGGATCGAGTGGGTTCGCCGGGCGATGCGTCTCAATCCGTACCATCCCGAGCGGTTCTGGGGCCATCTCGGCCGGGCCCAGTTCGCCGCGCGCGCGTATGGCGATGCGATCGGGTCATTCAGCAAGATGACCGCGCCGGATCACGGCCACCACGCCTTCATGGCCGCTTCGCTCGCCCATCTCGGCAATCGCGTCGCGGCGAGCGCTCATGTGCGCGAGGTGGTGGAGCGCGACCCGGCCTTCAGCGCGAAAGCCTATCTCGAGACGCTGCACTATCGCCAGTCAGCCGACGCCGAGCACCTGCGGCAGGGGCTTCTCAAGGCGGGCCTGCCCGGAATAGGCCCGCCCGCTCACGCCATCTGGCCAAGGCCAAGTTCGACCTCTCGCGCCCGGTTCAACCGGCGCATCGTCTGAGCGAGATCGGGCTCGATCTGCAGGCGCCTGGCGTAGATACGGACGACCGCGGCGCTGAGCCGGCCCTCACGACCGAGACGTTCGTCGGCGAATCCGATCATCCTGGAGTTCGGCCACGCCTGCGGCCGCACCTGCAACAGCCGGCCGACAACGGCGTCCTCCGTTTCGCGCGGATCAGCCTGCGCCAGGATCATCAGCATCGCCGCGGTCGAGCGCGAGATGCCGGCATGGCAGTGGATGAGCAGGTGCTGCACATCGCCGGCGTCACGGCCGAACGCCAGGATCGCGTCGACGTCGGACTTCTGCGGCAACACGACGCCGAGGTCCGGCTCGATCGCATCGTGAAAACGAAGCGTGGCGCGATAGTGCGGATCGAAGTCCTGGAAGGCTTCCGGCTCAGGCCACTCAGGGTCGAGAATCGAGAGCACGTGGGTGACGCCCCGCCCGCTGTGGCGGTCGAGTTCGTCAAGACCGCAAACGGTCAGGGCGGAAAAGGCGGGGGGCTTCATGCGGGCACCCCCTAACACAAAAGCCGAGCGGGGGGCGATCGGCTCGTTCGCCGGCCCAATGGCTTGCCCGGCCGGGCGACTTGCGCCAAGGGTCAACCCGTGGTCCCACGGCGTTCCTTGGTCGCAATCCTCGCCCGCGGCGCCGGCTGGGCCGGGATTGCGCTTCTGCTTGTTTTCGTGGGGCTTGTCGTCCTCTATTCCGTCGTCCCACCGGTCTCGACGCTGATGCTCGCGCGCAGCGATCGAAGGCAAGTCCTACGATCGCGACACCGTGCCGCTCAGAAGCGTATCGCCCGCCGCCGTCGCCGCTGTGATCGCCTCCGAAGACGCGACCTTTTGTTTGAACGACGGCGTCGACTGGGCCGCCCTGAACAAGGTCCTGAGCGGAGCCGGCAAGAACGGCCCGAGCCGAGGCGCCTCGACGATCACCATGCAGACCGCCAAGAACCTGTTCCTGTGGCCGGGCCGTTCCATTGTCCGCAAGGGCGTCGAGGTCGGCATGGCGCTCGTGCTCGGCAAGGCCTGGTCAAAAGCGCGCACGATCGAGATTTACCTCAACATCGCCGAATGGGGCGATGGCCTTTACGGAATCGAGGCCGCGGCGCGGCGCTACTTCCACAAGAGCGCAAGCGAGCTCAACGCGCGCGAGGCGGCCCTGCTGGCGACCGCGCTGCCAAACCCAATTCTACGCAACCCTGCCCATCCGACGGCGCTTCACCGCCGCCTCGCCTTGAGCGTCGAAGCGAAGGCGCGCGAAAGCGGTGAATTGCTCGCCTGCCTACCGCGATAGGCGCGCGGCGGCGGATTTCGCTCGGGCCCGGATCGGCACGGACCGCTCACCAATGTCGCTGCGACTGGCGCACTCGGGGGTTCGCGCTCCGGCCCAACCGGCGCTATGGCGCGACCCGCAGCGTGAGCTCGAATCGTTCGACAACCGAACCTTCGCCCTCCCACTGCCGCCAGCGCTTGAGCTTAATCGTCGTCGTGCCGGCCGCCTTGGCTTTCATCACCCACTGCGCCTGGCCCCCGCTTCCTACCGCTTTGGACGCGGGATCGTAAGCTTCCTCCTTGATCTCGGCGACGTTCGCATCGGCCGCGTCAATGGCCCAGCGATATCCTGTCGACGGATTTTCCGGCAGGTGGAGCTCCGCCGCGGCGCCGACTCGCAAGTTGATCGTCTTGCCGTTGTCCGCCGAAGTCAGAACTGACGCCATCATGGTCTCCGTTGGCGATGAAACGCTGGCGAGCGCGCAGGCGGACAGGATCGTCGCCAGCGCGCCGGCTGCGAGCCGGGGCCGAATCGTCCGACCTCTTGCGAAACGCCAGGCGCGGTTCGCGAGTATCGTCAATTTTCGTTCCCGCCTGCCGAGCGAAGGACCGCATTGCCGATCGCGGGCTTCGACGGCGGCTCGCGAACGCCGGAGACTTTCAGAACTCCACTGGCGGTTTTTTCAGCCGACCGATCGGATGGTCCAAATGTCCGAGCAGTTGGGGCTGAGGATGAATTCGAAAGGCATCATGAAATAACCTCCCTGGCCCCAGTTCGGTCCCCATGAGTTCCGGACGATCATCATTCGGCTGCTGGAGTCGTAGCCGACGGCCATGACGGCATGTCCGCCGAGTTTCCTCTCGTCCGGCCCAGGCATCGGCATGATTCCGGTCTGCGCGACCGTTTGGGATTCGAAGCTCTCGTAAACCGTGAATCCGAAGACGAATCCAAAGCCGGACGCGAGGCAGCCCTGTAACTGCGACAGCGTCTGAACAACCTTCTGGTACTGAATGGCCCGGTCCTGCTTCGCGTCTGCATACGCGTTGGGCGGGGGCTTTTGCGCGAACTTGGCGATGTCGTAGGGCCAATCTGTCTCCGGCGGCGCGCCGATCTTGTTGACCGACTTGATCCCGTCTCGGATCTGAGCGCCCGAGTCGCTGCTTACCGTGCCCTCCATCACGCGCTCGTTGTAGTAGATGAACAGCCGCGATGGGACGAAGTCAGTCAGGCGTTGCTTCTTGCGATCGAACTCGATGGCCCCCGCGATCGCATTGGCCGTACAGCTGCCAAGCTGGCCCTGATCATAGACGGGAGGGCAGTTGGCGCGCAGATCGACGGCTGCCGGCAGGCCCCGCGGCGCCGCGGGGGCGGAGTAGATTTGATCCCTGTGGTCGGGCAGATCCCGGTTCCAGCCGAAGCGGGCCTGGGTTCGATGGGTGACGAGGCTGAGCGGGTCGCGTGCGGAATGCACCGCTTTTTTTGAAGGTGGACGTTTCGCCATTGAGATTTTCCTTCCCTTGCATTTTATGGCGTCAGAATTGCGCTTGGTCCCCGGTATCAACTTTGTAGGACGAAGCCGGACAAAAATTCTGGCGGGAAAAGTAATTCCGCGCCCGTTCAATGAAACGACGGTTGGCGGAAAGACGTGCGTGCGCGTAGTCCAACAAACTACTTAAGCTTGCACAGAAGCATCGGGGGCGCAACAGTCGTGGCGCAAAGGCGGCGCGCGAACGCTTCCGCCTTCCGGGCTGTCAGGTCGCGTCAGCCGCGGTGTCGATCGCGCCCGAGGGTATTTCCGGGCGCAGAGGCCGTAACCCTTGCAATAGTCGTAGTCGAATCTGAAACTCTCGTCGGGCCCGATCTCGGTGATTGCGTCGTCGGGGCGGACGTCAAAGCAAATGTCGCAAGCGAACAATTGCTGCGTCAAAGGAAGCGTCAGGCCTCATCGAGCGCGTTCGTCTCCCGATGCCGCCGGTCCGGCGCGCGGGCTCGAACGGCAGACCCGTGGCAACGGCGGCCCCGCATCAACGCCGTTGAGCCGGCCGAAGCTCGCGCAAGCGCGCAGTCGTTCGGCCGCGAATCCTCGCCTCGAATATTCGCATCCCTCGGCCACGCCGCGAGGCCGCTCGCTGCGCTCCGAGCCTTCGACCCATCGGGTCGGCGCGATGGCAACGTGTGCGATGTGTGTTATTGTTACCGGGGCATGCCGCGGCGCCACGCGGGGCGGCTCCACCTCTGCAACCGGAAGGTCGATCGAGTGGGCGGTAGGGTAAAAGATTCCGTGCAAACGGCGCCGCCGTCAGGCGAAAGGCGCCAGGTCACGGTTCTGTTTGCCGACATGGTTGGCTTTGTGGAGATTTCCGAACGTATCGGCGAGGACGCCACCTTCTCGCTGATGAGGCAGATCTATGAATTGCTGACCGCCGCGATCAAGGATCAGGGCGGCTGGGTGAAGGACTTCACCGGCGACGGGGTGATGGCGCTGTTCGGCGCCTCGGAGGCGCTGGAGGATGCGCCGCTTCGAGCCTGCCGCGCCGGCCTGTCGATTCACCAGCGCCTGACCGCAGCCGCATCCGACGCTCCAGAGCCGATATGGAACCCAGCCGAAGATGCGCATCGGCGTCAACTCCGGGCTTGCCGTCGTGGCGAGAATATTCAGCCAGGACGCGACTATCACGGCGCTCGGCGACACGGTCAATCTGGCGTCGCGGCTGCAGAAACTGGCCGAGCCCGGAACCGTCTATCTAAGCGAAGCTACGAAGCGCCTCGTCGAAGGACAGGCTGAGACTGCGTTCGCCGGCGAATTCGACATCAAGGGTAAGTCCGAATTGCAGAAAGTCTACCGGCTCGACTCGGTCCGGCCTGGCGCATCTCGGTTCGAGACCTCGGTCTTCCGGGGACTGAGCGCCTACGTTGGACGCGAGCGCGAATTGCAGCTGCTCGAGCGGAGCCTGGCCGAGGCGCAGCAGAAACTCTGCATCGTCGATGTGGTGGCCGAACCGGGCATGGGGAAGTCGCGGCTACTTTATGAATTTCGCCGCCGGTCAAGCGGCGGCCGCGCGTTTCTCCTCCAGGGAAGCTGCTCGCCCGATGGGAAGCAAACGCCGTTTCGGGCCTTCATCGAGGTCGTGCGCGACCTCTTTCAGGTCAGTGTCGCCGAACCGGAAAACGTGGTCAGGCAAAAGCTGGAGCAGGGGCTCACCGGTCTCGAGCTGAACACGCCGCAGTCTTACGGCCTGCTCCTCAACATGATCGGCCTCAAACCGCCGGACGCTGCGCTTTCCGGGCTTGACGGCGTACAGATTGGAACGCGCACGCGAGAGATGCTGCAACGGCTCCTGGCGGCGCGCTGCCGAAGGTCGCCGGTCGCGCTGTTGATCGAGGACATACACTGGATCGATCGAGCGTCCGAAGAAGTCCTGAGCAAGATCGCCAGCGACAACGCACGCCTCAGCCTGTTGATTCTCCATACCCACCGCCCTGAATACCAGCCTCCTTGGAGCGGAGACGCCGGCGTCACGGCGCTGCGGCTCGATCCTCTTCCGGCCGGAGACATCCAGCGCCTCGTGCAGACGCGGCTCGGGGTTGACGTCATGCCTCAGCCTCTGGCTCGGATCGTGACCGACAAAGCGGATGGCAACGCGCTCTTCGCCGAGGAGATCGTGAGCTTCCTCGTCGAGCGCAACGTGCTCAAGGTCCGCGACGGAGCGTTAGAGTTCGACGTCGGCAAGACGACGACCGTGTTGCCGGCGAGTATCCAGTTGCTGCTGACCGCCCGCGTCGGCAGCCTCGCCGACGACGATCGCAGGGTCCTTCAGGTGGCTTCCGTGATCGGACGACGCTTCGATTTCGATCTTCTGGCCGCGCTCGTCGGACCCTCGCGAGACCTCATGCCCCACCTTGCGGCGGCGGAGGCGGCAGATCTCCTCCGCTACGATAGCGCCACACAGGAGTTCTCCTTTAAGCACGCGCTGCTTCGCGACGCGCTTTACGACAGCATGCTGGCGTCGCGGCGCGCGGAGCTGCACCTGCGGGTCGCGCGCGAACTCGAGCGAAGGCGCGCCAACCAGCTGATCGAAGTCGCCGAGATCCTCGCCCACCACTATTCGTTCACCGAAGAGGCAGGCAAAACTTTCGAGTACCGGTATCTCTCGGCGAGGAAATCCCTCGGGGTCTACCTCCTGGACGAAGCGGAAAAGCACTTTCGCGAGGCGCTCGCCGTCGTGGACCAGACCCCCGACTGCGCCAACGACGAGGCGTTTGCGAACGCGGTCGCCGGCCTCCAGGAAGTCCTTCATCTCAAGGGGGAAGTGCGGGAGGAAAAACTCGTCGCCGAACGGTATCTTCCCAAGCTCGAACAGGCGGGCGCTTCGCCCCAACTTGTCTTCGCCCTCCATATTCAAAGCACGATCTTCGTCCACGGCTACGAATTGGAACGGGCGGAAGCGGTAGCCAAACGCGCGCTCGAGATCGCCTTACAGATCGGCGACGTCAGAGCCGCGGGCTACGCCCGGCACGCAGTGATGCTATGCTCGACATTGCTCGGCCGCTGGCCCCTCGACCACGCCGAGCGTTTCGGGGCCGAGCTTGTCGCAAACGCCGAACAGGCTGGCGACAACTACCTCCTCAACTGGGCCTATTGGTCGGTCACCTGGGACTATCTCACACGCGGTCTCATCGCCGACGCGCGCGTGTGGGCTCACAAGCTGATCGAGTCCGGACACCAACGCCACGACCGGCGAACACTCGCGCTGGCCTATTGGACGTTGGGCTGGATCGACGTCGCGGGGGAGCGCTTCCAGGACGCGATCAAAGAGGCGTCGGAGTGCATCAAGACCGCGGTGACGCGGTCCGACGTCGTCACCGGCAATTACGTGAAGGTGAACGCGGAGCTGTTGAGCGGCCAGATCGACCAGGCCCTGGAGCGATTTGAGGAGCAAAGGGAGTGGCTGGAATCGAACGGATGGGTCCTTAGCGCCAACGGCGCCGATTGCTCCATCGGCACAGCCCTGGCTCTCGGCGGTCGATTGAAGGAGGCGATCCGCCATTTGGAGAAGGCGATCACGGTCAGCGACGCGCACGGGGACGTATACGCCAGCACCTGGAACCGGATAGCGCTGGCGGAGATCTACCTCGCGATTGTTGCGAACTCGGGAAAGCCGTCGCTGCGAATCGTGGCGACCAACCTCGGCGCGATCGTGACAGGCAAACTAAGGGGCGCTGAACGGGCGCTCGCCCTGCTTGAACAGGCTCGCGGCAACAAACAGGTGCATGAGCGGGGCGTCATGAGAGCGCGCATCGACTTCAACGTCGGTCTGCTGCTCGAGCGGAGACGGCAGTTCGACGCCGCCCGTCAACGCTTCCTCTCCGCGCGGGCCGCGGCCGAAGCCCAGGCTGTCCCGCCGATGGTCGCCCGGATCGATGCGGCGATCGCCCGCTTGCCCGCCGAGGTCGCCGCCGGCTGAGCAGCCAGCCCGAGCGACGAAAGCGGGCCAGCCTCGCCCCGGGTACCATCACCAGCGCCACCATGGCTTATCGTTGGCGAACAGGGTTATCGTGTCGCCGAATCCGAAGCTGCACTCGAGATGGTACTGCGAAATCGGCGTCAGCGGCCGACCGGCCGGAATGCCAAGGCTGGCGGCGAGCCGGAAGCTTGGGAAGTCGGTGAGCGTGATCCGCGTCGGCGGCAGCGCCTCGAGATCGCCGGTGAATTCGACGAAGGTGGATGATTGGAGGATCGCCTGGTAACAGGCGTTGAAAGGGAGCATCGCGTCCCGAAATTGTTTCATCGTCACACATTCGAAAACCGCGGGAGAGAAAACGAGCGCCCTTCCCGCGGCCTGGTGGGCGAGATCCATAAGCTCGACATCGATGTGCCCCCACGGCCATTTGCGAGCGGGGAGTCCGATGGCGTTTGCGCTTCCGCCGGCCGGCGCAATCTCGACGACGGCTTGAGGCCGCGCCTCGACGCCGGCGGTGAAGCTCGTGAATACCTCCGTCGAGACGGTGGTGAACGGACTGGTTGGCGAGAACGGATCGAAGCTTCCAAGCAATTTCGGGAATCCGAGCACATCCCGGCCGGCAAAAGCGGACCAGGCGTTGCTGACAATGAGCAAGGGGCAGAAGACGGAAACTTCGCCGTCGGGCAAAAATGTGTCGCCGAGAGCAATGTATTTCATCACGAAGATCCGCACGTAACATTCATTCTGCGAAATAAAGCCGGCCGGCGGAAAAAGGCCGTATTCCATTTTGGGATAGTGCAGGATCTCGAGGTCGACAAAGGGAAATATCGGACGAAATTCAAAGCCGCGGTCTTCGAGATCGCCCACGTTGAGAATCTCGTCACAGAGAGCGGTCAATTTGTCGATGTCTGCCGAAAGGCGAAAACTGTTGATTCCGACGTTCGGGAACTGAAAGGGCGGCGGATTCTGAACCTCGCCGATTTGACTGCGGTAGCGCATGACGTTCCTCCACTGGTCGCCGACGCAGATTTCAGGCGATCGGCTGCGGCAAGCCGGCGCCGCGCGCCTTCTCATCGGCGGGCAGATCGAGATCAATCCGAGTCGTGCCCTCAATGCTCAGGACGAAGTCCGCGCCATAGACGCGCGCGGGCGTCTGGAAGCCGGGCTCAAAATCGCCGCGGATGACCCGCTGAGCGATCGCGACAGCGACCAGCGCGGTAAAGTCGTATCCGTCCGCGGTTCTGAGCCGCGCGCGGCTCACCCGCCTCCAGCCGTCCTCAGCCTCCGCGACAATGACCGGCTCGGCCAGCTTTCTGGCCGCCTCGGCCGGCCCTTCCGGCAAGATCGAGGCGCTGGCGCGAAGCAGCGGGCGCAGAACCGGCAATTGGAGCGCTTCGCCGATCCGCGCCGTCAGCGGAGCGAGGAAGCGAGCCGCGGCGCCGACCTCCATATAAGCTTCGATGTTGGGAATGCCGGTCGTGTGGTAGGCGGACAGCGCGTCAGGCCAGCTCAGCGCCATGCTTCTTCGCGCCCCCTCGCCATAGTCGAAATCCCGCTCCAATCGGCCGATGGGAACGGACGTGAGCCTGCCATTCCGGCGGATGACGACTTCGGACGACATGAGCCCGAAAGCGCTTCGGGCGGTGCCGCGGGAATAGAGGCGGGACTGGGTCATGCCCAGCCGCAGGTATTTCGCCCCCGGCAGACGTTCAGCGACATGGGCGGCGAGGCAGTCCGTCGCCGCGACCGACCACGCCGCGCCCGGCATCAGCATCACCCCCGCGCGGACCGCCTCCGCGTCGCGCTCGAACGCCTCCCGGAAGACCGGCAGTTCGCCCGAGACGTCGAGATAATGCGTCCCGGCTCGCAGGCAGGCCTCGAGCATCGGCGGCGCGGTGGCTAGGAAAGGGCCAGCTGCGTGGACGACGGCCCCAATGTCGGACAGGGCCTCCGCCAACGCCCCGACCGAGTCGAGGCTCACGGTTCGCCATGACGCCCCGAGGAGCTCCGCCTGCTCCCGCACGCGGACCTCGTCACGGCCCGCCAGCACGGGGGCCAGACCGATCTCGACCGCCCTCTCGGCGATCAACCGGCCGGTAAAACCGGTTGCGCCGTAGATCATCAGGCGGCTGCGCGCGCTCCGGCGCGGCCGGCGTCCGGTCTTGCCCCCGGTTCGACGGCCGCGGCCGCTCCCATTGCTCGACATGGCGCCGAAATCCCCGCCTTCTCCAATCACGTCCGTTCGAAGATCCAGGTGACGAGACCGCGCAAAAAATTCTTGTCGCGCGACGCCGGCAGGCCGCCGAATATTCCGGCGAACTCATGCAGGGCGGCGCCCGCCAGCCCGTGAGCGATCTCCCGCGCGTAATTGAGCGAACCGTACCGTTCCATCAGGTCTCTGATCCATGCGACGTCATCGACCCTCCGCTCGCTGCGAGGCGCTCCCATGACCTTCTTCAGCTTGGCGCGCTCCACCGGAGTGCCTCGCCGGAACGCGTGGATCAGCATCAACGTGCGCTTGCCCTCGAAGAGGTCGCCGAGCGCCTCCTTGCCGTAGCGATGATCGGCGGCGAGATTGAGAAGATCGTCCTGGATCTGGAACGCGGCGCCGAGGAAAAACCCGAAGCGGATGAACCGGTCGAGATCCTTCCTTGCGCGCGTGCCGATCATCGCGCCGACGCGCATCGGATAGATGACGGCGAGCCACGACGTCTTCTTCAGCGCCATGGCGAAATAATCCTCGTCCTCGAGCTCCATCACGTTATCGCGCCGCCAGCCAAGCTCCATCGCCTGCCCTTCGGCGGACTCTCGCGCCATGCGCTCGGTATCGAGGAGGACGTCGAGCGCGAGTTGCGGGCCGAGAGTCCGCCGGTTGTCGAGGAGTGGACGCAGACTCAGGAGAAGCATCGCGTCGCCGGTATTCAACGCGAGCGGAACGCCGTGGAGCGAATGGAGCGCGGGCTCGCCGCGCCGCATTTCGCTCTCGTCCTCGATATCGTCATGAACGAGGAAGGCGTTGTGCAAAAGCTCGATCGCCACGGCCGAGCGCACCGCCTCCGACGACCGGGCCCCGAACGCGCGCGCGGTCGCGATGCAGATGCTCGGGCGCATCATCTTTCCGCCTCGCCGAGGATAGTCGGCCGCAAGGTCGTAGAGGTAGGGACTGGGTTCGCGGGACGCCAAATAGGGCTTCATGGCGCCCAGAACTTCGAGCCGGCACTCCTCCAGGAGTTCGGCTACGAGCGGCGGAGTTGCGAGGCCGGAATATTCGTCCGGGTCCGCGTCTCTACGGCTGCGTTTCTTCGAGGACCCGGACGCTGATGAAGCCCGCCGGCTCGTGAGTTTCAGAGTCAACGATCGCTCCGCTGTAGACGCCGTAGGGATGGTTGTCCGGAATGTTGACGATCAGCACGGGATGCTGGCCGTCCCTGACCTCAAAGCGGATGTCCTTGAGCGGCTCTTTGGTTCGGTCTGCGGAATAAAGCGGGGGAACCGCCGGACTGAAGCGGGTCGGGCTCGATCGAAGATCGTACTTGACCTGATTGCGCCGCTTCGATTTCACCTCGACGGCGACGTCGGAGACAGGCGGCGCTCCCAACCGGGGCCCAGCCATCTTTCGAACCGCGTCCAGCGTGTCCACGCCGAGCGCGCCAATCTCCTTCGAAAGCATAAGCGCGCGCTCGAGCAACATCTTAAGGTCCGTATCGAAATCCGCTGAAGTGTAAGTTCCTGCGCGGAGACTCTCGGCGGCCTTCTGCCCCTGGGCGATATGATCGTCGACGACGCCATAGGCGAGCTTGACGGCTTTTTCGATGACCCTCCGGTGAGCGCTGGTCGGAGGCGCCGCGCTCGTCGTCGTCCGATTCGACTTCGTTCGCGGCGGGTCGTCGCGTTTGACACGATTGTCACTCATCTCAGCCTCTCGATTTTTCAGCGGTCCGCCCGCCGCTCAGGGATGGTCGAACCCAACGATTTCTTCCAGCGCGGGCGAACCCGACAGGGCGTGCGCGGCCAGCCGTCCCGACATCACCGCCGCCTCGACGCAGCCGAGATTGAGCCCACAATCGGTCCAGTCGCCGGCCAAGGTCAGATTGTCGTAGGTATTGTCCAGCGGCGATAAGCGATGCTCCGAACTCCCGGGGAGGGATTGGGTGTAGCGGTCGGTCGGGTTCACGTTCGCGACCCAGTATTGCGAATCGAAGCGGCTGCTGTCCGCGGCGCGCCCCGTGCTCTGACGACGTCGGGCAGGTTTCTTTTCGCCGGACCGCTGATCGCCCACGTCGACGAGCAGGTCCCACCGAAAGCCTCGCTCGGCGTCCGCCGCCTTCGGCCACAAATGGCGCACCTCACGATCGAGAAACGCGAGCGCATTGGTGCGAACTTTCTCCCGGTGCGCGGCATAGTAGCCCTCTTCCGCCATTGTCACGCCCTCGTCCGGCTCATGAAGCGCCCCGCAAAAGTAAGCAATGGTTTGGGGAGGCCGCCGCCAACCCTCCGCGGGGACGACCTGGCCCATGTCCGACCACGTGTCGAACGGCTTGACGAAAGCCGAGAGGGTCACCGGCGGCGGCTCCCAGCCGAGTTGTTGTAGATCCTCGCTCAGCCAGAGCTGAAACGCCTGGGTCGCGACGGTCTTGACGGACTCCGCCATCTTACGCCATCGGCTGTCTCTCGCAATGAATTCCTTGCAGACGAAGGGAATAGCGCCGAGGCCGACCCCAAGCACCACGAAATCGAAATCGCGCGTCACCCTGAGGGTCCGGGTCGTCGCCCGGGTCCGCTCCCAGTGTGATTCGAAGTCGCGCGCCTCGGCTTTGAGCGCAGCGCCGTTGTCGAGTTGGCGGTAGTCGGGTTCGGACGGCCAGCACGCTCCTCCGTTTACGGCTATCAACGGCCGATAGTCCCGGCCCCCGCGCACTTTCGCCTGCACGCTGAACTCGAGCGCCTCCACATGGGCGCGCTCGCCGCCCTCCCCCGGCCCGGCCGCCGAGAGCCTGACGTTCTCGAGTCGGTGGAAGAACTTGAACCTGACCCCGCGTCGACGGAGAACCCTGTAGAAGGGCGCGAAAACCACGTCGCCCATGCCCTGGCGCATCTTCCAGAAGAAGGCTCCCCGGTAAGTGTAGAACATCCGAAAGCCGCCCCGCAGCGCGTCGCCCGCGGCCAGCCGCGGCCGGTCCGGATCGCCGCCCTCGTAGGCAAAAACAAGGTCGTAGAGACCGCGCAGAAAGGCGGAATCGAGCGCCTGCTCCGAGGCGCCGTTCATCCGCAGCCATTCCCGACAATCATAGTGGTTGATCGCGTCGAGCCCTCGCGGGTCAGTGAGCAGACCGAAGCGCACGACTCCGACCAGCACCGCAAGGACAAGATCGACGACCTCCCAGCGGCGGCGAACTTCGTCGTCGGCCGCGACCCATTTTCTGACCCGCCCCTTGATGTTGGCGGCGACGGCTTCGAGAAGACGCAGGATGACGCCGGCCGGAAGTTTCGAGCCCATCTTCAGCCCGGCCTCCACGACTGCGAGCGCCTCTACGAGGGCCGCCGCGGTAGTCAGCAAGCCATAGCGCAGCAGAAAAGCGGCCTTCTCGACGATCGCCCGAGGCGAGGCGAGGTCGTCTCCTCCGCCTGCGCCCCGCTTCGCCGGACGGATCGTTTCGACGCCGACGATGAGCGTCCGCAGAAGGATCGCCGATCGAATGACGTAGTTGCGCAGACTGAGCGGATCGGTCGTCGGCGGGTCGCCGGGCAGACCGTCCGCCGGCGGAAAATGGGCGGTGAGGTGCGCCCACCCGTCGCCGCGGCGATGCGGCTCGCTGATCGCGATATGCGGATCGGGAAAGAACGCGTCGCGCCACTCCTGACGGCGCCGACCGCGCGATCCGCCGCCGAGCTCGGCATAGCATTCGCGCAGCAGCTTGAACGCGTTTTCGTAGTAGCCGAGCCAGATATGCAGACCGTGTTCTTCGATCCGCCCGGCCGGGCCGCGGCCGGACGCCCCTTTGCCGCCGAGCCGCCAGCCGGTCTGGTAGACCGTCAGCTGATATCGCCCGTTGTGCTCCGGGCGCGTCAGTTCGAAGGCCGCGGCCATCGAGGCGCAGCCTCCGCCGATCACCGCGACTTTGATCGGCCGTGATTGCCCCATTGCCGCCCCGTTCTCGACCGCTACGCGGACCCGACACCAGATCCGATGTTCCGACCGCAATCCGGTTGCTCCGGACCGCATCGACGCCTTCCCCGCGCCGGCCGCGACCGATCGAGACTCGCGCTCCAAGCCTTCCGTGAGGCTTCTTTCGCTGCGCCCCGGCTCGGCGTCAATTCGGACCGACTGGCCTTCCCCTCCGGAGGCGGGCGACTATAGAGGCCGCGCTCGTCTCGGTTGCAACCGGCTTTGCCTGTCAATCTGCGGCTCCTCGTGAACTCCCCGGCGCAGGCGTTCAGGTGCGCTTGAAAACGGCGGCGCTTCCCTTTTCACCGTCATCGCGCGGCCCGCCGGCGAACACCCCCTCGCGTATATCCCTCTCGCGGCGGCAAGCCGCAATTCGCAAGGTTTCTCTTGGGATTGCAGCGTCACATAACATTCGCGCCCGTGTCATATAAGGCTGCCGATGGCAGGTTATGACTCTGGCGCCGCCCGGGCAGCCGCATGCGCGCGGCTTGAACTCCTAAATGAGCGTGTAATTCCGCCAGAGAGGCCCCAATGTCCTTCAAATCAATTATCGCGGCCGCCGCGATCATCGGCACTGTCGCCGCCGCCTACGCGGCGGATATTTCCGGAGCGGGGGCGACTTTTCCGTTTCCGATCTACGCCAAATGGGCGGACTCCTATAAGAAGGAGACCGGCGACGGCCTCAACTACCAATCGATCGGCTCGGGCGCAGGCATCAAACAGATTCGCGCCAAGACCGTGACCTTCGGCGCTACCGACGCGCCTCTTAAGGCCGAAGACCTCGACAAGGACGGCCTCGCCCAGTGGCCGATGGTGATGGGCGGGATCGTGATGGTGGTCAATATCCCGGGCGTGAAGTCCGGCGAGCTCGTGCTCGACGGCCCAACCGTCGCGCAGATCTACATGGGCAAGATCACCAAATGGAACGATCCGGCGATCGCGAAACTCAATCCCGGTCTCAAGCTCCCCGATCTCGCGATCGCCAATATTCATCGCGCCGACGGCTCGGGCACCACCTTCAACTTCACCTACTATCTGTCTCAGGTGTCGCCCGAGTGGCAGTCGGGCATCGGCAGCGGCGACGACCGTCGAATGGCCGTCGGGCATCGGGGCCAAGGGTAACGACGGCGTCGCCAACAATGTCGCCACCACCCCCGGCGCGATCGGCTATGTCGAGTTCGCCTACGCCCAGCAGAACAAGCTCACCTTCACCAGCATGATCAACAAGGCTGGCAAGACCGTCGCTCCGACCATGGACGCCTTCCAGGCCGCGGCCGCCAGCGCCGACTGGAGCGTGCCCGGTTTCTATCAGATCCTGGCCAACCAGCCGGGAGACAAGTCGTGGCCGATGACCGCCGCGACGTTCATTCTGATGTACAAGAAGCCGGTCGATGTCGCCGCCTCGGACGATGCGCTGCAATTTTTCAAGTGGGCGTACGAGAAGGGCGGCAAGATGGCGCAGGACCTCGACTATATCCCGATGCCCGACAACGTGATCAAGCTGGTCGAGGCGATGTGGAACAAGGACGTCCAGCAGAAGTGACTGTCCGCGGGCGGCGCTGGCGGCTCGCCGTCGCGTCGCCCGCCGGTTGACTCTTCCGGGTGACGCACAAAGTTGAAACCAGCGATGACCGCAACCACGCTCCAAACCCCTGGCGCCGCCCGCACCTCGCCGATGGACCGCGCCCGTGCGCTCGCCAGGCTGAAATTCTCCGACGCCGGATTCCGGCTGTTTGCGCTCGGCGCGGCGATCCTCGTTCTTGTGCTCCTGCTCGGAGTCATGGTCGCGCTGTTCATCGGCGCGTGGCCGGCTTTCCGCGAATTCGGCGTCGGCTTTCTGTTCTCCGACGCCTGGAGTCCGCCCAAGGAGAAATTCGGCGCGGCGACGGCGATCTACGGCACCCTGGTGACGTCGCTGATCGCCATGCTGATCGCGGTTCCGGTCGGCCTTGGGATCGCGGTCTTCCTCACCGAGCTCTGCTGGCTGCCGCTGCGCCGGCCCATCGGCGTGGCGATCGAGCTTCTCGCCGGAATTCCCTCGATCATCTACGGCATCTGGGGCGTCTATTATTTCCGGCCGGTGATGCAGGCCTATATCCAGCCCTTCCTCATCAACACGGTCGGCAACGTGCCGATCATCGGCTATTTGTTTCAGGGGCCGCCGCTCGGCTACGGCGTGCTGACCGCCGGGCTCGTGCTCGCGCTGATGATTCTGCCGTTCATCACCGCGGTGTCGCGGGACGTCTTCGACACGGTTCCGCCGGTGCTGAAGGAGGCCGCCTATGGCGTCGGGGCGACGACCTTCGAGGTCGTCGGCAACATCGTCATACCCTACACCCGGGTCGGCGTCATCGGCGGCGTCATGCTGGCGCTTGGCCGCGCGCTGGGCGAGACGATGGCGGTCACCTTCGTCGTCGGCAACGCCACCAAGATTCAGGCCTCGATCCTCGCGCAGGGCACGACGATCTCGGCGATGATCGCCAACCAGTTCGCCGACGCGGATCCGGGACTGTTCACGTCGTCGCTGCTCGCGCTCGGCTTCATCCTGTTCGTCATCACGTTCCTGGTTCTCGCGGCCGCACGGCTCATGCTTGCGCGCCTGGAGTTGAAGGCATGACGGCCGCGGCCAACCTCTATCCCAGGCGCCGGGCGCGCAACGTCGTCTGGACCGTCCTTGCCTACGCGGCGACGGCCCTCGGCTTGACCATGCTCGCGATCATCCTGGCCACCCTGCTGTGGAACGGCGTTGGCGGATTGTCGCTCGACGTCTTCACCAAGAATACCGCCCCGCCCGGAGTCGTCGGAGGTCTGCTCAACTCGATCGTCGGCAGCGTGATCATGACCGCGATCGGCCTCGCGATCGGCGCGCCGCTCGGCATTCTGGCGGGCACCTATCTCGCGGAATACGGCGCCAACTCGCGGCTCGCCATCGGTCGTCCGCTTCATCAACGACATTCTGCTCAGCGCGCCCTCGATCATCGTCGGCCTGTTCATCTACGAGCTGCTGGTGGTGACGGTCGGGCATTTCTCCGCCCTCGCCGGCGGCGTCGCGCTCGCGGTGCTCGGCGCGCCGATCATGGTGCGGACCACCGAGGACATGCTCAACCTCGTGCCCAACTCGCTGCGCGAAGCCGCCTCGGCGCTCGGCATGCCGCGGTCGCTCGTGATCCGGAACGTCGCCTACCGGGCGGTCGCTTCGGGCATCATCACCGGCATTCTGCTCGCGATCGCCCGCATGACCGGCGAGACCGCGCCGCTGATCTTCACCGCGCTCGGAAATTCGTTGTTCTCGGCTCGATCCGCGCGGGCCGATGTCGGCGCTCCCGCTCATCATCTACGAATTCGCCCGCAGCCCCTACGCCGAGCAGCAGAGGCTCGCTTGGACCGGGGCGCTGATCCTCACCTTCGCGGTGCTGGGGCTGAGCATCATCGCGCGGGTTCTCTCCGCCTCGGTCAAGCAGAAGTAGGATCCAGAAGGGTCATGCGCATGAGCAACGACGTCTCTGCCCAGGCGCCCGCGAAGCGCGGCGACGCGATCAAGGAGAAGGTCGTGATGCGCGGCCTCAATTTCTATTACGGCAAGACGCATGCGCTCAAGAACGTCGATCCTCGCTCTTTACGAGGGCCAGGTGACGGCGTTCATCGGCCCGTCCGGCTGCGGCAAGTCGACGCTGCTTGAGGGTGCTCAACCGCATGTACGACCTCTATCCCGGCCAGCGCGCCGAAGGCGAGGTGATGCTCGACGGCGAGAATATCCTCTCTCCCGCCCTCGACCTCAATCTCCTGCGCTCGCGCGTCGGAATGGTGTTCCAGAAGCCGACGCCGTTCCCGATGACGATCTATGAGAACATCGCCTTCGGCGTTCGCCTCTATGAGAAACTGCCGAAGTCGGATATGGACGCGCGGGTCGAATTGGCGCTGCGCCGCGCCGCGCTCTGGACCGAGGTCAAGGACAAATTGAACGCCAGCGGCCTCAGCCTCTCCGGCGGCCAGCAGCAGCGCCTGTGCATCGCCCGCACGGTCGCGATCAGTCCGGAGGTGATCCTGTTCGACGAGCCGGCGTCCGCGCTCGATCCGATCTCGACGGCCAAGATCGAAGAGCTGATCGACGAACTGTCCGGCGACTACACGATCGCGATCGTCACCCACAACATGCAGCAGGCCGCGCGCGTCTCGCACTATACGGCCTTCATGTATCTGGGCGAGATGGTCGAATTCGCCGAGACGAACGCCGTCTTCACCTCGCCGCGCGACAAGCGCACCCAGGATTACGTCACCGGCCGCTTCGGCTGACGGGAGGCAACGCCGTGGTGGACCAGCACACCGTCAGAGCCTACGACAAGGATCTCGACCTGCTCGAGCGACGCATCGCGGAGATGGGCGGCCTCGCCGAGAAAATGGTGATCGACGCGATGGACGCGCTCGCCGGCGCCGACACCGCGCTCGCCCATCAGGTGGTTTCGACCGACCCGCGACTCGACGCGTTGCAGCGCGAGGTCGAGGAGCAGGCGATCCTGACGATCGCGCGCCGCCAGCCGGTGGCGATCGACCTGCGCGAGATCATCGGCGCCATTCGCGTCGCCGGCGATCTCGAGCGGGTCGGCGATCTCGCCAAGAACATCGCCAAGCGCTCGCTCAAGATCGGCGTCGAATCGCGCGTTCCCCGCGCCATCATCGGCATCAAGCACATGAACGACTTCGCCATGGAGCTGATGAAGGACGTGCTCGACGCCTACGCCCAGCGCGACGTCGAGCGGGCGCTCGACGTCTGGGAGCGGGACGCCGATCTCGACGCGCTCGAAGATTCGGTCTTCCGCGATCTCCTGACCCATATGATGGAGGATCCGCGCAACATCACCTTCTGCGCCCATCTTCTGTTCTGCTCGAAGAATATCGAGCGGATCGGCGACCACGCCACCAACATTGCCGAAACCGTGTTCTATCTCGTGACCGGTTCGAATCTGCCGACCGAGCGGCCGCGCAGCCGCCGGAGGTCGGACAACGAAGCCGACGCCGGAGGAGAGTCATGATGAACCAGGCGCGCAAGGAGATCGTCCGTCCAGGCGTCTGCGTCCGCGCCGCGCATTCTCATCGTCGAGGACGAATCCGATCTGGCGTTGCTCTTGGGCTATAACCTCGAGTCCGAAGGCTATGTGGTCGAGAACGTGACGCGCGGCGACGAGGCCGAGCTGCGGCTGGCCGAGAACGCGCCCGACCTCGTCATCCTCGACTGGATGCTGCCGGGCGTGTCGGGGCTCGAAATCTGCCGCCGGTTGCGGGCGCGGGAGGCCACCCGCACGCTTCCGGTCATCATGATGACCGCGCGCGGCGAGGAGGCCGAGCGGGTGCGCGGCTTGTCGGTCGGCGCCGACGACTATGTCGTCAAGCCGTTCTCGGTGCCCGAGCTGATGGCGCGGGTGCGGGCGCTGCTCAGGCGCAGCCGGCCGGAGCGCATCGCCGAACGCCTCTATGCCGGCGACCTCGACCTCGATCGTGAGACCCGGCGCGTTCGCCGCGGCGCGCGCGACATCCACCTCGGCCCGACCGAGTTCCGGCTGCTTGAATATCTGCTCGAAAAGCCGGGCCGGGTGTTCTCGCGCGCCCAATTGCTCGATGCGGTTTGGGGGCAGGCGGCGGAGATCGACGAGCGCACCGTCGACGTTCACGTCGGCCGGCTGCGCAAGGCGCTCTCGCGAGGCAGGGAACGCGATCCGATCCGCACCGTGCGCGGCACGGGCTACGCCTTCGACGAGACCTTCGGGAAGGTTTGAAGGCGCGCTGTCCGACCCTACTTCGCTGCTTTCATCTCAACCCGAATCCCGTGAACGTCCTTCCCTGAGGCGTTCAAGACGCGCCCGGCGGGTTGCGGCGCCAAAGGGACCCCTTTTTCTCCCGCTCGCGCCGTCCGCCAC
>CAVZNQ010000026.1:0-60944 GCA_963776665.1 uncultured Alphaproteobacteria bacterium
CCGGACGCCCCTTTGCCGCCGAGCCGCCACCCGGTCTGGTAGACCGTCAGCTGATATCGTCCGTTGTGCTCCGGGCGCGTCAGTTCGAAGGCCGCGGCCATCGAGGCGCAGCCTCCGCCGATCACCGCGACTTTGATCGGCCGTGATTGCCCCATTGCCGCCCCGTTCTCATCGCTACGCGGACCCGACACCAGATCCGATGTTCCGACCGCAATCCGGTTGCTCCGGACCGCATCGACGCCTTCCCCGCGCCGGCCGCGACCGATCGAGACTCCGCGCTCCAAGCCTTCCGTGAGGCTTCTTTCGCTGCGCCCCGGCTCGGCGTCAATTCGGACCGACTGGCCTTCCCTCCGGAGGCGGGCGACTATAGAGGCCGCGCTCGCTCGGTTGCAACCGGCTTTGCCTGTCAATCTGCGGCTCCTCGTGAACTCCCCGGCGCAGGCGTTCAGGTGCGCTTGAAAACGGCGGCGCTTCCCTTTTCACCGCCATCGCGCGGCCCGCCGGCGTACACCGCCGCGCGTATATCCCTCTCGCGGCGGCAAGCCGCAATTCCCAAGGTTTCTCTTGCGATTGCAGCGTCACATAACATTCGCGCCCGTGTCATATAAGGCTGCCGATGGCAGGTTATTGGTCTCGCGCGCCCGGGCAGCCGCATGCGCGCGGCTTGCGCATGCGCGCGGCTTGAACTCCTAAATGAGCGTGTAATCCAGAGAGGCCCCAATGTCCTTCAAATCAATTATCGTGGCCGCCGCGATCATCGGCACTGTCGCCGCTGCCTACGCGGCGGATATTTCCGGGGCGGGGGCGACTTTTCCGTTTCCGATCTACGCAAATGGGCGGACTCCTATAAGAAGGTGTAGTAGTTTGTACTTGATCTGACGGTCAGCGTCCGGAGTCTGTTCGGGCCGCCTGTGTGTTTTGCTCAGGCGGCGATCATTTCTCCTTCGCCAGCGGCGTTGCGTCAAGGAAGGTCTGGATCGGCGTTTTGCCGAAGCACCATCGTCCCTGGTGCGGTCTTTCCTCGTTATAGCTCTTGACCCAATCATCGAGATCGCTCTGCAGCTCGCTGATCGAGCCGTAGATTTTCTTGCGGAAGGCGACGCGGTAGAATTCGTCGAGCACGGTCTTGTGGAACCGCTCGACAATTCCATTCGTCTGCGGGCTCTTGGTCTTGGTGCGCGAGTGATCGATGTCTTCGAGCGCCAGGTAGAGCTCGTATTCGTGATGCTCTGGGTTGCCGCAATATTCGGTGCCGCGATCGGTCAGCACGCGACAGAGCTTCACCTCATGGGCGTCGTAGAACGGCACAACGCCGATGGTCCATGAGATCGGCGGCGGTGATCGGCGTCTTGCGGTCGTAAAGCTTGGCGAAGGCGACCTTGGCGTAGGTGTCGATGAAGGTCTGCTGGTAGATGCGCCCGACCCCCTTCATGTTGCCAACGTAGAAGGTGTCCTGAGCCCCGCAATAGCCCGGACATTCGCTCTCGAACTCGCCATGCGCCTCCTTTTTGCTCTTGGCCTTCTCCAGCGCGGCCAGCTGGCTCTCGGGTCAGAACCAGCCCTTCCTGGGCGACTTTGGCTCCGAGCGCCTTGAGCCGTTTCTTCATCGTCTCAAGATCATGACGCTGCCAAACTTCACGAACGCCAGCCGGCGAGATCGAATGGCCGAGTTGGCGAAGCTCGTTGGCGATGCGGATTTGGCCGTACGCCGGCCGCTCAAGCGATAGCTCCACAATGATCGCCTCGACGTCGGCAGCGTGCGGTTCTTCAGGATCGGCCTGCGCCGCGTCAGCTCCTGCAGCGCCAGTTCGCCGCCGGCGTCGTAAAGCTCCTTGAACCGGTAAAAGCTGTCGCGGCTATAGCCCATCATTTTGCAGGCCTGGCTGACATTGCCGAGTTGCTTGGCCAACTCCAGCAGCCCAACCTTGGCGCGAATGATCTTCTGTTCCTTGGTCATCGTCGGTGTCCTCTCGAAACGCCGAGGCCGGGCGCTACGCAACCCCCGACCAGCTCCGCGCCCGGCCTCGGCTTCCGCCTCAGCTATGACACCAACTGTCAGATTAAGTCTTAACTACTCCAGAAGGAGACCGGCAACGGCCTCAACTACCAATCGATCGGCTCGGGCGCAGGGATCAAACGAATTGCTACCGACGCGCCTCTTAAGGCCGAAGACCTCGACAAGGACGGCCTCGCCCAGTGGCCGATGGTGATGGGGGGGATCGTGATGGTGGTCAATATCCCGGGTGTGAAGTCAGGCGAGCTCGTGCTCGACGGCCCAACCGTCGCGCAGATCTACATGGGCAAGATCGCCAAATGGAACGATCCGGCGATCGCGAAACTCAATCCCGGTCTCAAGCTCCCCGACCTCGCGATCGCCAATATTCATCGCGCGGACGGCTCGGGCACCACCTTCAACTTCACCTACTATCTGTCTCAGGCGTCGCCCGAGTGGCAATCGGGCGTTGGAGCTGCGACGACCGTCGAATGGTCGTCGGGCATCGGGGCCAAAGGTAACGACGGCGTCGCCAACAACGTCGCCACCACCCCCGGGGCGATCGGCTATGTCGAGTTCGCCTACGCCCAGCAAAACAAGCTCACCTTCACCAGCATGATCAACAAGGCTGGCAAAACCGTCGCTCCGACCATGGACGCCTTCCAGGCCGCGGCCGCCAGCGCCGACTGGAGCGTGCGCGGTTTCTATCAGATCCTGGCCAATCAGCCGGGAGACAAGTCGTGGCCGATGACCGCCGCGACGTTCATTCTGATGTACAAGAAGCCGGTCGATGTCGCCGCCTCGGACGATGCGCTGCAATTTTTCAAGTGGGCGTACGAGAAGGGCGGCAAGATGGCGCAGGACCTCGACTATATCCCGATGCCCGACAACGTGATCAAGCTGGTCGAGGCGATGTGGAACAAGGACGTCCAGCAGAAGTGACCGCCCGCGGGCGGCGCTGGCGGCTCGACGTCGCGTCGCCCGCCGGTTGACTCTTCTGGGTGACGGACAAAGTTGAAACCAGCGATGACCGCAACCACGCTCCAAACCCCTGGCGCCGCCCGTACCTCGCCGACGGACCGCGCCCGTGCGCTCGCCAGGCTGAAATTCTCCGACGCCGGATTCCGTCTGTTTGCGCTTGGCGCCGCGATCCTTGTTCTTGTGCTCCTGCTCGGAGTCATGGTCGCGCTGTTCATCGGCGCGTGGCCGGCTTTCCGCGAATTCGGCGTCGGCTTTCTGTTCTCCGACGCCTGGAGTCCGCCCAAGGAGAAATTCGGCGCGGCGACGGCGATCTACGGCACCCTGGTGACGTCGGTGATCGCCATGCTGATCGCGGTTCCGGTCGGCCTTGGGATCGCGGTCTTCCTCACCGAGCTCTGCTGGCTGCCGCTGCGCCGGCCCATTGGCGTGGCGATCGAGCTTCTCGCCGGGATTCCCTCGATCATCTACGGGATCTGGGGCGTCTATTATTTCCGGCCGGTGATGCAGGCCTATATCCAGCCCTTCCTCATCAACACGGTCGGCAACGTGCCGATCATCGGCTATTTGTTTCAGGGGCCGCCGCTCGGCTACGGCGTGCTGACCGCCGGGCTCGTGCTCGCGCTGATGATTCTCCCATTCATCACCGCGGTGTCGCGGGACGTCTTCGACACGGTTCCAACGGTATTGAAGGAGGCCGCCTATGGCGTCGGGGCGACAACCTTCGAGGTCGTCGGCAACATCGTGATACCCTACACCCGGGTCGGCGTCATCGGCGGCGTCATGCTGGCGCTTGGCCGCGCGTTGGGCGAGACGATGGCGGTCACCTTCGTCGTCGGCAACGCCACCAAGATCCAGGCCTCCATTCTCGCGCAGGGCACGACAATCTCGGCGATGATCGCCAACCAGTTCGCCGACGCGGATCCGGGACTGTTCACGTCGTCGCTGCTCGCGCTCGGCTTCATCCTGTTCGTCATCACGTTCCTCGTTCTCGCGGCCGCGCGGCTCATGCTTGCGCGCCTGGAGTTGAAGGCATGACGGCCACGGCCAACCTCTATCCCAAGCGCCGGGCGCGAAACTTCGTCTGGACCATCCTTGCCTACGCAGCGACAGCGCTGGGCTTGACCATGCTCGCGATCATCCTGGCAACCCTGGTGTGGAACGGCTTTGGCGGTTTGTCGCTGGAAGTCTTCACCAAGAATACCGCCCCGCCTGGAGTCGCCGGAGGTCTGCTCAACTCGATCGTCGGCAGCGTGATCATGACCGCGATCGGCCTCGCCATCGGCGCCCCGCTCGGCATTCTGGCAGGCACCTATCTCGCGGAATACGGCGCCAACTCGCGGCTCGCATTCGTCGTCCGCTTCATCAACGACATTCTGCTCAGCGCGCCCTCGATCATCGTCGGCCTGTTTATCTACGAGCTGCTCGTGGTGACGGTCGGGCATTTCTCCGCCCTCGCCGGCGGCGTCGCCCTCGCCGTGCTCGGCGCGCCGATCATGGTCAGGACCACCGAGGACATGCTCAATCTGGTGCCGAACTCGCTCCGCGAGGCCGCCTCCGCCCTCGGAATGCCGCGGTCGCTCGTGATCAGGAACGTCGCCTACCGGGCGGTCGCTTCGGGCATCATCACCGGCATCCTGCTCGCGATCGCCCGCATGACCGGCGAGACCGCGCCGCTGATTTTCACCGCGCTCGGAAATTCGCTGTTCTCGGCCGATCCGCGTGGGCCGATGTCGGCGCTCCCGCTCATCATCTACGAATTTGCCCGTAGCCCCTACGCCGAGCAGCAGAGGCTCGCATGGACCGGGGCGCTGATCCTCACCTTGGCTGTTCTGGGGCTAAGCATCATCGCGCGGGTTCTCTCCGCCTCGGTCAAGCAGAAATAGGTCCAGCAAGGGTCATGCGCATGAGTAACGACGTCTCGGCCCAGGCGCCCCTGAAGCGCAGCGCGACGATCCCGGCAAAAGTCGTCATGCGCGGTCTTAATTTCTACTACGGCAAGGTGCATGCTCTCAAGGGCGTCGATCTGTCGCTCTACGAGGGGCAGGTGACGGCTTTCATCGGGCCGTCCGGCTGCGGCAAGTCGACGCTGCTCAGAGTGCTCAACCGCATGTACGACCTCTATCCCGGCCATCGCGCCGAAGGCGAGGTGATGCTCGACGGGGAGAACATCCTCTCGCCCGCGCTCGACCTTAATCTCCTGCGCTCACGGGTTGGCATGGTGTTTCAGAAGCCGACGCCTTTCCCCATGACGATCTATGAGAACATCGCCTTCGGCGTGCGCCTTTACGAGAAACTGCCGAAATCCGAAATGGACGCGCGAGTCGAATCGGCGCTGCGCCGCGCCGCGATTTGGACCGAGGTCAAGGACAAACTGAACGCCAGCGGCCTCAGTCTCTCCGGCGGCCAGCAGCAGCGTCTGTGCATCGCCCGCACCGTGGCGATCAGCCCGGAGGTTATCCTGTTCGATGAGCCGGCGTCCGCTCTCGATCCGATCTCGACGGCGAAGATCGAAGAGCTGATCGACGAGTTGTCCGGCGACTACACGATCGCGATCGTCACCCACAACATGCAGCAGGCCGCGCGCGTCTCGCACTACACCGCCTTCATGTATCTGGGCGAGATGGTCGAATTCGCTGAGACAGATGCCGTTTTCACTTCGCCGCGCGACAAGCGCACCCAGGACTACGTGACCGGCCGCTTCGGCTGACGGGAGGCAACGCCGTGGTGGACCAGCACACCGTCAGAGCCTACGACAAGGACCTCGACCTGCTCGAGCGCCGCATCGCGGAGATGGGCGGGCTCGCGGAGAAAATGGTGATCGAGGCCATGGACGCGCTCGCCGGCGCCGACACCGCGCTCGCCCATGAGGTGGTTTCGACCGACCCGCGACTCGACGCGTTGCAGCGTGAGGTGGAGGAGCAGGCGATCCTGACGATCGCGCGTCGCCAGCCGGTGGCGATCGACCTGCGCGAAATCATCGGCGCCATCCGGGTCGCCGGCGATCTCGAGCGGGTCGGCGATCTGGCCAAGAACATCGCCAAACGCTCGCTCAAGATCGGCGTGGAGTTGCGCGTTCCCCGCGCCATCGTCGGCATCAAGCACATGAACGACTTCGCCATGGAGCTAATGAAGGACGTGCTCGACGCCTACGCCCAGCGCGATGTCGAGCGGGCGCTCGACGTCTGGGAGCGGGACGCCGATCTCGACGCCCTCGAAGATTCGGTCTTCCGCGACCTGCTCACCCATATGATGGAGGATCCGCGCAACATCACCTTCTGCGCCCATCTCCTGTTCTGCTCCAAGAATATCGAGCGGATCGGCGACCACGCGACCAACATTGCCGAAACGGTGTTCTATCTCGTGACCGGTTCGAACCTGCCGTCCGAGCGGCCGCGCAGCCGCCGGGGGCCGGACAGCGAACCTAACGTCGGAGGGGAATCATGATGAACCAGGCGCGCAAGGAGATCGTCCGTCCTGGCTCGGCGTCCGCGCCGCGCATTCTCATCGTCGAGGACGAATCCGATCTGGCGTTGCTCTTGGGATACAACCTCGAGTCTGAAGGTTATTTGGTTGAGAACGTGACGCGCGGCGACGAGGCCGAGCTCAGTCTGGCCGAGAACACGCCTGACCTCGTCATCCTCGACTGGATGCTGCCCGGCGTGTCGGGGCTCGAGATCTGCCGTCGCTTGCGCGCGCGGGAGGCAACCCGGACCCTGCCGGTCATCATGGTTACCGCGCGGGGCGAGGAAGCCGAGCGGGTGCGGGGTTTATCGGTTGGGGCCGACGACTACGTCGTCAAGCCGTTCTCGGTGCCCGAGCTGATGGCGCGGGTGCGGGCGCTGCT
Source organism: uncultured Alphaproteobacteria bacterium (assembly GCA_963776665.1). Lineage (GTDB taxonomy): Bacteria > Pseudomonadota > Alphaproteobacteria > Rhizobiales > Beijerinckiaceae > Roseiarcus. The sequence goes on from CAVZNQ010000026.1 coordinate 6,819, forward strand.
CCGGCGCAGCCGGCCGGAGCGGATCGCCGAGCGCCTCTATGCCGGCGACCTCGACCTCGATCGGGAGACCCGGCGCGTTCGCCGCGCCACGCGCGACATCCACCTTGGCCCGACCGAGTTCCGGCTGCTCGAATATCTGCTGGAAAAGCCGGGCCGGGTGTTCTCGCGCGCCCAGTTGCTCGATGCGGTTTGGGGGCAGGCGGCGGAGATCGACGAGCGCACCGTCGACGTTCATGTCGGGCGGCTGCGCAAAGCTCTCTCGCGCGGCCGCGAACGCGATCCGATTCGCACGGTTCGGGGCGCCGGCTATGCGTTCGACGAGACGTTCGGGAAGGTCTGAAGGGCGCTGTCCGAGCCTACTTCGCTGCTTTCATCTCAACCCAAATCCCGTGAACGTCCTTCCCTGAGGCGTTCAAGACGCGCCCGGCGGTCGCCAAGGGGACCCGTTTTTCTCCCCGCTCGCGCCGTCCGCCACGTTACAGGCCCATGCCTTCTCAGGCTCTCTTGACTATGTTGTATCGCTCGACGGACCGCCTCTGTCGTTGTGGCGCTCCCGTGTAGAATCTGTCCCATAGCGCATCCTTCAAATCGCTCGATAAGAATGCGCCATCAAAGTCTGGGACGAAACACATTGCGCTTTGAGCACCGCATCCGTTCGCGCATTCGTCAGAATCAGAAATTCGAGAGCGCTCGACGCCACGGCGCCCCGAGCCCGCAGGGCTGCGATGAATTTGGGCATCTGAATGTGCGGCAATGAAGGATGGCGCCCCCGGCTCAACTGCGCCGGCGCCTCAAAGCCCATGGCCTTCAAATCATCCCAGCGAGCCGGATTGTCAGGCATCGCGACGCCATGCTCGTCCCGGAGGATGATGCGGGCGCGCTCGAACACGCGCCGGAAGGCCGGATAGAACTTGCGCGCGACCTCCGGCTTGGTCCCATACCGAGCGCAGGACGGCCGCGACATCGAGCGATCGTGATCTCGTGGACTGGGCGCGCGAGGAGCGGCTCGCAGTATGCGGCCCCAAGATGGCGCTCCCACTGATAGCGGACCTTGGCGTTGACAGATTTCTTTTGTGCATCGGCGATTACAAGCTTGGCAATGTCCTCAAAGGTCGGGACTGGCCGCGCAGCCTTCCCGGAGGCCCTCTCCGCTTCAATCGGGTCAATGCCCTTGCCAATGAGCGCTCGGTGCTCTGCGGCCTTCGTACGTGCATCCTTGAGGCCGACATTCGGATACGATCCGAGCCCCTTGTCCTTCCGGACGCCCGAGATCCGGTAGCGCAAAACCCACTTCTTGCGCCCGGTCGCGCTCACGACAAGGTGCAGGCCGCCGCCGTCGCCATGCCGGCCTGGCCTCGCGGTTTGAGCGCCCCTTTCTGTCAATTGCCCCATCACCGGTCCCACACCTAGTCCCACACGTTGGAGCGGATCGTCGCACACATCGGCGGACAACTAAAGACGTTCTGCCTCGGAAAGCCCACGGTTTGTTGATGTTTATGAGACGGATACGACGTCGGCAAACGCTAATTAGGTGCCCTCTTGCGGCACCACAATCTTCTTCGACGGTTGGATGCCTAAGGACGCGCCAAATGCGCTGCGTCTTTCCAAAAGCGTTGGACTTGACGCCTGCCATGCCCCTATCATGGCGGTATAAAAACGGTTCCGGGCGGCCGCCAACGGGAGGATGGACGCGATGGCCTTTCTGATTGTGAACGCCCAGGTCTGGGATGGCGAGAACGACGAGCGCTATCCGGCCGAGGTGCTGATCGAGAAGAACCGCATCACCGCGGTCGCGAGGGACAAAGGACAGATTCGCCGCGACGGCGCCGAAATCATCGACGGCGGCGGCATGACCCTGATGCCGGGGATGGTCGAGGGGCATTGCCACCTGTCGTTCGTCGGCCCGGCGCGCAATCAGGACCTTGGCGAGATACCGCCGGAAGAACATCTTCTCCGGACCTGCCGCAACGCGACCCTGATCCTCGATCACGGGTTCACCTCCTGCTATTCGGCCGCGTCGGCGAAATTGCGCCTCGACGTCGTCGTGCGGCAGGAAATCGAGGACGGCTATCTCGCCGGACCGCGCTATCGCGCCGCGGGGCCCGAGATCACGGTGACCGGCGGCCTCGGGGACGAGCGCAAGCAGCACATGCACGCGGAAAGCTTCGGCATGATCGCCGACGGGCCGGACGAGGTCAGGCGCGCGGTCCGTCTCTGCTGCCGCGAGGGCGTCGACAACATCAAGATCAACATCTCGGGCGACGAGTTTGTCTCCTACGCCCGGGCCGAGGTCACCTCGATGAGCGAGCTCGAGGTTGCGACCGCGGTCGAGGTCGCCCATGAGTGGAACAAGCGCGTCGCCTGCCATTCACGCGCGGCGGCGTCGGTCAAGCGCGCGGTGCGCAATCATGTCGATTGCATCTATCACTGCGACTTTGCCGACGAGGAGGCGCTCGACATGCTCGAGGCGGCGAAGGACCGGGTGATCGTCGGCCCTGCTTTCGGGCTCGTTCACAACGCGGTGTTCGAGGGCGACGCCCACGGCATGACCCGCGACGTCGTCGAGGCTATGCACCTGCCGCGCAAGCTCGAGGCGACCTGCCGCACCTATGAACAGATGCGCAAGCGCGGCATGAAGGTGGTGATCGGCGGCGACTACGGCTTCAAGATCACGCCGATGGGCCAGAATGCGAGAGACATCGGCCATTTCGTCAAGTTCTTCGGTTATACGCCCGCTGAGGCATTGCGCTGCGCGACCTCGGTCGGCGGCGAACTGATGGGCCACAAGGGCGAACTCGGCGTGATCAAGCCTGGGGCGCTGGCGGACATCCTGCTTGTCGACGGCAATCCGCTGGTCGATCAGTCGGTGCTCGTCGGGCCCGGTCGGCTTGCGATGATCATGAAGGACGGCAAGCTGCACCGCGATCCGCGCGGCCGGCGCGCGGAACGGGACCGCATCGCGGCGGAGTAGGGAGCGTCTGACGCCGACCGAAGCGGGAGGAATTCTTTTGGAGCAAGCGGCGCTCGCGCTGGAAATGCTCGGCATCAGCAAGACGTTTCCAGGCGTGCAGGCGCTCGACGCGGTCAGCTTCGGCTGCGCGCGCGGCGAGGTTCACGCCCTCTGTGGCGAGAACGGCGCGGGAAAATCGACGCTGATCAAGATTCTCGGCGGCGTTTACCGGCCCGATGGCGGGACCATCCGGCTCGATGGGCGGGAGGTCGTGTTTTCGCACCCGATCGCCGCCCGGCGCGCAGGCGTCAGCATCATCCACCAGGAGCTGAGCCTGTTGCCGTACCGCACAGTGGCGGAGAACGTCTTTCTCGGCGTCGAACCCACCCGTTTCGGCATCCTCGACCGGCGGACCATGCATGATGAGGCCACCGGCCTGTTGCGGCGGCTCGGCTCGTCGATCGCCTCCGATTCGCTGGCCGCAGACCTCTCGATCGCCCACCAGCAGATTGTCGAAATCGCCAAGGCGCTGGCGATCGACGCCCGCATCCTGGTCATGGACGAACCGACCGCCGCTCTCGACCGCGAAGATGCGGACCGCCTGCTCGATCTCGTGCGCAAGCTCAGCGCCGAGGGGGTGACGATTATCTACATCTCGCACCGGATGGTCGAGATTCAGGCGGTGGCCGACCGCGTCACCGTGCTCAAGGACGGGCGCACGATCATGACCGCTCCGCTCGCGGAGGCGCCGACCGGCCGGCTCGTTCGCGCGATGGTCGGCCGCGATCTCGCTGACTTCTATCCGCCGCGCCCGTCGCAGCCTCCGGGCGCGCCGGCGCTCACCGTTCGTGCCGGAGCCAACCGACAGTTGAGCGGGGTCAGCTTCGAGCTCCGGGCGGGAGAGATCGTCGGCGTCGCTGGCCTCGAAGGCTCGGGCAAGGACGCGCTCGCTCGCGCCCTCATCGGCGACGAGCCGTTCGAGAGCGGGGCGATCGAGATCGGCGGCCGGACGGCGAAGCCGAGACATCCGCGCGCGGCGATCGAAGCCGGCCTCGGGCGCCTGTCGGACGATCGCAAGCGCGAAGGGCTCTTGATGCAGCAATCGGTCCGCGACAACGCCACGCTGATCGAGCGGGCGTTCGCGCCCGCGTTTCGCTCTCCGACCGCCGAGCCGATGTCGCCGCAATCGACCGACAAACGGCTCGTTCAGCTCGACGTCAGAGCGGCCAGCTTCGATCAGGAAGCGCAGTTCCTGTCGGGCGGCAACCAGCAGAAGGTGATTATCGCGCGCTGGCTGGCGCGCGATCCCGAAGTCCTCATCTTCTGCGAACCAACCCGCGGGGTGGACGTTGCGGCGAAGGCGGCGATCTACAAGATCATGCGCGACATGGCGCGGCGCGGACGCGCCATCCTGATGATTTCGTCGGATTTGCCCGAGATCATCGGCGTCAGCGACCGGATTCTCATCATGCGGGAAGGAACGCTGGTCGGCGAGCTGCCGGGCGGCGCCACCGAAGAAGAGGTGATGGCGATCGCCGTCGCGCATGATCGCGAACCGCACGCGATGGCCTCATGAGCGATCGGGAGGCCATCGCCCCAGCGCCGGCCTGGCGGCGCCATTCCGCCGCGCCGCTGCTGCTTTTTGTCGGTTCGATTGCGCTCTATGTGGGCGTCGCGCTGTGGACCCGCCAAACCCGGATGCTCGAGACCGACGGCGTCATCGGCCTGCTCCAGCGCATGGTCGGGCTTGGCGTCGTCGCGCTCGGGCAGACCTTCGCCATCATCGCCGGGTCGATCGACCTTTCGGTCGCCAACATGATTAGCGTCGCCGCGGTCCTTGCCTCGTACATCATGCAGGGCCGGGCGGACATGATGCTCACCGCGGTTCTGATCGTGCTCGCGATCTCGGCGCTGGTCGGAGCGGTGAACGGCGCCATCATCTCGCGCCTTCAGGTCAATCCGCTCATCGCCACTCTCGCCGTCGGGCTCATTCTGCAGGGGGTGCTCTCGGCGAGCTTCACCGATTTCGCCGGATCGGTGCCGAAGGAATTTCAGCTCGTTGCGTACAGCACGTTCGGCGCCGTGCCCTATTCGGTCGCGGCGTTGTTCGCGCTCGCGGCTCTCGCCTCGTTCGTCCTTTGGGCGACCCGGTTCGGCGCCCATCTCTACGCCGTCGGCGGCAACGCGGAGGGCGCGCGCCTGGCGGGGATCAGAACCGACCTGGTCACCATCGGCGCTCACGTCGTCTGCAGCGTTTCGGCGGGCCTGACCGGGCTCTATCTCGCCAGCCGTTTGCGCTCGGGCGCGCCTTGGGTAGGGCGCGACGGCGTTTACGACCTCGAATCGATCGCGGTCGTGGTGATCGGGGGCACGTTGCTTGCTGGTGGACGGGGCGGCGTCTGGGGGACCCTCGCCGGCGTCCTCTTGTTCGCCACTCTGGACGCGGCGTTCAACATGCTTGGGGTATCGGCCTATCCGAAACTGGTGCTTCGGGGCGCAATCGTCATCCTGGCGGTCGCCGTCTACACGTTCCGCACCCGCGGACACGTCGCATGACCGTCGCGATCCAAGGGGGCCGCGAGCGGGCTCGTGCGGTTGCGCTTGTGCGGCGGGTCAATTTCGCCGTCGTCGTGTTTCTCGCGCTCTATGTCGCGGTCGGGCTGCTGCAGCCGAATTATCTGGAGCTGGCGGGGGCGATGAACTTCCTCCGTCGCGCCGCTCCCCTCGCCATCCTGGCGTCTGGCCAGCTGTTCGTGCTGATCAGCGGCGGGTTCGACCTCTCCGTCGGCTCGCTCGTCACGCTGACGGTGATCGGCGGGTCGATGCTCACCGCCAACGATCCCTCGAAGACCTGGGGGACGATCGCTGTCCTCTACGGAATTGGCCTCACTGTCGGGCTCATCAATGGCGCGGTCGTCGCCTTTCTGAAGACCCCGTCGATCATCGCCACTCTCGGGACGCTGCTTGTCCGTGAACGGCGCGGCGATGATGTGGTCGGGCGGCTCGCCGCGCGGCTATCTGCCCGACAATTTTCGCATGTTCGGGCGGTTGGTGTTCCACGACGTGCCGGTGATCGGCATATTTCCGCTTGCCGTCGCCGTTCTCGCTGTCGTCTGCGCGCTCGCGCAATGGGGATTGCATGGAACCGTGTTCGGGCGCCGCGTATTCGCGGTCGGCGACAATCCTCGCGCGGCCGAGCTCTCCGGCGTCCGGGTCGAATTCGTCCGTCTTGGCGTCTTCGTCATTTCGGCGCTGTCCGCAGTCACCGCCGGGGTGATGCTGGGCGGCTTTGGCGGCGTATCGGTCGATGTGGGGCGTGGGCTCGAATTGCAGGCGATTGCGGCTTGCGTTGTTGGAGGCGTGCAATTGCTTGGCGGGCGCGGCACGGTTGTCGGCGCAGTCGCCGGCGCGCTGACTCTCACCGCCCTATTCACGCTGCTGACCCTCCTTGGCCTGCCGCAGCCGATCAAGGAGACGGCGCAAGGATTTATTCTGATCGCCGCGGTCGCGATCGGCGCCTGGCGCCGGCGGCGCGCGGTATAGCGGGAGCAATCGAAAAGCCCGCACAACGCCGAGCAACGGCAAGAAGGAAGGAAAGAGGAGTATGTCCAAGGCAATTCTAGGATTGGTCGCAGGCGCGGCCCTGGCGGCCTTCGCCAGCGGCGCGCTGGCGCAGAACTTCGATGATCCGAAGGAGTTCCAGGCTGCCAAGGACCTTCTGGCGATGACGCCGCAGGGTCCCGCCGACAAGCCGTGGGAGCAGCATCTCGGCGGCAAGGAGGTCGATACTTCGAAGTACAAGAAGGCCGGCCCCTATCACATCTGCTTCTCCAACGCCGGCGTCGACAATCCCTGGCGCGTGGTCGGGTGGACCACCATGCAGGCTCAGGTCGAAGTCCTGAAGAACGACATCAAGTCGTTCACAGTCGCCGACGCACAAGGCAAGGACGACAAGCAGATCTCCGACATCAACTCGTTCGTCTCGAGCGGCAATTGCGACGTCCTGATCGTCTCGCCGAACACCACAGCGGCGCTGACGCCGGCGATCGAGGCCGCCTGCAAGAAGCTGCCGGTGGTGGTGTTCGATCGCGGCGTTCTGACCGATTGCCCGGTGACGTTCATCAATCCGGTCGGCGGCTATGGCTGGGGCATCCAGACGGCGAACTTCATCGTGTCGAAGCTGCCGAAGGGCGGGAAGGTCCTGGCGCTGCGCATTCTTCCGGGCGTCGACGTCCTCGAGACCCGCTGGTCGGCAGCCAACCGCATCTTCAAAGAGAATGGGGTCAATGTCGTCGGCGCTGAATTCGCCAACGGCGACAACGCCAAGACGAAGGCCATCGTCGAGGACTACCTCAACCGCTTCGGCAATATCGACGCGATATGGATGGACGCCGGCGCGAACTCGGTCGCCGCGCTCGAGGCGTTCGAGGATGCCGGCAAGCCCTATCCGATCATCACCGGCGAGGATCAGGAGGATTTCCTCAAGAAATGGAAGGAGAAAGGCCTCACCGCGCTGGGGCCGACCTATCCGACCTATCAATGGCGCACGCCGGTGATCGCCGCGGTCAAGATCCTAAAGGGCGAGCCAGTGATCGGACCGACCTGGAAGCTGCCGCAGCCCGTCATCACGCAGGCGGACCTCGACAAGTATGTCGATGACAAAATGCCCCCGCTGCATTATGCCTTGTGCGGCTGCAAGGACCTCCCCGGCTATCCGCAAGCCTGGGGTGGAAAGTAGGCCGCCTCCCGGCCGCGACGGAGGGGCTTCGGCCCCTCCGGGTGCGGTCCAGCTCTGAAAGACGGCGTGGAGTCAGGCCAAAAGGGCTGCGGGACGCGCCGCGCGTCTCATGACTTCATTGCCGGCGAGACGGGTCGGATCGGTCGGGTGGCCGACCGCCGTTCGCCTTGTTGATTGCGAAAGAGCGAGAACCTCGCACAGCGCGGCGTGCGCCCGCCGCCCGCTCCGGTTGACCAATCGCTTCCCATTCGGCGAAGTCCCTCCAAAGCGGATCGATTCGGGGAAACGACATGGTCGAGAGACTTCGAGTCGCGTTGCTGTTCGGCGGCCGCTCGGCCGAGCACGACGTGTCCGTATTGTCCGCCGGCAACGTGTTTCGAGCGCTCGATCCGGCGCGCTACGATACCGTCCCGATCGGCATTACCCGCTCGGGGACCTGGCTCCTCTGCTCCGTTCAGGGCGGCAAGTTCCCGACCGCCGTGCCTGAAAGCGGGCCGCGCGTCGCGCTCATCCCCGGCGGCGCGGGGCGGCTCGTGATCCTGCCGGAGACGGAGGGCGCGGCGCCCGATCTGTCACGTGCGGCCGACATCGTCTTCCCGGTTTTGCACGGGCCGTTCGGCGAGGACGGAACGGTCCAGGGCCTGGCCGAGATCGCCGGCGTCCCTTATGTCGGCTCGGGCGTGCTCGGCTCGGCCGCGGCGATGGACAAGGATGTCGCCAAGCGGCTGATGCGCGACAGTGGCCTGCCGATTGCGCGCTTCCGCAGTTTCAGCCATGGCGACGCGCCGAACTATGACGCGGTTGTAGCCGAGCTTGGCAGTCCGGTGTTCGTGAAGCCGGCCCGGCTCGGATCGTCGGTCGGGATCAGCAAGGCCGGGACGCGGGAGGAGTTCGCCGAAGCCATCGCCGAGGCGTTCCGGCACGACCGCAAAATCCTGGTCGAGGAATTCGTCCGCGGCCGCGAGATCGAGTGCGGCGTGCTCGAGGGCGAAGACGGATCGCTGACCGCGTCATTGCCCGGCGAAATTGTGCCCAGCGACCGCCACGGCTTCTACACCTACGAAGCCAAGTACCTCGACGAGCATGGCGCCGCGGTCAAGGTTCCGGCCGACCTGTCGCGCGAGCTCAGCGACCAAGTGCGCAAGCTGTCGATTGCAGCCTTCCGCGCGCTCGGCTGCGAGGGCTTGGCGCGCATCGATTTCTTTCTGCGCGAGGACGGCAAGCTCGTCGTCAATGAGATCAACACGCTGCCGGGCTTCACCAACGTCAGCATGTATCCGAAGGTGTTCGAGGCGATGGGCGTGAGCTATTCCGAGCTGGTGGACCGCTTGATCCGCCACGGGCTCGCCCGGGCGGGAACGCCCTCGAAAAGCTGACTGCGGACAACCCATCGGCGCCACTTCGCTTGGCCGCGATAGCGCGCACAATCACGCGGACCCGTCTATCCTCAACATCTCCTGCGATCTGACATGCAAACTCTACAGGCGATCAACGCCGCGTTCGGGAGAGGAGATCAGGCGACGCCCCGCGACGGCATTCATTCGGGAGTTCCTAAGCTGATCGCGATCAGCGAGGTTTGTCGGGTCGGGGCGACGCTGTGCTCAGGCCGTGCGGATCGCCCGGCGCGCGGCGCCCGAGCTCGCCATCACCACCACCATCAGAAAGACGCCGCGCACCACCGATTGCCAGTAGGCGCTGAGGCTGATCCAGCCGAGGCCGTTCTCGAAATTGAGCACGTTGAAGATGAGGCCGAGCAGAAGGACGCCGGCGAGCGTCGTCGCCACCGAGCCGACGCCGCCGGTGAGCAGCGTTCCGCCGACGACGACGGCGGCGATCGAGAACAGTTCCCAGCCCACGCCCTCGGCCGGCTGGCCCGCGCCGAACTGCGCCGCCAGGATCACGCCGGCGAGCCCTGCGAACACGCCCGACTGGGCATAGGTCAGGAACTTCACCCGATCGACCGGCAGGCCCATGAGGCGGGCGGCCTCCTCACCGCCGCCGACGGCGAGCACGTAGCGCCCGAAGCTGGTGAAGTTGAGCACGATCGAGCCGTAGACGTAAGCCGCGGCCGCGATCCACGCCGGGGTTGGAAAACCGAGAAAATCGCCCTGGCCAAGCCAGGTGAAGTTGGTGTCGTAGGACACCGAGACCGACTGATTGTGCGCCAGCAGAAGCCCGGCGCCGCTCGCAGCCAGCATGCCAGACAACGTGGCGATGAACGGCTGGATATTCATCCGCGTGACCATCAGGCCGTTGATGACGCCGACGGCCAGTCCTGCGGCCAGGCCGCCGAGGAGTCCGGGAAGGAGGCCATACGGCGATAGCAGCGCCGAAACCACGCTCGCGAAAGCGGCAGCCGTTCCGACCGAGAGATCGATCCCGGCGCCCATGATGACGAAGCACATGCCAAGGCTCGTCAACGCGAACATCGAATTGTAGCGCAGCACGCTGAGCACGTTGTACGCGCCGAGAAAATGATCGTAGCGAAGCGCGCCGAACAGGATGAGGAGGACAAGCGCCATCACCACCCGCTGCCTCGCCGCCCAGGCGAGGCTTCTCGGCCGGCCTCGAGGCGCGGCATTCGAGATTCCGGCGCTCATGTGGACTTGCCGCGCTGTTGCGACCAGACGGCGCCGGCGATGATCGCCCCCTTGACCACGAGCGCGGCGGCGTCGGGCACGCCATTGGCGAGCAGGGTATAGCGCACGAGCTGAATCAAGAGCGCCCCGACCAGCGAGCCGACCACGGTCGCCTGGCCGCCGGTGAACGGGGTCCCGCCGACCGCGACCGCCGCGATGGCGTCGAGCTCCATGCCGAGTCCGACGAGGTTGGCGTCACTCGACGAATTGATCGACACGACGACGAGGCCGGCAATGCCCGCGCACAGACCGCTGATCGCATAGACCGATCGCTTCACTGTGGCGACCGGAACGCCGGAGAGCCGCGCCGCACGTTCGTTCCCGCCGACCGACAGGATCTGCCGACCGAACAGGGTCGAGCGCAGAGTCCATGCGGCGGCCGCGACCAGCGCCAGCATGATGATAACCTGACAGGGCACGCCGAACACCCGCCCGAGGCCGACGAACTGAAACGTGGGGTTCTTGAACACCTGCAGATTGCCGTTGGTCAGGACCTGGCCGATGCCGCGGCCGGCGATGAACATGACCAGCGTGCCGACGATCGGCTGGACCTGGAATCGAGTGATGAACCATCCGTTGAACAAGCCGAACAAACCGGCGACGGCGACCGGAACGACAAACGCAAGCGCATCGCCCAGCGCCGGATACGCATGGCCGAAGGGGCTTAAGAAGATCAGCGGCGCGAGCGCGCCGGAAATCGCCATCAGCGAGCCAACGGAAAGGTCGATGCCGCCGGTCGCAATCACCAGCGTCATGCCGACCGAGACGATGACGATCGTCGCCACCTGGGTCAGGTTCACGTTCAGGGTTTGCCAGCTGGCGAAATTTGGCGTGACCGCGAAATTGAACGCGAGCAGCACAATGAGCGCGGTCAGTGCGGCGTAGCGCCTCAAAAAGGCGGCTATGTCGACGGGGACGCCCTTGCGCCCGATCGTCGGCGCGTCAGCCATCGACAGCTTCCTCACCGGCCTCCGCCCCGCCGTGCGCCATGGCCGCCATGATAGCGGCGGCGCTCGCGCCGGCGTGCGGCAGATCGGCGACGGTGCGTCCGTCGCTCAGAACGAATACGCGGTCCGCGCCCTCGGTAATCTCCTCGAGCTCGGAGGAGATCATCAACACGCCGAGGCCGTGATCGGCAAGCTCGCGGATCAGGGCCTGGATCTCGGCCTTGGCGCCGACATCGATACCGCGCGTGGGCTCGTCGAGGATCAGGAGCTTCGGATCGGTGCAGAGCCATCGGGCCAGCAGCACCTTCTGCTGATTGCCGCCGGATAGCTCGCGAATCTTCTGTTCAGGGCCCGAGGCCTTGATGGCCAGGCGCTGCATGAACCGGTCGACGATCTCGCGCTGGCGCGCCTCATCGACAATCCCCATGTTCGTCAGGCGCGGAAGGACGCCAAGCGTCATGTTCTCGCGCACCGACATGTCGGGAACGATCCCATCCGCCTTGCGGTCCTCGCTGCAATAACCGACGCCGAGCGCGATCGCTTCGACGGGCTCTCGTGGCGAAACGGCGCGGCCGCCGATCTCGATCGTTCCCGCGTCCGGCGGGTCTGCGCCAAAAATCGCGCGCGCCACCTCGGTGCGGCCCGAGCCTAGCAGCCCGGCGAGGCCAACGATCTGATGCTCGCGCACTTCGACCCGGGCGTCCCGCACCTTGCGTCCGATCCGAAGCCCTTCGGCGGACAATACGACGTCGCCCGGAGCCGACTTGGGAGCGGTGAATCCCGTCGAGCGGGCGCGCACAGTCTCGAGGTCGCGCCCCAGCATCGCAGCGATGAGATGCAGCTTGTCGATCTCGGCCATTTGGCTCGCCGTCACGGTGCGGCCGTCGCGCATCACCGTGACCCGGTCGCAGACCTGGTAGAGCTCGTCGAGCCGATGGCTGATGAAGATGATCGCCACGCCCTCGGCGCGCAGCCGGCGCATCACCTCGAACAGAACCGCGACCTCGCGTTCGTCGAGCGAGGAGGTCGGCTCGTCCATGATCACGAGCCGCGCCTTGAACGAAACCGCGCGGGCGATAGCCACCATCTGCTGGATCGCTGTTGAGAACTCCATTAGCGGCTGGCGCACGTCGATCTCGACCGCGAAACGCCTGAGCAGCTCGGTCGCGTCGGCGTTCATGCGGCCCCAGTCGAGCAGGCCGTAGCGGCGATACTCGCGTCCGAGAAAGATGTTCTCGGCCACCGAGCGGAACGGAACAAGGTTGATTTCCTGGTAGATGGGGCTGATGCCGCCATGCTGGGCGTGCTGGGGCGACGCGAAGTCGACGGGCTCACCGCCGAAGACGATCGAGCCCGAGTCCCGGCGATAGGCGCCAGTCAGCACTTTGATCATTGTCGACTTGCCGGCCCCGTTCTCGCCGACGAGGGCCATGATCTCGCCCGGCTTGACCTCGAGCCACGCGGCGGACAGCGCCTGCACGCCCTGGAAGCGCTTGTTGACGTCGCGCATGACGAGAAGCGGGTCAGTCACCTTGCGCCTTCGGTTGCGGACGAGCGGGCGTCTCCCGAAATGCGCCCTCCCGCCGGCATAGCCAAGCGGGAGGGACACCCTTGCGTCAAGACGATTTTTTCACGAGCTCCGGAACTTCAGTACGCGTTCGGCAGAGCGTCCTTGGCGTTGCTCGCGTCGTAGAAATTATCGGGGTTGATGATCATCGGCGGGATCGTTTGGCCGTTGGCGTAGTTCATCATGATGTCGAACGCCGCCGGACCGAAGCGCGGATTGCACTCGCAGGAGCAGCCGAGCTTGCCGTCCACGATCGCCTGGATGGCGTCCTTCTCGCCGTCGATCGAGACCACCAGAATGTCCTTGCCCGGGACCTTGCCGGCGGCTTCGATGGCGGCGATTGCGCCGAGCGCCATCTCGTCGTTGTGGGCGTAAACGATCGTTGCGTCGGGATGCGCCTGCAACAAGGTCTCGGCGACCTGCCGGCCCTTGTCGCGAGCGAAGTCTCCGGACTGGCTAGCGAGAATGACCATGTCAGGAGCCTTCGCCTTGATCGTGTCGTCGAAACCCTTCTTGCGGTCGTTGGCCGGCGAAGCGCCGACCGACCCTTCGAGCTCGATGATCTTGCCCTTGCCCCCGGCCGTCTTGATCGTCCAGTCGGCGACCCTCTGGCCCTCCTGGACGAAGTTCGAGCCGATAAAGGCGAGGAAATCGACGCCGGGCTTGGCGAGCGACGGATCTACGTTGCGGTCAATCAGCAGCACAGGAATGCCGGCTTTCTTGGCGTTCATGACTGCCGGGATCAATGGCTTCTCCTCGCGCGGCGGCAGGAAGATGAAGTCGACTCCCTGGGCGATCATGCTGTTGACGTCGGCGACCTGCTTGGCGGCAGAACCTGCGGCGTCGGTATAGACGAGTTGCGCCCCGCGCTTGGCGGCTTCGCTCTTCATGCTGGCGGTTTGCGCCAGGCGCCAGGGGTTGTTGCTCTCGGTCTGTGCGAAGCCGACCTTGTAAGCGTCCTTTTTCTTCAGCGGGGGCACTTGGCCGAAGGCGGGAATGACGGTGAGCCCGGCGAGGCCGCCGGCTGTACCAATCAGCAAATGTCGGCGATCAATCAGCATTTATGTTTCCTCCTCTTGAAGGCCGCGCCCTTGTCAGGCGCGCCTCGACGGCTTCCAGACCGTTTGTGTGTCGCGGCGAAGACCATTTCGCGGGCGCTCTTGCGGCGCGTCCGGTCTTGAACCCCGGCTTGAGGAGATGATAATAACACGCTAAAGAATGTCAATGGGCCACTACTCTGGGTGGCTGCGCCTGAAATTGTCCATTGAATATCAATGGACTGTTGAGATAATAATATTCGTAAACGAGCACCGAGGGCGAGGATGCGGGAGGATCAGGGCGCGAGCCCGCGCGACGCTGGGCGGACGCGCGCCGGGCGCACCGCTCCGGCGCGCCGGCCGACGATGATCGACGTCGCGAACGAAGCGCGCGTATCCCAGACCACGGTCTCGCTAGTGCTCAATCACGCCGATGGTGCGCGCCTGTCGGCCGAGACGCGCGAGCGAGTGGTGAAGGCCGCCGCGAGGCTTGGCTATCAGCAAGTGCGGCGCGGCTTCGCGCCGGGCGCGGCCGCGGCGGCGTCGATCGGCTTCGTCTGCGATGAGATCTCGACCGATCCCTGGACCGCCATTGGTCTCGACGGCGTGCGCGAGAAAGCCTGGGAGCGCGGGCTGACGGTCATGGTCATGGCGACGCGGGGCGACGCTGACATGGAAAGCGCGGCGCTGGCGCAATTGACCGCTCAGCCGCTCGCCGGCCTGATCTATGCGACGATCAACACCCGGTTGATCGACGCGCCGGCTCCGCTGTGGAGGATGCCGGCGGTGCTGTTGAACTGCCACGTCGCCAATGGCGCGCTGCCTTCGATCGTGCCGGGCGAAGTGGCCGGGGGGCATGCCGCGACGGACGTACTCCTTCGCGCCGGCCACCGGCGCATCGGCTACGTCAACGGCGAAGCCAGCATGGAGGCGTCGCGGCATCGCCTGCGCGGCTATCGCCAGGCGCTCGCGACCGCCGACCTGCCGTTCGATCCGGACCTCGTGCGTGAGGGCAACTGGCAGCCCATCTCCGGCTACGAGGCGGCGCGGGAACTCATGAACCTCAAGAAGCCTCCGACCGCGATCTTCTGCGCCAACGACCTGATGGCGGTCGGCTGCTACGAGGCGCTGCATGAGCTTGGCTTGCGGATTCCGGACGATGTAGCGGTCATGGGCTATGATGATCGCGAAATCGCCCAGCACCTGCATCCCCCGCTGACGACGGTCCTCTTGCCGCATTTCGAAATGGGCTCGATTGCAGCCGAAATCCTGCTCGACGACGCCTCCGGCTCGGCGACAAGGCCGCGGCAGATCAAGGTTGAGTGCCCGATAGTCCGGCGCGGGTCCGTGTGACCGCTCTCCCATAAGGAATTGGGTAGGGGTAAATGGACCAGCGCGCGCACGCAACACGGGGAGGAACCGATGACCGAAAGCCTGGCGAAGTTGTCGAAGGGCGCGTTGAACGATCTTGCCGGCGTGTTCGCCGCCATGCCCGAAAACGCGCTTGACGGGCTGATCGAGGAGATCGTCACCGCGAAGCGGATCGTTGTCTTCGGGCTCGGACGCGAGGGCCTGCAGATGCGCGGCTTCGCCATGCGGCTCTTTCACATGGGCCGCAACGTTGCGGTCTGGGGCGACATGACGACGCCCGCGTTGGCCCAGGGCGATCTCTTCATCGCCTCCGCCGGACCCGGCGATCTCCCAACGGCGCAAACGCTGGTCGACGTCGCGCGCAAGGCGGGCGCGCGCACGGCCCTGGTCACCGCCCAGCCAGCGGGCGGGCTCGCCAGGTGCGTCGACGTTCTGACCGTGATCCCCGCCCAGACGATGGCGGACGATCGCGGCGGCAAGCTTTCGGTCCTGCCGATGGGCTCGCTGTTCGAGACCGCGCAGATGATCGCTTTCGAGCTCGCGATCCTGAAGCTGCGCCCGCGGTTCGGCGAGACCTCGGAGACGATGCGGGAGCGGCATACGAATCTGGAGTGATCTCCTTCCTTAGCATCCAGCGGAAGCGAGGCGGGCGCAGCGCGGCTTACCCGGCTTCGTTCCACGCCTTCACGAAGGCACGCGCGGCGCGCCCGACCGCTTCGGCGCTCACGCCGGGCTTATAGAGCGCCGACCCGATGCCGAAACCGTTGGCGCCGGCGCGCCGATAAGGGGCGATGCGCTCTGGCGTTACGCCGCCGACCGGGAAGAGAGGCGTTGCCTTCGGCAGCACCGAGCGCCACGCCCGGACCACTTCAGGCGGAATGGCTTCGCCCGGAAAGAGCTTCAACCCCGAAGCGCCTGCTTTCAGCGCCGCAAACGCCTCGGTCATCGTGGCGACGCCCGGCAGCGCGACCAGCTCGAGTTTCGCCGCCCGCTCAATCACTGCGCGATCGGCGTTGGGCGCGACTACGAGCCTTCCGCCCGCCGCGGCGACGTCGTCGACCTCATGCGGCTCGAGCACCGTGCCGGCGCCGACGAGGATCTTGTCGCCAAACAGACGCGCGATAATTTCGATGCTGACCAGGGGATCGGGCGAATTGAGCGGAACTTCAATCGCGCCGAAGCCCGCTTCGACAATGACCGCGGCGATCGAATCCGCTTCGTCCGGGGTGACGCCGCGCAGGATGGCGACAAGTGGCGTCGGAGCAAGGGTCAAGGTCACAGGAGCCCTCCATCGCGGGCGATGCGAAAGAGCCCGCGCGCGGCCGCGCGCGGCGCCGCCGCGTGAGCGCTGAGCCCCAATGCGTCGAAAGCCTTCAGGTAGCGCTTCACCAGCGCTTCGGCGCCTGCGACATGCGGCTCCTCATCCGGGTAAAGGCGCTGCGCCTCGCCGATTTCGGCTCCGATCAGCAGGCCCGAAAGATATTCGCCGGCATCGTCGGGATCGAGCTTGCCCATGAGCGGCAGCGCGCGGGCGCCGAACAGGAGGCCGAGCAGGCCGAACTTCGTGTCGCAGCGGGCCGCGGCGGCGCCGCGCTCGACGGCGAGCGCGAACGTCGGTCCGGGTTCTTTTGCCGGCGCGGCCCTGGCGAAGGCGCCAGCGACTGTGTGGTCGCGCAGCGCGGCAAACAGCTCGCCGGTGATGAAGGTCTTGAAGGCGACAATGCGCTCGCCTTCGACCCTCGCCCATTTCGAATGCGAGCCCGGCAGCACGATGAGCCGCGCTCCAGCGGCTGCGATGCCGAAGATTTCCGTCTCCTCCCCCCGCATCACATCCACGCCCGCTTCGTCCTCGTAAGACAGGCCCGGCGCGAGGACGGCGCTCCGGCCCTCCGCCTCGACCGCCGTCAGGCGCGCCGCAACGTCGCGCGGGCCGGCGGGGCAAGGGACGTAGGGCGCCTCGCGCCAGCCATGCCGACTGCCGACCATGCCTGACGCAATGATTGGCAGACCAGGGTTCGCGTCGAGCCAGCGCCCAGCGAGGCGCCTCAGCGTCCCCGGATATTCCCCCCCCGCCACACTCGCGATCCCGTCGCCCGAGGCTGTCTCCTCGAGAACCTCGCCGCCCTGCGACATAAGATAGCCGCGAAAGCTCGATGATCCCCAGTCGATGGCGATGAGCGCGGGCGACATGCGGGCGATTGAGGCATGGCCGTGAGGCAGGGTCAACGCGGCGCGGTTAACCCGCCGCCGTCTCTTTCATGCCTCGGTCGGCGACTTCGCCGGCCGCCGGCCGTTCGTCGGGGGCAGGCGGAGACCAAGCAGGCCTTCGGCGGCGTCGATGATCTTGCGGTCGAGCGGACGGGGCTCGAGCGACACGCCCTTGGAGAGGCGGTCGGCGATGATCCTGAGCGCTGCGAGGCGGCTATAAGGCTTGTCGTTGGCGGGAATGAGATGCCAGGGCGCGCGACGGGCGGAGGTTTTTTCCATCATGTCCTCGATCGCGGTTTCGTAGTCCTTCCAGCGGCCGCGGTTGCGGAAATCCTCGTAGGAGAGCTTCC
Source organism: uncultured Alphaproteobacteria bacterium (assembly GCA_963776665.1). Lineage (GTDB taxonomy): Bacteria > Pseudomonadota > Alphaproteobacteria > Rhizobiales > Beijerinckiaceae > Roseiarcus. Next base: position 24,626 of record CAVZNQ010000026.1, read on the forward strand.
AGCGCTTGAGCGGGTCGGCGAGCCGGTTACGGAATCGGCGCACCTGCTCATCGGGGGTGATGTGGAGGAAAAGCTTCACCAGCCTGACCCCGTCGGCGATGAGCATGCGCTCGAACTCGTTGATCTCGTCGTAGGCGCGACGCCATTCCGCGGCGGCGGCGAAGCCCTCGACCCGCTCGACCAGCACCCGACCATACCAGGAGCGGTCGAAGGCGACGATCTGGCCGTGGCGCGGCAGCCGCTCCCAGAACCGTTGCAGATAATGGAGCGATTTTTCCCGCTCCTCGGGCGCCGCGATGGTGTGGACCTTGAAGCTGCGCGGATCGAGCGCCCAGCCCAGCCGCCGCACCACTCCGCCCTTGCCCGCCGTGTCCCAGCCTTCGAGCACGATGACGGCCCGCTCATGCGTGCCGAGATAGGTCTGCTGCACCCGCTGCAACGTCTCCTGCAAGTCGCCGAGACGCCGCTCGTAATCGGAGAAGTCCACGCTTGGGAAGCGCAGCATGGCGCTAAGCTTCGGCCGCCTGGCGACGACGAAATCGGCTGTCTTCATCTCCGGCGGCCCCATGAGCGAGCATCTTGCCTAGAGATTGTGAGCCGTTTCGCCCTCAGCGCCAAGCCGGGTGCGGCAACGCGTCACGCGCCGCCCGCCTCCCGCTCCCTGAGCTTGAAGCGCTGGATCTTGCCGGTCGCGGTCTTGGGCAATTCAGCGATGAACGCGATGGCGCGCGGGTATTTGTAGGGCGCGAGGCGGTCCTTGACGAAGCGCTGGAGCTCGGCCTCGTCGGCCGAGGCGCCCGCCTTCAGCACAACATAGGCCTTGGTCTTGACGAGGCCGTCGGCGTCGGGCGCGCCGATCACCGCCGCTTCGAGGACGGACGGATGCTGCACCAGCGTCGCCTCGACCTCGAATGGGCTGACCCAGATCCCGCCGACCTTCAGCATGTCGTCCGAGCGGCCGGCGTAAGTGAACGAGCCGTCGGCGTTGCGGATATATTTGTCGCCGCTCCGGGTCCAGCGCCCCTCGAAAGTCTCGCGCGTTTTGGCGCGGGCGCCCCAGTACATCAGCGCCGCCGAAGGTCCCTGAATGTAGAGATCGCCCGGCTCTCCGTCCGGCGTCCCCCGCCCGTCCTCAGCTCGCAATTCGATGGCGTAGCCCGGCACCGGCCAGCCGGTCGAGCCGTAGCGCACCTTGTCTGGGCGATTGGAGATGAAGATGTGCAGCATCTCGGTCGAGCCGATGCCGTCGACGATGTCGACGCCGAAGTGGCGCTTGAAGCGCTCGCCGATCTCGGCCGGCAGCGCTTCGCCGGCGGACGAGACAAGCCGCAGCGCTGTCTCCTTCGCCTGCGGCAGGTGAGGAGAAGCGAGCATGCTGGCGAAGCCGGTCGGCGCACCATAAAAGACCGTCGGCTTCACCCCGCCGACGCCGCCCCGCCAGCGCATGAATACGGCGTCCGGGGTCGGCCGCTCGGCCATGAGAAGCGCGGTCGCGCCGACCGCGAGCGGGAAGGTCAGCGCATTACCGAGCCCGTAGGCGAAGAAGAGCTTGGCGGCCGAGAAGCAGACGTCGCTCTCCCGCAAGCCCAGGATCGCCTTGCCGTAGAGCTCGGTCGTCCAGTACGGGTTGGCGTGGGAATGCACCGTCCCCTTTGGCCGGCCGGTCGAGCCGGACGAATAGAGCCAGAAGGCGGGATCGTCGGCGTGCGTGCGGGCAGGCTTCAGGAGCGGCGCCGGGCCGGCGAGAAAATCCTCAAACGCGATGTCGCCGAAGTCGAGCGGCTGAGCCGGGCGCGACACGACGACCGTATGAACCTCGTGGTCCGATTTGGCGAGCGCGCCCTTCAGCGCCGGCTTGACCGCCCCGCCGACGAAGACGGCCTGGGCGCGCGAATGCTCGAGCATGTAAGCGAGGTCGTCGGCGGTGAGGAGGGTGTTGACCCCGACCGGAACGGCGCCCGCCAGCATCGCGCCCAAGAAAGCGACCGGCCAGTCGGCGCCGTCCTGCATGAGGATAAGGACGCGCTCCTCGCGTCGGACGCCGCACGCCTTGAGGGCGGCCGCGAACCGCCGGGCGCGGTCGTCGAGCTCGGCGTAAGTCACCGTTCCAGTGTCGTCGATGAACGCCGTCTTGCCCGGCCGTCCGGCGTTCGCGCGCAGAAGATGAGCGGCGAAGTTGAACGCCTCGGGCGGCGGTTCAACGGCGCTCGTGCTCATTGGCGTCTCCTCAACGTCCCGCTCGGGGTCCGCGCCAAGGCTTGCCCACCTCGACTTCATGCAATATTATGCTTCAAGTCGTCTTAGGGGCGCGCAGGAATCTTGTCAAACCATCTGGCCCCATCGCAGGCGGAAACTGAAGCCGTCGCGCCTCTCGCGTCGAGGAAAGATTCGGCCGCCCGCGCGTCTCGTGACGCCGACGACGGCGCAAGCGCGTCCTCCGAGGCGGCGGACGGGCGGAGGGAACCGTTCCTCGCCGCGCTCGGCGAGCGCGTCAGGGCGCTCAGAGCGCGTCGCGGCCTCACCCGCAAGGCGTTAGCGCGCGCGACGGGCGTTTCCGAACGGCATCTGGCCAATCTCGAATATGGCGTCGGTAACGCCTCGATCCTCATTCTCCTCAATGTCACCCGGGCGCTGCAATGCTCGCTGGCCGAGGTTCTGGGCGACGTCACCACCAGCTCGCCGGAATGGCTGATGCTGCGCGAAATGCTCGCGGACCGCGACGAGGCGACGTTGCGCCGGGTGCGCCTCGCGGCTTCCGAACTCGTTGGCCCCGCGCCGCCGCGCAGCGGCGAAGCGCCGGCCCGCTCCTCGCGGATCGCCCTCATCGGCCTGCGCGGCGCGGGCAAATCGACGCTCGGCCGGATGCTGGCGGAGGACCTCGACTTTCCGTTCGTTGAACTCAGCCGAGAGATCGAAAAGCTCGCCGGCTGCAGCATCAGCGAAATTCTCGGGCTCTACGGCCAGAACGCCTATCGCCGCTATGAACGCCGCGCGCTCGAGGAAGCCATCGACGCCTATCCCGAGGCGGTGATCGCCACCGCGGGCGGCTTGGTCTCCGATCTCGTCAGCTTCAATCTCCTCTTGCGCCGATGCACGAGCGTCTGGCTTAAAGCCGACCCCGAAGACCATATGAGCCGCGTCGCCGCCCAGGGCGATCTCCGGCCAATGGCGGCAAGCCGCGAGGCGATGGAGGATCTGAAGTCGATCCTTGCGGGACGGGCGGCGTTCTACTCGAAAGCGGACATGCACGTCGATACCAGCGCCCAGCCGCTGGCGGAAACTTTTCAGGTCCTGCGGGCTGAGGTGCGGGATGCGCTCGGCCTGCCTCGATCGTGACGCCGAATCCCGGCCGAAGGCGCTTGCCTGCCGCGTGACGAACGCACTATGATGCATAGACTTGCACTAAATTGCCTATGAGCGGGAGCGCAATGGACCGGGTCGACTATCAAACCGCACCAGCGCGCTACAGGCACTGGAAGCTCGAAGTTCGACGGGCCGGTTGCGACGCTCCTCGCCGATTTCGACGAGAACGCAGGCTTACGGCCTGGCTATAAGCTCAAGCTCAACAGCTACGATCTCGGCGTCGATATCGAACTCAACGACGCCGTCAACCGCGTCCGTTTCGAGCATCCCGAGGTCCGCGTCGTGGTCATCGCGAGCGCGCGCGAGCGGGTGTTCTGCTCGGGCGCAAACATCTTCATGCTCGGGGTCTCGAGCCATGCGTGGAAGGTCAACTTCTGCAAATTCACTAACGAGACACGCAACGGCCTAGAGGACTCGTCGAGGCACGAGGGGCTGAAGTTCCTGGCCGCGGTCAACGGCTCCTGCGCCGGCGGGGGCTACGAATTGGCGCTGGCCTGCGACGAGATTCTTCTCATCGACGATCGTTCGAGCGCGGTCAGCCTCCCCGAGGTGCCGCTGCTCGGCGTGCTGCCCGGCACCGGCGGCCTGACCCGGCTCACCGACAAGCGCCATGTCCGCCACGACCTGGCGGATGTCTTCTGCACCACTAGCGAAGGGGTGCGGGGCGAGAAGGCGTTGGCCTGGCGCCTGGTCGATGCGATCGCCAAGCCGGCGCAGTTCGCCGCCGCAGTCAGCGAACGTGCGCTGGCGCTGGCGGCGACCAGCGACCGCCCGTCATCCGCCAGCGGCGTCGCGCTGACGCCGATCGAGCGGACGATCGAAGTCGACGCTTTGCGCTATTCGCATATGACGGTGGCGATCGACCGGGGCGCGCGCACCGCGACATTCACGATCAAGGGCCCGAGCGGCGATGAGCGGCGGGACATCGCCGCGATCGAAGCCCAGGGCGCGGCCTGGTATCCGCTGGCGCTCGCCCGGGAGCTCGAAGACGCGATCCTCTCGATGCGCACGAACGAGCCCGATATCGGGCTCTGGCTGATCAGGACCGAGGGCGACCTTGACGCCGTGCTGGCGATGGACGCGACGCTCGGCGCGCTCAAGGGTCATTGGCTCGTGCGCGAGACTGTCGGCTACTTGCGCCGCACGTTCAGCCGGCTCGACGTGAGCTCGCGCAGCCTGTTCGCGCTTGTCGAGGAAGGATCCTGCTTCGCCGGCACGCTCATGGAGCTGGCGCTCGCCTGCGACCGCATCTATCACTTGGCGCTGCCCGGCGGGAACAACCGCGCCCCCCAGGTCGCGCTCAGCGCGGCGAATTTCGGCGATTACCCGATGGCGAGCGGCCAGAGTCGGCTCGGGCGCCGCTTCTATGACGAAAAGCCGCCGCTCGAGGCGCTCAAAGCCAATATCGGCCGCCCCCTCGCCGCCGAGGCGGCGTTCGCCATCGGTCTCGCCACCAGTATTCCCGACGACATCGACTGGGGGGACGAGATCCGCATCGCCGCCGAGGAGCGCGCGTCGATGAGCCCCGATGCGTTGACCGCGCTCGAGGCGAACTTGCGCTTCGATGGTCCGGAGACTTTGGCGACCCGCGTCTTCGGCCGGCTCACCGCCTGGCAGAACTGGATCTTCCAGCGGCCGAACGCGGTCGGCGATAAGGGAGCGCTCAAGGTCTACGGCAAGGGCGAAAAAGCCGCCTTCGACTGGAACCGGGTGTGATGAAGGCGTCTGAGACTGTCGTCATTAGACAGCACCTGATCGATCCCGAAATCTGCATCCGCTGCAACACTTGCGAGTCGACCTGTCCGGTCGGCGCGATCTCGCACGATGCGCGCAACTACGTGGTCGACGCCGACATCTGCAATCTCTGCATGGCCTGCGTTCCGCCCTGTCCGACCGGCAGCATCGACAACTGGCGCGCAATGCCGCGCGCGCGCGCTTATAGCGTCGAGACGCAGTTCGGCTGGGACGTCCTCCCGGCGGAATTGAGCGCGGACGATGTTGCTGTCGCGAGCGCCGGGGCGGAAGCTTCCCCCGCCGACGCGCCGGCGCCGGTCTCGCTCCGACGCCCCGAGCCGAGCGGAGTTCGACGCCGCCGGGTACGGCGCTGTCGTCCCGCCATGGTCGGCCGAACGCGCAATTGCGAATCTCTATGGACCGAAGGCGGCGGCGAGGTCGGTTTCCGCCACGGTGGTCGGCAACGTGCGGGTCACCGACGTCGGCAAGGACTACGACACTCATCACATCGTGCTCGATTTTGGCTCCATGACTTTCCCGGTTCTGGAGGGCCAGTCGATCGGCATCCTTCCTCCGGGCGTCGATGCCGACGGGCGGCCGCACTTCCCGCGCCAATATTCGGTCGCAAGCCCGCGCAACGGCGAACGGCCCGGCTACAATAACCTCTCGCTCACCGTGAAGCGGGTGCTCGAGGATCATGAGGGCCGCCCCGTCCGCGGCGTCGCGAGCAACTATCTCTGCGACTTGAAAGTGGGCGATGCCGTCGAGGCGACCGGGCCGTTCGGCTTGAACTTCCTCATGCCCAACCACCCGAAAAGCGCGATTGTGATGATTTGCACCGGCACCGGCAGCGCGCCGATGCGGGCGATGACCGAGTGGAGGCGCCGCTTGCGCAAGGCTGGCAAGATCGACGGCGGCAAGCTGATGCTGTTCTTCGGCGCCCGCACTAAGGAGGAATTACCCTATTTCGGCCCGCTAGGGAGTTTGCCCAGGGACTTCATCGACATCAACTTCGCTTTCAGCCGCACGGCCGGCGAGCCCAAGCGCTATGTGCAGGACGCGATGCGGGAGCGAGCGGCCGACCTCGCCCAGCTCATCGCCGACCCGGACGCCTATTTCTACGTTTGCGGCCTCAAGGCGATGGAGGAAGGCGTGGTCAGGGCGCTTCGCGACATCACAATCGAGGCCGGACTCGATTGGGAGACCCACGGGCAAGCGCTCAAGCGCGACGGGCGGCTGCATTTGGAAACCTACTGACGAGGCGCGTTGACGGATGGAAGAACGATGACGACCTCTCCCTCACGGCCGGGCTAGTCCCGGCCATCTACTGGCGTCGGCGCAATTCGCGCCGGCGTTTCACCCTATGTACCCTGCCGGCCGCCAAAACTGGGGGGCGGTGTTTCCCCTGGATGGCCGGAACAAGCCCGACCATGACGCGATGCGACGAGGAGACGAACCATGAGCGCTGAAGACACTGTGAGCGACGCCGCCGGCGCCATCTCCACCGACCGGTTCGTCGAAATCTCTTACGACGACGTCATTCCCAACAACGTGGCCCTCGGTTCCGACAAGCAGCTTCAGCGCGCGCTCGAGGGCTGGCGGCCCAAATATCTCGATTGGTGGAGCGGGATGGGCCCGGTCGGCTACCAGCAGTCCGAGGTCTATCTGCGCACCGCCGTCGGCGTCGACCCCGCCGGTTGGGCCAAGTTCGGCTACGTGCAGATGCCGTCCTATCGCTGGGGCATATTGCTCGCTCCGAAAGTCGAGGGCCGCACGATTCCTTTTGGCCGCCACAAGGGAGAGCCCGCGTGGCAGGAAGTGCCGGGCGAGCACCGCGCGCTGCTTCGGCGGCTCATCGTCGTGCAAGGGGACACCGAGCCGGCCTCGGTCGAGCAACAGCGCTTCCTCGGCGCGACCGCGCCGAGCCTCTACGACATGCGCAATCTCTTCCAGGTCAATGTCGAGGAGGGCCGGCACCTCTGGGCGATGGTCTATCTGCTCGTCAAATATTTCGGCAAGGACGGGCGCGAGGAGGCGCAGGCCCTGCTCGAGCGCCAGAGCGGGCAGATGGACAATCCCCGCATCCTCGGCGCGTTCAACGAGCGCACGCCCGACTGGCTGTCGTTCTTCATGTTCACCTTCTTCACCGACCGCGACGGCAAGATGCAGCTTGCCGCGCTGGCCGAAAGCGGCTTCGATCCGCTGTCGCGCACCTGCCGGTTCATGCTGACCGAGGAAGCCCATCACATGTTCGTGGGCGAGACCGGCGTCCAGCGCACGATCGAGGCGACCTGCGCGGCGATGACGAAGGCCGGCGTGAACGACCACAACAATGTCGAGGCGGTGCGCAAGCTCGGCGTGGTCGATCTGCCGCTGCTCCAGCGCAAGCTCAACTTCCACGCCTCCGTGACCCGCGACCTGTTCGGGGCCGACATTTCGAGCAACGCCGCCGATGCGTTCTCTTCCGGGATCAAGGGCCGCTTCAACGAGGCGAACCTCAAGGGCGACGACCATCGGCTTCAGGACACGACCTATCCCGTGACGCGCGTCGTCGACGGCAAGATCGTCGTCGAACAGGAGCCGGCTTTGCGCGCGCTCAACGCGCGCCTCCTAGACGACTTCATCGCCGACTGCCAGGGCGGTATCGATCGCTGGAACAAGTCGGTCGAGAAGGCCGGAGTGGCCTTCCGGTTCGTCCAGCCCCACAAGGGCTTCAACCGCCGGATCGGCGAGTTCGCGGGCAAACGGATCAGCCCGACGGGCGAAGTCCTTACGGAAGAGAATGGAACGGGAAGAGCGGCGAGTGGCTGCCGAACGACGACGATATGCCTTCATCGTTTCGCTCATGAAGCCATGCCATGAGCCGGGCAAATACGCGAGCTGGATCGCCCCCCCGCGCGTCGGCGTCAACAACCAGCCCGGCGACTTCGAATATGTGAAGATCGCCTGACTCGACCCCTTCCCCCTCTCGGGCAAGGCGGACGCTCATCCGTCGCCTTCGGCGGCGCTTCTCCGATTGGGAGAAGGGCAGTAGATCTACGCCAGGCCCTCGCTCGCGAGCGCGCGCTTGACGGCGACCCGTTCGGCCATCCGGTTGCGGTGATCGAGCACCCGAGGGAAGCCGGCTGGGTTGACGCCGTCGATCTCCAGCCACCGCGCGATGGTGAAAAGGTAAGGATCGGCCACCGTGTAGGCGTCGCCCATCGCCCAGGGCCCGCGGAACATCTTCGCCTCAATCAGGTCGAAGCAGGCGCCGACAGTCTCAGGAACCTTCTTCTTCATCGTTTCGATCGCCGCTTGGTCGTCCGTCCAGCGATAGCCGCGAGCGCGGTGAGCATGCGCGACATGCACCGTCGCGCAGAGATAGCTCATGAACGCCTGCACTTCCGCGAAGGCGAACGAATCGTCAATCGGCGCCAGGCGCGCCGCGGGGTGGGTCTGGGCGATGAAGGCGAGAATGGCCGGCGTCTCGGTGAGGATGCCGCGCTCCGTGACGAGCGAGGGCACCCGGCCTTTGGGGTTGATGGCGAGATAGTCGGGCTTGGTCTGCTCGGCGGTTCCGAAATCGACCCGGCGCGTGACGAACTCGGCGCCGGCTTCTTCGAGCGCGATGTGGGAAGCGAGCGCGCAGGTGTTGGCGGCGTAGTAGAGCGTAAGCATGCGGGCCCCTGGGTCGGCCATGAGCGGCATGCGCCGCCGCTTCTATAAGGCCACAACGCGCCCCCGCCGTTCAAGCTCGGCGATGACGCGGTCGGCGAGCGCCTCCGGCGGCTCGGCGGCGGAATTCAGGACGAGCTCCGCGGCCTCGGGCGCCTCATAGGGCTGATCGACGCCGGTGAAGTTCTTGATCTCGCCGGCCAGCGCCCGCTTATAAAGGCCCTTGGGATCGCGGGCTATGACCGTCTCCAGCGGCGCCTGGACAAAGACCTCGATGAACTCGCCCTCTGCCGCGGTGTCGCGGACGAGCCGCCGCTCTGCCCGGAACGGCGAAATGAACGAGCACAGCACGATGAGCCCGGCGTCGGTCATCAACCGCGCGACCTCGCCCACGCGACGTATGTTCTCGACCCGGTCGGCGGCGGTGAAGCCCAAGTCCCGATTGAGGCCATGGCGGACGTTGTCGCCGTCGAGGAGGGTCGTGTGCACGCCGCGCGCATGAAGCTTCGCCTCGACCAGGTTTGCGATCGTCGACTTTCCCGCCCCCGAGAGCCCGGTGAACCAGAGGATCGCCGGCTTCTGGTGCTTCTGCTCCGCATGTGCTTCGCGCGTGACCGAAAGCCCGTGACGATGGACGTTGGTCGCCCGCCTCAGCCCATGGGCGATCATGCCGGCCGCCGCAGTCTCGTTGGTCTCGCGGTCGATGAGGATGAAGGCGCCGGTCACGCGATTGGCCTCGTAGGGGTCGAAGGCGACCGGCGCCGTCGTCGCGACATTGCAGAAGCCCACCTCGTTGAGCTCCAGGCTCTTTGCGGCGAGCTTGTCGTAGGTGTTGACGTCGATGCGATGCTTGAGCTCGGTCACCTGCGCCGGCACGGTTCGCGCGCCGATCTTCATCAGATACGAGCGGCCCGGCAACATCGAGTTGGCGCTCATCCAGATGAGATGCGCGGTGAACTGATCGGCGACCTCCGGGCGGCTGGCGGGATGCGCAAGCACGTCGCCACGCGCGATGTCGACCTCGTCTTCGAGCGTCAGCGTCACGGCGTCGCCGGCTTCCGCGGTCTCCCGCTCCTTGTCGGCGACAAGTATGGTTTTGACAGCAGTCCCCTTGCCCGACCCGGCGACAACTACCGGCTCGCCGCGCGCCACTCGCCCGCTTGGAATCGTGCCTACAAAGCCGCGAAAGTCGAGGTGCGGCCGATTGATCCATTGTACCGGCAGGCGGAAGGCGGCGCTCCGGCGGTCCTCGTCGACCTCGATGGTTTCGAGCTTCTGCAGGAGATGGCCGCCCTGATACCAAGACGTCCTCTCGCTCACCGACGAGACATTGTCGCCGAACCGCGCCGAAATGGGAACCGCGAACAGGGAGCGGAAGCCGAGCGGCTCGGCGAACTTGCGGTAGTCGATGACGATGTCGCGGAAGACGCGCTCGTCATAGCCCACGAGGTCGATCTTGTTGACCGCGAGCACGACATGGCGGACGCCGAGCAGCGAGACGATGATCGAATGGCGATGGGTCTGCGTGAGCAGACCCTTTCGCGCGTCGACGAGCACGATCGCGAGATCGGCGTTGGATGCGCCGGTCGCCATGTTGCGGGTATACTGCTCGTGTCCGGGCGTGTCGGCGACGATGAACGAGCGCCGCGCGGTCGCAAAGTAGCGGTAGGCGACGTCGATGGTGATGCCCTGCTCGCGCTCGGCTTCGAGGCCGTCGACGAGGAGAGCGAAGTCGATCGCATCCTCGGTCGTGCCGAATTTCTTCGAGTCGCGCTCGAGCGCCAGCAGCTGGTCGTCGAAGATCAGCTTCTGCTCGTACAGCAATCGCCCGATCAGCGTCGACTTGCCGTCGTCGACCGATCCGCAGGTCAACAGACGCAGGGTGGGGAGTTCGGAAACGCGACCCTGGGCGTTCACGGGCAAACTCGGTTTCGTGTCACTCCCGCGAAAGCGGGGGTCCAGAGGCGCCGCGCGTCGGCGGGATGCGTCGCCGGTGAGTCTCGATGCCCACTTTCGCGGGCATGAGAGATCTCTGAGATCCAACCGCTGCCGGTCATCAGAAATACCCTTCGCGCTTTTTCTTCTCCATCGACGAGGTTTCGTCGGAATCGATGAGGCGGCCCTGGCGCTCGGAGGTCGTGGTCTTGCGCATTTCGGCGATGATGTCGTGGAGGGTGTCGGCCTCGGACTCGATCGCGCCGGTCAGCGGATAGCAACCAAGCGTGCGGAAGCGCACGCGGCGCGATTTGCGGCGTCTCGCCGGGCAGGAGCGGCAGCCGGTCGTCGTCGACCATGATGAGCGCGCCCGAGCGCTCGACCACCGGGCGGAGTTTTGAGAAATAAAGCGGCACGACCGGAATGGCCTCCGCCTGCACATATTCCCAGACGTCGAGCTCGGTCCAGTTGGAGAGCGGAAAGACGCGCATCGACTCGCCATCGCGCAGACGGGTGTTGAAGAGTCGCCAGAGTTCCGGGCGCTGGTTGCGCGGGTCCCACGCATGCGCGGCCGAGCGGTGCGAGAAGATGCGCTCTTTCGCCCGGCTCTTCTCCTCGTCGCGACGCGCTCCGCCAAAAGCGGCGTCGAAACGGCCGTTGTCGAGCGCCTGCCGAAGCGATTCGGTCTTCATCACCTGGGTATGCAGCTGTGAGCCCGAGGCGATTGGTGAAATACCGCGCCTGACCCCGTCCTGGTTGATGTGGACGATCAGATCGAGGCCAAGCCGTCGCGCCGTCTCGTCGCGGAAGGCGATCATCTCGCGGAACTTCCAGGTCGTGTCGATATGGAGCAGCGGGAAGGGGGGCTTGGCCGGATAGAACGCCTTCATCGCCACATGCAGCATGACGCTCGAGTCCTTGCCGATCGAATAGAGCATCACGGGGTTTCGCATTTCGGCGACGACTTCCCGCATGATCTGAATCGACTCGGCCTCGAGGCGCCGGAGATGCGCCGGCAATTCGCTCGCCATAGAGGATTCCTTTGAGAAGGCGCGCTTCATAGGCGGCTTCGCGGGGGAACGCAATCATTTAACCTCTATAATTAAGGTGTTAGATTTATATGACTAGATCATGAGGTGGAGGTTGGCCCCGTGCGGGCGAGTTTCGGCCGCCGACGCTAAGAGCGATCGTTGCCGGGACTTTTGACGAACCGGTCCAATCGAGGTGCAAAGCGGATTGCGATAAGCTAACTTTCGGCCGAATGATCCTGTTAGCGACCTTGGCGCAACTCGCCGCGTCTTCGCCGGCAAAGGTGGAACTCGCGTCGGCTAGCGACTGCGAAATCGTGGTCGAGGTTGGCAAGTCGGAAGTGGGATGGAGCCGGGACGGCCCTTCCCAACCCTTTGTCGACATCGGCCCTCTGCCCGACGGCGTCCTCTACCGACAGGCTTGCGACTGGAAGGCGCTGGGCGTGGGCGCTCCCACAATCGCCGACCCGGACCAGAGCGGACCGCGCTTCGCCGTGGAGAAGCCGGTATATGCGGCTGATGGCCAGACGGCCGAGGCCGACCTGAACTTCACCTTCACTGGGGGTCCCGGCGATCGGCTTTTCCTCGCTGTGCGCCACTGCGCCTTGCGCAAAGTGTCGGACCACTGGCGGCTGATTCAGTGCCGAGCGGGCCCCATTACCTGACGCCCGGCATGGTCCGCCGGGTCCGCCTCACGCTGGCCTCTCCGCGTTGACTTGAGCCGCATTGCCCCGCATCGATAGGCCGGCGAAAGGAGAAGCCGCGTGTCCAATTCCGTTATCATGGCGCCGTCGATTCTGGCGTCGGACTTCTCGAAGCTCGGCGAAGAGGTACGCGCGGTCGCCGCCGCCGGAGCCGACTGGATTCACCTCGACGTGATGGACGGCCATTTCGTTCCCAACATCACCTTCGGTCCGCCGGTCGTCGCGGCTCTCCGTCCGCATACAAACAAGCCCTTCGACTGCCATCTGATGATCGAGCCCTGCGACCCCTATCTGGAGGCCTTCGCCAACGCGGGCGCCGACCACATCACTGTCCATGCCGAGGCGACGAAACACCTCGACCGCTCGCTCCAGGAAATCCAGAGGCTCGGCAAGAAAGCCGGGGTGGCGATCAATCCCGCCACGCCCGAGAGCGCGATTGAATACGTGCTCGACCGGCTCGACCTCATTTTGGTGATGACCGTCAATCCGGGCTTCGGCGGCCAGCAGTTCATCCCGGCGATGGTCGACAAGGTCGCGCGGGTGAAGCGCATGATTGGCTCGCGCAAGATCATGATCGAGGTCGACGGCGGGGTGGCGACGGAAACCGCGCCGCTGCTCGCGCGGGCTGGGGCGAAAGTGTTCGTCGCCGGCTCGGCCGTGTTCGAGGGCGACCCGAAACTTTATGGGCGCAACATCGCCGCCATTCGCGAGGCTGCCTGAGTAGGGCGGCTTGCGCCCAGCCTCCAAGGCGCTTACCTCAGGCCGGACGTTGCGCCGCCTCGACCCCCAGAGAACCCGACATGTTGCAAACCCTTCTGGCCGAAGGTCGGCCGCTGCTCGCGGACGGCGCGACCGGCACCAACCTCTTCGCCATGGGGCTCACCTCCGGCGACAATCCGGAGCTTTGGAACGCGATCCATGCCGACCGGACCGAGAGCCTGCATCGGGCCTTCGTCGACGCCGGCGCCGACATCATCCTGACCAACAGTTTCGGCGGCAATCGCCGCCGCCTCATGCTGCACGGGCTCGAGGACCGCGCCTGCGAGCTCAACCGTCTGGCCGCCCGTAACGCGCGCAAGGTCGCGGACGCCGCCAGCCGGCCGGTCGTCGTCGCCGGATCCGTCGGACCGACCGGCGACCTCCTCGCCCCGCTGGGACCCCTCACTGAAGACGAGGCGGTCGAGGTGTTCGTCGAGCAGATCGAGGGCCTGCAGGAAGGCGGCGCCGATGTCGCATGGATCGAGACCATGTCGGCGCCCGAGGAAATCCGCGCGGCGGCGCTGGCCGCCGCGAAATGCGGAATGCCGTACACGATCAGCGCGAGCTTCGACACCGCCGGGCGCACGATGATGGGCGTCGCGCCCGCCGCCTTCGGCGCTCTGGTCGAAGCCTTCGACCCTGCGCCCGTCGCTTATGGCGCGAATTGCGGCGTCGGCGCTTCCGATCTCCTGCTCGCCACCCTCGGCATGAGCGAAGCGCGCCCCGGCGCAGCGCTGATCGCCAAGGCCAACGCGGGCGTGCCGCAGTGGCATGGCGCGCATATCCACTATTCCGGCACGCCGGAGCTGATGGAGACCTATGCGGGCCTCGCCGTCGATTGCGGCGCGCGCATCATCGGCGGTTGCTGCGGCAATACGCCGGCGCATGTCGCGGCGATGCGGCGCGGCCTCGACGCTCATGGAGCCCGGCCTCGTCCGGACGTCGAGAGGATTGTCGCCGCGCTCGGGCCGCTCGTGGCGCCGCCCGCCGCTCCGGCGCCCCAGCGCGCGCGCCGCCGCGAGGGGGCATGAACTCCAAGGCAAAACGGCGCGCATGGAGTGCCGAACGCGAGCCTGAACCCGTCCTGCCGCCCGGTTCCGCCCGCCAGCCCTTGAGCGCCCCTTCAGGACCGCAGGTCTTCGAGGTCGATCCGGCGGGCGCGGGCGAGCGGCTCGACCGTTTCCTGGGCGGCGCGGCGGCGGCGCGGCGCATCGCCCTGTCGCGCACCCGGCTCAAGGCGCTGATCGAGGCCGGGGCGGTGAGCGTCGACGGAAGGGTCGCGCGCGATCCCGCCATGCGTCTCGCCCAGGATGCGCGGATCGCGTTCGAGGCGCCGCCGCCGGAAGATTCGCCGCTCGTCGGCGAGGACCTGCCGCTCGCCGTCGTCTACGAGGACAAGCATCTGATCGTGATCGACAAGCCTGCCGGGCTCGTCGTCCACCCGGCCCCGGGCCATGCGGCGGGCACGCTGGTCAATGCGCTGATCCGCCATTGCGGCGCGAGCCTGTCGGGCGTCGGCGGGGTCAGGCGCCCGGGTATCGTCCACCGGCTCGACAAGGACACGTCCGGGCTTCTGGTCGTCGCCAAAACCGATGCGGCGCATCGCGGATTGGCCGATCTCTTCGCCGATCACGGGCGCACCGGGTCGCTCGAGCGCGAATATCTCGCGCTCGTCTGGGGTGGCTTCGACGCGGCCGCTGGTAGGATCGCGGCGCCGATCGGCCGCGATCCGCGCCGTCGGGAAAAGATGGCTGTCGCCGCCGAGGAGCGCGGCCGCCACGCGACGACCCATTGGCGGCTTAGAGAGGCTTTCGGTTCGGCAAGCCTTGTCGCTTGCCGGCTGGAGACCGGGCGGACCCATCAGATTCGGGTCCACATGGCTTCGATCGGTCACCCGCTCCTGGGCGATTCGGTCTATGGGGCGGGCTTTAAGACCAAGTCCGCGCGTCTCGGCGACGCCGCCAGGGGAGCGCTCGTCGGGCTTGGGCGCCAAGCTTTGCACGCCTCAGTGTTGGGATTCGAACATCCGGCCACCGGCGAGACGCTGCGCTTCGAGAGCCGGCTGCCCGAAGATTTCTCTCATCTGCTCAATGCATTACGAGCCACACGGGCGGCCTGACGCTGTTCTTCGGCCGCAGTGAGACTGAAACAATTTCGTAATTGTGACGAATAGCTGCACAGGCGCGGCCCTTATTCGGCCACGCTTGCTCGACCACAATATGTCCACCCGGCCATAGCGCCGACGGAGACGGGCTGGAACTGGGCTCCGAATCAGAGGAAAAAATGGCCGCGTCGCTTCCCATCATTGCGGGCGAATCGGGACTTGCCCGCTACCTTCAAGAGATCAAGCGGTTCCCGATGCTGGAGCCGCAAGAGGAATATATGCTGGCGAAGCGCTGGCGCGAGCACGGCGACCGCGAGGCCGCGCACAAGCTCGTCACCTCGCATTTGCGGCTGGTGGCCAAGATCGCCATGGGGTACCGCGGCTACGGACTGCCGATCGGCGAGGTGATTTCCGAAGGCAACGTCGGCCTCATGCAGGCGGTCAAGCGTTTCGAGCCGGACAAGGGCTTCAAGCTGGCCACTTACGCGATGTGGTGGATTCGGGCGTCGATCCAGGAATACATCCTGCGCTCGTGGTCGCTGGTGAAGATGGGCACGACGGCGAGCCAGAAGAAGCTCTTCTTCAATTTGCGCAAGGCCAAGAGCCGGATTTCGGCGCTCGACGAGGGCGATCTGCGCGACGACCAGGTGGAGACGATCTCGAAGCGGCTCGGCGTCGGCAAGCAGGACGTCATCGACATGAACCGGCGTCTCGGCGGCGACGCCTCGCTCAACGCGCCGCTGCGCGACGGCGGCGAAGGCGAGTGGCAGGACTGGCTGGTCGACGACAGCCCCGATCAGGAATCGCTGCTCGCCGACCGCGAGGAATCAGACGCTCGGATGGACGCGCTGCGCAGCGCGCTGACCGTCCTCAATCCGCGCGAACGGCGTATTTTCGAGGCCCGCAGGCTTGCCGACGAGCCGATCACGCTCGAGGAGCTGTCGGCTGAGTTCGGCGTGTCGCGCGAGCGCGTGCGGCAAATCGAAGTGCGGGCGTTCGAGAAGGTGCAAGAGGCGGTCAAGGCTGGCGTCGCCAAGACGCAGGCGCCGAAAAATCGCTCGCCGGCCGCGTTGCCGGCGCGGTGAGGAACGAGGTCGACGCGGCGGGCGAGGGATTTTGTCGCGTAGGCGACCGGAATCTGAAATAGGCTGGCGTGGACTCGGATCGTCCTCTCTTGAATCGAAAAGGCCGCCCTATGCCTGCCAACCGCCCGCGCCGGAGCCGATCGGGCCGGCGTTTCGCGCTCGCGTCTCTGGCCGCGGCCGCGCTGTGCGCCTCTCCCGCGCTTGCCGCCGACCGCTCCGCCACGCCCGAGGGCGCGGAGGCGCTCAAGGCCTTGATCGCCAAATATCTGCCCGCGGCGCAGGCCGGCGCGTCGCCGCTCGTGACCGTCACGGCCGAGGGCGCCAACTACCTCATCTCGGTCGACCTCAGCGCGCTCAACGCTCTCCTCAGGGAGACGGGCGCGACCTACGATCCTGCGACCATCGTCTACAAGGCGATCGAGCAGGATGACGGGAATTGGCGACTCACGATGGACTCGCTTCCCCGCATCGTCTTTCACTCCAAGGAGGCGAGCGGCAGCCTCGAATTGACGAATTTCCGATCGACGGCGCTCCTCAGTCCAGTCATCGCCTGGCTCCTCGGCGGCTCGGCGAGCATGGACAAGGGAGCCCTTCAGATTCGCACGCCAAAGGTCGAGGAGACGGTCGAATTCGGCCCCGTGCAGGAGAACGTAACCACCACCGTCGGCGACCTGTCGGTGTCGACGCTGGTGAAGGAGGACATTTCCGACATCGGCTTCAAGGCGACCGAGGTCGGGAACATTGACGCTCCGGTCAATATCAGCGGGCGGTCGGACAGGGCGCTGATCGAGCTCGGCCTCGACGGGTTCAAGAGCCGCCGGGCGTTCGATCTGTGGGGACTGCTGGCTTCCCACCCGACGCGCGCCGACCTTGCGCCCCACGAGGCGGAGCTGAAGGGCCTGCTCAGGGAGCTGGCGGCCCCTGGTCTCAAGTTCACCGAGGGGGTCGAGGCGCAGAAGACCTTCGTCGCCGCGCCGATCGGCGCCGTCACGCTGGCTGACGCCAAATATCAGCTTGGCGCGGCCAATGCGGGGCCGCAAAGCTCGGTCAGCCTGAACGTTTCGGCTGAAGGGTTGAGTTTGCCGGTAGGGATGCTGCCCGCCGGCGCGAGCGACCTCACGCCGTCCAGGATCGACCTCGCTGCGGCCCTCAAGGGCGTCGATATCGCCGCTGCGGCGAATGAGTGGATCTCAGCCCTCAGCCTTCAGGGCGACGGGCCCGTCATTCTGGACCAGGACCTGGACAAGGTGGAGGCGGCTCTCTTGAGCGCCGGTCCGATCCGGATCGAATTTGCGCCCTCGCATATCGTCGCGCCCGCGATCGACGCCGACTTTACCGGGGCCGTTCAGTTCGATCACGGCAAGCCCGCCGGCGCATTGACGGTCCACATGCGCGCTTTCGACAAGACGATGGCGGCGGTCAAAGCCCTGGGGTCTGATATCGCCGCCAAGGCCATGCCCGCGCTCGCGCTGGCCAAGGGGCTCGCCAAGAGCGAAAGCGACGGCAGCCTGAGCTGGCTGGTCGAGCTGAAATCCGACCGGTCGATGATGATCAACGGCATCCCGTTCGGCAAGGCGCCGGACTGAGGCGGCGGGAAGGATTTCCAAGTCCCCGGAAGCAAATCCAAATCCGGGCGGAAGGAAATCCAAGCGCAGGTGGAAGGAAATCCAAATCGGGCGGAAGCGAATCCAAACGCCTTTCGTGCCGAGAACATTAGATGTTTCATATGCTTAGGTCAAAGCCACGAGCCTGGCGACCCGCTCGATTCTCCTTTCGGCCGCTTACACCGGATCGAAGTCAGGATAGCCTTCTCTTTCGCCCAGCCGGCGATTCCGATCCGTTCGATACGAAGGATGATAGCGCATAATTCTGATTACCACAATTGATAATCATTTTTTCTCTTTCCCGCAGCAATTTGCGCGACAGCTTGCGCCCCTCGCCCGAAGTCTGTGTAGGTCGGCCCAGCGGGTTATCGGCCGACGGGTCCAAATCAGGGCGCCGGCTTGCCGGCGAACCCTAAACGTCGCAACCTGGCCGTGAATGGCCGTCCGACCGGGGTGCAGAGCGCACGATGGAAAATCCCGACGCGATCGTTATAGGCGCGGGTCCGGCTGGCCTTGCTGCGGCGGCGAGCCTGCAAATGCAGGAGTTGAGAGCCGTAATCCTCGACAAGACCGATAAGGTTGGTTCGGCGTGGCGACGTCATTACGATCGGCTGCATCTGCACACCGACCGTTCTCATTCCGGGCTGCCGGGCCTGGCCATGTCGTCGGCCTATGGACGTTACCCCTCGCGGGCGCAATTTGTTGAGTATCTCGAACTCTATGCCGCGCGATTCAATCTCAAGCCCGTCTTCAACGCCGCTGTTAGCACCGTCAGGCGCGAGAACACGCGCTGGCGGGTCGAGGCCGGCGCGCAGTCTTACGCCGCCCCCGTCGTGGTCGTCGCAACCGGTTGGGCGGACTTTCCCTATTCGCCGACTTGGCCCGGCTTCGAGGCTTTCCGGGGCGTCGTCGCGCATTCGAGCGCCTATCGCAATCCTGGCGCGCTACTCCGGCAAACGCGTGCTCGTGGTCGGCTTCGGCAATTCCGGCGGTGAGATCGCGCTCGACCTGGCCGAGTCGAACATCGACGTTACGCTGGCCGTGCGCGGGCCGGTCAGGATATTGCCGCGCGAGCTACTGGGTCTGCCGATCCTCACCTGGGCGATCGCCCAGCGCCATTTGCCCGCCCGCGTCGCCGACGTTCTTAACGCCCCGGCGATCCGCCTCGCGGTCGGATCGATCGAGAGCCTCGGCATGAAGCGCTCGGCGAAGGGTCCGCGCCGGATGGTCGAAGAGGATGGCCGCATTCCGCTGCTCGACGTTGGCACGGTCGCCAAGATCCGAGCGGGCGCGATCAAAGTGCGCGGGGCCATCGACCGGATCACGCCGGATGGCGTCGTGTTTTCGGAGACCGGTCCCGAGCCGTTCGACGCCATCATCCTCGCGACCGGCTTCCGCCCGGACCTGCGCGGGCTGTTGCCGGACGCCACTAGCGTACTCGACGGGGCGGGGAAGCCGCTTGTGAGCGGCAAGCCGACGTCGGCGCCCGGCCTATTCTTTTGCGGCGCGATCGCCTCCCCGACCGGACAATTGCGCGAGATCGGGATTGAAGCGGAACGGATCGCCAAATTGGCGAAGAAAATTTTGGCAGACCGGTCGCTGACTGCCAACACCGCCAACGATTAGACGGCGTTGTGTCTCGGCGCGGCGCGTTGCGCTCCGGAGCCGATGGCCAGGCGCTCGCTCGCTGGCGGGCGCCGGCCGGCTTAGGCTTCAGCCGACTGAACCGACCGGCCGTAGCGCTCACGGTAGGCGCCGGGGGCCAAACCGGCGTGGCGCTTGAACAGAGAGCGGAAAAAAGCGGAGTCCTCGTAGCCCACCGCAAGGCCGACTTCCTGGATCGTCATGCGATCGTCCTCGAGCATTCGCTTTGCGGCCTCCGTTCTCAGCCGTTGGAGATAGGCGAGCGGCGTATCGCCGGTCGCCGCCTTGAAGCGTCGAAGGAACGTGCGCGAACCCAAGGCCAGATCTTCCGCCAGGCGGTCGAGATCGACATCGTCGGGGAAATGATTGTGAAGCCAATCTTCCGCTCGCTTAATCGCGGCGTCGCCATGATTGCGGCCGGAAAGATGCACCGCAAAGTCGGTCTGATAGGTCCGCGGCATCTGAACGACGAGGGATTTCGCGCAGCCCAAAGCGACGTCGCGACCGCAGAGCTTTTCGACGATGTAGAGGGAGAGATCGATCGATGCGTAAACCCCGCCGCCGCAAACCATGCGGCGATCCTCGGTGACGCAAAGCTGCGGTTGCCAGTCCACTTTGGGATACCGCACCCGGAAGGAATCGGCGACGGCCCAGTGGGTGGTTGCGCGGAGTCCATCCAGAAGGCCCGCCTCCGCAAGGATCGCCACGCCGGTGCAAACCCCGGCGATGAGCGCGCCCTTGTCGTGCAGGTCTTTCAACCAGGGTATGGCGTCCGCGTTCGTCTCGATGACAGCGTCCGGATCGGGACCTGCGGACGGAATGAGGACCAGGTCGGTGTGCTCGATTTCAGAGAGCCGTTTGTCTGGAATGACCCGCACGC
Source organism: uncultured Alphaproteobacteria bacterium (assembly GCA_963776665.1). Classification (GTDB taxonomy): domain Bacteria; phylum Pseudomonadota; class Alphaproteobacteria; order Rhizobiales; family Beijerinckiaceae; genus Roseiarcus. Next base: position 45,123 of record CAVZNQ010000026.1, read on the forward strand.
CCCCTGAGCAGGTCACCGGGCGGCCGTCGGCGGACACCGTGGTGATGCCAAACCGCGGCTCGGGATTCGGACCGACGCAAGGGTTCCACTTCGAACCAGCGGCATGGAACACTTCGAGAGGAGCGATTGAGGATGAGGCGGAGCCATCCGGGCAGTAAAGAATTGCGGCCGATATCATCGACGCCTCCCCTTGGCGGAATTGCCCCTCTAGAATGGCATTATCGACACTTGCGACCTTAAGCGCAATACGGCTGAATAATATCGCGCAGAAAATTCGAACTCAGAGGAACTCATGAAGAAATACATCATCGAACGAGCTGTAACCGGCATCGGAAAGTCAGATCAGAAGGGCCTTAGCGACGCCTCCCATAAATCCAATGACGCTCTCGCCAAATTGACACCGCGCATCCAGTGGCAGGAAAGCTACGTCACGGCCGATAAGACCTTCTGCGTCTATCTGGCTGAGGATGAGGCGGTCATACGCGAACACTCTCGTCTCTCCGGCTTTCCGGCGACGATCATCACGGAGGTTAAGGCGGTCATCGACCCCGCGACCGCCGTATAGCTAAAGCCGCGCGGCAAGCGCCGCGTAGACGGCGAGTGCGGCGCTGGCCAGAACATTCCAGCCGGCGAGCGACAGTCCGGCGATGCGCAACTGGACCTCGTCGCAGCGCACGACCTTCACCGAATCGAGCGCCTTCGCCAGGTCGTTGACATCGAGCGATCCGGTGAGGCCCCCAGTGCAGGCGGTCGGTCCCGCCCACCAATGGTACTCGACCCCGACATGGTAGGCGGCGAGCGCAGCGCTGGCGACAAAGGCCGCCGCAAGCAAGGCGAATCCGGCCCGCGCCAGTCCGTGAGCCGAAGCGGCGGCGAGGGCGGCGGTCAAGGCTGCGAACGGCGCCGCGGCATAGAAGGCGTAGCGCTGGGTCAGGCAGAGTTCGCAGGGCTGAAAGCCGAGCCCCTGAAAGATCCACACCGAAGCAAGAATGGCGACCGACGCGGCTGCGATGATGAGCGCCCTCGCCGCTTGCGAGGGCGGCAGGACGATCCCGGCAAGCGTCATCTAGAAGACCTTGATCGCGATCACGAAACCGGCGACGACCAGCGCCGCGAATCCGCCGAGAACCGCAGCGAAATTGCGCTCCATCGCGGCGCGCAGCGGTTCGCCGAACCAGTGGAGAGCGCCTGCGACAATGAAAAACCGCGCCCCGCGCGTCAAGATCGACAAAGCGACGAACAGCGGAAAATTGTAGCCGAGCAGGCCGCTCACAATCGTCACCAGTTTGTAGGGGATCGGCGTCAGGCCTTTGACCAGGATCACCAGCCACCCCCACTGGGCGTAGGTTTGCTTCAGCGCCTCGATTTTCGCGCCGTAGCCGTAGAGGTTGACGAGCCATTGGCCGACCGTGTCGAAGAGCATCGCGCCGATGGCGTAGCCGAGCATCCCGCCAATGACCGAGGCGACCGTCGCGATGAGGGCGTAGCGCCAGGCTCGTTCCGGCTTGGCGAGCGCCATCGGGGCGAGCAGCACGTCGGGCGGAATGGGAAAGAACGAACTCTCAGCGAAGGCGACCGCAGCCAGGGCGGCTTCCGCGCGCGGACCCTCGGCGAGGGCTTTCAGTCGAGGGTAGAGCGAGTCGAACATGGCGGAGCCCGGGTGTTGCGGCGCAACATATAGGCGACTGCAACGATGACGTCCATGCGAAGGGCCGGTTTCGATTCGATCGCTTCGATCGCCGGTCTCGCGGCTGCGGACCGGGCGCGTTTCGCCTGCTTGCATTGACCCTCAGCCGCCTCGCGTTTTATATCGCGCCGGCCGCATTGGCGCGGGCCCCTATGGCGGAACTGGTAGACGCGTCCGACTCGAAAATCGGATTCCGCAAGGAGTGCTGGTTCGATTCCGGCTAGGGGCACCAAATCTCGTCCATCGCGGACAGGACCGCGCCGCCATTGCCGAGCCGTCGCGCTCGGCGCGCTTCGGCGAGCAAACGGCAGCCACGAGCGAACGCCCGAGGAAGGTTCGGGGCCGGCTTTCGAGCCGGCCTTTCTCTTTCAGGGATTCGTCACGGGATCGCCGTTCGGCCCCGTGCGCGGGCAGCCGCAGACGTTTCGCGCCTCAAGCGCAGACGCGCACTCCGCCGCGCCACCAGCAGCGGCGGCCGTAAACGCCGTAGGGGCGATAGCCATAGCCGTAGGCGTACGGGCGATAGGCATATGGACGGTAGCCATAGGCATAGGGACGGTAGCCATAGTAGCCGCCGTTCGGCCGGCAGCCGCCCCACGGTCCGCGATGAAAGCCGATGCCGCACCCGCCCGCGGTGAGCACGATCGCTGATGGCGCTTCTGCGCCAAGCGGAGGAAACGGCATCGCTTCCGCTGGCGCCGCGACCGCCAGGCCGAACAGCGCGAAAGCGGATGCAAATAGGATCTTTCGCATGGGTCTGTGTCTCCATTTTTGGCAGCCGTGGCCACCCGTGGCAGGCGCCACATTGAACGTGCGCTGAATGAGGCTACTTCTGCTTCAGTAGGGCCCTCGCCCTATTCAGATATTCGGTGTGGTCGCTGTCAGTGGCTATTGCTCCGACTTCGGTAGGGGACCCGCCTTCAAAATCCGCCGAATTCCATACCTTGCCATCCTCCCGGCAAAGCTCCTTCGCCTTTTGCAAGGTTTCGTCCTCGCTTGGCTCAACAGTTCGAGCCGGTTCGCGTTCAGGCGAAACCGCCATCGCGCCCGCAGAAGCTTTATCGAGGGACGAGGAGGGATCGGTCGGCTGCAATTCGAACCCGGGGCTTTGCCGGATGTCGCGGAAATCGAGAGGCAGCGTCGGCGGCCTGACCGGCGCCGGTGCGGGCGGCAGGCCATGAAGGTCCGGTTTGGGCATGAAATCACTCCTCGAGATCAGGCCGTTTCGGCGGCCCATTAACGGACAACTCGGGCCCAAGTTCCGAACCAAGCCAAAGACCGCGATGTCTTCCACTCCACAGGCCGATTGCGGGCAACCCGCCAAATTGGGCTTGCTTGGAGCCTCGCCTGGCGCGGACGCGGAAGGCCTAACGGAACGGTAACCTTTTGAGGGCGTTCCTGTACTGGTCGGAGGCGCACTGGCGAGATCCAATGACCGAAACGTTCGTCGTGATCGTCGCAATTATGGTGGCGCTGCTGGCCGGTCTCGGAGCGGCGGTGGGAATATCGGCCGCCTTCACGGCGTGGCGTGACTGGCAAAGGGAACGAGCTTCGTGGAATTGTGAACCCGGTCAGAGCCACCGATGGGAAGGCGCGGGTGACCCGGGGCCCGGCCCTTGAGGCGGTCGAGATTAGAGGAGGAAGTCATGTTAAAGACCATCGCTTTGATCGGCGTTTTCGCGGCCATCTGGTCGCTGCCTTTGTCGGCTGTCGCGCAGACGGGCTATGGCGTCAAACCGGGCGCTCCCTCGACGTCCACCTTTGACCGGTCATGGAACCGCGCCAACGAAAGCAAGGACCGGGCGAGGGCCAGCGCGAACTATATGCGTGAGCGTCGCCTGGGCGTTCACCACCATCATCACCCCAGCCATCCCGCACAATAGGGCGAGCCGCGTCGCCATTCCTGGGCTAGGTATTATTGCCTAGCCTCAGAATGTCATCGATGATAAGTGTAAATAGTCCAGATACTTAGAGCCATTCTGCGAAGTGGCGGTTGCCGCTTCACGGCGCCGTGATTGGACGGGTTGGTTATTTCGTGTTCGGAAAACGACGGGTCGCGCCGGGGTCCCCCTCCGGGCTGCCGCACAGCAACGCGGCCCGCAGGCCCAGACTGGAGGGTGCGCTTCGCGCGTCTGGGCCTGTAACGTGGCGGACGGCGCGAGCGGGAGAAAAAGGGGTCCCTCTTGGCGCCGCAACCCGCCGGGCGCGTCTTGAACGCCTCAGGGAAGGACGTTCACGGGATTCGGGTTGAGATGAAAGCAGCGAAGTAGGGTCGGACAGCGCGCTTCAGACCTTCCCGAACGTCTCGTCGAACGCATAGCCGGCGCCCCGAACCGTGCGGATCGGATCGCGTTCGCGACCGCGCGAGAGAGCTTTGCGCAGCCGCCCGACGTGAACGTCGACGGTGCGCTCGTCGATCTCCGCCGCCTGCCCCCAAACCGCATCGAGCAACTGGGCGCGCGAGAACACCCGGCCGGGCTTTTCGAGCAGATATTCGAGCAGCCGGAACTCGGTCGGGCCAAGGTGGATGTCGCGCGTGGCGCGGCGAACGCGCCGGGTCTCCCGATCGAGGTCGAGGTCGCCGGCATAGAGGCGTTCGGCGATCCGCTCCGGCCGGCTGCGCCGGAGCAGCGCCCGCACCCGCGCCATCAGCTCGGGCACCGAGAACGGCTTGACGACGTAGTCGTCGGCCCCAACCGATAAACCCCGCACCCGCTCGGCTTCCTCGCCCCGCGCGGTCACCATGATGACCGGCAGGGTCCGGGTTGCCTCCCGCGCGCGCAAGCGACGGCAGATCTCGAGCCCCGACACGCCCGGCAGCATCCAGTCGAGGATGACGAGGTCAGGCGTGTTCTCGGCCAGGCTGAGCTCGGCCTCGTCGCCGCGCGTCACGTTCTCAACCAAATAACCTTCGGACTCGAGGTTATATCCCAAGAGCAACGCCAGATCGGATTCGTCCTCGACGATGAGAATGCGCGGCGCGGACGCCGAGCCAGGACGGACGATCTCCTTGCGCGCCTGGTTCATCATGACTCCCCTCCGACGTCAGGTTCGCTGTCCGGCCCCCGGCGGCTGCGCGGCCGCTCGGACGGCAGGTTCGAACCGGTCACGAGATAGAACACCGTTTCGGCAATGTTGGTCGCGTGGTCGCCGATCCGCTCGATATTCTTGGAGCAGAACAGGAGATGGGCGCAGAAGGTGATGTTGCGCGGATCCTCCATCATATGGGTGAGCAGGTCGCGGAAGACCAAATCTTCGAGGGCGTCGAGATCGGCGTCCCGCTCCCAGACGTCGAGCGCCCGCTCGACATCGCGCTGGGCGTAGGCGTCGAGCACGTCCTTCATCAGCTCCATGGCGAAGTCGTTCATGTGCTTGATGCCGACGATGGCGCGGGGAACGCGCGACTCCACGCCGATCTTGAGCGAGCGTTTGGCGATGTTCTTGGCCAGATCGCCGACCCGCTCGAGATCGCCGGCGACGCGGATGGCGCCGATGATTTCGCGCAGGTCGATCGCCACCGGCTGGCGGCGCGCGATCGTCAGGATCGCCTGCTCCTCCACCTCACGCTGCAACGCGTCGAGTTCGCGGGTCGGTCGAAACCACCTCATGGGCGAGCGCGGTGTCGGCGCCGGCGAGCGCGTCCATGGCCTCGATCACCATTTTCTCGGCGAGCCCGCCCATCTCCGCGATGCGGCGCTCGAGCAGGTCGAGGTCCTTGTCGTAGGCTCTGACGGTGTGCTGGTCCACCACGGCGTTGCCTCCCGTCAGCCGAAGCGGCCGGTCACGTAGTCCTGGGTGCGCTTGTCGCGCGGCGAAGTAAAAACGGCATCGGTCTCAGCGAATTCGACCATCTCGCCCAGATACATGAAGGCGGTGTAGTGCGAGACGCGCGCGGCCTGCTGCATGTTGTGAGTGACGATCGCGATCGTGTAGTCGCCGGACAACTCGTCGATCAGCTCTTCGATCTTCGCCGTCGAGATCGGATCGAGAGCGGACGCCGGCTCATCGAACAGGATCACTTCCGGGCTGATCGCCACGGTGCGGGCGATGCATAGACGCTGCTGCTGGCCGCCGGAGAGACTGAGGCCGCTGGCGTTAAGCTTGTCCTTGACCTCGGTCCAAATCGCGGCGCGGCGCAGCGCCAATTCGACCCGCGCGTCCATTTCGGATTTCGGCAGTTTCTCGTAAAGGCGCACGCCGAAGGCGATGTTCTCATAGATGGTCATGGGGAAAGGCGTCGGCTTCTGAAACACCATTCCAACCCGCGAGCGCAGGAGATTAAGGTCGAGCGCGGGAGAGAGGATGTTCTCCCCGTCGAGCATCACCTCGCCTTCGGCGCGATGGCCTGGATAGAGGTCGTACATGCGGTTGAGCACCCTGAGCAGGGTCGACTTGCCGCAGCCGGACGGCCCGATGAAAGCCGTCACCTGCCCCTCGTAGAGCGACAGATCGACGTCCTTGAGAGCATGCACCTTGCCGTAATAGAAATTGAGACCGCGCATGACGACTTTTGCCGGGGTCGTTGCGCTGCGCTTCAGGGGCGCCTGGGCCGAGACGTCGTTACTCATGCGCATGACCCTTGCTGGACCTATTTCTGCTTGACCGAGGCGGAAAGAACCCGCGCGACGATGCTCAGCCCCAGAACAGCGAAGGTGAGGATCAGCGCCCCGGTCCATGCGAGCCTCTGCTGCTCGGCGTAGGGGCTGCGGGCGAATTCGTAGATGATGAGCGGGAGCGCTGACATCGGCCCACGCGGATCTGCCGAGAACAACGAATTTCCGAGCGCGGTGAAGATCAGCGGCGCGGTCTCGCCGGTCATGCGGGCGATCGCGAGCAGGATGCCGGTGATGATGCCCGAAGCGACCGCCCGATAGGCGACGTTCCTGATCACGAGCGACCGCGGCATGCCGAGGGCGGAGGCGGCTTCGCGGAGCGAGTTCGGCACCAGATTGAGCATGTCCTCTGTGGTCCTGACCATGATCGGCGCGCCGAGCACGGCGAGGGCGACGCCGCCGGCGAGGGCGGAGAAATGCCCGACCGTCACCACGAGCAGCTCGTAGATGAACAGGCCGACGATGATCGAGGGCGCGCTGAGCAGAATGTCGTTGATGAAGCGGACGACGAATGCGAGCCGCGAGTTGGCGCCGTATTCCGCGAGATAGGTGCCTGCCAGGATGCCGAGCGGGGCGCCGATGGCGAGGCCGATCGCGGTCATGATCACGCTGCCGACGATCGAGTTGAGCAGACCTCCGGCGACTCCGGGCGGGGCGGTATTCTTGGTGAAGACTTCGAGCGACAAACCGCCAAAGCCGTTCCACACCAGGGTTGCCAGGATGATCGCGAGCATGGTCAAGCCCAGCGCTGTCGCTGCGTAGGCAAGGATGGTCCAGACGAAGTTTCGCGCCCGGCGCCTTGGATAGAGGTTGGCCGTGGCCGTCATGCCTTCAGCTCCAGGCGCGCAAGCATGAGCCGCGCGGCCGCCAGAACCAGGAACGTGATGACGAACAGGATGAAGCCGAGCGCGAGCAGTGACGACGTGAACAGTCCCGGATCCGCGTCGGCGAACTGGTTGGCGATCATCGCCGAGATTGTCGTGCCCTGCGCGAGAATCGAGGCCTGAATGTCTGGTCGAATTGCCGACGACGAAGGTGACCGCCATCGTCTCGCCCAACGCGCGGCCAAGCGCCAGCATGACGCCGCCGATGACGCCGACCCGGGTGTAGGGTATCACGATGTTGCCGACGACCTCGAAGGTTGTCGCCCCGACCCCATAGGCGGCCTCCTTCAATACCGGTGGAACCGTGTCGAAGACGTCCCGCGACACCGCGGTGATGAATGGGAAAATCATCAGCGCGAGCACGAGCCCGGCGGTCAGCACGCCGTAGCCGAGCGGCGGCCCCTGAAACAAATAGCCGATGATCGGCACGTTGCCGACCGTGTTGATGAGGAAGGGCTGGATATAGGCCTGCATCACCGGCCGGAAATAATAGACGCCCCAGATCCCGTAGATAATCGAGGGAATTCCGGCGAGAAGCTCGATCGCCACGCCAATGGGCCGGCGCAGTGGCAGCCAACAGAGCTCGGTGAGGAAGACCGCGATCCCAAGGCCGACCGGAACCGCGATCAGCATGGCGATCACCGACGTCACCAGGGTGCCGTAGATCGCCGTCGCCGCGCCGAATTTCTCCTTGGGCGGACTCCAGGCGTCGGAGAACAGAAAGCCGAGGCCGAATTCGCGGAAAGCCGGCCACGCGCCGATGAACAGCGCGACCTATGACTCCGAGCAGGAGCACAAGAACGAGGATCGCCGCGCCGAGCGCAAACAGCCGGAATCCGGCGTCGGAGAATTTCAGCCTGGCGAGCGCACGGGCGCGGTCGATCGGCGAAGTGCGGGCGGCGCCAGGGGTTTGGAGCGTAGTTGCGGTCATCGCTGGTTTCAACTTTGTGCGTCACCGGAAGAGTCAACCGGCGGGCGACGCGACGGCGAGCCGCCAGCGCCGCCCGCGGACAGTCACTTCTGCTGGACGTCCTTGTTCCACATCGCCTCGACCAGCTTGATCACGTTGTCGGGCATCGGGATATAGTCGAGGTCCTGCGCCATCTTGCCGCCCTTCTCGTACGCCCACTTGAAAAATTGCAGCGCATCGTCCGAGGCGGCGATATCGACCGGCTTCTTGTACATCAGAATGAACGTCGCGGCGGTCATTGGCCACGACTTGTCTCCCGGCTGGTTGGCCAGGATCTGATAGAAACCGGGCACGCTCCAGTCGGCGCTGGCGGCCGCGGCCTGGAAGGCGTCCATGGTCGGAGCGACGGTCTTGCCAGCCTTGTTGATCATGCTGGTGAAGGTGAGCTTGTTCTGCTGGGCGTAGGCGAACTCGACATAGCCGATCGCACCGGGGGTGGTGGCGACATTGTTGGCGACGCCGTCGTTACCCTTGGCCCCGATGCCCGACGGCCATTCGACGGTCGTCGCCGCTGCGATGCCCGACTGCCACTCGGGCGACGCCTGAGACAGATAGTAGGTGAAATTGAAGGTGGTGCCCGAGCCGTCGGCGCGATGAATATTGGCAATCGCGAGATCGGGGAGCTTGAGACCGGGATTGAGTTTCGCGATCGCCGGATCGTTCCATTTGGTGATCTTGCCCATGTAGATCTGCGCGACGGTTGGGCCGTCGAGCACGAGCTCGCCGGACTTCACGCCCGGGATATTGACCACCATCACGATCCCCCCCATCACCATCGGCCACTGGGCGAGGCCGTCCTTGTCGAGGTCTTCGGCCTTAAGAGGCGCGTCGGTAGCGCCGAAGGTCACGGTCTTGGCGCGAATTTGTTTGATGCCTGCGCCCGAGCCGATCGATTGGTAGTTGAGGCCGGCGCCGGTCTCCTTCTTATAGGAGTCCGCCCATTTGGCGTAGATAGGAAACGGAAAAGTCGCCCCCGCTCCGGAAATATCCGCCGCGTAGGCGGCGGCGACAGTGCCGATGATCGCGGCGGCCGCGATAATTGATTTGAAGGACATTGGGGCCTCTCTGGCGGATTACACGCTCATTTAGGAGTTCAAGCCGCGCGCATGCGGCTGCCCGGGGCAGCGCCAGAGTCATAACCTGCCATCGGCAGCCTTATATGACACGGGCGCGAATGTTATGTGACGCTGCAATCCCAAGAGAAACCTTGCGAATTGCGGAGAGGGATATACACGCGGGGGTGTTCGCCGGCGGGCCGCGCTATGACGGTGAAAAGGGAAGCGCCGCCATTTTCAAGCGCACCTGAATGCCTGCGCCGGGGGAGTTCACCAAGTGCCGCAGATTGACAGGCAAAGCCGGTTGCGACCGGACGAGCGCGGCCTCTATAGTCGCCCGCCTCCGGAGGGGAAGGCCAGTCGGTCCGAATTGACGCCGAGCCGGGGCGCAGCGAAAGAAGCCTCACGGAAGGCTTGGAGCAGTCTCGATCGGTCGCGGCCGGCGCAGGGAAGGCGTCGATGCGGTCCGGAGGAACCGGATTGCGGTTGGATCGTCGCGATCTGGTGTCGGGTCCGCGTAGCGGTCGAGACACGGGGCGGCAATGGGGCAATCACGGCCGATCAAAGTCGCGGTGATCGGCGGAGGCTGCGCCTCGATGGCCGCGGCCTTCGAACTGACGCGCCCGGAGCACAACGGGCGATATCAGCTGACGGTCTACCAGACCGGCTGGCGGCTCGGCGGCAAAGGGGCGTCCGGCCGCGGTCCGGCCGGGCGGATCGAAGAACACGGTCTGCATATCTGGCTCGGCTACTACGAAAACGCGTTCAAGCTGCTGCGCGAATGCTATGCCGAGCTCGGCGCCGGATCGCGCGGTCGGCGCCGTCAGGAGTGGCGCGACGCGTTCTTTCCCGATCCGCATATCGCGATCAGCGAGCCGCATCGCCGCGGCGACGGGTGGGCGCACCTCACCGCCCATTTTCCGCCGGCGGACGGTCTGCCCGGCGACCCGCCGACGACCGATCCGCTCAGTCTTCGCAACTACGTCATTCGATCGGCGATTCTTCTGCGGACGCTCATCGTCGGCGTCGAAACGATCCATCCGGCGAAGCGGGGGCGCTGGCGGAGGAGACGACCTCGCCTCGCCTCGGGCGATCGTCGAGAAGGCCGCTTTTCTGCTGCGCTATGGCTTGCTGACTACCGCGGCGGCCATCGTAGAGGCGCTCGCAGTCGTGGAGGCCGGGCTCAAGATGGGCTCGAAAGCTTCCGGCCGGCGTCATCCTGCGTCTTCTCGAAGCGGTCGCCGCCAACATCAAGGGGCGGGTCAGAAAATGGGTGGTCGCCGACGACGAAGTTCGCCGCCGCTGGGAGGTCGTCGATCTTGTCCTTGCGGTGCTGGTCGGGGTCGTGCGCTTCGGTTTGCTCACTGACCCGCGACGGGCTCGACGCGATCAACGACTATGATTGTCGGGAATGGCTGCGGATGAACGGCGCCTCGGAGCATGCGCTCGATTCCGCCTTTCTGCGCGGTCTCTACGACCTTGTTTTTGCCTACGAGGGCGGCGATCCGGATCGGCCGCGGCTGGCCGCGGGCGACGCGCTGCGGGGCGGCTTCCGGATGTTCTACACTTACCGGGGAGCGTTCTTCTGGAAGATGCGCCAGGGCATGGGCGACGTGGTTTTCGCGCCGTTCTACAGGGTTCTCCGTCGACGCGGGGTCAGGTTCAAGTTCTTCCACCGACTCGAGAACGTCAGGCTCTCGGCGGCCGGGCCGGGGGAGGGCGGCGAGCGCGCCCATGTGGAGGCGCTCGAGTTCAGCGTGCAGGCGAAAGTGCGCGGGGGTCGGGACTATCGGCCTTTGATAGGCGTAAACGGAGGAGCGTGCTGGCCGTCCGAACCCGACTACCGCCAACTCGACAACGGCGCTGCGCTCAAAGCCGAGGCGCGCGACTTCGAATCACACTGGGAGCGGACCCGGGCGACGACCCGGACGCTCAGGGTGACGCGCGATTTCGATTTCGTCGTGCTCGGGGTCGGCCTCGGCGCTATTCCCTTCGTCTGCAAGGAATTCATTGCGAGAGACAGCCGATGGCGTAAGATGGCGGAGTCCGTCAAGACCGTCGCGACCCAGGCGTTTCAGCTCTGGCTGAGCGAGGATCTACAACAACTCGGCTGGGAGCCGCCGCCGGTGACCCTCTCGGCTTTCGTCAAGCCGTTCGACACGTGGTCGGACATGGGCCAGGTCGTCCCCGCGGAGGGTTGGCGGCGGCCTCCCCAAACCATTGCTTACTTTTGCGGGGCGCTTCATGAGCCGGACGAGGGCGTGACAATGGCGGAAGAGGGCTACTATGCCGCGCACCGGGAGAAAGTTCGCACCAATGCGCTCGCGTTTCTCGATCGTGAGGTGCGCCATTTGTGGCCGAAGGCGGCGGACGCCGAGCGAGGCTTTCGGTGGGACCTGCTCGTCGACGTGGGCGATCAGCGGTCCGGCGAAAAGAAACCTGCCCGACGTCGTAAGAGCACGGGGCGCGCCGCGGACAGCAGCCGCTTCGATTCGCAATACTGGGTCGCGAACGTGAACCCCACCGACCGCTACACCCAATCCCTCCCCGGGAGTTCGGAGCATCGCTTATCGCCGCTGGACAATACCTACGACAATCTGACCTTGGCCGGCGACTGGAACCGATTGTGGGCTCAATCTCGGGCTGCGTCGAGGCGGCGGTGATGTCGGGACGGCTGGCCGCGCACGCCCTGTCGGGTTCGCCCGCGCTGGAAGAAATCGTTGGCTTCGACCATCCCTGAGCGGCGGGCGGACCGCTGAAAATCGAGAGGCTGAGATGAGTGACAATCGTGTCAAACGCGACGACCTGCCGCGAACGAAGTCGAATTCGGACGACGACGAGCGCGACGCCTCCGACCAGCGCTCACCGGAGGGTCATCGAAAAAGCCGTCAAGCTCGCCTATGGCGTCGTCGACGATCATATCGCCCAGGGGCAGAAGGCCGCCGAGAGTCTCCGCGCAGGAACTTACACTTCAGCGGATTTCGATACGGACCTTAAGATGTTGCTCGAGCGCGCGCTTATGCTTTCGAAGGAGATTGGCGCGCTCGGCGTGGACACGCTGGACGCGGTTCGAAAGATGGCTGGGCCCCGGTTGGGAGCGCCGCCTGTCTCCGACGTCGCCGTCGAGGTGAAATCGAAGCGGCGCAATCAGGTCAAGTACGATCTTCGATCGAGCCCGACCCGCTTCAGTCCGGCGGTTCCCCCGCTTTATTCCGCAGACCGAACCAAAGAGCCGCTCAAGGACATCCGATTTGAGGTCAGGGACGGCCAGCATCCCGTGCTGATCGTCAACATTCCGGACAACCATCCCTACGGCGTCTACAGCGGAGCGATCGTTGACTTCTGAAACTCACGAGCCGGCGGGCTTCATCAGCGTCCGGGTCCTCGAAGAAACGCAGCCGTAGAGACGGGGACCCGGACGAATATTCCGGTCTCGCGACTCCGCCGCTCGTAGCCGAACTCCTGGAGGAGTGCCGGCTCGAAGTTCTGGGCGCCATGAAGCCCTATTTGGCGTCCCGCGAACCGAGTCCCTACCTCTACGACCTTGCGGCCGACTATCCTCGGCGAGGCGGAAAGATGATGCGCCCGAGCATCTGCATCGCGACCGCGCGCGCGTTCGGGGCCCGGTCGTCGGAGGCGGTGCGCTCGGCCGTGGCGATCGAGCTTTTGCACAACGCCTTCCTCGTTCATGACGATATCGAGGACGAGAGCGAAATGCGGCGCGGCGAGCCCGCGCTCCATTCGCTCCACGGCGTTCCGCTCGCGTTGAATACCGGCGACGCGATGCTTCTCCTGAGTCTGCGTCCACTCCTCGACAACCGGCGGACGTCCTCGGCCCGCAACTCGCGCTCGACGTCCTCCTCGATACCGAGCGCATGGCGCGAGAGTCGCCGAAGGGCAGGCGATGGAGCTTGGCTGGCGGCGCGATAACGTGATGGAGCTCGAGGACGAGGATTATTTCGCCATGGCGCTGAAGAAGACGTCGTGGCTCGCCGTCATCTATCCGATGCGCGTCGGCGCGATGATCGGCACGCGCGCAAGGAAGGATCTCGACCGGTTCATCCGCTTCGGGTTTTTCCTCGGCGCCGCGTTCCAGATCCAGGACGATCTTCTCAATCTCGCCGCCGATCATCGCTACGGCAAGGAGGCGCTCGGCGACCTCTTCGAGGGCAAGCGCACGTTGATGCTGATCCACGCGTTCCGGCGAGGCACTCCGGTGGAGCGCGCCAAGCTGAAGAAGGTCATGGGAGCGCCTCGCAGCGAGCGGAGGGTCGATGACGTCGCATGGATCAGAGACCTGATGGAACGGTACGGTTCGCTCAATTACGCGCGGGAGATCGCTCACGGGCTGGCGGGGGCCGCCCTGCATGAGTTCGGGGGAATATTCGGCGGCCTGCCGGTGTCGCGCGACAAGAATTTTTTGCGCGGTCTCGTCACCTGGATCTTCGAACGGACGTGATTGGAGAAGGCGGGGATTTCGGCGCCATGTCGAGCAATGGGAGCGGCCGCTTCCGTCGAACCGGGGGCAAGACCGGACGCCGGCCGCGCCGGAGCGCGCGCAGCCGCCTGATGATCTACGGCACAACCGGTTTTACCGGCCGGTTGATCGCCGAGAGGGCGGTCGAGATCGGTCTGTCCCCTGTGCTGGCGGGCCGTGACGAGGTCCGCGTGCGGGAGCAGGCGGAGCTCCTCGGGGCGTCATGGCGAACTGTGAGCCTCGACTCGGTCGGGGCGTTGGCGGAGGCCCTGTCCGACATTGGAGCCGTCGTCCACGCAGCTGGCCCTTTCCTAGCCACCGCACCGCCGATGCTTGAGGCCTGCCTGCGAGCCGGGACGCATTATCTCGACGTCTCGGGCGAACTGCCGGTCTTCCGGGAGGCGTTCGAGCGCGACGCGGAGGCGGTCCGCGCGGGGGTGATGCTGATGCCGGGCGCGGCGTGGTCGGTCGCGGCGACGGACTGCCTCGCCGCCCATGTCGCTGAACGTCTGCCGGGGGCGAAATACCTGCGGCTGGGCATGACCCAGTCCCGCCTCTATTCCCGCGGCACCGCCCGAAGCGCTTTCGGGCTCATGTCGTCCGAAGTCGTCATCCGCCGGAATGGCAGGCTCACGTCCGTTCCCATCGGCCGATTGGAGCGGGATTTCGACTATGGCGGGGGGGCGCGAAGAAGCATGGCGCTGAGCTGGCCTGACGCGCTGTCCGCCTACCACACGACCGGCATTCCCAACATCGAAGCTTATATGGAGGTCGGCGCCGCGGCTCGCTTCCTCGCTCCGCTGACGGCGCGGATCGGCGAAGCGCTCCAATTGCCGGTTCTGCGCCCGCTGCTTCGCGCCAGCGCCTCGATCTTGCCGGAAGGGCCGGCCGAGGCGGCCAGAAAGCTGGCCGAGCCGGTCATTGTCGCGGAGGCTGAGGACGGCTGGAGGCGCGTGAGCTGCGCGCGGCTCAGAACCGCGGATGGATACGACTTTACCGCGCTGGTCGCTGTCGCGATCGCTCAGCGGGTCATCCGCGGCGATTTTGTGCCCGGCTACCATACGCCCGCGCGCGTCTATGGCGCGGACTTCGTCCTGAGCATTGAGGGCACGACTCGGATTGATCTCGATCTGCCCGCCGATGAGAAGGCGCGCGGCGCCGGCTTGCCGCAGCCGATCGCTTGAAATCTGCGTCGGCGACCAGTGGAGGAACGTCATGCGCTACCGCAGTCAAATCGGCGAGGTTCAGAATTCCGCCGCCCTTTCAGTTCCCGAACGTCGGAATCAACAGTTTTCGCCTTTCGGCAGACATCGACAAATTGACCGCTCTCTGTGACGAGGCAATTCTCAACGTGGGCGATCTCGAAGACCG
Source organism: uncultured Alphaproteobacteria bacterium (assembly GCA_963776665.1). Lineage (GTDB taxonomy): Bacteria > Pseudomonadota > Alphaproteobacteria > Rhizobiales > Beijerinckiaceae > Roseiarcus. The sequence goes on from CAVZNQ010000026.1 coordinate 60,180, forward strand.
CGGCTTTGAATTTCGTCCGATATTTCCCTTTGTCGACCTCGAGATCCTGCACTATCCCAAAATGGAATACGGCCTTTTTCCGCCGGCCGGCTTTATTTCGCAGAATGAATGTTACGTGCGGATCTTCGTGATGAAATACATTGCTCTCGGCGACACATTTTTGCCCGACGGCGAAGTTTCAGTCTTCTGCCCCTTGCTTATTGTCAGCAACGCCTGGTCCGCTTTTGCCGGCCGGGATGTGCTCGGATTCCCGAAATTGCTCGGAAGCTTCGATCCGTTCTCGCCGACCAGTCCGTTCACCACCGTCTCGACGGAGGTGTTCACGAGCTTCACCGCCGGCGTCGAGGCGCGGCCTCAAGCCGTCGTCGAGATTGCGCCGGCCGGCGGAAGCGCAAACGCCAACGGACTCCCCGCTCGCAAATGGCCGTGGGGGCACATCGATGTCGAGCTTATGGATCTCGCCCACCAGGCCGCGGGAAGGGCGCTCGTTTTCTCTCCCGCGGTTTTCGAATGTGTGACGATGAAACAATTTCGGGACGCGATGCTCCCTTTCAACGCCTGTTACCAGGCGATCCTCCAATCATCCACCTTCGTCGAATTCACCGGCGATCTCGAGGCGCTGCCGCCGACGCGGATCACGCTCACCGACTTCCCAAGCTTCCGGCTCGCCGCCAGCCTTGGCATTCCGGCCGGTCGGCCGCTGACGCCGATTTCGCAGTACCATCTCGAGTGCAGCTTCGAATCGGCGACACGATAACCCTGTTC
>CAVZNQ010000027.1:0-96651 GCA_963776665.1 uncultured Alphaproteobacteria bacterium
TGCGTCGTGCTTGATACTTGCGTGCGACAGGCATCAGAGTTGGATCGTTTCGCCAGTATGCGCGGGGCTATTTCCGCAACAACGAGATGCTTGGGAAGCTTGTGACGAATGAGACGGCGAACATGATCGCGTTGTCGACTGGGGCCGAGCTGACGATTGCGACCAACAGCTTCCGTGGGTTGCGCGGGCGTTCGATTGCGTGCGCGATTTTTGATGAGGTTGCCTACTGAGGGTCCGAGGAGTTCGCCAATCCCGATCAGGAGGTTTATCAGGCGCTCGTGCCCGGTTCTCGCGACGTTGCTGGACTTGCTGTTGGTTGGCATTTCGTCGCCCTACAAGCGATCCGGTCTTTTGTTCGAGAAATGGCGGGCTCATTTTGGCAAGGATGACGACCGGGTTTTGGTCATCAACGCGGCGAGTGCAACTGAATCCGACGTTGAACTTTGAGGAGATCGAGGCTTATCGCGAGTTGGACCCCGAGGCTGCGAAGAGCGAGTGGGACGGGCAGTTCAGGGACGATGTGCAGAACTTCGTCGGCCGCGAGAGCGTCGAGGCGTGCACGACGATTGGTGTTTATGAGATCGCGCCGATCCCCGGCGTTGAGTACCGGGCTTTCGTTGATCCTGCGGGGGGCAGCGGGCTCGACAGCATGACGCTTGCTGTCAGCGGTTGCGAGAGCAACGGCGTTGCGGTTTTGGATGCGGTGAGAGAGCGGAAGCCGCAGTTCAGTCCTGACGACTGCGTTGCGGAGTTTGCGCAGTTGTTGCGCGCGTATCGGGTGAGCGAGGTCGTCGGCGACAAGATGGGGCGGCTCTTTTGTGAGCGAGAGCTTCAGCACGGGATCGGCTACCGCGTCAGCGAGCTGACCAAGACCGAACTTTATCGGCGAATTTCTGAGTTTGCTGAACAGCCGCAAGGTCGAGCTTCTCGACCATCAGAGGATGATTGTGCAGTTGCTGACCCTGGAGCGCAAGACGGCGCGCGGGGGAAGAGATTGGATTGACTGTCCTCAGGGACCATCGTTTCATGATGACTTGATCAACTCGGTGGCGGGCAGTTTGGTGATCTCGTCTGGCGTTGGCACCGGCGAGTTTGACGTGAGAGAATTCGTGGCGGCGTGGGGGAATGCGAGCACGCTCGCGGAGTATGATCGTAAACGAGCAACAAGACTGAACTGAGGAGCATGACGATGGCGAGAAATCAGGTTCACGTGTGGGTTCACGATGAGAGCCCGATGCATCGGGTTCATGACAACGCGGCGCGATTTGTTGACGCGCCGTTGGCGACTTCCGTTGCGGCGCGTGGGCCGCAGAATGGTCCGGCGACGAGGACGAAAGTTTGCGAGTTTCCCGGTTCGAGTTTCGTCGCCGAGAGGTCCGAGGGCGGTGGCTTGATCATTTACCATGTCGCCTCCGGCGCGGGCCTGCCGACTGAAACGATTGGCGACACGCGGCGAAGGCCGATGGATGCGGCGAAGATGCAATTGTTGATCGAGGAGCGTCGTCGCGTGGCTGGCGGGCGATGACGGCGACAGTCGAAGAGGCGCGCCGACGGCAGACGGTCTTGACCCACGCCGGGACCGGTTCGCCATTGTCCCAGCGGTCGTGCGCGCGCGGTCCGAAAGAGGGCCAGCGCAGCGGCGAGCGCCGTGATTGAACGACTTATCCGACGCGCTCGCCTTGATCGCTTTCTAAGGCGGTCGGACTCGATGCTGTTCGCCTTGGGCATGAAGCTGGCTTCACCTAGGTCAATCCCTCGCCGGCACCTGTGCGATTTTTATCGCTCAAGAGGCCCATCAAGAAATGGGGCGTTTCAGCGAGGTTAGGATTGCTGATCGCTCTTGAAGCCTCGGATCGGCTTGCCGCCCGGACGCCTAGCCTTGCCGGGGCTTTGGCGTTCATCTCGCCTGAGCCGCAACCTCGCAGAAGGTTTCGCTAGCGCAGGCCAAGCTCCGCGGCCTCTATGACAAGCTTTACAAGCTTGCGGTGATTACTCGGGAGGAAGAACCAGCAGCTTAACGATGCGGGATTGCGGGCGAAGATGCTAAGCTCGCCGGAAGAACGCTGCATGAAGGCCGGAATCAAGATCGTATCCGTCGCATAGAAGCGGACACCAGAGGGCCTTCGACCTTGCGCTTCGATCACGGTAATCTCGGAGCGGCATCACACGCTGCCCTGCGCCGATCTGCTACGGCGAATTGGGAGTGGTTGAGTTGTGGGCGTCATCGCCAACATGCTGAGTGACGCTCACAGTTCCCAATCTAAGGCGAGCGGCCACGGCGGCGGGCTGTTAGCGATGGCGAGTAGGTTGCTGGTCTTGTCGGCGAGTTTGATGACCGAGGCGCCATCGCTCTTGTGTGGCGCGCCGGCGATCTGGTTATCTTTGCGCACTTCTTTGAGAAGGCTTTTGTCGTCGGTCACTTCAGCGACAAGAGAGGCTATCGTCGGTCCAAAGAGATCGGCGATTTGCGTGTTTGTCACGTCCTGATCCTCGACCAAGTCGTGCAACAACGCGCCAGGCAGGACGGGCGCCTTACTTCAAATTCTCACCCACGGCGATTCCCGCCAGCTTTTCAACCAACGAACAAACTCGTCGAGATATGACTGGGAAATCCACGCGCTTGAGCCCCGTGGCTTCCTCCATGCACATGTCCCGCCGAACTTCGATCATAAAAGAACGCACTCGCGCGTCGATGTTCCAGTACGTGGAGGGCAGGATGCTGCCGCTGAACGGGCGATTGAGGGCTGCAGTGAATCCATGCTCGCGCGCCGTGCCGTGAATGGCGTTTGTTTCGGCGTCGGCCCAAAAGCTCTCGAATTTGTCTTCGTTGGTCATGGCGTGGGTTCCTTCTGTCAGGGAGCTGGATTGCACCTACAGCCCCGGGCGGGTCGCCCTGGCGGCGTCCGCCCTTTCGAGTCAGGTCATGGCCTATGCGGGCAGGTTGCTTTGCCCGTGGACGCCAAAAGGCTGCTAATTCATGCCATTCGCTCCGTCAGGCCACTGGGGGTGTTGGAAGAACGCCGTCCTTCGGGTTCGCGAGGGGCGCGTGGTTCCGGGGCGTGATGCGGGGAGAGTTCGCGGGGCGGGGCGAAAAAGGCCCGAAGCCGCCTCCTTCGTGCAGATGATGATCTAATCGCCTATGCCGCCTGCGTCCGTTCGGCCTGCCGCGCCTCGATGGCGATGATCGCGCGGTGGCGGTAGCGATCCAAAGCCTGCGCTCCAGTATAGAAAACCCGGATGCCGTAGGCCCGCAGGCCCGCTGCGTCGCCCGCCTCCGCGAGCCTGACGAGTTCGGCCAGTCTGCCCCGGTCGCAGGCGTAGCTGGGTTTTGAGAAGTCCGGTGGCGTCGGCATCTGGCGGCCTTGGCCGAGTCCGCCCTGCGTCCGCGGTTCCCAAAGCGTCGGGCGTCCCCGACCGCGTCTCGTCATAACATACTGATAACATTGCACTTCCCGCACTGCAATGGCCCTAAGGCGGAATAGAGGGCATCACGGTCAATCTCGCGCCCGCCGACTTGCCCAAGGAGGGCAGCCACTACGACCTCCCGATCGCGCTCGCGGTCATGGCGGCGATCGGGGCCATTCCGCCCGACGAGCTCGACGGCTTCGCCGTGATCGGGGAACTCGCGCTCGACGGTACGATCAGCGCCGTGGCCGGCGTGCTGCCGGCCGCGATCGGCGCCAACGCCGCCGGCAAAGGCCTGATTTGTCCCGCGCCTTGCGGCCCTGAGGCGGCGTGGGCGTCGGCCGACCTTGAGATTCTGGCGCCGCGGTCGCTGATCCAGCTGACGAACCACTTCAAGGGCTCGCAGGTTTTGTCCCGCCCTGAGCCGGCGCTCCGCTCGTCGGCTGGGCCGCAGCCGGACCTGCGCGACATCAAGGGCCAGGAGAGCGCAAAGCGCGCGCTCGAGGTCGCGGCGGCGGGCGGCCATAACCTCTTGATGAGCGGGGCGCCCGGGGCGGGAAAATCGATGCTGGCGCAGCGCCTGCCGTCTATTCTGTAAGCGCCATTACCACTTTGAGACCACTTGTGTTTTCAGGCACAACCTGAGTATCATATCGTTTGAGTGAAATTGGTTGTATTTAGGCTGTTTTGGCGCATTCTGCTTGCTCGCTGCTAACTTGAAAAAGCAGGAGCTACGGACTGAAATGGCTGAGAAAATTGGTATCAAAACAATCCTAGCGATGCAGCCTAACACCATCATTTGGGACGCAAGCGTTAGAGGCTTCAACGCTAGGCGGCAGAAATCGGACGCCGTGACCTTCAGCGTGTTTTATCGGACCCTAGATGGTCAACAGCGATGGCATCGCGTTGGGCGGTTTGGGGTCTGGACGCCTGAGCAAGCGCGTAAGGAAGCCCAGAAAGTGCTCAGAGCGCGTGACCTTGGGGAAGATCCATCCGGCGCAAGAATGGCCGTTAGAAATTCTCCCACCATGGCTGAGCTATTGGATGAGTACGTTGCTGATATGGAAGCAGGGCGCATCAAGGGGAAAAAGACTAACACCATTTATACCGACAAAAACAGGATTAAACGACATATTCTTCCTGGGGTCGGTAAATTTAAGGTAGCTACGATCTCACAAGAGCAAATCGAAAATTGGATAGAGAGCCTATCGCCTGGAAGCGCCAGACGCACCCTAGGGCTCACCGGAGCGATATTCAGCTACGCCATAAAAAAGGGTCTGCGTGATACGAACCCAGTTAGAGGTGTCGAGACGCCCAAGGACAACGTACGCCAGCGGCGCTTGTCCGTGGCTGAGTACGCGCAGCTAGGACGCGCGCTTGAGGGCGACAATCCAGCCAAGGACATTTTCATGCTGCTTGCCGTCTCAGGGTGGCGCAGCGGTGAAGCGCGCCTCCTGAAATATTCTGAGCTGGATTTGGACCGGCGCATAGCCAATCTTGGAGACACAAAGACAGGCCAAAGCGTTAGACCGCTCAGCATGGCTGCGATAGAGATAATCCAGAGACAGCCGCGCACGGAATCAGAATACGTGTTTCCAGTTCAAAATGGACAACCAATCGGTAATCTATTCCATCATTGGGAAAAGTTGGGGTTAGATAAAACTATCAGCCCACATACGCTTCGTCATTCTTTAGCGAGTTTGGCGGCAGATATGCAAATGCCGGATAGCATAATAGCTGGCCTCTTAGGTCACAGGCTGGGCTCAATAACCAGCCGATATACGCACCTCAGCAATCCAGCGTTGATCGAAGCGGCGGATCGAGCGGCTAACGAAACTCTGAGATTGATGAAAGCATAAGCACAAGGCTGTTATGCACTATAATCTACGAAGTGATTTCAGGGATTGCGTAAGAAGCCCTAGGGCGGCCTCGTTTCCGTTCGGCTAGGGGGTTAGCTCCCCTGTCGTTTTTCATGCCCCTACGGTCCGGATAGGGCCGTCTAACGAGGCATCTAAGGCATGGGAAAGGGGCTAGAGCAGGGTTGCGCGACGCGGGCATAGCTCTACATAGCTAACACGTGCAACAGAAAACATTTTAAAGGATAGCAACCGTTCGTGCAAGTATTTTCTTGCGTTAGGCACCGTTGTGTGCTGTATTAGCTAAATACAGATGCAGTATTGCCGGAGTACGCATGAGGCACCAAGAAACAAGGAGATCACTGATATGGCATATCCAGCCCACATAGAGAAAGAAACTCAAATTCAAGAGACTAGGGCGCATTATGAGGATCATTTGCGCCCGTTCAATAGGAGCGCTCCTCAACCTTTCCCGGAGGAAACTCACGACGAATACCGCCGTCGTGCCTTACCAATTTTGCAGAATTACGCGCCTGGAATGCAGGATGTAAAAGTTCACGATGCGCGCGGTACTGCGTTCGATATGATTGAAAGGCAAACGTTTGACGCCGCTAGACGGGAAGCGCAGCGTCCTACCATGGTACCGGAGGGTGAGCTTAGAGAGATCAAACGGTTTGATCAGTCTGGTCGCGTCTCATACGAATTTTTTGGAAAGCCATCAGCATGGCTTAGCCAATTTAGCCCAACGAGAAAAAGATTGGTGGGGATTAAAACAGAAACTGAAAGAGGCTACCGCCCTTCGAATTTGGGCTGACGAGCTCACGCTGGCTAAAACATCCCTAGCCAGACTCAATGCGCCATTTAACCTTTCATGACGTATACGTGAGTAGTTGAGCGGGGTGGCGTTGAACTGCTGCGACGCTACCCTGGCTCCTACTTGGTGAATTGATATGCAATATTCCACTATGGCTTTCATAGAGACATTGAAACCGAGAAACGGTCCTTGTGGCGCACTGATTTTATTGATCCTATCAGCCGCGCAACATATGGTTGGATCTTTCAGTTTTGGCCGATAACTATTCTAAAGATAACAGGATGGAAGGGCGAGCAAATCACTGTAGTTAAGATATTTGAACGAGAGTTTGTATGGTGACAGCGATAGTAGCGGACGAACTGGAATGGACAATTATCCATCGTCCTGTGTAGCGCGTCCATAATCTCGCTTTGAATGATCCGACGAGACTCTTGTCGTTTGTTGCGCCTTCAGTGGCAACGGGCGACGATTGTCGGTTTGTTTGGATAGAGAGTGGCGCATCAGCAAGAGTGAGTAGGGCAAGGGTCCACGGTCGAAGGGCGCACGATCCATCGCCCAATTTGGCCAGAACTGACAGCCCATTGGCGCGGAAAAGCAAGACGCCCAACGCTCGTTGTGCGATCTGCGCGGCTGGAAGGAGTCTGCAATGACCGAGATTGACGACGCAACGGCTCCATTTGTGGAGGCCGAAATCAAGGAACATCACGCAGCGCTCATGCGCCAATTGATCGCGGTTGCGATCGTCATTTGTCTCATGTTGATGTGGGTGGGGCTGCATCATTGAGCGAGGCGCGCCCAATAGCTTTGCGTCGTATGGGGATTGAAAGATGACCTGGGTCGTAGGTGTTGACGGCAAAAAGAAAACTAAGGTGATGGTGATTGCATCGCGGCGCCCATCAACCATGAAGTCCCTAAAACGTTCTCAAATGAAACGCTGAGCATCCTTCGCGGTGGCCACGACGACTTTCTTGAGGCTTGCGCGTCTGCCTGGACGCCGCGGCGTGTCTTCGGTGACGAGGCTGAAAGACTACCGACCGAGGTAGGGCGCGACGGCCCGAGGCCTGGACCTGGCAATGTGGTTTTGACGGATTGCCACGGGACCATTATAAATTTCATTTAGCTCGTCGGCCTCACCGGTTTCGCCCGAAGCCGACTTTGCGGGCTGACTAGGTTTGGGCCAAGGCTCGCGCTCTTTCCACAGCAATTGCTGAGGCTGGGCTATTTTTCCCTTGACGGTTATCTGGAGCTCGCCAACACATGCTGAATCTGAATCCCTACATCGCGAAAGAGCGATAATTCGCGGGGGCGGAACATGGCGGGCAAGTCTTTGTCGGCGGCGGAGCGTCGAGCAAAGAATGGCGTTGCAGGCTTCGAAAAATTCATTCTAGCCCTCAATGTTGCGGGCCGGTTTCGTGCACCCAAAGGTCTCTGGCGATTTTTTCGCCGCCGTATCAATAATGCGCTTATTTAGTGTGTATTGATGAATATAGTACATCACGATTGCGGCTCGGTTTTCAGTAAAAAGATGAAGCTATCCCTCCGCTCATGGACAGCATGTGGTGGGTGGATTGTGATTCTAGCCATATTATTGGTCTCAGTATTATCGTTTTCAGAAACTGAAGTTGAGACGTTGCTAATCCTTTCGATGGTCTATGCCCTACAAGGTTGGTTGGCCGAGCTGATGGGAGTTAGGATAGATGCGTCAGGAATTGCGTTCCCAAATCGTGTGTTTGCACGATTTCCATATTTGGTTCTTTTTCGAAGAAAGTTATCCGAAGGGTCTTTTGATCGTGTTGATTTCATGAAACATTCATTTGTGATATATTCTTCAGGAGAGCAAATTATCGTTCCTATAACAAAAAGATTCAACGGAATTGCCGTCGCCAAATATTTGCGAAAAAAATTCCCTAAGGTGCCAGTAGCTCTATTGTACTGAACTAAGCGCTGCATCCGTCGGCTGACTGCGTGAATTCGGTGGGATGCAGCGATGGCGATGATATTTCGATGACCTTCGCTCCGGCGGCACGAGGTTATTCGCCCTTCTTCGATTGCTTTGTTTCCTGACTGAGATGCGTTCTGTTGCCAAACGAAATAAGTTGAAAAGAGCTGGAACGTAGGGACATTCCCTGAACGTTCACGAGGCCTGAGCCTGCTTTCGCTTTTTACTTTCAATGTTCCGCGCGGAAGCGGTATGTGTAACGAATAACCCATGACATACGCCCACTTTTACTGTTGGTGAATTGCACCGCAGACCTTCGAAAGTCACCCCACCACGAAAAGGTGACAGCAAAGAGACGTGGGACGATCAGCCCCCAACCTGTTGGCGTGTGTGGTTCAGATATTTAAATTTTAGAATTTGACGGATTGCCGGGGCTCTTGCGCCCCCGCCATTGAGCTGAAAAACAGGATAATTCAGGCCAATAGTCGAACGGCGCAGATCCACGCCACGTCCTTGCATCGTCCACGGCTCGCTGGTGAATGGTGGGGGCGGATCGAAAAGACGTGTGAAATCGCCATCCATTTGGAACCACTCAAGAGCTGCTTTGTTTAATGCTTGCGGAGGCGCGCGCGTGGATATGAAGCGGCCGCGAGATCGAGTCATCGAGTATCTGGCGCGTCGCGAACCTTGTGTCCGTGCTCACGAGGATCGCGCCAGCCCGTTTCGTACATGTAATTGCGCGGGCGCGGCCGGCTTGACACGGCGCGAAGATCTTGTTCTTGTCAGCCGACGAAACTGCCTCGTCTGCGATCAGGCCCTATTGCGGGCTCGAGCCTTTTCATGCGCGATCAGCGAACAGGCGCTCTGGGTAACTTTTGTAAAATCTTCGATGTGCGTCGGCGGCCATGGGCATGATGACGAGGTATGATCTGAAAGTTTGCGATAGCGCATGGCGCGCAGTCTCGCGGCTCGACGTCTGCTTGGCGACGTCGATGCGGATTCCCTAAATCCATTGCGCAGAGATCAATGTCGCTGTCGCACGACGCCGTGAACGGCAGGGATCGGACCGCTCTCGATAATCGCGGCAAGCCCGAGCTCGGTGCATATCGTTCAGTCGAGGCGGCTGTCCGGGCGGCTTGCGATCGATCAGGCCGTCTTTCGGCGCGTGAGCGTTGAATTTGAGCACGCAATCGCGAACGATCTGAAGCGTCACACCGCCAATCTTCGCCGCCTCGGTGCGAGTTGCGCTCATCGTAAATCGCCGCCAAAGCCAAAAGCCGCCGCTTCGATCGTTTCGAAGCAGCTGACATTTGCGCCAATGGCCCGACGGAATAGGAGGCGACATCGTTCGCTACACCGCCGAGTTATCCGTCGATCCGTCGAACGTCAAAGAGGGGCAACCACGGGATCATCTTGCTACACCGGGTTTCACTCGACAACACTGCGAATCAGGCATAAAGCTCAATTGATGGAGTTCAATCAATGGTCATGTCAGAGCGAATCGAATTGGCCGCTAAAGTTGTAGCGGCTTATGTCTCGAACAACCCCGTGCCAAAGGGCGATCTGCCCGATCTTATTCTGGCGGTACATTCATCTCTTGACGAGGCTGGGAAATGACCCCGCACACGTCGAGCTTCAAGTTGAGGCGAAACCGCCCGCAGTGCCCATCCGAAAGTCCATAACGCCGGACTATTTGATCTGTCTGGAGGACGGCAAAAAATTCAAGTCTCTGCGCCGTCATCTGGGGGCGCTTGGACTGACGCCAGACCAGTATCGCGTGAAATGGAAGCTACCGTCTAATTATCCTATGGTCGCGCCCAACTACGCGGCGCACCGATCAGCTCTGGCGAGAAAGATTGGGTTGGGTCAGAGACGGAAGGCTGGTTGAAAGCTGCTCCATTGTCGGTACATCGCGAGGCGTCCCACGAGGACGATGGCGACTAGGGCCGGTGCAATGAAATAACCGTATAGATCCCAGTCCTAACCCACAGAGCGAGCGCGGCGACGGCTGCCCAGAGCGACACAAAGACAACGCGAGCACGTGATACGCGTGAATAAGCGGGCCTATGCGAGTGTTGAAGACGACTGTGGAGGCGGACCATGTATACTCTTGGATTGATGCGCCGCGTCGCGATTGCGGCTGGCAGCGCCTTTGCGCTTCTCGCGGCGGTCGCGTGTCAAAACGCTCTCGCGCAGTCGGGCCTTCCCATCCGCAATTTTCGAGTTGATGTCGCGCCTTTGCGCGTAAACGTCGGCGACCCGACAGCCTCGTGGGTCCAGCAAGGACTGCCGGATCAGCTTGCCCAAGCCCTGGCGGGCCGCATGACGGCGCAAGGCGGCACCCTGGTCGTGCGGATAGACTATGTCACTCTGGGGCCACTCAAGGACAGCAGGGCTTGGGACAACATTAGCGGCGTCGCGATGATTGGGGGCGTACAGTGGCCAGTGCGGGCGACCGCAAGATATTGGGCTTCCGCGGTAGACCAGGTGAGGTTCGAGGAATCCAATCACCGCCGCGTGACCGAACTCGGGCAAGCGCTCTCGTATTGGCTGGCCAGAGACCTCTGAAATCCCTCGCGAACGGTTTCGGTGTGCGCACCTTTTGATGGGCCGACGCTTGCGCTTCTCGACGCCAAGGAGGCAAGCAAGATCGTGGGAGCGACCCTCGCCGCTGTCACCGCGGGAGAAGCGCGGCCGAGCTCAATGGTGATCCTTAGGAAGAGGATCCGCGTCATTCGGCGTAAGCCGGATCTGATTGACGACGCCCACGACGCCCGAAACATTGCATACGTCGAACTCGGCGCAGGAGCGCTGATAGGGCAAGTCAACAATCCCGGACAACGTCACCCGGCCGTCTTCAACGTCAATTTTGAGCCGGTCTCGCGGAACCGCGAAATCCCAATGCAGAGCGTTAAGGACTCGCATCCGCACATCATCGCTATGCGACTGCATGTTCTGCCTCCTCCCGCACACATTTATTACGGACCACACTGCGCCCATAGCAAGGCATCGACAAGACTGAAATGTGACCCCGCCGTGGCTTGTGAATACTTTATTGGAAATATACGGCCAGATTTTTAAGTAGCGTGAATAAACAAATGGTCTATGTAAATGATGGGAGCGGTTTGTCTTGACGTGTTTCCTAGCGACCTAACGCGATCACGCTAGGTTGAAACAGGTAAAATCGAAGTCCACCGTCGAATGGCGCAGATCGTGCCGCGGCGGCGCGGATCGACGCCAAGACGATTCCCCGCTATTTTCTTAGAGTGCACGGATGCACCACTTCTGAGGAGACGAGCCATGGGAGACGCACAGATTGGTTGGATCGCCGCCATTATCATCGGCGGGATTGCAGGCTGGCTGGCCGAGCAATTCATGAAAAGTAATATGGGATTGATAATGAATATCGTACTCGGCATCGTCGGAGCGGCGATTGCTAGCGCCATTTTCAGCTACTTTGGTATCGCTCTAGGCGGCGGATGGATCGGTTACCTGATTGCTGGGTTCATCGGCGCGTGTTTGTTGATCTGGATCGTCCGCTTGGTACGGGGCGGCGCAGCGTGAGGGCTGCCCGCACCGCCGACGCTGTTATCCCCAGCGGGAGATTTGCGAGGCGACTCAAAGGGGAAAATAATGGCTAAGGAGCAGCGGGCGCGGACCACTGATGAGTACCAACCACGGTCCGCGAAATGCAAAGGCTGCTCTCGCATTTTCCTCAAAAACGAGCATCGTGAGCACTATTGCACTGGGTGCGCTCGTAGACAGAGGCGCGATAGTGGTATCGTCGTCTGTGGGCGCTGTCTCAAGGAATTTGAGCGAAAGGTAATGCAGCAAAGGCCGAGAGGGTGATGGTAGTGGCATGATGGGGTATGGCTAGGGGGGCAGCTCCTGTTGCCGGGGAGGGGCAAGGCGAGAAGCTATGCAAGGGGACCGCTTGCAATGCCCCGATTGCCGGGGGACAGGGTAACCCTCCGACGAAGGCCGCGCCTACATGGATTTTCCGGACGCAAGTTCGAGGTGAACTTCGGATATTCGCCTGTGGGCAGGCAGGGCCGACAGCGGCTAGTTGAGGCCGCAGCACTTCTTGTATTTCTTACCCGATCCGCAAGGACATGGATCGTTACGTCCGACCTTGCTTGCGGGCGTTGAGAAGGACGATCGCGGCGTCTGGAAGTCCTGCGTTGGAGCGTAATTGGCTAAGCGCCATTCATTGAGCGTGACAACCCATGGGCCGATCTGATGCGGAGCCGTGGCGGTCAGAGCGTCGAGCTGCTCAGGTGTGAAGCGCGAGTCGCGGCGGTCGACATCGGCGAGCGTGAGGAGGCCGGACATCGCCTTTGCCGTCTCGTTGTCAGCGGTAAGGAGTTTCTGCCAAGCCGCCGGCCGCAATTTGACTGCCTTCTCGAAGCCAGCAACCCAGATCTCCCAGAGGATCTCGTTATGCCGCTTGTCGACGGCGAACCGCGGGCCGTAGCGATCGGGTCGCTCGATCAATGTCCGTGCGACATCGTTGTAATGCTCCATCACGAGGCCGAGCACCCGGTTCAGATGGTCGAGGCTGTCGAAGGCGGGTTCGTCTTCCCCCTCGCTTCCCCAGACGACAGGCAGCCATTCGCTCGGCTTGATCAGTTCGGGGCATATAAGGAGGCCAGCGATGAAGCCATCGAGCTCCTCCAGCAGCATCGCATCATCGCCGAGAGCGAGAAGCTCATGTTCAAGCTGCTTGAGATGGCGGGGCGGTTTCGGCATGGAGTTTCCATTTCCACGGCAGCAGTTCGTCAACGCGATTCACCGGATGATCGGCGATACGGGCGAGGACATCGGCGAGCCAGGCCTGCGGGTCGACGCCATTGAGCTTTGCGGTCCCGATGAGGGTGTACATGAGCGCCGCCCGTTCCGCGCCGCGCTCCGATCCGGCGAATAACCATGACTTCCTGCCGAGGGCGAGGCCGCGCAAGGCGCGTTCGGCGGCGTTGTTGGAGAGACAGATGCGGCCGTCTTCAAGGAAGCGAGTAAAGGATGGCCAATGCGTGAGCATGTAGTCGATCGCCTTGGCGACGGCGGCGTGACGCGAAAGATTGGCGCGCTCGGCGCGCATCCAGGCCTCGAGCGCACTGACCAACGGGAGGCTCGTCTCCTGGCGCGCGGCCAGACGCCGAGCGGCTGACAAACCATTGATCTCTCGCTCGATGTCGAAGAGCGCGTCGATGCGCCTGACGGCCTCGAATGCGATCGGCGAGATCGGCGCCGCCGTCTTGCTCCGCCGAGCGTTGGCCGCGATGTCGGCCAAGCTCGAAGAACTTCCGCCGCGCGTGGCTCCAGCACAGCGCCTCGACGATCGGACCAGGCTTCCGGTTGGGAAGATAGAGGCGATTGTAGCCGTCGAAGGCGTCGGCCTGCAGAATGCCGGCGTAACCGGCCAGATGCCGCTCGGGATGCTCCCGCGTTCGATCGCGCGAGGCGTAGAACAGCGCCGCTGGTGGGTCCTTGCCGCCGAACGGCCGGTCGTCGCGGACATACACCCACGCCCGACCGGTCACCGTCTGGCCCTTGGCGAGGATGGGAACCGTCGTGTCGTCGCCATGCAGCCGCTCGGCGGCCAGGACATGGCGCTCAATCAACGCGTGCAGCGGGCGCAGCGCCGCGGCGCAGGCGCCGACCTGATCGGCGAGCGTCGACAGGCTGAGGTCGACGCCCTCGCGGGCATAGCGCTCGCTCTGCCGGTTGAGAGGCTGATGCTGTCCGAACTTCTCGAACAGGATCATCGCCAACAGGCTCGGACCGGCAAAGCCACGCGGCGTGACATGGAACGGCGCCGGCGGCTGGGTGATGGCCTCGCATCGCCGGCAGGAGAACCGCTCTCGAACCGTCTGAATCACCTTCCACTGACGGGGGACGACCTCGAGCGTCTCCGTGACATCCTCGCCGAGCTTCGACAGCTTCGTCGAACCGCAGCAGGGGCAGCTCTGCGGCGCCGTGATCACGATCCGCTCGCGGGGCAGATGCTCAGGAAAGGGCCTCCGCGCCGGCCGCCTGCGCTCGAAGGTTTTGACGACTGTCGACGACGAGGAGCGTTCCGCCGTCAACTCGTCCTCGATGGCGTCCGCCTCGGCGTCCTCCAACTGCATCTCCAGTTGGTCGAGAAGCCGCTCCTTACGTTCCGAGCGCGCGCCATAAAGCGTGCGCCGAAGCTTCTCGATCTCCAGCTTCAGTCTCGCAATCAACGCCTCGGCGCTCGATGCCGTCGCGCGAGAATGCGTCAGATCGGCTTCAGCGTGCGCCGCGCGCGCTTCGCTCTCAAGCCGCGAGGCTCGCTCGGCGAGGATCATCGCATGCGCTGCGGCAAGGTCGGAGGGGAGAGAATCAATCGTCCCGGTCACATCCGAAGGGAATCACAAGCGCACGGATTTGTAAGCAAAAATCCTCAGCCGGCCGCCGTCGGACGCCAGGTTTTCTGCGGCATTCGCCAATCGATCCCCTCAAGCAGATAGCCGAGCTGCGCCGCCGAGATCGTCACCGTTCCATCGGCCGACGACGGCCACAGAAAGCGACCCCGTTCAAGCCTCTTGGCGAATAGACACAGGCCCTGGCCGTCGTGCCATAAACACTTGATGAGATTGCCGCGGCGGCCGCGGAAGACGAACAGATGGCCCGAATGCGGATCGCGCTTCAGCGTCTCCTGCACGATCAGCGCCAGCCCGTCGAATCCCTTGCGCATGTCGGTCTGGCCCGTCGCCAGCCACACCCGAACACTCGCCGGGACCGGGATCATCGGCGCGTCAACGTTCTGACCACGCGCGCCAACGCCGTCGCGTCGACATCCGCCCCGACGATGATCCGCTCCCCGCCGGAGAGCACGATCTCCATCCGCCCGATCGGTTCTGGCGCCGCGACGGGAGCAGCCGTCGGCGCTTCGGCCGCCGCAACCGTCACCGGAACGAGCTTCATCGGCGGAGCGCCGCCGTTCGCCGCGGCAGCCTCCTGACGCCGCCAGGTGAACAGAAGATTGGCGTTGACGCCATAACGCTGCGCCACCATCGCCACAGACGCGCCAGGCTTCAGGCTCTCGGCGATCATGCGCCGCTTATCGTCGGTCGACCAGAAACGTCGCCGGCGCCCGCCTACCCCTTCCCAAGATCGAGCCAACACATCCGGCTTCATCGATAGTGCCCATGATCGTTGATGGGCACTATCGATCTGCCCACCCTCGACGCACTATCGCCGCTCGCATCCTCCCGTACAGGCGGCCGCTACCGCAGGGTTACTCCCGCGCGGGCTCTAAGCGCGCTTCGACACTACATTAGCGATACTTGAAATTAATCGGATGACAACTGGCCAAGAAATCGCTCGGCAATGGGAAGTCGGATCAGAACTTCATAACGACCCACTAACCCGGATTGAGCTCAATAACACCGGTATCACTCAACTTTTGAAGGATGAAAAGTGTGTCCTCTTCCTTCACGTCTTTTCCGAACGAGGCTCTATTAAGATCAATTATCTCACCAACGCTGTGTTTTCCATCAAAACAGCGCCACATTTGTTCAATAAGATTACATGACAACCTCTCAATTTCAATTCGATGGCCGCGGTTGCCCAATCTGACCTCCTCCACACTTGTTTCGCCATCTTCGCGGATTGACCTGATCAGACTAATCGAAAGTTCTCTCCCCTTCGAATCCGGGGTTTCAGCCGGCGAAACGAGTTATCTTTGACTATAAAATACTCACGCAAAACGTTTATTTCAGTATCGAATGCCAACTCAGCCACTTTTCCTGCAGTGAACAGAACAGTATTGTGCGTGTCGCTAATCGCTCCAGCGTCAAATTCTGTCATGTCCAGATGCCTGATCGTTTTCTCCTGGAGAGTAGTTGTTTGAAACCCAAATTTGGACAGAAAAAAAGCCATATCCGATGCTTGCCAGCGACCTAATTCGGGAGGATCAGACATGAGATGAAATGGCAAGCCGAAATTGAACCAAGTCCCGCCTCTTTCGAGTACGCGATTGATCTCTGGTGCGACGCGTGCGGGGTTAGGGACGATATCTAATAAATATTGAGTCACAATGAAGGAAATTGAGTTATCCGCGAATGGCAGAGCTGCCCATCGGCTGCCGCCAGCCGAACATTCAATGGCGGCTGCTGTGACCCAATCAGCGTCACGGCACGCCATTTGGCTCTCTCCAAGGAAAGCTCCAGCGACCGCCCGTCAGTAAGTGACGAGAAAGAATAAGCGCTGGAAGCGACAGGTCGATTCCGTTGACGGAATAAAAATGATCGGCTAGGTCAGCTAGTAGCCGACCTGCGCCGGATCCTAATACGGCTGCCTGCCCAAAATTACGACAGCCCGAGATGGCGCTCAAAATATGTCCTCGAATGTCGCGGTACACGCTACATTCGGTCCAATCGAGGCAGAAATAAGGGACGAGTCCTCCGCAGACCATCCTATCCCGGGCTGTATAAGTGACGTCACGGGTCCATTTTGGTTTTGCAAGGAAATATTTTCCATTCGCGATAAGCAGAGCTGCTCGATGAGGAGCTGATTTCGTTCGCGGGCCTTCTGTTTGAACCTCGCACGCACCGTGCGCGGCTCGTTAGCGTTTTCGTGGAGAAGCTTCCGCCGCAAGGCCATCAACTTCAGACCCGCGGCGACTAAATTGAATTTTGTCTCCCGAAGATACAAGTTGGGATGCGTCATTAAAACCGGAACTTCTCCGACGATTGGGAACGTTAGACGACAGCGGTCACAATTTAGATTTGCACTACTCATTGGTAAGCTAGCGTTACACCGGACACAAATCCAAACCATCGAACAACCCCTGTGTTGGTGATTGGTCCGTTCTGTTTCGCGGGAAGGGCCACCTCGGGCGCATTCTCTTCGATAGCGGGAACCAATTGGGAAGGGTGGCAATGGGCAGAACCGACGCGTTCGTGCAACCTAACGCTCTTTACTCGGCTCAAGCGCACCTGCCTCTCGCCTTCGCCTAAGCCCTCGCGCACCTGCTGCTCCCGGATTAATCTCCTATTCGAACTTTTCGCCCTTCGTTCCCAGCGGCCCTCACTTTTGCGAGACGGGATGGAAATTGGCGGTGCAAACTGCTCCTTCAGCACCAATGCAGTACGCCACGAAAAACGTATCTTTATCGACGGACACTTGATAGATGCCAGAGGTCGAGCGCGATCGGAAGCGGATCAATGCCGAAGCCTGCCCACAACGAGGTTTCATCGCTATATCGGTTCAGATCGCGGTGATGGGAGCCGACAGACCGGGACCGTGTACGTGTCGCTAACCTTGCGACCGAGGCGCGCGCGGCTGGGCGAAGCGACGCTCCGCGCGCAGCCCGGTTGGATTGACTTGCGTCCGGTCTGGACTGGCGCGGAGAAGCTCGCCCCGAACCCCCGGCGGCCAGACATGTCGAGGTAATTCAACAGACCGGGCAGTCACGTTGTCGCTCAGTCTTGCCATAACCGTCACCTCAACCGCTTCGTACAGATGGACCGTCGCTGGCATGCCGATGGACAAGA
Source organism: uncultured Alphaproteobacteria bacterium (assembly GCA_963776665.1). Taxonomy (GTDB): domain Bacteria; phylum Pseudomonadota; class Alphaproteobacteria; order Rhizobiales; family Beijerinckiaceae; genus Roseiarcus. Next base: position 17,536 of record CAVZNQ010000027.1, read on the forward strand.
AGACCTGCGCGCGATCTATGACCTGTCAATGCGAGCGCGCCTTCTTGGGACCCGCGGATGGATCAGGCATGAAGGTCCACAGCCGCAAAGCGAGCTATGCGCCACGCATGAGGCGCACTCGGAAACGGGTGGGCTCGGCCGGCGTGGAGAGGCTGAAGAGCCTCGGCCCGCCGGCGGCCTGACCACGCCATAGTTTCGACCATTGTGGGGTAAAAGGGGGAATCAAAAATCGGGAAGCGCTTGGTCCTCGCGCGGCGGCTTCTCAACGACGCCGAAGGCCGACCGCCTAGCCTTCGAGTTGACTGGTAGCGAGGCGCACAAGGTCAAGGGCCACGAAGCGCTGATGGAGCTTTGCGAACCCAGCCGGAAAAGCTTCTTGGCGACAAGGCTACAACACAAACGTGATCCGCGACGATCTCGAAGAGCGCAGCATCGAGCCGTCATCACGTGGAAATCGAAACGACAGAGCCGGTCGAATGGTCGCGAGGTCCACAAGCTGATCGCGCGCTGAGTCAACGCTCGCGATCAATTTCGGCGCATCGCAATGCTGCGAGAAATCCGCCACAGCTCAATACTATAGATCAGAGCAGCAAGGCTCTCGATCAGAACCATCGACACGGCCTAATGACGCCGGCATCTCTGGGCGGTGCGCCTAACAGGCCGCACCGCTGTCCGTGCGCGTCGCTCGCCTGAGCGCAACCCATCCCATCCCCAAGAATCCGAGCATCAGCAATGCCCAGGTCGATGGCTCGGGAACAACGTTGATGGGCCCCACCAACGAGAAGCCCGACACCGCACTGATCGTGTCTGTCGGCGGTCCGAGGCCTGTGGTCCCCAAGACGCCGGGGCCGATCTCGCAATAGCCGGCGCCGGAAGTTCGGCAGGCGTAAGGATCGATATTCGACGCGTCGTAGTAGACGTTGAACGCGTTGGGGCTAGCCGTGTTCAGGACGTAGGAGAGGCCCGAGAAGTCGAGGAAAGAAGGGGAACTTGGAAAAAAAATGTTGTTGTCGTTTTCAGCGTAAGCCTCCAGGCCGGCCAACCCTGTGATGGGGACGCCGTCGCGATTGCCCGAGATCGACGTCACCAAGTACTCGCCCGGGCTGATCAGGTTCGCGTCTAACGTCCCGCTGGCGGTCAGGCCGCCGACCGTGTAGCTCCAGTCGAAGACCGCGGCGCCCGCAGGACCAGCTTGAGACATAAGGAACAAAACCACCGCGCCCGCGGATGCGAAAACTCGGGATCCTACGTGTCCCAATCTATCCTCCTTGGATCGGGTTCTTTCTACCGCGGTTGTTTAACACAGGTGCGCCGCAGAGTCCACATGTTTAGCACAGATGCGCCGCAGAGTCCGCGTCGAGTTGGCGCGTCGCTTCCAAGCCGCGTGCGAATTTTCCGCCTACCAGCTCGGCGACAATGCGCGCCCCGCCAGGGCGTTCGAGTATGCTCGCCGCGACCTCTGTGAGCGGCCCGCTCTTTCTAGACGGAAGTCAGCCATTCGGGAATTCGACGCCGCGCGCACTGCACGCCTGTAGATACTTAGAGGTCTGTCCGAGAACATCATGCGGGATTGGATAGTTTTCGCAGCATGAGGCGGCTGGAGGCGAGGCGCAGGGAAGGCGAGCGCTTTGTGGTTGAGGCATTCCCAGTCCTTGGCGAGTTGTCGGGAGCGGCGAGCCAGGCGAAGGTGCGTTCGACGATCCAGCGCTTGGGCAGTGCGACGAAGCCCGTGGCTTGACCGGACCTTTTGACAATCTCGACGGTGACGTGCGCCAGAATCCGTTTCATCGCGCTCTTGAACTCCAGCCCCTGGTGGCCGCCATCGGCATAGAGCTTGATCAGGACGGAAAGGCGCCGAACAAGCTTGCCATCAGCAGCGCGCCGCCGTCGCGGTCCTGGACATCGGCGGCCTGCACGATGACGTGCATCAGCAGGCCCTGCGTATCGACGAGGATGTGCCGCTTCTTGCCCTTGAGCTTCTTGCCTGCATCGTAGCCGTCGGATCAATCGCAGGCCCCCTTTTTCCGCGCTCTTGACGGTCGGGCTCGCCTCGCGCGCGGCGGCTTGGCGGCACTGCGCATAAAGCGCGTCGTGGATGCGATCGAGCGTGCCGTCCCAGCCCCACAGGTCGAAATAATCGTAGAGCGTCGAGCGCGGCGGCAGGTCCGTGGGGATCGCCCGCCACTGACAGCCGGGCGACCTGGCGCACGACGACGTGACGCCAGTTTCCATCACGTTTGGCCGGCAAAACGACTGGCTCCGCAAGCGCCCATTCCTCCTCCGTCAAATCGCTCGGATAGCGCAACCGGCTCGGCCCTAGCGCCCGCGATTCTCTGCTCTCCACATCGGCGACCCCTAAACGAATTAGGCCGCCTCCCTTGCATACAAGGATTCTCAACGATTCAATATGCTCCCGGACGGCCTCTTAAACCGGGTTCCCTCTGAGATGCCGGGAAATCAGACGGTTAGCGTTAGCCCCATTTCGGGCCTTGCGCGGTGAGCTTCTCTCGCTCGCTGCAGCGGCTATTGCGGGCAACCAGTTTTGGCCATCAACTCTGTCAGTTTCCACCGATTCTGCTTCCGCGACGTGTGAGACCCTATATCGGTCGCCAAAAAGCACAGTCGCAACCGTGCGCAAGATGATGCGTATGTCGAGCCAAACGGACGCATTGCGGACATACCACTCGTCTAGCACGCCCTTTTCTTCCGGCGTAATTTCCCTTCCGCCGTTGATCTGAGCCCAGCCCGTTACTCCGGGCCTCATCTGCAAGCGTAACTGACTTCGTTTCGGCTGATCGATCGGAAGCAGTGGACGAGGGCCGACGAAGGACATGTCACCAGTGAAGACATTCCACAGCTGAGGTAGTTCGTCGAGGCGCAGTCGCCGCAAAAATGACCCGAAACGTGACGCTCGTTGACTCTCTTCGACAAAGTTGCCCAGCTGATCGTAGGGCGGGTGGAGTGTACGAAACTTATAGATTAGAAACGGCTGGCCTTGATATCCAAGGCGCTTTTGCCAAAACATGATCGGCCAACCGAGATCGATCGATATGCCGAGCGCGATTAAGACCGCGACCGGAGAAATCGCGATTGCTATAGCCACGGACGCCGACAAATCAAAAGCTCTCTTGAGAATCTGATAGCTGTTCCGCTCGCCTGGGCTTTCTTCATCCTCTCGCGTCGGTTCTCCAAACTTAAATCCCACAACATCGCTAAGATAGCGTCGCTCAACCCCTGCTGAATCACAATATTCCGCGATCTCTCTCTCTCCGTTATCGTATTCATCTGGCCGATTTTCGCAGATCAATACTCGCGTAATATCAACACCATGCACTTTGTACTCCTTAACGACTCGTACAATTGCCGATGGCGGACCAATTATGGGATGGCTGAGCAACGCTCGACCGAAAAGTTTGGGATTTGTGTCAAGGATCGCGACAATATTTGTCCGATCGACATCGAAAGCATCCAACATCTTTAAGTAAGAGGAGGCAAATTCATTGGCGCCAACCAATAAGGTGTGCGACTCCAACGAATAATTTTTCGCGCGCGCGCCGGCAAATCTGCCTCGCCTGGTCGCGAGCGCGCGGCCTCCCAACATGAGCGAGCACAGTACAAGCAGTTGGATCACGGGCAGGGATCGGGGAACGTAGTTCAGCCGATCGAGCCAAAAGGCGGCGACCGCAGTCAAGGCCGTGGCTGCTAGCGACGCTGCCACAACGGAGCGCACCTCTCGAGCTGAAAGATGGACGTGCAGGCTTTTGCCCAAGTGAAACGCAATCACCATCAGCAATCCGGCGCCAGACCCGATTAGCGCAGTAGACGACTGCCGATCCAACTCCGGGGGCAGAAAACAAACTCGGATCCCGGAGGACGATCGCGATGGGGCCGGCTGCAAGGACGCTGAACACGTCGATCGCTCGAAGGAATCGACGCATGCTCTCGTTGGAAGTAGGCGTACGGACTTTCATGTCGCATCCATCCGCGGGTCCAAAGAAGGCGAAGTTTCTTTGTAAGCCGAATACAATTGGCGCACAATGGTTTTGACGGCGGCCGATCCCTTCGGCGCCGTTGGTCTCGTTGAGGTTGGATTATTATTCATTATCTGTAAAAGCTCAGAGACTGTGCTCGGCATTCCTGTCGTCCTGCCCAGACGGCAATCGCGGCAGGAAGCCCGAAACCGGATTTCGCGGCGCCGGTTTACCCTGCTACGGGCTTAGGGGCTACAACGGGGAAGGGAGTGCGCGCTCGACGTCGTCGCCGCCCCTGCAATAGCACCAGCGGCTATTACGCCGCCGACGAGAGCGGCCGCTACGACCGGTGGCGCAAAGAAACCGCCGGCGAAACCCTCGGCGATAATTGGGTCGGATATGGCGCCCACAGGAGCTTCGGTCACCGCGATCTGGGACTGAGAGACGGTCGCCTGCTGGTTCGGCACAAGCAGCTCCTCACAACCGCACAACCCCTTTTTTTTCTGCTCTTTGCTGCAACGTCTCTTTCGCAATTCCTCTACGGAAGCGTATTCATTCCTCTGTCGATGACAGACAATGGCAATTCCTTCTTCGTTGATTACCCTGGTCTCTGTCGGCGAGACTTCAATCCTCAAAATCGTGCCGCGTACGCCGATTGCCGCAGTCGGCGTCCAGATCGTGTACGCGCGTTTGCTTGCGTCGCCCGTGACGAATCGAAGCGTGCCCTTTCCAATGTTGAGCGCGATCGTCCCAGGTTGCTTAGGGCCTGAGTACACAAAATTGTCCAGCTTGAGGGTTGAGCCCGGGCCAATCGACACGTTGGTATTGTCCTCGAGCAGCAACCTGGCCTTACTGTCGGCGCCGCTTTGAACGGCCTCATTGAGGAAAACACTATCGCCTTGCGCCACAGGGACTTGGCTGCCCTGTCGGAAGGGCGCCTTGTACGTTGTTGATGACGATTTCCGCACCGCCAATTTTTTCGTCAGACCATGCCAACTCGCTTCCGCCGAAGAGCAAAATGCTGGCGACCACTATAGGCGATATCTGCAGCTTTAAGCCGGGGCGACAATTCACAGCCCCAAGCCAGTCCCAAATCTTGCCCCCGACACGCTCTAATCCCTCCACATGTTAGCAGGCCGCTCAACTACCTCGGCCTCCCCCTAGCTCTATTTTGGCGAGATTTGACCTTAACATCGAGTTCAGAGTGCGCGTTCCGGAACTCGGCCTAAGGGCTCACGGGCGAGAGGATAAAGGGGAGAGTTACATCATGCTCCGACGAAAAGGAGGCGATGAGAGCAATTACCCCGGTGCCGACTACGACTGCCCCGAGTCCCCCCCACCAAGGAGGACAAGCCCAGAGTGGGTTCTGCGTTCGCTGAGCCTTGCTGACCCGGCCAGGAGGACAGCACGCTGCGGCTGCCTTGCTGACCCGGAGGACAATAGGGCTGCTGATCGCCCGCCTGTGCAAGTACGCGGACGTCCTTGGCTGGGCCAATAAATGGCTCTGAGACTGCATTCTGAGGCGCTGCCGCCACCGCGATTGCACTGGCCGTGACGGTTGCTTGCGCGCTCGGCAGAAGCAGTGTTGTGCAAGGACAGGACCCACTCTTTCCGTCGGTGAGAAGAGCTTCGTCCTCACGCCCGGTGCAGGGCTTTCGCAATTCTTCTACTGAGGCGCGTTCATTTCCCTTACGAAGGCAGACGATGGCCGTCCCCTCTTCGTTGATAATCTGAGTTTCGGTAGGCGTCGCTTTGAGTCCTTAAACTTGCGCCGCGTGCGCCGATGGCCGCGGTTGGCGTCCAGATCGTGTACGCCCGTTTGTTGGCGTCTCCGGTAATGAACCGAAGCGTGCCGTTTGTTATGCTGAAAGAGACCGCCCCAGGCTGCTTGGCGCCTGAATAGACAAAATCGTCCAACTTTAAGCGTAGAGCCCGGTCCGACCGTTACGTTCGAGTTATCGTTAAGCAGCAAATTTGCTTTGCTGTCCGCGCCAGTTGAAATGCTCTCATTTAGGAATACACTGTCGCCTTGAACTACAGGCGCTTGTTTTCCTGTCGAAAAGTTGCCCTGGACGCTATTGATGACCGTCTCCGCGCCGCCGATCTTTTCTTGCGACCATGACGCCTCACCGCCGCCGAAGAGCAAAATGCTGGCGATCACGATGCGACGAAATATGCGGATTTGAGCGGGCGCCCGGACTACGGCCCCGAACCGTCGCGAAATTTGTGCTCGGCATAGTGTGCCTCCGACCTCAGAACAAACAATTCTCAAGATCGCATCTCAAGATGTCGTTTTTTACATCATGGCCGCCTGAAGGTCAATTCGTGGACCAAGCGTGCCGAAGCGGCGCTTCCGAAAAATTACTTTTGTGTTAAAAATGAGACACTAGGTCGCGCTCATTGCGGCCGAAGGTCGAGATCGGCGTATGAGACCTGGCCGACAACTTCGGTCTCGAGCGCGGTCCGCGCAGGGTAGCTCGAGGACAAGCATCTGGTACGCGCACTTGCCCGTCGGCACGGTGAAGTCGAAGGCGAAAGTGCGCCAGGGCGTGTCGCCGCTCACGAGATCAGTCGTGCCCAAGGTTTCAGAATCGTCGCCAACGCAAGCAATCCGCCATCGTAGCCCTCGCTCATTTTGCAAGTTTTGCGAGCGTTCGCGCCCCTGAAACCGATAGGGCCCCGGGGCCAAGTTAAGCAGATGCGATACGTGCTCGAATTTGACGCGTCCTCCGAAGAAGTCCACGCTGATAGTGCTCGTGTCATTTTGAGTCCCGAGGCGGACCATCGCATTGGAGACGGGCGGGATAACCCAATCGAACGGCAAGTTGGTCAGCGGATAACGAAACTCCTTATTGTATAGGAGATCTGCTTCCTCGCGACGGTCAGGCGGAAGGGATCGCACCCATATATCATGCGCCTCGTCGAACATCCCCGCGTCAATTAATCGAGTCAATAGCACCTGAAGCTCCCTTTCGGTTGGCCCCGGCTCATCAGCCTGGAGCTCCGCAAAGAGATAGGTCAGCGCAGAAAGGTCATCAGAGCGTCTTAAGAGGTCGACGAACCAGACTTCTCGCCAACGGGGGTTCGTACGCAGGAGTTTCACATAGCCCAAGCGATAGGGCTCGTGTGTGAGGATCGGCGCAAGCGCCGGCATAATGGGTTCAATTGCTTGCGGAAATTGTCCTCGCAGCAACAAATCGATCCGATTCAGTGCTGAATTGACGCGACCGCCACGCAGATCCTGCGCGAGAAGCCAGACGTTGCGATCTCAAGTCTCTTAGGTTGACCCGGGCGGCCAGACTCATCAACTGGGTCGCGCGATCAATATCGCCTTCTTGTTCGCTTGAACGCGCCAACAGAGTGAGGGCTTGGGGCAGCAGCGGGTTGTGGCGCAATGCCTCTCGCGCGCCGACCGTAGCGTCAGTGATTTTTGAGTCGGCCATCAGGCGTTCGGAGACGGCGACGCGGGCGCTCGCTTGAGTCGGATCAATGGCAATAGAGAGCGCCGGGTCGGCTTCGCTCCACAAATCACCTAGCGAGTGTCTGAGGATCGATACGCCAAGCGCCAGGAGCAGCCCCACGAAAACCAATCGTGCGAGGCTAACGAATGCCTGCGGAAATTCGACCCCGCGGATCCTTACGGGAGTCCGACGCTCAGTCATAAAAATCGGTGGTCAAGGCGCCTTTCAGCATGCCGGTTCACGCAGCGATGGTGACGAAGCAGCGAATGTGGAAGTCCCAGAACGAAGTCTGACCGATCTGCCTGCCGAGGTCGTCTGCCACGAAAACCAGGGTCACGGCCCCCATCCCCAACCGCTTAAGCCTTCGCCAAATGCCTATGAAAGAGAAACTAACCCGCGCCGCCCGAGGAGGTCGTACGGCAATCCAGGGGATAACGAACAGTGGGCGCGCGGTGCGGGTCGCGGCGGATGGCAGTCGTGGTCCGTCTTCCTCAGCCCCACTCGCGATCTGATGCCAGGCGTCCAAAACACGACGCGCAAACGCTACTCGCAATGTGCTGGCCTCCCTATCCGGATGCAACCAGTTCATCAAATAGCCCATATGCCGCCGAATTTGGCTTCGTTCCGCTTCCGGTTCCACCCCGAGTATGCGGTGAGACGAGGCGCCGCGAAACAGCATAACCCGCAAAACATAAAACTCGACAATCGAAATTATGACCTTCTCGTCAAGGCCGGTCATTTGTTGCGCCTCGACAAGCGCCTGGCGTTCCCCAGACAGTATTTGTAAGAGAAAGGTCAGTCCCTCTGGTAGCGGCATCGAACGCATTACACGCGTTAGGCGCGGCGCACGCGACAACGCTATAGCCAACTCCAGCGCGTGATTAGGTGGGGTCATGTCGTCGGTTTGTTCAGCGCTGTTTTCTGAGTTTGGCTGTACACATATTTTTCGGCGCCCTGGCCGTAACCATAACCATAACCATAACCATAACCATAGCCGTAACCGTAATGAGGGGCGTGTTTTGCATGATACTTATTGAGGACGGCCCCCACGACGCGCGCTCGCGCGAAAAGCAATCGCTTTAGCCCGTCCCGCACCACGTTGCGACGTGTCTTGGCCCCTTCGACAACGAGCACGGTCGCCTCGACGACGGCGCTCAAAATGGGGGCATCAGCGAGCCCCATGATAGGCGGGCCATCGACGATGGTAATTTCGAAGGATTCAGCAGCTTCGGTCAATAGGACGCCCAGTTTGGCGCCGGCAAGAAGCTCGGCGGGGTTAGGAGGCAGCGGACCACTAAGCACCACGGCAAGGTTTGGAATTGATGTCTGCTTGACCGCTCTCGAGACCGGATCGCGCGTATGTCGAATTCTGGCCACGCGCCCGAAAGGTAGTTCGACAGACCGACATTATTTTCAAAATTCAACACGCGGTGCAGAGACGGATTGCGCAAGTCCGCGTCAATCAAGAGGACTCGCATCCCGAGTTGGGCGAATTTCGCCGCGAGAGACAACGCTACCGTCGATTTCCCTTCCGATGGTCGGGCGCTTGTGATCAAGAGCGATCGAGGCGTGCCATCCGAGGTGGAAAACTGGATCGCGGTCCGTAGCGAGCGGTAGGATTCCGCGAGCGGCGAGCTTGGGTCATCCAAAATTTCAACGATCGCCGCTTTTTTCTTGGCGGGATCCCGATAGAGCGGGATAACGCCAAGCGTCGGTATTCCGAGCCGCTCCTCGAGGTCTTCACTGGTCTTAAACGTGTCGTCGAGCACCTCGATGAGCGAAAACTGCGCCCGCCGCCGCCGCGGCGCCCAAGGCAAGCGCCAGGATTAAGTTAGTTGATAGCGAAGGTGAGATGGGCCCTCCCGGCAATTGCGCCCTATCCAGTATGGATACGTTAGTCATTCCAGCGTCGCTCGCGACCCCTAGCTCACGATATTGTTGAAGTACGCCATCGTAAAGAGATCGATTGGTATCTACTTCACGCATCAGTATGGTGTACTTTACACTGCGGCTTCGCAAATCAAGCGCCTCGGCCTTAAGCTCAGTGAGCTTGTCGTTAAGATTCTTTTCGTTGGCGAGCGCCGCTTGGTATTGCGCGTTGATCGAGCCTTTAATACGAGCTACTTGAGTGCGAATATCGTTTTCCGTCTCGCTTATCCCATTCTTTAGAGCCATCATTTCTGGAAAGGCGGGCTTAAGCGTGGCGAGTTTATCTTGGTACGTAGCGCGCATTTCGGCGAGTTTCGTCCGCTCGCCCTGAATGAGGCTGTCGCTCATCACTTGCGGCAGCGAGTTGACGTCGTCGGCCTGAGCTTGCTGCCAAATCTCCTCCAGTTGAATCCTAGCGGTTACCGCGCTGGAATAGGCGGATTGAACCGTTTGTAATTCGGTCGATACTTGTGGCTGTTTATTGTCGACGTCTACGATACCCTCTTTCTTGGCATATTCAATAAGCTGCTTTTCTGATTCCTCAAGCTTTACTCTTAGTTCGTCGAGTCGCTCTTGTAAGAAGTTCCGCGCGTGAGTCGTTGCGGCGTAACGCATATCTAGTGTCAACTTTACGTATTGCTCGGCGACAGCGATACTAATCCGTTGAGCCCAAGCTGGATCGAGGGCAGAATAGCGAATTCGTACGATTGAGGATTCCCCGACGGGTTGGACGGACAGACCTCCCATGACCATGCCCGCGGCTGCCGCCTGTCGCGCTTTCACGTCAATGGCGGCGGTGGGAACAGGAGCGACGTTTGAGTCTAGCCTGAACAGTCGCTTGAGCAACGACGGTTGCGGATGCCCCCCAAGAAGTCGGACTGCCCCAGATCCAGTGCGGCTGCCACCTGCTCCGCTAGAGTTCGGCTCCGGATCAATTCATATTGAGTTTGGTAGAATCCAACTTCGTAGTAGTCTTGCCCTACTTCGGCGTTTTGACTCTTAAACGCTGATGGAACCGCACGGTCAATCTTGATGGTCGTTGAGGCGCTATAAATCTTCGGCGTCAGCATCGTCTCGATGAGACCGCCAAACATAAATATCGCAACCACGACAATAATTAAGTATTTATGTTTGAGCGCCAGACCGATATAATTTAGTATTCTTGAACTAAGATCGGCCTCCCAATCGCGTTGGCCCGGCACCTCAGTGTAGCGCGCGAAGTCGACAGCGCCTGTCCCATCACTTTTCGCGGGCAAGGTCGCGTCGGCTTTGACGCTCGGCAAACGCAAGTTCAATTCGCGCTCTCCTCTAAGGAACGAACATCCTTAGCATCGCCGCACCGCCAAGGAGTTGGAGGGCATCCTTCCCAGCCGATCTCACAAATGAGTCATCAACCACAACGGTATCGCCTCCATAAATCCGCGGATCCGGCGCCGACCCTTTGAGGATAGCGCCTGCGTCAACTTTGCCCGCGGCCCGTCCTTGATCAGTGTTGCGAATAATTAGAACCGATGACGGATCTGCCGTGTCCGTGAACCCCCCCGATTGGGCGATCAGCGTCGTCAGGGTTGTGTCGCCGCGTATCTGGATGACGCCAGGACTTTTGACTGCCCCTTGGACGCTCACACGGAGGCCGACGGCGTCCTTGATCGTCACCAGCACCTGTGGGTTTTGAAGGTATTTCGCTCGGAGTCGTCCGGTGATTTCGGACTCGACCTCATGCACTGTCTTGCCGGCTGCGGGTACTCCGCCGATCAATGGAAGAGCGATATTTCCTGCTGCGTCAACCTGCGCGTCGCGGTTGAGATCCTGGACCTGAAAGACAGTGATTTGCAAAACATCGCCGGACATTATGCGATAGTCGGAGGTTGCGCCGGGCTGTGGCTGAACAGCGGCCGAGTTTGAACCTGCGACTGCGCCGTCCGCGCTTGCTACTTTCGACGTTTGCGGCTGCTGCTGGATTGCCGCCGCATTTGGGGTTGGGTCCGCGGTCGCATGAAACGCGCCATTTGACTCGGGAGCGCAGCCAGCCAAGCTGGCGCAGATGAGGGCAATGAACGTAGTCGCCGGAACTCCTGCGCCGGCACGGCTACTCGCGAAAAACCTCATGGCTCGACCAAAAAAATGTCTCCAGTTCGCCGTCATACCGGGTTTGCCCCAGAAAGGAAACCACGAGGAGCGGATCTAGTAAAGCGATCCTCTAAGATTGCCGCCGGACGGATCCTACCCAGATTCTCCGCTTGCTCGACCCCGACAAGGTCGCGTAGGACGCGTCTATACCGGAAACTTACCCGACGCGGAACGCTTTGATCGGCTGCGTAAAAGAACGGTCAGGAAATGTGTGCTGTCAAACTATCTGTCCCGACAAGCGCTTGTCCTCTGCGGCAGCCGATACCATATCTTTGATGCCGTACCCACAGGCGAATTCAGCGCTGTTTTTCAGCCAACTGACTTACGCGAAGCGGGTGGAGGTAGGCGCATACGCTATTTGGTCGATTACTCTCAATCCACACTCTGTTAAAAAATCGTGTAAAGTGAGCTTTAATGTCGCCACCTGGCGTCCCCCCGACGATGGAGGAGACCTGCAATGAAACCCCACGAAGTTATTCGGCGCCCCTCGGCCCCACATCCCACGACCGGCAAAAGGTGGAGTTGTGGGCGTTCGATTTTGGTTGCCGTTGTCATGTTATTGGGCGGCAGTGAGGTCGCTTGGTCTGAAGATAGGATTGGCGGCGCTGAGATTGTCATCAATATCGTGCAAGGTGATCTGCCATCAGGAAGCATGACTCCCGTGGCTCAAGGTGACGCTGTTTATCAAGACGAGGGTGTTCGAACACGTGTCGATAGTAAAGCGAGGTTTGTTCTCCTGGATCAAACAAACGTGACAATAGGACCTTCTTCAACTATCAAACTTGACCGATTCGTCTATGATGGCTCCAAGAAGAGCGGAAAAATCGTCCTCAACCTCGCAAAGGGAACCTGTCGGTTGATAGTTGGCGACGCAGACAAGCGCGCTTATACGATTGTGACGCCGACTGCAGCAATTGGTGTTCGCGAGTGATCTCAGTCTGAGTTTGCACTTCCCGCGGAAAGCAGCAATTCGATTCGCTAATGTTACTGGGGTCGTTCAAACCGCGGTGGTGGGGTGTGGAAATACTACGCAGCAATGTAGTGTATTGCTTGGACAATTTTGGCAAAACGAACCCATTTCGTTCGGCCGTGAAGAAGCTGTCGTTCGCGTGTCGGAGCGGAGGAAGTCTCGCTTCTGCTTCAGGACGCTGGATCCCGACCAAAACCATTCGCCCGGCAATGCTCCGATTGTCCGGGGTCCGCGCGGATTAGCAGGCTGCTGAAGAAGTCAGGCGCTTTCGCAGACCAAGCCTGAATCGTCGGCGTTATGGATGCAGAAGTGGCCGATGACGCGGCCGGCGGCGCCGAAGACAAGCCCACCCGCGGCCGCGGGCCGGCTCGTTCTGATCACGTCCTTACACGAGAACTCCTGCGCGGGCGGAGCGCCGCGTGCGCTGTAGCGGCCATCAGGGAAGCCCCTCAGCGCGCCGAAGGCGATCTCACGTGCGCGCCGCGCCTTTGAAGGTCAGATGCGCCCCCTCGATGAGATCGAGGGAGTTGTCCAGTCGCAATCACCCGCTCAAAGCTGGCCTGAAAGCGTTCTTCACAAGCGACCGATCCGCCGAAACCATCGCCCGCGACTGCGTTTGTTACCGTTGGGTGCGGTTGTCTTGGTCTGTTCCTGGCGCCGCCGGTATATAGTCGACTAAAGAGGGCAGCAACTTCCAGCGTGTCTTAATATCCTCAGGAATCTCCTAGAGGCACGTCGAGCACCTCGAAGCCGTCGCGCCGATCGTCATCCGGGCTGGGTATCGTCGGCGACTAGAAAGCCGTTCTGCGAGATCGCGCGCCCGCCGCGCAGGGCGATCACGGTGTTCAGTCTTTCGAGCAGACTGCCCGGCGGCTTTCCGCTGGGGTTGCCGGATTGCCCCTTTCGAAAAGGGGCTCCACGCTGCTTTCCCGCTGCATTTTCAGCCACGACGAAATCCTCAATTGGGGCGACGAAGCAACGGCTGCCGAGATTGGCACAGCAACCCAAACGCGCTGCCGTGCGCGCCTCTCCGTAGCGAATCGAATAGCGAAAGCATATCGGAATAACGATTGCGGACAAGCTCGGGCCAGGGCCGACCGTGCCGGGCGTCCCTGCGGTCCTCCCTGACGCACCGTTCGGGCAGTGCTTTGCTCGCGTTGCCTCCGACAAGCAGATTCCCAAAAAAAGACGCTCCTCGCCATGCGGGTCCCAGGCCTGAGCGCGAGCGATGCGTCTCCGACGGCCGAGCTCGATCGTGCCTTCTCTACCGGCCACGTTCGTCAAGATGAGACGGTTTAGGAACGAGAAGACGATGGCGGACGAGTTGGCCCTTCTCGGCCCCGTGTCTTCAACGGAACGACTGTAGGCAAGCCCTGGCCGTCTCGTTTTTCGGACTCGATGGTCGCCTCAAAGTCGCGCAAGAAGAACGCTTCTGTCGGCCCGATCGATCACCTCATGGGAGGCTGTGCAAGCGCCCGCTCGCCGCGACGCGGCAGACCGGGCCGGTTTCGCCGGGCGAGAGCGGTCGAAGAAAGCGATCGACGCCAAAGTCAAAGGCGATCCGGTTGGCTTCATGACCGGTCTCGATGCCGTAGCTGCGCAGATAGAGGTAGAGCGTGCCGCCCTTGGTGTCGACGGGCCGCGCGTGCCGGACCGGGACCGCGCCAATCACGCCGACGCTCTCCGGGCCGAACGCGGCGCGCACGACCGGCCCCAGCAACAAGTCTCCACCCCAGCCGCTGGCGGACTCAGCGAAAACCCATGCGACCGCTTCCAGCGCCCGGCGTGTGATCAGGGGCGCCATGATCTCGATCGACGAAACCCTCATGATCCCGTCGCCCGCGCCCGGCTGCTTGAGAAATGGCCACGCCGTTTGCGAATCCGCCGTGAGCGACGGCCCGGCAAGGTCAAGCCTCTCCCGCTCCGCGACCTCGAAGAGCAGGTCGATTTGCGCCGCCTCGATTTCGATGTCGTCGTCAAGAAACAACACCCGGTCATACTGAAGCAAGAGGTCCGGCCTGAGTTCAAGCAGCCGGCGGATCGCAGTGTTCTTGCAGCCGCGCTGATAGACGACCGTTTCAGCCTGCGGATTTGGGGGAGATTGGTCATAGTAGTTCAAGAGCACGTCGTAAGCCCGCGGCTCGGAGAGAATGGCTGGGTCGAGCCGCTTCCCGGACTGAATGTAGACGAGCCGACGCCTTCCGGTCGGCTTCGACTCGCGTTCGATCCGCAAGCGGCCGGCGGCGAAAAAGCGGTCCTGCCGCGCCTTCATCTCCTGCCGATTGAGAGGCGGCGTGAACTCGCCCTCGCGCGGCGCCGGCCGGTCGAACACTCGAAAGGCCGCCTCTTCAAGCGAGCGACGCTTGCCGCGGATCACGTCGCGCAAAAACGCAACGTCTATGTCCGCCCGCGGACGCTTGCCGGCCGGGAGGCCGGCTTCGAGAAAATGCAGGAACGGATGCGGGTGGGTGCGATTCCAGTCCGGGTTCTGCGCGACATACCAGGCCTGGTCGAATTCGGCCGAAGGCGCAGGCCCATTCGCTTCGGGCAGCGCGAGATAGCGCTCGAGCAAGCCGCGGGTCGCGCCTGGCGCAATATTGGCGCGGCTGCGGAAATAGTGCGGGTCGAAGAAGCCGTTTGGGCGGTAGCCGCGCTTTTCGCCGATTAGCGCGTAGTGAGTCCAGGCGAACGGCGCCAAGTGTTCGCTGAGCAGCCGCCTTCGTGCATAAAGGGGCGCCCAGAACGCCCGCCGGCTCGCCTCCGGCAACTCGATGCGAAGATCCATGCCGCGCCTATAGTTTCGGCCGACCAGACAGGCAACCCGCGGCCGGGTCCCCTGAATCGAGCCCCTGTCGCAAGCGCCGGCTCAAAGGCCAGTGGCCCCGGGCGGATCGAAAGTCGGGCCAAAAACAGTCTCGAACGCCGCGCGCAGAGCGACGTCCGCCCGCGCCATGGTCGCGGCGCGGCCGAGGTCGGCGAGGCTGGTGACGCCGTAGTGCGGCTCTCGAATCCCGCAGGGCGCTATGCCGGAGAAATGCGACAGATCGGGATTGACGTTCAGCGCCACGCCGTGAAGCGTCGCCCAACGCCGGACGCGAACGCCGATCGCGGCAATCTTGTCTTCAGCCATTTCGCCCCGCAACGAAAGAGGTTTATCGGGACGCGCGACCCACACGCCGACCCGCTCCTTGCGCGTCTCGGCAGCGATGTCGAACGCCTTCAGCGACTCGATGAGCCAGCTTTCCAGCGTGGCCACGTACGCGCGCACGTCGGGCCGGCGGCGCTTGAGGTCGAGCATGACATAGGCCACCCGCTGCCCGGGTCCATGATACGTGAACTGGCCGCCGCGGCCGGCGCGATGAACCGGAAAGCGCGCGTCGATGAGGTCGCTTTCCCTGGCGCTGGTCCCAGCGGTGTAGAGGGCGGGATGCTCGATGAGCCAGACCCGCTCGCTCGCCTCTCCGCGCGCGATCGCCTCCGCTCGCGCTTCCATATCCGCCACGGCTTCGGGGAATTGGGTCAGTCCGGGTGTAACCACCCATTCGACCGGCGGCGCGTCGCAAGAGACTAACAAGGGCGCGCGCGGCGCGGGGCGCAAATTGAGCACGGGGCCTTCTATCAGACGGCGCGCAACCGCGCGAGCGGCGCCTGCCTCGACTTGACTCCCCAGGGGCGGTTCATCGACGCGCCGGAGGAGTCCCTGGCCGAGGTGCGCGGATTTCTGGACGCGATTCACGTTCGCGCAGCCTGACGAGGCCACGGCCGCCTTGAATGCCGCACAACCCACTGCGTGTATTACGTTTTTTCGGTTAACGGCGTCAATTCCCGCTTGACGGAACGGTAGCTGCCGCGCTTCCTTGAAGGGTCGCCTCGAGGCGCTGCGCTCGCTTGTTCCAACGACAGAAGCGCGCTCTCGAAGTCGCGCGCTGGGGGGCACGTTCTTGACCCGCGCCCGCGTTAAGCTTTGGCGTTCGTGGGTCGCCGCAGGCGCGCTGGCGGCGGTCGTTGGCGCGCCGGCCGGCGCCTTCGGCGGCGCCTGGACGCTGCCGCAGGGAACCGGCCAGCTGATCGCCACCCTCTACGGCTGGACGGGCTTCGGTCCGCCCTGGGGCGGCAATCCCCCGGTCAATCAAAGCCGCTTCGACGCGCAGACCTACGTCCAATACGGCCTCACCAATTCGCTCACCGTTTTTGGCCAGACCGCGTTCGAGCACTACGCGCTCGGCGATCCGACGCCCGATACCTATAACGGCCTCGACTACTCCGACGTGGGCGTAAGGGCGAAACTCTGGTCGACAGGCGAATGGGTGTTCTCGGGCGAAGCGACCGCGTTCATACCCGGCGCCCGCGATCCGAAAGCGCCGGCGGAGGAGGGGAACACCGGCTGGGCGGGCGAAGCGCGCCTGAACGCAGGCACGAACTTCAAGGTCGGCGCGACACCCGGATTTCGTCGACGCGGAGGCGGCCTACCGGCTCCGCACCGAGGGGCCTCCGAACGAATGGCATGGGGATCTGACCGTCGGCTTCAAGTTCACGCCGAAGTTGATGCTGATGCTCCAGGACTTCACCACCGTTTCGTCGCCCTCGACGAACCCGACCTTCTTGGCCTGGCGCCAGTCGGTGGTCGAGGCGAGCCTCGTCTACGCGCTCGACGACAAGTGGTCGTTGCAGTTCGGGCTCTTCACGACGGTGTGGACGGTCAAGACCAACACGCAGAAGGGCGCCGTGCTCGCGGCGTGGCGGAATTTTTGACCCCCGCCCTCACGCGATCTTCTCGTAAAGCTCGCGCCCGATCAGCATGCGCCTGATCTCGCTCGTGCCGGCGCCGATCTCGTAGAGCTTGGCGTCGCGCAAGAGGCGCCCAAGCGGATAGTCGTTGGTGTAGCCGTTTCCGCCCAGGATCTGGATTGCGTCGAGGGCTGCTTGGGTCGCGCGCTCGGCGGCGTAGAGGATCGCGCCTGCCGAATCCTCGCGGGTGGTCTGGCCCCGGTCGCAGGCTTTCGCGACCGCGTAGACATAGGCCTTCGCCGCGTTCATCGTCACGTACATGTCGGCGAGCTTGCCCTGCACCAGCTGGAACGTCCCGATCGGCTGGCCGAACTGCTTGCGCTCGCGGACATAAGGAAGCGCGACGTCGAGCGCCGCCTGCATGAGCCCGAGCGGCCCGGCCGACAGCACCACGCGCTCGTAGTCGAGGCCGCTCATCAGCACGTTGACGCCCTTGCCGACCGCGCCCAGCACGTTGTCCTCGGGCAGTTCGCAATCGGCGAAAACGAGCTCGGAGGTGTCGGACCCACGCATGCCGAGCTTGTCGAGCTTCGCGCCTTGCGAGAAGCCCTTCATCCCGCGCTCGACGATGAACGCGGTGATGCCGCGCGCGCCGGCCGAAGGATCCGTCTTGGCGTAGACGACGAGCGTCTCGGCGACCGGGCCGTTGGTGATCCACATCTTCGCGCCATTGAGCACATAGCGATCGCCCTTGCGCTCCGCCCGCGTCGTCATCGATACGACGTCGGATCCGGCGTTCGGCTCCGACATCGCGAGCGCGCCGACGTGCTCGCCGGAGATGAGCTTCGGCAGATAGCGCGCCTTCTGGCGGGCGTCGCCGTTGCGGACGATCTGGTTGACGCACAGGTTCGAATGGGCGCCATAGGACAGTCCGACGGCGCCGCTCGCGCGCGACACTTCCTCCATCGCCACGCAATGTTCGAGATAGCCCAGGTCGAGCCCGCCGTATTCCTCCGGCGCGGTGATCCCGTGCAGGCCGAGCGCCCCCATCTTCGGCCAGAGGTCGCGCGGAAAGAGGTTGTCGCGGTCGATCGCGGCGGCGCGCGGGGCGATCTCCTTCTCGGCGAAGCTCCGGGCGCTGTCGCGGATCATGGCGGCGCTCTCGCCGAGGTCGAAGTCGAGGGAGCGGGGAGCGTTGGGGATCATGGGCTGGCCTCTTCACGGGCGGGTGGGGCGAACTTGGCGGCAATCGGCGGCCATTGGCAAGGCGGCGGGGCAGGGATCCAAGCCGGATCCAAATTCAGCCAAATCCAGCAAAATCCAGCCAAGGCCGAGCAAAGCCGATCAAAGGAAAAGGCTTGGATTCTCTTGGATTCCCTTGGCGGAATCGAGCCTTTTCAATGACTTACGCTGACCCCCCAGGCATTTTTTTCTTTTTCTGCCCTGGCTCCGCCTCTCGCCCGAGTTCCGGCGATCCTGAATCCCAGCTGGCTCGCGCATGATCGCTCCTCCCTTCGCTGCCCGGCCGCATCGCCAAGACGTCACTCTAGCAGGAGTTCTGATAATCGGGAAGGAAATGTCGAGAAAAACTTCCCCCTTCACCCTCGGCCCGCCAACCGGGTCCATTGGAATTCACCCTGATCGATGCTGGGTTTTGTAAGCCGCGGTGAAATCCTGAGGTGGGGTCGTCACGGCGAGATAAATGAATGGCTCGTCGCCGGTGTTGGCGACGCCGTGGATCGTGCCCGCGGGCGTGCGCACAACGTCGCCGGCCCGCAAAGCCTCTGTATCGCCGTCAGCAATCAGAAGCTCGGCGCTGCCTTGCTCAATGAGCCAGATTTGTTCGCTCACCGGGTGCGCATGCCTTGCCGAGACAGCGCCAGACTCCATTGTGACGCGGGTGATCGTGACGCGGGCTTCGGGCGCATTGTCCGGCCACACGATCTGCACGGATCGAACGCCCGGATTGAGCAAGGTCGTGAAGTCTGCGGCGGAGAGACGCTGAATGGTCAAAGATCGCCGTCCTCCGATTAAGCCACGCGACCCATTGCCGCCTTCCCCCGTGACAGCCGACCTGCGCCGCAATACCAATTCGGGCCGTCCGCGTCCCGCATTGGCCCTGAGTATGAAGATCGCGACTTTCAACATCAACAACGTGAACCGGCGCCTGACCAATCTGACCGACTGGCTCAAGTCCTCGAAGCCCGATGTCGTGTGCCTGCAGGAGCTCAAATGCGCCGACGCCGACTTTCCCGCCGAGGCGATCAAGGCTGCGGGCTATGCCGCGGTTTGGCGCGGACAGAGGACGTGGAACGGCGTCGCGATCCTGTCTCGCCGGGGCGCGCCGGTGGAAACCAGCATCGCGCTGCCGGGCGACCCTGCCGACAAGGAGGCGCGCTACATTGAAGCCGCGGTTGAGGGGATTCTCGTTTGCTGCCTCTACCTGCCGAACGGCAATCCCCAGCCCGGCCCGAAGTTCGATTACAAGCTCGCGTGGTTTCGGCGGCTGGAAAAGCACGCGCGGCGATTGCTGGACGCAGACGTCCCGGTCGTCCTGTGCGGGGATTTCAACGTCGCGCCGACGGCGCTCGACATCTACCCGACCACGTCCTGGGACGATGACGCGCTGATCCATCCGAAAAGCCGCGCGGCGTTCGCGGGTCTGGTCAAACAGGGATGGACCGACGCCCTGCGAGAACAATATCCGCGCGATCGCGTCTACACGTTCTGGCACTACATGCGCCATCGCTGGGAGCGCGACGCGGGGCTTCGGCTCGACCACCTCCTGTTGAGCCCGTCGCTCAAGCCGAGGCTGAAAGAGGCGGGCGTGGACCGCATGGAGAGAGGACGGGAGGGCGCAAGCGATCACGCCCCGGTATGGATCAAGCTCGGCAAGAGCGTGTAGGGGCCCGCGCCCGGTCAGGCCCCGGCGCATGGGCGCGCGTCGTGGACTGAAACCAGCGGCGAAGTTTGTTCCCGATCAGTTGGCTTCGGTTCGCGCGCACGGTCTTGGCGCAAGAAATGATGTCAAAACTGGAATCCGCGCTCCTGTCCAACGTTCCAGACTAGGCCCTGTCTTGTTCGTGGCGTCTGATAAGGTGCGGCCGCTGGGATGGAACGCTAGGCGGAGCGTGAGGACGCTGGTTGTCGGAATATGAGCAATCCGAGTTCGAAGGTTGCGAAAGAAAACAGATGGCTTCGCTGGCTCCCGGGCCTGGCTACCCTACGAAGCTATGAATCGGCTTGGCTGACGCACGACTTGGTCGCTGGAATCGTGTTGACGACGATGCTGGCGCCGGTCGGCATCGCCTACGCGGTCGCGTCTGGCGTCGGCGCCATCTACGGCCTCTACGCCACAATCGCTGGTTTGCTGGCCTACGCGCTGTTCGGACCCAGTCGGATCTTGGTCCTCGGACCGGACTCGTCACTGGCGGCGGTCATATTCGGAGTCGTCGCCCCGCTGGCTGGGGGCGAACCGTCTCTCGCGATCGCGCTCGCCGGCATGATGGCGCTCGTCTCGGGAGCTGTTCTTGTCGTCGCCGGGATTGCCCGGCTCGGTTTCGTCACCGAGCTTCTGTCGAAGCCAATCCGATACGGCTACATGAACGGAATCGCGCTGACTGTGCTGGTCAGCCAGATACCAAAACTGCTCGGGTTCAAGATCAGCAGCGCGGGACCTTTGAGGGACCTTTGGTCAATTGTCGGCGCGATCGCAAACGGGAAGGTCAATTGGGTGGAGTTCGCGCTGGGAGCCGCCGTCCTTGCAGCGATTTTGCTCGTAAGGAGGCTAACGCGCTTTCCCGGCATCCTTCTCGCGATGATTGGCGCGACGGCGGTCACGGCTTTCTTCGGCTTGGCTGAGCGCGAGAATATCTCTGTGCTTGGTTCGCTGCCCCGCGGCCTGCCGTCATTTTCAATCCCCTGGATTCCGTTAGCCGACCTGGTCCCTGTTCTCATCGGCGGCTTTGCTGTCTCGCTGGTGTCGTTCGCCGACACCAGCGTCCTTTCCCGAACCTACGCCGTGCGAACAGGCTCGCGCGTCGATCCCAATCAGGAGATGGTGGGGCTCGGCGCGGCCAATCTTGCTGCGGGATTCTTCCAGGGATTTCCTATCAGCAGCAGTTCGTCGCGCACTCCGGTCGCCGAGGCCGCCGGCTCCAGAACTCAGCTAACCGGCGTGGTTGGCGCGCTTATGGTCGCCCTGCTCCTATTATTCGCGCCGGATCTTCTTAAGCATGTCCCAACCACCGCGCTGGCCGCGGTCGTCATCTCGTCGGCGATCGGCTTGTTCGAGTTCAGCGACCTCAAGCGGCTCTTCAAAATTCAGCGGTGGGAGTTTTGGCTGTCGATGGCGTGCTTTGCGGGCGTCGCTGTCTTTGGCGCCATCGAGGGAGTCGGGATTGCGGTCGTGATCGCAGTGCTTGAGTTTCTCTGGGACGGCTGGCGTCCCCATTCTGCGGTGTTGGGAAGGGTCGAAGGCGT
Source organism: uncultured Alphaproteobacteria bacterium (assembly GCA_963776665.1). Classification (GTDB taxonomy): domain Bacteria; phylum Pseudomonadota; class Alphaproteobacteria; order Rhizobiales; family Beijerinckiaceae; genus Roseiarcus. The sequence goes on from CAVZNQ010000027.1 coordinate 39,207, forward strand.
CAGGGGCTATCACGACATCACCCGCTATCCCAATGCGCGCCAACTGCCTGGGTTGGTGTTGTTCCGATGGGACGCGCCGCTTTTTTTCGCCAACGCGGAATTGTTCAAGGACCGGGCGCTCGATGCTGTAGCGACGGCTCCTACCCCGGTCGAATGGCTGGTTGTCGCCGCGGAGCCCGTGACAAGCGTTGACGTCACTGCGGCCGACGCGCTGTCCGAATTGAACGAAACGCTCCGGCAGGCCGGGACCAGGCTGTGTTTCGCCGAACTCAAAGACCCGGTGAAGGACAAATTGAAGCGGTTCGGACTGTTCGATCAAATTGGCGAACAGTCCTTTTTCGCAACCATTGGCGCCGCTGTGGACGACTACGGGCAAGCGCACGACGAGGTCGGGGCTAGCCTCTAGCCCTCGACCCTAAGCGCCTCAAATCGCGCGTTCTTTCGACTAGCAGGCGTCCCAGAAGCCCTGCCGGTAGCTGGGGTCGGTGTAGTACCAGCACATGCCCGGCGCCGGCGGCTGGCCGGCATAAGCGATGGCCGCGCCGGTGGCGAGGACGCCGAGCGCCGCGCCAGCGGCAATCGCCCCGCCCGGGGCCCAATGATACCAGCCGGGGCGCGCCCAGCCGCCGTAACCGCGGTAGACTCCGCCATGATACCCATAGGCTCCGCCGCGATAGACCCCGCCGGCGGGTCCGTGGGCGTAAACCCCTCCGCCCGGACCGCGGTAAACTCCCCCGCCGTAGCGCCCGTGAACGCCGGACGCCGCCCATCGGCTCCGTGGCGGACCACGACGGCGTTCGCCGGCGGCGGACATACGCTGGAGAGCGCCAGCGCCACGCAGGCGCTTTTGACCAAACCCGATCGAATCATGTCTTCCTCCTTGACCGTGCTTCGCGCCCCAGTCGATTCCGGCTTATCGCACAAAACCAGCGTCGAGGCGAAGGCGATAGGGTGTGAGCATTAATGCGGCTTTTCGACGCCCTCGATCGCCTGCCCGGCGATCTGGCGATCCTGGCTCGCCGGCTTCAGGGCGCGGCTCCCGCCGTTCAGAAATCAAGATTCTTGCGCAAATTCTTGCGTATGACGGGCGGACGAGGCGCGGGCTGACGACCGCCAGGCTTTCAGCGTGGCGGCGACATCGCCTCGGACTGAGACGATCTGAATGCGCGCTCGATCGCCTCGGCCAACTGCTTTTGGCCGAAGGGCTTGGCAAGCCGCACGAGTTCCGCGCCCTCGCCGGCGGGCAGCTCGGCATAGCCCGAGGCGAGGACGATCGGCAGATCGGCGCGTTCGGCGGCGACCTTCTGCGCAAGCTGGGCGCCGGTCATCCCGGGCATGGAATGATCGGTGATCAGCATGTCGATCGGCTCGGCGCCCGCCAGCGCCCGCAGAGCTTCAGGCGCGCCCATCGCCTTGATCACTTTATGGCCCAGGTCTTCGAGCATCGCGACGAGGTTAAGCAGGATAAGCGGGTCGTCCTCGACCGCAAGGATCGTCAGCGGCCTCGTAGGCGCGCCAACCGCGCGAGGCCCATCGACTGCAGCAGCGCCGGAATGTTTCGAGGCTGCCGGCAGCCAGAGTTCCACCTCGGTGCCCACCCCCACGCTGCTCTTGAGCCGCAAGACTCCCCCTGATTGCGCCGCGAGTCCCTGAACCATGGCCAGACCGAGGCCGGTCCCCTTGCCCACGCCTTTGGTGGTGAAGAACGGCTCTGCGGCGCGGGCCAGGGTTTCCTGGTCCATTCCTTCTCCCCGGTCGGCGACCGTGAGGCGGACATAGTCGCCGGGCCCCAGGTCCGGGTCTCCCTGACCGACGTTCTCGGGCTCGGCGGTCAATGTGATCGTCCCGCCGCCAGGCATCGCATCGCGGGCATTGATGACGATGTTCATCAATGCCGACTCGAGCTCAACGCGATCCGTTTCCACAGCCGGAAGATGCGGCGGAAATTCCACACGCAGGGAGAACGAGGATCCGAGAGACTGGTCCAGAAGCGGCTCCATGGTCAGCACCAGCGCCGCGAGGTCGATCGGCTCCCGTTTCAATTCCTGGCGCCGGGCGAATGTCAGCATGCGCTGAGTGAGCGTGGCGCCTCGCTGCGCGCCCTGGATGGCGTTGCCGATGAGCCGGTTGATCTGCGGGTCGTCGGGCAGGCGCTTCCGCACGAGCTCGAGACTTCCGAGCACAGCCATCAGCAAATTGTTGAAGTCATGGGCGACGCCGCCGGTGAGCTGGCCGATCGCTTCCAGCTTCTGCGATTGATAGAGCGCCTCTCTCGCGCGCTCGAGCGCCCGCCGCGCCTCTTCCCGCTCGGTGATGTCGCGGGTGATTTTGGCGAAGCCGATCACCTTGCCGTCCTCGCCGGGGATTGCGTCCAGGATCGCGTGGGCGCGAAACCGCGTGCCGTCCTTGCGCACGCGCCAGCCTTCGGTCTCGAAGCGGCCTTCGCGCCTGGCCGTCTCGAGCCCGTGTTCCGGCGCGCCCGAGGCCCGGTCCTCATCGGTGAAGAACTTCGAGAAATGCTGTCCGATGATCTCTTCAGGCGCATAGCCCTTGATGCGCTGCGCGCCCGGGTTCCAGCTGCTAACCACTCCCTCGGGATCGAGCATGTAGATGGCGTAGTCGGTGACCCCTCTCACCAGCAGGCGGAACTGCGCCTCGCTGCGGGTGGTCGCCGCGATGTCGCGCAGGCGCGCCTCGCTCTCCCGGCGCGCGGCCTCCGCCGCGGCGCGTTCGGTGACGTCGGATCCCTGGACGAAGATTCCGGTGACCGCGCCGTTGCGGTCCTTGATCGGCTGATAAACGAAATCGATCAGATGCCGGCGAGCGGGACCGTCCGGGCTCGGCTGGAACGTGATGGCGGCGCCGAAGGACGAATAGACCTCGCCGGACCTGAAAACATCGTCGAGCCGTTCGAAAAATCCCTGGCCTTCGAGATCCGGGAACGCCGCGCGAACGGGACGGCCAATCAGGTCGCTTCGCCCGACGAGGTTGAGGTAGGCCTGATTGGCCAGCTCGAAGACATGGTCAGCCCCGCGAAGCACCGCCACGAAACCCGGCGCCTGCTGGAAGAGTTGCGCCATATGCTCGATATCTTCGGTCGCCCGGCGCCTCGAAAGGACCTGCTCGGTCGTTTCGGCGCACACCACCAGGACGCCGCCAATGCCATTGGGCGCATCTTCGTCGTCGATGGGTCCGTAGCTATAGGTCCAGTAGACCTCCTCGAGCCGGCCGTTGCGGGTGATCGGGACCAGGGCGTCTTCCTGCCAGGTGGCGCCGCCCCCGGTCATGACCTGGTCGATCTGCGGGCCGATGATGTCCCAGATCTCCGCCCATACCTCGCGCGCGGGCCGGCCAAGGGAACAGGGATGCCGTTCGGGACCGATCGAGCGCCGATAGGCGTCGTTGTAGAAGCACAACAGCTCAGGCCCCCACCAGATGTACATCGGGTGCCCGGTGTTGAGCAGCAGGCGGATCGCGGTGCGGAACGGTTGGGGCCAGTCTTCAGGAGGGCCGAGAGGCGAGCCGCTCCAGTCATGGCTTCGCATGAGGGCGCCCATCTCGCCGCCGCCATCGAGGAACGCCAGGCTGGCGGACTGCCTTTCCGCCTTCTGACGAGTTTCAACCATAAAACATTCCGGACGCGTCTCCCGCGACGTTACCTAAGGCGCGACTAGCGGGAAAGCGAATCCGCCGCGGGTCGAGGGTCCGCTCAGAACGTGAAGGCGTAGACCTTCCCGCCGCCGGTGACATAGAGCCGGTCGTCGGCGGCGATGAGGGTCTGAAACTTGGTCGTGCCGCGCACGGGCTGGGGCGGAGCGAGAAGCTCGCCGGTGTCTCCCCGATAGGCGTAGAGCCGGTTCTCCAAGTAAGAGCCGAGGGCGAACACGATCGGATTTGAGCGTCCGTCGGTGGTGGTTACGATCGGCGATCCGCTGTGGCTGACGACCTTGTTACACCAGGCGGTCGAGATTGCCGGCGCAGGGTCGGCGACGATCTTCAAGACCAGAAGGCCTGTCCCCGCTGCATCCGGGGGACAATTCGCTTCCCCCACCTGGAAGGCGACAAAGACGCCATCGCCGGCGCTCCAGACTGCCGGGGACGCGGCGGCCCGCGCCGCGGTCACCTGAGCGCTCGCGAGCTCGCCGCCGACGCCGCCGAGGTTGTCGCGGTCGAGCAGATAGGCCTTGCCGCTCTTGCCGATGACGAAGATCAGCCTCCGGACGCCCTTGGCGCTGGGGACGTCGAGGGGAATGGGCGCGGTGCTGCCAAGATCGAGATCATGGGCGTCGAGATCTTTCCAGTCCGACGGGGCGAAATAGTCGCGCTGGGCGAGAGGGCGGGCGAGGTCTGGACCGAAGCGCAGCACCGCTTCGCCGTCGCTCCATTCCCTGGCGGGCCCGGTGTTTCCGGTCGCGGCGAACAGCGACTTTCCGTCGCTGGTGACCCCGCCCTGCGCCCAGATGCCGCCGGCTCGGGCGCGGGTGGAGAAGCTCACGACCTTGCCCGGCTCGGAAGTCGAAAAACCGAGGATTTTGCCGTGATAGTCCCCGCAATCGCCGGCGAGGCCGCTATAGGGAACGAAGACCCGCCCGCCGAACAGGGCGAGCGCGCCGCGCTGGTTCTGCACCGTCGGATCGAAGTTCCCGCCCAGAGCCGCCGCAACATCGACCGGCCAGCCCGGCTCGACCGACCCGTCGGCGAGCGAAAGCGCATAGATCTTATGCCGCGCATGGCTGTCGAGCATGACCATCGCGTCGAGATAAAGGGCCGCGCGCGCCTTATCGATCACTGGGGTTCCGGTCACGCCGAGCGGCCAGATATCGCCGCAGCGGAACCCGGCGCTGCCGGCGTTCCTGACGGGTTCGCCGAGGGTCCGCATCCAGATTTGCGCCCCGGTCTTCTCGTCGAACGCGTAGACCTCGTCCTCCTCCGTCGCCACGATCAGTTCGCCCGCGCCGGTCTTCGGGTCGCGCCACAGCAGCGGCTGCGCATAGACCTCGCCGCGATAGGAAGCGTCGAACGAGAAGTCGGGGCGCAAGCCCCGCGCGCGCTCATAGGTGAGGCCGGGCATGACGTACTTGCCGGAGCGGTCGAGCGCGCCGTGGTAGGTCAGGACGGTGGAATCCGCCGCGGCCGGAGCGGAGCCCGCCAGCGCCGCGAGCGCGCCGGCGAGCAAAATGAAGCGCATGATGACCTTGAGAGCGGCGGCCGCGCGTGGGCCGCCCGACCATTATCCGCTGAGCGCGCGAAAGGGCAAGCCAGGATCTCGCTCCGGCGACCGCTGGCGAGCCCGACTGACAGACCTGCGCTTCACCTTGCGGCGATTATGGTGAGGCGCGCGGCCCCGGAACCTCAATCGCCCCAGGTCGCAAACATGCCGATCGCGGCCGCCGCCATGACCGCGGTTGCGAGCCAGCCGAAGGTCTTGAGGCCAGACGAGAGGACAAACTCATGCATGACCTCCCGACGGGAGCTCATGTGCATGATCAGGATCATGATCGGCACGGCCGCCACGCCGTTGATCACCGCGCTCCAGAACAGCGCCTTGACCGGGTCGAGCGGGCTGAAGTTGAGGGTGGCGCCGACCAGGGTGGCCAAAGCGATAGCGCCGTAGAAAGCCTTCGCGCGCTGAGGCTTCTGCGACAATCCGACCGTCCAGCGCAACGCCTCGCCGATCGCATAGGCTGCGCTCCCGGCGAGCACCGGCACGGCGAGCATGCCCGTCCCGACGATGCCGAGCGCAAACACGACGAAGGCGAATTCGCCGGCGATCGGACGCAGGGCTTCGGCGGCCTGCGACGACGTTTGAATGTCCTTGATCCCGTGCGCGTTCAATGTCGCCGCGGTCGTCAACACGATGAACAGCGCGATGATGTTCGAGAAGCCCATGCCGACTAGGGTGTCGAGCTGGATGCGCGCAAGCTGCCGCGGCCCCTGCTCAGGAGCGTCGACCAGGGGTTTCGCCTGCGAGTCCCCTTCTTCGTCTTCGGCCTCCTCCGAAGCCTGCCAAAAGAAAAGGTAGGGGCTGATCGTGGTGCCGAAAACGGCGACCACGACGGTGAAATAGCTCCCGGAGAATTCGAGATGAGGCAGAAAGAGGTAGCGCGCGACCGTGAGCCACGGCACGCCGACCACGAACACCGTCGCGACATAGGCGAAGAGGGACAGCGTCAGCCATCGCAAGACCGAAGCATAATTCGAGTAGCGCGTGAACACTTCGAGGACGACGGTGACGATTGCAAATCCGGCGATATAGAGAACAGCCGGGCCGGGGAGGAGGAGGCGCAGGGCGGCGGCCATCGCGCCGAGGTCCGCTCCAATATTGATCGTGTTGGCCACGAGCAGGAGGCCGACCAGCAGATAAAGCACGGGCGCCGGATAGTGACGGCGCATGTTTTCCGCGAGGCCGCGCCCAGTGACCCGTCCGACCCGGGCGCTGATCATCTGGATCGCGCACATCAAGGGATAGGTGAGCAGGAGCGTCCAGCTCAGCGTATAGCCGAACTGGGCGCCGGCCTGAGAATAGGTGGCGATGCCGCTCGGGTCGTCGTCCGACGCTCCGGTGATCAAACCCGGACCGAGGACATCGCTGAATCTCGACTTATCGGCCTGTTTGATTGCCACAGGCGACCGTGAGACTTCCGCTTTCACGGCCGCTTCCCTCCAAGCCTCGACCTCAACTCCCCGCCCATCGCTCGGTTCCGGTCGGATTCGGAATCCTCCGGAGCAGGCGCGGGCTCGACAGCCGGTCAAAAAGGCCCGAGGTCAAGGGCAGCAGAGGCTCTTGCCTTCACCCTTGGCCCGGCGATCCCCGGATCAAGTCCGGGGACCGGAGAGGTTTCTGGTTTATGGGCACTGGTCCCAGAAGCCCTGCTGGCGGCTCGGATCGGTATAGTACCAGCAGAGGCCCGCCGCGGGCGGCGAGCCCGCCCACGAGGCCGCCGCCGCCGCGCTGACAAAGCCGAGCGCCGCTCCGGCGGCGATGGCGCCGCCCGCGAGCCCAGCGATAGCCTGGCCGACCGGCCCAGCCTACGCCGCCGCGATAGCCGTAGCCGCCGTGATACCCGTGGCCATAGCGATTGCCGTTGACGTTTCGATTCACGTTGCGGTTGACGTTGCGATTCACATTCCGGTTGACGTTTCCGTGGTAGTTCCCCCGCCCGGCATAGCCGCCGCCGCCTCGGTGCATTCCGCCCGCGTGCATGCCGCCGCCCCCGCGGTGCATGCCGCCGCCGCCGTGGCGATGACCGCCGCCGCCTCGACCCCCGCCGCCCCGGACCTGCGTCAAAAGGTCGTCGCTCATGTGGGCAGCCGGGCTCGGCCCGCCGAAAATCTCGATCGCTTGGGCCTGTGGCATTGCAAAAGCGCAAATCGTCGCGATGGCGACCGCGTGCTTGATGAAACTCAGCCCCTTCATGGTCATCCTCTCTGTTGCGGTATTCTGAACGCGACCGCCCTCAGGCCAACGAACCGCCCGCCTTGACCGCGATGATGCTAACCGCTTTCGTTCACCGGCGCGAGTCCCGGCCGATTGTCGTCCGCAGCCCGTGAAAGGTGATCCAATTCTGCCGCCGTCCCGTAACGAACCTCGCAGCCGTCGCGTAACGGATGTGAGGTCGAATCGGGATCGGGAGTGGACAATGCGAAGCAGGAGAGCGTTCCTCGGCATTATCGGCCTCAGCCCGGCGCTGTTCGCGATCCCTGGGCGTGCGTTCGAGATCGAGCCGTACGATTCCGCCGCGGTCGAGAAGGCGATTGCGTCCGGCAAGCCGGTCGTGGTTCATGTGCGGGCCTGGTGGTGTCTGCAGTGCCATGCCCAGGCCGCCATCCTCGATAGCCTGAAGAGCGATCCCGCCTATGATCGGGTGAGCTTCTTCCTCGTGGACTACGACAAGCAGAAGGACATCGTGGCGAAGCTCAATTGCCCCCGCGCGACGCTGATCGCCTATAAGGGGGGCAAGGAAGTCGATCGCATGTCCTGGGAGACGTCCCGGGATGCGGTCGTCGACGTCCTCAAGGCGGCGATGTGAACCTGGTTCTGACCTTCCCGCTCGCCCTTGCCGCCGGAGTCCTGACGATCTTCAGCCCTTGCGTGCTGCCGCTGGCGCCGATCGTGGTCGCGAGCGCGCGCGCCCGTGACCCGCGCGGACCGATCGCGCTCGGCCTCGGTCTCGCCGCGACCTTCGGCGTCGTGGGCGGGGTCCTCGCCTCGTTCGGGGTCGAGTTCGGCGACTCCGCTCTGGCGCGAGCCGCGTCCGCGGTCATCATGATCGCGATCGGAGCGGCGTTGCTCGCGCCGGCGATTGGCGAACGGATCGAACGCCGGCTCGGTTTTGTCGGTCGCGCGGCCGACGTCATGAGCGAGCGGCTGCCGAACGCCGGCCTCGCCGGACAGGCGGCGGCCGGCGTCGTGCTGGCCTTTGCCTGGGCGCCTTGCGCCGGTCCCATCCTCGGGGCGGCGCTGCTCATCGCGGCGAAGGGGGGTTCGCTTCCAGCGGCGATCGCAACGATGACTGTCTACGCGCTCGGGGCCGCAGGCGCGCTAGTAGGCGTGGGTTATGCGGCGGGCCGTATCGCCTCGAAGGCGCGCTTCGCCTGGGCCGGGGCCGGCGGCAGGGTTGCGCTCGGCGCGGCGTTTGTCGTCATCGGGGCTTTGGTCCTGACCGGCTTCGATCACCACATCGAAGCGGTGCTGGTCGCCGCGATGCCCGATTGGCTGACCGCCTTCGCGACCTCGCTGTGAGGCGGGTAGCCGCCCATGCTTGAGCATTTCTCTTCCCGTGGCGTCGACATCGCGTTCGTCGATGTCCCGCCGCTGGCGCATGACCTCGGCGAGCCGATCCTTCTGATCCACGGTTTCGCCTCCAGCCATCGCGTCAACTGGGTCGAGACCGGCTGGGTCGAGACCCTCGCCCAAGCCGGGCGCCGGGTCGTCGCGTTCGACAACCGCGGCCATGGGCACAGCGAAAAACTCCATTCGCCCGCCGACTATGGCGCCGAGCTCATGACCCAGGACGCGGCCAACCTGCTCGCGCATTTAAGGATCGAGCGCGCCGACGTGATGGGCTATTCGATGGGCGCCCGGCTCGCAAGCTTTCTCGCGCTCGCCGAGCCCAAGCGGGTGCGGGCGCTTATCCTCGGCGGTCTCGGCGACCGGCTCACGCGCGACGCGGGGCTGCCCGAGGCGATCGCCGAGGCGCTCGAGGCGCCGTCGCTCGACAGCCTCGCCGACCCGACGCAGCGCCTGTTCCGCGCCTTCGCGGAGAGGACGAAGAGCGACCTCGCCGCGCTCGCCGCCTGCGTGCGCGGCTTGCGGCGAAGTCTCACGCCGGCGGATCTGGCGCGCATAACTCAACCGGCGCTGGTCGCGGTCGGCGCGCGCGACACGATCGCCGGCGATCCCCACAAGCTCGCCGCCATGCTGCCGCAGGGGACCGCGTTCGACATCCCCGGCCGCGATCACAACCTCGCGGTCGGCGACCGCGCGTTCAAGGCCGCGGCGCTCGCTTTTCTAGCCCGCCGAGAGTGACCTCTTCGCCGCTCGTCGCTACTAAAGGCCTAATAACAAAGCAGGTGACAAGCTTGCCGGAAACGTCAAGACTGCAATCGGCGGCCGGCGTTGACCGGCCAGGCGACGCCGGGAGCGAAACGTCGATGGAGCTGGCCGAGGCGAGAGCCGCAGGCGTGAGCGAAAGCGCGGACCTGCGTTCCTGGCCCTTGCTTGCGGTCAGCGGGCTGACGATGCGGTTCGGCGGGGTGACCGCGCTGCAGGACGTCTCCTTCGAGGTCGCCGCCGGCGCCATCTGCGGCCTGATCGGGCCGAACGGGGCCGGCAAGACGACGCTCTTCAACTGCATCTCGCGCCTCTACGATCCCGGCGCCGGATCGATCGAGTTCGACGGCCGCCCGCTCGCCAGTTTCGCCAGACACGAACTCGCATCGCTCGGCATCGCCCGGACCTTCCAGAACGTCGCCCTGTTCTCGACCATGACGGTGCGCGAGAACGTCTGCGTCGGCGCGCACGCGATTGCGCGCGGCGGCTTCCTGGCCAATGCGCTCGGCATGCCGCTTGCTCGGCGCGAGGAACTCAGGATCGCGGAGCGCGCCGACGCGCTGATCGAGGAATTCGGACTGAGGAGCGTCGCCGACCGTCCGGCGGGGGCGCTTCCGTTCGGCGTGCGCAAGCGGGTGGAGCTCGCGCGCGCGCTCGCCAAGGGTCCCAAGCTCCTGCTCCTGGACGAACCGGCCGGCGGCCTCAACCACTCGGAGGTCGATGACCTAGCTGAAGAGATCCGCGCCATCCGCGACCGTCGCGGCGTCGCGGTGCTCCTGGTCGAGCATCACATGAATCTGGTCATGCGGGTCAGCGACCAGGTGGTCGCGCTCGACTTCGGCCGGGTCATCGCCAACGGGCGGCCCGACGAGGTGAGGTCCAACCGCGAGGTGGTGCGCGCCTATCTCGGGAGCGCCGGTTGAGCGCGCCGATTCTCGAGGTCAAGGGTCTCGAGGCCTGGTATGGCCCGGTGCGGGCGCTGTACGGAGTCGACTTCGAGGTCGAGGATGGCGGCGCTACGGCTGTGCTCGGCGCCAACGGCGCCGGCAAGACCACGATCCTGAGGGCGCTGAGCGGCCTCATCCGGCGTTCAGGCGACATCCGCTTCCGCGGCCGTCCGATCGGCGCGCTGGCGACGGAGGACGTCGCCCGTCTCGGCGTTGCGCATGTGCCTGACGGGCGCGGCACGTTCACCGATCTCACGGTGGAGGAGAACCTGCGCCTCGGCGCCTACGTTCGCAGCGACCGGGAGGGCGTCCGCAAGGATTTCGACCGCGTCTTCGGCTTCTTTCCGCGGCTCAAGGAGCGGCGTCGCCAGCAGGCGGGAACGCTCAGCGGCGGCGAGCAGCAGATGCTCGCGATCGCGCGGGCGCTGGTGATGGGGCCGAGCCTTTTGATGCTCGACGAGCCGTCGTTCGGCCTCGCGCCTCTGGTGGTGGCGGAGATCTTTCGCGTCCTCGGCGAGATCAATCGCAACGAGGGCGTGAGCCTCCTGATCGTCGAGCAGAACGCTTCGCTGGCGCTCGATCTCGCCGACCGGGCGGTGCTGATCGAGACCGGACGGGTCGCGCTCAGCGGACCCTCGCAGGCGATTCGCGCCGACGATGCGGTGCGGCGCGCTTATCTCGGCTACTAGCGGCGGAGCTGCGAGCATTGGGCGAGTTCCTCCACCAACTGGCGTCCGGCGTCGCCCTCGGCGGGGTCTATGCGATCATGGCGCTCGCGCTGGTGATGATCTACCAGGCGACCCAACTCATCAATTTCGCCCAGGGCGAAATGGCGATGTTCTCGACCTATTTCGCCTGGAAGCTGATCGATTCCGGTCAACCCTACTGGTTCGCGTTCTTCGCCACCGTCGCCGCCTCGTTCATCGGCGGGGTCGCGATCGAGCGGCTGATCGTCAGGCCATTCGCCAACGCGCCGGTTCTGGCCTCGGTGATCGTTTTCATCGGCTTGAGCCTGATCTTCAACTCGCTCGCCGGATGGCTCTACGGCTATTCGGTCCAATCGTTCGACAGCCCGTTCACGAGCAAGCCGATGTTCGGCGCGGGCTACATGTCGGCCCATGAATCAGGTTCGATCATGGTGACCCTGGCGGTGCTGGCGCTGGTCTATGCGTTTTTCCGCTTCACTCCTCTCGGCCTCGCCATGCGGGCGGCGGCGCAGAATCCGGTGTCGAGCCGTCTGGTCGGCATTCGGGTCGGGTGGATGCTGGCGATCGGCTGGGGTCTGGCGGCGGCGATCGGGTCGATCGCCGGCATGATGGCGGCGCCGATCGTCTATCTCGACCCCAACATGATGGGCGGAGTTCTTCTCTACGCATTCGCCGGCGCGGTGCTCGGCGGCATCGACAATCCGTTCGGCGCGGCTGTCGGCGGCTTCGCCGTCGGCGTGCTTGGAAACCTCGTTGGGGCTTATGTCGTCGGCTCGGAGGTCAAGCTTTCCGTCGCGCTCGCCATCATCATCGCCGTTCTCGTCTGGCGGCCGTCAGGACTGTTCGGGCGCCGCCTCGTGGCGAGGGTGTGACCGATGGCCGATTCGGATCGCGCGTTGTGGGGCCTCCTGACGCTCGCGGTGGCGGTCGTCGCGCTCGCTTTCCCGTTCCTCGCCTCAGGATACCACATCTATCAGGGCTCCCAGGTGCTCATTCTGGCGATCGCCCTGCTCGGCCTCAATCTGCTCACGGGGTTCAACGGCCAGATCTCGCTTGGCCACGGCGCTTTTTTCGCCATCGGCGGCTATGGCGCGGCGATCCTGATAGCGAAGTTCGGCTTCCCGTTTTGGGCGGCGATTCCGTTGGCGAGCATTGTGTGTTTCGTCGCTGGTTTTCTGTTCGGTTTTCCCGCCCTCCGGTTCGGCGGCCTCTATCTCGCGCTCGCCACTTTCGCGCTCGCGGTCGCCACCCCGCAAATTCTGAGTTACACCGGCTTCGACGCCTTCACCGGCGGCTCGCAGGGACTTTCGCTCCCCAAGCCGCTCGCGCCGCTGGGGCTCAGGCTCAATCCCGACCAATGGCTCTACCTCGTCTGCCTCGCCTGCGGCGCGGCGCTCTACTGGTCGGCGCGGAACCTGGCGCGGGGGCGGATCGGCCGGGCGCTGATCGCCATCCGCGATCAGCCGATCGCCGCCGAGACGATGGGCGTCAATGCGGCGCTCTACAAGACGACGTGCTTTGGCGTCAGCGCGCTCTATGCCGGCGTGGCTGGGGGACTGAGCGCGATCGCCGTCGGCTTCGTTTCGCCCGAGAGCTTCGGGCTCCCGCTCTCGCTCGCCTTTCTGGTCGGGATTGTGGTCGGCGGGCTCGCGTCGCTCGGCGGCGTTCTGTTCGGCGCCATCTTCATCGAGTTCGTGCCCAATCTCTCCGACCAGCTCGCGGTCAACTTCGGCGAGAGCGCCAAGGCGCTGCCGGGGGCGATTTACGGCGCGCTTCTCATTCTGGTAATGGCCGCGATGCCGATGGGAGCGGCCGGCGCGCTGCGGGCGGCGGCGAACGCCGTCCTGCGCGCGCTTGCTCCATCTCGACGGGTCCGGCTTGAAAAGGACGGCGGCGCGAACGTCGCCGCGAAATACCAAGGAAAGGGAGAAAGCCCATGATCACACGACGCACATTCCTGCAGTCCAGCGCCGCCGCCGCGGCGCTTGCGGCAGGCGCCGGTTCGGCCCGCGCCGACAATGCGCCTGGCGTCACGGATGCGGAGATCAAGATCGGCCAGACCATGCCTTACAGCGGCCCGGCCTCGGCCTATGGGGTGATCGGGCGGACGGAGGCCGCCTATTTCAAAATGATCAACGAGCAGGGCGGCGTGAACGGGCGCAAGGTCAATTTGATCAGCCTCGACGACGCCTACAGCCCGCCGAAGACGGTCGAGCAGGTGCGCCGGCTGGTCGAGGACGAGAAGGTCGCCTTCTGCTTCCAGACGCTCGGCACCGCGCCCAATCTGGCCATCCGACAATACCTCAACGACAACAAGGTGCCGCAGCTTTTCGTTTCGACCGGCGCGAGCGTCTTTTCCGATCCCGAGCACTTCCCCTGGACGATGGGCTACAACCCCAACTATCAGACGGAAGCGCACATCTACGCCAAGGACATTCTCGCCACCAAGCCCGACGGCAAGATCGCGCTCCTCTACCAGAACGACGGCTTCGGCAAGGACTATCTGAAGGGAATTCAGGACATCCTCGGCGCCGATCACGCCGGCATGCTGGTGAAGACAGCCTCCTACGAGACCTCGGAGCCGACGGTCGACTCGCAGATCGTAACACTGCAGGGTTCCGGGGCGGACATCCTGATCATCGGCGCGACGCCGAAATTCGCCGCTCAGGCGATCCGCAAATCCTTCGATCTCGGCTGGAACGCGACCCGCTATATCAGCAACGTCTCGCCATCGATCGCCACGGTGCTCAAGCCCGCGGGCCTCGACAAGTCGAAAGGGCTCATCACCAGCGGCTATGTGAAGGATCCGACCGACGAAACGCTCAAGGACGATCCCGGTATCAAGGAGTGGCGGGCCTTCTGCGACAAGTACATGAGCGACAAAGAGTTCATCGACGTCAACGCGACCTACGCCTTCGGCGCCGCGATGGTGATGGTTCACGTGCTCAAGCAGTGCGGCAGTGATCTGTCGCGCGAGAATATCATGAAGCAGGCCGCGGGCATCCAGGGGCTCCAGGTGCCGATCCTGCTCAACGGCATGACAATCAACACGTCGCCGACCAACTTCAGCCCGATCCGTCAGATGCAGCTTGCGCGCTTCGACGGCGAAAGCTGGCGTCCGTATGGCGAGCTGTTCACCGGCTGAACGGCTTGAGGCCGCGCGCGGCTCGACGCGCCTTCGTCATTGCGAGGAGCGTAGCGACGAAGCAATCTACGGGACGTAGAGCGCCCCACGTTCCCCTGGATTGCTTCGCTTCGCTCGCAATGACAGCTAACTCGTAAGGCGGCGCGTTCTATCGGGGTGCCTTCAGGCCCACTCTTTCAGCGAGGCGAAGCGGGCGAATTTCTTGGCCCGGTGGCGGTCCATGCGGGCGAGGACGTCGCGCAGGAAGGCGACGCCCTCCGCGAGATAGGGCCCCTTGTTGAGCATCACGCATTCGGCGCCCTGCGCCATCGCCGCGTCGGTCATCTCGGCGCGGCTGGCCACGCCGTCGCGCACATAAGTGTCGAGCACCTGCGTCGCCCACACTACCGGCGTATGCGCCGCTTCGCACAGCCAGAGGATTTCCTCCTGCATTTCGGTAAGCCTTGCGAAACCGAGCTCGACCGCAAGGTCGCCGCGCGCGATCATCACCGCGGTCGGATTGTGCGCCGCCGCTTGCATGATCAGCGTCGGCAGATTGCGCACCGCGAGCGGGGTCTCGATTTTCAGCACGAGCCCGTGCGGCTCGCGCTTGGGCGCACGGGCCACCAGATGATCCTGCAGAAGCTCGATGTCGTCGACCCGTTGCACGAACGAATAGCCGATGAGGTCGGCATGCTCGGCGATGAAGTCGAGGTCGCGGAAATCCTTGGAGGTCAACGGCGGCAGATCGAGCTCGGTCGAGGGAAAATTCACAGCCTTGCCGGGCTTCAGCCGAACGCCCTTCTCCCGCGCCGCGTAGACCTCAATCTCTGCCCGGCCAGCGGCCTTCGCAACCACGCGGGCCGCCGCCTTGCCGTCGTCGATGAAGACTTCCGCACCGACCATGAGCTGGTCGACGAGCTCGGGAAAATTGAGCGAGAAGGCGATCGGCTCCTTGATCTTCTCGCGCAGTTCATCGACCAGCACGACCCGGTCGCCGCGCGCAAGGCGGGTCTTCGGCGGCGCCTTCACCCTGAGGATCCGGCACTTCGGGCCGGCAATGTCCATCAGCACCCGGCAGGGACGCTCGAGCCGCGCCGCGGCCTCGTGTACGTTCTCGATCATCTGGCCCCAGATTTCGGCGTCGTCGTGGGCGCAATTGATCCGGGCGCAGTCCATCCCGGCGGCGACCAGATTGTCGGCCAGCTCGGGTCCCGTACCCGCTTCCGTCGGCAGCGTCGCCATCACCCGGGCCCGCGGGCCGCCTCTTTGCCGCCTGCCGAACAGCCGGTCGGTCTCCGCATCGAGTTCCGCTGCGCCCGCCTGCGCAGCCGCCGCTACGGGATAGGTCGCGCCCGATTCTCCAGTCAGGCGCCTGAGCGTCGCGATGAGGGTGTCGAGGGCCAGCGCGACCTGACCCTCGCTGCGGCCGAGCGAGGACAGACCACGCGCCGCGAGACGATATTGGAGGTCAGTGAGGTCATGCGCGCGCAGGGCGATGTAATGGGAAAGATTGAGCATTCGGGGGGGCGACTGGTCAGCGCCGACCCCCCAAGAGCTTCTCAGCTCGTCTGCCCTACGCTCGACGTCCTCGCGCAACGCTTTCACCTCCGCGAGGAGGCCGCGGAGTTCTTCGAGGCCGCTTCCGGTTTTTCCAGCCATGGGGCCGCTTCGCACGAGCGAATCGTCGACGGGCTGCGCGCATTCCCCGCCAGGCGGGTCTTTGACGCGCAAATGTGACGCCTGTGCAACAGGCGAACCATCGGCGCATGTTGCGCGCCTCTGCCGCGTTGGTAGAAGACGTCGTCGGCTGGGCGAGAAAGATCATGACGGTTGCGTTTGACGGCAGGGTCGCGATCGTGACGGGGGCGGGTTCCGGGCTTGGACGGGCGCATGCCCTAGGGCTTGCCGCCCGTGGCGCCAAAGTCGTCGTCAACGACATCGGCCGAAACGGCCGTCCGTCCGACAATGCGCTCAAGGTCGTGGAGGAGATTCGCGCGGCCGGCGGCGTCGCGATAGCCGATCCCGCCGATGTGGCCGATTTCGAGCAGGCCACGGCGCTCGCTGGGCGGGCGGAGAAGGAATGGGGCCGGATCGACATTCTCGTCAACAACGCGGGCGTACTCAGAGACAAAACCTTCGCCAAGATGGACATGGCGGATTTCGAATTCGTCGTCCGCGTGCATCTGACCGGATCGGCCAATTGCGCCAAGGCCGTCTGGGCGACCATGCGGGAACGCAACTACGGCCGCATCGTCTTCACCTCGTCCGCGTCCGGTATCTACGGCAATTTCGGCCAGACGAACTATGGCGCGGCGAAAGCCGCGATGATCGGACTCATGAATGTTCTGAGCATCGAGGGCGCCAAGAACGACATCCGTGTCAACGTGCTCGCGCCAACCGCCCGCACGGCGATGACGGAGGGCCTCCTATCGCCCGTCGCGGCGGAGCTGATGACGCCGGAAAGCGTGACGCCGGGCGTGCTCTTTCTGGTGAGCGAGAATGCGCCGTCGCGAGTGATCCTCGGCGCGGGCGCGGGCGTGTTCGCCGTCACTCATATCGGCGAGACGCCGGGCGTGTATCTCGACGAGAGCGAGCGCTCGCCCGAAGCTATCGCCGCCCGGTGGGCCGAAATTTCTGACCCCGAGACAGCCGTGCCGCTCAAGGACGCTTTCGCGCAGACGATGAAATTCGTCAACGCGGCTGCGAAGGCCAAGGGGGTGTCGGCGTAGCTCAGGGCCGAAGGAGGCGAAAAATGCCGCAATCGCCAGCTGGCTGAAACCATTTTGGGTTCGAGCGCGTATAGAGGATTGGGAAAGATCGGACACGAGGCTCGCCCATGCGTGTGGTGACGAGAACGATTGAGGCCATAGCGGTCGCGATGGCCCTGTGGGTGACGACAGCGTCGGCGGAGGAATTGACCGCCGCCCGCTCGCGGGCGACAATCGAGCAGCAATTCGACGCCTTCGCGCGCGACGATGCGGAGGCGGCTTACGCGCTCGCGGACCCGACGATCCAACAAATGTTCGTCGACGCCGACCGCTTCCTGGCGATGGTCCGCGACCGCTACCCGCCGGTATACAGGCATCGCAGCGTCGAGTTTGGCGAGTTCTCGGAACTCGGCGATGAGGCCAGCCTGAAGGCGACCATCGTCGACGCCGACAATGTCGTTTGGATTGCGCTCTACAGCCTGCGGCGGGAGGCGAACGGCGACTGGCTCATATCGGGCTGCGTGCTGGAGAAATCGGACGCCAGCGCGATCTGAGGCGATGCGCGATTGCCTCGCTGACCGCGAGACTTGGGTTTGCCCCCTACGCCTTTGCCGTCCTCTTCCGCCGCTTCGCGAGCGTCCGCAGGCGCAGCGCGTTGAGCTTGATGAAGCCGGCCGCGTCGTGATGGTCGTAGGCGACCGCGCCTTCCTCGAAGGTCACGAGATCCTGGTCGTAGAGCGAGTTCGGGCTGTCGCGACCGATCACATGGACGCCGCCCTTGTAGAGCTTGAGCCTCACCCGGCCCGCGACCATCTCCTGGCTCTTGTCGATGAGGACCTGAAGGAGCTCGCGCTCGGGTGAAAACCAGAAGCCGTTATAGATGAGCTCGGCGTATTTCGGCATCAGCTCGTCTTTGAGATGGGCGGCCCCGCGGTCGAGCGTAATCGATTCGATCGCGCGGTGCGCCGCGAGTAGGATGGTGCCCCCGGGCGTCTCGTACATGCCGCGCGACTTCATGCCGACATAGCGGTTCTCGACCAGGTCGAGCCGACCGATCCCATTGTCGTGGCCAAGCTTGTTGAGCGCCGCGAGCAGGGTCGCCGGGCTCATCGCCTTGCCGTCGACGGCGACCGGATCGCCGTGCTCGAATGCGATCTCGACCACGGTCGGCTTGTCGGGCGCCTTCTCGGGATCGACGGTGCGGGAGTATACGTAGGCGGGCGTCTCCAGCGCCGGATCTTCGAGCACCTTGCCCTCGGAGGAGACGTGCAGAAGGTTGGCGTCGACCGAGAACGGCGCCTCGCCCCGTTTGTCCTTGGCGATCGGGATCTGGTGCTCCTCAGCGAAGGCGAGGAGCGCGCCGCGGGAGGCGAAGCTCCACTCGCGCCAGGGCGCGATGATCCTGATGTCGGGCTCGAGCGCGTAGGCCGAGAGCTCGAAGCGAACCTGGTCGTTGCCCTTGCCGGTTGCGCCATGGGCGATCGCGTCGGCCCCGACCTTGCGGGCGATGTCGACGAGGTGTTTGGCGATCAGCGGCCGCGCGATCGAGGTGCCGAGCAGATACTGACCCTCGTACTGGGCATTGGCGCGGAACATCGGGAACACGTAGTCGCGGACGAATTCCTCCCGCACGTCCTCGATGAAGATGTGCTCAGGTTTGACCCCGAGCAGTTCGGCTTTCCGGCGCGCCGGCTCGAGCTCCTCGCCCTGGCCGAGATCGGCGGTGAAGGTGAAGACCTCGGCGCCATATTCGGTTTGCAGCCATTTGAGGATGATCGAAGTGTCGAGTCCGCCCGAATAGGAGAGGACGACACGTTTGATCCTGGATTTGGGGCTGGACATGGAAAGTGAGTAACCCGTCGAGACGTCGTGAAGCTCGGCCGGACTTATAGAGGCGGGCGCGGCGCGCGCAAGGCGTCAGGACCCGCCGCGGGGCCACAAGAGCCGGCGCGCGGCCTCGATGACGATGAGGGTGATGAGCCCGCCGAGCAGCACGTCAGAGAGATAATGGCCACCGAAAGCCAGCCTCAGCAGGCTCGCTGCGGCTCCGAAGGCGAAGGCGGCGACGATCGCGGGAGTGCGCCAGGGCGGGGGGAGGAGGCTCGCCGGGGCAACCATCCAGAACCCGGTCGACGCTTCGCCGGAGACGAACGAGCAGTTCCTCTTGCACGCGCCGTGCAGATCGTACCATGGCATGAATGGGTCCTGGCCGTTGAAGTCCTGGGTCTGGTAAGGCCGCGGCCGGCCCCAATGATCCTTGAGGCCGAGATTGATGATGAGGCCGGGACCGACGACCATCGTCAAGACAAGAAAAACCATCGCCCGGCCGCTCGGCGCCCAGCGGAGCTTCGCTCCGAGGCGCGTGGCGAGCCACAGCGCCGCATAGGCGGCCAGCACGACAAACGGCGTCAGTCGAAAAAAATCGCGGGCGACGTGATCACGGAGTCCTTCGCCGTCGAAGCTGCCACGCGAGAAAAAGATATGCGACACTGCAAGGTCGAGGCCCGGCCAAAGGGCAAAAACGACGAGCGTCAGCGCGGCCAACGCGATGTAGACAATGAGCGGTTTCATGCTCGCGGTCAGTAGATTCGATAGATCTTGCCGGTCTCCAACCCCTCGATGCTGCGGCTGAACCCGCGCGCTGCACGGGCGACTGGAACGGGATCGAAGCCGCGAAAGAACGGGCCGTAGGCGTCCATCGCTTCTTCGAACACACCTGGGCTGACGAGGTTGATGCGGATGCCGCGCGGCATCTCGATCGCCGACCCCATTACGAAGCCTGCGAGCGCGCCGCCGACCATGCTGCCCGACGATCCCGCCGCGATCGGCGCGTCCCCGAGAACGCCGGAGATGAGGGTGATCGAGCCGCCATCCTTGAGATGATCGCGGGCTGAGAGCGCAAGATTAACCTGGCCCATCAGTTTGTTGACGAGACCAAGGCCATACTGCGACTGCGCGATCGGCGCGGATTTGAACTCCGACAGCGGCAAGAAATTGAAAGTCCCGGCGGCGCAGGCGACCGCATCGAGCGGCCCCGCCGCTTTGATGCCCGCCTCGATGCTGGCGGGGTCGGCGATGTCGATGCGGATGTCGCCCGTCTTTGATCCCGCGGAGATGACGTCGTGGCGAGGCGAAAGCTCGGCTGACGACCGCGCGCCCCAGAACGCCGCTCGCGCCGACGAGGAGAATGCGAAGACGAGCGGACATGGGATTGACCTCAATTTTCGCGGCGGAAGCGGGCGAAGGCGGTCACCGGGGCGGCGGAGCCTATCGGATCGGGGGCCGCTGCGCCAGCCGGCCTGAGCCCGGTGGCGCCGGCCCGATATCGCGGGCTATAAGGCGCGCATTCGCTTTCAGACCCGCGGAGGCACGTTCATGGTCCGGCTCGACGACAAGCTCGCGCGAATCCGCGCCGGCGCCTACCGCCGCTCGGACTTCATCATCGCCGACGCCAAGGATCCCGACATGGGCCCTGGGCTGCACGCGGTCGGGCCGGCGCGGGGCGGGGGCGGCGCGCGGTTCGCGACAAGGGCGGAATTTCTCGATTCGATTGCGGCGATCCTCAAACAGGACGTCGTCGACATCATGCTGACCTCGGCTTCGAACCTCGAGCAGCTCGCCAAGCGCGAGGCCTTCGCCGGGACCGGGGTCAAACCCGCGATCCGCGCCAACGACACCACAGACATCTGGCGCCATCGCGGCGGGACTTTTCATCACGCGCCGTCGCGGCCGTTCCGCACCGCTTCGCTCGCGCACGCCAGGCAGTTCACCGACCTCGGGCTCTATTCGATCACCTTCACCAACGACATCGACGCGGATATCGCCTCGCTCGAAGCGTTCAGGGACTTTCGCGCCGACGCCGCCTTGAACGGCTTCTCGTATTTCCTCGAGGTCTTCAATCCCAACGTCGAGCGGGGTCTGAGCGCGGAGGCGATCCCCGAGTTCGTCAACGACGCGATCGTCCGCTGTCTCGCCGGCCTTACCGAGGCCGAGCGGCCGAAATTCCTCAAGATCGCCTACAACGGGCCGAGAGCGCTTGAAGAGCTGGCGTCGTTCGACCCGGGGCTGGTCGTCGGCGTCCTCGGCGGCGGCGCCGGCACGGCGCGCGACTGTTTCGAGCTCATCCATCAGGCGGAAAAGTATGGCGCGCGGGTCGCGCTGTTCGGGCGAAAGATCAATCTCGCCGAATTGCCGCTCGACATGGTGCGTCTCATGCGCGCCGTCGCCGACGGCGCCCTGACCCCGCTCGAGGCGGTCAAGGATTATCACGCGGCGCTTCAAAAAAAGGGCCTGAAGGCGGTCCGCGGACTCGCCGCCGACAGCGCGATCACCGAATCCGTTCTCCTGGCCGCCTGATCGATGAGCGAACGGCGGGGCGTGGTGTCGGCTGGCACCTTTTGCGTCGATTTCAACAAGTCGATCGTTCGCTGGCCGGAAGAAGACACGTCCAACGAAGTTCTCGCGATCGACCGCCAAAACGGCGGGTCCGGCTCGAACATGGCGTTCGACCTCAAGCGCCTCGATCCAGACTTTCCCGTCGAGGCGATGGGGGTGGTCGGCGATGACGACCTTGGGCGCTTTCTCTTCGATGAATGCGACGCGCGCGGCATAAACCGCGATGCGCTCCGCGCGCTGCCGGGCGGCGCGACGATGAGCGTCGACGCTTTCAACGTCGCGTCCAACGGCCGGCGCACTCACTTCTATCACCAGGGCGTCGCCGCCGAAATGACGCCAAATCATTTCGATTTCTCGCGGACGGGGGCGAGAATTCTGCATCTCGGCCTGCCGGGGGCGCACAAGGCGATGGACCGGCCGTGGCATGACGACGCCAACGGCTGGGTCGCGGTGCTGCGAAAGGCGCGCGCCGCGGGGCTTGCCGCCAATCTCGAATTGATGACCACCCGGGCCGACCGGCTTGCCGAGCTTGGCCGCCCCTGCCTGCCCCATCTCGATTGGCTCATCGTCAATGACTACGAGATCGGCGCTCTTGCCGGGCAGGAGACGCGGCGCGCGGACGGCTCGACCGACGTAGCCGCGGTCGCGCGCGCGATCGACGAGACGCTCGCGCTCGGCGCGATGCGTTGGGCGGCGGCTCACTTTCCGGAGGGCGCGGTCGTCGGCGGGCGCGACGGATCGCGCGTCGCGCTTGGCTCGGTCGCCCTCCCGGCGAGCGCCATTGTCGGCGCCAACGGGGCGGGGGACGCCTTCGCCGCCGGCATGCTGTACGGGCTGCACGAGCGCTGGCCGATCGCGAAATGCCTCGAGCTTGGCCATGCCTGCGCCGCAGCGTCGATGCGCGCCATGTCGACGACGGCCGGAGTTGCCACCGTCGCCGAATGCTCTGGCTCTGGCGAAACGATGGGGGTTTCGGCCTCTGGTCCTGAACCTCTGAACGAACGCTCTGATTCCCGGGGCGTCGATCGAAAGGAATCATCCGAGCGTGGCGCCCTTTCCCCATCGCTTGATCTTCTTGCGCCACGGCGAAACGGCGTACAACGCCGAGAACCGACTGCAAGGGCAACTCGACATCCCCCTCAACGCGCGCGGGCGCGAGCAGGCGCGGTCGGTCGGTCGAACGCTTCGATCGCGGATCGGCGCCGAGATCGAGCAACTGGAGGCGGCGGGCGCTTTCGTCGCTTCGCCGCTCCTGCGGGCGCGCGAGACGATGGAGATCGCCCGGGACGGGATGGACCTCTCGCCCGGCGGCTACCGGCTCGACGCGCGGCTCATGGAACTCAGCTTCGGCGCCTGGGAGGGCATGCGCTGGCCGGAAATCGAGGCCCGCGACCCCAGGGCTGTCAAGGCGCGCAACAGCGACAAATGGATCTACGCGCCGCCCGGCGGCGAAAGCTACGCGACGCTGGCCGGGCGGCTGCGCCCATGGCTGGACGGGCTGACGGCGGACGCGTTCGTGGTCGCACATGGCGGCGCCGCGCGGGCCTTGATGGCGCTCATCGCTGGCGTGGCGCCGGCGAAGGCGGCCGAGGCGCCGATCGCCCAAGGCCGCGCGCTGTGCTTCGAGAATGGGGGTTGTCGCTGGATCGTTTGAAAGCGCCGCGACTGCGCCCCAGTCCCCGTCGCGCGCGGTCTTCATCGTTTCGGCGGCGATGATGGTCGCGCTCGCTCCGCGAGGCTTACGCCGCCTTCTTGTTGATGCTCGAGGTCGCGAGCTTGCTGAGCAGCTGGTCCGTCTTGATCTCTTCCTGCAGCGTCTCGTCGAGGAGCTTTGCAGCGTCGTTGAGTTCGAGCTGCTGCGCCCAGCTTTTGAGCGTGCCGTACCGCGCAATCTCATAGTGCTCGACCGCCTGCGCCGAAGACGCAAGGCCGGCGTCGAGCGCCTCCGCCCCTTTGAACTCCTCCATGATTTCCTTCGCTTCGTCGATGATGCCGAGGATCGCCTCGCAGGTCTTGCCGCGCGCCGGCCGGCCGATAAGTTCGAACACCTGATTGAGGCGTTCGACGTGACCTTCCGTCTGCTCACGATGGGTCTCGAAAGCCTGCTTGAGTTCGGGGGACGCCGCTTCGCGGGCCATCTTGGGCAAGGCGCGCAAGATCTGCTTCTCAGCGAAGTAGATATCCTTTAGGGTCTCGGCGAACAATTCCTTGAGGTTCTTATCGTTTTGCATGGCGGGCTCCTGGCCGTTGACGATGTTCAAGAACAAGCTCGGGCTTACTATGTTCCCGTGCATCCGGGCGGGTTGCTGGATTCGATCTCCGAAACAACGGGAGCCGCCGGGAGTTGACGCCCGTATGGATGGCCGCGGCGCCTGCCCGCCGCGGCGCTCGGCGGCCGCCGCTTGCGTATGACGCCCGCGAGCGCGACAATCGCTTCAAGGGAACCTGCCGGAGGAGGCTCGTCCATGACCAGTAAGCTCGAGCAGTTGCGCGCCATGACCACCGTCGTCTCGGATACCGGCGACATGGAGTCGATCCGCGCCTTCAAGCCGACCGACGCCACGACAAATCCGTCGCTGATTTTGAAGGCCTCGGAAATGCCTGCCTACGCGCGGCTCGTCGACGAGGCGATTGTCTGGGGGGGCAAGCGAGGCGCTTCGGTCAGCGAAGTGACGGACCGCATTGCGGTGAATTTCGGCTCCGAGCTGACGAAGATCGTACCGGGGCGGGTGTCGACTGAAGTCGACGCCGATCTTTCTTTCGACACCGAGGGCATGGTCGCCAAGGCGAAATCGCTTATCGCGGCGTACAAGGAGCGTGGGGTCAGCCACGACCACATCCTCATCAAGCTCGCTTCGACCTGGGAAGGGGTGCAGGCGGCGCGACGCCTGCAGGCGGAAGGCATCGACTGCAACATGACGCTCGCCTTCTCGCTCGCCCAGGCGATCGCGGCGGGAGACGCGAAGGCGTTCCTTCTGTCGCCCTTCGTCGGGCGCATCTTCGACTGGCATGTGAAAGCCGGCGGTGGACCCTACACGCCCGAAACTGATCCCGGCGTGCATTCGGTCCGCACGATCTACGCCTATTACAAGACCTACGGCGTCAAGACGGTGGTCATGGGCGCGTCGTTCCGCAATACGGGCGAGATCGAGGCTCTCGCCGGCTGCGACCGGCTCACGATCTCGCCCCAGCTGCTCGACGCGCTATCGAAGGACGAGGGCGTGCTCACGCGGCACCTCGACCCGGCCCACCCCGGACCGGCCCCGGCCAAGGTGGCGATGGACGAGAAGACCTTCCGCTGGATGCTCAATGAGGACCAGATGGCGACCGAGAAGCTGTCCGACGGCATCCGCCTATTCGCCCACGATCTGAATACGCTGCGGACGATGGTGCGGCAGCGGCTGGCGAAGGCGGCGTGACGGCGCGCTGAGGGGCAGGCTCGCGGCGTTTCGGGGCGGGCCGTGATGATTCCTCGGCCCGCCCGATGACGTCCGCGATCGAGGATGCCGAGCTCAGGTCAAGCAAGCCTGGTTCGCCCGTCGAAGTCCTTCGCGTCTTTCTCAAGCTTGGCTTGACCAGTTTCGGCGGGCCGATCGCGCATCTCGGCTACTTCCGTCGTGAGTTCGTGGTTCGGCGCGGCTGGCTCAATGAGCGCGCCTATGCCGATCTCGTCGCGCTTTGCCAGTTCCTGCCCGGGCCTGCGAGCAGCCAGACCGGCTTCGCGATCGGGCTCGTGCGCGCCGGCTATCTCGGCGGCCTCGCCGCCTGGGCCGGGTTTACGCTACCGTCGGCGATCGCGATGACGCTCTTCGCTTATGGAGAAGGTGCGCTGAAAGGCGAGGGCGGCGACGGGCTCCTGCATGGCCTCAAGCTGGTCGCGGTCGCCATCGTCGCCCAGGCGGTTTTAGGGATGGCCCGGAGCCTTGCGCCCGACCGGCAGCGGGCGACGATCGCCGTCCTCTCGCTGATCCTGATGGCGTTCGCTCCGGCGGGCTGGGCGCAGGTCGCGGTCATCCTTCTCGGCGCTATCGCCGGACTCATCCTCTGCCGTCAGGACGGAAATGTCGCCGTCGCCGATGTCGTAGCGCCGATATCCCGGCGCATGGCGATCGTTTCCGCCGGCCTATATTTGGCTCTGCTGGCGCTGTCGTTCTCCCCGGCGCGGTCTGGCGCGACCGCCCTCGCCGCCGCCTTCTATCGCTCGGGCGCGCTGGTGTTCGGCGGCGGCCATGTGGTGCTGCCGCTGCTTCGGACCGCTGTGGTCGATCCCGGCTGGGTCTCGGACAGCGCCTTTCTCGCCGGCTACGGCGCCGCCCAGGCGATGCCGGGGCCGCTATTCGCGTTCGCCGCCTATCTCGGCGCGGTCGCCGGGGTTCCGCCAGGCGGAGCGGCCGGGGCGGCGCTGGCGCTGGTTGCGATCTTTGCGCCCGGTCTCCTGCTGGTGATGGCGGTCCTTCCGTTCTGGAATGGCGTGCGTCAGCGCGCGAACGCGCGCGCGGCGATGGCCGGCGTCAACGCCGCCGTGGTCGGCCTGCTCGCCTCCGCGCTCTACGATCCCGTCTGGACGAGCGCGGTTCTAGGGCCGGCCGATTTCGCGATTGTGGCGGCCGGCTTTGTCGCCCTGATCGTCTGGCGCGCCCCGCCGATCCTCGTGGTCGTCGCCATCGCCGCCGCCGCGACCGGCCTAAGTCTCGTCGGCTGAGGGCGGGGGCGCGAGGGCGCGCCGGATTCAGCGCCCGCTCGACGGCGTCATTCGGACAGACGCCGATCGCGCGCGATCGTCCGGCAAGCCAAAACTTCCCGAACAAAAGCGCCTTGCCAAGAATGAAGCATTTTCACTTCATCGATTGTAGAGGTCTGCGAGCGAGTCTTGCAGGCAATTAGAGCCGGCCAGCGGTTCTCCATTGAGCATAACCTTGAGCGGCCTAGGTCAAAGAGTCGATACGGCTTCCCTTTGGTCAGCGAAAAGCTTGGTTCCATGCAATATGCCATGACACAGTCCAATTACGACTGGCGAACGCGCCTCGACAAACGATTCACCTCGTTGCGCGGCGGCGCGGCGTTGATCGTCATGCTGGCGCACTATCAGTATATCGGCTTTCTGCCCGGCGTCCCGGTCTTCAAATATTCCGGGCAATGCGGGCTGATGGTGTTTTTCTTTCTGTCGTCATTCCTGCTGAGTCATTCGCTGGCGACGGATCCGAACTGGATAGCCCGCCCGCATCTCTCTCTCATCACCTACTCGATCAACCGGATCTTCCGCATTTTCCCTCTGCTTTGCGCGGCGATCGCGCTGACATCCTGGAACGTGTCGTCGTTCTTTCCTCCCTCCACCGCCTTTTGGGAGGCGCTCAGACTGTCGGCGACTCTGGGGCGCGCGCCGGGCGTCCTATGGACGATTCCGGTCGAATTGACGTTTTACGTCTACCTGCCCTTCATCCTTGCGCTGACACTGCTGGCGACGCGATCGCGTCTCGGCGCCTCGGCTCTTGCGTCGGCTTACCTCGCGTGGTGCATCGCCATCGCTCTGGCGCGGCATGACGGCGCCCCGGCTTCTCCGTGGATGACGCTCGGGTTCCACCACTACGCGAACTCGTTCGTCGGCGGCGTCCTCTTCTATGCGCTCATCGCCAACGGCCGCATCCGCTTTCCGTCCTCAGCCGGTTGTATCGCCGCGCTCGCGCCGCTCGCCTTCGTGCTGGCCCTGCCCTTTTGGTGGTTCACATTCTTCCGTCACGACCCGTGGATGGCGGAAATGGCCGCGCCGGGGGCATGGCAGTCGTATTACGACGCCGTCTTCCCGTTCGCGCCGCTCATCACCGGTGGGATCGTCTACGGCCTTCTCTATCCTTCGGACTCAGTGCTGTCGCGCGTCATGCAGTCCAGATTCCTGCGCAAAACCGGCGAACTGAGCTTCGGCGTCTATCTCCTCCACATTCCGATGATCACTCTCATCGGATCGCGATACGGCGTCGGCCCGTTGCAGTTCTCGGCCGCCATCGCCGCGACCTTTGCCGCTGCAGCCGCGCTTTCAGCGCTGGTCGAAAAGCCGGCCATCGCCTTCGGCCGCGAGCTTGGCCTTTGGGTTCTCGGCGCAAGGGCCGGGGCGCTATCCGCGTCCGGCGACCCGCGCGACGCCGACCCGTTCGGGCGAGGGGGCCGGCTGTCGGCGATCCAGCCGGCTCATTTCGATATTGTCGAGGAACTGCCGCGCGCTCTCCCTCCAGGTGAAGCGCAGGGAATGCTCGCGCGCGTTCTCTCGCGGGATGGTCAGCGCCTTGAGGCAGGCCGCCCTTAGGTCCTCGTCGAGCACGCCCGCGCCGGGGGCCACGACGTCGATCGGTCCGGGCGCGGGAAAAGCCGCAACCGGCAGGCCGCTCGCCATCGCCTCGATCAGCACGATCCCGAACGTGTCGGTCCGCGAGGGAAAGACGAACACGTCGGCGCTGGCGTAGATGTCGGCGAGCGCTTCGCCGTACTTGGCGCCGAGAAAATGGGCGTGACGGTAGCGGCGCTCGAGGCTCCGGCGCGCCGGGCCGTCGCCGACAATCACCGTGGAGCCGGGCAGGTCCAGGCCGAGCAGGGCCTCGAGATTCTTTTCCACCGCCACCCGCCCGACCGAGAGAAAGATCGGCCGCGGCAGGTCGAGCGCGCGCCTGGTCCGCGGTCGGTAGAGGGTGTGGTTGACGCCGCGCGTCCACATCCTGACCCGCGCGAAGCCGCGCCGGGTCAGATCGGCGCCGATAGTCGGCGTCGGGGCCATGACCGCGGCCGAGGGCGCGTGAAAAGCGCGCAGCCACGCATAGGTGAGGGATTCGGGCACACCGAACCGCGCCGAGACGTATTCGGGAAAGCGGGTGTGGTAGCTGGTGGTGAAAGTGCGTTTGCGCCGCAGACAATAGCGCCGCGTCAGCCAGCCGATGGGGCCTTCGGTGGCGATATGAATGTGGTCCGGCGCTGCCTCCTCGATCTGGCCGTCGATCCGCCAAAGGTTTGGGAGCGCCAGGCGAATCTCGGGGTAGGACGGCAAAGGGGCGGTCCACATGCCCTGAGGGGTGAGGAATTCGAATTCGGCGCCGAATTCGGCCGCCGCCTGGGTCATCCGCTCCAGGGTCGACACGACGCCGTTGACTTGAGGTCGCCAGGCGTCTGTCGCGATCAGGATGCGCATCACGCGGCTTCCGCTTGCGCCTCTTGCGCCGTTTCGTCCTCAAACGAGACGGGGTCCTCGACCCGAGGGGCGACTTCCAGGCGAGTCTTCCAGTGCAACACTTCGAACCGGCCATCCCAGTGCTCGACCACCAGCGAGCACGATTCGACGAAATCGCCGGTGTTGACATAGACCACGCCATCCAGGTCCCGGATGATCGGGTGATGGATATGGCCGCAGACCACGCCGTCGACGCCGCGCTTCCTGGCTTCGCCCGCAAGCTCGCGCTCGAACGACCCGATGAAGTTCACCGCGTTCTTGACCTTGAGCTTCGCCCAGGCCGAAAACGACCAGTATGGCAGGCCGAGCGCGCGGCGCGCGGCGTTGAAATGGGTGTTGACGAACAGCGCGAGATCGTAGGCCCAGTCGCCGAAGAACGCGAGCCACTTCGAGTGGCGGACGACCACGTCGAATTCGTCGCCGTGGATGACGAGGTAGCGCTTGCCATCGGCCGCGGCATGTATCGCCTGCCTCTTGATCTCGATGCCCCCGAAGGTCAACCCGAAGAACTGGCGGGCGAACTCGTCGTGGTTGCCGGGAACGAACACTATCCGCGCGCCGCGACGGACTTTGCGCAAGAGTTTCTGGACGACGTCGTTGTGGGTCTGCGGCCAGTACCAGCCGGAACGGAGGCGCCAGCCGTCGATGATGTCGCCGACTAGGTAGATCGTGTCAGCCTCGACATGGCGGAGCATATCCAGGATAAGGTGGGCCTGGCAGCCACGCGTTCCCAAGTGCAAATCCGA
This sequence comes from uncultured Alphaproteobacteria bacterium, assembly GCA_963776665.1. GTDB lineage: Bacteria > Pseudomonadota > Alphaproteobacteria > Rhizobiales > Beijerinckiaceae > Roseiarcus. Next base: position 68,600 of record CAVZNQ010000027.1, read on the forward strand.
TAGGAAAAGCGTCCGGTAACGGTGGATCTCTTGGGCCTTGGACAATGGGCGGCCTCCTCGCAAGGGGGCGACGAACAAGAACTCTCTGCACAGATTCTCGTGTCGCTTCGATGACGCGGCGCACGCGAGGCGTTTATAGATGTCGCCCTTGGAAGTGTCGAGAGCGGGGGGCATGAGGGATGGACCTCGGTATCGCGGGCCGCAAAGCGATCGTGTGCGCGTCGAGCAAGGGCTTGGGCCGCGCCTGTGCGCGGGCTCTGGCGGAAGCCGGATGCGCAATCGTCCTGAATGGCCGGGACGCCGCGGCGCTCGCCCGGGCCGCGAGCGAGATCAGGGAGGAAATGCGCGTCGAGGTGACGGAGATTCCCGGCGACCTCGACGATCCGGCGACGCGCTCGGCGCTGATCGCCGCCTGCCCTGACGCCGACATTCTGGTCAACAACAACGGCGGGCCGCCACGCAAGGATTTCGACCAGATCAGCCGCGAGGACATCCTCGCGGGCGTCGAATTGAACATGCTGACGCCGATCGCGCTTATCCAAGCGCTCGCGCCCGGCATGGCGGAGCGCAAGTTCGGCCGGATAGTCAACATCACTTCCGCTTCGGTCAGGACGCCGGTTGCGGGCCTCGACGTCTCATCCGGCGCGCGCGCCGGACTCACGGCTTTCCTCGCTTCGGCGGCGCGGCGTCTCGCCCGCCACAACGTGACGATCAACTCCATCCAGCCGGGATCGTTCGACACCGACCGGCTGAAGGCGGGCCTGGCCAGGGCGGCGGCGACGGCCAAGTCGAACGTCGACGAGGCGCGCAGCGAGTTGAAAGGGCGAATCCCCGCGGGGAGGTTTGGCGATCCGGCGGAATTCGGCGCGCTCTGCGCCTTTCTCGCCAGCGCTCAGGGGGGGTTCATCACCGGTCAGAACATCCTCATCGACGGCGGCGCCTTCCCGGGGGCCTTTTGAAGCGGCGAAGGCTTGCGGCGCGCGAGCCGCACGGTCGGTTTCATGTCCTCTGCGTGCTGCTCGGGTCCTGCGGGGTCCTTCTGTGTCCGTCGCTCTCGCGGGCGGAGGAATCGCCCGCCCCGACTGGAAGGGAGGCGTTCAGCCTGACCTTCGATTGCGCCGGCCGGGCGTCCGAAGGGCGAAGCTTTCCCTCTTTCGTGAGAGGCGCTGAGGCGAAGTTCGAGGTTTCTGTGACGTTCGGCGAAGGCGCGATTGTCGCCTTGGTCGATCCGGAGACAGGCGCGATCCGCCAGCCGCTCTATGATGCGGAATCGACCAGCGGACGAATCCGTTTTGGCGACGGCGAGGAGACGACGATCGTCTGGACGCGAATGTCCGGCTTGGGCGGCGCCCTCGTCGGCGAGGCGATCATGAGCGACGGCGACGTGCTGACGCTTACGATCGAGCGAGGGTCCGACGCGGCGGTGGAGCGCCCCTTTGTCCTGTTCGCAGCGGCGAGCGCGAGCCTCTTCCGAGGAGCCTGCACGGCGGCGCCGGCCCATTAAGTCAAAGCAAGCCAAGGCAGCCGCGGACCCGACTTATTGACCGGGGATTTTGCCCACAGAAATCTCGATCGCCGAATAGTAGGCCGCCAGATTTTCGATGTCGGAATCCGAGAGATCTTGGATCACGACCGACATCATCTCGTTCTTGCGCTCTCCGGACTTGAACGCCGTCAGCTGTGCGATCAGGTAATTCCCGTTCTGCCCGGCGAGATTCGGCGCCTCGGGGATTTTCGCCAGTCCATCGACGCCGTGGCAGACGGCGCAGACCGCTTCCGCCTTGGCGCGTCCGGCCTTTGCGTCGCCCTGCGCCTCCGCTCCGCCCTGAGTTGCAAAGCAAAATATCAGCGACGAGACGAGAAGAGCTCCTCTCGCCGGAAACCGCAGCGCAAATCGCATGAAATCCCCGGTCTTACGCCGTCCCTGCGACAGCACCAGCTCCGGCGGGCGCCGGAGCTGGTCTTTTTCGTCAGAGCCGTCTTACTTGCCGTCGTACCAGATGCGGTAGACGGCGCCGACCAGATCGTCGGACACCAGCAGCGAGCCATCCCAATATTGCTGCACGTCGACCGGCCGGCCGAGATAGTGGCCGTTGTCGTTCCAGCCTTCCGCGAACGGGATCGAAGGCCCGGCGACGTGGCCATCGTCCTTCAGGAAGGTGACCATGACGCGCGCGCCAACCGGCACGGTGCGATTCCAGGACCCGTGCTGGGTCGAGAAAATCGCGCCCTTGTATTTGTCGGGGAACTGGTTGCCGGTGTAGAAGGATAGGCCGAGGTCAGCCGCATGAGCGACCTGCTCAACTTCCGGGAAGACGACGTCAGCCGGGGGCGTCTCGTTCTTGAACTCGTTGGTGCGAGTGTGTCCGCCGCCATACCAAGGGAAGCCGAACTCCTCGCCCTGCTTATCGATGCGGTTCATCTCCCCTGGCGGGATGTCGTCGCCCATGCCGTCGACTTGATTGTCGTTGGACCATAGCGACTTGTCCTTCGGGTTGAAGTCGATGCCTTCAGGATTGCGCAGGCCGGTCGAATAGATCTCGCGGTTCTTGCCGTCCTGGTCCATGCGGATGATGCCGCCCATGCCGATCTTCCGGTAGAGGTCGGCTTTCTCTTTCGTCGGCACGTTGAACGGCTGCCCGATCTGGATATAGATCTTGTTGTCAGGCCCGACGCGGCAGACCCGCGCAGTATGGTTGAAACTCTCCTCCGCCTTCGGAATGAGCTGCCCCTCGGGAACGACGACACTGACCGCGACGTCCTGGCCCTCGTAGAAAAACTCAGCCGCCGGATACTGAAGGACCCGGTTCTGCTCGACGACGTAGAGGAAGCCGTCCTTCGAGAAGCAGGGGCCATTCGGCAATCTCTTCGCCAGCGTCGGGGCGAATTCCTTGACCTCAATGCCGCCGCCCTGAATGCCGCCGCCCTCGCCGCCCGCACGCGCACGGTCGGTCACCGCCCAGATCTTGTTCTTGCGCGTGCCGACAAAGGTCACGACGCCCTGCGGGCCCACAGCCATATGGCGCGCGTCGGGAACAAGGGCGTAGAGTTCGATGTGGAACCCTGGGGGCAGCTTGATCTTGTCTTTCAGGATCTGACTGACGGCGTCAGCCTTCGGTCCCGTCTGCGGGATGGTCGGCCAATCCATCGGCGCCGTCATACGGAAACCCTCCAGAGTTTGGAGGTTATCATCGGCCCGAGCGCCGCCCAGTCCGACGATCAAGGCGGTGAGTGCGACCGCCGATGCAATACGAATTTTCATGGCCAATCTCCCTGAGTTCCTCGGATTTATTGTAGAGCCAGTCCGAAAGCGGACCTAGCTACGCGTAATGAGAATGAAACGCGCGAGGGACTTCTGTCAACGCGGCTGAACAAAAGTCGTTTGCCAAGACGTGTTCATGGGATTTGAAGGCCGCGAGCGGAGCAGCGTTCGATATTCCGAACGAAATCGTCTATGATGCGCGCCAACGGCGAGGCGCGCGATGGGCGTTGAAGGCAAGGACAGGGCGAAGGTTCTCGAGGCTGGAGCGGCTTCGCTGTCGAATCAGCTTGGGCAGGCTGTGCTCAGGCTGCGCAAGGGTTACGGGCTGTCGCTCGCCGACTTGTCGCAGCAGTCCGGCGTCGCCAAGTCGATCATTTCCCAGATCGAGCGCAACGAGACCAACCCGACGCTGACGACCATCTGGCGGCTAGCCCACGCGCTCGACGCGTCGATCGAATCGATGCTCCAGGGCGCCGAGGAGGGGCCGTTCATCGAACATTTGGGCCGCGGAACGACGCCCATCTTCGTCTCAGACGACGGACTTTGCCGGCTCGCGGTGATCGGCTGGCTGAAAACCGTCGACTGGCTGCAATGGTACGATTTTCAGGCCGATCCGGGCGGCGTGCTCGAATCGACCGCCCATCTTCGCGGCTCGGTGGAGTGCCTGTCGGCGGTCGAGGGCGAACTCGAGGTCGAGGTCGGCGGATCGTTGGCGAAAGTATGCTCCGGCGAGACGCTGCGCTACCGCTGCGATATGCCCCACCGCATCCGCAACCTGGGCGAGAAGCCCGCGCGCGCGACCATGGTCTGCATCCTCAAGGCCGCCATGATGGATTGAGGCGGGCCGCCCTCTTAACTCTTTGGGCGCCATGATTCGAGTCGCGTCAGCCGGCGCCCCGATTGGCGTTGATTTTTGCCCGGCGAATCGAGCGAAGCGCCGCGTCGCTGATTCCGACCCCGTTTGTCCCCGGTCCCTTCGCCCCGGTCCCGCATTGGGCCAGGGACACTCGCGGAGAGACAAGGTTTGGGCAACCAGACTTGAGGATGTCCGGCGGGCGCGGCAAAGGTCAGGAATTCGGCAAGCAACTGATTCGCTGAGGCTTTATGGCGCGGCGAGCTACGGTCTGGGCCGGGAAGGACATCGGGCAAGGCCCTGTGCGCCTACCTGCACAAAAATTCGACTCGCTTTGTTCGCGAATCTGAGTCCCTGTCGCGGAGTCTCCGATTCGTACTTGATTTGTTTTTGCCCTGATCCGCCCTCCGGGGTGCGCGCCGTGGCGCCGGCTCGACAAGGCGCCGGGTCGCGCGATATGAGCGCCGTCTCTGGCCGGAGCGCTTGGTGACCTCGACGCCGTCCGTAACTCGCGAAGCAGCTCAGGACAGCATCGTCCTGGCGCTCGGCGGAACGTGGACTGTCACCTCCGGGCGTGACCTCGAGGCGGCCGGGGCTTCGCTCATCGCGCCGGCCCACGACGCGAAACGGGTGATCCTCGATCTTTCCGCTCTTCAGCGGATGGACACGGCCGGCGCCTGGTTCATCGATCGCGCTCGGGTCGAGCTGGCGGCGGCCGGGGCGACAGCCACCTATCGCGGCGCGCGGCCCGAGCACGCTACCCTGCTGCAGGACGCCGGCTACCACCCGCCAGAAGCGCCGACGCGCGTTCCCCCGCCGCATGGAATTGCGTTGCTGTCGGCGGTCGGCGAGACGGTGCACGACTCGGGCGTCGATTTCATCGACATCGTCGACTATCTCGGCGAAATCGTCGTGATGTTCCTGAGGCTGGCGCCGCGGCCGTTGCGCTGGCGCTGGACCTCGATGGTCCATCACCTCGAGATGTTCGGTCTTCGCAGCGTGCCGATCATCATGCTGATCAACTTTCTGGTCGGCGCGATCGTCACCCAGCAGGGCATTTTCCAGCTCGCCCGCTTCGGCGCCTCGACCTACGCCGTCGATCTGGTGGGGGTCCTCGGTTTGCGCGAGCTCGGCGTGCTGATGACCTCGATCATGATCGCCGGGCGCACCGGCTCGGCGATCACCGCCGAGATCGGCTCGATGAAAATGCGCGAGGAGATCGACGCGCTTAAGGTGATGGCGCTCGACCCGCTCGAAGTGCTGATCATCCCGCGGCTGGTGGCGCTGGTGATCGCGCTGCCCGTCCTGACGTTCCTCGCCGACATGGCGCAGGTCGGAGGCGGCCTTATCGTCAGCTGGCTCTACTCCGGCGTGACGCCGCAAAGCTTTCTGCTAAGGCTCCAGAACGCGATAGGCATCAATACGTTCATGGTCGGCCTGATCAAGGCGCCGTTCATGGCGGTGGTGATCGGCCTCATCGCTTCGACCGAGGGCATGGAGGTGCGCGGTTCGGCCGAGTCGCTCGGGCGCTGCGTCACCTCGTCGGTGGTCAAGTCGATCTTCATGGTCATCGTCATGGATGGGCTGTTTGCGATGTTCTTCGCCGCGGTGACCTATTGAGCGCCGACGCCCCCCTCGCCAGCACGCGCCCGCGCGACGTCATCATCAGCGTGCGCGGCCTCAAGGTCGGCTTCGGCGACCACCTGGTGATGGACGGGCTCGATCTCGACCTTTATCGCGGCGAGGTGCTCGGTTTTGTCGGCGCCTCCGGGGCCGGCAAGTCGGTGCTGACCCGTACGATCCTCGGGCTCATACACAAACAGGCTGGGAACCATCGAGGTCTTCGGCCACGATATCGACAAGCTCACGCCGCGCGAGCATCTGGAGGTCGGCGAGCGATGGGGCGTGCTGTTTCAGGAGGGAGCGCTGTTCTCCAGCCTGACCGTGCGGCAGAACATCCAGGCGCCGATGCGCGAGCATCTGCAACTCTCCCAGTCGACGCTCGACGGTCTGGCGGCGCAGAAGCTGGCGCTTGTCGGCTTGCCGCCGGAAACGGCCGACAAGCTTCCGTCGGAGCTGTCCGGCGGCATGACCAAGCGCGTTTCCTTGGCGAGGGCGCTCGCGCTCGACCCTGAGATCGTGTTCCTCGACGAGCCGACCTCTGGGCTCGATCCGATCTCGGCCGGCGACTTTGACGATCTCATCGGCACCCTCCAGAAGACGTTGGGCCTGACCGTGTTCATGGTCACCCACGATCTCGACAGCCTGTTCGCGATCTGCGACCGGGTCGCGGTGCTCGGGCACAAGAAGGTTATCGCCGCCGGCCCGATCAGTGAGCTCCTGGTTTCCGACGACCCCTGGCTCAAGTCCTATTTCCACGGTAAGAGGGGCGTCATCCGCCTCTCGGCGGCAACGGAGCGGCCCGCCATGACGGCCGGGGACGACCGGTCGAAGAACGCGGGGCGCTGACAAGACATGGAGACGCGGGCCAACTATGTCGTGATCGGCGCCTTCACAATGGCGGCGGTCGTGGGCGCCTTTCTGTTTGTCATGTGGATCGCGGGCTACACGACGCCGGGCGGCCACCGGACTTTCCAGGTGATTTTCAACGGCTCGGTCTCCGGTCTTTCGAACGGCGCCAACGTCAACTTCAATGGCATCAAGGTCGGCGAGGTCACGCATCTCACGTTTTCAAGGAGCGACCCGCACCAGGTCGTAGCCGACATCGACGTCACCGCGGACGCCCCGATCGACCGGAACACCAAAGCGCGGCTCGAGACCGCGGGAATCACCGGCGCCGCCGCGGTCGCTCTGCTTGGCGGGTCGACGCCCGGCGCGCCCCTGGTCAGCGAGAACGGCCAGGGCGCCACAATCTACGCCGAGCAGTCGATGCAGCTGCAAGACATTCTCGACAACGTCGGCGCCCTCTCCATCAGGGCGACCGCAGTCTTGGACGACGCCCGGAAGATCATCGCCGACAATTCCGAGCCAATCCATTCGGCGATCGCCAATGTGGACGTCTTCTCCAAAGCGTTGGCCGACAACGCGCCGGGAATCGACGCAGCGCTGAAGAGCGTGGGCGAACTCGGCAAGCAGATCGGACCGCTCGCCGCGCGCCTGCAAACCCTGTCGGACGACGCCGACCGGGTGGTCCAATCGATCGATCCCGCCGAAGTTCGCGCAATTGTGGACAACGTCCAGAATCTCTCGGCGAAAGGCGTCTCGGCCGTCGATCGCGCCGATAAGCTTCTCGCCGACAATTCCGATTCGATCCACTCGACGCTTCAGAGCGCCGACGTCTTCGCCAAGACTCTGGCCGACAACGCGCCCAACGTCGATGTGACGCTCAAGAACCTGGCGGAGATCAGCAAGACCGTGCAGCCAGTGGTGGCGCAAATCCAGACCCTGTCCGAGAACGCCAATCGCCTGATCGCGGCGATCGACGCAGACAAGGTTCGCGACGTTGTCGGCAACGTGCAGACGTTCAGCCAGTCGCTCGCGGCGAGCTCGGACAATTTCAAGGGTTTGGTCAGCGACGGCGCCGCGCTCGCCAACCACCTCAACGATTCGGCGAAGCGGCTCGATACCGCGCTCATCGACGTCGATCAATTCCTGAAAGCGCTCGATTCGCAAAAGATCGCCAGCATCGTCGATCAGGTCAACGAGGTCGTGGCGACCGTGCGCCAGAACAAACCCAATATCGACTCGACCCTCAAAAACTTCGCCGAGCTCTCAGGCAAGCTCGACAATTCGGCCGACAAGGTCGATGGCGTCTTGTCGAGCGCGCAAAGCTTCCTTGGCTCACCCAGCACAAAGGGAGCGATGGACCGTATCAGCGAGGCGGCGCTGTCGGTAAAGAAACTCGCCGACGATACCGACGTGCGGATCAAGGACATCGCGACCGGCCTCAGCCGGTTCACCAACTCGGGCTTGCGCGAATATGAGTCGCTCGCGGTCGAGGGGAGGCGCGTCGTCGCTGACATTGACCGGGTGGTGCGATCGCTCGGACAGAATCCAAGCCAGGTGCTGTTCGGGGCGAGACCTGCGCTGCCTGAGTATCATGGCGGACAATGATGAAGCGCAGGGGGGGTGGATTCTGGGCCCGATCGAAATCTTCCGTCGCAGGCGCCCTCGCGCTTGCTCTTTCGGCCTGCGCCAGCGGACCCGCCCCGACCCTGTACGATCTGACCGCCGCGAGTCCGCCGCAGGCTCGCGCGGTCCGCGCGCAGTTCCGTGTCGGCCAGGCGACCGCGACCGCTGACCTCGATGGCAGCCACATCCTGGTCCGCCAGTCTCAGACGCTGGCCACCCTTGCCGGCGCGGCCTGGCCCGAGCCGCTGCCCGCGCTTTTTCGCGCCCGGCTGACCGAGAGTTTCCAGAACGCGGGGCTCGCCCGTTCCATCGATGGCACGGCGGCGACCGCGAATTACGAAGTCGATCTCGACATTCGCGCCTTCGAGCTCGACGCCGAAACCAAGGAAGTCCACATCGACATCGCCGCATGGGTCGTCTCGCTCGGGAGCGGGCGGATCATGGCGGACCAGATTTTCACCCTGCGCGTCCCGGTCGCGTCGACTGACACTGCAACCGTGGCGGCGGCGATGGATCAGGCCGCTTCGACGGTCATGACCGAGATCGTCGCGTTCGTCGCCAAGAAGCTGTAAACGCCGCCCCCCTCGGGCGGAAGCTTTCAAGCCTTGAAGCCGGACGGATGCCCCGCTTCCCGGGCATAGAACGCCCTGGCGCGCTCGACATCGGCCTGGGTCAGGCCGTGCCCGGCGGGCAGCTCGACGCGCTCGACCCGCGCCCCGGCCGCGCTGAGCGAGCGGGCCAGCGTCTCGGCGCCGGAGCGGGGGATGACGGGATCGTTCAGTCCAGACAGGATCATGACCGGAACGCCGGAAAGATCGGGCCGCGGCGGTTCGGCGAGCGGCGTTGTGGCCCGCAGGAGGATGGCGCCCGCCAGGGTCTTCGGATGCATGAGCAGAACGGCCGCGGCGATATTCGCGCCGTTCGAGTAGCCGAGCGCCACTGGTCGAGCGAGGCCGTAGGCGCGGCGCGCCTCGTCCACGAAATGGCTAAGCTCCGCTCGCCCGCCGACGCACGTCGTCTTCGTCGAACAGGCCTTCCCGAAAGCGCCTGAAGAAGCGCGGCATGTCGCCCTCGAGCACGTTCCCGCGCGGAGAGAGGAGCGCGGCCCCGGGAGCGATCTCGCGGCCGAGCGGCAAGAGGTCGGTCTCGTCGCCTCCCGTTCCGTGGAGAAGGAGAAGCGGCGGAAGACTCGGGTCGCCGCCAGGCTCGAACCGATGGATATAGCCGAGCGCAGGCGCCATCAGCGGGTTGACGGGAGTTGCAAATCCCTGCCTCCGGTTTGGCCTCGGCGCCGGCGACGGGCGCTCTTGCCGTAACTCACGATTGCTGAGACACTCGTACGGCATGCGATGCGGAAGCAACGGGTCTCCGGCGCAAGACCGATCCGCTTTCGGGATGGGGCCATGGATATCCTAGCCGGTTGCGCCATGGGCGCTCTGGTCGGCCTTTTGATCGGGCTGTCGAATGCGCCGGTCGTCGGCGCCGTCGTGTCCGCCCTGCTGGCGCTTCTGGTGACCTTCCTCGGCCTTGGCGGCGCAGGCCCGGTGAAAATCGACGCGAAGATTGAGAGGAGGCTTGCGGGCTTTTGCATCTTCTGCGTCATCGCTCTCCTCTTGGGGGTCGCCGCGCGCGCCAATCAATGGTTCGCCCCACCGCTGAGCTCCGAGATCAAGGCCTGGACAGACGCGCAGGCCTCCACTGAGCAGGCGGTGATGTTTGTGGCCTTCGAGCGGCTGGGCATCTTGCCTGCGGGAGAGACGGCAAGCAATCGCAGCCGCGACGCCGACCGGCGTCGGCCTGTTCAGGACCGCAAGCGAGGCAGACTGCGGAACTCTGGCCGGGGATTTCCCGGCGGGCCGCGAGCGGCTGAAAGCGATGCATGATTTGGGAGGCCCGTGGGCCGATCTGGCAGCGGGAGCGCAAGGGCTCAACGACAGCGAATTGGAGGCCTTCAACAAGGCGGCCCTCCGATTGGCATGCGGTCGATGAAGAAAATCGCGCCCGTCGTCGCCGTCGTTCTGGCGGCTTTGCCTGTGCGAGGAACTCACAACGCCGCAATTGCGCAGGTCAGCCCAACCGCCGACGTTCAACCGGTCGCGATGTCTGTCGGTCGAGTAAGGGCAAGCAATTGTAACGGGCCCGATCGTGTTGGCACCGCGTTTGTATGGCGGGATCGCCAGACTGTCGTAACGGCTCGCCATGTGGTCGCCGGCTGTAACCGGATCACAGTTCTCTTTACGGCGAGCGGCCGCTCCTTCACCGCCAACCCGGATCAGGAACTAGTCAAACAGGACTTGGCGGCCCTCGCGCTCGATGGGCCTGCGCCGTCGGCGCCGCTTGCTATCCGGACGGACATGCCCGCCGTGGGAACCAAGGTGGTGGCGCTAGGCTATGCCTTTGGCGCTCCTACGCTGGACAGTAAAGAACTGGAAGTGACCCTCGCCAATGCTGGTCAGGGATCCCGAGTCCAGGACATGCTGGATGATCGCCTGCGCGACTCGCTCATTCGCTCTGGTGAGATTGACGTTACGACTGCAGTTCTTCGACTGGACGGCAACCTGCTCCCCGGGTTGTCGGGCGCGCCGGTCGTCGGTCCTGACCGGAGCGTCTATGCAGTTGGCTCGGGGGGCATTGCGGAAGGCGCCGGTGGCGTCGTCTGGGCTGTCAGGGCCGCGTACCTCGAACAGCTTGGGCAGTCTCGCCACATCACAACCATGCACTCCAATGGCCAGGCGTCCGGACTGGCGTTCTCCTATCAGACGGAACAGGCGAACGTTCCCAACCTCGCGTGCGGCGCCGTTGTGCTGCACAGATCGCGCGCCGCCTCGCTCGCTACGCTCAGCGGAGGCACGGATGACCTCCTGGGCCTCCAGTGGCTCGAGCTCACGTTCGGAAATCTTTTCACCCTCGCTCAAGTGAGTTCGCTTGAGTTTGAGATTTGGGCGGATGACAAATCAGGCGCGGCCATTGCGGTTCCGGAAGGGGCCACCCTTCGCTCGGAGGAGGGAGGTTGCAGCGCGCATGTCGGTCCCGGCGTCGATCTCTTGATAACCGCGGCTGACACGCCCACCGCGATGCAAGCCCAGATCGCGTCGAGCAGTTTTGAGCGGAAGCTTGCCCCCCTTTTCAGTTCCTCCTTAGGACCAGATCCGTCGTTCAGCTACCCCAGCCCAAGGATGCGCTCAGATGGATTCGTCATTCGCCGTTTGGCGTATGGCGCCAATGTCCCGCTGGGCCAACCCGGTTTGTTCCGGGCGGACTATGTCTTCCTGAACCATATGGCGCGCGGCTCAACCTATATGGGCGTGGCCGGTCTGCGGCGCGAAGAAATTGTCGACATGCAAAAGGCGCAAGCATGCCAGTTCACGCCTGGGACGCCCGACTGCGAGGCCATCCGGCAGCATTTCAAGCCATGGATAGAGGCGGCCCTGGCGGTGCAGCTGGCGACTATCCCGCCGATCTAGCCGTGCAGGGGTGATGCTGATCCCACCCGCTTACGCCGCGGTCCGCCGCACTCCGGGCGCGCCGAGCTCAGCCGCCGTTTTCAGCGCGGCGGCTAATAGTCGAGTTTCGGCAGCGCGGCTTCGATTTCGGCGCGGCGCCCCTCTAGGAAAGGCGGCAGCTTCAGCGCCTGCCCGAGCGAATGAGCCGGCTCGTCGACGGCGAAGCCAGGCGGGTCGGTCGCGATTTCGAACAGGACCCGGCCGGGCTCGCGGAAATAGACCGAGCGGAAATAATTGCGGTCCTTCTGCTCGGTCGTGCGCAAATGATGATTCTCGACGAGCCTCTTCACCATCGCCGCCTGCGCCGCGTCGTCCGCGGCCCGGAACGCGATGTGGTGAACCGAGCCCGCGCCCTGTCGCGCCGTCAGGAACTCCCCCGCCGTCCTGAGGTCGATCAGGCTGCCGACAGCGACGCCGGGCGCGCGATACCGTTGCGTGGCCCCATCGCCGCCGTCGGCGACAAAGCCGAACACGTCGGTCAGGATGGCGGCGGTCGGGGCGGCTTCGGCCAAGAGCAGGCTCACGCTGTGGAAGCCACGAATCGCGTGTTCCGCGGGCACTTCCGCCTCGCTCCATCCGGGCGCGCCTTCGCCGCCTCCGACGCCGGCGAGCGCGAGCCGCGTCCCGTCGCGGTCCTTGAATGCGAGGACGGTTTCGCCGAAGCGCTTCGCGGGCGGATCGTGGGCGACGCCTTTCTCGACAAGGCGCTGGGTCCAGTAGCCGATCGAGCCTTCGGGAACGCGAAAGACCGTCTCTTGCGCCTCGCCGATTCCGAGCCGCCCGGGCGCCGCCCTCTCCCAGGGGAAAAAGGTGAGGATCGTACCCGGATGGCCGGCCGCATCGCCATAGTAGAAGTGATAGGAGCCGGGATCGTCGAAATTCACCGTCTTCTTCACCAGCCGCAGGCCGAGCGTCCCGGTGTAGAATTCGAGGTTGCGGCGCGCCGAACTCGCAATGCTGGTCACATGATGAATGCCGCTCGGCATGCGCCTCTCCGTGTTGGCGCTCATTTATCCAGGCTGGTCCCGCGACGTCCAGTCGCTCGGATGGAATCGCAACTGACCGGGCCGATCGTCATTGCGCGGCCGGCGACTTCTCGCGCCGATCTCCTCGGCGACTGGAATGAACGCCGACGAAGCGATCTGCCCGAGCGCGGCGCGGTTCCAACGCGGAAGCGATTCGAAACCGCCGATCCGGCCCGTCGTCCAAGCGACGATCGGCTGGAAGACGACGCCGATCTTCGAATTCGGCGACCGCTCGGCGCCGGGCGTGTTCGGGCGCGCGGCGGCTCGCGGCGTCGCCTTCAGCGGTTCCGTCGAACACGGCGACCCCGCCGCGTCCGATAGCCTTGGCGCGGTAGAGCGCGGCGTCAGCCTGGCGCACCAACTCGTCCGGCTCGGTGGCGGAAATGGGAAAAAGCGCAAACCCACAGGCGCCGGTCAGCGCGATGTCGAGCCCCCCGACCGCGAACGGCGTCGCGAAGATCGCCTGAATCTCGTCTCCGAGCGCAATCGCCTGGTCGCGCGCGCCGATTCCGTCGCAGAGAATGGCGAACTCATCGCCGCCCATCCTGGCCGCGGAGCCGCGTCCATTCATCGCCCTGGCGATCCTGCCGGCGACCTGCCTGAGGATTTCGTCTCCTACCGGATGTCCGTGCATGTCGTTGACGGGCTTGAAGCCGTCGAGGTCGATTAGGCCGACGGCGAACGGCCGAGCGGCTGTCCTGGTCCGGTCGGCAAGCAGGCCTTGAAAGCAGCGCCGGTTGGGGAGAGCGGTCAGATGGTCGGTCAGGGCGATCGCCATCGCCGCCTGCCTCGCTTTTTCGGCGGCGCGCTGTTTTTCGGCCATGGTGAAACGCGACCGGACGATCTCCGCGAACATGCGAAAGTTCTCGCCGAGCATGCGGACGACGAAGCATGCCGCGATAGTCATGAGCGCTGCGAGCCACATTGTCAGGTCGGCGCCCCGGGTGAGGAACGCGACGACGAGCGGCGCGGTCGCGGCGGCGACGACGCCGCCGGCGACGCTTCCGAGCGCGCTGAGACAAAACGCGCAAGCAGCGACGGCAACCCATACGGCAACCTGCGCCAATGTGAATTCGACCACGCTGCTCTGGGCAGTCGAGACTGCCGCCATCATGGCGAGCGCGAACGCCAGCGCCGGCCCGAGGACGCTTGCGCCGATGACCTCGCGCCTGACGAGGTCGGCCGTCGCGCGCTCGACCGCCTCGCGCGCCTTGAGCCAGGAGAAGAGGCGAAAAGTCGAAATCAACAGGAGCGCCGCAGGGAGGACGACCCCCCAGAGCAGGGACGTTCCCGCGGTCGCGCCGCACAAAGCGACCGTCGTCAGGATAATCACGCCATGGACATAAGGGGCGAGCCGCGCCAGGGAGCGGTATTGCTCGCGCGACAGCGCCGACTTGAACTCGGCTTCGGACGCTTCGGGAAACGGCGTCGTCCCGCAAGAGGCGAAACCGTCAGGTAAGACGTCGCTATCAGCCATCGCATCAACCCCGCCGCCAGCGACGACGCTCCTGACGGAACGTATCGGGCGCAGGGGAAAGCTAGCGCCCGAAGCCCGTGCGAGGGGTTAATCCGATGCTCGAAATCCGAGGCTTCCGTAACGGTAGTAAAGCATGCCTTTACGGCAAGGATAAAGTTTGACCGCCGAAATGTGGGGCCGCGCGAGACGAAGTCACGCCTTGACGGCGACGATGAACAGACGCGGGTAGGCGAAGAGCGTGCGCCCGTCCGGCTGCACGGGATAGGCCTCTTTCAGCCCGCTGCGATAGCGGGCCAGAAACTCGCAGCGCTCGTCGTCGTCGAGCCGCTCCAGGAACGGCTGCAGGGTCGAGCCGGCGAACCAGTCGGCGATGCTCTGCGGCCCTTCGAGCGGATGAACATAGGTCGTGGTCCACACGTCGACCCGCGAGGCTTGCGGGCGCAGCCAGTCGTAATAGTCCTCGTAGCCTGCGATCAGCGGCTGCGTCTTGGCGATCGGGACCAGACGGGAGGACCATGGCCCTTCGGCGGCGACCATTCGCATCAGCGCGTGCGAGGATTCGCGCGCGGTGTTCGGCATCTGCGCCGCCAGCACCCCGCCCGGCTTGAGATACGACATCAGGCGCGGAAAGAGCCGGTCGTGATCGGGCAGGAATTGCAGCGCCGCGTTGGCGAAGATGAGGTCCGGCCGATCCTCTGGCGCCCAATCGGCAATATCCCGCTTGACGAATTCGGCCTTCGGCGTTCGGACGCGCGCATGCGCCAGCATCGCGTCGGAAGTGTCGAGACCGACGGTTCGCGCGTGCGGAAGCCGGCGAAGCAAGAGTTCCGCGCTGTTGCCCGGTCCGCAGCCCAGATCGTAGACGAGATCGGCCGCGGCAAGCGGAACGTCGGCCAGGAGATCGCGGGCCGCGCGCATCCGCTCGGCCTCGAACTTCGAGTAGAGGGTCGGGTTCCAATCGTTCATCGGCAGGGTTCCGGCCCAGCTCGCGCACGAGCCAGGTCTCGCATGGCAGCAATATGGAAAGAGAGGTTCGAAGATCAACCGTCGAGCGTGGCCCCGGCGTAGGCCGCCGGCGCGGGCAGGGCCGCGACAATCCGGTAAAGTCCCATGCCGAGGATCATACAGGCGACGAATAACGCGGCCCGTGGATCGAGAAAGCCGAGGTTGGCGATCGCCGGTCCCGGACAGAGGCCGACGAGGCCCCATCCGGCGCCGAAGATGACCGAGCCGCCAATCAGGCGCGCGTCGATCGCGGTCGCGGTCGGCAGGTGGAAGGGTTCCCCCGACAGGCTTACGCTGCGGCGAGCCGCCATGCGGAAGGCGACGAAGGCGACCGCGATCGCTCCGCCCATGACGAAGGCGAGGGAGGGATCCCACGCGCCGGCGAGGTCGAGGAACGCGAGCACCTTGCGCGGATCGGTCATGCCGGAGAGGCAGAGGCCGATTCCGAACAGGAGCCCGGCGAGGAACGGAGAAACGCGGCTCATCGATCAGACCTCAAGCCAGGAGATGGCGGACGACGAACACGGTGAGAAAACCGGTCGCCATGAAGGTCGCGGTCGCCGCAAGCGAGCGAGACGACAACCGCGCCAGGCCGCAGACGCCGTGACCGCTGGTGCAGCCGGCGCCGAGCCGCGTCCCGAAGCCGACCATCAGGCCGCCGAGGATCAGCGTCGCGGTATTGGCCTCGATATCCGGCGCCGTCGTATGAAACAGGGGCTGTGCGACGAGAGGCGCGGCGACAAGGCCCGCAAGCAGCGCCACCCGCCAGCCCCAGTCGCCCGCGCGCGGCGGCGCAAGACCGCCGAGAACGCCTGCGGCGCCGAGGACGCGGCCGTCGACCAGGATGAGCCATGCGGCCGCGAGACCGATGATAAGGCCCCCGGCCAAGGCCGAGCCGGGGGTGAAATGGGTCCAGTCGATGGTCATTGCCAATTCCCTCGGCGACCCAAGGCGCGCCGCCGCACAGCGGAGTTCAGCCCAGGGGAACGATGCGGTTGAGCAGCACCAGCAGCACGAGCAGGGCGATCCCGGCGCCGAAGCTCCAGCCGATCAGCTTTTTTTCGATCGGCAGCAGCGGTTCGATCGGGGCTTTCAGCTCGTCGCGCAGATCGGGAGTGGCCATGAGATGTCCTCTAGGATGCGAGCGGCGGCTTGACCCCGGCGAAGAACAGCCAGGAAATGACGAACCCGACCCAGATCACAAAGCCGAACAGCGACACGACATAGACCGCCGCCAGCTTGCCGAGCCCGTCCTGCCAGAGCCGGCGAAAATCGGACATCACGCCGATCGAGAAAAAGGTCAGGACGAAGAAGATCACCCTGAGCACATTGGCTTCGCCGATCGCCGCCGCGAGCTTGCCCGACGTCCCGGCCTCGGTCCAGAGGGCGAGCGCGAGAGCGATCAGGAAGGTGGCGACGAAACCGAGGATGAACTTCGGGAACCGTTCCCAGATTTCGGCCAGCCTGGCCTTGGGCGCGCCCGGGCGCGGGTTGACGTGATTGGTCCAGATATAGGCGAGGATGAAGGCCCAGACGCCGATGAAGACGTCGATGAACACTTTCACGGTCGCCGTCACCGAGAGCATCCAGCCCGGCTGGTAATTGATTCCCTCCGCCGCGGCCTTCGCCTGGATGAGCGACTGGGTGATGCCGCCCGCCGCCACCGCCGCGCCGTCGGTCTTGACCGCAAGCCCCATCCACGCCGCTGCGACCAGCGGTTCATGGGCCATGAAGGTCTGGGCGATGACCGGCAGGATCAGGACTTCGACAACGGCGAAGATCACCACCAGCGACGACACCAGCACCGGCACTTGCGGGCGCGCGCGGATCGCGCCGCCGGTCGCGATTGCGGCGGCGACGCCGCAGATCGAAACGCCCGAGGCGAGCGGCGCCGACCATTCGCGGCTAAAGCCGAAGCCCTTGCGGGCGATAAGATACACGACCGGCCAATAGATCAGGTAGGCCTCGACGATCGCCGCGAGTCCGCGCAGCATGAGCGAGGAAGCCAGGGTGAGCTTGCCCGCCATGGTGACCGCGATGAAGGCGCCGAGGATGACGATGGCGATCTTGATATAGAGTTCCGGGCGGATCGCGCTCTTCAGCCACTCGGCGAACGCCGGGAAGGCATTGGCGATGACCAGGCCAGCGACAAGGGCGACGATATAGCCGCCCTCGTTGGTCAGTTTCAGCGACCACGACAGGCCGAACTTGGCCTGATCGGCGGGGGTGACGGCGGCGAGATAGGCCCAGCTGCCGACGAACCAAGCGCCATAGGCGATCGCGAAGGCGACGGTGAAGCGGATCGCAAACCGCCCGACGTCGTCGCCAAGGGCGTAAGCGGCGGCGGAGAGAACGACGACGAGCGCAAGATAGGTGAGAACGAGGGCACCCAGGCCGCCGAGGCCGGCATAGGCTTTCGACGCGGTTGTCGAGCGCGGCCGTGGGATCGGTCCAGACCGAGGTGGTCACGAGCCAGCCGAGCGCGTCGGCTCCGAACAGATAGGCCAGCGCGAGCGCGAACACGCCCAAGCCGATGGCGACAGCCAGCGCATCTTCACTGGGCCGGGCGGGCTCCGCCGCCTGAACGGGGATCGTGGCGTCGGAAATCGCTCTAACTCCAACAATGGATTGGATATCAGTTGGTATACCAGATTTATAGACTTAATTAAGATCCGTCAAGCCGCAAAGGCGCGCCGTCAGGGTCTTGTCATTCCCGCGCAAGCGGGAATCCAGAGTTGGCGTTAGAGCCTTGCGCCTGGATGCCCGCTTTCGCGGGCATGACAACGAGTGACAGGCGCAGTAGCGGCTCGCGCGGGCGCCGGATCGATCCAGGAAATCAAGATTTGCTCAACGCAGTCGCACGGTTTGCATCGAATACCTTACCGGGGCCGTCAATATTTCCGATTATGACTTGTGCTGCCCGCGACCGGATCGAAGTCCGCGGGGCCAGGAAGGTCGATGATGAAACTGCAATGTGCGTTCGAAGCCGGCCGCCGCCGGAGTTGGCTGAGTGGCCCCAATAGCGAGGGCGGAAGCGCTGTCGCTTTCGCCGCGGCGGCGCCGCTGATGGTGCTCGCCGTCGCCGTCGCCGCCGATCACGCCCATGTCTCCCGCTTCCGAACTCAGGTTCAACTCGCGGCGGGCGCGGCCTCGCTCGCCGCCGCCGGGGCGATCGCGCGCCATCCGGAGAGCGGCGGCGAAAGCCTCGGCGCCCGGGCCGCCGGCATTGCTTTCGCCCGCAACGCCCCGCGCGGAGCGAGTGGAAAGCTGTCGGTGGCGGCGACCAGCACCGCCGCCGTCGTGACCGCAACCGTCGGCTATGACGGGATTGCCCCCAGCAATTTCGGGTCCGCGCTCGGCTACGCGGCCTTCCACGTCAGCGCCTCGGCGACGTCGCAAGCCCTCGTCGCCGATTCGCAAACCACCGCGACGCCCTGACCGCTCGCCGGTTTGGCCCCCGAGCCAGGTCCGCTATAGCTGTGAGGGGCGCCGGCCAGCGGCGGAAAGCCCCGCGAGCGGCGAGGGCGCATGACCGGCCACATCGATCCGACCAAGGAGACGTTCGCCGCCTTTCGCGCCGACGACCGGCCGGGGCCGATCCATATGCTCAACCTCGTCCGTCTGCGTGCTCGCGCGGCCTATCCGGACGGGCGGGAGGCGACCGGGGCCGAGGCCTACGAGGCTTACGGGCGCGAGAGCCTGCCGGTCTTTTCCCGGCTCGGCGGCAGGGTCGTCTGGCGCGGCCGGTTCGAGCACACGCTGATCGGGCCGGCCGAGGAGCGCTGGGATCTCGCGTTCATCGCCGAATATCCGAGCGTCGCCGCCTTCGTCGCCATGATCCGCGATCCCGTCTATCGCGAGGCGGTCAAACACCGGCAGGCGGCGGTCGAGGATTCGCGCCTGATCCGGCTCGAACCGGGCGCGGCGGGCGTGGGGTTTGGCTGAAGTCGCGCCGCTCGGGCTGTGCGACGAGACTTAGGCGGCCTCCTCGATGTCGAAGCGGGCCACCTTGCCCTCTCGAAGACGGAAAACGTGTCCGACCGTCTTGTCCTTGAGCCCGTGCGTCTGCCCCTCGAGCGGTTTGCCTTCGAGGTCGCGGACCGACTGCCGGACTTCCGCGACGATCGCGCCATCCGCGGTCCGGTGAAAGCCGACCGGCTCGACGTGCGGACTGACCATGGTCCACTGACGCGTCCAATACGCGCGCACGGCCTCGCGGCCATGGACGTGGCCGCCTTCCATCCCGTTGGCCCAGGCGACATCATCGGTGAGCGCGGTCAGGACGCCGTCTATGTCCCGCGCGTTGAAGCGATCGTAGATACGCTCCAGGACTTTGACGTCATCGTCCATGGGTTTTCTCCTTGCCAAGCGTAGATGTTGCGCTGAGATACATATGCACGTATATATCTGCGCCGGGCCAGGCGCAAGGGGTGAGGCGAATGGATTTGGACGTGCTCTCGACGCCTGGGCATCTGATCAGTCTCGCGGCGCGCGGGTTCGCCCGCTTGAGCGAAGCGCGGCTGAGGCCGCTCGGCTTCGGGGTTGGGCATCTGCCGGTGCTGGTGGCGCTTCAGGACGGCCGGGCGAGCACGCAACGCGACCTCGCCCGCTTCGCCAGGATCGAGCAGCCGCCGATGGCGCAGATGCTCGCCCGCATGGAGCGGGACGGGCTGATCGAGCGCGCGCGCGACCCCACTGATGGGCGCAGCAGCCGGATCACCCTGACCGAGGCCGCGGAAGCGCGCCTGCCGGACGCGATCGCCGCTTTGCTGCGGGGCAATCGTGAGGCGCTGCGCGCCTTCACCGACGAGGAGGCCGGGCTGCTGGTCGCCCTGCTCACCCGCCTGATCGCCAACCTCGATCGGATCGCGGGCGTCGAAGCGCCGGCTGGCGCGCCAATTTCCGGGAACGGAGACTGACAGGAAGGGTCGGTTCCGGACCCCGTACGCCGGGCCGCCCCCACAAACAAAAGCGTTAACAAAATTTTTCGACATTTTCTTTCCGCGAATCAAAATTTGCCGTATGTTTGATTCCGAATCGCGGAATCACGATGGAGAGGGCGATGGCTGAGGCGGGCGACGGCGCGGAGATCGGCGGCGCGGCGGGGAGCGAAAAGCCCCCGTCGCCGCAGGAAATGGCCGAGCGGGCGCTGAGGATGCTCGAGCGGCTCGTCGCCGGCTCGACCCTGATCGAGGTCGCGGCGGGCGAAGGCCTCACGCCGCGGCGGGCGCGGGAACTCGTGGCCGAGGTCGTAGCCCAGCGCGGCTTCGACCCTTAAGGCGCCCGCAGCGAGAGGCAGGGTTTCCCGAAGGGCCGCCGCGCCCTGCGTCTTGTGCATGGCAGCAATTTATTGTGCGATGCACCATCAGCCGCCATATTGTGCTACACGTCCGCCCCTGGTCGAGGGAGTCGGATCGGACAGCAGTAAGATTGAGGAGAGACCGATGCAGTATTTCCACGCCGGAAACCTTCATCAAATCAAGGACGCGCTGCCGGGCGCCTGGGCGACGGTGCATGCGAGCGACACCGTGACGATCAGCGAGCTGGCGCGATGCGGCTTCCACCTCGTCGACATGAGCGGCGAAGTCTGGACCATGCATCGGGGAGGGCTGAAACAGGTTGCCTGAAAAACGGGAGCGCTCAGGCCGGCCATCGGCCGGCGGCGGCGCGCCCGGCGTTCGGAAAAGATAATATATTGAAATATCAGGAGAATTTGGCGAAACGAGGATTTTGATTTTGTTGCGGCCGGTTTGGATCTTGTTGCGCCGGATTTTGATTTTGTTGCGCTGGATTTGGCTTTCGTTGCGGTGGATTTGGCTTTTGTTGCGTCCGCTGAGGCTTCCGGCGCGTCGATCTCAATCCTCGCTCAGATCCTCGAAAGCGCCGCGGTCGACGCCATTGCCGATCAGGATCTCCCGCTTGCCGGAGTGGTTCGGGGGGCTGACCACGCCCTCCTTCTCCATCCGCTCGACCAGCGAAGCGGCCTTGTTGTAGCCGACCGAAAGGCGGCGCTGGATGTAGCTCGTCGACACCTTGCGGTCGCGCAGAACGATGTTGACTGCCCGGTCGTAATAGTCGGCGGATTCCTCGGCGTCCATCGACCCGGGGGAGGGCAGGGGGCCCTCGTCGTCGACGTCGAGCGCCTCGTCCTCCTCGGTGATGGCGTGGAGATATTCCGGCGCGCCCTGCCGCTTGAGATGGGCGACGACCTTCTCGACCTCGTTCTCCGACACGAAGGGGCCGTGAACGCGGGAGATGCGGCCGCCGCCGGCCATGTACAGCATGTCGCCCTGGCCAAGGAGCTGCTCGGCGCCCTGTTCGCCGAGGATCGTCCGGCTGTCGATCTTGCTCGTCACCTGGAACGAGATCCGGGTCGGGAAGTTGGCCTTGATGGTGCCGGTGATGACGTCGACCGACGGCCGCTGCGTGGCCATGATGAGATGGATGCCGGCCGCGCGCGCCATCTGCGCGAGGCGCTGGATGGCTCCCTCGATGTCCTTGCCGGCGACCATCATGAGATCCGCCATTTCGTCGACGACGACGACGATATAGGGCAGTTCGTCGAGCGGGATCTCCTCGTGCTCGTAGACCGCCTCTCCGGTCTCGCGGTCGAAACCGGTCTGGACGCTGCGGGTCAGCGGCTCGCCTTTGGCCACGGCCTCAGCGACGCGGGCGTTGAAGCCGTCGATATTGCGCACCCCGACCTTCGACATTTTCCTGTAGCGGTCCTCCATCTCTCTCACCGCCCACTTGAGCGCGATCACCGCCTTTTTCGGGTCGGTGACGACAGGGGTCAGGAGATGCGGGATGCCGTCGTACGCCGAGAGCTCCAGCATTTTCGGATCGACCATGATGAGCCGGCATCGCTCGGGCTTCATGCGGTACACGAGCGAGAGGATCATGGTGTTGATCGCCACCGACTTGCCCGAACCGGTCGTGCCGGCGACAAGGAGGTGAGGCATGCGGGCGAGGTCGACGATCACCGGCTCGCCGCCGATCGTCTTGCCGAGCGCGATGGCGAGCCGATGCTTCGAGTTCTCGAAGTCGTCGCTGGCGAGAAGCTCGCGCAGGTAGACCGTCTCCCGCCGCTGGTTCGGCAGTTCGACGCCGATGGCGTTGCGGCCCTGGACCACCGCCACGCGGGCCGAGACGGCCGACATCGAGCGGGCGATGTCGTCGGCGAGCCCGATCACCCGCGACGACTTGATTCCCGGCGCCGGCTCGAGCTCATAGAGCGCGACGACCGGGCCCGGACGGACGTTGACGATCTCGCCCTTGACGCCGAAATCGTCGAGGACGCCCTCGAGCAGGCGCGCGTTCTGCTCCAACGCATCCTGCGAAATTTTGGCCCCGGCCGATTTCTTCGGCTCGGTCAACATTCCGATCGAAGGCATGATCCACTGGCGGGGCGATGCGGCGAACCGGGGCTCGACGGCGGGCCGGTTCGCGGTCCTGGGCGCGATGGGCGCAAGCACGACGGGCGGCGCGCCAGCCGACAAGGCCGGGGCCAAGCCTTGCGAGCGGGGAGCATAGGCGGCCGGATCGGTCAAGGCGTCGTCGACATCGCTGAGGTTTGACCACGGCGCCCGGGCCGCGGCCGGCGTCGGGTCTAGGATGGGCGAGGACCTGTGTGGCGTCGGGGCGCCGCGGCGCGCGATTCGGCGCAATGCCCCTTTGGCGGCAAGCAGAGCATGAATGACGGCGCCGATCGACACCATGCCGAAGCTCGGCTCGTCCTCGTCCTCTTTGTCGTCGAAACGCGCCAGCGCCTCGGCGCGCGCCCTTCCGGCCGGATTCGGCGCTGCGCTATCGTCAGGGACGCGCGACGCGCTGCCGACGCCCGCAGCGGCGGCGAGAGCGAGGATTGAGAATCCGGCGAGGCAGGCGCCGAGAACGATCGTCGCCCAGGCCGAGACCGGAAGGACGCGATGCGGGAACGAAAGGACGGCGTCGCCGACAACCCCGCCGAGGCCGGTAGGCAGCGGCCAGCTCCCGGGCGCCGGCAGTAGCGACGCCAACGCCGAAGCGGCGATCACGCCGCTGAGATAGAGGCCAAATTTCAATCGCGGCCGCTCAAGCCGCCGCTGGGTGAGAAGGCGCCAGCCCCAGAAAGCTGGCGGCGTCAGCAGAGCCGCAGAGGCAAGGCCGATGAACTGCATCACCAGGTCGGCGGCGATCGCGCCCGGCGCGCCCAGAAGGTTGTGGATGCGCGCGTTGGTCGCATGATTGAGGCTTGGATCGCTGACCGACCAGGTCAAGAGCGCAAGGCAGAGGCAGGCTACGCCGGCAAGCATGCCGAAGCCGGCAATCTCGGCCGCCCGACGTTTCGGGAAGTCCCGCACCGAGGCGGGCATGTGGTCGATAAACGAGAACGTCGTCGTACGCATCGCAGACTCGCCGGACCGCCGCAGCGCGATCGCGCGCCGTGTCTTCGCTGACCCTAAGCGCGTCCAGTTAATGCGGCCCTAACCTTAACGGGCGATAGCCGCGCCACGGCCGGCCCGGCGCGCGAAATAAAAATGGACGCCCCGAGGGGCGTCCAAGGTCCGCGGGGAGGACTTCGCCCGGCGGCGTCGAAAAGCCGCCAGGGCGCCGCGTAGCTCAGTGAACGACTTCGCCGTGCAGGGCGAGGTCGAGGCCGTCGCGCTCAATGTCTTCAGAGACGCGCAGGCCGATGACCGCTTTGATGACAGTCAGGATGATGATCGTGACGATCGCGTCATAGACAATGACCGTGACGATGCCGATGCACTGGTTGACGACCTGGCCGGGATTGCCTTCGAGCAGGCCGGCGGTGCCGCCATACTGCTGGACCGCGAACACGCCGGTCAGGAACGCGCCGATCATGCCGCCGACGCCGTGGACGCCGAAGCAGTCGAGCGCATCGTCATACCCAAACATGTGCTTGAGGCCGGTCGCGCCCCAATAGCAGCCGACTCCGCAGGCGACGCCGATCGCCATCGCGCCGACCGGACCGACAAATCCCGAAGCCGGGGTGATGGCAACGAGGCCGGCGACTGCGCCCGAGCAGATGCCGATCACCGTCGGCTTGCCGCGATGGGCCCATTCTACGAACATCCAGGTGAGGGCCGCCACCGCAGTCGCGATCTGGGTGACCGTCATCGCCATGCCTGCCTGCACGCCCGCGCTGACCGCGGATCCGGCGTTAAAGCCGAACCAACCGACCCAGAGCAGGCCCGCGCCGATGAAGGTCAGGACCATGTTGTGGCCAGGGCCGGTGTCGTGGCGCTTGCCCAGCATGATTGCGGCGACCAGGCCCGCGACACCCGCGTTGATGTGCACGACCGTGCCGCCGGCGAAGTCGAGAACCTTGACCCAGGCGTCGGGATTGCTCGAGTTGAAGATGCCATCGGGTCCCCAGAGCCAGTGGGCGACCGGCGCATAGACGCAGATCGCCCAGAGACCCATGAACCAGAGCATCGCCGAGAACTTCATGCGTTCCGCGTACGCGCCGGCGATGAGCGCGGGCGTGATGATCGCGAAGGTCATCTGGAAGCACATGTAGACGGTTTCGGGGATCGTCGGCGCTAGCGGGTTCGGATTGCCGATGCCGCCGTTGTTCACGTCGCTGAGAATGCCCTGGAGGAAAACTCGACTCAGTCCGCCGATGAACGGCGTGCCTGCCGTGAAAGAAAGCGAATAGGTGACAATCGCGTAGACCACTGTCACCAGAGCGGTGATCGCGAAGCTCGTCATGACGGTGTCGCCGACGTTCTTCTTGCGCACCATGCCGCCGTAGAAGAGCCCGAGACCCGGGATCGTCATCATCAGCACGAGCGCGACGGACGTCAGCATCCAGGCCGTGTCTCCACCGCTCGGCGTGCAGTTGGTGAGCACGGCCGGCACCGCAGCGACGGCTGCGTATTTGTCGGTCTCAGCGACTGCGGCGCTGGCCGCCGCGCAGGCGGGGGTCGCGGGCGGCGGCGGCTTTGCCGCGAGCGGCGGGCGAGCGGGCGGGAGCAGGAGCGGCCGGAGCCGCGGCGGCGGGCGCATCGGTCGTCGCCGGCGCCGTAGTTTGCGCGACGGCTGCAGCCGGCGACAGGCCGATGAAGACGGCTGCCGCCAGCGCCGGGGCGAGGCGAGAGAGTTTATCTGTCAGGTTCATAGTTCAGGGACTTCGATCTCGAATGGAAGCCGTGCGCCATAGGTCAGAGCGCATCCTTATCCTTCTCGCCCGTGCGGATCCGTACCGCCGAGTTGAGGCCGTAGACGAAGATTTTCCCGTCGCCGATCTGGCCGGTGCGCGCCGCAGCAACGATCGCCTCGACGACCTTGTCGGCGACGTCTGCGTTGACCGCGACTTCGATTTTCAACTTGGGAAGGAAACTCACCGCGTATTCGGCTCCGCGATAGATTTCGGTATGCCCCTTCTGTCGGCCGTAGCCCTTGACCTCAGTAACCGTCAGGCCGTGCACCCCGATGGCGGTGAGCGCATCGCGCACCTCCTCCAGCTTGAACGGCTTTATGATCGCCATTACGATTTTCATTAGCCTCGCCCCCATGAGACGCGCCGCGGCGGTGATCGACCACGCCGCCTCGTGCAGTGACATCGGAACGCAACGCGCCCCGCCCGACGCGCCTTACAAGGCTCGTGCCATGGTGCGCCGGGCGGTCTAACGGTCTGAAAAGGAATTGCTATTTCGGGGTGAGCGGACCGCAGGCGACTGCCGGCTCGGTCCGATGGGGCGTTTGATGAGAAAATAGACGCGTATGAATTAGTCGCATCACGACAACTAGCGGCGGGTGATCGCGGCGAGCCGCCAGCGGTCACTTGCGTAGGGCGTCTGTCGAGGCTTATAGATTCGGTTGCTATTAATCACGATAATCCGGTGGAATTCCGTCGTATCTGCGATAATTGCGAGACCGCCGAGCCTTCGGTGAAAGAGTGGGTGGATGAAGATTATTCTGGCTCAGCCTCGCGGGTTTTGCGCGGGGGTTGTCCGCGCGATTGATGTCGTCGAGCGGGCTCTGGCCAAGTACGGCGCCCCGGTCTACGTGCGCCACGAGATCGTACATAATCGTCATGTCGTCGAAATCGCTCCAGGCGAAAGGCGCCCACTTCGTTGAAGATTTGGACGAGGTTCCGGAGGGTGCGGTGACGATCTTCAGCGCGCATGGCGTGTCGCGAAAAGTCGAAGACGACGCCAAGGCGCGGTCGCTTCCGACCATCGATGCGACTTGTCCGCTCGTCACCAAAGTGCATAATCAAGGCCGACGGTACGTCGCTCAGGGCCGGACCGTGGTCTTCATAGGGCATGCCGGACATCCGGAGGTCGAAGGGACGCTAGGCCAGATCGACGGCGAATTGCACCTCGTTGAAAACGAAGACGACGTGGAAAGGCTTTCCATCCCGGCCACCGCGCCGATAGCCTATATCACTCAGACCACGTTGAGCGTCGACGACACGAGGAACGTCATCGCGGCGTTGCATCGACGCTTCAGCGATGTCGCGGGGCCGGAGATTCGTGATATCTGCTACGCGACGCAAAACCGGCAGACCGCGGTGCAGGAGTTGTCGCGGATCGCCGACATCCTGATCGTTGTCGGCGCGCGCAACAGCTCCAACTCCAATCGGCTGCGCGAAATTGGCGAGGAGGCGGGTCTTCCGAGCTATCTCGTTGCCGACAGCAGCGAGATCGATACGGAATGGGTGCGCGACGCCTCGGTTGTCGGAGTCACCGCCGGCGCATCCGCGCCTGAGGTTGTGGTTGAGGACGTGGTGCAAACGTTGATGCAGATCGCGCCGTCGGAAGTCTCAGCTCTCGACGGGCCAATGGAAACCGTGAGCTTTCGCCTTCCGGCGGAGCTCATGGATTTAACTGGTCGAACCCATCGATGAACCGAGCTTAGTAGGGGATTTCCGTGTGGGCATACCCTTGAGACAAATCGCCAGGGTTGGCGCCTTATCGTCCGGCAGCATCTTGTCGGACGAAAGCGCTATCCGCTCGTATTGATGCTGGAGCCGCTGTTCCGATGCAATCTCGCCTGCGCGGGCTGCGGCAAGATCGACTATCCCGACGCGATCCTCGACAAGCGGATTTCGGTTGAGGACGCCCTCGCCGCGGTCGACGAATGCGGCGCGCCGGTCGTTGTCATGGCGGGCGGCGAACCTCTCCTGCACAAGGAGCTGCCGAAGATCGTCCAAGGGGTAATCGCCAGGAAGAAATTTGCGATCGTCTGCACCAACGCGCTGCTTCTTGAAAAAAAGATCAACCAGTACGCGCCCAGTCCTTATTTCACCTGGTCGATTTATCTCGACGGCGACCAGGAGATGCACGACAAGTCGGTGTGCCAGCCGGGGGTTTACGATCGGGCGGTCGCCGCGCTCAAGACCGCCAAGTCCAAGGGCTTTCGGGTCACGATCAACTGCACGTTCTTCGACGACGCAGACCCGGAGCGCGTCGCCGCCTTCTTCGATACGGTGACCCGACTCGGCGTCGACGGCATCACGGTGTCGCCAGGCTACGCCTACGAGCGGGCTCCGGACCAGAAGCACTTTCTCAACCGCTCCGCCACCAAGGAGCTATTGCCGGGCGTATTCCGGCGCGGCAATCAAGGGCGCAAATGGGCCTTCAACCAGTCGACGATGTTCCTCGACTTCCTGGCCGGCAACCAGACTTACCATTGCACGCCCTGGGGCAACCCGACGCGCACCGTATTCGGCTGGCAGCGCCCCTGCTATCTCCTCGGCGAGGGATACGCCAAGACCTTCAAGGAGCTGATGGAGGAGACGGACTGGGATGCATACGGGGTCGGCAATTACGAGAAATGCGCCGACTGCATGGTCCACAGCGGATTCGAGGCGACGGCGGTG
>CAVZNQ010000028.1:0-38450 GCA_963776665.1 uncultured Alphaproteobacteria bacterium
GGCCCTAACCTTAACGGGCGATAGCCGCGCCACGGCCGGCCCGGCGCGCGAAAAAAATGGACGCCCCGAGAGGCGTCCAAGGTCGCGGGGAGGAACAGAGCCCGGCGGCCGAAGCCGCCGGGGCGCCGCGTAGCTCACTGAACGACCTCGCCGTGCAGGGCGAGGTCGAGGCCGTCGCGCTCGACTTCGTCGGAGACGCGCAGGCCAATCACCGCCTTGATGATCGCGAGGATGATGACGGTGACGATCGCGTCATAGACAATGACCGTGACGATGCCGATGCACTGGTTGACGACCTGGCCGGGGTTGCCCTCGAGCAGGCCGGCGGTGCCGCCGTACTGCTGGACCGCGAACACGCCGGTCAGCAACGCGCCGATCATGCCGCCGACGCCGTGGACGCCGAAGCAGTCGAGCGCATCGTCATAGCCGAAGATGTGCTTGAGCCCGGTCGCGCCCCAGTAGCAGCCGACGCCGCAGGCGACGCCGATCGCGATCGCGCCGACCGGACCGACGAAGCCGGACGCCGGCGTGATGGCGACGAGGCCGGCGACGGCGCCCGAGCAGATGCCGATGACCGTCGGCTTGCCGCGATGGGCCCATTCCACGAACATCCAGGTCAGGGCCGCCACCGCGGTCGCGATCTGGGTGACCGTCATCGCCATGCCGGCCTGCACGCCCGCGCTGACCGCGGAGCCGGCGTTGAAGCCGAACCAACCGACCCACAGCAGGCCCGCGCCGATGAAGGTCAGGACCATGTTGTGGCCAGGGCCCGTGTCGTGGCGCTTGCCGAGCATGATCGCGGCGACCAGGCCCGCGACGCCCGCGTTGATGTGCACGACCGTGCCGCCGGCGAAGTCGAGAACCTTGACCCAGGCGTCGGCGATTGCTCGAGTTGAAGATGCCGTCGGGTCCCCAGAGCCAGTGGGCGACCGGCGCATAGACGAAGATCGCCCAGAGGCCCATGAACCAGAGCATCGCCGAGAACTTCATGCGCTCCGCGTACGCGCCGGCGATGAGCGCGGGCGTGATGATCGCGAAGGTCATCTGGAAGCACATGTAGACGGTTTCGGGGATCGTCGGCGCGAGCGGGTTCGGATTGCCGATGCCGCCGTTGTTCACGTCGCTGAGAATGCCCTGGAGGAAAACTCGACTCAGTCCGCCGATGAACGGCGTGCCTGCCGTGAAAGAAAGCGAATAGGTGACAATCGCGTAGACCACTGTC
Source organism: uncultured Alphaproteobacteria bacterium (assembly GCA_963776665.1). Lineage (GTDB taxonomy): Bacteria > Pseudomonadota > Alphaproteobacteria > Rhizobiales > Beijerinckiaceae > Roseiarcus. The sequence goes on from CAVZNQ010000028.1 coordinate 1,223, forward strand.
ACCAGAGCGGTGATCGCGAAGCTCGTCATGACGGTGTCGCCGACGTTCTTCTTTCGCACCATGCCGCCGTAGAAGAGCCCGAGCCCCGGGATCGTCATCATGAGCACGAGCGCGACGGACGTCAGCATCCAGGCCGTGTCTCCACCGCTCGGCGTGCAGTTCGTGAGCACGGCCGGCACCGCAGCGACGGCTGCGAATTTGTCGGTCTCAGCAACTGCGGCGCTGGCCGCCGCGCAGGCGGGGGTTGCGGGCGGCGGCGGCTTTGCCGCGGCAGCGGCGGGAGCAGGAGCGGCCGGAGCGGCGTCGGCGGGCGCAGCCGGAGCGGCCGGAGCCGCGGCGGCGGGCGCATCGGTCGTCGCCGGCGCCGTAGTTTGCGCGACGGCTGCAGCTGGCGACAGGCCGATGAAGACGGCTGCCGCCAGCGCCGGGGCGAGGCGAGAGAGTTTATCTGTCAGGTTCATAGTTCAGGACTCCGATCTCGAATGGAAGCCGTGCGCCATAGGTCAGAGCGCATCCTTATCCTTCTCGCCCGTGCGGATCCGTACCGCCGAGTCGAGGCCGTAGACGAAGATTTTCCCATCGCCGATCTGGCCGGTGCGCGCCGCAGCAACGATCGCCTCGACGACCTTGTCGGCGACGTCTGCGTTCACCGCGACTTCGATTTTCAACTTGGGAAGGAAACTCACCGCGTATTCGGCTCCGCGATAGATTTCGGTATGCCCCTTCTGTCGGCCGTAGCCCTTGACCTCAGTAACCGTCAGACCGTGCACCCCGATGGCGGTGAGCGCATCGCGCACCTCCTCCAGCTTGAACGGCTTTATGATCGCCATTATGATTTTCATAAGACTCGCCCCATTGTGACGCGCCGCGGCGGTGATCGACCATGCCGCTCTCGTGCAGTGACATCGGAACGCAGCGCGCTCCGCCCGACGCTGCCTTACAAGGCGCGTGCCATGGCGCGCCGGGCGGTCTAACGGTCTGAAAAGGAATTGCTATTTCGGGGTGAGCGGGCCGCAGGCGACTGCGGGCTCGGTCCGATGGGGCGTTTGATGAGAAAATAGGCGCCTATGAATTAGTCGCATCACGACAACTAGCGGCGGGTGATCGCGGCGAGCCGCCAGCGGTCACTTGCGTAGGGCGCCTGTCGAGGCTTATAGATTCGGTTGCTATTAATCACGATAATCCGGTGGAATTCCGTGGTATCTGCGATACTTGCGAGACCGCCGAGCTTCGGTGAAAGAGTGGGTGGATGAAGATTATTCTGGCTCAGCCGCGCGGGTTTTGCGCGGGGGTTGTCCGCGCGATCGATGTCGTCGAGCGGGCTCTGGCCAAGTACGGCGCCCCGGTCTACGTGCGCCACGAGATCGTACATAATCGTCATGTCGTCGAATCGCTCCAGGCGAAAGGCGCCCACTTCGTTGAAGATTTGGACGAGGTTCCGGAGGGTGCGGTGACGATCTTCAGCGCTCACGGCGTGTCGCGAAAAGTCGAAGACGACGCCAAGGCGCGATCGCTTCCGACCATCGATGCGACTTGTCCGCTCGTCACCAAAGTGCATAATCAAGGCCGACGGTACGTCGCTCAGGGCCGGACTGTGGTCTTCATCGGGCATGCCGGACATCCGGAGGTCGAAGGGACGCTAGGCCAGATCGACGGCGAATTGCACCTCGTTGAAAACGAAGACGACGTGGAAAGGCTTTCCATCCCGGCCACCGCGCCGATAGCCTATATCACTCAGACCACGTTGAGCGTCGACGACACGAGGAACGTCATCGCGGCGTTGCATCGACGCTTCAGCGATGTCGCGGGGCCGGAGATTCGTGATATCTGCTACGCGACGCAAAACCGGCAGACCGCGGTGCAGGAGTTGTCGCGGATCGCCGACATCCTGATCGTTGTCGGCGCGCGCAACAGCTCCAACTCCAATCGGCTGCGCGAAATTGGCGAGGAGGCGGGTCTTCCGAGCTATCTCGTCGCCGACAGCAGCGAGATCGATACGGAATGGGTGCGCGACGCCTCGGTTGTCGGAGTCACCGCCGGCGCATCCGCGCCTGAGGTTGTGGTTGAGGACGTGGTGCAAACGTTGATGCAGATCGCGCCGTCAGAAGTCTCAGCTCTCGACGGGCCAATGGAAACCGTGAGCTTTCGCCTTCCGGCGGAGCTCATGGATTGAACTGGTCGAACCCATCGATGAACCGGGCTTAGTAAGGGATTTCGCGTGGGCATACCCTTGAGACAAATCGCCAGGGTTGGCGCCTATATCGTCCGGCAGCATCTTGTCGGACGAAAGCGCTATCCGCTCGTATTGATGCTGGAGCCGCTGTTCCGATGCAATCTCGCCTGCGCGGGCTGCGGCAAGATCGACTATCCCGACGCGATCCTCGACAAGCGGATCTCGGTTGAGGACGCTCTCGCCGCGGTCGACGAATGCGGCGCGCCGGTCGTCGTCATGGCGGGCGGCGAACCTCTCCTGCATAAGGAGCTGCCGAAGATCGTCCAAGGGGTCATCGCCAGGAAGAAATTTGCGATCGTCTGCACCAACGCGCTGCTTCTTGAAAAAAAGATCAACCAGTACGCGCCCAGTCCTTATTTCACCTGGTCGATTCATCTCGACGGCGACCAGGAGATGCACGACAAGTCGGTGTGCCAGCCGGGGGTTTACGATCGGGCGGTCGCCGCGCTCAAGACCGCCAAGTCCAAGGGCTTTCGGGTCACGATCAACTGCACGTTCTTCAACGACGCGGACCCGGAGCGCGTCGCCGCCTTCTTCGATACGGTGACCCGACTCGGCGTCGACGGCATCACGGTGTCGCCAGGCTACGCCTACGAGCGGGCTCCGGACCAGAAGCACTTTCTCAACCGTTCCGCCACCAAGGAGCTATTCCGGGCGATATTCCGGCGCGGCAATCAAGGGCGCAAATGGGCCTTCAACCAGTCGACGATGTTCCTCGACTTCCTGGCCGGCAACCAGACTTACCATTGCACGCCCTGGGGCAACCCGACGCGCACCGTATTCGGCTGGCAGCGCCCCTGCTATCTCCTCGGCGAGGGATACGCCAAGACCTTCAAGGAGCTGATGGAGGAGACGGACTGGGATGCATACGGGGTCGGCAATTACGAGAAATGCGCCGACTGCATGGTCCACAGCGGATTCGAGGCGACGGCGGTGCGCGACACGGTGACGAGGCCATGGAAAGCCCTCGGCGTCGCGTTGCGCGGCGTCAAGACCGAAGGGGCGCTGGCGCCGGACATCCCGCTCGATCGCCAGCGGCCGGCGACCTACGTCTTCGACAGCAACGTCACCCAGAAGCTTTCAGACATTCGCCGCGCCGAGGCCGAGGAAAAGGCCCGGAAGGCCGCGACAGCGGCCTAGCGCGCCGAACGCGGCCCGGCTGTCGCGAGCGGCGGCGACGAGGCCGGCGAGCTGGCCGGGAGAGCGGGCAAGCTCTCCAAACACGGCGGCGGTCTTGATCCGGCCGTCGGCGCCCACAGCCTGAACGACGAGGGGCGGCAAGTCGCGATCCGCCGGGTCGGCGACTGCGCGCAGGATGGCGAAGGGCGTCCCTCGCTCGAGCGCAAACCGGCCGGCCATCAGGCTTTCCATGTCGACTGCCGCCGCTCCGGTCGCAACGCGCAGCTCCGCCTTGGCCCGGGCGGTCGTGACCGGCGAGCTGACGCCGGCGATGCGCTCGATCGCAACCGGCGCTCCAGCCTCGGTCAGGCGTTGTGCGAGAGACGATGTGACGGCCTCATCGGCAATGATGCGTCCCTCGGCCGAGACGACTTCGGCGCCAAGGACGAGGTCGCCAGGACGAAGGCGCGGATCGAGGCCGCCGCAGATCCCCCAGCTAACTACAATAGAAATGCGTATATTAGCGAGCTCGTCGAGTCTGGCCCGAAGCGACCGACCGTCGCCGCAGATCGCGAGGCGGCCTGGACTGGCCGCCATCCCCGCCTCGCGCTTCAATCCGCTGATGAACAGGGCGCTCGCGGCCGGCGTCGCCTCTGTCATCGCCGAACGGCTTAGCTCCCCAGCAGGGTCTCGGTTCGTGCGCGCAACGTCTTCACCAGCGCGTCAGCGCCGCCGCCGCCGGCGAGAATCGAGGCGAACTCGTCGCGTCGGGTCGCCAGGTCGCTCACCGTGCCGTTGAGGTAGACGTCGACCACCCGGCCGCCGCGAACCAGATAGTTGATCTGCACCGTTCGGCCGCCCGGTTGGACCAGTTGCGTCTTGACGATCTCGCCGCCGCCCCGGGCCTCCGGGCTCGTCTGCGGATCGACGACGAAGCTCTCGCCCGAATAGTCGCTCACCTGATGGGCGTAGTCGGCGACGAGGAAATGCGCGAAGGCGTCGCGAACCGCCGCCTGCTGGGCGCCCGAGAAACCGCTCCAAGCGGGGCCCGTCGCGAGCCTCGCCATGGTCCCGATGTCGAAGGCGGAGTTGATGGCGGGCCCGAATTGCCGGTCGCGCTCGCGGACGTTGAGAGATCCGGCCGCCCGCAGCGTCGGCATCAGCTGCTGATAGTAAGCTTCGATATGTCGCGCCGCAGGACTGGCCGACGCCGCCAGCGACGCGGTCGGCGCCCAAAAGAGAAGGGCGATCATGACCGCGATCAAGGACATGGGCGAGAGCGGGCGGGATTTGAAACCCTTCATTGTCAAATTTCCACTTGGCTGGATGGACGGGCCTTCCGGCCGGTCGCGATGATGGTTTTCGAGGAACACGCCGGCGCAACGCCGGGCGGGCGCGCTTCTAGCGTGGATTTGGGAATTGAGTCGAGGCTCCGCCACCCGGGAGCGCGCATTTTCGGCGCGCCCCTTTGGGCGCGGCCTGCGCGGCGGTCGAGGCGGATGGCGTTTTGACCTTGTCAAAGAGATCTCCAAATTTTTCAAAATCCAGCCAAGCCAGGCAGGGCTTCGGCCAAATTTTTCCAAGAAAAACGCTTTGATTGTCTTGGATCTCCATGGCGGAAACGAGCGTTTTCAATGGGTTGCGCTGACCCCCTCCGGCCTTTTTCTTTTTCTCCGATTTCGGCGGCCTGACGTCGCGCGGACCTTGTACAAACGAACGCCGATGGTGGCGGCGCGCCAACGGAGGATTGTTGCCCGCATTGAAAAAATGTAGCATGGGGTTCTGTTTTACGGAAGAGAATGTTCGAAAAACCGGAGACCTTGGAGAAGCCGGCCATCTTGGACGCGGAGGAAGTGCGAAATCAGGCGCGGGGCTCGGATGGCCCGGGTAGCCGCTATATCAAGAGACCGCAGGCATCACGGGACTAGCCGCACTTCTCTTGGCCGGCCCCCCTTGTCTTGCGGCGCGTCAGGGCCCGCAGTCGGGGCGAACGCCATCGCGCTCCCCGATTTGACAAAACGGCGCGAACCATGGCCTCCACCCGGCTCCCATGGATGCCAACGACAGCGCCTTGATCATCGCCGCAGTTGCGCGGGCCGTGCGTCTTTCGACCCGTCACGCATGGTTGGTCATTCCGGGCTTTCTCATCGCCGCGGTTCTCGCCGGCCTCTATCTCTCGCGCCACATCGCGATCGACACCGACAGCAGCAAGCTCCTGTCGAGCTCGCTCCCCTGGCGCCAGCAGGAGATGCGGCTCAACGAACTCTTCCCCCAGCAGACCGACCGGATCATCGCCGTCGTCGACGCGACGACGCCCGAGGGCGCCGAAGAGGCCGTGGCGGCGCTGGCGGACGCCCTTGCGCCCCAGTCGGATGTGATCCGCACCGTGACCCGGCCGGACGGCGGCGAGTTCTTCGCCCGTAACGGCATCCTGTTCAAATCCCTCGACGACGTGCGAAGCGACATGGCCCAATTGATCAAGGCCGAGCCCTTCCTGGGCACGCTTGCCGCCGATCCGACGCTGCACGGCGTCCTTGGCGCGATCTCGCAATCGATCGAGGGCGTGCGCCTGGGAAAGACGACGCTCGAAGGCATGAAGCCGGCGGTGGCCGCGATCGCCGACGCTCTCGATGACGTGGCGCAGGGGAAGCACCATGCCTTTTCGTGGCGCCGGCTGATCACGGGACATCCGCCGGAGCCCTCCGAGCTTCGGCGGTTCATCAACATCCAGCCGGTCCTCAACTACGGCGATTTGCAGCCGGGCGGCCGGGCGACCGAGGCGATTCGTGCGACGGTCGAGAAACTTGGCCTGACGCCGGACAAGGGCGTCAGGGTGCGGCTGACCGGATCGGTCGCGCTTGCGGATGAGGAATTCGCCACCGTCGCCGATGGGGCGGCCCTGAACGGCGTGGTGACGATCCTCGTCGTTCTCCTGCTGTTGTGGCTCGCGCTCAAGCAGGCGCGCATCGTCTTCGCAGTCCTTTTGAATCTCGCCGTCGGGCTGACGCTGACCGCGGCGATCGGCTTGTCGATGGTCGGCGCGTTGAACCTGATCTCGGTTGCGTTCGCGGTGCTGTTCATCGGCCTCGGCGTCGATTTCGGCATCCAGTTCGCCGTCCGCTACCGCGCCGAACGGCATGCGAGCCACGATCTCGACAAAGCGCTTCAGGGGACGGCGCGCGGCGTCGCCGGACCGCTCCTGCTCGCCGCCGCCTCGATCGCGGCCGCCTTCTATTCGTTCCTGCCGACCGCCTATGTCGGTCTCTCGGAGCTCGGACTGATCGCCGGAACCGGCATGATCATCGCGTTCCTGACCACCATAACCCTGCTTCCGGCCCTGCTTTCGGCGCTCAAGCCGGCCGGCGAGCCGGCGCCGGTCGGCTGGGCCGCGCTCGCGCCGCTCGACCGCTTTCTCGACCGGCGGCGCAACTGGGTCGTCGGCCTGACCCTGACCGCCGTCATTCTCGGCCTGCCGCTGCTCCGGAACCTCAGCTTCGACTTCAACCCGCTCGACCTGCGCTCCAAGCAGGCCGAGTCGGTCTCGACCCTGCTCGATCTGATCGCCGATCCCGACACCAGCCCGAACACCATCGATATCCTCAAGCCCGATCTCGCCAGCGCCTCCGTGCTGGCTGAAGCCCTGGGCCGACTGCCGGAAGTCGCCAAGGTGCGGACGCTCGAAAGCTTTGTGCCCAAGGACCAGGATGAGAAGCTGGCCCTGATCGACGATGCGAGCTTCTTCTTCGAGAACACGCTGACCCCGGGCCAGGTCGATCCGGCCCCGACGCCGGCTCAGACGCTGGAAGCGATCAACAAGACTGCCGCCGATCTTTCGGGCGCGGCCGCAGGTCTCGACAGCCCGGCAGCGGCGCAGGCGCGCCGGCTGGCGAACGCGCTGACCGCTCTGGCCAGGGCGCCTCAGGCGGAAAGAGACGAGGTCGGACGGGTCCTGGCCACGCCGCTCATGACTACGCTCCAGGAGGTGAGAGACCTCCTGACCGCAGAACATGTGACGATCGACACGCTGCCGCCGTCGCTCAAGAGCGCCTGGGTCTCGGCCGACGGCGAGGTCAGGATCGAGGTCGCGCCAAGCGGAGACGGGAACGACAACGCCGTGCTGCGCCGGTTCGTCGACGCGGTCCGAAAGGTAGCGCCCCAGGCGTCCGGAGGGCCGGTCTTCATCGTCGAGGCCGCGGCGACCATCGTCAAAGCGTTTCTCGAGGCCGCGCTCTGGTCGGTGGCGTCGATCGCGCTCATCCTTTTTGTGACGCTGCGCCGATGGGTCGACGTCGCGCTGACCCTGGTGCCGCTGATGGTCGCCATCGTCGTCACCCTCGAAATCTGCGTGGCGATCGGGCTCGAGCTCAACTTCGCCAACATCATCGCCCTACCGCTGCTGCTTGGCGTCGGCGTCGCCTTCAAAATCTACTACGTCATGGCGTGGCGGGCGGGGGAGAGGAACTTTCTCCAGTCGAGCCTGACCCGCGCGGTCTTCTTCAGCGCCTGCGCGACCGCCACGGCCTTCGGCAGCCTATGGTTCTCCCACCATCCGGGCACTTCGAGCATGGGCAAGCTGATGGCGCTTTCGCTGGTGACGACGCTCTCCGCCGCCGTATTGTTCCAGCCCGCTCTCCTGGCGACGCAGCGGAAAACCCATTCGGACTGAGGGTCTCCACGGCCGCGGGCAAAAAAGATGAATAGAGTGTGGCAAAAGGGTGATAGTCGCCCGCGGCGCCGCTCTGTTAACCTTGTTTCACGGCGGCTCCGGATTCTTGGCGATTCGGAACTGGCGGACCCCTGCGAATCTGCTCTCGGATGGGCGCGCGGGGATTGCGGGTCGCGCGGGAACTACGGGGAATCAGCGACGCATGCCTGGGGGCTGGGGTTGGGCGGCAAGGACGGCCGCGTGGGCGCTGGCGGGTTTCGTCAGCGCCTGCGCGGGCGTTCCTCGGGACGCCTCGCTGCCGATCGACGACCCCAACGAGCAATTCAACCGCGGCGTTCTTCGCCTGAACCAGACGGTGCTCGACCCGGCGTCCAACGTCGTCAAGCAGGTGCCCGGACCCATTCGCGACCGACTGGAAGATCTGGATTCAAATCTGAAAGAACCGCGCGTTTTCGCCAACAACATCCTTCAGGGGCGCTTCAACGCCGCGGGGATCACCCTCAGCCGCCTCGTGTTCAATACCACCTTCGGCCTCGGCGGACTGTTCGACGTCGCGACGGCGGGGGGGCTGCCGAAGCAGAGCGGCGATTTCGGCCAGACCCTGTTCGTCTACGGCGTCCCGGCCGGCACGTTTGTGAACACGCCTTACTATGGCCCCTCGACGCAGCGTGATTCGGTCGGCGGGGCGGTGGATACCGTGTTTGATCCGGTCGGCTGGGTGATGGGCGGAATTTTGATCGGCTGGCCGTGGTCTATTGGCTCGGGCGCCCTGGGGGCGACAGCGCATTTGGCCCAATGGCAGGAGGCCGAGAACGCCTCGATCGACTTCTACAGCTTCCTGCGCTCGAGCTGGTATCAGACCCGTCGCGGCCAATTGCGCGAAGCCATCGGTCTGCCTCCCGAGACCGAATCGCCGGCCACCGGAATCGCCAAGTCGCCGCCGGCGGCGGTCGCACACTAGATGGCGGTCACGGAGAGGCGGGCCCCGCCTCATCTCCGCCCCGGCGCAGGAGATGACGCCCCTCGGCCCACTGCCAGGCCATGAGGCCGGGCAGGCCCAGGGCGAGCTCGCGCACCCGTTTGGACAAGGAGATCGCCAGCGCCATGTCCGCGGGCAGCCCGAAGAGGGCGCCGAAGACGACAATGCCGCTCTCGAGGGCGCCCAGCGCCCCGGGCACCATGAACGCAGCCGCGCGGACGCCGGAACTGAGGCTTTCCAGGATGAACGCGTCGGTCAGGCTGAGGGGTCTGCCCAGGAAATACATCACCAGCCACGTCTCGCCGGCGCCGGCGGCCCATCCCGCAAGGCGCAGCGCGCAGGCGCGGACGAGGGCGAAGCGCCGGCGGTATGTGTCCCTGACGGCGCCGTCGATCGCGGAAGCGTGGCCGGCGAAGGCGGACAGCCACTTCTCCGGCGCGACGCGGCCCGCCAGGCGGACGAACAGTTCGAACATGCTGTTGTGCTGGACCAACACGAAGGCGGCGATCGCGGCGGCGAACAACGCCACGCCGATCAGCGACGCCCGCGCCACTGCGCTTGCGGCGTCGGCGTTCGATCGGGTGGCGAGCAGCGCCACCCCGCCCAGGACGAAGATGAGCTGAGTGCCCGCCCCGACGGTGATGTCGACAACCATGCTGGCCGCCGCCTGCGCGCCCGGAACGCCGCCCTTGTTCGCGAGCCGCGCCCCGGCGATGTCGCCGCCGACCCCGGCGACAGGCAACAGCGAGTTAATCGATTCGCGGATCCACCGGATCCGCAGGGCGGCGAGGAAGCCGGGACGGGTCGACGGCGGCAACAGCTCCCGCCACGCCAGCGAGTCGAACGACAACGGGACGAGATGATAGAGCGTAATCGGCGCGAGCCGCCAGCCGAGCACCAGCATGGCGGAAGCCACCTCGGCGGCGCCGCTCTTGACGATGAGAAAGACGACGAGCAGGAAACCCAAAAACGCAGCGACGATGAGCGATCTTGAAATGATGTGGCTCCCTGTGGGGTCGCGGCCCGCTTCCAAGCATTTGCCGGACGATCGCGGCGCTCAATCGTCTACCAGCAATCGCCGCCCAGTAGGAGATGAACGGCGGCGCCGATGATCCGATCCCGTCCGATGTGGGGAATTCTGAACCGTCATGCCCGTAGCGCCGATTCTTATCCTTCTCCCGGCGCCGCCCGCCCCGATTGAAGCAGCCGGCGCGACGCGCGGCCGGGATGGCGGACGCGTGATTCTGGGGCTCGGTCTTGTCCGGCGCGCGGTTCTGGCGGCGCGGCGCGCCGGATATCGCCAGGTGCTTGTCATGTCGGCGAACGGCGGCGCGACGGAGGGGGCGGCCCGCGTTCCGGGCTGGAGCCAGCTCGCCGCAAGCCTGATGTCTTCTCCCGCCGCTCCGCTGGTCATTGCGTCGGCGTCGATCCTGGCGGAGACCGATTGGCTCGAACGGTTGACGGTGGCGGGGAGCGAACCTGCCGTCTGGGCGGGGATGCCGAACCGGATCGTTATGGTCGCGGCCGCATCGGCCTCCGACGCGGTTGAGGCGCTCGAGGAGAGCGGCGGCGCGCGCGATCTGATCGCGGTCGAGAGCAGCCTCGCCCGCCGTTTCGGGCCGCCCGAGGCGATTCCGGCAGGCGTCGATCCGATTGTCGTCGAGACGCAGGCGGATGTCCGCCCCGCCGAACGGCGGCTCATGCAGGCGCTGGTCAAGGACACGGACGGGTTCATGGCCCGTCACGTCGAGCGGCCGATCTCGCTCGCGATCTCGCGCCTCCTGGCGCAGACCGCGATCACGCCCAACCAGATGAGCCTGATTTCGATTTTCGTCGGGATATGCGGCGGGCCGTTCTTCCTCTCCCCGCGCGCATCCCTGCAGACGGTCGGGGCTCTCATGTTTCTCGCCCATTCGATCCTGGACGGGTGCGACGGCGAACTGGCCAGGCTGAAATTCGAGGAATCGCGATGGGGCGGCGTTCTCGATTTCTGGGGCGACAATGTCGTTCACGTCGTCATTTTTGGATGCATGGCGATTGGCTGGAGTCTTTTCGCCGGCGCGAGTTGGCCGTTGCTGCTCGGCGCCGCGGCCGTTCTCGGCACGCTGGGATCGGCGGGGTTCGTCTATTGGCGGCTCATGCGGGTCAAGGATGACGGCGGAGCGCTCTACACCTCGGTCTCGGCCGAGCCCGATCGCCCGCTGGCGAAGGCTCTGGACTCCGCCTCGCGCCGCGACTTCATCTATCTCGTGCTGCTGCTGGCGCTCTTCGGTCGGTCGAACTGGTTTCTCCTGCTCGCCGCGATCGGCGCGCCGACCTACTTCTGCCTCGTGCTCTTCCTCGCGGCGCGCGAGCGGTCCGCTGAGACGCGCCGCCCGTCCGGCGCCTGACCGGAGAGCGCGAGCCAGGCGCCGCCGGCCGCGCTTGACCGCTGGGCGGCGTCGATCGCGCGGGCGCATGACAGCGCCTCTTCGAGATTGCCCTCGCCGCCGCCCGTCGCCGCGGCCAGAAAATCATTGGCCACGGCGCCGAACCATTCGGGATGGTGCGACCCTTGAGCCAGCGAGGGCGACGTCCAGCGACGCTCTCGCGCGCCTGACCTGAGGACAACAGAATCGCCGGCCACGTGAATCTGTCCCTGGTCCCCCTCGACCTCGATCGTATTGGAGCGCTCGTCCGCGGCCCAGGTGAGAAAGATTTGGCTTACGCCGGAGGCCGTCTCGAGCTCGAGAGTCGCGGTGTCTTCGAGCGGCTGGTCGTGAAAGCGGCGCGTCTCGAGCCGCGCCGAGACGCGACTGGGAACGCCGGCCCACCGGGCGACGCAATAGAGCGCATGCCAGCCGTGATCGAACAGGATGCCGCCGCCGGCGAGCTTCGGATCGACGCGCCAGTTGGCGACGCCGGGCGCGCTGACGGCGGTTGCCGGCTGCGTCCGCAGCGTCCGCCAGCGCACCGATCGGACGGCGCCGATCGCGCCGCCGTCGACCAGCGCCGAGATCTCGAGGCAAATCGGCGCATGAAGCCAATTGTGGACCGTATGCAGAATACGTCCGGCGCGCCCGGCGGCCGTCGCCAGCCGCGTAGCGTCGTCGAGCCGGGTGACCAGCGGCTTTTCGCTAAGCACATGGAGACCCGCGTCGAGCGCGCGTTCGATGAGCGCCGCATGGCTGCCCGGCGGCGCGCAGATGTCGACGAAGTCGAGCCGTTCGCGCAGCAGCAGGTCATCGACGGTGTTGAACCACCGGCCGTCGGGACAGGCGGCGAGAAAGGCGTCCCGACGCGGCTGAGCGGCGTCGGTCGCGCTGACGATGCGGGCGTCTTCGCGCGAGCGCCAACCGGGCATGTGCCCGTTCGCCGCGACATTGCCGAAACCGATGAACGCGCCCCTCAGCATCGCGCCCCTTCTCCCTCTGGGAGAAGGTGTCGCCGAAGGCGACGGATGAGGGACTTGCCGCGAATTGCGCCACTTCGCGGCGCGCCCTCATCCGGCCGCGCGTTCCGCGCGTCCACCTTCTCCCCGAGGGAGAAGGGGGCGTACGCCGCTTGAAGCAACCCGCTCAATCCAGTGCGAACCTTTGTGCGATCGCGGCGAAGGACTGATCGAGGATGTCGACGCCCTGTAGCGCCTCGTCTTCGGTGATCACCAGCGGCGGGTTGATGCGGATGACGCTCGAATAGGACATGGTGATGAGCCCGCGCTCCAGCGCCTCGTGGAAGAGGGCGCGGGTGATTTTCTTGTCGAGCGGCGCCTTGGTCTTGCGGTCGGCGACCATGTCGACGCCGATCATGAGACCTCGCCCGCGCACGTCGCCGATGAAGCGATACTTGTCCTGAAGCTTCTTCAGCGCCTCCAGCATCACGGCGCCGACGCGGGCCGAATTCTCGACGAGGCCGTCCTCGGTCAGCGCCTCGATCGCCCCGAGCCCCGCCGCGGCGGCGAGCGGATTGCCGCCGTAGCTCGACGAGGAGCCGCTCGGCTCGCCGAAGGGCGTGGCCGACATGTTTTCGAACGACGAGGCGACTCCGCTCATCGGGAAGCCGCCGCCGATCCCCTTGCCAATCGTCATCACGTCGGGCTTGAGGCCGAAATGCTCCGAGGCCCACATCTTGCCCGTCCGGCCGAAGCCGACCAGGATCTCGTCGGCGATGAGGAGCGCGCCGGCCTCCGTCGCAATCTCGCGCACCGCGTGGATGAAGTCGTCCGGCGGAATAACGTTGCCCGCCGTGCCCTGCATCGGCTCGATGATGATCGCGGCGATCTCGCCCTGCGTGTCGTTCTTGATGACGTTGCGCAGATGCTCGGCGCAGGCGAGCCCGCATGAGGGATACTGCAAGTTGAACGGGCAGCGGTAGCAATTGGCGTACGGGCTGTGGTGCATCCCCGGCGGGAACGGCCCCTGATGATTGCGGTATGAGCCGCCGAGGAGCCCGATCACGCCCTGGGACTTGCCGTGGAAGCCGCCCCAGAAGCCGATGAACTCGAACTTCTTCGTCACCGACTTCGCGAGCCGGAAGGCCGCCTCGACGGCTTCCGCGCCGCCTGAGAAAAGCTGGAGATGGGTGATCCCCTCGGGCAGGGTCGCGGCGATGCGGGTGAGGAACTCGGCGCGCGCCTCCGTCGTGAAGCTGCCGAAAGTCGCGCGCTCGAGCTGCTCCTTGAGCCGCGCGACATAGCGCGGATGCGCGTGGCCGAGGCTGCCGACCGCGATGCCGGCGATGAAGTCGAGATACTCGTTGCCGTCGACGTCGGTGATGACGCAACCCTCAGCATGGTCGACGACGATCTGCGAGAAGAGCGCGATCGACTGCAGGCCGGGCGCCATCGCCTGCGCCTCCTTCTCGAAGATCGCCTTCGACTTCGGGCCGGGCACGGCGCGGCGCGGAAGCTTGCGCGCGGCCGGGGCTTTGGGAGATGAGAGGTCGTTCAAGAGATCAGCTCCCTGTCGAAGCGACAATGCGCGGGCGCCGCCGGAAGCGCTCGCTGAGGTGATCCGCGATCGCCTGCGCGGCCTGGTCGCGGTAAAGCGCGTAGCTCGGCCACGCATTGAGATCGATGATCATCGGTTCGCCGTTGGCCTGGATGATCGCGTCGCCGCCGAAGACCTCGAGCCCCAGCGCGGCAGCGGCGTCGAGCGCGGCCTCATGCAGGCGCGCGGTGGCGAACGAATGGCCCAGCATGCCTTTGTCGCGATGATAAAACCATTGGAACCAGCCGGCGCTCGCCGGACCAGCCCCGCTTCTGACGCCGTAGAATTTGACCAGATCGCCTGTCACATGCTCCTGAGCAATGACGAAGGGTATGCCGCGCGCGGCGAATTCGCGCAACGCCTGACGCCAGCCGGTCTCCGATGCGACATACATCACGTCGTCGGGCTGCGTTGCGTGGAAATCATAGCGCTTGACCCATACGCAGTCGGCCGGCCGCGGCTTCGTCGCATCGGTGGCGACGATCCGGCTCAACGGCGCCGCCACGCGGCGTTGCGCGAACAATTCGATCATCCGGTGACGGTAGGTGTTGCGAATGGCGGCGGGCGAATTGACGACGATCGACCCTGCCTTTTCCATCGCCGCGAGGCGATCGAGAATTGTCCCGCGCTCGCACATCGCGAACACGTTGGCCGAGAGCGTTTCGATGCCGTCGTCGGCGGCGACAAGCTCGACGCGGAAGCCGCGCTCCGCCAGGACCGCGCCGACGCGTTCCAGGATGGCGGCGTCGTCATCGATCCGTCCGGGCGAGTGCGCCGCCTCGCGATACACGCCCCAACAGGTCAGCCCGGCGCTCATTCGCCGATGTTCTCGCGTTGACCGCGGAATCCGGCCAGTTCGGCTGCCTCGACATCGCGCGCGTGATCGATGTCGAACACCAGCGGCAGGACGACGCCGTAAACCTTCTGGCCCCCGTCGACGAGCCATTTGAGATAGTCGCGGAGCCGGGCGAAGCCCGTCGGAGGCTTCGCGGTTCCGTGGGCCGGCAGCCGGTAAAGGCCGGCCGTGACGTGGCTGCCGCCATCGCCGCCGAGGCGGAGGATGCGGCCGTCCGAGATGTCCAGCGTCGCCCACAGGGGATTGTCGTCATCGACATGTCCGGCGAGACCGAGGACGACCGCGTCGCTCGGAAAGTCCGCGGACGACCCGACAAAGCGGCGGAAGTCGTCGACCGGAAGAAGGGAATCGACTGTCGTGATTAACGCCGGCGCAGGGGCGAGCCGGGCGGCGACCAGGCTGAAGCTTGCATAGGAGGACGGAGTCGTGCGCACGATCACGTCGAGGTCAAAATCGTCGCCGTGGTCGCCAAGCCATTGTCGACAATCGTCGCTCGCTTCGTTGATGATGACCGTCACGCGGCGAATGCCGGCGGCGCGAAAGCGATCGAGGGCGTGCCCGATCAGGGGGCGTCCGCCGACCCGCGCCATCGGCTTGCTCGCGCGATAACCGTCGGCCCGCAGGCGGGTCCCGTGTCCGGCGGCGATGATCCCGCCTTGAAGGATATCCGGCGCGGCGGTCATTTCAGGACATTCAGCAGATCGGGCAGCTTGGTCACGGCGGCGAGAATGGATCCGGGCGGGTCTGTGCGAGCAGCGGCGGCCTGGACGTCTTCGGGCGCGATCCAGATAAAGCCCATGCCCGCGCGTCGCGCGCCCTCGCAGTCGCGGCGCAGGGAATCGCCGATGAAAAGGCTTGTCTCCGGCTCAGCCCCGAGGGTTTCGAGAGCAGCGCGGAATATCGCGGGGTCGGGCTTCTCGGCGCCGACCTGGCGGCTATCCGTCATCACTGCGAACAACGGAGCGAGACCCGAGCTCTGGCACACCGCTTCCAGATTGCCGTAGAAGTTCGATACTACGCCCAGCCGATAGCGCTCGCTCAAGGCCTCGAGCACCGGGCGATTGCGGGAGATAACGGCCGACATGTCGGACAGGAAACGCGACGCGACGCGCCGGCCGCGATCGCCGTCGGTCGGCGCCTTCGCGGTCCCGGCCAGGCGCCCCAGCTCGGTTTCGAGGTTGGCGGCCAACCTGTCGACCGTCTCCGCGAGGCCGGCGGTGGACGGGAGCGCGCCCACGAGCGGATCGTCGGCGGCGAAGAAGGCGGGCGCGAACGCCTCGGCGGTCATATCGAGTCCCTCGGCCTGATAAAGGGCGTGGAAACGCTCCTTCCACGCCACGCCGTCGGCGTCGAGCGTGCCGCCGAAGTCGAAAAGCAGCGTTTCGATCGCCGCCATCGTTGAAAGCCGGTTGCCGGGATGGATCGAGGCCGTTTCGGCCCCGACCCCGCTACGAACGGCGCGAGCTGGCCGCAACTTTTGCGTTCTGCTGCGTAGCCCTCGGAAGCTCGAACGGAACGCCGTCGATGAACGCGTTGCACGCGTCATGCGCCACGCTGTCGCGAAGCTGGCGCGGCGGGCTCTTCATGTAATAGGCCGACGGCGACTCCAGCGGCCCGGCCAGCCCCCGGTCCAGTCCCACCTTGGCGCAGCGCAACGCGTCGATGACGACCCCGGCGCTGTTCGAGGAGTCCTCGACCGAGAGCCGAAGCTCGATCTCCAGCGGCGCATCGCCGAAGCCGCGGCCCTCCAGGCGAATGAAAGCGACCTTGTTGTCTTTCTGCCAAGGAATATAGTCGGACGGGCCGATGTGAATGTCCGCATCGTCAAGCCGTTCGTCGAGCTGCGATTGGACGGATTCCGTCTTCGATATCTTCTTCGACTTGAGGCGCTTGCGTTCCAGCATGTTGAGGAAGTCGGTGTTGCCGGCGGTGTTGAGCTGGTAGGTCCGGTCGAGCGCCACGCCGCGATCGGCGAACAACCGCGCGAGCGAGCGATGCACGATCGTCGCGCCGACTTGGCTCTTGATGTCGTCGCCGATGATCGGCACGCGCGCGTCCCGGAATTTCTGCGCCCATTCGGGATCGGACGCCAGGAACACGGGGACGCAATTGACCATCGCAACGCCCGCTTCGAGGCAGGCTTGCGCATAATGCTTCACGGCCTTCTCCGAGCCGACCGGCAGATAGCAAAGCAGCACTTCGGCGCCGGACTTGCGCAAAGCCCGAATGATGTCGGTCGGCTCGAGATCGGCCGGGCGGAAAGCGACATCGTCGTCGTAGTCCGCCATGTGCGCCGCCACACCGTCAAGGAGAGGCCCCATCTGGACCACGACGTTCGAAACCGGCAGCGAACTCTGGAACACCCGCGTGTTGTTGGGCTTGGCGAAGATCGCCTCCTCGAGCGACCGACCGACCTTGCGCTCGTCGACGTCGAAAGCGGCGACGAACTCGACGTCGCTCGCGCGGTAGTCCCCGATGGTTTGGCGCATGACGCCGTCGAGCGCCGCGTTGCGGCGGCTCCGGTAATATTCCACGCCTTGCACCAGGGAGCTGGCGCAGTTGCCGACACCGGCAATGGCGACCTTGATGTTTCTAGTCATGCGTATGAACACACTCCAAGCAGCGCAGATCGTTTGTCGAAGCCTCGATAACAACCCTATAGCTGCGTTATTTTGAAACTTCCCACGCGGGGGAAGCCACTTAGCATATATTATTGCGTTTCGGCGACAAGCCGTCCAGGTCCCTTCAGTCGGGGGAGCCGCGGTTGGCCCCGCGCTACATCCCGAACATTGCTGTCCGGCTATTCCCCCGTTTCAGGTTTCGGTAGCGAGCGAGCGCCCAGAGGGGAAAAAACTTCGAATACCCGTGATAGCGCAGGTAGAAGACGCGGGGGAATCCCGTCGCGGTGTGGAACGGCTCGTTCCAAAAACCGTCCTCGCCCTGAGTCGCAGCAAGATAGGCGACGCCGCGGGCAACGGCGGGATTGTCCGCTTCCCCCGCCGCCATCAACCCAAGCAGGGCCCACGCGGTTTGCGAGGAGGTGCTCGGCGACGATTCGAACTCCTTGTGGTCGAGCCTGTAGCTCTCGCCGCTCTCGCCCCAGCCGCCGTCGGGATTCTGGATTCGGACGAGCCATGCGGCGGCTCGGCGCACGGACTCCGACTGCGGGTCCTCGCCGGCCGCCGCCAATGCGCAGAGCGCCGACCAGGTTCCGTAAATGTAGTTCATGCCCCAGCGCCCGAACCAGCTTCCGTCCTCCTCCTGATCGGCTTTAAGGGCGTCGATTCCGCGCGCCAGCACTGCGCTCGTCTTGCGGGTCTCGCCGAGCTGGGCGAGCAGGGAGACGCAGCGCGCAGTGACGTCGGCGGTTGGCGGATCGAGCAGCGCGCCGTGATCGGCGAACGGTATATGGTT
Organism: uncultured Alphaproteobacteria bacterium; assembly: GCA_963776665.1. GTDB lineage: Bacteria > Pseudomonadota > Alphaproteobacteria > Rhizobiales > Beijerinckiaceae > Roseiarcus. Next base: position 19,457 of record CAVZNQ010000028.1, read on the forward strand.
GAGATAGTGATAGGTGTTGTCCGCGTCGAAAGCCGCCCACGCGCCGTCTCGGCTCTGCAGTCCCTCGATCCACTCGCGCGCTCGGGCGATCGCGTCGGAATGAGCGTCCGGGGCGCCGCTCAAGCCGCCGCGGTCGGCGCGATCCATCGCCATCGCCACCACGGCGGTGTCGTCGGTGTCGGGATAATGCGGATTGGCGTATTGGAACGCCCAGCCGCCAGGCCTCACGTCCGGACGCCGGGCGGCCCAGTCGCCCTTGACGTCGAGAATTTGAAGCGGCTTTAGCCACGCGAGCGCGGCGCGCACCGGCGCAGCCCCGGCGTCGCCGCCCGTTTCGAGCAGCGCGTGGGCGGCGAGCGCCGTGTCCCAGACCGGCGACAGGCACGGTTGGCAATAGGCCTCGTCCTTGCCGATGACGAGGAGCCGCTCGATCGACTGACGCGCCAGGACGAGGTCGGGATGATCGGGCGGGTAGCCGAGCGCATCGAACATCAGCACCGCGTTCGCCATCGCCGGGTAGATCGCGCCGAGGCCGTTCTCGCCATTGAGGCGCTCGGTCACGAAAGCCGCAGCTGCGCCGATCGCGCGGCGGCGCAGCGGCGCCGGAAAAAATGGGTCTGCGCGCTTGAGCAGCCAGTCGATCGCCCCGAAGAACTTGACCGCCGCCCAGGTCTGGTGCGCTCCGGTCGGCCATTTTCGGACTGTCTCCGGCGGCGCTGTGAACAATTCCCCGATCGTCACGCCACGCGGATTGGCGGCGCGCGGCTTCAAAGCCTGCAGGACCAGAAGCGGGACCATGACCGTGCGCGCCCAGTAGGAGACCTTGTCGAGATGGAAGGGAAACCAGCGCGGCAGCAGCATGATCTCGACCGGCATGGTCGGAACGCCGCTCCAGGGAATGGCGCCGTAGAGCGCCAGAAGGAAACGGGTGAAGACATTGCTCCTGGCTGCGCCGCCATGGGCGAGGATCGCTTCGCGCGCGCGGCGCATATGCGGCGCCTCAGGATCGTCGCCGACCATCTTGAGGGCGAAATAGGCCTTTACGCTGGCGCTGGCGTCGAACGGGCCCGCATGAACAAGCGGCCACCCGCCGTGAGAGCCCTGGATTCGCCTGAGGTAGACCGCGATCAGGCGCTCGAGTTCGAGATCGGGCTTTTCGCCGCGAAAATGCCTGAGCAACACGTATTCGGCGGGGATCGTCGCGTCGGCCTCGAGCTCGAAGCACCAATGGCCATCATCACGCTGCTGGGCCAGCAGCGCCTTCGCCGCCCGGGAGATATGGCGCTCGAGCATGTCCAGCGACGGCGAGGCTTGAGAACGATCGAGAGCGATGGTCATTGCGAAGAACTCATGGTCGTCCAGGCTTCGGCGCAAGCGCCATCGGCCCGACGATGTCCGAAGCCGCCTTATAGCCCGAACGGACCGCCCCTTCGATGGTGGCCGGCAGGCCGGTCTGAATCCAGTCGCCGGCGAGGACCACATTCGCCCACCTGGTGCGCGAATAAGGGCGTTTGGCGTCTTGCGCCGGGGTGGCCGCGAAGGTCGCGCGCTTTTCTTTGACGATCTGCCAGGGCGGCAGGTCGGGGGAAGACCAGTCAACACCGCCGCCTCGCGCCAGATTTCGGCCGCCAGCTCATCGCGCGGACGGTCGATAAGCCGGTCGGCGTTGCTGATCGTGACTGAGAGCCGATCCGGAAAAGCGAACAGCCATTCGATTTGTCCATTGACGGCGCCGAGAATCGCCGGGTGGCCGCGAGGCGGCGCGATCTGGAAATGGACATTGAGGATGCCGCGAAACTCGTCCGGCGCCGTGACGCCCGGGAGAAGGCTCTTCGCGACCCACGGCGGCACGCTGACTACTACGGAATCGTCCGCGCCAAGCGTCTGAGGCCCGCCGTCAAAGTCGAGCGCAACGGCGCGCTCGCCCTCGAAACTGATGGCGCGGAGGCGGTCGCCGAAACGAACCGCAGAGCCGCGCGCGGCGAGGAAGGCGACCGCCGGATCGACGAAACTGTTCGCGAGCCCATGGCCGGCGAAGAGCGGGTGGCAGGCCTTTCCCCCCGCCGCAAGAGTCTCGCGCAGCAGAGCGGCGGTAAGCAGGGCGGAGCTTTCCGGGGGATTGGTGTTGAGCGCTGAAGTCAGCAGGGGGCGCCAGAGCCGCTCGTAAAGCGGTCCCTTGCAGGCCATGGCCTCGCCGACGGTCGCGCCCCGCCCCTTCACGAACACGCCGAGTGGGGCGAAATATTCGCTGAAGGCCGTGCCCGGCACGCGTTTTTTCCGATCGAACAGCCACCACGGGATGCGGCCTTCGCCGAGATCGAGCCGCCACCGTTCGCCGCTCTTCAGGTCCGCGAACTCGAAGATCGCGGCGCCGGGATCGTGAAGCGTATCGCGCGCTCCGATCCGATCGAGGTAGTCGAGCGCCTGGCGATTGCCGGACAGCAGCAGGTGGTTGCCGTTGTCGATGACGAAGCCCGAGCGTCGGGTCGTGATAAGACCGGCAGCGGCCGCCGGCGAACGACGCGGCCTCATGCACAATGACGTTCCGCCCGATCTCGACAAGGCGCGTCGCGGCGCTAAGGCCCGCAATTCCAGCGCCGATGACATGGATCGCGCCAGCGTTCACAGGATGCCGTACCGCAAAACCGCGCCAAGCAGGCGCAACCGACTGGCCCTCGCGCGGCGGCGGGGCGGAGCGAAACCCTCGGCCAGCATCCGCTCGAGGATCGAGCCGTAAGCGGCGGCCATCAATCGCGGCGCCTTGACCGCCGCCCTCGGCGCCGCCGCCATGATCGCATTGGACTTCTCAAAATGCGCGCGCGCGCGCGCGGCCACCTCGACGCAGGCGCCGGCGAGCTTCGGGTCGGCCGCAGCCTTGAGGGGTTCGTCGGTCGTCACGCCGGCCGTCGCAAGCGCCTCACGCGGCAGGTAGAGCCGGCCGACGGCCGCGTCCTCGTCGATGTCGCGCAGAACGTTGGTGAGCTGGAGCGCGCGGCCGAGGTGGTAGGCCAGCGCCTCGCCGGGGTCAGGCGCGAGGCCGAAGATGCGCACCGAGATCCTGCCGACGGCGCTGGCGACCCGGTCGCAATAGAGGTCGAGGGTCGCCCAGTCGGGGGCGCGGATATCCTGAGCGGCGTCCATCGCCATGCCGTCGATGACGGCGTCGAAATCCTCCTGCTTCAAAGCGAAGTCCCGCACCGCCCGATCGAGGGCGGCGAGATGGGGGGAAGCGCTGCCGGCAAACATTCTGGCCATATCGGCGCGCCAGCGCTCGAGCTCTGAAAGACGCTGCGAAGCGGTTGCGGGCCCGCGCTCGTCGGCGATGTCGTCGACCTCGCGGCAAAAGCTATAAAGCGCGAACATCGCCTCGCGCCGGGGCGCCGGCAAGATGCGCATCGCCATGTAGAATGAGCTGTGCGCCGCGGGCGCCGCCTCTTGCGTCATGCGGAGGCCTTCGGCCGCGCGCGGACGGAGCGGACCAGCGTCGAAGCAAGAAAGCGCAGGGCGCCCAGCCCGCCGATCAGCGCAAAGCCGGCCTTGCCGAATTGCACCCGTTCGCTCAACGGATCGCGGCTTTCGAGGTCACGGGCGAGCCGGCGCGCGAGCGCATGCACGGCGGCGACCTCGGTCGCGAGCCGGACATCCCTGATCGCCGGTATCAGCCTCTCGCCGCGATCGATCAACTCGCCGGCGCGGCGGGCGATCTCGGCAATGGCGGCGCGCAGGGCCGGGGAGGCGCGCGGCGCGCCCAGCATCTCGGCCGACGATCCATGCGCGCCGAGGATGTCCAGCGGCAGGTAGACGCGGTCGAGGCGGCGATAGTCCAGGGCGCAATCCTGAAGGTGGTTGTTGACTTGTAGCGCCGCGCACAAGGCGTCCGAAGCGGGCCAGGTCGCCTCGTCCTCGCCATGAACGTCGAGGACGAACCGGCCGACGGGCGCAGCCGAGAGCCGGCAATAACCCATCAACTCGGCCCAGTCCGCATAGCGGTTCTTGCGGACATCGAGTCGGAAGGCGTCGAGGAGATCGAGCGCATGCGTCGGCTTGAGGCCATGCTCGTTCAGCGCAAGGCGCAAGGGTTCGGCCTCGGGAACGGGCGCACCGCGCCCGCGCAAGGCGGCATCGAGGCCATCGAGCAGCGCGAGCTTCCGGTCCGGCGGCAAAGCCGGGTGATCAGCGACGTCGTCGGCGGCGCGCGCAAAGCGATAGAAGGCGAGGATCGGTCCGCGATTCTGGTCGCTGAGCAGCCACGACGCGACCGGGAAGTTCTCATCTCCGTGCGTCTTGCCAGAACGAGCCTCGGTCACCGTCGTCATATGCGCCTTGTCTCCCGCACGGGGGCCTGGATTCGGCCTTTCCAATAGCCGCCGCGACCGCGCCAATATTGCATCGCCGAATCCAATGTGAAGCCGACATAGGCCGCGGCGATCGCGGGCAGGGCCAAGCCGCCGGCGAGCGGGCGCGCATAAAAACGCAGCGTCGGCGCGAGCGCCAGCGCCATCGCGGCCCAGGCGAGCGCTGCCGCCGCTTGCGCGGGCCCTCGCGCGAATAGGGCGAACAAGGGCGGAGCGAGATAGACGAGCGCCATTCCGGCGACTGCGCCGGCGAGACGAAGCGGCGAATAGTGCAATTCGGCAAAGGCGGAGCGCGCCACCATCCGCCTGAAATCGGTGAAAGCAGGATAGGCCCGCAGGCTATGCGCGCTCTCTGTCAGTCCGAGCCAGATCGGCCCTTGTCGCTTCATCAGGGCGCCGAGCGCGCAATCGTCGATCAGCGCGCCGCGCAGCGCTTCCAGACCGCCCGCCGCGGCGAGGGTTTCGCGCCGCGCCAGCATGCAGCCGCCGGCGGCCGCCGCGATGCGCTGTTTGGGATCGTTCACCCAGGCGAAGGGATAGAGCATCTGGAAGAAGAACACGAAGGCGGGAACCAGCCATCGCTCCGCCGCGCTTTCGCAGCGAAGCTTCACCATCAACGAGGTGAGGACGCTTTTTCTAGCGCCAGCGATCGCGACAAGGCGGGAGAGCGCATGGGGCGCGTAGGCGATATCGGCGTCTCCGAACAGCACGAACTCGGGCGCCGACGCCCCGGCTTCGACCGCCGAAAGGCCCTGCCGCATCGCCCAGAGTTTTCCCGTCCAGCCCGGCGCGACGCTGGTTCCGGCGACGACCCGCAGCCGGTCGGCCGCTCCGGCTGCGCTCGCTGCGGCGGATGCGGCGGCGGCCGTGCCGTCCGTACTCTGGTCGTCGACCACCACCACCGAGAACGGCCCGCGGTAGTCCTGCCGAAGGAGAGAGCCAACGCTATGGGCGATCATGTCTGCCTCGTCGCGCGCGGGAATGATTGCTACGACGGCGGGCCAGGACTCCGGCGCGTTCGATGGCTTGGCGCCGCTCGGCAGCAGGACGGAGTCGTCGCGCTCGCCGCAAAGCCAGAACCATCCTCTAGCGAACAGCAGATAGGCCCACACGGCGAGGGAGAGGAAGGCGACTACGGTCGCGATCATGTGAGGGCGCCGTGCGAGCGAAACCAGGCGATCGCGTCGATAAGTCCGTTGCGGTAGGGCCGCGCCGCGTACCCGAGTTCGCCCCGCGCCTTGGCGTCGTCAAAGAACATGCGATGACGCGCCATTCGCAGGCCGTCCAGCGTGACGAACGGTTCGACGCCCCTGACCTTCGCCACTAACTCCGCTCCATAGGCGATCGGGTAGACCGCGGCTCGGGGCAGCTTGAGCGTCGGGGGCCGCCGTCCGACCAGGCGGGCGATGTCGGCAAGCATGTCGGCAAGGAGCACATTCTCGCCGCCGAGGATATAGCGCTCGCCGATCCGGCCGCGCTCGAGCGCAGCGAGATGGCCCGCGGCGACGTCGTCGACGTGGACAAGGTTCAGCCCGGTATCGACGAAGGCCGGCATGCGTCCGGACGCCGCCTCGATGATGATGCGCCCGGTCGGCGTAGGGCGCACGTCGCGCGGGCCGATCGGGGTCGACGGGTTGACGATGACGGCCGGCAGCCCGTCCCGGCGGACCATGGCCTCGACCAGACGTTCTGCCGCGACCTTGCTGCGCTTGTAGGCGCCGATCGCCTCCTCTTCGGCCAGAGGACGATCCTCGGTCGCGGGCGCTCCATCGACAAGCTTCAAGGTCGCGACGCTGCTGGTGTAGACGATGCGCTCGACGCCGGCGCGCAACGCCTCCTCCATGATAAGCCGGGTTCCCTCGACATTGTTGCGGCGGATTTCCTCGGGGTTTCGCGCCCAGAGACGATAGTCGGCGGCGGCGTGGAAGAGGAATCGGACGCCCTTGAGCGCCGCTGCAAGCGAGAGGGGGTCGCGCAGGTCGCCCTCGCGCACGGCGTCGCGAGGATCGAGATTCGTGCGCGGGCTCGATGGACGCACCAGGGTCCGGACGTCGTACCCCTGGGCGCGCAGCTGACTGGCGATCGCCGATCCGAGAAAGCCGCTGGCGCCGGTGACGAGCACGAGCGATGGAGGCGACGACCTCAGCGCGTCCTCGTTCGTTGCAGCCGCCGGGACCGCCCTCTTCCAAGGCCCGCGTTCGGCTGCGACAGAGGCCTGTATCGTTTCGCGGTCATCCACCGGAGTTCATCAAAGGGAGCGAATCAGTCTCAGCCGGCTTCGTCATATGGAATGGGTCGAGGCAAAAGCACCGAAGTCGAGGGTTTATGCCGCAAGAAACCAGGACAGACCGGGTCGCCCAGAGGCAGAAAGCCAAGGGTCGGGAGACAAGTCAAGACCGGCCCTGGCTCGCCGAAACTTTGCTTTCAGCTTCGCGTGAACTGACAGTTTCGCTCTCTGTAATTCTCGAGCGCGGCTTCCAAAGCTTGGCAGGGCTCGGGTTCCTCGACGGCGGGTCCGCGCCTCGTGGCCTTGAATTGACAGTTGACGACTGTTCGGCCTAGCAGGCCCGGAGGCTTAAGGGCTCGCCCGGAGTGCTGTTTGTGAAAGGTCTTCCGTCATCATTCGCCCTGGCGGCGCTCGGCCTTGCGCTATCGCCCGCCGCCGCCCAGCCAGCCCAGCCCGCCGACAAGACCTCCGAGCCCGCCAAGATCCGCCGCGCCGAGACCATTGTCGACGACAACTGGACCGTGACCTGCGCCCTGACCGACCAGAGCGGGGCCAAAAAACAGTGTTCGGCTGTCCTGAGGATCGCGCAGACCGACAAGAGCGGCGCGCAGCGGGTTGTCTTCTCCTGGGTGCTTGGCCGCCAGGACGGGAAGCTCGAATCCGTGTTCTCGGTCCCATCGGGAGTGCTGATCCAGCCCGGAGTCGAGGTCAAAATCGGCGAAAAAGAGACACGGAAGCTCGTCTATTCGCTTTGTCAGCCCGACCATTGCGAATCGGTCCTGCCGCTCGACGATGTGATGGTCAAGGGCCTCAGCGCGGCCTCCACGGCCGAAGTCACAATCTTTGCGGTCAACGGCGCGACGGCGAAGTTCACCGTCAATATGAAAGGCTTTGCCCAAGCCCTCGCGGACCTCGGCAAGTAAAGCCAAGTTCTTCTCCGTTCCCTGGCCGCACGCGAAAGCTTAGTCAGGGTTGTCTGGCGCGATGAAACCGGCGTGCGACGCCAGGTGAGCGATCGGGGCCAGGCCGATCCGGTTCGGAAGAAGCGCGTTTGGACGAGATCGAGAACATTTTGAACCGGGACGAATCCAAACAACTGGCGCATTCTCTTACGTCAAATTCTCGGGATCGAATTTTTTCAAAGGCTTAGACCTAAGAGCGGTTCACGGCTTCCGTTAGACTGGACTAGCCGCAGAACGGCAGTCAGCCGTCGAAGGGGCGTCCCCGATCCTGATTTTGCTCATCCAAGTGATTCGGAAATTGAGGACGAATCGGCGGAAAAATCCGGGGAACCGGGCGATTCGCTGGCGCAACACGGCGGTAGGAACTACTTGAAGTTGTATTTTGCTCTCAAAAAGTGTGTCTTGCAGGCCACAGGTTGCAAAGTATCGGCGCTAAGTTAACCTAAATAAGCCCCAATTCGCCACAATATCATTGCGCGTTAGCCAATATCGACGTATCGATTCTCTCGTGCGGACCAACACATCGTTGACTTTGTGTCCGCTCGGCCCTCGCGTTTACACGAGCGGAATACAACCGCCGTGCAACCGTCGGGCGCATCCAGAGGCGGGGCGAACATCGATGCGGCAGAATCTCCATTCACGGCTGGGCGGCGAGGTTTCGGGTCAGGCTCAGGTTCGGCGTTCTTTGCTCGCCGGGACCTCGGCGGCGACCGTTGCTCTTTTGGCGGCGCTGGCGGCAACCGCCCCGGCGCGCGCCCAATCGCTGGGCGGCGCGGGCGGCGCCGGCCTCAATCCTGGCGGAAACGGCGGCGGTTCAAACCAGAACGGCGGTAACGGCTCGACGGGCGCCACGTTCGGCGCGAAAGGCGTCGCGCCCGGCGGCGCCGGCCAACCGGGTACGACAGGCATGGGCCCGATGTCGGCGAACGCGTCGGGCGGCGGCGGCGGAGGCGGCGCCGTCGGGGACACGACGACGCCAGGCGGCGCAGGCGGCGCGGGCGGCGCGGGGGTCGGCAACACGCCGGGCGGCGGCGGCGGAGGCGGCGGCGGAACGGGCTACAATTCGAGCTTTAACAATACCGGCACATTGACCCTGACTGGGGGCGCTGGCGGCGCCGGCGGAGTAGGCTCCGGCATCGGCAATGGCGGCGGCGGCGGCGGCTTCGGCGTCGTCACCGGAGCCGACATCAACAATTCGGGAACGCTGACCGTGACCGGCGGCATTGGCGGCGCGGGCGGGGCAGGCGGCGCGAGCGGCAACGGCGGCGCTGGCGGCGCGGGCGGCGACGGCATCCAGACCTCGGCGAGTTTCTACAATACCGGCACGGGCTCGACGGTGACGGCGGGCGCAGGCGGCGCCGGGGGAACGGGCGTCGTAGGAGGCGCGGGCGGGGCCGGCGGCGTCGGCATCCTCATATCGGGCAATGGCACAACGCAATCGACAATCACCAACGGCCTCGGCGATACGATCAGCGGCGGCGCGGGCGGCGCCGGCGGATCCGGCGCGGCGGCGGGCGCGGGCGGGGCCGGCCTCTCGGGTTCGTACATGACCGTTGAAAATCTTGGCGCGATCAATGGGGGCGGCCAGGCGGACGCGATCGATTTCAACGGCGGGACGAATACTCTTTCGCTTGGCGCGAGCCAGTCGATGACCGGCAATGTTTCTGTGGCGAACGGCGCCGGCCTGACCATCGACCAGACGCTGGTCGGAGCAAACGGGGTCCTCTCGAACGCGCTGACCGGGGCCGGGTCGGTGACGATCACCACGGGCGCATACACACTCACTCTGTCCGGCGCCAACACCTATACCGGCGGCACGACGCTGACGGCTGACAGCACGGCGATCGTTGGCCACAACGGCGCGCTCGGCACGAATACCGTCGCCATGAACAACTCATCGTCGCTGATCTTCACTGGCGGCGCGGGGATCGGCAATGCGATCACGGTCACCGGCGATCCGGATTTCAGCGCTGCGCCTGCAACGACGTCAATCATCTCCGGCGCGATCACGGGAAGCGGGTCAGTCACCATCAATAACGTGGCTGGCAACACCGGCACGATCGAGTTCACCAGCACGGGCAACGCCTACCTCGGTTCGACGACCGTCGAGGCGGGAACTCTTCTTGGCGGCGTGGCCGGCGCGTTCAGCGCGGCGAGCGCGACGACGGTGAATTCCGGCGCGATCCTCGATCTCGGGGGCTTCGCGCAGACGATCAACAGCGTCACGCTGACCGGAGGCACGATCCAGGACGGTTCGCTGACCGGGGCGATTTCGTCGGCGGGCGGCACTGTCAACGGGATCGGCGGGTCGGCTTCGCTCGAGGCGACAGCCTCGCTCACGCCGACGACGATGGAGGGCTCCAACACCTACACCGGCGCGACGACGGTCGACAGCGGCGCGACGCTCTCGGGCGCCGCCGGGGCCAACGTGTTCAGCGCGGCGAGCGCGACGACGGTGAACGGCACGCTCGATCTTGGCGGCAACGCTCAGACAGTGAGCTCGCTTGCGGGCGCCGGCACCGTGACCAACAGCGGGGCTTCGGGGACCGCGACCCTCACCAATCAGGGCGCGTCGTCGGAGTTCGACGGGGTGATCCAGGATGGCGCGACCGCCGCCACCGCGCTGACCCAGAATGCTCCGCTTAACACCCTCACGCTTACGGGCGCGAACACCTATACCGGCGCCACGACGATCGCCGCCGGGACGCTGGCGCTGTCCGGCACGGGCGGCATCGCGAACTCGAGCGGGGTTTCTCTCGCCACCGGCGCCGTTTTCGACATTTCGCAGACGACCGCGGGCGCGTCGATCGAAACATTGGGCAACACCGCCGCCGGCCAGACGGGAACCGTTTATCTCGGCGCACAGAACTCTGACCCTCACCGGCGCGTTGACGACCTTCGGCGGCGTGATCGCCGACGCCGGCGGCATCGACAATGTGACCGGAGGCGGTCTGACGCTAGGGCCGACGGCGACCGGCACGGAGACGCTGACGGGGGTCAACACTTACACCGGAGCGACGACGATCGACGCCGGGACGCTCGCCCTTTCGGGGACGGGTTCGATCGCCTCGTCGAGCGGCGTGGCTGACAATGGCACGTTCGATATCTCTGGATTGACCAATGGCGGGACGACGATCACCACCCTTTCAGGGTCGGGCGGAGTGACGCTCGGGGTCAACACGCTGACCCTGTCTAACGCGAGCAGCACGTTCGGCGGCGCTATCAGCGGGACCGGTGGGCTCACCTTGACGGCGGGCACGGAGATTCTCGCAGGCGCCAACACTTACACCGGCGCGACCAACATCAACGGCGGAAGATTGTTCGTCCCGGGCAGCATCGGTTCTCTTGCCACTCCGAGCGGTCCCGTGACTGTCGGCGCAGGCGGCATTCTCGGCTTGCGCGGTTCGATCAGCAGCACCGGCCTCACGAACTTCGGGACCGTCTACGCCAGGGGAACCCTCAACGCGCCGGTCCTCAACAACAACGCTTTCAACGTGACCGGCGATCTCTCGGGTACGACCACGTTCACCAACAACCCCGCGGCGACGCTGAACGTCTACCAGGGAACCTACGCGATGAGCGGGCTCCTCACCAACTTCGGCGACGTCTTTGTTTCCCCCTGGGGCGGGCTGAGCGCTGCGAACGTGAACAACGTTTCGAGCGGCACGATCGTCAACCTGGGAACCGTGACCGACGATCTCAGCAACGCCGGTACGGTGATGAACTACGGCGTCTATAACGCCAATGTGGCGTCGAACACCGGCGCGATCACCAACTTCGCGTCGGGAGCTTGGAACGGAAATGCCTTCAATACGGGCGGTACGATCGAGAACGATGGCGTGTGGACCGGCTCGCTAACCAACATGGCCGGCACGCTGACGAACAACGCCGCGATCGTCGGCGACGTGACGGCCGTGGGCGGGACCGTGAACAGCTTCGCCTCGAACAGCACGATCACGGGCAACGTGACGCTGCCCGGGACTCCAGCGGTGATGAACGCCTTGGGCGTCATCACCGGCAATGTTGATGTGATGGCGGACTCGAGCGGCTTCCACAATGGCGTCTTCCGCGTCGGCGACGACACCGGGATGCTGAACCCGGTCGGAACGACGCCCAAGACGCTGACCGTGAATGGCTCCGTTTCGGGTCCGATCACGATGCCCGTCGACCTGACAAACGGCAACTCGAACTACATCCGTGTCAACGGCTCGACCGCCGGCGCGTCGACCGCTCTGGCCGGGACGCTGACGAACCCGAGCAATCTGCTCTGGACGCAGGTTCCCAACCGGACGCTTCTCTATTCGAACGCGTCAATCCCGCTCACCCTGACCTCATCTGAATTGCTGGCGGGCGCGAGCCGCTATGGCCTCTATGACTACGTCCCGACGCTCGGAAACAACGGTATCGAGCAGCAACTCAAGCTTGGCGTGGTCGCCTCTCCCGCCAACCAGGTCTCGGCGTTGATCACAGCGCTCAACACCTCGTTCTTCCAGAGCGCCGCGGCGTTCCTCCCCACGCCGCTGAATCCGACGCCGAACATGTGGTACGGCGGCGTGTGGTCGCGCGGTGGCGCCGCGGAGACGACGACCGAAACCTCCTCCTCCGGCGGCGGCGCCCTCTATCCGGCTTCTATCGACAGCCGGTTCCAGACCGAGACCGGCGGCGTTCAGTTCGGTATCGACGAGGGCCTCTACAACATCAATGCCTCGGGGATGAACGTCCATCTGGGGATCACCGGAGGCCAGGTATGGGGCTACTCGACCCTGAATGGGTCCAACGATCCGGGCGCGCTGCTCAACGTCTCCGGCAACGCCAGCATGCCCTTCTACGGCATTTACGCGGCGGTGACGGGTCAAGGCTTCGCTGGCACGGTTCAGTGGCGCCACAACAACTTCGACATGAACCTCAACAACGCCGATCTCGGGTTGAGCAATACGGGGCTAGGCGCGAATGGCAACACATTCTCGGCCGACGCGGCGTACACCTTCCCGATGGCCTATAACTTCTTCGCCACGCCTTCCGCGGCGGTGTTCGTGTCCAACACGCACATCAACGACCTCTCCCCGTCGCCGCTGGTCGCGCCCGGCACCTGGTTCACCTTCGACAATCTCAACAACACCTTGTTGAGGGCGGGCCTGCGGATCGGAACGGTTTACGCGTTCAACGACAACCTGTCGGTTCTGCCCTATGTCAGCGGCAACTTCTGGCATGAGTTCGACGGCACGACCACGACGCGCTTCTATCAGCTCTCGTCCGCCGGATTCTCGACGCTGCCGGGGATCTATTCGAGCGGCATCGGGACGTTCGGGCAGTTTGCCGTCGGCTTCTCGACCCAGTCGCCGAAGTCCGGCTTCACCTCCTATGTCGAGGCCGATTTGCGGACCGGCTCGAACATTCAAGGCTGGGGCCTGACCGCCGGTCTGAGGTACAGCTACTGAGACGAGGGGCGCCCGGGCGACAGCCCGGCGCCCTTCGGCGCCTCGGTCTGACGCGTAGACCGCCCGGCGAAATATCTGGCTCCCCGAGCAGGAGCCAACCTATTGTTCACCGCCGCGCCTTTGTCTCGGAATCCTCTGCAAAAGCGGCAGTTTCCAAGACTGACCGTCTTTCCCTGTCCGTCGTTCTGTGCGACAATTTGCGTCAAAGTGTGGGACCAGATGTGGGACCGGGATGGCGCGGCTGACGGAACGCGGGGTGCAAACGGCAAAGCCTGGTCGGCATAGCGATGGCGATGGCCTCCACCTCGTGAGCGAGGCGGGCCGTAAGAAATGGGTCCCGCGCTATCAGGTTGCGTGGGCGCCGTTTGTGGTCGCGGTGAACAGGGTCAATCGCGCCATGGGCAGACCCGATCTCTACCCGTTCGTTCTCGCGCCTGCGGTCGTCGACAAGCTTGCCTTCATTTCATGAGCTAGTCGGCGACCAGAGAGCCGGGGGCGCGAAGACGGAAACGCGAGCCGCCATGGGCTCGCGCGCATCGCAAGCGTCACCCCTTCGCGCGAAAATCGGGCTGAAGGGAAGCGCGGGCCTCGTCCGGGCCTCCGGGCTGGCGAACGAGTTCAGGGCGAAGACTACTTCTTCGGATGTTCGACGTGCTTGTCGATCCAGTCGACGATCACGTCGGCGACCTGCAGGTTGTTCTTGTCCTGCATGAACATGTGGCTGTTGCCCTTCATCCCGAGGTCGGGAAGATAGATGAAGGTGAAATCGCCGCCTGCGCCGTTGATCTGCTGCATCTCGGTCTTGCAGTCTGGGGGAGGCTGGGGCGAATCCCAGTGGTCTCCGACCATCACGAGCATCGGGGTCTTGGCAAGGACCTTGACCTGGTCGGGAGTGAGATTGCCGAAGCATCCAGTCTCGAGCTGAATGAGCCCCTTGATTCCGCCCATCTGCTTGAGCGCCGCCTGGGTCGGGACCGGGCTCGTCTGCGAATGGCCGACGAGGATCGCGCCGTTGAGCTCCTTCGCGAGCGTCGCCATGTTGACGACGCTCGGATTGTCCGTGACGGGCGAGGCGAACTGCTGCCCGAAGCTTGGAACCTCGGTGAGGATGAGGTCGGGAACCACCTGCCTGTAGAGCTGGTCGACGTGGTCGATCGGGAACTGCTGGTCGGGCCAGGCCTCCCCCATCTTGGGGCCGAAGCGGAAGATTCCCCAGGCGAACTCATCGGTCGCGAGCAGCATCCTTCTCTGCTCTCCCGGCGGCTTCTTGCCTTCGCGCACTTCGTTGAAGCCGGAGGGGTTGAAGCCTGACCGGCCGCGGCCCGATTGCTCGGCGAGATAGGTCGGGAAGCCCTTGCGGGTGAAATATTCGTACCAGCCCATGCGCCCGTCCGGCGTCGTCTCCCAGGTCTTCGACGTCAGGCAGCAGCCATGCAGGAAGACGATCGGCGTGTGGCTCTCCGAGCCGACCGGCTTCTGGAACTGCACGTACATCTGATCGACCATGACGTTGCCGGCCATGCCGAAGGCCTTGGCGAAATCCGGCCCAAGCTCCTCCCATTCCGTGAGGTCGATGCGAAGCGGATGTCCGCCGACGAAGAAGCTGCCCTGCTGCTCGAGCGTCAGCGGCTCCTTCGGCTTCTGCACGTCGCCCAATTGCTGCGCGAAAGCCGGAGCGCAGAACGAAAGCGCGCCGAGCGCAAGAACAAGCGCGGCCCGCGGCCCAGCCGAGAATGACAGCATGATTCCTTCCTCCCTCAGTCGGCCAAAGGCCGGATTCGATCGTCTTCCCGATCGACGGAACGCGCGTTATTATTCGCCGCTTTTGAACCGTTTCAATGGCAGGTCGCCTTTTCCTTGTCAAGGAACGAAAGCGTCTCAACGCAGCTTCCATTGCGGCTTCCGTTTCTCGGCGAAGGCGCGCGCGCCTTCCTCGCAGTCTTCGGTCTCGGCGATCTCCTGATCGAGAAGACGCGCGTAAGCCGAGAGCGACGGCGGGAAGGCGGCGGTCATCCGATACATGCGGATGATCCCCTGCGTGGCGAGCGGCGACCCGGCGCAGACCATTTCGGCCAGCTGCCCGGCGACTTCGAGCACCTTCTCCTTGGGCGCGACGCGATTGACGATGCCGAGTTGCAGGCACTCCTGCGGCGCTCAGCCGCCCGTTGCATAGGCTGAGATAGGCCGCGGCCGTGCGCGGGAGCGCCTGGTACATTTCATGCGGCGCGCCGAGCCGGCCGACGTTGGTGTGCTGGTCGCCGATCCAGGCGTCCTCGGCCATGACGCGCAACTGACATTGCAGCGCCATGTTAAGGCCGACGCCGACGGCGAAGCCGTTGAGCGCCGCGATCAAGCGGCTTCTCCAGATTCACGTCCTGCGGCTGTCCGCCGCCGCCCCAGTGATAATGCGGGCTGTTCGGATCCTCGTGCGGCGTCTGCTTGCCTTCGGCGCGGTGCTTGGCGAGGAACTTGACGTCGCGACCGGCGCAGAACGCCTGGCCCGTTCCGGTCAGGACGCCGACATAGACATTCGGGTCGAGCCCGATGTCGCGCCAGCACGAGCGAAGCTCGATATAGGCGTAGCTGTGCAGCGCGTTGCGCACCTCGGGCCGGTTGATCGTGACATAGGCCACGTTGCCCTTCTTCTCGTATTTGATGAATTCGAGATTCTTCGGCGCGCTGGCGGGATCGTATTGAAATTGCGGCTTGGGCATCGGGGTCCTTCGTCCTGTAGGTGAAGCCGGAGACTAGACGGTCGCGATCGGCGTGACCGGAGAGCCGGTCGCGCCCGGGCAGCCGCAGCGGCGGGGCGGTCAGCATGAACCGGTCGATCGCCCCGCTTCCCGCAGCCATTGTGCGAGCGGCGTCAGATGCCAGAGCTCGCCGAGATGCACGCCGAGCTTGAAAAGGCAGTGCTCGTGTAGGGGAGCGGCGGCGCAGCAGCCGACATGTTCGACCGCCGGGAAGCTCTCGACAGCGAAATTGTCGGCGATCAGCACGGCAAGCCCGCTGTCGGTGATCCATTGCAGCAGGCGCCGGTCGCGGCCGTTGAGGACGGCGCAACGATTGTGCGCAAGCTCGTGATCGACGCGGCCATAGTTGCGCAGCAGCAGATCGGCGTAGCCGGTATGCAGGCAGACGAGGTCGCCCGTCTCGATCTCGACCTTGTCCCGCTCGATGACTTTCATCAGCGCGTCGTAGCCGACGACCACGCGGCGCTCGTCGCCGTTGCCTTTGAGATCGATCAGGACCCCGCGCCCCTGCACGCCGGACGCCGCCATGCCTTCGACGCTCAGAGCTCTGGCGGCCGAAGTGGACTTCGCCTCGAAGACTCCGAAGGCTCCGGCCTCGGCCGGATCGGTCGGACCGACGATGTCCTCGCCGGCGCGAAAGCCGTTGTAGTAGCGCCCCTCCGGCACGCCGTCGCCGTCGGCGTCGAACATGAAGCCGACATGCGAGAACGCGTCCCAGTGGGTGGAATATTGGGTATGCAACACCGCCGCGTCGTCGCAGATGAGGTCGGTCGCGTTCGGATTGTCGTCCGCGACGCGATAGTTCATCCGCGGCCGGCCGTTGCGCAGCGTCGGGCGCAGCACGGGCGGGTAGCGGCTGGGGCTGAGCACGCTGCCGCCCGGCCGGTCGAGCGGCAGGCTCAGGCAGAACGTGATCCCTTCGCGAATCTCGCGCGCCGCCGCGCGCACCCGCTCGGGCGTGAGAAGGTTGAGCCGGCCGAGCTGGTCGTCCGGACCGAAGTCGCCCCAGTTCGACCCTTCCGGCCGCACGCTCCATCGCTGCGCCATGGCTCAGGACTTGTCCTCCCTGCGTCGCTCGAAGAAGGCGCGGCGCGCCGCCTCGCCATCGGCGGAGCGGCTGAGCTCGGTCGTGTAGCCCTGCTCGACCTGAAAGCCGTCGCGGGTGCTGAGGGCTTCGACCGTCGAGAACGCGCCCCGGATGCGCTTGACGGCCAAAGGCGGCTTCGCGGCGATGGCGCTCGCCATGCCGAGCGCGGCCGGCATCAGTTCCGCCTCGGGAAGACAGGCCTCGACCGCGCCGAGTCGATAGAACTCCGCCGCCGGAACGCGCTCCCCCGTCAGCATCATCCGCCGGACCTTCGAAGGTGGCAGAATGCGCCGCATGAAGCTCGCCCCGCCGCCCTGGCCGACGTCGATCTCGGGCAGGCCGAAGATAGGCGCTCTCGGCGGCGAAGATTATGTCGCAGCAGGCGGCGAGCACGCAGCCGGCTCCGAGCGCCGCGCCCTGCACGGCCGCGATGACCGGCTTCGTGCTGTCGAGGATGCAGAAGAAGCCGTCGCGGGTCAGCCGGTTGGCGCGCGGCGTAGTTAGCCGGCTCGCCGGCGAGCGCGGCCTTTTCCTTGATGTCCGCGCCGGCGCAGAACACCTTGCCTGTCGCGGTCAGCACGATCGCGCGCACGTCCTCGTCCGCTTCGAGCGCGTCGAAGGCTCCGATCAGCGCTGCGCGGGTCGCGCGATTCAGCGCGTTGACCGGCGGGCGGTTCAGCGTCACCACCGCGACATTCGGCGCTTCGATGCGCCATTGCACGCCGGACTCGCTCATTCCCGCGCTCATTGGCCGACTCCGAAGGCCCAGTTGGGCAAAGTGAGGACGAGCGGCGGAAAGAGAATGAGCAAAATGAGCACGGCGATCTGCACTGCGAGAAGCGGCAGCACCGCGAGCGTGTAGTCCGATATCCGGACGTCGAGGACGCCGCAGGTGATGAACATCAGCGTGCCGACCGGCGGGTGAACGGCGCCCAGCGTCACATTGAGACAGATCAGCACGCCGAGATGCACGGGATCGATGCCGACCTGACGCGCGATCGGCACGAGAATCGGGGTGAGCAGGATGAGCGTCGCCACGCTCTCCAGCACCATCCCGATCAGTAGTAGGAAGATGTTGATGACGATGAGCATCCAAAGCGGATTTGTGGTGATCGCCGTCAGCGTCGAGCCGACATGCGAGGCGATCTGCTCCAGCGTCATGTAGTAGCCGAGCGCATTGGCGGCGCTGATGATCATCATGACCGTCGCGGTGGCGAGGGCCGCCTCCGTGACGACCTCCCAGAGCTGCGAGACCTTGAGCTCCCGGTAGACGAAGAGGCCGACCGCCAGCGAATAGGTGGCGATGACGGCGCCGGCTTCGGTGGGCGTGAATATGCCGTAGCGCAACCCGAAGATGACGACGAAGGGCACGGTCAGCGCCCAGCTCGCCTGCCTGAGCGCGCTGAGGATCTCGCCCGGCGACGCCATGCGGTCGCGAACCGGCTGGAAGCCGTAGCGCTTCGAAAGAAAATGCGTCGTGACCATGAGCACGGTCATCATGGTGAAGCCCGGCACGATGCCCGCCATGAAGAGCCTGCCGACCGAAACGTTGGCGAGATAGCCGTAGAGCACGAAGCCGAGACCGGGCGGCATCATCGGCGTAATGACCGCGGACGCAGCGACGATCGCCGCGGCGAACGGGGCCGGATATCCGCGGCGCACCATCTGAGCGCCGAGCATCTTGGACTGCATCGCCGCGTCGGCGTTTCCGGAGCCCGATTCGAAGCCCATCAGCGTCGCGAGAAGAACGTTCGTCTGCGCCAGCGCGCCCGACATGTGTCCGACTAGCGTCTCCGCGAAGTTCAGAAGTCGCGTGGTGATGCCGGAGTGGTTCATGATCACGCCGGCGAAGGTGAACATCGGGATCGCGACGAGCGGAAAGGACTGCGAGAACGCCGAAAGCCGTTGCGGAAAAATCGTCAGCGGCAGGCCGCGCTGATGGAGAAAAAAGAGGAGCGCTCCCGCGCCAATCGCGACCGTGACCGGCGTATTGAGGAAGAGAAGCAGAATGAAGAGCGCGAGCGGCCATGCGTCCATGCGTCTTCAGGTCCGCCCGCCCACAGACGTTGCACGCTGCGCAGCCCGAACAGAAAGAATCCCAAGGCAAACGCGCCGTAGGGCACGCTCAGCGGAATGTTGAGCATGCTGGTGGTCGCCGAGTTGCTGGCAATC
>CAVZNQ010000029.1:0-134969 GCA_963776665.1 uncultured Alphaproteobacteria bacterium
GGGTCCCGGCCGCATCGACGACTGGCGGGGGCCGATCGGCGGCGGCCATCCGGCCCGCTATCCGAACGGCGCGGCAGGCGAGCGCCCGTTCGACCGCTGCTATCAGTTCAACACCCAGAACCACGACAAGCGCAGCCTTGTCGTGGACCTCAAGGACCCTTCGGGGCTCGAGGTTGCGCTCAAGCTCGCCGATCGCGCCGACGTGATGATCGCCAATTTCAGCGCCGGAACGCTGACCCGGATGGGACTCGGCTGGGACGTTGTGCACGTTCGCAATAGCCGGCTGATCGTGGTCGAGATGCCGGCCTACGGCGGCGACGGGCCGATCAAGGATCACGTCGCTCTCGGCCCCAGCATGGAGATGATGAGCGGCATGGCGCGCAGCATCGGTTACGGCGATGGCCGGCCGACAACCACCGGCCCCGCCTATCTCGATCCGCTCGGCGGCTTCAACGCTTCCGCAGCGGTGCTGACGGCGCTCTCGGCGCGGGAGCGCACGGGACGGGGGGAATATGTCGAGATCGCCCAGCGCGAGGCGGCCATGCACTGGATCGGCGAGGAAATCATTCTCGCCCACGCAAGGGGCGCGGACCGAGAGCCCAGCGGCAACCGCAGCGACGGCATGGCGCCCCACGACGCGTTTCCGGCGAAGGGAGAGGATGCGTGGGTCGCCATTGCGGCGGAGGATGACGCGGGCTTCGCGGCGCTCGCCGGCGCGATGGGCCGGCCCGGGCTTGCGGCCGATCCCCGGTTTGCGACATTCGCCGCGCGGAAGGCGAACGAGGACGCGCTGACCGCGATCGTCTCCGAATGGACGCACAGTCGCGACAAGCATGAGACCGCGGCCCTGCTGCAGGCCGCGGGCGTGCTAGCGGCCCCGGTGCAGGACGCGAGCGATCTCTTCGAGAGCGCCTACCTGCGCGCCCGCGGCCTTACCCAGTCCGTCAACCATCCCGCGGCGGGGACCAACGATTATCTCGGCCTGCCGCTGCATATCAGCGGCTGGGACCTCGGCATCCGCCGAGCGGCGCCCACCTTCGGGCAGCACAATTCCGAGGTGTTGCGGGAACTCGGATTTGCGCAGGGCGCAATCGAACGCCTCGAGGCGGCGGGCGCGATTGCCCACCGGCCGCGATGAGCGGGACGGTCGCCGGACGGCTCGGCGCCTTTGCGGCCGGTCTCGACTGGGCGAACGTGGCGCTGGAAGTGGCGGACCGCGTCCGGGATCGGGTGCTCGACGCCATCAGCACCGCGGTCGCCGGCGCGGTCGCTGACCCCTACCAGCCGGTGCGCGCGATCCTCGCGGATGAGCCCGCCGGCAAAGTGACCTTGCTCGCGAGCGGAGGCACCGGGCGTGCTGAGACCGCGGCTTTCGCCAATGGCGTCGCCATTCATGCGCTCCTCTATGAAGACCTCAACCTCGCGAGCGCCGATCATCCGGGGGCGGCGATTGTTCCCGCGGCTCTGGCGGCGGCGGAACTGACGGACGGCGCGATAGGTGACCTGCTCGCCGGCGTGCTCGTGGGCTACGAGGCGCAGCTCTACCTTGGCGCGCTTGCGGGACAAGGAGTCATTTCGCGCGGCTTTCGCACCACCTCGGTCTTCGGCGCCGTGGCGGCTGCGATTGCGGCGAGCAAGGCGATGAGGCTCACGGCGGCGGAGATCGCCTCAGCGGCGTCGATCGGAGCCAATTTCGCCGGCGGCCTCACCGAAGGGTGGGCGCATGGAACGCACGAGCCTTATTTTCAGGCGGGAATGGCGGCCGAGCAGGGGGTGCGGGCGGCGCGGCTCGCGGCGGCGCATGCGCGCGGCGCTTCCCTGACCTTCGAAGGCAGGAACGGATTTCTCCGCGCCTTTGCGGATGAGGCGGACGATCCCGGCGTCCAACCCGGCGCGCCGTGGCGGATCATGCAGGTGATCTGCAAACCGTACCCGTGCAGCGGCGGCAAGATCGGGGCGATTGACAGCGCCCTCGCGTTGCGGGATTCGCGCATCGACGCCCAATCGATCGCGCGCGTGCGGGTGTGGCTGCCGGCGCTCTACTACGCCTATCCCGGCGCGGACCGGGCCGCGCCATTCGAATCGATGTCGCAGGCGCAGGCGAGCGGCCAGTTCTGCGTCGCGGCCGCGCTGCTGGGCTACGACATGGAGGCCGTCGAGACCTTCACGCACGACTTCAATGCGGCGGACGTCGCCGCGCTGAGCCAGAAGATTGAGCTGCTCCCCCAGCCGGGGGCGCAACTCGCAAAGGTGGAGGCGACGCTTGCTGACGGTTCGGTGCGAACTGCCGAAACCGACCGCCGCGACCGGCAAATTCCATCCATCGACAGGATGGCGCGGAAGCTCGAGGCGTTGACGAAAAAAATGTGGCCGGCCGGGTCGGCCGACGCTGTAGTCGAAATGGTGACGGGAGACGCCGGGCGCCCGGTCAGCGCCTTGTCGAACCGCCTCAGACGCTAGTTTCGGGAGGAGACGATGGAGATCGCAACGGTGACGGGCGGCGGCGGAACGCCGATCCACGTGCGCGAATGGGGGCCGAAGAACGCGCCGCCGATCCTGCTCGTCCACGGCTGGTCGCAGCATCACCTCTGCTGGCGGCGGCAATTTGAAAGCGATCTTGCGAACCAGTTTCGCCTGGTTGCGATCGACCTCAGAGGCCACGGCATGTCAGGCAGGCCGCCGAGGGTGGAAGACTACAACGATGGCGACCTTTGGGCCGAGGACATCAAGGCGGTAATCGACGGGCGCGGCCTTGAGAACGTCGTGCTTACGAGCTGGTCCTTCGGCGGCTTTGTCATCTCGGACTACATTCGCGTCCATGGGCCGCGCAAGATCGCCGGCATCAATTATGTCGGCTGGGGCGTCGTCATGGGCAATACCGAACAGGAGTTGCGCTTTGTCGGACGCGGTTTTCACGACTGGTATCAGGGCGCCGTTTCGGAGGACCAGCCGACCCGGATCGCCGCCATGCGCGGCTTTGTCCATTCCTGTCTGGCGGGCGAGATCGACCGGGACGATCTCGAGACGATGATCGCCTTCAACTGCATGACGCCGCAATTCACTTCGCTCGCGCTCACCACACGCAAGGCGATCGACTTCACGCCGGTCATCAGCGAGCTCGATATCCCGATCCTTGCGACCTACGGCATGAAGGACACCGTCGCGCTGCCGATCGCTGGCGAGCATATCGTCGCCTCATGCCGCAACGCGAGCGGCAGCTTCTACGAAGGCGTCGGCCACGCGCCTTTTGTCGAGCGGCCGGAACGCTTCAACCGCGAGCTCGGCGCGTTCGCGACAAAGGCGCTTTCCGGAAAGCGCTGAGCGATCCGGACAGCTTGTCAGCTCTGGCGAAGAACCATGTTGCTGAGAACGCCGATGCGATCGACCTCCAGCTCGACAACATCGCCATGTTCGAGGAAGCGGCCGAGCTCCAGGCCGCTGCACCCACCCACGCAACCGGAGCCGAAGAATTCGCCCGCGTGGATCGTCTCGTCGCGCGAAACGTAGGCGAGGATTTCCTCGAAGGAAAACAGCATCTCTCCGGTATCGCCTCTGCCACGCGTTTCCCCGTTGACCCGGACCTCTGCATTGAGCCGGCGCAGATCGCCGATCTCGTCCGGCGTGACCAGCCATGGTCCGATCGAGTTGGAGCCGTCGAAGCTCTTGCCCTTGGCGGGGCCGAGGCGCCCCCGCGCTTCGATCGCCTGCCGGTCGCGAGCGGAAAAGTCGTTGTAGATCGTGTAGCCGAATATATGCGCGCTCGCTTTGTCGGCGGAAATGTCGGCGCCCGTGCGCTTGGTGACGAGGCCGACTTCAAGCTCGTAGTCCATGACCTTGCTGTAGCGCGGCCAGTTCACGGCGGCGGCGGGTCCGACGACGGTGAACCGATTGCCGAAGAAGTGAATCGGAACCTCGCGATAGATCGGTGGTACATCTTCGAGCGGCTCCGCCATCGCGGCCTCGAAGGCTTCGCGCCCGCCAGTCCGCAGGGCCTTCATCGCGCGCGCCCCGCGCGAAGCCTGCCGGATATGCAGTGGGAACGCCATCGCGTCCCGCAACTGACGCGGCTCGGGCAGCGGAGCCAGAAGATCGATGTTGGAGAGCGCCGACCAAAGATCGGCTTCGGAGGCCCTGCGCTCCAGCAGGCTCCGCGCGGAGTCGATCCCGGCGTCATCCGCGTCGATGAGGCTCAGCATCGAGCCGAAGGCGACGCCGGGAGCGCCGTCACGCCGCGCTGCCGAAGCAAGATCGAAGACCCGGCTGCCCACGGTGTCGACCACGCCGATCCGGACCTCGCCGCCCGCGCGATAGGTCGCCAGCTTCAATGGGGTCGGGCCTCAAGGCCGATCGACAGGATCGAAGGAGCCCGAGCCAGGCGATTGCGACGTTCGCTCATGGGATTGCGAACGGCTTGTCCATCATCACCAATCGACTCGAGAACAGCCATTCGCCGCCAACTTTCCTGAGTTCGCAATCGTATTCGCCGGGCGAGAGCAGCGTGGTGACGCCTGCGACCGTCGCGAAGTCCAGGAGATAGCAGCGCGCGCGGCCCCTGTCGCCCGAGACGTCGATGCGAAAATTGCTGACGACATGGCGGAATTGCGCTCCGCGCCGTCTGCGCGCGGCAATGTCCGCTGCGAACGCGCGCAAGGCCGCCTCACCCTCGTGACGGCCGATGATGGGGCTGTCGAGCCAGCCATCCTCGGTGAAGCAGCCGACGACGCCCTCGACGTCGCCTTCGTCCAGCGCCGTCGTGTAGCGGACAAGAAGGTCTTCGATCGCGAGCCGATCCTCGACCGATGGTTTCGCCATGAATCCTCCCCGCACGAAGCCGCGCGTCTCAGGGTTCCGTGACAATCAGCAGCCCGTCGACGATCGTCACTTTTTCCGGCGACCACCGAACCGGATTGAGCTCGAGCACAAATCGCCGCCAGGGCGCGGAAGCGGCGAGGGCGGAGAAATGAGCCACGCAGCGGACGAGCCCGCTCTTGTTCGCCGCCGCCTCGCCGGCCCTGCGGACGATCTTAAGGCGATCGAGCGCGCGCGCCGCGGCGGCGTCGCTGAGCGGGGCGGGCGCCAGGGTCGCGTCGTCGATAAGCTCGGTCATGACGCCCCCGGCTCCGATCGAGATCATCACGCCGAAGTCCGGATCCCGGAACGCCGAGAGCAGCAGCTCGACCCCCTCCGGCTCCATCTTCTGCACATAGATTCCATCAAGTTCGACCGGTTTCGCCCTCGCCCGTCCCTCAATTCGCGCCCATGCGCCGCGAACGTCCGCCTCGGACGCGAGCGACAGGCCGACAAGCCCGGCCGCCGCGCGATGCGTCACCTGACGGGAAATCGCCTTCATCGCGACCGGCATCCCGACCGCGCGGGCGATTTCGACTGCCTCGTCCTCGGTCTTCGCGAGACGGCCGCTCGCTATCGGCAGGCCCGCGCCCGCCAGCAAGGCGTGGCAGCGATCCTCGGTGACGATCTCGTTCGGCGCGACCGCCGGCAGGGACGCCGCCCAGTCGAACTTCAACGGCGCGGCGGTTTCCTTCGACGCCGCGAGATCCTCCGCGTAGGCGGCGAGCCGGCCGATTGCGCGAATGGCCCGCGAGTATTCCGGATAAAGATGCATCGAGGCGGATCGGAACACCGCGCGCGCCGAATCCAGCGCCAGCGGCCAGGCGGCGAGGACGGGCGTGGGGCATCGGTCGCGAAACGCGACGATCAATTCTGCGAGCTTCGCGTCTCCGCCCGACATCGGCCCCAACTGGAGGAGAATCGTTCCGATCGCCGGATCGGCGGCGATCACGTCGAGCGCTCGCGGAAAGCTCTTGAGCCATTGCGGGTCGAGATAGGTCTGGGGCGTGAGATCGACCGGGTTTCGGGTCGACGCCAGCGGCGGGACGGTTCCCTCGAGCGCCGTCCGAGTCCCCGCGCCGAGCGGCGGCACGGCGAGGCCGGCGCGATCGCACTGGTCCGCCGACAAGACGCCGCTGCCGCCGCCGAAGGTGATCGCCGCCACGCCTCGGCTGGTCGGCATCCTGGAAAGCTCGGCGCCGCTGAGCAGCAGGGCGAGATCGAGAAGCTCCTCGAGCGACTCCGCCGGGATGGCGGCGGCGCTGCGCAAAACCGCGTCCCACACGCGCCTTTCGCCCGCGAGCGCGCCGGTGTGGGCCGCCGCCGCAATCGCGCTCGCAGCCGTCGCGCCGGCCTTTAGCACGATGACAGGCTTCCGCGCGTCGCGGGCGGCGGCGAGCGCCCGGCGGATCTTGTCGCCGTCGCGGGAGCCCTCGAGGTAGAGCGCGATGACCTTGGTCTCGGGATCGTCGACCAGCGCCCGCAGGAAGTCGGCGACACCCAGGACCGCCTCGTTGCCGGTGCTGATCGTGTAGCGGAAGCCCACGCCCTGCTGTTGAGCGAGAGCATGGGCGATCGTCGCGAGGCCCCCGCTTTGGCTCACCATCGAGATGTTCCCCGGCAGCAGGCGGTCCACCGCGAGCATCATCGAAGCGAAGCTCGCCGTCATGGGGCCATGCGTATCGATGACGCCGAGGCAGTTGGGCCCGAGCGCGAGGAATCCCGTCTTGCGGCAGATCGCGACCAGTGCGCGCTGTCGCGCCGCGCCCTCTTCCCCGCCCTCCACGAAGCCGCCCGCCCAGACGATCCCAGCCTTGGTTCCCGCTTCCGCGCATTTGGCGATCGTTTCCGGCACGGCCGCCGCGGGGACGGCGAGAATCGCGAGGTCGGCGGCTTGCGGAAGGGCGGCCATGCTCGGATAGGCCGGCAGGCCGGCGACCGGCTCGCCCCGGCTGTTGACCGGGTAGACAACGCAGGGGGAATTGAACTTGCGAAAGAATCTGTACCGCCGCGCCGCCGATATTGCCGGGCCGATCGGACGCGCCGATCACCGCCACGGAGCGGGGACGAAGGAAGGCCGACACATCGGCGAACTGCCCCGACGCGGCTGGACCACGGAGAAGCTTCGTTCATGCGCGCCCTTGCCCTCGTACTTCTGCTAGCCGTATTCCGGCGCGCTATTATGTTGCTTGTTTTGAAATGTTTCAATACGCGGCCGGGAAGCGGCGAACGAACGACCGGCGGGAGATGAGAAAAAGCGAAAAGGCCGACCATCACCGACGTTGCGGACGAGGCGGAGGTCTCGGTCGGCACCGTGTCGCATTTTCTGAACGGGACGACCAACGTCAGCCGCCGCGCTGCGCGACCGGATCGAGCGCGCGATGCGCAGCGCTCGGCTACGAGCAGAACATGCTCGCCCACGCCCAGCGCCGCCAGCGCGCCGCGGTCGTGGGGATCTCCGTGCCGCACGTCGACAGCGCCTATCTCGCGGCGCTCATCGAGAGCTTCGAAGACATTGCCGCCGTCCGCGGCTATCAGGTCATGCAGGTTCTGACGCGGCGCGATCCGCGAGTGGAGCTGCGCAGGGTGCGCGAGCTTTTGCGCCATCGCGTCGCCGGCCTGCTTCTTGTTCCCACCTACGACCCTCGCGAGACGCTCGAACTGATCCACGCGCTCCGGGACGCCGGCGGTGCTCGTCGATCGGCCGAGCGGCGACGATCGATTCGACGAGGTGACGTTCAACAATCGCGAGGTGATGCGGGAGGCGACCGACCGGTTGATCAAGCTCGGGCATCGCCGGATTTTGCTGGTGGTTCAGTCGCAGAGACTCAGCATCTCGCGCATCCGGATCGAGGCGCTGCGCGAGAGGGCCGCCGCGGCGCCGTTCCCGGTCGAAGTGTCCGTGCTCGAAGTCGGCGATGAACCGCAGAACCATGCGCGCCGCCTCGCCGAAGCGCTCGGGGCGGCGCCGACAGCCGCTCGCCGTCGTCGTCAGCAACAGCGTCATTGCGGCGCGCGCGTTCGGGCGCTCAAGGGAGTGGGTGACGCGTTTCCGCTCGAAAATCTCGCTTCTGGCGTTCGAGGAGCCGGAATGGGCGGAGCTGACGTCGCCCCAGCTCTCGGTGATCCGGCAGCCGGTGAAGGCGATCGCGAGGGAGGCGTGGGAGTTGCTGCTGCGGCGGATGCACGGCGAGGCGTTCCCTGTCCAGCGGCTCGAGCTTCGGGCGGAAATCGAACTGCGGGAATCGGTTCAGGCGGTCAGGCGCGAGCGCCGCCGCGCCTGACCGCGTCGGCGCGCGAGGTCCGCAGGCGCCGGAATCCTCGCGCATCACGGGTCCGAAAGAGATACGCCTTGAAATGTTTCAAACGGCAAGCCATAGTTTGCTCCGCCGGCCTGCGTAGGGAAGAGTCGAACACGGCCCCGGCGCTCTGGGAGGAGCGGCCGATGAGGAAGGTGTCAGCGCGGTTTCGCATCGCCCTTTTGCTTGGCGCGGGCGCGGCGCCGCTTCTCGGGTTTCGACAGGCCAAGGCCGCGCCGAATTTGAATTCAGGCTCGGCCATCCGCTGACCACGGCCGACGCCGCGCACGTCGCGATGACGGCTCTGGCCGACGGCCTGAAGAAGCGCTCCGACGGCCGCATCGACGTGACGGTGTTCCCCGCCGACCAGCTCGGCGCGCAGGCCGACATCGGCGAAATGGTGCGCCAGGGCGCCGCGGTCATCCAGCTGACCGACGCGCTGTTCCTCGGCAAGTATGTGGCGGACGCCGCGGTCCTTCAGGCGCCGTACCTGATGGACGATCCGGCCGAATTCAAGAAGCTCATCGGCAGCGCCTGGCTCGACGATCTCAACAACCGGCTCGCGGCCAAGGGCTTCCGCGTCATCTCGTGGAGCAACTACTTCGGCACGCGCCAGATATCTGTCGAAGAAGCCGATTCACGAGCCCAAGGATCTCGCCGGGCTCAATTTCCGCTGCGGCGCCGCGCCCATGTACGTCGAGATGGTGAAGGCGATGGGCGGCCGTCCCATCACGACGGCCTTCGCCGAGGTCTATACCGGCCTCGCGCAGGGGACACTCGATCTCCTCGAGGCGCCGCTGCCCACGATGTGGGCGTCGAAGTTCTACGAGCAGGCCAAATACGCGTCTCTCACCGCTCACATGATCGGCTGGGACCCGGTCGTCATGAGCGAGACGGTCTTCCAGAGCATGCCGCCCGACCTGCAGAAGATCATTCTCGAGGAGGCGGACGCCGCCGCCGCCGTGATGACGAAACTCAAGACCCAGGAAGAGCAGGACATCATTCCCAAATACAAGGCCGCCGGGGTCACGGTGATCGAGGATGTCGACCGCGACGCTTTCCGCCGCGCGACCGCGCCGGTTTACGACCGCTATCCGGGCTTCACCCCGGGCATCAAGGCGACCGTCCAGGGTCTTCTCGCGAAATGACGACGCCTGGCGACGGTCCCCGAGAGAGGGGCTATGGCCTGTCGCTCGAGCTCGTCGTGATGAATGTCGCGTTCGTCGTGCTTGTCGGCGCGATCGTGTGGGGCGTGCTCTCCCGGTATGTGACGCAGAACCCGGCGACCTGGGTCGAGGAAGTGTCGAGCATCGCCTTCATCGTCGTCGTCTTTGTCGGCGCGTCGGAAGTGCAGCGGCGCGACAAGCACGTGAGAGTCGATCTTCTGACGTCCTTGCTTCCGGTCCGCGCGCAAGGCGCGCTCGACGCGGTGATCGGCGTCTTCGTCGCTCTTTATTGCTTTTACGTTGGCTGGCTCGGACTGCAGCAAACCATCGCCAGCAACTCGGCGACGACCAGCATGCTGAACATTCCGCTGAGCGTCCCCTACGGCGCGTTGACCTTGGGATTCTTTCTGTTCGGGCTGCGCAGCCTGCAACGTCTGTGGGGCGGGCGGACCTGAGACGCATGGATGCATGGCCGCTCGCGCTTTTCATTCTGCTTCTCTTCCTCAATACGCCGGTGCCGGTCGCGATTGGCGCGGGAGCGCTTCTCTTTTTTCTCCATCAGCGCGGCCTGCCGCTGACGATTTTTCCGCAACGGCTTTCGGCGTTCTCGCAGTCCTTTCCGCTCGTCGCCATCCCGATGTTCACCTTCGCCGGCGTGATCATGAACCACTCCGGCATCACCACGCGACTTCTGAACTTCGCGGAGACGCTGGTCGGGCACATGTCGGGCGCGCTGGCGCAGACGAATGTTCTTCTCGCGACGCTGATGGGGTTCGAATCGGGCTCCGGAAACGCCGACGCGGCGATGCAGTCCAAGATGCTCGGCGCGCAGATGGTGCGTCGCGGATATCCCGCCCCGTTCGCCGCGGCGATCGTCGCCGCGTCCGCGGTCATTACGCCGATGATGCCGCCCGGTCTCGGCTTCGTCCTCTACGGCTATCTCGCCAACGTTTCTGTCGGCAGGCTCTTCATGGCGGGGATCGTGCCGGGATTCACCATGATGACCGTGCTCATGGTCACGACGCATTTTCTTTCGAAGCGCTACGGCTTCCAGCCGGTTCGCGACCGAATGGCGTCGCCGGGCGGAGATCTTGAGCGCGCTGCGGCAGGCGAGCTGGGCGCTGACGGTTCCGTTCGTCGTCATCTTCGGGTTGCGCTACGGCATATTCACGCCGACCGAAGCCGGCGCCGTCATTGCGACCTATTCGCTGGCGGTCGGCCTCTTCGTCTACCGGGAGCTCAAGGTCTCGCAGCTGTGGGAGGTCGTCACGGAGGCGGCCCTCGCCACCGCGACGGTCATGATGATCATCAGCGCCGCCAATGCGCTCGGCTACTACATGACGCTCGAGCAGATCGCGTCGCATGTCGGCTCGACGCTGACGGCGATCACGACAAATCCGCTTTGGATGCTCATCGTCATCAACATCTTCCTCCTACTGCATCGGGATGGTGCTGGAGAGCGTGGCGACGCTCATCCTGCTCACCCCGATTCTCGTGCCGATCGCGCGTCAGGTCGGCATCGATCCCGTGCATCTCGGCGTGCTGATCTGTCTCAACGTGACGCTGGGCGCTGTTCACCCGCCCGTCGGCACGCTGATGTTCATCACCTGCGGCGTCCTCGACGTGAAGATATCGGATTACACGCTCGCGGTGCTGCCGCTGCTCGCGGTGCAAATCGCGGTGCTTGTTCTGCTCATTCTCTTTCCGCCGCTCGTCCTGACCTTGCCCAACTGGGCTTTCGGGGCCGGCCAATGACTGAAGCGGGAATGAACGAAACCGGCGTGCAATGGCGGATCGAAGCGCCGAATGTCGCGGTGGTGACGCTGAACCGTCCGCCCGTCAACGCGCTGAATCGCGCAGCCCGCACAGCGCTGATCGCAGCCTTTGACGCGCTCGATGCGGACTCGGACGTCCACGCGATCGTGCTCACGGCGAAAGGCAAGGTGTTCTGCGCCGGAGCGGACATCAAGGAAAAGGCCGCGCTCGCGGGCGAGCCGACCAACTACGCGAGCGCCAACCGGCTGACCCGCGACGGCTTCTTCTGCATTCTCGACAGTACGAAGCCGGTCATCGCGGCCGTGCAGGGCGCCGCGCTGGGAGCGGGCTGCGTGCTCGCCGCTTGCTGCGACATGATCTTCGCCGCCGAGAGCGCGTATTTCGGCCTGCCCGAGATCGACGTCGGCCAGGGCGGCGGGGCGAGTTTCATGCGGCGCATTCTGCCACCTTCGAAGGTCCGGCGGATGATGCTGACGGGGGAGCGCGTTCCGGCGGCGGAGTTCTATCGGCTCGGCGCGGTCGAGGCCTGTCTTCCCGAGGCCGAACTGATGCCGGCCGCGCTCAATATGGCGAGCGCCATCGCTGCAAAGCCGCCTTCGGCGGTCAGGCGCATCCGGGGCGCGTTCTCGACTGTCGAAGCCCTGAGCACGCGTGACGGCTTTCAGGTCGAGCAGGCCTACACGACCGAGCTCAGCCGGTCCCCCGACGGCGACGCGGCCCGCCGCGCCTTCTTCGAACGGCGAAGGGAGGACAAGTCCTAGCCATGGCGCAGCGATGGAGTGTGAGACCCGAAGGGTCGAACTGGGGCGACTTCGGGCCCGACGACCAGCTCGGGCGGATCAACCTTCTGACGCCCGAACGGGTGCGCGCAGCCGCGCGCGAGATTCGCGAGGGGATCACGTTCTGCCTGAGCCTGCCGCTCGATCGGCCGGGCGGCAGCGTCCTGAGCCCCAGCCGCTATCCGCCTGTGCTGCGCCCGACGCTGCGCAATGGCCGGCCGCGGATGAACTATCGCGTCGCGGACGACAATCCCAATGCGACCGACCTCATCTGCGACGACGCGGCGGTGCTGCACACCCAGTATTCCACCCATTGGGACGCGTTCTCGCATGTCGGCTTCATGTTTGACGCGGACGGGGACGGCGTGCCGGAGGGG
Source organism: uncultured Alphaproteobacteria bacterium (assembly GCA_963776665.1). Classification (GTDB taxonomy): domain Bacteria; phylum Pseudomonadota; class Alphaproteobacteria; order Rhizobiales; family Beijerinckiaceae; genus Roseiarcus. Next base: position 12,246 of record CAVZNQ010000029.1, read on the forward strand.
CGTTATTACAACGGCTTTCGCGCCGGCGAGGACATCGTCGGTCCGACCGATCCGGCCGAGGCCGGAGCCGTTCGGCGTATTCGAGGCCAAGTCCACTTCGGCCGCCAGGGCTCTTAGCGTCGAAGGAATGGCGGCGTCCGGCGTGCAGGGGCGGGGGGTCCTGATCGATCTCAATCCCGGCGGCGACGAGCGCCGCGTGGTCATCGGCTACGACGCGCTCATGAAAATCATCGAGCGCGACGGCGTCGAGATCGAGACGGCCGACCTGGTCTGTCTTCATACCGGCTACGCCGACCTGCTCCTGCGCAACTATGGCCGCGTCGATCACGAGCTTGCGCACAACCGTTGCGCCGTTCTCAATGGCCGCGACCAGCGCCTGTTGCGCTGGATCACCGACAGCGGGCTTTCCGCGCTGATCGCCGACAATTTCGCCGTCGAGAGCTTCCCCGCCGTCGAGCATGTCGGCTGCTGCGCCGCCGCGCCGCTTCACGAGCATTGCCTGTTCAAGCTCGGCGTGCATCTGGGCGAGCTTTGGCATCTGACGCCGCTCGCCAAGTGGCTGCGGGAAGCGGGACGCTACCGGTTCATGCTCACCGCGCCCGCCGCTGCGGCTGCCCGGCGCGACCGGTTCTCCCGTCACGCCAATCGCGACCGTCTAGTCTGCGCTTCACCAACAGGACGAGGACCCCGATGCCCAAGCCCAAATCGCAATACGATCCCGCGAGCGCGCCGAAGAACCTCGAATTCATCAAATACGAGAAGAAGGGAAACGTGGCCTATGTCACGATCAACCGGCCCGAGGTGCGCAACGCGCTGCACAGCTTCGCCTACATCGAGCTTCGCTCATGCTGGCGCGACATCGGGCTCGACCCTAATGTCTATGTCGGCATCCTGACGGGTACCGGCCAGGCCTTCTGCGCCGGCCGCGACATCAAGTTCCTGGCCAAGCACCGCGCCGAGGGCAAGCAGACGCCGCACGAGGATCCGAATAGCCCTCATTATTATTGGGGCGGCGGCGGGCAGCCACAGGATGTGAACCTCGAAAAGCCGCTCATCGCGGCGCTGAACGGCTTCGCGGTCGGCGTCGGCCTTAACATGGCGTTGCAATGTCAGCTGCGGGTCATGGCGGAGGATGCGTGGATCGGCGACCAGCACACCAATGTCGGGCGCCTCGGCGCGCCGCATGAAATGTACCAGGCGCTCCCGCGCACGGCCGCTGCCTATCTCAGCCTGTGCAACGGCCGGCTAGGCGCCCACGAGTGCCTGCAATTGGGAATCGTCAATCGCGTCGCGCCCAAGGAGAAGGTGGTCGAGGTCGCCGAGCAGCTCGCCGACATGGTCTGCGCAGGATCGCCGCTGGCCACGCAAGGGATCATACGCATGTACCGGATGACCGCCGCCTTCCCGCCTTCGCTCGCGGCGTACGCGCGTCTTCTCGATCAGGAGATCGCCGAGACCGAAGACTGTGAGGAAGGCGCGCGCGCGTTCGCCGAGAAGCGGAAAGCGCAATGGAGGCTGCGTTGAGACGCTTTCGTTCCTTGACAAGGAAAAGGCGACCTGCCATTGAAACGGTTCAAAAGCGGCGAATAATAACGCTCGTTCCGTCGATCGGGAAGACGATCGAATCCGGCCTTTGGCCGACTGAGGGAGGAAGGAATCATGCTGTCATTCTCGGCTGGGCCACGGGCCGCGCTTGTTCTTGCGCTTTCGTTCTGCGCTCCGGCTTTCGCGCAGCAATTTGGCGACGTGCAGAAGCCGAAGGAGCCGCTGACGCTCGAGCAGCAGGGCAGCTTCTTCGTCGGCGGACATCCGCTTCGCATCGACCTCACGGAATGGGAGGAGCTCGGCCCGGATTTCGCCAAGGCCTTCGGCATGGCCGGCAACATCATGGTCGATCAGATGTATGTGCAGTTCCAGAAGCCGGTCGGCTCGGAGAGCCACACGCCGATCGTCTTCCTGCATGGCTGCTGCCTGACGTCGAAGACCTGGGAGACGACGCCGGACGGGCGCATGGGCTGGTACGAATATTTCACCCGCAAGGGCTTCCCGACCTATCTCGCCGAGCAATCGGGCCGCGGCCGGTCAGGCTTCAACCCCTCCGGCTTCAACGAAGTGCGCGAAGGCAAGAAGCCGCCGGGAGAGCAGAGAAGGATGCTGCTCGCGACCGATGAGTTCGCCTGGGGAATCTTCCGCTTCGGCCCCAAGATGGGGGAGGCCTGGCCCGACCAGCAGTTCCCAATCGACCACGTCGACCAGCTCTACAGGCAGGTGGTTCCCGACCTCATCCTCACCGAGGTTCCAAGCTTGGGGCAGCAGTTCGCCTCGCCCGTCACGGACAATCCGACGGTCATCAACATGGCGACTCTCGCCAAGGAGCTCAACGGCGCGATCCTCGTCGGCCATTCGCAGACGAGCCCGGTCCCGACCCAGGCGGCGCTCAAGCAGATGGGTGGAATCAAGGGGCTCATTCAGCTCGAGACTGGATGCTTCAGCAATCTCACTCCCGACCAGGTCAAGGTCCTTGCCAAGACCCCGATGCTCGTGATGGTCGGAGACCACTGGGATTCGCCCCAGCCTCCCCCAGACTGCAAGACCGAGATGCAGCAGATCAACGGCGCAGGCGGCGATTTCACCTTCATCTATCTTCCCGACCTCGGGATGAAGGGCAACAGCCACATGTTCATGCAGGACAAGAACAACCTGCAGGTTGCCGACGTGATCGTCGACTGGGTCGACAAGCACGTCGAACATCCGAAGAAGTAGTCTTCGCCCTGAACTCGTTCGCCAGCCCGGAGGTCCGGACGAGGCCCGCGCTTCCCTTCAGCCCGATTTTCGCGCGAAGGGGATGACGCCTGGGATGCGCGCGAGCCCATGGCGGCTCGCGTTTCCGTCTTCGCGCCCCCGGCTCTCGGGTCGCCGACTAGCTCATGAAATGAAGGCAAGCTTGTTGACGACCGCAGGCGCGAGAACGAACGGGTAGAAATCGGGTCTGCCCATGGCGCGATTGACCCTGTTCATCGCGACCACAACGGCGCCCACGCTCCAAGGATCTGTTCGATCGACGGGTCGCCTATATTGCCCTTCGACCTAGGCGCCTCAGCATAAAGGAGCTGCCAAAATAAATCGAGGAACGAACGTTCCCAGCCAAGCGACGAAACCTGACCAACTCATGAGGCCAGGGAATGCGCCTTCATGAAACGATTGAAAAAACAATGACATAAGAGTGCCCAGTTTCATCCTGTCAGGCGCGCCGACTTAACTTCGGAGCAAAACTTGGCACTGCGTTCGCCGTGACGTCGGCTTTGGGCCGAATTCCGGCGGTTTTACGCTCGACCGTCGGAGGTCTGGAGTCCACCCGACTGCGACGTCCACACTGACGATCAGATCCGTCCGCCTAACGTGCAATCCGGCGTCGCGAACAATGTCCGCTTCACGTCGACTCCTGCCGTTGCTCGGTCGGGCACAAAGAGTTGAGAACGGTCAGTTTGCGGTCGACGCGGGAAACCGGACTTTCCGTGATGAGACCTGCGCACTGATCGAAGGGTGGAATCCACCGCCAGTCACGGCATAGGCGGAGCGTCCCAAAAGCTCGCACAATTTCGACCCGGTTTCGGGATCGCAACTAACTCATGCCGCGCGGTATGCGCGGCCGTATGAGCAAAGCCCGTTCGCCATTTGGGCGAGACCCGGTTGATGATGGAATTCGCCGGCAGTCGATGTCCTCGGCGCGTGGCCCAGACAGGGTTCACTCCAGCCGCAGTCCTAGTGCCTTGGCCGGGAAATCGCGTCCAAGGCTGCCCCTTATTGCAACATCCCTTCCTGGGCGGGCGCGCCGACGGATGTAGAGCCGAGCACGGGGGGACCGAGTTTAAGCCGAGGTCAGTCGACCACGCGCCTAACGAACTCCGTGCGGTCGTCGCCGAGATCTCCGCTTGAGCCGAACACGTCTCCGTCCGGAAACCGGCATTGCCCCGCCAGACGCGCCGCGACGCTTCAGCCCCTACTGACCGTGACTGAGATCGCCGCAGTGTTGAATGTGTCGGCGAGAACAATCCGCCGCTTGGCAGACTCAGGGTCCTTGCAGACCATTCGGGTCGGGCGCGCGGTGCGGTTCCGGGTCGACGAGGTTGAGCGGATCATCGCAGCGAGGCAGATCGGTGATCATTGAGCTTTCGGAACTCGCGTTATTACTTTGTCTATTGAACATTTCACATCGTTGTCGCTGGTGCCGGGACGAAGCGCAGTCTTCATTAACCGGCATTATCTCCGTTGCAGCTGTGGAAGCTATTCGACCGAGAGCGGCCCTTCTTGTGCGGTTCCGACAAGTCAGATTGGGCAGTTCAGGGTCAACTCTCGGAGGTTGCGGGCCCCCGCAACCACTCTCAAGCGATCGCTCTCGCAGCTCGCGCCTCCGAGGGCCCGCGAGCGGTCAAGCTTGAAGAACCAGACCCGCCCTAAATGTTGTACATTAGCGCCAGTTCGCTCCCGGGCGAGAGCGCGCGCATTTCGGCTAGGGTGCGTTGATCGAGCACGCTGGCGATTGCGTCGCGGGCCGCGACCATAATCAGCCGGACCGGGCAGGATTTGAGGTCGCCACAATCGTCGCAAGGTCGATACGCTGTGACCGAAGCGCAGGCGATCGGGGCCAAGGGGCCGTCGAGAGCGCGCACGATCGCGCCAATGCGAATCTCGTGCGCCGGTCGGGCGAGCGCGTAGCCGCCCCCCTTGCCCTTCTTCGAGTAAATGAGACCGGCGTGGCGCAACTCGGTCAGGATGTGATCCAGGAACTTCTTCGAGATCGAATTGGTCTCCGCGATGTCGGCGGCCTGCGCCAGCGCGTCGGGAGCGAGCCCGGCGAGGTGCACCATCGCTTTGAGGCCGTATTTTCCCTTCTTGGTGAGCACGCGATCGGTCCTCGAGACTGGCGGCGGCGCGAAGCCCGCCGCGCCGAACGCATCTGGCGCTAGAAGAACGCCTTGTGGCCAAAAGTCCAGAGCGACTTGGTCGAGCTTGGTTTTGTTTGGCGCTATTTGGTCTTCGCGTGGAGCCCGCAAGTTCGCGCCGCCATATCGGTTCCGGAGGTCTCAGACTTGCCTCGACCGGCGCGGCGCGCGAGACTTGACGAGAATGGGCCGGCAAAAAGCCTGAATGGAAACGCATCGCAAGGAGCACGAGTATGAACGCTGCCAAGAGGCCAAATCGACGACAGGTCCTGGCCGGGGGCGCGGCTCTTGCGCTGGGGCCCGGCTTGGTTCGCGCCCAGGCCGCGCGGCCGCTCAAGATCGGCATCCTGAACGACATGTCGAGCGTCTATGCCGATTTCCAGGGCATAGGCTCGGTCATCGCTGCTCAGCTTGCTGTCGACGACTTCTCGAAGACGCTAGGGGTGCCGGTCGAAATCATTTCCGCCGACCATCAGAACAAGCCTGACGTCGGGTCGGCGATCGCGCGCCGCTGGATCGACACCGAGAATGTCGACGTGGTCATGGACCTGCCGAATTCCGCGGTGGCGCTCGCAGTGGTCGCCGTCGCCGAGGACAAGAACAAGGCGGTCATCGGCTCCGGCGCGGGGTCGTCGGTGATGACGGGCCCGAAGTGCTCACGCAATTTCGTCCATTGGACCTATGACACCTACTCCTCCGGCGCCGGGCTTGGCAGAGCCGTCACCGCCGAGGGCGGAAAGACCTGGTTTTTCGTCACTGCCGACTACACTTTCGGCAAGGATATGGAGGCGAACTGCACGGCCGCGGTCGAGGCCGCGGGCGGCAAGGTGCTCGGGTCCGTGCGCCATCCCATCAATACGGCGGACTTCTCGTCGTTTCTGCTGCAGGCGCAGGGGTCGGGCGCGGATGTCATCGCGTTCGCCAATGGAGGCGGCGACACCAACGGCTGCTTCAAGCAGGCGCATGAATTCGCGCTGGCGCCGAAAGGCGGGCTTGCGGCTTTCACGCTCAACATCACCAACGTTCCGGCGCTCGGGCTCGATGTCATTCAGGGCGCGCTGCTTCCGACCTCCTTCTACTGGGACGCGAACGACGCGACCCGCGCGTTTGGCAAGCGCTTCCTCGCGGCGCATCCCAAAAAGATGATGCCGAACGACATGCACGCGGGGATGTATGGCGCAACTAGCCATCTGATGAAGGCGATGGCCGCGACGAAGAGCGCCGCGGACGGCGTCAAGCTCGTCGACGCGATGAAGATGATACCGATCGACGACCCGCTGTTCGGCAAGGGCAATATCCGCGAGGACGGCCGCGCTCTGCATCCAGTCTATATCTATCGGGCCAAGAAGCCGTCCGAGTCGAAATACGACTGGGACTATTTCGAGCTCGTCTCGACCGTCCCCGCGGAGGAGGCGTTCCGGCCTCTGAACAAAGGGGGCTGCCCGTTCGTGAAGGCCTGAACTTCGCGAGTCTGGGCCCCGGCCTCCGCGGCCGCGCCGACCTTGATCGCGATCAGGCGCGCTTGGCGCTGAACACGGTGAGCCGATCGGCCGCGCCCCGGAGCACGGCGCGAATGGGCATCGCTTCGTTGGGGCCGGGCTCGAGCGCGGCCGCGAGGGTCGCCAGTTTTGCTTCCCCCTCGATCTCGAGCGCGATCGCTCTTGCGCGCAGGATTATGCGCCCGGTGAGGGTGAGGCGCGGTTCGCCGGCGTTCGCCGCCTGAATCGAAGCGACGAGCTGCCGCGCCCCCGGATCCATCGCTTCCGCGAGGCCGTCGGCGCCGGGAAACCATGAGGCGGTGTGTCCGTCGTCGCCCATTCCGAGGATGACGACGTCGGCTGGAGAGGGCAGATTGGCGATGCGCGCGCTTGCGGCGGCGAGTTCCTGATCCGCGGGCAGGCGGACGTCTGCTAGCGGCGTAAAGGACGCCGCTTCCGCTCGGTTGCGCAGCAGTCTCTCCCGGACCAGTCGAGCATTGGATCGCGGGCTGTCGTCGGCCACGCGCCGCTCGTCGGCGAGAGTCACCGCGACCCGTGTCCAGTCGAGCGGCAAGTCCGAAAGCCGGTCAAAAAACCGGGCCGGAGATTTGCCGCCGGAGACGACGAGCAGCGCGACTCCCCGCGCGGCGATCCCCGAACGAAGGCGCTCCGCCGTCCACTCGGCCAGGCCCTGCGCCAGCTCTTCGCCATCCGCGAATTCGCGGCGATCAAAATCGATCTGGGTCATTCATATTCCTCGTTCCAGGTCCGCCCATCGCGTTCGATCAGGGCGACGGAGGCGTTGGGTCCCCAAGTGCCGGCGGCATACGGGCGCGGAGTCTCGCCGGACTGCGCCCAGGCCTCGCGGATGGGATCGACAAATCTCCACGCGGCCTCGACTTCGTCGCGCCGCATGAACAGGGCGGCGTTGCCGCGCAGCGCATCCATCAGCAGCCGCTCATAGGCGTCGGCGGGGGCTGCGCCGAAGGCCTTGGCGAAGCTCATGTCGAGCGGCACGTGTTGCAGCCGAAGTTCGCCGGGACCTGGCTCCTTCACCATCATCCACAGTTTGATCCCTTCGTCCGGTTGCACCCGCACAACAAGGCGATTGGCCGGTATGCCGTCCGCTTGCATCGGGAATATGACATGCGGCACGCGCCGAAATCCGACCACGATTTCCGAAAACCGTTGCGGCAGCCTCTTGCCCGTTCGCAAATAGAAAGGCACTCCCGCCCACCGCCAATTGGCGATGCCAAGCTTGAGCGCCACGAAAGTTTCGATATCGCTGTGCTCTTTGCCGATATCCTGCAAGTAGCCGGGAACCGGTCCGCCATCGGCAAAGCCGGCGCGGTATTGGCCACGCACCGTGAGACTCGAGGCATTGCTGTGATCGATCGGCTGCAGCGCCTTCAGCACCTTCAGTTTTTCGTCACGCCAAGAGTCGGCTTCGAGCGAGTTCGGCGGCTCCAGCGCAACGAGACAAACGAGCTGCATCATATGGTTCTGGACCATATCGCGGATCGCGCCGGCTTCTTCATAATAGCCGCCGCGCCCTTCTACGCCGAGCGTCTCGGCGACAGTGATCTGCACGTGGTCGATGTGCGCGCTGTTCCACAACGGCTCAAGCAGGATGTTGGCGAAACGCAACGCCATGAGGTTCTGCACGGATTCCTTGCCGAGATAGTGATCGATCCGGAAAATGTTGCGCTCGAGAAACACCGAGCCGATAACATCGTTGATCGCCGCCGCGCTCTGGCCATCTCTCCCGATCGGCTTCTCGACAATGATGCGCGATCGCGGAGTCACGAGGCTTTCCACGCCAAGGCGCTTCGCCAGCGGGCCGAACAGGTCGGGCCCTGTTGCAAGATAGTAGGCGCGGATGCGTTCATCGGCGCCGAGCAGCGCCTTCAGGTCCGCCCATCCGCCGTCCTTCATCGCGTCGACCGCAACGTAGTCGAGCCGGGACAGGAAACGCTCCATGGCCCCGTCGCCTTCATCGTCAACGCCAGCGAATTTTGTTAACGCGTCCTTGACCAGGACGCGGAACGCGTCGCGTTCGAGGTGGCGTCGAGAGGCCCCAATGATCCGTGTCGGCTCGGAGAATTGATTGCTGCGCTCGCGATTGAAGAGCGCCGGGTAGAGCTTGCGGTACGCCAGATCGCCGGTTCCGCCAAAGACGACGAGGTCGAATGGCTCTACCTGGACAGTGCGTGTAGCCATGACGTCCCTCATTGGCGGGTGGTGGAAGCGGAGGTTGCCCGGGTCGGTCCGGTACGCCCCGCGCGACCAGAACCTTACCGATCCGCGCCGCCAGAGCCAAGGTCGGGCGCAATGGGCAAACACGTGAGGTCTCAACTCACGTGATTCATAGCGTCCTTGAACAGCACTTCCCGGTCGCGGGCAAAATTCTTGATGAGCGGCAAAGCCGCGCCGCCAATCGCGCGCGCATCGGCTCCGATTCCGCCGGAGACGATCTCGACCTCGCTCAAGCCCCGCCGATCGAGCCGAGTGAAAACTTGCGCGGCGCGCGCAGCCAGACGCTCGCGAATTATCGCCGGCATCTCGCCGTCAATCACGATCGCCTCGAAATCGATGACGGAAATTGCGGCGACCGACGCATAGGCCAGAGCCGACGCCGACTCTTCGATCCAGTCGTCGAGATGCGATCCGAATTCTCCCCATGAATCGGGTGTCGCCCAAATCGATGAGGCGTTGATTCCCGCCTCCTCGAGTCGGCGCTCCAATTGATAGACCGAGGCGCATGCAATCAGCTGTTGGGCGACGCCGGGAGTGTTGTTCCTCATGATCGGCATTGATCCGAGCGCGGCGGCGTTGCCTGTGCGTCCTGGCCGCAGCGCGCCGTCGAGCACCAATCCGCCGCCAAGGAACTCGCCGACGAAAAAATAAAGAAAGTCGCGATAGCGCCAGCAGCGGCCGAAGAAGAACTCGGCTGCGCAAGCGGCGGTAGCGTCATTGTATAGCGTCGTCGGATAAGGGCAGACGGCGGCAATTTCGTTTTCCGCGTTGAAGTGCCGCCACGCATTCATTGCGCCCGCCGGCGCCCCGATCTCGGCTTCCCAGTTCCACAGCTGGAACGGGGCAGCGACGCCGAGGCCGGCGATCCTCCGCTTCTGCTGCGCGGTGAGCGAATCCGACAGTGACAGCAGCGAGCTATGGACGAAATCGAGGATCATGGACGGCGTCGGAAAGGCGTAGGCGCGGCGTGCGCGCTGGCGAATAGCGCCCCGGAAGTCGATCAGCACCAGATCGCAACTGCGCCGCCCTATCTTGAGTCCAAATGAATACGCTCCGTCGGGATCGAGCGACATCGGTATCGTCGGCTGCCCGACGCGGCCGCGCAGCGGAGCCTCGCGCTTCAACAGCCCGTCTGCCTGCAGCCGGTTCATGATCGCCGAGGTCGATTGCACCGAAAGTCCGGTCAGTCTCGCGACTTCGATTTTCGACAACGGGCCGAAACGTCGCACCAAGGAGAGGAGCAGCCGCTCGTTGTAGAGCCGAACGCCCGCTTGGTTCGCCCCGCCGACATTCGTCGCGGCGACCGTAACCGGCGGCGAAGCGAGCGCGACGTCGACGCCTTCGCGCCCGTCACTCGCGCGCGAGCCGCCGTGCCCCTCCTTCATCCTCCGCCTCTACATTGTTGTGGCTATTGTCCCGGACCAGATTGTGCCGGTCGGGGCGGCGAGTCAAGGATAATTCCATCGGATGTAGTTATCCTTGACTCTTCTCCAAAAGTTTGCCCTATGGAGCTACGACGGCGCGAAAACGGTCCCGGCGCGCAAAAGCGCTTAGCTGCGAATGTGGCCAGGATCGAAGCCGTCGTTCTTTTATCCGAGGGAGGAAACCTGTGTCTAAGCTTTCTAGAATTTTCGCGTCCGCCGCCGCCGCTGCTCTTTCCGTCGCTCTGATTGGCGCGCCGGCGCATGCCGATCAGATCCTGGTGGGTCTCATCACCAAGACCAACACTAACCCCTTCTTCGTCAAGATGAGGGAAGGGTTTGAGGCCAAGGCCAAAGAACTTGGCGTCACGACGCAGGCCCTCGCGGGCAAGTTCGATGGCGACAATGACGGACAGGTCGCGGCCATCGAACAGCTGATCGCCGCGGGCGCCAAGGGCATCCTCATCGTGCCGAGCGATTCGACCGCGATCGTCCCGACCATTGCGAAAGCACGCAAGGCCGGCATTCTCGTGATCACGCTTGATACGCCGCTTGATCCGATTGACGCCGCCGACGCCAATTTCGCCACCGACAACTTCAAAGCGGGTGAGTTGATCGGTCAATGGGCGAAGGGAACGCTCGGCGACAAGGCGAAGTCAGCCAAGATCGCAACTCTCGACCTGACCGCCAATCAGCCGACCGTCGACTACCTCCGCCACAACGGCTTCCTCACCGGCTTCGGCATTCCGGTCAAGGATCCCAAGCACTACGCGATGAGCGACAGCGCGCAAATCGTTGGCTCCGACCTGTCCTCCGGATCCGATGAAGGCGGCCGCACGGCGATGGAGAAGATCCTCCAAAAGGCGGACCAGATTGATCTCGTCTATGCGATCAACGAGCCGGCGGCGGACGGCGGCTACGCGGCGCTCAAGGCTGCCGGCAAGGAGAAGGGCGTGCTGGTGGTCGCGGTTGACGGCGGCTGCAACGGCATCAAGAGCGTCAAGGCCGGCGTGATCGGCGCCACCTCGCAGCAATATCCGCTGCTTATGGCTGCGGACGGCGTGCAGGCGATCGTCGACTTCGTGAAGACCGGCAAGAAGCCTGTGAGCATCGATACCGGCGAGAAGCTTGTGACCGACCATCCGGTGGCGGGAGTGCCGTCGATCAGCTCAGACGAAGGCATGAAGCTCTGCTGGGGTTGATTTCGGCTGAACTTCGGTCCTTAATCGACTGAAGGACACGGACTCGGCGCTCGGCGGTTCATCCGCGAGCGCCGAGTTTGCAAGAAGTCGCCGAACCAGGAAACGAATGAGGGGATGCCATGAGCGAAGCGTCGCGGCCAACTCCGCAAGAGTTCGAGAAGGTCCTGGCCGCTGCTTCGACGACCCAGGCCTCGTTCGAGGAGGAAAACGTTCCTCTCACGAGACGGATTCAGCGCTTCCTTCATCTTTATCCGACGACCGTGCCGTTCGTCGTGCTGGTGCTGGGTCTTTTGCTCGGCTGCACGGTCAACTACTCGCATTTCGTCACCGGCAGCAATCTGTCCACCGTACTGACCCAGGTGACAATCATCGGCATTCTGGGAATCGCTCAGACGCTTGTCATATTGACCGCCGGCATCGATCTTTCGGTCGGCGTGATCATGGTCATTTCGTCGGTGGTGATGGGACGGCTGGCGGTCGTCGACGGCGTGCCGGTTCTGATCGCATTTCCGCTCGGACTCATCTGCGGACTCGTGTTTGGCTGGCTCAACGGCGCGCTGGTGACGCGCATGCAGATGCCGCCGTTCATCGTGACCCTCGGCACGCTCAGCATCATCGGCGCCCTGAACACATTTTATTCACGCAGCGAGACGATCCGCACTCAGGACATCGAGGAGAAGGCGCCGTTCTTGCAGCTGATGGGCATTCCTTTCAACATCGGAAGCGCGAGAATTATCCTTGCGAGCTTCCTGCTGATCGTATTGGCGGTTGTTTTTTGGTACGTGCTCAACCGCACTGCCTATGGCCGCCATATCTACGCCACGGGAGATGACCCGGAAGCGGCGCGGCTGGCCGGCATCAACACCGACCGGATCCTCCTTAGCGTCTACGTTCTGGCGGGATTTATTGCCGCGATCGCCGGCTGGGCGCTGATCGGCCGCATCGGCGCGATCAGCCCAACTGCCGGCGCCAATGGCAACCTCGACAGCATCACCGCCGTCGTGATCGGCGGCACCAGTCTGTTTGGCGGACGCGGCTCGATCGTAGGAACGCTGATCGGGGCGCTGATCGTCGGCGTGTTCCGTTCGGCGGTGTCGCTCGCCGGCCTCGACGTGCTGTGGCAGGAGTTCGCCATCGGCGTCCTGATCATCGTCGCGGTCGCTCTCGACCAGTGGATCCGGAGGATCTCCAAGTGAGCGTCGAACCCATTCTGGTCGGGCGGCAATTGGTCAAGCGTTACGGCCGGGTCACCGCGCTCGACCACGCCGACTTCGAACTCTATCCCGGCGAGATCCTCGCCGTCATTGGCGACAACGGCGCGGGAAAATCCTCATTGATCAAGGCGCTCTGCGGCGCGGTGATTCCCGATTCCGGCGAAATTCTGCTCGGCGGCGAGATCGTGCATTTCACCTCGCCGATCGACGCGCGCGAGGCTGGCATCGAAACGGTCTACCAGAACCTCGCGCTGTCGCCGGCGCTGTCGATCGCGGACAACATGTTTCTCGGCCGGGAAATTCGCTCGGAAGGCGTGCTCGGCTCCTATTTTCGCGCCCTCGACCGAACGAAGATGCAGAAGTTCGCGCGCGAGAAGCTCAACGAACTCGGGTTGATGACGATCCAGAACATCAACCAGCCGGTCGAGACTTTGTCGGGCGGCCAACGCCAGGGAGTCGCGGTCGCTCGCGCAGCCGCCTTCGCCAAGCGCGTCGTCATCATGGACGAACCGACGGCGGCGCTCGGCGTCAAGGAATCGCGCCGCGTGCTCGAGCTCATTCTCGACGTCAAGAAGCGCGGGCTGCCGATTATCCTCATTTCCCACAACATGCCGCATGTGTTCGAAGTGGCCGACCGCATCCACATTCATCGCCTGGGACGACGGCTGACCGTGGTCGACCCGAAGAAGATCACCATGTCCGACGCGGTGGCGATGATGACCGGGGCCTTGGCGCCGCCGGTCGAACAGGCCGCCTGAGCAGCCGTTCAAATCCGCGCGACTCCCGCCAGGGCGCCTCGGGGCGCCTTGCGCCGTTTCGGGGACAAGAGGTAAGCTGAAGCCCTTCCGTTCCGCCGCCTCGTGCGGCTTTCTCACAAAATTTGAAGGGCTTTCCATGCGTTACCGTCCGCTTGGCCGCACGGGCCAATTCGTTTCGGAAATCTGTCTCGGCGCCATGACCTTTCACGGCGGCGCGGGCTTTTGGCGCGCGATCGGCTCAGTCGATCAGGCGGGGTCGACGGCGCTCGTCGGCCGCGCGATCGAGGCCGGGGTCAATTTCATCGACACCGCCAACGTATATTCGGAGGGCGAGTCCGAGGGCCAGCTCGGCCAGGCCCTGCGCGACCTCGGCGTCAAGCGCGAGGATGTGATCATCGCGACGAAAGTGCGCGGCCGGATGGGGCCGGGCCCGAACGCGGTCGGCCTGTCGCGCGGCCATATCATGGACCAGGTCGCAGCCAGCCTGAAACGGCTCGGGCTCGATCATATCGACCTCTACCAGGTTCACAGCTTCGATCCCGTCACCCCGCTCGAAGAGACGCTGCGGGCGCTCGACGACTGCGTGTCGCGTGGCTTCGTGCGGACGATCGGCTGCTCCAACTTCGCCGCCTGGCAGATCATGAAGGCGCTCGGCATCTCGGACAAGCGCGGCTACGCGCGGTTCGAGACGGTTCAGGCCTATTACTCGATCGCTGGCCGCGACCTTGAGCGCGAGATCGTTCCGCTGGTCGAGGACCAGGGCCTCGGCGTCATGGTCTGGAGTCCGCTTGCCGGCGGGTTTCTCTCGGGCAAGTTTACCCGCGCCAAGCGTGGCGACAACGACTCGCGCCGCACGACGTTCGACTTCCCGCCGGTCGACAAGGAGCGCGCCTACGACATCATCGACGCGATGGAGAAGGTGGGGAAGGCGCATGGCGTTTCGGTCGCCCGGATCGCCCTCGCCTGGCTCTTGCAGCGCACGGGCGTCATGAGCGTCATCATCGGCGCGAAGACGATTGAGCAGCTCGACGACAATCTCGCAGCGACCGAGCTGACGCTCTCGCCCGATGACATCGCCGCTCTCGACAGGGTCAGCGCGCTCGGTCCGGAATATCCCGGCTGGATGCTGACGCGGACGGCCGAAGGGCGCGTCCCGGCGGCGAAGCTGAAGGCTTCGTGAGATCGGCGGGCGACGAAAGGGATCAATGAGGGGGACGCGATGCGCAAAGTGAAGTGGGGCGTGCTCGGCGTCGCCAAGATCGCCGTCGAAAAGGTCATTCCGGCGATGCAGCAGGGCGAGGCGTCGCAAATCGCGGCGATCGCCTCGCGCGATCCCGGCAAGGCGCGCGCGGCCGCAGACAAGCTCGGCATTTCGCGCGCGTTCGGCTCCTACGAGGAGCTGCTTGCCGACAGCGAGATCGACGCGATCTACAACCCGCTGCCCAACGAGCTGCACGTGCCGTGGACGCTGCGGGCGCTCGCCGCCGGCAAACATGTGCTGTGCGAGAAGCCGATCGGGCTCGACGCGGCCGAGGCCCGCTCGCTGATCGAGGCGCGGAACCGCTCCGGCAAGCTCGTCGCCGAGGCGTTCATGATCCGTTACCATCCGCAGTGGCGCCGCGCGAAGGAACTGGCCGGCGCCGGCGCCGTGGGCGAATTGCGCGCGATCCAGACCTTCTTTTCCTATCGGCTGCTCGACCCCGACAATGTGCGCAACATCCCGCCGGGCGGCGGCGCGCTTTACGATATCGGCTGCTACGCGATCCTGTCGGCGCGATACATTTTCGGCGCCGAGCCGACGCGCGTCGTCGCGACGATCGACCGCGACCCGAACTTCGGCACCGACCGATCGGTCGGCGCGATTCTCGAATTTCCCGGCGGGCGCCATTCGACCTTCACCCTCGGCACCCAAAAGTCGGCGCACCAGCGGGTCACGATCGTGGGTGAGGCGGGACGGATCGAGATCATGATCCCGTTCAACGCGCCCCCCGACCGGCCGACGGAGATCGCCATCGACACTGGCGCCGATCACTTCGGCGGCGGGCGGCGGGTGGAGCAGTTCCCCGTCTGCGATCAGTACACGCTCCAGGGCGACGCGTTCTCACGCGCGATCCTTGGCGGGGCCCCGCTCGAATTCCCGATCGAGGACGCGATCCTGAACATGCGGGTCATCGACGCGCTGTTCCGCTCGGCCAAGAGCGGATCGTGGGAGACGCCCTGAGCGCGCGCAACAAGAACCAAGCCGGCCGCAACAAAACCCAAGCCGGGCGCAACAAACTCAAAGCCGGGCGCAACGATTTCCAAATCCGCCGCAACAAAATCCAAATCAGAAATCGTTTGTTTTCAACGGGTTACGAGGAAACAGCCCCTTTTTTGCTTTTTTCCTGGTTTCGCCCGCCGACCGCCGCACGGGAATGAGCGGCGCCGGTCCGGGAGTACGAGAAGATATAGCACGGATTCTGATTTTCGCGAAGATATTGTTCTGACTTTCTGCAGGCCCAGATTCGGACCCGTGCGCCGCCCGCCTTCAAGCGGGATTCCTCCGCTTCGCGAGCGCCTCCCGCACCGCTGGCGCGACGACGGTCCCTAGAAGCTCGATCGAGCGCAGGATCGCCGCTTGCGGCTGAGCCCCGACCTGCATCTGCATGAGATAGCGCTGGTGGCCGAACGCTTCGTGCTGGGCGAGTATTTTCCCGATCGCCTCGTCAGGCGTTCCGACCATCAGATGACCGCGCGGCCCCCGGCCCTGATCGAATTGCGCCCGCGTCAGCGGCGGCCAGCCGCGTTCGCGGCCGATGCGGCTCATCACTTCGGCGTAAGGCGGAAAGAACGCGTCGATCGCGGCCTCGGCCGTGTCGGCGAGGAAGCCGTGGCCGTTGACGCCAACGGCCAAGATGTCCGGCGCAACGCCGGCGCGTTGGCCGGCCTCGCGGTAGAGGTTGGCGAGCGGCGCAAATCGCGCCGGCTCGCCGCCGATGATCGCAATCGCCAGCGGCAGGCCGAGCATGCCGGCTCGCACGACCGATTGTGGCGTGCCGCCGGATGCGATCCAGACGGGCAGCGGCTCCTGCAACGCGCGCGGGTAGACGCTCTGGCCGTTGAGCGGCGGGCGATGCCGTCCTTTCCAGATCGCCTTGGGCTTCGCGCGGATCGCGAGCAGAAGATCGAGCTTCTCGGCGAACAGTTCGTCGTAATCGTCGAGGTTGTAGCCGAACAGCGGAAAGGATTCGATGAACGAGCCGCGCCCGGCCATGATCTCCGCCCGGCCGCCCGACAGAAGATCGAGGGTGGCGAATTGCTGATAGACGCGCACCGGGTCGTCCGACGAGAGCACGGTGACTGCGCTCGTCAGGCGGATGCGCTTGGTGCGCGCTGCAGCCGCGGCGAGCGCGACCGCCGGCGCCGAGACGGCATAATCCGGCCGGTGATGCTCGCCGAGGCCGAAGACGTCGAGGCCGACGCGGTCGGCGAGCTCGACCTGCTCGAGCACGTCGGCGAAGCTCTTGTCCACGTCGACCGGCTCGCCGGTCCGGGGATCGCGCCGGGTTTCGACGAAGGTGTAAGCGCCGAACTGCATCGGGGGCCTCATGAGCGGTTCCTGTCGCGGCGCGAGCGATGTTAGCATGAGGCGCGAGGCGAACAGCGTCGCCGTTCTTCGTGCCTTGACGGGTGAAAGACTGCAGCCACAAAGAACATGAGGACAGAGGAAGTCAAAGCGGGAGCGGTAATGCTGAACCGACGCCGCCTGGTCCGGGGCGCCGCCGCCCTCGCAATCGCACGATCCTTCGCGCCGCCCGGTTCCAGTCGGGCCGCCGGCGCGCCGACAGCCGCCTCGCGCGTCCGCCCAGGAGACCCTGGATGGCCGTCCGCCTCCGAGTGGGAGGGGCTCAAGTCGAGGGTGGAGGGTCAACTCATTGCGGCGCAGTCGCCGCTCGATTCCTGTCGGACCGACCCGGACGGCGACGCCTGCCGCGCTTTGTTCAAGGAGCTGAAGAACCCCTATTTCATCGGCGATAGTCCGGCCTTGACCCAGACCTGCGGCTGGATCGACGCCTGGACCGCGCAGCCGAGCGTCTATGTCGTGGCGGCGCGGAAGACCGCGCATGTCGTTGCGGCGGTCAATTTCGCGCGCGAAAAGAATCTGCGACTGGTCGTGAAGGGCGGCGGCCATTCCTATCTCGGCGCGTCGAACGCGGCGGATTCGCTGATGATCTGGACCCGCGCGATGAACGACATCACGGTCCATGACGCGTTCGTCCCGCAGGACTGCGCCGCAAGCCAAGCGCCTCAGCGGGCGGTCACGATGGGCGCAGGCGCGATCTGGATGCACGCCTATGGGGCCGTGACGACCGAAGCTGGCCGTTACGTGCAGGGCGGCGGCTGCGGAACGGTCGGGGTAGCCGGGCTCGTTCAGGGTGGCGGCTTTGGAAGCTATTCGAAGCGGTTCGGGACGGCGGGCGCGAGCCTCATGGAGGCGGAAATCGTGACGGCGGACGGCGTGGTTCGAATCGCCAATGCGTGCAGCGAGCCCGACCTCTTCTGGGCGCTGAAAGGCGGGGGAGCCGGCAGTTTCGGCGTCGTCACCCGCCTCACGCTAAAAACCTGGGACCTGCCAGACGCCTTTGGCGTCGTTGCAACGGCGATCCGCGCGAAGTCGGACGGGGCTTATCGCCGATTGCTGAGCAAGTTTGTTGCGTTCTATGCGGAGCAGCTGTTCAATCCGCATTGGGGCGAACTGGCGAAACTGCTGCCGGACAACCGGCTCGAAATCGGCATGAATTTCCAGGGGCTCGACAAGGCGCAGGCGACAGCGATCTGGCGGCCATTCCTGGACTGGGCGGCGACGCAGGACGATCTTGCCGCGACCCCGGCGGCGATCGTGGCAGGGCCGGGCAGATATCGTTGGGATGGCGCCGCTCTCGCGGCCTTTGCGCCAGGATCTGTGCTGTTTGACGACCGTCCGGGCGCGCCAGCGGCAAATTTCTTCTGGTCGGCGAATCTCGCCGAGGCGGGACACTTCATTCACGGCTTCGAGTCTCTGTGGACGCCGGCGACGCTGCTCGAGCCGACGCGGCGGGAGGCGCTGATCGACGCCTTGATGGCCGCAAGCCGGCATTGGGCGGTCGAGCTGCATTTCCAGAAAGGCCTGGCCGGGGCGCCCTCCGAGGTGATCGCCGCCGCCGCGGACACCCCAATGAACCCAGCCGTAACAGAGGCGTTCATGCTGGCGATCATCGCCGGCGAGGGACCGCCGGCGTTTCCCGGTCTTGCCGGTCACGAGCCGAACTTCGCCGCCGCGCGGCGCGACGCCGCCCGGATCGAACGCGCCGCGGCCGAACTGCGCAAGGTGGCCCCCGACGGCGGCGCCTACGTCGCGGAGAGCAGTTACTTTCAGGCTGAATGGCAAGAGGCCTATTGGGGCGCGAACTATCCCCGGCTGCTCGCGGTCAAGCAACGGTACGATCCCGATAACCTGTTCTTTGTCCGTCACGGCGTCGGCAGCGAGGGATGGAGCGACGATGGTTTTGCGCGTCTGAGCGCTCGGTAGCGATTTCGTGTTGATCATGACGCCATGAAGGAGGGACGCCCGTGAGCGAGCAAATCAGCCGATTTCCGCCGCCGGAACTGAGCGGTCTGCCGCCGGACATCCGCGAGCGGATCGCCGCGGTGCAGGAAAAGTCGGGCTTCGTTCCCAATGTCTTTCTGGCGCTCGCGCGCCGGCCGGACGAGTTTCGCGCCTTCTTCGCCTATCATGACGCGCTGATGGAGAAGCCGGGAACCTTAAGCAAGGCCGAGCGCGAGATGATCGTGGTCGCGACTTCGGGGCTCAACCAATGCCAATATTGCGTCGTCGCCCACGGCGCGATCCTGCGCATCCGGGCCAAGAATCCGCTCATCGCCGATCAGGTCGCGATCAATCATCGCAAGGCCGACCTCGAGCCGAGGCAGAAGGCGATGCTCGATTTCGCCCTCAAGGTCGCGGAGCGATCGCACGCGATCGACGACGCGGATTATGAGGAGTTGAAGAGCCACGGCTTCTCGGATGACGACGCCTGGGACATCGCCGCGATCGCCGCCCTGTTTGCGATGTCCAACCGGCTCGCCAACGCCTTTTCGATCCGGCCGAACGAGGAGTTCTATGCAATGGGGCGGGAACGGAAAGCTTGACGCTCGTGATCCGGCGGCTTCGCCGAAGCGTAAATTGTGGAAACGAAATCAGGGGATTGGACATGCGATTTCTCGGCGCGTTGGTCATTTTCATCGCCTCCATCGCCACGGGCGGATCGGCGTTCGCGGCCGACCCGTTCCCGAATAGCGGTTCAGCCAAGCTCGCGGCCTATACGGTCTGCCGCTCTGCGGTGATCGTCGACATGGGGCCGGTGGGTTCGAACTCGTCGGCCGAATGCCTCGGCATCGTGAAGACGCGCGACGGGTCGAAGCTATTGGACAACCTCTCGATCCGCTGCCAGGAGGACGCCAAAGCGCGGCCCGAGGGCTATGCGTTTACCGGCACATGCATCCATACCGACGCTGACGGCGACAAGATCTTCATGACCTACGAGGGCCCGGAAAGCGGGACGGTCGCGCTCATCGGCGGGACCGGCAAGTACAAGGACATCGCCGGCTCCGGAACCTGGAGCGTCACCGACGCGCCGGGCAACACCGCGCAGCTTTTCCTGTTCACGCTCACCTATGATGTGAACTGGACGGTGAAGGGGAAGTGAGGCGCCTTCCCTTCTCCCCAGGGAGAGAAGGGAGCGCGCGTAGAGCGCGTGCGCTCCCGGCTCTGAAAGGCGTCGGTGCGGAGGTCGTTTGAAGGCGGGGTAGCTACCGCTTCCCCCACCCCCCTCCAGTCGGCGTCACGATCTCGATCGCTTCGCCCGCTTCGACATGCGTTTCCGCGCAGCCGGGCAGGATTTCGATCCGCCCGTCGTTGCGGCGGACCGAGTTGCGGCCGAGTTCGCCCGGGTCGCCGCCCATCATGCCGGGATTGGCGACGGCGCGGTGGCCGCTGAGGATCGCCGCCTGCATAGGGCGCAGAAAGCGGATGCGCCTGAGCGTGCCGTCGCCCGCGCGCCATTGGCCTTTGCCGCCGGAGCCGCGGCGGATATGGAAGTCTTCGAGCACGACCGGAAAGCGGCTCTCGAGCACCTCCGGGTCGGTCAGGCGCGAATTGGTCATGTGCGTATGCACCGCCGCCGCGCCGTCGAAGCCTTCCCCCGCCGGCGCGCCAGAGCAGATCGTCTCGTAATATTGATACGCGTCGTCGCCGAAGGTGAGATTGTTCATCGTGCCCTGCGCCGACCCCAGCGCGCCGAGCGCAGCGAATAGCGTGTCAGTCACCGCCTGCGACACCTCGACATTGCCCGCGACCACGGCGGCAGGATAGCGCGGCGAAAGCATCGAGCCTTCCGGCAGGATCACGCGGATCGGCCGCAGGCAGCCGGCGTTGATCGGGATGTCGTCGTCGACCATCACCCGGAATACGTAGAGCACCGCGGCGCGCGTCACCGGCTCGGGCGCGTTGAAGTTCGACGGCTGCTGCGGCGACGTGCCGGTGAAATCGACGGTCGCTTCGCGCCTCTGCTTGTCGACGCTGATCCTGACCTTGATGACCGCGCCCTGGTCGGAAACGCTCTCCGCCTCGCCGTCGGCGAGCCGGTCGATGACGCGCCGCACGCTCTCGTCGGCATTGTCCTGCACATGGCCCATATAGGCCTCGACGGTCTCAAGCGAGAACATCTCGACCATGCGCTTGAGCTCGCGCGCGCCCTTCTCGTTGGCGGCGATTTGCGCCTTGAGGTCGTTGACGTTCTGCAGCGGGTTGCGCGCCGGATAAGGGCCGCTCTTGAGCAGGTCGTAGAGTTCGCGTTCGCGGAAGCGGCCGCGATCGACGAGCAGGAAATTGTCGATATAGACGCCCTCCTCGAGGATCGAAGTCGCGAGCGGACTCATCGATCCGGGCGCAATCCCGCCGATGTCGGCGTGATGGCCGCGCGAGGCGGTCCAGAACAGGATCGTCTCTCCGCCTTCGTCGAACACCGGCGTGCAGACGGTGATGTCGGGAAGATGGGTGCCGCCGTTGTAAGGCGCGTTGAGCGCGAACACGTCGCCCGGGCGGACGCGCCCGGAATTGTCGCGGATGATCGTCTCGACCGAGCGGTCCATCGAGCCGAGGTGGACGGGCATATGCGGCGCGTTAGCGACGAGGCGGCCCTCGCGGTCGAAAACTGCGCAGGAGAAATCGAGCCTTTCCTTGATGTTGACCGAATAGGCAGTGTTCTGAAGCGTGACGCCCATCTGCTCGGCGATCGACATGAAGAGATGATTGAAGATCTCGAGCATGACAGGATCGGCCTTGGCGCCGATCGCTTCGCGTCTTGCGATCGGCTCGACGCGGGTCAGGAGAACGTGGTTCTTCGCCGTGATCGCCGCCCGCCAGCCCTGTTCGACGACGATCGTCTGATGCGGCTCGATGACGAGCGCCGGCCCATCGAGGCGAGCGCCGGCCGGCAGCGTCTCGCGCACATAGACATTCGCCTCGCGCCAGGCGCCGTGGGAAAAGAATCGCGTCGCGCGGGCGGGGACGGGCGACCCGCCTGAGGCTGCGCGACGGCTTCGCTCAACGAGGCGCGCAGCGCCGCCTGTCGCTTCGACCGACACCGCCTCGATGGCGATCGCCTTGGCGCGATCGATGAAGCCGAAGCGGCTCTTGTGCGCATGCTCGAAGGCGCGCCGCATGGCGGGGGACGTCGAAAGCTTGACCTCGATCGCCGTGTCGGAGCCGGCGTAGCGCAACTGCGCCCGTCGATGGACCGTGATCGCCTCAAGTGCGACGCCCTGGCTCATGACCTCGGCGACCGCGGCGTCGGCGAGCGCGTCGGCGATGAGGCCGACGCGGGCGAGGGCGTCGGAGCGAAGCGGCTCCTCGACCCCTTGCCCGCGCTGGGCGGCGATGTCGGCAAGCCCCATGCCGTAGGCCGAGAGCAGCGACGAAAAGGGATGGATGAGCACGGTCGTGATCGCGAGCGCGTCGGCCACGTCACAGGCGTGCTGGCCGCCCGCGCCGCCGAAGCAGTTGAGCGCGTAGCGGGTCACGTCATAGCCGCGCGCGACCGAGATCGTCTTGATCGCCTCGGCCATCTTGGCGACCGCGATCTCCAGAAATCCGTCGGCGACCGCCTCCGGTTCGCGCCCGTCGCCGATTTTGCGCGCGAGCTTCGCGAAAAGCTCGCGCACGATCCTCCCGTCGAGCGGCTGGTCGCCGTTCGCGCCGAACACTTTCGGGAAGAAGTCAGGAATCAGCTTGCCGGTCATCAGGTTGGCGTCGGTGACCGCGAGCGGACCTCCGCGACGATAGCAGGCCGGGCCCGGATCGGCGCCGGCGGAAGCCGGGCCGACGCGAAAGCGCGCGCCGTCGAACGACAGGATCGAGCCGCCGCCCGCGGCGACCGTATGGATCTTCATCATTGGCGCGCGCATACGCACGCCCGCGACTTCGGTCTCGAAGGCGCGCTCGAATCGTCCATCGAAATGGGCGACGTCGGTCGAGGTGCCGCCCATGTCGAAGCCGATCACGCGCCCGAACCCGGCGCTGACCCCGGTCCGCGCCATCGCCACCACGCCCCCGGCAGGCCCGGACAGGATGGCGTCCTTTCCGGCGAAGAGCTTCGCCGAAGTCAGGCCGCCGGACGACATCATGAACATCACCCGGGCGCCGGTGCGCTCGACGTCGAGATCGCGCGACACCTGGCCGACATATCGGGCCAGGATCGGCGAAAGATAGGCGTCGACCACCGTCGTGTCGCCGCGCCCGACGAGCTTGATGAGCGCCGAGGCCGCATGGCTTTCCGAGACCTGGGCGAATCCGAGCGCGCGCGCGATCTTGGCCGCCATGCGCTCGTGCGCCGGATAGCGGTAGGCGTGCATGAACACGATTGCGACGGCGTTATAGCCTTGGGCCTTCGCTTCGGCGAGCGCGGCGCGCACGCGCTCGGGATCGGGCGGCGCCTCGACGGTCCCGTCCGCGAGCACGCGCTCGTCGATCTCGACCACGCCCGAATAGAGCTGCTCGGGCTTCTGAATGTTGCGGGCGAAGATTTTTGGCCGCGCCTGGTAGCCGATCTCGAGCGCGTCGCGGAAGCCGCGCGTCGTCACCAGCAGCGTGCGCTCGCCGCGCCGTTCGAGCAGGGCGTTGGTCGCAACCGTCGTCCCCATCTTGACGGTCCCGATCGCGCCCGCCGGGATCGGCTCGCCCGGGCGAAGGCCGAGGAGGCGGCGGATGGCTTCGACTGCGGCGTCGGAATAGGCCGAACTCTCGGAGAGGAGCTTGGTAGGGCGGAGGCGCCCGCGCGGGTCCCGCCCGATCACGTCGGTGAAGGTGCCGCCGCGGTCGATCCAGAATTCCCATCGTCCCGCGGGGGCGCGGATAGAGGATTGCCGCCTGGCGTTCACGGTTGATTGAAGTTCCGTTGTCTGGTCCCGCTTTGCCGCGGACGCTCGCGGTCCTATCATTCGCGGGCTTCCGAAACGAGAGGACCGGCGCATGGAAACCGTGAATTTCGGCAAGACCGGCATGCAGGTGTCGAAGATCTGTCTCGGCTGCATGACCTATGGCTCGACCAAATGGCGCGAATGGGTGCTCGAGGAAGAGGCCTCGCGACCCTTCATCCGCGAGGCGCTCGAGCGGGGGATCAATTTCTTCGACACCGCGGACGTCTATTCGCAAGGCGCGAGTGAGGAAATCGTCGGCCGGGCGCTCAAGGAATACGCCAAGCGGCCGGAGGTGGTGATCGCGACCAAGGTCCATGGCGCGATGGGGCCGGGAGCCAACGCCAAAGGCCTCTCGCGCAAGCACATCATGGAGGGGATCGACGCTTCGCTCAGGCGCCTCGGCACGGATTACGTCGATCTCTACCAGATCCACCGCTTCGATCCGCTGACGCCGATGGAGGAGACGCTCGAAGCGCTGAACGACGTCGTGCGCGCCGGCAAGGCGCTCTATATCGGCGCCTCATCGATGTACGCCTGGCAGTTCGCCCGGATGCTCGACATCGCCCGCGCCAAGGGCCACGCCGAGTTCGTCTCGATGCAGAACTATTACAACCTCGTCTATCGCGAGGAGGAGCGCGAGATGATGCCGCTCTGCGCCCACGACGGGATCGCGGTCATCCCGTGGTCTCCGATCGCGCGCGGCTATCTCGCCGGGTCGGGTCTTGGCGCCGGCGCTTCGACCGTGCGCGGCCGCACCGATCCGTTCAGCGTCACGCTTGGCCTCGGATCGCGGCAGGACGAGGCGATCCGCAAGCGCGTCGTCGAGACGGCGGAAAAGCTCGGGACGAAGCCGGCCGTGGTGGCGCTCGCCTGGGTCATGTCGAAGCCGTTCGTCACCTCCCCGATCGTCGGCGCCTCCAAGCCCCATCATCTCGCCGACGCGGTCGCGGCGACTGAACTCAAGCTCGACGCCCGCACAATCGCCAAACTCGAAGAGCCCTATCATGCGAAGCCCGTCGCGGGGCACGGATGAGCAACTCAGCCAAGGAGACGAGCATGTCAAATTTGACCGTCGCGGGAACGAAGGATCATCCCATCACGATCGGGCCGATCGCGGAGCGGGTGCGCGTCGTGTGGCGCGGGCGCAAGATCGGCGACAGCAAGCGCATGCGCTCGAACTCAAGGAGGCGAACTATCCGCCCGTCGTCTATGTGCCTCGCGCCGACATGGACATGAACGCGCTCCAGCGCACGGCTCGCGTCACGACCTGTCCCTACAAGGGCGAGGCGAACTATTACTCGATTGCGGACGGCCAGATTCGCGACGACAACGCGGTATGGACCTACGAGACGCCGATAGCGGACGTGGCCGAGATCGCGTCACATCTCGCGTTCTATCCCGACAAGGTCGAAGTCCTGCGCGGCGAATAGCCGCGGCGCTGTTAAACAGTCTCGCCTTGCTGTAGGGATGCTGCGGCGCAGGACGCGCGCGGGAGGACGGCAATGCTTTTCGAAGGCGGATTTACCTTTTCCAATTTCATCGCCGACGCCTTCACAATATTCATGTTCATATTGTGGTTTTGGCTGCTGATCGTCGTGTCGGGCGACCTGTTCCGCCGGCATGACGTGTCCGGGTTCGCCAAGGTGCTCTGGGTGATCGCGTTCATCCTCTTTTCCTACATAGGCGTCTTCGCCTACCTGCTCACCCAGGGGCGCGGCATGGCCGAGCGAAACAAGGCGCAAGCCAACGAGGCGCGGGAAGAGTTGCGCCACATAGTGGGCTTCAGCGCCGCAGACGAGATCGTCAAGCTCGACAAGCTCAAGGCGGCAGGCTCGATCTCGGAGCAGGAATACGGCCGCCTGAGAGCCAAGCTCGTTCAGTAGCCGCGCGGCGGCGATCTCTGGTCACTTGAAAGATCAGGTTCGAGCCCGACGGTTCGTCGGCGTGTATCATTGAAAACAATAGCGGCCGCGCGCGGTCCGCTGAAGGGAGAAACGGCGATGTGCATCAATTGCAGCAAGGAAGGAATTGGCCGGCGCGATTTCTTTAAATTCAGCGCCGCGGGGGCGGTCGCGTTGGGCCTCGGGGGTATGTCAGCCCGGGCGCACGCCGAAGCTGCGCCGACCGCGCTTTCCCCTGCCGAGGCGCTCGCCCAGCTCAAGGCGGGTAACAAGGACTTCGTGACTCATCCGGAGCTTTGCTCGGTCAACCTGGCGGAAAGCCGCAGCGCCGTCGCCGGACATCAGGCGCCCTGGGCGACAATCGTCTCTTGCGCGGACAGCCGGGTTCCTCCCGAACTCATTTTCGGCGGCCATGGCGTCGGCGAATTGTTCATCTCGCGTGACGCCGGCAATCTCGTAAATGTCGATTCCCTCGGCACCATCGAATACGGCGCCGCGGTGCTCGGCTCGCCGCTTGTCGTCGTTCTCGCCCACACCGCCTGCGGCGCGGTCAAGGCCGCCTGCGACGTGGTGACCAAGAACGCGACCTATCCCGGCGTGATCGGCCGGATGATCGCGCCGATCGTGCCAGCCGCGCTCGCAGTGCGTGACCAGCCCGGCGACTTCGTCGACAACGCCGCCAAGGAGAGCGCAAGACGGACCGCAAAACTGCTGACGGCGGTGAGCCCGCTCATGGCCGATCTCGCCAAGGACGGCAAAGTCAAAACCCTTGGGGCGATCTACGACCTCGAAACCGGCGCCGTCACTTTTCTCGATTGACGGGCGCGAAGAGCGGGACCGACGCGCCCGGAACGCGCTGCTGAAGCGCCGCGATCGAAACCGGCCGACGGGCTCCGGCCCTGCGGCAGGCCGCGTTCAGACGGAATCGTCATCAACTCCCTTCAAGCGAGTTGATGACGGTCGCCGTCTTAAGGGGTCGTTGGCTGAGGACGCGAAGACGCGCGTCCAGATCCTCGGGCCCAGGTTATTTGTGGGAATGCGTGTGCGCGGTCTCGGTATGCTTGTGCGCCTGTTCGCTGTGTTCCTTGGCGGCCTTCGCGTGGTGCTTCGCGTCTTCGTGTTCGCCCATCGCGTGGTGATGCTCAGCCTGATGATGGTGATGCGCGGCGGCATGGTGATGGCTGGCCGCGGTATGGTGATGCTCGGCGGAAGGATGTTTCGCCATTTGAACGTGCTCCCTTTGTCTTGAACTTGGCCGGACCGAAGTTCAATTTGTCCGACATTCCCTTGCTGAATAGGGAATTATACCTAGACTGGCGCACTTCGCGCTTTATGGCAACGGGACTGTTACGAACCCAGGTCCCGTCCATGTGCGGGCCTTGCTGCCTCTCATTCAACGGAGCCAACGCAGGGTCATGACCATGAACGGCAAGACAGCGCTCATCACCGGCTCGACCGACGGCGTCGGACGTTACGTCGCCGAGCGCTTGGCGGCGGAGGGCGCGCGCGTCATCGTTCACGGCCGCGACCGAGCCCGCGGCGAAGCGGTCGTCGAGCGGATCACGCGCCAGGGCGGCGACGCGCGACTTTACATCGCCGACTTGTCGTCGCTCGCCGAGGTTCGCTCGCTCGCCGAAGCGGTGCGGCGCGACGGCGATGGTCTCGACGCGCTCATCAACAACGCCGGGATCGGCACGAGCGGGGCGCGGCGCGAGCTTAGCCCCGATGGCTTCGAACTGCGGTTTGCGGTCAACTACCTTGCCGGGTTTCTTTTGACGCGCCTCTTGTTGCCGATGCTCGAGAGCCGCGCCTCGTCGCGGATCGTCAACGTCGCCTCGGCGGGACAGCAGCCGATCGACTTTGCCGACGTGATGCTGACCGGCGGCTATAGCGGCGCCCGGGCCTATCGGCAGAGCAAGCTCGCGCAAATCATGTTCACCATCGATCTTGCGCAGGAGCTCGCGGGACGAAACGTCGCCGTCAATTGCCTGCATCCGGCGACCTACATGGATACGACCATGGTCCGCTTGAGCGGCGTGCAGCCGATCAGCACGGTCGCGGAGGGCGGCGCGGCCATTCTGCAGCTCGTCATCTCGCCTTCGCTCGAAGGCGCGAGCGGGCTCTACTACAGCGGCATGCGTGAATCCCGCGCCGATCCGCAAGCCTATGACGCTGGCGCGCGCAAGAAGCTGCGCGCGCTGAGCTTTGAGCTCGTCGGCCTCGCCGACCCGCTGGCCAGCGTGGTCTGATCGCTTTCCATCCAACGACCAGGAGCTTGAACGCGCTATGACCAATCGCGTCTTAATCTTCGGCGGAAGGTCGATCTGACGCTCCGTCACAGACCGAAGAAATGGCGTCTCAACCGCCACGACCGGCGGCTCTAGCGCGAAATCGGAACCTGCACTAATCTACTGATCGGCCGCGACCGTCACGATGCCCAGTGCTGGCCCTGAGTTCAGGAGTGCGGCGAATGACAATGGACACCATGGCGGCGGTCGCCGCGAAGAAGCTCAGCAAGCTTGTCGCAGAGGACTTCCGCCACATCTTCGGCTCCGCCCACAGCGAACTCGCCGATCGGGTCGGCTCTCTCGCCCGGATCACGATCGAGTGCATCGGCCGGAGCGACGCCCTCTACCACAACTTCGAGCACACCGTGCTCGTCACGACGGTCGGACGCGACATTCTGCTTGGGCGCACGCTGTCGGAGCGGCTCGAGCCTGAAGACTACACCCACCTCATCGTCGCTTGCCTTCTGCACGATATCGGCTTTGTCCGCGGCGTGCTGAGCGGCGACTCGAGCACCGAGTTTGTCATCGACCAGACCGGAAAGACGGTGAAGCTGCAGCGTGGCGCTTCCGACGCCTCGCTCGCCGCCTATCATGTCGACCGGTCGAAGCTCTTCGTCTACGAGCGGCTTGGCGATGCGACCTTCGTCGATCCGGAGCGGGTCGCGGACGCGATCGAGCTCACCCGTTTTCCGCCGCGCCCCAACGGAGACGTCGAGAAGTCCAGCCTCGAGCCAAGGCTGGTTCAGGCCGCCGATCTCATCGGACAGCTCGGCGATCCGCTCTATCCGAAGAAGGCCAACGCGCTGTTTTACGAACTCGAGGAGATCGGCAGCAACCGGCAGCTCGGGTACGACTTTCCCGCCGACCTCGTCGAAAAGTATCCGGGCTTCTACTGGAACACCGTATCGAAATATATCGAGGACGGAATGAAGTACCTGGCGCTCACCGCCTCGGGGCGCCAGTGGATCGCGAACCTCCACAACCACGTGTTCTGCGCTGAAAACTCCAAGTGGCTCATGGGACCGCAGATGTGACCTGACGGTCGCCCGCCGCTTACGCTTTGGCCAATTCGGCCCTCACAATCCGCGCTCCTTCGA
Source organism: uncultured Alphaproteobacteria bacterium (assembly GCA_963776665.1). Classification (GTDB taxonomy): domain Bacteria; phylum Pseudomonadota; class Alphaproteobacteria; order Rhizobiales; family Beijerinckiaceae; genus Roseiarcus. Next base: position 41,298 of record CAVZNQ010000029.1, read on the forward strand.
CCATCGCCTTCATCTTGCCGTAAGCCGCGTCGCGCGGCAGATATTTGAGGCCGCAGTCCGGGGCGACGATGATGTCCTCGGGCTTGCGGTGGGCAAGCGCGCGCCGGATCCTGGCCGCGACCGTTTCCGGCGTTTCGATCTCGGGCGTCGAAAGATCGAGCACGCCCAGGATGATCCTCTGGTCCGGCAATTCCTCGAGCACCGAGCAATCGAGATTCGACTGCGCGGTCTCGATCGAGATCTGACGGCAACGGCAACCCTTGAGCTGGGGCAGGAACGAGTAGGCGCTCGGCCGCTGATGGATGATCGCAGCGTAGCCGAAGCAGATATGCACGGCGGTCGTGCCGTCGACGCCTTCGAGCGCCCGGTTGAGCGCCGCGAGCCCATAGTCTGCCGCCGGTCCCGGCCTCGCCTGCATGTAGGGCTCGTCGATCTGGACGATGTCGGCTCCGGCGGCGAACAGGTCCTTGATCTCCGCGTTGACCGCCTCGGCGTATGCGAGCGACGCTTCGGCGAGCGAGGGATAGAAGTCGTTCTGCGCTTGCTGGCTCATGGTGAACGGCCCAGGCACGGTCATCTTGACCTTGCGGTTCGTGTGGGCGCGCAGGAATTTGAGATCGTCGACCTCGACCGGCCGCTTGCGGCGAATCTTGCCGACAATCCGCGGCACCGGATTGGGATGGCCCGACCGGTCGAGCGCTATGCCCGGCTGGTCGATGTCGACGCCTTCGAGCGCGGTCGCGAAGCGGTTCGAATAGCTCTCGCGGCGGATTTCGCCGTCGGTGATGATGTCGAGCCCCGCGTCTTCCTGCGCCCGGATCGCGAGCACGGTCGCGTCGTCCTGGGCCTCGGCGAGATACGGCTCCGGGATGCGCCAGAGCTCTTTCGCCCGAACGCGCGGCGGAAAGCGGCCGGCGAGCTTGGCTCGATCGATGAGCCAGTCCGGTTGGGCGTACGACCCGACCAGCGTCGTCGGCAGAAGCATGGTTCCCTCCCGCGGCAGAATCCTGAACGCCGGTCTCTATCCTGCTCGCTTCACCTGCGGCGGACAAGCCGGGATCGGCGAGAACCGCAGATCGGGCGGCGATCAACCGCCGACGGACGGTCCCCCTCGCTCGCGCGCGGAACTGAGCGTGTCCGCGAGCGCGCGTCTGAGCGCATGCATCTGATCCAGAAGATGCAGGATCACGCCAAGTCCCTCGTCGTTCACGCCCATCTTGTCCCTGAGGTCGTGGATCAGGTTGGCGCGCGCGAGATCCATATCGGTGAAGGCGAGCTCGTGAGCGGCCCGGCCCGGGATGAGCCATTCTTCTTCGATCCATATCGAAAGCGTGGCCCGATCGAGGCGCGCGCGTTCGAGAAACTCCCGCTCCGTGATCATGGCTCAGAGCTCCTTTCGCGGATCGTAGCGCGACGCCGGCGTCCAGTTGGCGAGGAAGGATTCGAACTCCGGTTCGGCCTCTGTCGGCATCGTCACTTTCAGCTTGACGAGTTCGTCGCCGGCGCCGCCGCGCTTCTTCACGCCCTTGCCGCGAAGGCGCAGCATGTCGCCGGTATTCGATCGCTTCGGGATCCTGAGCATGACGCTCCCGGTGGTCGTCGGCGCGCGCACTTCCGCGCCGAGCGCGGCCTCCTTAACCGTGATCGGCAGGTCGAGAAGGATGTTGTCGCCCTCGCGGGTGAAAAAGCGATGCGGCCTGACCACGATCTGCACCAGCGCGTCGCCGGGCTCGCCCTCGCCCGGACTTGGCGCGCCCTTGCCGCGCAGGCGCAGGATCTGCCCGTCCTCGACGCCGGGGGGGATCGTGACCTCCAAGGTTCCGCCGCCCGGAAGGGTGATGGTCCGGGTCGCGCCGTTCACGGCGTCGAGAAACTCGACCTGAAGTTCGTAGTGCATGTCCGCGCCCGGCCGGCGCCGCGCCTGTTCGGCGGCGCGCCGCAGGAGCTCCGCGAACATGTCGTCGCCCTGGGCGAAGTCCCCGTAAGCCCCATGTCCCTCATAAGGGTGCCCGGTCGCGCCCGCATAGTCACGATAGTAGCGGGCGTTCGGAGGCGCTTTCTCTGCTCCCGAGGCGTCGATCTCGCCAGCGTCGAAGCGGCGCCGCTTCTCCGGGTCCGAAAGCAGGTCGTTGGCGGCGGCGACCTCCTTGAACTGCTCTTCGGCGCGCTTGTCGCCGGGGTTGAGGTCGGGGTGCAGCTTCTTGGCCAGCTTTCGGTAGGCGGTGCGAATCTCGTCGGCGGTCGCGGACTTGGCGACGCCGAGGGTCTCGTAGGGGTCTTTCATGCGCTGATCCGGGGTCGGGGTTCGACCGGTGGAGTCTAGCAGAGTTGCCGACGCCGCCTAAAGACGCGCGCAGCGTGCGGCCGCTCGAAGGGAGGCCGCCTTGCCTTCGCCGGCGGTGCATTACCCGCAACCGGCGATTGACTCCTGCTTACGCCGCGCGAAGACTGATAAAAGAACGAATCGGACTCGGCGCTTCGTCGCCGGAGACCGGGGCGAGCGGGAGCGAATAATGTCCGGGACGATCATCAACCTCATCATTCAGCTTATTGCCGGCGCAATCGGCGGCAACGCGGCCGGCGCGGCGGCGAAGAACGTGAGCCTTGGAACTGCCGGCAACACTGTGGCCGGCGCCATCGGCGGCGTCGCGGGCGGATCGCTCCTCACCTCCCTCATCCCGATGCTCTCCGGTGCGGCGGGCGGCATGGACATTGGCGCTCTCGTCGGTCAGCTGGTCGGCGGCGGCGTGTCCGGCGCGATCGTCTCGGCGATCGTCGGCATGGTCATGAACAACATGAAGAGCGCCTGAGCGCCGGCCAGAGAAGCGACGCTATCCGCGCAGGTCAGCCGAACCGCGCGGGGCGGCTGCAAGACAGCGCCGCCCCGTCATTGCGAGCGACCCCCGGAACAAGTCCGGGGAGAAGTAATCCATGGGACGTAGGGAGCCGGGCTCTCTGGATTGCTTCGTCGCTCCGCTCCTCGCAATGACGAATCCGTCTAAACGAGCCATGCGCTAGCGGTGATGGTGGCCGCCAATGCGGCGCCCAGCGCAACCGCGAGGCCAAGAGCAAGTTTTCGCGACATGGGCCAGACTCCCTGTTGCCGCCATATGGCGGAAGGCGGCTTGGATATTGGGATGCTAGCGAGGTCGCGTGAACGAGCCCCGAACGACCGCGGCGTTCCCACGACGCACGCCCTCGTTCTCGCTTCTCACGCGGGTGCGCTTCTCACCCCTTCGCGTCCAGCCCGTAGAGCGTGTGCAGGGTGCGCACCGCGAGCTCGGTGTAGACCTCGTCGATCAGCATCGAGAACTTGATCTCCGAGGTCGTGATGGCGCGGATGTTGATGCCCTTTTCGGCCAGCGCCTTGAAGGCGCGCGCGGCGACGCCGGAATGCGAACGCATGCCGACGCCGATGGCCGATATCTTCACCACGTCCTCGGCCCCGTTGAGCTTGGCGTAGCCGATCTTCGTCCGGCCCTGCTCGAGGATGGCCATGGCGCGCCCGTATTCGGCCGCGGGCACGGTGAAGGTGATGTCGGTCGTCGTGGTGTCGTCGGAGACGACCTGGATGATCATGTCGACGTTGATGTTGGCCTCGGCCAGCGGCATGAAGATCGCCGCAGCCACGCCCGGCTTGTCGGCGACCTCGCGCAACGTGATCTGCGCTTCGTCGCGCGAGAAGGCGATGCCGGTGACGACCTCCTGCTCCATGATCTCATCCTCTTCGCAAATGAGCGTGCCGGGCCTTGGGCGCGCGGGATCGTCGAACGACGAGCGCACGTGGAGCCTGACCTTGTTGATCATCGCCACCTCGACCGAGCGCACCTGCAAGACCTTGGCGCCGAGCGATGCCATTTCCAGCATTTCCTCGAACGACACCTTGTCGAGCCGGCGCGCCTTCGGCACGATGCGGGGATCGGAAGTGTAGACGCCGTCGACGTCGGTATAGATGTCGCAACGGTCGGCCGAAATCGCCGCCGCAAGCGCGACCGCCGACGTGTCCGACCCGCCGCGCCCGAGCGTCGTCACCCGGTTGGTGGCTTTATGCAGGCCCTGAAAGCCGGCGATGACGGCGACCTCGCCGGTCTCGAAGCCCCGAATGAGCCGCGTTCCATCGATGGCCGCGATCCGCGCCGAGCCATGCGCGTCGTCGGTGAGAAGCGGAACCTGCCATCCAGCCCATGAGCGCGCCTTGAGCCCGCTGTCCTTGAGCACGAGCGCCAGCAGCCCCGCCGTCACCAGTTCTCCGGAGGCGATGACCGCGTCATATTCGGGTGAGTCGGATTGCGCGCCGGCTTCCTTGCACCAGCCGATCAGCTCATTGGTCACGCCGGCCATCGCAGAGACGACGACCGCGACTTCCGCGCCGGCGTCGATCTCCCGTTTCACATGCGCGGCGACGTTGCGGATGCGTTGAACGTCAGCGACCGACGTGCCGCCGAACTTCATCACCAGACGCGGCATGGATCCTTGAAGCCTTGGGAAAACGCGCTCTCTCGCGCAATGCGTGGGGGCGGCGTATAAGGCTGTGCGCCGGGTGGGTCAACGCGCGTCCCCCAGCAGAGTGAAGGGTTTCAGATGTCGGTCGGGCGGTCGCCGAGCGTCATGTCCGAGGAGGTCGCACGCTTCGACGCGCTGGGCGACGCCTGGTGGGACGCCGATGGACCGATGGCGCCGCTGCACCGCCTGAACCCGATCCGGATCGGCTGGGCGCGCGACCTGATCGTGCGGCATTTCAAGCTCGAGGCGCCAGTAGGGGCGCCGCTCGCAGGGGTCAGCCTGCTCGATGTCGGCTGCGGTGCCGGCCTGTTTGCCGAGCCTTTGGCGCGCCTCGGCGCGGACGTCGTCGGCGTCGATCCGGCGCCCGCCGCGATCGAGGCCGCCCGTGGCCATGCCGAGGAGACCGGCGCGAAGCTTTCTTATCGTGCGGCGACGGTCGAGGAGCTTGCCGCGGAGCCGCGCCGGTTTGACGTCGTGAGCGCGATGGAAGTGATCGAGCATACGGCCGATCCCAAGCTGTTCGTCGCCACGGCCGCCTCGCTCATCAAGCCCGGCGGCCTGCTGCTCGCTTCGACCCTCAACCGCACCCTGAGGAGCTTCGCGCTCGCCATCGTCGGGGCCGAATATGTGCTGCGCTGGCTCGAGCCGGGAACGCACCGCTGGGAGCAGTTCGTGACCCCGCTCGAGCTCACCGGCTTTGCCCGCGCCGCGGGCTTAAGGCGCGGGAGCCTGCGCGGCATGGTCTACGATCCGTTCGGCCGCGATTGGCGCCTCTCGTCCGATACGGCCGTGAACTATCTGTTCGCGGCGCGAAAGCCGGAGGGCTAGGGTCAAAACTCAATCAGGTGGACCCGTCTCTGAGGAGGCTGGACATGTCAGATTTCAACGTCGGCTTCGTGATCTTCCCCGACATCACGCAGTTAGACTTCACGGGTCCGTTTGAAGTCTTGAGCCGTTTGGCGACTCCCCCGTCCATCTCGGCGCCCAGCGCGTTTGCGAATTCGCGAACGTGTCGGTCGAGGGGCTCTCGACGCCATGGCGCTGAGGCCTATGCCCGGCAAGGTCTCAATCCTTCCGCTCGGCGCACAGTATTGAAGCGGCAGGCCTGGCGCAGGGCGCCGTCGCAGCTTACGACTTTCCCGGGCATTCCTTCTGCAGCCGGTCCAGCGCCTGGGCGAAGCCGGTCAGCGAATAGGTGTCGATCGATTGGTGGCCTTTGAGCGAAGCGGCCTTGATGACCAGCTTCGCGCCTTTGCGCATCTCGGTGATGAGCGCGCCTCTCCTTGGCCGCGTTCTTGACCCACAGGTTTCCGCCCTTGGGCAGCATCTCGAACGACGTCTCGTCGACCAGGGCGACCGGGGCCGGGCGGCGGCCGGCGTTTTCGATTTGGCGTCGGACTTCGACGCTGGCTTCTCGCCTGGCTTCGGGTCGAGCTTCTGCTTCGGCGGCGTCCGCGCCGCCCGCAACGTCGAAGCCCATGATGAATGAGACTTCGTTGCGCACGCCTTCCGCCGGCCGGTCGGAGATGAACGCGTAGCCCGGGTCGCGCTTGAGGCTCGCCGGGTCGCGCGATTTCGGCTGGGCGAGGGTGTAGCAAATGCGCCCCTTGCCGGCTTCGCCGACAAATACGTTCCAGTCGCCGAAGCTCGCCACCAGGGCGGGCTTGGCGGCGTCATCCTTCTTTTCCGTTTTCGCTGCGGCCTTGGCGGGCTTGGTTGCGGCGGTTACGGGCGGCGCGAGAGCGCTGGCAGCCCAGGCGGCGGCGCCTGCGATCGCAATGGCGCGGAGGGACGAAAGGACGAGGCGCGTCATCGACAACAATCCTTTGAACCGGGCCCAAGCCCCGGCTGGGGGGCTTCCCTGCCGCCCGATCGGGGCGAAATTCCGGCCTTTCGCCTTGCCGACGAGGGTGAGGGCTGCAATCCTGCCTTTGGTTACTGAAAAATGAGTAAAATTGGGAGCGTTTGATGAAAGCCCTGATCTGCCCGTCGCTCGGCCCGGCCGAAAATCTCAAGGTGGCGGAGGTCGAGGAGCCCGTGGCCGCCAACGGGGAGGTCTTGGTCGAAGTCGCCTATGCCGGACTCAACTTCTTCGACACGCTGATCATCGAGGGCAAGTATCAGGTGAAGGCCGTCCCGCCATTTTCGCCGGGGGGCGAGTTCTCCGGCCGCGTCGTCGGCTCGGGACCGGGGGCGCATGGATTTGCGGTCGGCGACCGGGTCATGGGATTTTGCGCCTATGGAGCGGCAGCGGAACGGATCGCGATCCCGACCAGCCGGCTGGCGCATGTGCCGGACGGGTTGACGCTCGACAAGGCGGCTGGACTTTCGGTCGCCTACGGCACGAGTTTGCACGCGCTCAAGCAGCGCGCCGAGATGAAGCCTGGCGAGACCCTCCTGGTGCTTGGCGCGTCCGGCGGGGTCGGGCTGGCCGCGGTCGAGATCGGCAAGGCGATGGGCGCGCGGGTGATCGCCGGCGCTTCCTCGGACGAAAAGCTCGCGTTCGCTCGCCGCTACGGCGCGGCCGAGACAATCAACACGGCTACCGACGACCTGCGCGCGCGCCTCAAGGACCTCGCGCCGAAGGGCGTGGACGTCGTCTACGATCCGGTCGGCGGCGCGCTGACCGAATTGGCGCTGCGTTCGCTCGCCTGGAAGGGGCGCCTTCTGGTGATCGGATTCGCCTCGGGCGAGATTCCCCGTCCGCCGCTCAACATCCCCTTGCTCAAGGGCTGCGACATCCGCGGCGTCTATTGGGGCGAATTCACCGCCCGGGAGCCGGAAGCCAATCGGCAGAACATGGCCGAGCTCATGGATTGGGCGAAATCCGGGACGCTCAGCGTTCACATCTACGCCAAATACCCGCTCAAAGACTTCCGCGCGGCCTTCGAGGCGATCGCGAAACGCCAGACCCTGGGCAAGACCCTGCTTAGCCTGAACGCGTCCGCGGATTAATCCAGCGGGTTGAAATTTATGTTGCAATGCACAATATACGGCCGGGATGAGGCGCCGCGGACGAATCGGCGAGGTCGATGGTGGACGAAGCAAATTCATCCCAAGTTGAGATCCGGCGGCTCTGGCCCTCGGACAAGGAATCGTTCCGCGATCATTTGCTGAGACTCGACGCCCGCAGCCGCCACGAACGCTTCGGCGGCGGCATGTCCGACGATTTCTTGGCGCATTACGCTGAAAACTGCTTCGGCAAGGGTGATCTCCTCTATGGAGCCTTCGTCGGCGGCAAGATGGTCGGCGCGGCGGAACTGCGCTCCAACCGGGCGATCTGGAGCGAGCAGGCGCCGTTCGGGCGCGACATCCACGCCGAGGCGGCCTTCTCGGTCGAGGACGCCTATCGGCGCCGCGGCATCGGCGAAAAGCTGTTCAAGCGCATCCTGCGGGCCGCCACCAATCATGGGGTCGAGACCGATCGAGATCGTCTGCCTGCCCGACAATATCGGGATGCAGAACCTGGCGAAGAAGTTCAAGACCCAGTTCACGTTCGAGGAGAACGCGCTGAACGGCCGCCTGACCGCGCGACGGCCGACCGCGTTGTCGCTACTGCGGGAAGCTTCCGGCGATGCGCTCGATTTTGGCGCGGCGCTCTTCGACGCCCATTGGCGAGCAGTGGCGGAGGCGCGGCAGAAGGGCGCCTGACTGGCCTCGAGGCGCGCCCGCCTTGGGGGGCGGCGCGTTGGACGAAGCTACAATATCTGCGCGCGGGGTCGCCGGCTCGGGGTGGAGAGGCCCCGAGGGGGATCGCCGGCGAAGCGGCAGACCTTCTTCCCCCGTCGGAACAGGGAGCTTTTATCGCAATAGCAGGGACGAAGGGCGCCTCTCGCGCAAGATCCGACCGTTCCGGCAAGGCGCCGACAAAAGGGGCCGATCGAGGGCGCGGGGTCCGCGACCCCGCCTTAGTGCCCCGCGAATGAGACCAGGTTACGGACCTGAACGCCAAGCGCTTCGAGCTTCGCCGCTCCGCCGAGGTCGGGGAGGTCGATGACGAAACACGCTGCGGCCACTTCCGCGCCCATCTGCCGGAGCAGCTTGACCGCCGCTTCCGCGGTTCCCCCGGTCGCGATCAGGTCGTCGACCAGGATCACCCGCTCGCCGCTTGAGACCGCGTCGTCATGCATTTCCATCTGATCGAGGCCGTACTCGAGCGAATAGGGGATCGAAACCGTGGTGTGCGGCAGCTTTCCTTTCTTGCGGATCGGCACGAAGCCAGCCGACAATTGATGCGCGACCGCGCCGCCCAGAATGAAGCCGCGCGCCTCGACGCCCGCCACCTTGTCGATCTTCGTTCCCGCCCACGGTTGCACCAATTCGTCGACAGCCCGGCGAAAGGCCCTCGCGTCGCCGAGCAGCGTCGTGATGTCGCGAAACAGGATCCCCTTTTTCGGATAGTCTGGGATCGTTCGGATGGTGTCGGCAAGATGCATGGACGAAAATCGCTTAAGGTGTTGACCTGCGCGATACATACCGCATTCCTTTGGGAATGACAGCGCCGGACTGCGCCCGGCTGGGGGAGGATTTTGCATGACCGCTGCATCCGACTCGGATCGCCGGCCGGCCGGGGCGGAGCGGGAGCGCCTCGCGGCGGGAAGCCTTGATCAGCCGAGCGACTGGAAAGCGATCGGCGCGTATGTGAGCGAGCGCGCGTGGGGCACAGTGCGCGAGGACTACAGCGCGGACGGGAGCGCGTGGGAGTATTTCACCTACGAAGACGCCCGCTCGCGCGCCTATCGCTGGAGCGAGGACGGGCTCGCCGGCATATGCGACCGCAACCAGAAGCTTTGCTTCGCCCTTGCGGTCTGGAATGGACAGGACCCGTTCGTCAAAGAGCGGATGTTCGGCCTCACCAACGGCGAGGGCAACCACGGCGAAGACGTCAAGGAATACTACTGGTACGCCGACGCCACGCCGACCGCCTCCTGGCTAAGTTGGCTCTACCACTATCCCCAGGCCGCCTTTCCTTACGCCGGGCTGCGGGAAGAAAACGCCAAGCGCAGCCGCAAGGAGCGCGAATTCGAGCTTTGCGATACCGGGATCTTCGACGACGGCCGCTATTGGAAAATCTGGGTCGAATACGCGAAAGCTGGTCCGTTCGATATTTGCATTCGCATCCGCGTCCGCAATGTCGGGCCGGAGGCGGCGAAGCTCGTCGTTCTTCCGACGCTCTGGTATCGCAACACCTGGTCCTGGGATATCGGCGCCAAGCGTCCGATGATCGCCGCGGACCCGTCGGGCGCTGCCGATGTCGCTTGCGCGACGGCAGTCGATGAAACAGGAGACCGCTGGCGGCTCGTGGCGGGGCCCGATCCGCGCGGCGCTCTGCCTGAGCTGCTCTTCTGCGACAACGAAACGAACGTCGCGCGCCTGTTCGGCGGCACGCCACAAACTCCCTACCCGAAGGACGGAATCAATGACCATGTCGTTTCCGCCGCCGCAACCGTCAATCCGGATCGGCGGGGAACGAAGGTGGCGTGCCAGTACAAGCTCGAAGCTGGCCCCGGCCAGGAGGTCGAGCTCAGACTGAGGCTCGCACGCGACGGGGCGGGGGGCACGATGGACCTCGGCAAGGGGCATGAGGCCACCTTCGCCACGCGCATCAAGGAAGCCGACGAATTCTACTCGGCCCTGCGACCCTCGGCTTCAACCGACGAGGAAGCGGCGATCATGCGCGAGGCGTTCGCCAGCATGATCTGGAGCCAGCAATTCTATCACTTCGACGTCAAGCGGTGGCTCGACGGCGATCCTGCGCAGCCCGCTCCACCGGCCGCGCGACGGAACGGACGCAACGTCGAATGGAAGCATCTGGACAGCCGCGACATCATCGTGATGCCCGACAAGTGGGAGTATCCGTGGTTCGCCGCGTGGGACTGCGCCTTTCATTGCATTGCTCTCTCGTATGTCGACCCACAGGCGGCGAAGCATCAACTCCTGGTGTTTTTTCGCGAGTGGTACATGCACGCGGAGGGAATGCTGCCCGCGTACGAGTGGAACTTCAGCGACGTCAATCCGCCGATTCACGCCTGGGCGGCGCTGACGATTTTCGAAATCGACGGCCGCGCCGACTTCAATTTTCTGGCGCGGGCGTTCCAGAAGCTCCTCATTAATTTCACCTGGTGGGTCAATCGGAACGACGCCGCGGGCGACAACATATTTGAAGGCGGCTTCCTTGGCCTCGACAATATCGGGCCGTTCGATCGATCGAAACTGTTGCCCGGGGGCGAAATCCTCGAGCAGTCCGACGCCACCGCCTGGATGGCGAAATATTGCCTCAACATGCTTGAAATCGCGCTCGTCCTCGCCAATCACGATTCGGCGTACGAGGACATCGCCCTCAAGTTCTTCGAGCACTTTGGCTCGATCGCCTCGGCGATGGACGAGCTTTGGGACGAGGAGGACGGCTTTTTCTACGACCGGTTGAGGAAACCGGACGGGACGACGATGGTCGTCCGCGCGCGCTCAATGGTCGGACTTCTGCCCGTATTCGCATCCGTCCGGTTCCAATCGTCGCTGTGGGAGGCGCTGCCCACTTTTCGCGCGCGAGCCCGGTGGTTCATGGAGAACGCTCCTCAGCGCGGCGCCTTCACGAAACTGTTCACGCACAGCGAGTCCGGCCAACTCATCTCCATGGTCGACAAGCCGCAGTTCAAACGCTTGTTCGCGCGGATGCTTGACGAGCAGGAGTTCCTGTCTCCGTTCGGGCTGCGCTCACTCTCGCGTTTCCATCTCGAACACCCGCTCGTTCTTGATCTGCACGGATCGCAAATGTGTCTCGACTATGAACCGGCGGAATCGACGACCCCGCAGTTCGGCGGCAACTCGAACTGGCGCGGTCCGGTGTGGTTTCCGTTCAACTTCCTCGCGATTCAATCGCTGCGCGCCCTCCATCATGGCCTCGGGAATGATTTCACCGTCGAGCTGCCGACTGGCTCCGGCCGGACCGCGACCCTCGGCGAGGCGGCGGACGAGATCGAGCGGCGGCTGCTGCGGCTCTTCCTACCGGACGCGCAGGGGCGCCGACCCGCGCACGGCGCGAACCCGCTCTTCAAACCCGGCTCCGCTTGGGGCGACCGGCCCCTGTTCTACGAGTATTTCAACGGTGACACCGGCGAGGGGCTTGGCGCCTCACACCAGACGGGTTGGACCGCGCTTTGCGCGGCGATCATTGCCCATCGTCGTACCCAAGCCCGATGAACCGAGACGCTCAGTCGTTCGCCCCAGGGCCGCCGCGCGTCGCCTCGAACAGGAACCAGGTCCGCCGTTCGGTCTCGTCGATCCAGACTTCGAGCAGGCTCGCGGTCGCGACGTCGCCGTACTCGTCGCAGACGTTATGGACCTGGCGCATGCTCGTCGTCAGGCTCTTATTGTCGTCGCGCAGCTCCGCCAGCATGTCCTTTGGATCGACATAATCGGCGTCGTTGTCGAGAATGCGCTGGCGCCGGGCGATGTCGCCGATCGAGCGCAGGGTCGGGCCGCCGATCTTGCGGGCGCGCTCGGCGATGTCGTCGGTCATGGCGAATATCTGCTGACCCTGCTCGTCGAGGAGCAGATGGAAGTCGCGGAAGTGCGGACCACTCATGTGCCAGTGGAAGTTCTTGGTCTTCATGTAGAGCGCGAAAACATCCGCCAACAGGCCCGCGAGCGCTGCCGAGATGTCCCGCGTCGCCTCCGGCTTGAGGTCGGTCGGCGTGCCGAGGCGCTCGCGGATATGGGTCTCCTTCACCGATTTCAACTTCGCCATTGAGGCCTCCTTCAGATTGCCGACCGAGGCCCGCGCGACGTTGCGGCTTCGCCTCCCCGACCGTGATCGTGGCACGCCTCGCTCGCCGATTCCAGCTTGGGCGTCGAAAGTCACAAACGCCGCTCGACCATCATTTCCTTGATGCGCACGATCGCCTTGGCCGGGTTGAGACCCTTCGGGCAGGTCTTGGCGCAGTTCATGATCGTATGGCAGCGGTAGAGCCGGAACGGGTCCTCGAGATTGTCAAGCCGCTCGCCCTGCGCCTCATCGCGCGAGTCGATGAGCCAACGGTAGGCTTGCAGCAGGACCGCCGGGCCCAGATACCGGTCGCCGGTCCACCAGTAGCTCGGGCAAGCGGTCGAGCAGGAGGCGCAGAGAATGCACTCGTAGAGGCCGTCGAGCTTCGCCCGGTCCTCCGGCGACTGCAGCCATTCCTTCTCCGGCGCCGGGCTGACGGTTTTGAGCCACGGCTCGATCGAGGCGTGCTGGGCGTAGAAGACGGTGAGATCGGGCACGAGATCCTTGATCACTTCCTGGTGGGGCAGCGGATAGATGGTCACCGGCGCCGCGACTTCATCGATGCCGCGCGTGCAGGCGAGCGTATTGAGCCCGTCGATATTCATCGCGCATGAGCCGCACACACCCTCGCGGCAGGAGCGGCGGAAGGTGAGCGTCGAGTCGATCTTGGCCTTGATCCAGATCAGCGCGTCGAGGATCATCGGCCCGCAATCGTCGCGGTCGACGAAATAGACATCGATACGCGGATTTGCGCCGTCGTCCGGGTTCCAACGATAGACGCGGAATTCCGTCAAGCGGGTCGCATTGGCCGGCTTCGGCCAGGTCTTGCCCAGCTTGACGCGCGAGTTTGCGGGCAGAGTCAGTTCGACCATCGCGGCTCACCCCTTCCGGTAGAAACTTGCGACGCGCGCATCAGCGAAGAGTCAATAAACCCGCGCCTTCGGCTCGATGTAGCCGATGTCGTTGCTCATCGTATAGGCGTGGACCGGCCGGTAGTCGATCGCCACGGTCTGCTTCGTGGGGTCGATCCAGGTGAGCGTGTGCTTCATCCAGTTGACGTCGTCGCGATCGGGATGGTCCTCGCGCGCGTGCGCGCCGCGGCTTTCGAGACGGTTCGCCGCGCCCTCCATCGTCACCACGGCCTGCACGATCAGATTGTCGTATTCGAGCGTCTCGACGAGATCGGAGTTCCAGATCAGCGAGCGGTCGGTCACCGAGACGTCCGCGCCGGAGCGCCAGGCGGCGTGGATCTTCTCCTTGCCCTCGGCGAGCACCTCACCGGTGCGGAACACCGCGCAATTGTTCTGCATGACCATCTGCATGTTGAGTCGCAGCGCCGCGGTCGGCGTCTTGCCCTTGGCGTTGCGGAACCGGTCGAGCCGGGTCAGGGCGAACTCGGCGCTGTCTTTGGCGAGTTCGGGCTGACTGTCGCCGGGCTTGAGGGTCTCGGCGGCGCGCAGGCCGGCCGCGCGGCCGAAGACGACGAGGTCGATGAGCGAATTCGAGCCGAGCCTGTTCGCGCCGTGGACGGAGACGCAAGCCGCCTCGCCCAGAGCCATCAGTCCAGACACGATTGCATCGGGGTCGCCGCCGACCTTGGTCAGGACCTCGCCATGATAATTGGTCGGGATGCCGCCCATGTTGTAGTGGACAGTCGGCAAGACGGGGATCGGCTCCTTGGTCAGATCGACGCCGGCGAAGATGCGGGCGCTGTCGGAAATGCCGGGCAAGCGCTCGTGCAGCACCTTGGGATCGAGATGATCGAGGTGCAAAAAGATGTGATCCTTGTTCTTGCCCACGCCGCGACCCTCGCGAATCTCCATCGTCATCGAGCGGCTGACGACGTCGCGGGAGGCGAGGTCCTTGGCGTGCGGCGCATAGCGCTCCATGAAACGCTCGCCTTCAGAATTGACGAGATAGCCGCCCTCGCCGCGAGCGCCCTCGGTGATGAGGCAGCCGGCGCCGTAGATGCCGGTCGGATGGAACTGCACGAATTCCATGTCCTGCAGCGGCAGGCCGGCGCGCAGCGCCATCGCGTTGCCGTCGCCGGTGCAGGTGTGGGCCGAAGTCGCCGAGAAATAGGCGCGTCCATAGCCGCCGGTGGCGAGAATGGTGATCTGAGCGCGGAACCGGTGAATGGTTCCGTCGTCCAGCTTGAGACAGACGACGCCGCGAATCGCCCCCTCGGCGTCGCGAATGAGGTCGATCGCGAAATATTCGATGAAGAACTGGCACTTCGCCTTCAGTCCCTGGCCGTAGAGGGTGTGCAGGATGGCGTGGCCGGTGCGGTCGGCGGCGGCGCAGGTCCGCTGCGCGATGCCCTTGCCATATTCAGTCGTCATGCCGCCGAACGGGCGCTGATAGATCTGCCCGACCTCGGTGCGGGAGAACGGCACGCCCCAATGGTCCAGTTCGTAGACCGCGGCCGGCGCGTGGCGGCACATGTATTCGATCGCGTCCTGGTCGCCGAGCCAATCCGAGCCTTTGACGGTGTCGTACATGTGCCACCGCCAGTCGTCCGGGCCCATGTTGCCGAGCGCAGCGGAAATTCCTCCTTGCGCCGCGACCGTGTGCGAGCGGGTCGGGAACACTTTCGAGATGCATGCCGTGCGCAGGCCAGCCTGGGCGCAGCCGACGCTCGCCCGCAAGCCGGCGCCGCCGGCGCCGACGACGACGACGTCGAACGTGTGATCGGTGATCGGATAGGCCTTGCCCCCGAGCGCCGGCGCGCTCTGCCCGGAAGAGCCGTTGATCGCCATCGATGGTCCGTCGTCCTAAGGGTTGCTCAGGTGAAGGCGATGCGCAGCGTCGCGTAGACGCATGCGAGCGCCAGAAGCGCGGCGAAGAGGGTGTTGGCGGCCAGCGCCCACGCGCGCGTTTGGCCGCCGACGTAGTCGACGATGATCGAGCGCATGCCGAGCTCCATGTGGATGATCCCGGCGAGAATGAACGCCAGCAACAGGATCGCCGAGATCGGGCGAGCCAGCTCCGCCCGCACGCCGTTGTAATCCTTGCGCAATAGGTCGAGGATCAGCCAAACGAAGCCCACAGTGAGCGGGATGAGCGCGATCGAGGTGACGTGAACGAACCATGCGTCGGCTGTTCCCGCGCGTGCCGAACCGAGAAATCGGACCCGCCCAAGGGGAGTGCGCAGATCGCTTGGATGTTCGGCCATCGCAATGCTCCGTTAGCGGACGGCGTAGCCTACGCCCCAGACGACGATGGTCAACGCAAAACCTCCGATCAAAGTCGCCCACGCCATTTGATCGCGCAGGGGCGCGTCCAGGCCGTAGCCCGAGTCCCAGGCGATATGGCGAACGCCGCCGATGAGGTGATGAAAGAGCGCCCAGGTAAACCCGAACAGGACGAGGCGGCCAATGAACGATTCGATGAATCCCGAAAAGACCGCGAACGTAGCCGCGTCCGCCGAGGCGGCGATGAGAAACCAGGCGAGCAGCAGGACGCCGACATAAAGCGCGCCGCCGCTGATCCTGTGAGCAATTGACATCGCCATCGTCATCGTGACGCGGTAGATGCCCAGATGCGGCGACAACGGCCGCGGCCGACGCGGACCAGGAAGAGCGTCGCTCGAGGCCATGGCGTTGATTCTCACTGTTGTTCGGTTGGGGTTTTAGACTGCCCGTTCGACGCCCGCAATGTTCGCCGGCTTCGTCCAAAGTTCTAGGTCCAAATTCGGATCATCCGGCGAGAAGGGCTTCGACTTCGGGCCGGGTCGGCGGGTCCGAGCCCTTGCGGGTGCAAGTGATCGCCGATGCGGTCGCCGCGAAGCGAAGCCACCGCTCCAGTTCGCCCCGCTTGGGCTGCGGCGCTTCGGCGCCGAGCGAATGGTCACGGTCCATCGCCGACAACAGCGCAGACATGAAGCTGTCGCCGGCGCCGACGGTGTCGACGACCTCGACGCGCGGCGCGGCGACTTCCACCTTTTCCTTGCCGAGAAGGGCAAGGGCGCCGCGTTCGCCGAGCGTCGCCACGCAAAATCGCGGCCCCGACCTGGCCCAGGCGGCCAGAGTGTCCCCGATCGAGCGGGCGGGATAGAGCCACTCGAGGTCCTCCTCGCTCGCCTTGACGATGCGCGCGAGGGCCACCTGCCTCTCGACCAGCTTCGCGACCGATTCCCGATCGGGGGTCACGAACGGGCGGATGTTGGGATCAAAGCTCACGCTCGCATGCTGACCCGCCGTGCGTATCGCTTCGACCACGGTCTCGCCGTGCCGCTCGACAGCGGAGAAGGACCCGACATGCAGGTGCTGCGCGCCTTTCGGCCATTCCTTTGGAAACGGCCAGGGACCGTCATAAGCGGTCCCGTCGAGGTAGAACGAATAGCGCGATCCCGTCTTGGCCGTGCCGCGCATGACGAAAGCGAGCGTGGTCGGGCGTATGTCACGGGCGACAAAGCCAAGGTCGACCCCGCTCGCGGCGAGCGCGGCGGCGAGCGCTTCGCCATTGCCGTCAGCGGAAATCCGCGAGACGAAAGCCGTTTGGGAGCCCAGGCGGGCGAGGCCGATGGCGACATTATAGGGCGATCCCCCCAGCACCGCGTCATACGCGCTGGCCTTATTCGGATCGGGGATGAGGTCGATCAGCGCCTCGCCGGAAATCAGGATCATGGTTTCGGTCGCCCCTTGGCGCCATTGCCGGTCGCCCTCCGGCTCACGCGAGCGTGTAGGCCGTTTTTACCGTCGTGTAGAATTCCGCCGCATAGCGCCCCTGCTCGCGCGGCCCGAGGTTGGAGCCTTTGCGGCCGCCGAACGGCGCGTGATAATCGACGCCAGCCGTCGGCAGATTGACCATCGCCATGCCGACCTCGGCGTTGCGCTTGAAGTGCGACGCGTGCTTGAGGCTCGTGGTGCAGATGCCGGCGCACAAGCCGAATTCAGTGTCGTTCGCGATCGCCAGGGCGTGATCGTAATCCCGGGCCGGAATCATCGCCGAGACCGGACCGAAGATTTCCTCGCGCGAAATGCGCATCGAATTGTCGGCGTCGAGGAAGAGGGCCGGCGCCATGTAGAACCCCGGAGTGGCGCGGTTGAGCCGCTCGCCGCCGAGCGCCAGTTTCGCCCCTTCCTTCTGGCCGATCGCGACGTAGGAGAGATCCTGCTCGAGCTGGTTCGCATCCACGACCGGACCGATATGCGTTCCCGGCTTCACCGCGTCGTCAACGGTGAGCGTGCGCATCCGCTCCATCAATTTGTCGGCGAAGGATCGGTAGATCCGCTCCTCGACGATGAGGCGCGACGACGCCGTGCAGCGCTGGCCGGTCGAGAAATACGCCCCGTTGACCGCGCATTCGACTGCCGTCGGCAGATCGGCGTCGGCGAGCACCACGAGCGGATTTTTGCCGCCCATCTCGAGCTGAAACCGGCGCATCGCCTTGGCGCAGGCGGCGGCCACCTTGGCGCCGGTCGCCACCGAGCCCGTGAACGTGACCGCGTCGACTTTCTTGCTGTCGAGGATCGCCTGGCCGACCACCGAGCCCCGCCCGACAACCAGATTGAACACGCCCTTCGGTACGCCCGCGCGCACGATGATCTCGGCGAGCGCGTGCGCGGAGCCGGGGACAAGATCCGCGGGCTTGAACACGACGGTGTTTCCATAGGCCAAGGCCGGCGCGATCTTCCACGCTGGGATCGCGATCGGGAAATTCCACGGCGCAATGATTCCGACGACGCCGATCGGCTCGCGCGTGACCTCAATGTCGACGTTGGGCCGCACGCTGGCGAACTTCTCGCCGGGAATTCTCAGAGCTTCGCCGGCGAAGAAGTCGAAGATCTGGCCGGCGCGGGTCGCCTCGCCGACGCCTTCGGGCAGCGTCTTGCCCTCTTCGCGCGAGAGAAGGCGTCCGAGCTCGTCACGACGCGCCAGGATCTCGGTCGAAACGCGCAGCAGGATGTCGTGGCGCTCCTGCGGCGTCGTTCGCGACCAGGAGGGAAACGCCGCATGCGCGGCGTCGATCGCCGCGCCTGTCTGCGTGGCGTCGGCCTGCGCGTACTCGCCGACGACGTCGTTGGTGTCGGATGGATTGATGTCGCGGGTGACGTCGCACCATCGACCCATTCGCCGGCGATAAAGTTCTTGTAATGGGCGCCCATGCTTCTTTCCTGAATCTTCGACCGACCTTCTACGGCCGACGGGCTCAAATCAACCCCCGCCGGGCGAGATTGCGCATCAGCGCGCCCGTGCCGAAAGTCCAACGTTCACATTCTTCGCACGGTCGCATCCGATTCACGAGCCGGCCGAGCTTGTCCGTTGCGATGGTGACGATATCGCCCGTCCTGTGGGTGAATCCCATGCCAGGAGCGCCGCGATCGGCGACCGGCGCGAACATCGTGCCAAGCAGAAGAACGAGCCCGTCCGGGTAGGCATGGTTCGCTCCGATCGTCTGCGCGGCGATATCGCTGGGATCGCGGCTGATCTTGGCCATCGACGAGCCGCCTTCGAGCCGGAATCCGTCATCGCCCTCGACGGTGAGCGAGACCGTCGCGGAGCGCACGTCGTCGAGCGAGAATGTCGCGTCGAAGAAGCGCAAGAAGGGGCCCAAGGCGCAACTGGCGTTCTGGTCCTTCGCCTTGCCGAGCAGGAGCGCGGACCGCCCCTCGAAATCGCGCAGGTTGACGTCATTGGCGAGGGTTGCGCCCACGATCGCCCCGCTCGAAGAGACGGCGAGCGCCACTTCCGGCTCGGGGTTGTTCCAGAGCGAAGCCCTGTGGAAACCGGCGTCATCGCCTGAGCCGACGGCCGACATCGGCTGGCTCTTGGTAAAGACCTCCGCATCCGGTCCGATCCCGACTTCCAGGTATTGCGACCAGGCGCCTGCCTCGACCAGCGCCGTTTTGAGCCGCATCGCCGCAGGCGAGCCGGGCCGGAGGCTGCTCAGGTCGTCTCCGAGCGCGCGGACGATCTCCTCGCGCGCTTTCGCCGCGCCTTCCCGGCTGCCGCGGGCGCGTTCCTCGATGACGCGCTCAAGGAGCGATTGGGCGAAGGTCACGCCGGCCGCCTTGATCGCCTGCAGATCGATGGGGGCGAGAAGGCGCGGGCTGTCGGGCAAGCGCTTGTCGCGCGGGGTGAGGGCGAGAATATCCTTGAGGGCGCCGATGCGCGGTCCCTCCGCCGCGCGCAGCGCTTCCGCGGGCGACGGCTCCTCGCAAAGGTCGCGCATGGTCGGGAACGTTCCGCTGAGGTCGAAGACGCCGTCTTGCCTCACCGCGGCCACCGAGGGGCCTTCGACGTCGGGCCGCCAGACGCGCGCTGCGAGCGCGCCGGCATAACGGTCCGACGGCAGCGCCGTCTCCTCGCTCAAGTCCAGCGTCGCCATGCGCCTCCTCGGTGCGGCTTTTGGTGGATTGACGGGGCCGCGCCGTCTCTCTAGCGTCTAACATGTTAGCGCGAACAGGCGAAGCATTTCGCTTTGCCTTGAGCTAAAGGTAAGGACTTGGCGAAGGGCGCCCATTCCAAAGCAGACGCCGTCTACGGCGAACTGAAGGAAGCAATTCTCTCCGGAACGCTCGAACCGGGCTGCCTGATCGACAAGGCGGGCTTGTGCGAGAAGCTCGGCGTTTCGCGCTTTCCCGTGTCCGCCGCGGTCAGCCGCCTTTCGTACGACCGGCTTGTCGATGTTGCGCCGCAGCATGGCTCCTTCGTCGCCCGAATTTCGCTGAACGACGTTCGCGAGCGTCTCTTCATCCGCGGCGCGCTGGAGGGCGAGATCGCGGCAGAAGCCGCTCGACGAATGACGCCAGCCGACAAGGACGCGCTGGCGGCGAATCTCGAGCGTGGGGCTGCGGCGGTTGAAGCCGACGACCGAGCCGCGTTCTACACGCTCGACGTGGCGTTCCATCAGATCATGACGGCTCGTCTCGGGATGGCGCGCGCCCATGACGTCCTTGAATCGCTGCGCGTCCATCTGGAAAGGGCGCGCAGGCTCACTATGTCTCCGCCAGGGCGCATGCGCGCGGCGCTGAAGGAGCACGCGGCGATCGTTGCCGCCATTGACGCGGGCGACCCGTCCGCGGCGCGCGAAGCGATGAGGCTTCACCTCGATACGACCAGCGCGCTGCTCGAATCATTGGCGCGGAAGCAGCCCGGACTTTTTTCGCTTCAAGCAGACCCTCCTGAGCGGTAACCGACACCATGACAACAACGGCAATCGGCGCCACGACAACGCCTCGCGCTCTCCGCCTCGACCCCTCGGACAATGTCGTCATCGCGATCGATGAGATCGGGGCCGGCGCTGCGCCGCTGGGAGGCGTCAGCGCCCGCGAACGGATCCCCAAGGGTCACAAGATGGCGGTCGCCGCCGTCGAAGCCGGCGCTCCGATCCGCAAGTTCGGGCAGATCATTGGGTTTGCCTCGCGAGCCGTCTCAGCGGGCGAATGGGTGCACGAGCACAATTGCGGCGTTAAGGAGTTCGCGCGCGACTATCATTTTGGCGAGGACGCGCGCCGCGAGACGATCGTCCCGGTCGAGGGTCAGCCCACCTTTCAGGGCCTCCGACGGGCGAACGGCAAAGTCGGGACGCGCAACTATCTTGCGATCCTGACGTCGGTGAACTGCTCGGCGACCGTGGCGCGACTGATCGCGCGCGAGGTCGAGCGGTCTGAAATTCTTGCCGACTACCCGAATGTCGACGGCGTGATCGCGCTCGTACATGGCACCGGCTGCGGCATCGCCGCCAAGGGCGAGGGCTTCGACGCCTTGATGCGCACGCAATGGGGCTACGCCGCCAACCCTAACATTGGCGCGACCTTGATGGTCGGGCTCGGCTGCGAAGTCTTTCAGATCGGCCGCATGAAGGAGGAATACGGGGTCGTCGAGAGCGAGTCGTTCCATAGCCTGACGATCCAGGCCACCGGGGGGACGCGCAAGACGGTCGCGGCTGGAGTCGAGCGCGTCCGCGCCATGCTGCCGACGCTGAACCGCGCCCAGCGCGCGCCGGCGCCCGCGAGCGAGCTTACGCTCGCGCTTCAATGCGGCGGCTCGGACGGCTATTCGGGGATTACGGCCAATCCGGCGCTCGGCGCGGCCGCCGACATCTTGGTGCGCAACGGCGGCACGGCCATCCTCTCGGAGACGCCAGAGATTTACGGGGCCGAGCATCTGTTGACCCGCCGCGCGGCGACGCCCGAGATCGGCCGCAAGCTGGTCGAGCGAATTCATTGGTGGGAGGAGTATTGCGCCCGCAACGGGGGCGAGATGAACAATAATCCCTCGCCCGGAAACAAGGCAGGGGGCTTGACGACCATTCTTGAGAAATCGCTGGGCGCGGCTGCGAAAGGCGGCACGACTGCTCTCAACGAGGTGTACCGATACGCCGAACCGGTCACGGCGAAGGGCTTCGTCTTCATGGACACCCCAGGCTATGACCCCGTGTCGGCGACCGGGCAGGTCGCAGGCGGCGCCAACATGCTCTGCTTCACCACCGGGCGCGGCTCCGCTTACGGCTGCAAGCCGACGCCGTCGATCAAGCTCGCCACGAACAATGACACTTACCGCAGGATGGTCGAGGACATGGACATCAATTGCGGCGATGTCGTCGACGGCGTTTCGATTGCCGACAAGGGCAGGGAAATCTTCGACAAGATTCTGGCGGTCGCGTCTGGCGAACGGACGAAATCCGAGGTCCTCGGCTATGGCGACGCGGAATTTACGCCCTGGCAGATCGGAGCGACGATGTGACGGCCGGCGACGGTTTCTAGCGAAAAAACGAGCCGGGGCCTCGAAGCGATGACAAGCGCGCTACTGTTCGATCTCGATGGCACGCTTGTGGACAGCGACGCCGAACACCTTCTCGCATTTCAGCAAGTCTTTGCGCCGCACGGGATTGCGCTCGATCGCGCCGCCTATGCGGCGAACATCATGGGCGCTTCCAACGAAATGATCGCGCGCCTCTATCTTTCGCATTTGCCGGACGAAGAACAGGCCGCGATCTTGACCGCCAAGGAAGAGGCCTATCGCGCCGGTTTGGGCGATCTCGAACCCATCGCAGGCGCAGTGGCGTTGCTCGATTTCGCCGATTTGCGCGGGCTCAAGCGAGCGGTGGTCACGAACGCGCCGCGAGCCAACGCCGATAAGGTTCTTGCGGCGTTGGGAATCGGTCAACGTCTGCCGATCCTGGTGATTGGAGCGGAACTCGCGCGCGCCAAGCCCGATCCGCTGCCATACCTGACCGCGCTCGAGCGTACCGGCGCGCTCGCGGGCCGTTCGCTCGCCTTCGAGGACTCGCTCTCAGGCGTTCGCTCCGCAGTCGCCGCCGGGCTCGCCGTAGTGGGCATGACGACGACGCTCGCTTCCCGAACGCTGATCGATGCCGGGGCGACCCTGACGGTGAGCAATTTCACCGATCCGCAAATCTTCACGCTGATCGAAACGCGAATTGGCGCGGATGCAGATGAAAGGACCACCGCGTGAGACTGGCGCAATTCGTGGATGAGAACGGCAAGCGGGCGCTCGCCGTCACCGCGCGCGGCGAGAGCAGGCTCGTCAAGGGGGCGCGCGCGACGCTCGACCTCGCGCGCCAGGCGATTGCCGAGGGCGTTTCGCTCCGCAAGCTCATCGCTGACCGCGGGGTAGGCAAGCCGGTCGACCTTGCGAGGGCCTTGAAGGAGCGGCGCCTATTCGCGCCGATCGATCATAAGGATCCTGCCCATGTATTCGTGACTGGGACGGGCCTCACGCATCTGGGTTCGGCCGAGGGCCGAGACCGGATGCACAAGGACCTCGCCGATCCTTCCAAGCTCACCAACTCGATGCGGATGTTCAAGCTCGGCCTCGAGGGCGGCAAGCCCGGGAAAAACGAAAGCGGCGCGCAGCCCGAGTGGTTCTACAAGGGCGACGGTTCAATTCTCGCGCCGCCGGAGGGCGATCTGGCCAGTCCAGCTTTCGCACTTGACGGCGGCGAAGAGCCCGAGATCGTCGGGATCTATCTGATCGACGACGCCGGCGCGCCCGTCCGACTCGGGTTCGCACTCGGCAACGAGTTCTCCGATCACGTCACCGAACGGCAGAACTATCTCTACCTCGCCCATTCGAAGTTGCGACCGGCAAGCCTCGGTCCGGAACTGCTGATCGGCGACCTGCCGACGGACATCCATGGCGTGTCGCGCATCCGTCGGGGAAAGGAAGTCGTCTGGGAGAAACCGTTCCTGTCCGGCGAGCAGAACATGGCCCATTCGATCGCCAATCTTGAGGCGCATCATTTCAAGTATGCGCTGTTTCGACGGCCGGGCGACGTCCACGTCCATTTCTTTGGCACAGCGACGCTGTCGTTCAGCGATGGCGTCCAAACGCACAAGGGCGACATATTCGAGATCGAGTCGGAGGCGTTCGGCTTGCCCCTTCGCAATAGGCTCGCCTCGGAAAGACCCTTCAAGGCGAGGGTGCGCGCGCTTTAGAGCCGGCGCGCCCGAGGGTCGCGCCAATCCTGCTGTTCGCGCGCGTCCCGAACAGGGCTATTCGCCGATAACGCTCGCGCGCGCCCGCTGCCACCATCCGCCGCGGCGCGGCCGCGGCGGCTCGTCCTTTGCCGGAGCGGGCGCTGGCTCAACGGGTGCGTCGCCCTCTGCAGGCTCAGAAGAGCCCGCAGACAGCGCCGCGACGCTGACAGACCCCTGCGCTTCGAGCCCAGCCGCCTGCGTCGTAGCAGGCCGCCCCGGCTCTGGGCCGTATTCGTGAGCCGAGGTTGGCGCCATCGCCTCTTGGGCTGGCGCCGCGTCGCGGCCGGGCGGCGGCGCTTGGGAATAGTCTGCTTCGGATGCGGCGAATTCCTCCTCGAGCGCGTGCGAGGGAGGCGAGTCGAAGCCCTCGCCCGCTGCGCCTCCCATATCGCGCGCAGCTTCTCCGTCCGACCGATGAGACGAGCGGTTTCGCTGGCCCCGCGAGCGTCGCGAGCGGCGATCGCGGTCCTCTTCTCTGCGCGGACCTCGCCTGTCGAGCTCGCCGCTCGGCGCTTGGAGGTCGCCGCCGATCTCGGCCACCACCGCCAATCCGTCGTCCGTCGGCTGCGGCGCGTCCTGTGCGACGTTCTCGCCAAACGGCCGCTCGCCGCCCCGCCTCCGTCGCCGCCTCCGCCGACGTCGGCCGCCATCGCTTTCGTCGAGTGAGGCGCCGCCGGCCCGGTCGCTCGCTTGCGAGGGCTCTTGACCCGCTTGGCTTGGCGCTTCGGGAATTTCCTCTGAATCCTCCTCGATCGGCGCTGGCTCCTCGACGATCGTGGCAAAGTCATCCGCCAACAATTTCGGCGGCTCGGCTTCGCTTTTGACGCCGGCTGCCGGCTCGCCGCGCTCGATCGCGTGGTAGTTGGCGCCAGTCAGCGTGTCGTCCGCCTCGACAACGATTGCGACGCCAAACCGGCGCTCGAGGTCACGCAGATTGCCGCGCTTCTGGTTGAGAATATAAAGCGCGACAGGCGTACGCGTGCGCATCGTGACGTCGTGGGTCGAGCTCTTGATCAGCGCGTCTTCAAGCACACGCAGCACATGCAGCGCGATCGAAGCCGTGGATCGGACGACGCCGGCGCCCTGGCAGTGGGCGCAAAGCACGGTCGAGCCTTCAAGGACGCCGGTACGGATGCGCTGACGCGACATCTCGAGCAAGCCGAAGTGCGAGATGCGTCCGACCTGGATGCGCGCGCGATCATTTTTCAGCGCATCCTTGATCCGTCTTTCGACCGAGCGATTGTTGCGCGACTCCTCCATGTCGATGAAATCGACGACGATGAGTCCGGCGAGATCCCGCAGACGCAGCTGGCGCGCGATCTCGTCAGCGGCCTCGAGATTGGTGCGCAACGCGGTGTCTTCGATATTATGCTCTCGCGTCGATCGACCCGAATTGACGTCTATGGCGACCAGCGCCTCGGTTTGGTTGATGACGATGTAGCCGCCTGACTTCAGCGTCACCTGATTGGAGAACATCGCATCGAGCTGCGACTCAACGCCGGCCTTGGCGAAGACCGGCTGAGTGTCGCGATAGAGTTGTACGCTGTTGACGTGGCTCGGCATGAGGAGCCGCATGAACTGCCTGGCTTCGCCATAACCGGCTTCGCCGGCGACGACGATCTCTTCGACTTCCTTGCTGTAGAGATCGCGGATCGCCCGTTTGATGAGCGAGCCTTCCTCGTAAACGAGCGTCGGCGCGCTCGATGCGAGCGTCGTCTCCCGCACGGTCTCCCACATCCGCAACAAATACTCGAAGTCGCGCTTGACCTCGGCTTTGGTGCGGGATGCGCCAGCGGTGCGGAGAATGACCCCCATGCCCTCGGGAACATCGAGTTCCTCGGCGATCCCCTTCAGCCGGCTGCGGTCCTGGGCGTTGGTGATCTTGCGCGAAATGCCACCGCCGCGTGCGGTATTGGGCATCAAGACCGAATAACGCCCGGCCAGTGAGAGATAAGTCGTCAGCGCTGCCCCCTTGTTGCCGCGCTCTTCCTTGACAACCTGGACCAGCAAAACCTGCCGGCGCTTGATGACTTCCTGAATCTTGTATTGACGGCGCATGCGGGGCGCGCGGCGGGGAATCTCCTCCAAGGCATCGCCGCCGATCTGCTCGACCGCCTCGCCTTCATCGTCAACTCGCTGCTTGCGGGCCGGCGCTATGCGCTCCTCGGAGCCGCCTTCGAGCGTGGTGACTTCGTGTTCGTCGTCCTCGTGGTGGGTCTCCCCGTGCTCGATATCACCGATCGGTCTGGCGGCGTCGGGGCGCTCGTCGGGGCTCAAGCGGTCCGATCGCGCTTCGACGGAGGCCTCGAACGGCTCGGAAGTTCGCGGGCTTTCGGGCAGCGGCTCCGCCCCCAGACCTTCGTCGGCGTCGCGATACTGGGTCGAGACGGTCGGAGGAGCGTCCGTCTCCCCCGAAATCGTCGCCGGCCGCACGGCCTCGCCGCCGGCCTCCGCCTCGGCCGGGTCCCGCTCGGAGCTCGGGGCTGGCGGGATTTCGTCCGAGCCTGATTCGTCTGCAGATGCAGGTTCCGAAATCGTCTCGCCTGTCTCGACGCGTGCTTCGACCTCTTGACGCCTCGGGCGCCGATGACGCCGGCTGCGCCGTTCACCATTGGCCTCTTCGTCCTCTTCGCGCTGCGACATGGCTTCTTCCTCAAGAAGCGCCTGTCGGTCGGCGACCGGAATTTGGTAATAGTCCGGATGGATTTCGGAGAAGGCGAGAAAGCCGTGGCGATTGCCGCCATAGTCGACGAAGGCAGCCTGGAGCGAGGGCTCTACCCGGGTAACCTTGGCGAGGTAGATGTTGCCTCGCAGCGGCCTCTTGCTCGCCGACTCGAAGTCAAACTCTTCGACCCGATTGCCTCGCAGAACCACGACCCGGGTTTCCTCCGGGTGGGAGGCGTCGATGATCATCTTGTTGGCCATGGCGAACTCTCTCGCCACGCGTCAAAATTCGCCGCGAGGGCCGACTGGGCCTCCCGACTGCGCCGCGCGTGGCGTCTATGTTGGAGATGGGGAAATTTGGAGATTGGGAAACGAGCGCCGCCGCCTCAGCGGGCCGGCGACGCCAGACCGCGGCGCCAGCAACCACCCGCGCCGCATGGACTGCGGCCGGAGGGTGGTGGTTTCGCCATCGGGACATCGTCATCCTGAAACAAGGCGTGGCACGGCTCGTCGCCATTCAAGCGGCGCCGAATGGCGCCGATGTCACGATCCAGGACGCGCCGCCAGCCGTTTCCGGCAGGTCGATTCGTTGCTTTTCGCTCGCAATCTTCCTGCGCAGACCCTCGCGGGCGGATCGCAGTGGCGAGCCATCCGACGGGCCGACAACCCGCCCCGACGTTATCCGCGCAAGCCGCGGGCCGTCGTATGACAGTCCCGGCAAAAGCCTCACTCAACCAACGAGCGAGTCGACCGTGCGGACGCAGTCCGAATTCGTAACGCGCCTTAAATAGGCGCCGCCGGGCGCCTTGGCAAGTTCTTTTCCTATTTGTACTTCTTGGGGGCGCCGAGCGTCGACCGTCTGGCTCCTCTATCCTGTCCGCGCCTTGACCCGGTTAACTCATCGTAAAGAGCTTCACGCTCTTTTTGCTCGCGCAGGCGGGTTCGTTCCGCCGAGTGGCGCTGCCCAGCTGAACGGCGAGCGATTGCTTGGCGGCGGCGTTAGCCTTATAGCGCGATGGCGCGCGGCGCCGAGGGGAGGCTGAATGGCGCAGTTGGGACGCTTGGCGGCTCTTTCCGCTTTGACCTTGACGGCGGCGCCGCTTGAGCGCGGGTTCGCGGTCGAAGCGGGCGCGCCAGTCGCAGTCGCCGCGCGGCTCTCGCAGGATCAGGCCGGGGCCAAACTCGTGCTGGACCTTTCGCGAACGGTTGACGTCAGCGCGTCCGCCTTGGCCTCGCCCAACCGCATTGTCGTCGACATGCCGGAGGTCAGTTTCCGCCTCGACCCATCGGTTGGCCAGGTCGGCGCGTTGCGCGACGATCTGGTGGTGAAGGACTTCCGTTTCGGCTTGCTCGCGGCCGGCAAATCCCGAATCGTTATCGATCTTGTGCGTACAGCCTGTCCTGCCGCCCTTTCCACCAAACCGATCGTCGATGGCGCGCCGGCCGCGCGGCTTACGATCGAACTGAAGCCGTGCGATTCCTCCGCATTCGCTGCGCTCGTCCGTTCGCCCGCCGTTTCGACCCCAAGCGCGCTCGATGCGCCCGCGCCGGCGCAGCCGCCGGTCATTGTCCTTGATCCAGGTCACGGCGGAACCGATAGCGGCGCCAGCGGCCTCGGCGGCGTCCTGGAAAAGACGTTGGTCTATGAGTTCTGCGTCGAACTGAAGCGGCAGCTCGATGCGACGAAGCGCTACAGAGTTGTGATGACGCGTGAGGGAGACCAATATGTGGATCTCGAAGATCGGGTCGATATCGCCCGCGCCGCCAATGCGTCTTTGTTCATTTCCGTCCACGCCGACACATTGAGCGACGATGCGGACGTCAGCGGTTCAACGGTCTATACCGTGGCCGACCGCGCTTCCGATGCGGAGGCGGCCCGCATTGCCGCCCGCGAGAACGCCGCCGACAAAGGCCCCGGGCGCAAGCGGCTCGATGATCCGGGTGTGGCCGATATCCTGTTCGACCTCAAACGACGAGAGACCCGGACCTACGCCCACATCTTCTCGCGCGGCGTCGTCGATAGCCTGCGCGGGGCTGCGAGGCTCAACCACAACCCGGAACGCTCGGCGGGCTTCGTCGTCCTGAAAGCGCCGGAATTTCCCTCCGTCCTCGTTGAGCTCGGCTATCTCTCGAACCCTCAAGACGCCCAGTCCCTGGCCTCCCCGGACTGGCGGGCCAGGACGACTGGAGCCATGGTCAGCGCCATTGACGCCTTCTTTTCTGGAATCGAGAAGCCGGCAGGCGGCCCAGCCGGCGAGCCCGGGATTGCCTTATCGGGCGCGCAGACGGTCGCTCAACCAGGACGCTAGGGCTTGCGCGCGGCGGGCGCGCCGGGCTAAAGGCGTGCGCGCCCCGGCGCAAGACGCATCGATCATAGATTCGCCCAAGTCGAGACGGACACCGGACCGGCCTGCCGGGTTGGATTCCGAGGCGGATCGGGGCAGCCAGGCGAAGGGCTGCAGATAGGCCGCGTAGACTGCGCCCCTTCGAGGCGCTGAAATTAGAGTTCGTCTCGACGCCTCGAGCGCTCGCCGACGGGCGCAATGGAAGGCTTCGATCGAGAGATGCGCGGAATCGTTCGCATTATCGGCTTCGTATTCGCTACCGGCGCGCTGCTGTTCGTGGTGGTGGCGGCGATGCTTGCGGGCGTCGTTTGGAAATATCAGCAGGACCTGCCGGACTATTCGCAGCTCAAGAATTATGAGCCGCCGGTCATGACCCGCGTCCACGCGGCCGACGGAAGCCTGCTCGCAGAGTACTCGCGCGAGCGACGCCTCTATCTGCCGTCAGACGAAATTCCGGCCCTCGTCAAGGAAGCGTTCATATCGGCCGAGGACAAGAATTTCTACACCCACTACGGCGTCGATCCCGAGGGAATCGTGCGCGCAGGACTCATTTACGCGCAGGGTTCGCGCCATATCCAGGGCGCCTCGACGATCACTCAGCAGGTCGCGAAGAACTTTCTCTTGAACTCGGACCGAACTTTCGACCGCAAGATTCGAGAGATCCTGCTCAGCATGCGAATCGAATCCGCCTACTCGAAGGAAAAAATCCTCGAGCTCTATCTCAACGAGATCTACCTCGGCCTTTCAAACTACGGGATCGCCGCGGCGGCGCTCAACTATTTCAACAAGTCCGTGCATGAGCTGACCGTCGCCGAGGTCGCGTATCTCGCGGCTTTGCCGAAGGAGCCGAGTTCGCTGAATCCGTTCCGCAATCATGACCGCGCCGTGGAAAGACGCAACTACGTCATCGGGCGCATGGAGGAGGATCGGTACATCACCGCCAAACAGGCGGCAGAGGCTCGGGCTGAGCCCTTGGTCGTCAACCCCCGCGTGCTCACGCCAAATTCGATCGCCGCTGGTTTCTTCGCCGAAGAGGTCCGCCGCGAATTGTCGGAGCGCTATGGCGAACAGAAGCTTTACGAGGGTGGGCTGTCGGTTCGCACGACTCTCGATCCGAAAATTCAGCTGATGGCGCGCAAGGCGCTGGTCGACGGCCTCGTGCGCTATGATGAGGCCTACGGCTGGCACGGCACGCTCAAGTCCATCGACATCAGCCAGGATTGGGGCGTTCCGCTGGCGGATGTCCCTGCTTACGGCGACATCAAGCCTTGGGTCCTGGCGGTGGCGCTCGACGTCGGCGACACCGCCATGCGGATCGGAATTCAGCCGGAGCGCGATAAATCGGGCGCCATCGTCGCCGACCGCAAGACCGGCGCCGTGACGCTCGACGGCGTCAAATGGACAGGCAAGAGGCCGAAGGGCTTGGCCAAACCGGGCGACATCTTCTATGTCGAGCCGGTCGTCGGCCGCGACGGAGAATATCGGCTGCGGCAGATTCCGGAAGTGTCCGGCGCCGCCATAGCGATGGATCCGTTCACGGGGCGCGTGCTCGCCATGGTCGGCGGATTTTCGTTTGACGAGTCCGAGTTCAATCGCGCGACCCAGGCGCAGCGCCAGCCGGGATCCTCGTTCAAGCCGTTCGTCTACGCCGCGGCGCTGGATAACGGCTACACGCCCTCATCCACTCTTCTCGACGCTCCCGTCCAGATCGACGACGGCAGCGGCCAGCTCTGGACTCCGGCAAACTTCGAAGGCACCTCCGGCGGGGCGCATACGCTCCGATTTGGAATCGAGCATTCGATCAACTTGATGACGATCAGGCTCGCGCGCGACATCGGCATGCCGCTGGTCGTCGAATACGCCAAGCGGTTTGGCATCTATGACAATCTGCCGCCGTTCCTGTCGATGGCGATTGGCGCGGGCGAGACGACGGTGCTCAGGATGATCACCGGGTATTCGATGTTCGCCAACGGCGGCAAGCGGGTGAAAGCGACGTTGATCGACCGGATCCAGGATCGCTGGGGCAATACGATCTACAAGCACGACGAACGCGTCTGCGAAGGGTGCGACGCGGCGACGTGGGAGAATCAGCCCGAGCCACGCCTGATCGACAAACGCGAACAGGTTATCGATCCGCTGACGGCCTATCAGATCACTTCCATCATGGAGGGCGTGATCCAGCGCGGCACCGGCATCGCGATCAAGGAGGTCGGCAAGCACCTTGCGGGCAAGACCGGCACCACCAATGACGCGAAGGATCTCTGGTTTGTCGGCTACTCGCCGAACCTCGCCTTCGGCGTATTCATGGGTTACGACAAGCCGCGCTCCCTCGGCGGTAGCGCGCAGGCCGCGCTCTACACCGCGCCGATCTTCCGCGACTTCATGAAGTTGGCCCTCAAAGACACGCCCGACACGCCGTTCCGGATTCCGCCCGGCATCAAGCTGATTTCGGTCGACGTCCATAGCGGGATGCGCGGGAGCGGCGCCGGCTCAATCATGGAGGCGTTCAAGCCCGGCACCGGGCCGCCAGACTCCTACGGCGGCGGTTGGGGCGAAGGGGCTCAGACCTCGTCCCGGAGCGAACGATCAGTCGGGTCCGGGACAGGCGGGCTCTACTGAGCGGCCTTCGGGACATGAGGCCAATGATCGCCTCCGCTCGTCGGCGCGACGCTCCCGCTCCCGCCTAGGGATCGCATCTCGTCTTCAGGTTTACGGATTCAAACATGCGCGCCGAAGCTGAACAGTTGGTCGAATCGATCAAGCAGTCCGTGGGCCTGCTGAGGAGGCATCTTTGACGTCGATGCGGCGACGCGGCGTTTGGCCGAACTGAATGCGAAATCCGAACATCCCGATCTCTGGAAGGATCCCGAATTCGCCGAAAAGCTGATGCGCGAGCGCACTACGCTCGAAGACCGGCTGGGTTCGCTGGCGAAAATCGAGCGCGACCTCGACGATGCGGCAACTCTGGTCGACCTTGCCGAGACCGAGGGCGACCAGGCGGTCGAAGCCGAGGGAATCGCGGCGCTCAGAGCGCTCAAGCTTGAGGGCGAACGACGCCAGCTTGAAGCTCTGCTCTCTGGCGAGGCCGACGCCAACGACAGTTATGTCGAAGTGCATTCCGGCGCGGGCGGCACCGAGAGCTGCGACTGGGCGCGCATGCTGCTGAGAATGTACGCGCGCTGGGGGGAGCGGCGGAAGTTCAAAGTCGAGCTGATCGAAGAGACCGCGGGAGACGAGGCTGGAATCAAGTCGGCGACAATCGTCGTCAAGGGCCACAACGCTCATGGATGGCTGAAGACCGAGTCGGGCGTTCATCGCCTGGTTCGCATTTCGCCGTTCGACTCGAACGCCCGCCGGCATACGAGTTTTGCCTCCGTCTGGGTCTATCCGGTCGTCGACGACCGGATCGAGATAGAGGTCAGCGAGAGCGATTGCCGCATCGACACCTACCGCGCGTCCGGCGCCGGCGGACAGCACGTCAACAAGACTGAATCGGCGGTGCGGATCACCCACCTGCCGACCGGCATCGTCGTCGCCTGCCAGTCGGAGCGCTCGCAGCACAAGAATCGCGCGACCGCCTGGAACATGCTGCGAGCCCGCCTCTATGAGCTCGAGCTCGAGAAGCAGGAAGCCAAGGCCAACGCCGACGCGGCCTCCAAGACCGACATCGGCTGGGGCCACCAGATCCGCTCCTACGTGCTGCAGCCCTATCAGATGGTGAAGGACCTTCGCACCGGCCACGTATCGAGTTCGCCCGCCGACGTGCTCGACGGGGATCTCGACCCGTTCATGGAGGCTTCGCTCGCCCAGCGCCTGTCGGGCCGCACCGTCGCGGTCGAGGATGTCGACTAGGGCGCCCGGCGCGCCCCGCAACGATTTCCAAGTCGGGCGCAACGAATTCCAAATCGGGCGCAACAAAATCCAAAGCCGGACGCAACAAAATCCAAATCGGGCGCAACGAATTCCAAACCGGATTTCCTTCCGCGGATCGAGATTTTTCAATGACTTAGGCGCTAAATTCGGAGCCGGCGCTCTTGTCGCTACCTGAGTGCGGAAACCGAGCCGTGCCGCCTTCGCGCGGCATGACGACGATTGTGATTGGACTCAAACAGCATGCGCCTGGGGCCGCTGGTCCCGCGCCATTCTTCTGGAATATCCGGACGATAACGCCGCTTTCTGATAAAGGCAAGATATTGTCGGTCTAGCGGCGCGAGGCCCCGAGTTTCGGCCAAGCCGGCGACATTCGCCTAAGCACGTCGTCGCGGTTCACGAGACGATGCTTGACGGCTCCAGCGACATGGAGCGCGACCAGGCAGGCAATCGCCCAGGCGGTGAGCTTATGCGCAAGCACGGCCGCGGCGAACAGCGACGGGTCGGCAGGGGCGATGTTCGGAATGACGAACAGGTCGAAGAACCGGGTCGGAATCGGCAGCGGCGACGTCGAAACGACCAGCCACCCCGAGACGATTGCGCAAAGCGTCAGGATGTAAAGGGCGCCCTGGACGAAGGCGGCAAGCCGTCGCTCCCAGGCCGGGGAAACCGGGGCCGGCGGCGAAGCGCGGGCGAAGCGGGCGGCGAGCCGCGCCGCTGTCAGCGCAAGCGCGACGAAGCCGAGCGACTTGTGCTGCTGATAGAGATCGAACGCGGCGGCCGAATCGAGGCCGCCATAGATCATCGCCCACCCCCACGCGATCAGCGCCAGAATGACCGCGGCCCCCGCCCAGTGGAGCGAAATGACCGGCCCGCTCCACCGCGCAGGCCTGTCCCCGGCGGTCAAAGCTCGACGGCCTCGCTAGAGATCGCCAGTTCGACCTCCCGCGAGACCAGGGGAAAGCCGGAGTTCATGCCGAACGCCAGCCTGTCGATGCTGGTCTTGGCCAGGAAAGTAAGCCGCGCGCCGGCGCCCGTTTGTCGTTGCACCGCGACCTCGACGCTGAGCGGGCGGGTTACGCCGAGGAGCGTCAGGTCGCCGGTCACGCGCACGGTGCGGTCGTCAATCTTCGCCACCGATTTGGAGACGAAATCGATCGAGGGGAATTGCGCGGCGTCGAGGAATGCGGTCGAGCGCAAATAATCGTCGAATTGCTGGGAGCCGACGTCCACCGACTGCGATTGCACGTGGAATGTCACGCTGCTCCGGTCCGGATGGTCGAGATCGACCGAGATGCGGCCCGAAAACTGCCGGAACTGGCCGTGCGTGCGCGGATAGCCGACGGCTTCGATGGCGAAGGCGATGTGGGTTCGCTCCGGGTCGATCCGCCAGTTTGCCGGCGCGGCGGCGAGCGCGACGGCTTGCGGAAGAAGACCGAGCGTCAAAATGGCGCAAGCAGCGCGCACGCGCCGAATTGCTTTTTCTGGGAGTTTCATGAACACCTCACTATCCCGCAACGAACGTTCGGGTACGAGGATTTATTCGTTACTGCTCTCTGACTTCACTTACGCGTTACTGGGCGGCGTCCGCTAGCAGGCCCGGACGGCGGACGGCGGATTTCAGATTTGTTTCTCGATCGTTTGCGCCAGCGCGACGGCCCGCTCCACCGGAATGCGGCCGATGACAAGATGGCTGCGCCCGCTGCTTGACCACCAGGCAAGCGAGAGATCGTCCCGGCGCTCGGAACGAATCGGGGCGTCCGGCGCTTGCTGGGCCAGGATGCAGAGGAGGACCGGCGCACCAGAGGGATCGACGTAGGCGATCACGCCAAGGGGCGAGCCTTCGTAAGCGAGCATGAACGCCACGGCGAAGCGCAAGCCCGGGAGGGCGACGTTTTCGGGCGTCAGTTTGGCCCCCACCTTGGCGCCAAGCGCGTCAAGTTCGATCGCCTGCAGCGAGGCGTCCGGGTTCAGGGGACTGAAGGTCTCGTTGGTGTAGAGGTTCGTATATTCGACGACGGCGGTACGCCAGTCCTCCCGTTCCCTGAGCATCCCAAAACTCGCCGCAAGCCACAAGGCTGCGCCTGCCGCCAGGAGCCCGATCGCAACGCCTGCTGCAAGCTGCCGCAATCCGTTGCCGGCGAAGCGTTGGCGAACGGGTTCGTCCGGCGGGATCGCGGCTCGCAGGCGCCCCAACGGAGCCTGGCCGAGGAGTTCCCCCAATGACGCGGCGATGGGCGCGCCGGCCGCGCGCAATTCGTCATAGCGCTGACGCAACCGCTCATCGGCCGCCAGGCGCGCAAGAAGCGCGTCTCGACTGCCTTCATCAAGTTCGTTGTCGATCAGAGCGACAAGTTCGGCGTCTTCGTCAGCCATCGTCTTACCGGAGAACGCTCCTATTTCAATTTCGCCAGCGTCGCGCGCGCCGCGGCCAGCCTGCTCATGACGGTGCCGATCGGAACCGCGAGAGCCGCCGCCGCTTCTGCATAAGTGTACCCGTCGCCGTAGACGAGCAACACCGTTTCGCGCTGAGCCTCGGGAAGTCGGCCAATGGCTCTTAACACCGCAGAAGCCGTAATATTCACTTCGATTTCACGCGCGCCGTCGGTCGTCAAGACCTCTTCGGGGTCGACGAAGCCGCCGCCCTCCCGAATCCGCCGCGACCGGATCTCGTTGAGCCAGATCGACCTCAGAATTGCGAACAGCCACCGATCCACCCTCGTTCCGGGAACAAATTGGTCGGCGCGTTCGATCGCGCGCAAGCAAGTCGCCTGCACGAGGTCGTCGGCGACGTCTCGCGCCCTCGATAATACCAGCGCGTATCGCCAGAGGCGCGCCAAAGAGGGCTCAAGGCCGGCCCGCACTTCGCGTCGGCTCGCTTCGCTCATCCGCTCTATTAGACACTATACAGCGGCGAGCGAAGAGGGCCGCGCGGGATTTTTTGGTCGATCTCGCCAAAAAATATCGGCGCGAATAAATGTCCGGCTGACGTGTTTCTCGGGCTCAGTATCTCAATCGGAAGGAGCCGGCGATGCGCATCTTTCTCAATTCTCATCACGGAAACGGCGCCAGTTTTGTCTCGGCGCTCTGTTGCGGATTGATCGTTGCCAGTCTCGCGCTGGCCACGCCTGTCTTTGCGGCCGGCGGCGGCGGAGGCGGTGGAGGAGGGGGCGGCGGCGGTGGCGGCGGCGGAGCTGGAGGGGGCGGCGGCGGGGCTGGAGCCGGCGGCGGCGGAGCCGGAGCGGGCGCTGGGGGTGGAGCCGGAGCCGGAGCCGGAGCTGGAGCCGGAGCTGGAGCTGGAGCTGGAGCTGGAGCTGGAGCTGGATCGGGCGGCGGCGGCGGCGGATTCTATTCCCCCGCCCAAAGCGCGCCCCGGGCGCAGGTCCCCTCCGACCTCACAACTTGTTCCCCAGGTCTCGTCTGGGATACAAAGCACAAGAAGTGCCTCGTCAGGCACAGCGGCGTGCTTTCCGACCCCGACATGACCGAATATGCCTACGCGCTCGCCAAGGCGGACCGCTACCAGGAAGCAATCGACGTGCTCGATCTCCTGGACAATCCGGACACCCCGCGCGCGCTCAACTATCGCGGCTACGCGACGCGCAAGCTCGGCCACACCGACGAGGGAATCGGCTACTATCTGAAGTCGGTGGCGCTCGATCCCGCCTATCCGCAGGTGCGCGAATACCTCGGCGAGGCCTATGTCATCGAGGGCAAGTACGATCTCGCGAAAGACCAACTGGCGACGATCAGCAAGCTTTGCGGAACCGAGTGCGAGTATTATGAGGACCTGGCCGACGCGCTGACCAAGGCGCACGCGCTCTAGTCTGCCCGGCCGACGACGCGCGCCCACGGATTTCGGCGCGCGTCAGTTTCGCTGGAAGGAACATTCGCAATGTCGCGCGCCCAATTGACGCACGAAGACGCCTCGTCCCCCACGGAGGGGCGAACCTTCGACGCGGATCTCGCTTTCCTGTCGCGTTGGGCTGGCCCGCTCGGGCTCCTGGCGCGGGCAATGCTGGCTTACATTTTCATTCTCGAGGGCGCCGCCAAGATCACCAGCTACGGCGGCGTGGTCGAATATATGCAGGCCCACGGGGTCGACGGGCGTCTCCTGCCGCTGGTCATCCTGACCGAGCTTGGCGGCGGCCTGCTCGTGCTGTTCGGCCTGTGGACGCGGTGGGCGGCGATCGCGCTGTCAGGCTATTGCCTGCTGACGGCGCTCATCTTCCACATGGGCGCGGACCAGGCGATACAATTCAACAAGAACATCGCGATGGCCGGCGGCTTTCTCGCGCTGGCGGTGCTCGGCCCCGGCGCGTGGTCGCTGGACGCCTGGCGCGGGCGAGTCCGCTAGGGACCTCGGAACGCAGCCTTCGTGTCCCGCGCCGAGCCGGCCGCTTCGCCTTGCGGCGGCCTGCGGCCGCGGCCTATAGAAAGGCCTTCGGCGTCGCCTTGCCCGTGGCCTCGCCACCTTTCGAAGGCCACGAATGTCGAGCGTCGACGTCAAGCCGACCAACCGCAAGCCCCCCGGCAAGGCGGATGCGCCCAATGAGCCGTTCAAGCGGGCGCTTGCGTCGTGCACGCGCGCGCTCGCGCGCCATCCCGAGCTTGAGATCGCCTACTCGGCCGACAAGCCGTCGCTCGTGACTTCGCCCGAAGGGGCCAAGGCGCGCCTGCCCGAGCCGCCGCGCAAGCCCAATCCGCGCGAGGCCGCGATCGTCCGCGGCCTCGCCGATTCGTTCGCGCTCCGCCTCGCCTGCCACAACGACGCGATCCACCGGCGCCTAGCGCCGCAGAGCCCGCCGGCGCGCGCGCTTTTCGACGCGGTCGAGCAGGCGCGGGTCGAGGCGATCGGCTCGACCCGCATGCAGGGCGTGGCTTCGAATATCGCCGCCATGCTCGACGACCGCTACCACCGCAGCCCGTTCGCCGAGGCGCGCACCCGTGAGGAAGCGCCGCTCGAGGACGCAGTCGCCATGCTGGCGCGCGAGCGCCTGACCGGACTTGAGCCGCCGCGGGGCGCCGCGCGTCTGGTCGAGCTTTGGCGCCCCTTCATCGAGGACAAGGCCGGCGCGGATCTCGACCGGCTGAGCGAGGCTCTCCTCGACCAGCGCGCCTATGGCAGGCTGGTGCGTAAGCTCCTCTCTTCGCTGGGCATCGCCAACGAGTCCGACGCCGACGCCGAGGACTCGGAGGAGGAGGCGGACGACAAGACGCCGCCCGAGGACGCCGACGAGGCTGAGGGCGAGGGCGAGGACCAGCAGGCGCAGGATTCGATGCAGCGCGAGGCTGCCGACGACACCGCCGACGACGCCGAGGAAGGCGCGATGGATACGGTCGAAGCGCCCTCCTCGGAGCTCGAGGACGAAGGCGAAGCGGGCGATGCGGAAGAAGCGGCGGAGAGCCGCCCGCCGCAAACGGCCGCGCCGGAAAAGCGCGGACCCGACTACAAGGCGTTTATCACCCGCTTCGACGAGATCGTCGACGCCGACGAACTGTGCGATCCCGACGAACTGCAGCGGTTGCGCGAATATCTCGACAAGCAGTTGCAAAACCTCCACTCGGTCGTGGCCCGACTCGCCAATCGGCTGCAGCGGCGCCTCATGGCGCAGCAGAGCCGCTCATGGGAATTCGATCTCGAAGAGGGGGTGCTCGACACCGCGCGGCTGCGCGCGCGTGATCATCGATTCGCAGACCCCGTTGTCCTTCAAGAGGAGAAGGACATGGCGTTCCGCGACACGACGGTGACGCTGCTCATCGACAATTCGGGCTCGATGCGCGGCCGCCCGATCACCGTCGCTGCGACCTGCGCCGACATCCTCGCCCGCACGCTCGAGCGCTGCGGCGTCAAGGTCGAGATCCTCGGCTTCACCACCCGGGCCTGGAAGGGCGGACAGTCGCGCGAGGCCTGGCTCCAGGCCGGCAAGCCCGCCAATCCGGGACGGCTCAACGACCTGCGCCATCTCATCTACAAGGCGGCGGACGCGCCGTGGCGGCGCGCGCGCAAGAACCTCGGGCTCATGATGCGCGAGGGTCTTCTCAAGGAGAACATCGACGGCGAGGCGCTCGACTGGGCGCACCAGCGGCTGCTCGGGCGCTCGGAGCAGCGCAAGATCCTGATGATGATCTCCGACGGCGCGCCGGTCGACGATTCGACGCTCTCGGTCAATCCCGGCAACTATCTCGAGCGCCATCTGCGCCATGTGATCGAGGAGATCGAGACCCGCTCGCCGGTCGAGCTCATCGCCATCGGCATCGGGCATGACGTGACCCGCTACTATAAGCGCGCGGTGACGATCGTGGACGCTGAGGAATTGGGCGGGGTGATGACGGAGAAGCTGGCCGAGCTGTTCGACGAAAACGCCGCGCCGAAAGAGCCGGCGCGTCCCACGCCGAAGCGTCGCGGGCGGAAGGCGGCCTGAAGCCGCTGCGAGAGGAGAAAAAAGGGCGAGGCGCCGTCCTGGAGGGCCGCCGGGAGAGCGTTTTGCCGGCGCCTCGCCCGCTCAGGCTCAGGCCGCTGCAGCTGCGGCTTTGCCCGCTTCGGTCGCCGCCTTCACTTCGTTCAGGCGGCCGGTCTTGACGTCGTAGATGTAGCCATAGACGGGCACGTCCCTGGGGACGAGCGGATGCGCCCGGATTCGCTTGACGTCATGGACGACGCTCGCCTGCTGGTCCTTGATCGTGTGCCACTTGATGAAGTGACCGGCCGCGTGTCCGCCCTTGTGATGCGGGTTCGCCCATTTCTTGCCGTCGAAGGCGGCGGTGCTCAGGTCGTCTTCGAGCAGGTCGGCGATGATCTCGTCGGAAAAGAGCTCCATTCCGCAGTTGGTGTGGTGGATGACGAACCATTCCTTCGTGCCGAGCAGCTTATGCGAAATGACGAGCGAGCGGATCGCGTCGTCGGTCGCCCGGCCGCCGGCGTTGCGGATGACATGCGCGTCGCCCTCGGCGAGCCCGGCGTATTTGGCCGGATCGAGGCGCGCGTCCATGCAGGTGAGGATGGCGAAGCCCCGCGCCGGGGGAAGCCCAAGCTCGCCCTTCTTGCCGAAATCTCGGGCGTAGGATTGGTTGGCCGCCACCACTTCACCGACGATCTTGGACATTTGCGCCTGCCTCTGTTTCGGGAGGCTGCCGACTGGCGTCGAGCCTCCAGAGCCCGAGACAACCACGCGCGGCGGCATTAGTCAATAAAGTTGATAAAGTTAGTAGACTACTGCGGCGCGCGCTTGCGACCTCGTCTGCAATGGCCAGGGGCGGGCGAAGGACGCGCCTGGCGTTTCACTTCGGCCTGAGATCGAGGCCGACGCCCTTGTTGACGAATTGCAGGGTGTAGGCCCGCGTATAGTCGGCGCGGGCGTCGATCATGCCGGTCTCGACCATCTTGCCGAAGAAGCCCTTCCAGCGCGCGTCGGTCATTGCGCCGATGCCGAGCTTGAGCGCGTCGCCGGAATCGACGATCCCGTATTTTTTCATCTCCCTGATCGAAAAGGCGATCTGTTCGTCCGAAATGTCGGGGTTCTCGGTCTTGATGAGTTCGTTGGCCCGGGAATTGTCGCCGTAGAGATAGTGGTACCAGCCGATCGCGGAGGCGTCGACGAAGCGCTGAACCAGATCGGGATTCTTGTCGACGATTTCGTTGCGGGTCACGATCAGGGTCGAATAGGTGTCGTAGCCGTAGTCCGACAGCAGGAAGACGTTCGGCTTGAAGCCGCCTTGCTTCTCGATCTCGTACGGCTCGGCAGTCACGTAGCCCTGCTGGATCGCCATCTTGTTCTTCATGAAGGGAGCGGAATTGAAATTGTACGGCCTGATGTTCTCGTCCTTGAAGCCGTAGGCGATGCGCATCCAGGCGTAGAAGGTGTTGATCGCGCCCGCGCCGACGTAGTCGGGATTCGCCGCCGGCAGGTCCGCCCACTTGTCGAGGCCGACCCCGGGGTGAGACATCAGGATCTGCGGCGACTTCTGAAAGTCCGCGGCGACCGCAATGAGCGGCAGCTTCGCCTCGGCCGAGAGAAGATTGCCGATCATGTCGCCGCCCATGAAGAACTCGAGCTTGCCGAACAGAAGCAGGAGGCCGCCGTTCGCCTGGGGGCCGCCCGGCACGATCGTCACGTCGAGGCCGTATTTCTCGTAGGTGCCGTCGGCCGCGGCCTGAAAGAAGCCGCCAGCCGCCGGATCGGCCAGCCAGTTCGTGCCGAATCGGACCTTGTCGAGCGCCAGAGCCGGCTC
Organism: uncultured Alphaproteobacteria bacterium; assembly: GCA_963776665.1. Taxonomy (GTDB): domain Bacteria; phylum Pseudomonadota; class Alphaproteobacteria; order Rhizobiales; family Beijerinckiaceae; genus Roseiarcus. Next base: position 82,127 of record CAVZNQ010000029.1, read on the forward strand.
GGCCAAGGCGACGATTCCGGTCAGAGCCAAAAGCGTTGCAAAGCGCATGCGGCAATCCCCCAGAACGACCTCGCCCGAGGCGAAGCGCAAAGTCTGCCCGGCCACTCTAACGCGCGGATGAAAGCCCGCAAATTCCACGTGACGAGAAAGGCCTCGGCAGCGTTTGTCGGCGGATCGGTCGCGCCTGCCGACGCCCTATCCGGCCCTTACTCTTTCTGCGGACCGGCCCATTCGGAGATATATTCCGACGTCCGATTGTAGACAAATGCGGCGTCCTCGCCCGGCAAATAGGACGCCTCGATGTGGTAGGAGAGAAATTCGAGCGCGTAGGACGCGCCGATGTCGCGCTCGTAACGTCGCCGGGCGTCGCGCTTCATCTGCCTGACGGCGAATTTTCGCGTCGGCACGTCACAGTCCTTGACCGGGCCGAATCGTTCCACCCAGTCGTTGAAGAGATGGTTCAGCCCGCGGCTGAAGCGCTCGGCCTGCTCGTCGCCGAGATCATTGGCCCATTGGGTCGCGTTCTCGAGCCGCCGTCTGAGCTGCGTCCCGCGCGCTTGCCCCCAGCGCACCTTCAGGTTTCCGAACATGGCCGCGGCGTCCGTCCCTCCCGAAAGCTTTTGAACGGATGGCGCCATGCGTGCAACCGTCGACAAAAAGCTGACCTGGAGCGGGCGACCGGCTGCTTGAGCTTTCGAGGGGTCGCCGCTAGGTGTTCGGCAGGCGATCGGGGCGGCGCAAGCTTCAGGACTCGAAGATGCTTCAACTCTACGGCAACCCAAGATCCCGAGCCTCGCGGTGCCTCTGGATGCTCGAAGAGATGGGCGCGCCATACCAACTCGTCGAAAAGAGCACCCAGCCCGAAGATTTGCAGACGGCGGATTATCTGCGGCTCAATCCGAACGCACGCATCCCGACTCTCGTGGACGGGGACGTGGTGATTTGGGAGTCGATGGCGATCAATATCTATCTATCCGAGAAGTATGAAGGGCCGATGCACAGCGGCGGCGCGGAGGCGCTGGGTCTGGCGACCCAATGGAGCATCTGGGCGATGCTGGAAATGGAACAACTGCTGCTCGACTTGCTGATGCATCGCGCCCTGCTGCCCGAGTTCTCGCGCGATCCCTCGTGTGCGGCGCGAGACGAATTGCTTTTGCAAAGGCCGCTGGGCGTGCTGAACGCCGCATTGAAAGGACGCGAGTTCCTGGCTGCGGGCGGCTTCGCCGTCGCCGATCTCAACGTCGCGAGCATCCTCGCTTGGGGGAAAATGGCGCGGCTTGGCTTGTCCGATCAGCCGGAGCTGAAGCGCTGGCTGGACGTTTGTCTTGCCCGACCGGCCTACCGGCGCGTCCGCGACTTGGGTCGACCTGCAGCCTCCTGAGGAAATCACTCAAGTCGCGGGCGGGCTTCCAGAACCCGCCGATCGCGACAAAATAGCCGCGACCCGGGCGGCAAGTTCTTCGAGGGCAAACGGCTTTCGCAAAATCTCCATGCCGTCTTTGAGTTGCGCAGCATCGAGCGCAGTCCCCGCGTAGCCGGTAATGAACAAAACCGGCAGGGCGGGCGTCGCCGCGCGCGCGGCGTCCGCCAGCTGTCGCCCGCTCAAGCCAGGAAGCCCTACGTCGGTGACCAGAAGATCCAAATCCCGCCGCTGACCGATGAGACGCAAGCCTTCAGGCCCGTCCGCGGCTTCAATGACCTCGCATCCCATATCCGTGAGGACTTCGACGATCTGGGCGCGTATCTCGGCTTGGTCATCAACGACCAGAACGGCGCCGCGCGCCGAAGACGGCGCCGTCGACGGGCCAACGGGTTTTGACCTGTCCTTCGCCGCATCTTGCGATCGCGGAGAACCGGGCAAGGAAATAATGACGCTGGTTCCACGACCGGGCTCGCTCTCGATGCGCAGAAAGCCGCCGGACTGGCGGACGAATCCATAGACTTGCGACAATCCAAGACCGGTCCCCTGGCCGGCCGGTTTGGTCGTGTAGAAAGGCTCGATGGCTCGGCTAAGGATTTCAGGCGTCATGCCGGTTCCGGTATCCGAGACCGAGACGACGACGAAGTCTCCGGGCTTGGCCCCCTCGGGATCGGAAAGGTCGGGGACCGTCACTTTGCGATCTGACACCGAGATCGTCAGTTCGCCGCCGTCCGCCATCGCGTCGCGGGCGTTGATCGCCAAATTCATGAGCGCGCCCTCCAACTGGTGGGCGTCGCAGATCACGTCCCATTTGCCGTCGCCCAACTCCAGCTTCAATTGAATTTCGGGACCGATCGTTCGTTGAAGAAACTCGCGCATTCCGCCGACGAATTGGTCAGGCTGCACGCGCTCGGGCTGCAGCGCCTGGCGGCGGGAAAACGCCAGGAGCCGGTTCGTCTGTCCCGCCGCATTGTTGAGCGCGCGCCGCATTTCGTCGACGAAGCGCCCGACCTCTTCGAGCCGCCCGGCCGCGATCCGGCGCTCAAGAAGAGTAAGGCCGCCCGAAACGGCCTAAATCATGTTGTTGAAATCATGCGCGATGCCCCCGGTCAGCTGGCCGACGACCTCCATCTTTTGCGACTGAACCAGCCGCTCTTCGGTCGCCTTCAGGGCCGCGTTGGCCTCGCGGAACTGCGACGGCGACGGCAGAGCCAGGGCGGCGGGGATAAACCTCCATAAGACGATCGCGGTGAAGAGCGACACGAGCGCGGTCGCCACCTTGACCACCGCTTCCACGCCGTAAATGGGGACCCACAGCGTCACGACGTCGATCCAATGGGTCGCGCCGCAGAGAAGAATGAACGCCGCAAAAAGAAATAGGAGGGGCCGAAACACCAGATCGCGCCTCCGCCGGGCTATGAATCCGAGCGCGACGGGAATGGAAAAGTAGGCAAAGGCAATCCCGGCGTCCGACAGGGCGTAGGTCCAGATCAGGCCGGGCTGCCAAAGTAGGCAGAAGCCGTGGGCGGACAAACCGGATGGATCGAACAGCCAATCGCTGATGACGTTGAACATGTCGCAACTCAAATCCGAGACGATTCAGTTAGGGAGATCGCCCCGATTGCGGGACTATGCAGCGACAGGGGCAGGAGAGGCAAAAAGCGCTGCCCGGTCGCATGTCGGCCGTGGCGGTAAGCGTCGCCATTGAAAGCGGCCCGGGGACCCGCCAGAGGGAGCGGGCTTTCCCGGACCGACCCGGCGCGCCATAGTCAACGCAAAGCGACAACAGGAAGGTATTCGACCATGAGCCATGTGACTTACGCCGTCGTCGAGCATGACGGCGGTTGGGCCTACAAAGTCGGCGACGTCTATTCGGAGACTTTCGCCACCCGCGAAGCCGCCCACGCCGCCGCCGCTCGGGCGGCGCGCGAACAGCGCGCTCCGGGCGCGGGCGGTCCGATCGAATTCGAGGACAGTTCGGGCCAATGGCATGAGGAACAGGAACGCGGCGACGACCGCCCGGACACCGAGGTCAAGGACTGAGGCGCCCGCGCGCGCGACCCTCTTTCGCCCTGCGGGCCATGAGCGTGGAGCCTCCCGCCGCCAATCGTCATGTCATGACACGCGCGCGCACGACTGCGCAGGCTTCGTGATCATGCGGCGGCCGCCGGCGCCGGGTGCTGGCACGATTGCGCGCGGGTTTGAGGGCTAGGCTGCGCTCGCCGCGAGCCTCAGAGACGACCGATAGCCAGCGAATCCCAAGCCCGCGAAGCCGAGAAGCATCATGGCCCAAGTCGAGGGCTCGGGAGCGGCCGCGCCGTTCCACGAATGGGTTGGGCCTAGGTCGCCTTCGCAGGATGCGCCGGCGCACCAAAATCCGCTGGTGTTTGATTCCACTGTAGCTCTCGTTGGCTCCATCTCATGGCGGAGGAGGCGGCTTTAATAGCGGCGTTGCGGCGGGGGGTCTCGGCTTTGACCTCGGCGGCGTCGGCGGCAACGGTGGTGCGGGCGGCGGCGCGGGCGATTCGGCCGTCAGTCTCTCCGGCCCATCGGGCGGCCCATTCGGAGTTGGGGGCGGGGGATATGGCGGAGGCGACGCCAGCTACGAGACCCTGGTCACGGAGGTGGAGGGGAAGGCGGCAGCACGTGATGGCCATCACATCGCAAAAGCTAATATTGGAGTAACGGTCGCTAGCCGAAAGCGAGGCACAAGCAAATTAGCATAGCAAAGGAGGAATTTGACATGGCCGATAAAGAACATTCTCATCAACAAGATCCCAAAAAGGCCGCTAAGACTGCGGCATTTGGAGGGCCGGCGAAGACTTGGCACAATTGGAACCGGCCGAACCCTGCGGCAGCAGCCGCGTGGTTTAACGAACCGCCAGCGCAGGCAGCCGGTGAAGCGATGGTTTCGAATCGCTCCGATGGCTCGGTCGATGTGTACGCGCTGTTCTGACCTGTAATCGACCAAAGTCCGTCTCGATCTGCCGAGCGCGGATCGAGACGGTCCCCGCGTCCAGAAGATTCGTTCTTGTCTTGTTCTCTCCGCCGGGCCGGGCTACGTTGCCCCATGCCCGACGACGACAAGCTTACGCCCGCCGACCCGCACGACCTTGCCGAGGCAATCGCTTTCGCCCTGCGCTATCGCGGCAAAAAGCGTGTGCATCAGGCGGACGAGTATATGGCGCAGATCGCCGCCGAGCGGATCGTCGAGCACCTGGAGCGAGCGCGCTTCGTCGTCATGCGGAAGCCCCCGCTTGACGGTCACTCTGCGCTCGGGCGCGGCTTCGCGAGCCGATGATTGCATGGAGGAACAATGCGGGTTGGCGCTTCGTTGTATTTGTTGGCGAGGCGCTAACAGGGGTAGGACAGATGCCCGAACATGCTGATCACCGATTTAGCGCGACACTATCCACGCGCGATTTGGCCTTAGTCGGGTGCTTGCGGGCCTTGGCAGAATTCAGCCAGCAAGCAAGTAACGACAGCGCCTCTCCCGAAGCTGCCGGGGAAAAAGACTGGCGCGCCGCTGGCCAAAAGGTGAGCTTTTGGTTCTCCAGGGCTTTGGATCGCGATCTTTTCAAAAACGAAGTCCGGCGCCTCTTGCCTGCAAACCTTGTCCGCTTCGACGGCGAAAGCGACCACGATTCTCCCAATCGAGCGGCGCTTTCGAGCCGATCGGAACAATCTGCCGCTGGTGGTGTTTAATCGGCTAGTGGCGCGCTGCCCCTCCCCGCACGAAGCGCGCCGATCTGCCCCGCGTCCGAGCCTGCCCGGCTCGCGCGCGGGGCTTCTTTTTGGGAGCGCCTCCGCGCGGCCCTTTAGGCTCTCGCAGCGCCAGCGCGCTTCCGTCGCCGACGATAACCCGCAAAGCCGAGGCCCCCGAAGCCGAGAAGCATCATGGCCCAGGTTGAGGGTTCCGGGGCTCCGACAGTCAGCGCAACTGGCACCGTAATGGGGTCGCCGCCGTTGATGGTGTACACGCCAAAGATAGCGGCTCTATTGTCGATGAAGAACCCGCCTCCCGGTGCGGCGCTGATGGTGACGGATCCCAGGCTCGCTCGTGAGGGGTCCAACTCGTCCACCACGGTATTTCCGCCCACGTCGCCGGTGAATGTCGCCGACACGAATGTCTCCGGGAACGTACCAAGGTAGTTCGAAAAGGGATTGAATCCGCCGCCGATGAAGACTTCGAAATCGTCGGTCGTTAGGAGATTAGGGGGTCCAACCGGCATTCCACCCGTCTCCATATTGTACGCCGTTTGGGAGAGATCGGCGGAATATGTCGCCTCCAATCCTTCCGGGGTGATGGTCGCGGACAGAAACTTGAAGTCCGACACCGTCGTGACTCGGACCCATCCGAATGGAGTGTAGAAGGTACCGACGAGGTCCCACGTGCTTCCGTCGGGAATTGGGTTCGGCACCGGAGAGAGGATAATCATTGCCCCGGCTGGGCCGGCCGTTACCGCCAGAACGGCCGCGGCGGCGGCCAAACGCAAGTTCGACAGGGACATCAATCGTACCTCCATGAGGCAGTGAAGCGAAAAACCTCGCAGCCGGATCTGCGTTGCTACGCGCGTCGAGATAGCTACGAGCTTTCCAACGGCGCCGCCGCTGCGGAGCGGGATGTGCCGAAGGGAGACCCCTTGGGGCCGCATCTCGCATTGCGACCACGATCCGCGCGAGCCGTCAATCAACCGATCGGTTGAGGCGACAAGCGCCGGAAGGGACGGCAACGGCGGCCGTCACCCCACCGCCAGCCGCACGATCACGTCGCTGCAGCTCTCGCCCGGCCCCCGCATCCTGGCGAACCGGTCGACGAATCCGCGATCGAGCCAAATGCGGACGCCGCTCCGCTCGTCAATCTGAGGCGGCTGCGCCACGTCGCCCGCGGGCAGAGTCGTCTTGATGGCCTCGTATGCCTCGGCGATCGCGATCATCGGCGCTCGTTGCTCGGACCTGAAATAGAAAGGCCGTCTCGCGGGCGGCCCATGCCATCTACCGCGGTCGAATCCGCCCGCAAGTCCAATTTTCGTGATTCCGCCGCAGCGCCTCACTCCGCCGCCAGCCGCAGGATGGACGTAGCGGCGACAGGAAGGGCGGCAGCCGCTTAGTCCTGTGGGGCTTTCTCGCTCATCCGCCCGCAATACGCGCACTTGACCGCTGTCGAGGAGGTGGAGGGAACATCCTACGAGTTCGCGCGTTCTTTGGCGAACGCATTCATGAAGGAGGGTCGCATGGGTCGCGGCATTCTGCTCTGGCTTCTCGGCGTTCCGATTCCAATCATCATCCTGATTGCGCTCCTCTATCACTAACGTTTGGCCCAGTGGGGAGAGCGTTCCGGAGGCTTAACTACATGACCGACGTTTCCATTGGTGAAGGCGCTGCCCTGCTCGTTGGGGAGGACCTCGATTCATTGGCGTCGGAGGAGATGGGCTCCGGCGTCTCGTGGGCGGCGATCATCGCCGGGGCGTTCGTCACCTCGGCTTTTGCGCTGGCGCTGGTCGCGCTGGGAGCCGGTATCGGCCTGATTTCCGTCTCGCCCTGGTCCGCCAATAACCCGTCAGTCACGACATTTGGCTCTCTGGCCGCGGCCTGGTTCATTGCGGTCGAGCTTTTCGCTTGCGGCCTCGGCGGATATTTGGCCGGGCGGCTACGCACGCGATGGGCTCGCGTGCATGACGATGAGGTTTATTTCCGGGACACGGCGCACGGGCTCTTGGTTTGGGCGGTCGGGGCGGTGTTCACCGCGGCCCTGCTTGCGCTCTCCGCAGCGTCGGCGCTTAGCGGCGCGGCCGGTCTCGTCGGCGCGGCCGCGCAAACGGTGGCCGCAACGGGCGAAGGCGCATCCATCGCCAACCCAACCGACTACTTCGCCGACGTGATGCTTCGCACCGATCATCCGCCGATCGGTGACCAGACCCCAACGGTCATGGAGACCCGGCGCATCCTCGCCCGCGCACTCGTTTCCGGCGAGCTTCCCGACGCAGACAAGTCCTATCTTGCGACGGTCGTATTCAATCGGACGGGAATGAGTACGCAGGATTCGGAAAAGCGCGTGACCGACGTCTTCGCGCAAGCGAAAGGCGCCCGCGACGAAGCGGAGAACAAGGCGAAGGAGGCCGCGGACGCGGCGCGCAAGACTGGCGTCTATGCAGCGCTCTGGGCCTTCGTGTCCCTGCTTGTCGGCGCCGTCTCGGCGAGCTACATGGCGACCGTTGGCGGGCGGATGCGCGAGGAGGCGCCGGGTCTCGTCTGAAAGACGTCGCATAAGCTCATTGGATCGGCGGGCGCCTTGCGCCCGGCCGTTCGCGATTCGAGAAGCGACGGGGGCGTTCTCGTCAAAATAGATAATGGCGCAGATCCTATCATAGCCGTCGGCGACAACCAACGGTAAGCCCTTGCTCATGGCGCCGCGAACAAGCAGCACGGTGGGAGACTTTTGCCCTTCTGGATTTTTTTGAGATCGTCGTCGACGTGCGGATGTCGCGGGACAATAACGGCAGCTGAGAGGCCCGGAGCAAATCCTTTGCAGCATGCTCAACTGGAGCGGCTCGACGCAGATCGCGAATGAGTTGTTTTCGCTTGGGAGTCAGAGGTCACCAAGGATAGATACTGATGCGCGGCGATGACGCTCACTCGCCGCGTCGGCGTCGAGCCGCGGCGCGGGCCCAACGGCGACTATTTCGTCCGGCTCGACCCCGGCGGTTGTGAACCGGATCGCGGTCATGCGCGGGTTGGGCGAGAGCTCCCGCGACGTGATTCTCAGGCTGGGCGAACGCCCCCTTAGCGGCCCTCGGCTTTGGCGCGCCTTCAATTAGGCCGCAAGGATGGAACCAATTCACCTTCGGCGAGTTGGCGTTAGTCGTCAGAAGGGAGAAACCTCATGTCGCGGGAACTCGATGAGAAGGCTCAGAAGATTCACAATCCGCAGGCTGAATTCGACAAGCCGAGCGATGTGGTCAAAGACTCGGAGCTGTCCCGGACCGAGAAAAAAAAGGCGCTGGACAACTTGGAGCAGGATGCGCACCAGCTGATGACGGCCAGCAACGAAGGTATGGCCCCGGAAAACGATCGTGTCGCTGAGCGTGAGCCGAAACTTGACGAGGTGGTCAAGGCCCAGCAGCGGATCGGCGAAAGGCCGCAAAATAAGCCGGCGCAATGAGAACCATGGTACAGAAGACATGCCGGGCTCGGCCGCGCCTCGCGCCGGTCGGGAGGTAGGCGTGGGCCGCCCGTTTCGTGACACGCGAGGCGGGCAAGGAGGACTAATTGTTACGCCCTGGTCTTGCGTTGCTGTCGATCCTGCTAGCCGTTCCCGCTAGTGCGGGAAGCCACTTTCATGGCGGCGGGTTTCATGGCGGGGGGGTTCATGGCAGCGGCTTTCGTGTCGGCGGCTTTCATGGCCAGGGCTCTCATGGCCAGGGCTTTCATGGCGACGGCTTTCATGGTGGCGGCGCTCATGACGGGGACTTCGCTTTCCACCGCAGCGTTGGTCGCGCCCGTAATCTCTTTGTCGTTTACGGCTACGGAAACTGCGGATTCGGTTTCGACTGCGGGGTTTATGATCCCGGCTATGCTTACGGCTATGGGGGTGGCGCGGGAAATTCCGTCAGCAGCAGCGACGGCTCAAGCAGCAGCGGCGACAATAGCGGCGGCTACGTCCCCGACCCGGTAGGCGCCGAAATTCCGCCGGTGATCTTTCCTACTCAGTGCTGGGTCCGCCGCGCCGGTTACGATCCGTCCGGCGCTTATGTGGGGCAAGTCCTGATCGACCTCTGCCATCGCTCGGATAGCGTGACTGTGAATCGTGTGGAGGCTCGAGCTAAACCGCCCAATACAGGGTCAGGCGCGCCCCCATCGCCCCGATAAGAAGTCTTGATCCGAAGCCCGCAGCGGTCGACGCCGTTGACACTTTTCCGACGCGATGATGTTCTCGACGTTGGAGGTCATTCGTGGAGGGGAGCGCGGGGCGATGAATCGAGCGGGATTGCTGCGCGCCGGAATGTTTGCGGTCGCGACCGGCGCCGTGGGGGTTGCAACGGCCCACGCCAATGTCACTACTTTCCAGGTATCGGGAAGCCTGATTCCCCAAGCTGGCTCCGCGAATTGCGCATCTTCGGGATGCACCCTCGGCGGCGAGATCGTAATAAACGACGCGACGGGCGCCGTAATCTCTGCCGACGTTACCGCAACCGGTTTTTTGCCCAGTATGGGTCCTTTTACTGCCCCTCAGGCGCTACACACAACGTCGGACGGACTCACTGATCTTGAGATTGACACTGCCCCGTCGTTTACTGCAGAAGTAGCTTTGATTTTTTCCACTCCGACTGCGGGTTCACTGATAGGCTACACCGGCGGCTCGTTGTCTGGCTTCACTGATGTCCGCACCCAATCTGCCGACCTCGGATGGATCCTGATCTCGGGTTCGCTGACGGAAACGGCAGGTAGCCCTATCCCCGAATCCCCCGCTTGGGCGATGATGCTGCTAGGCTTCGCGGGGCTTGGATTCGCAAGCCTTTGGAAGACCCGCGGGGCGGTCTCGATCGCTGCCTGAGATCGTTGGAAGCAATATAAGATCGGATGGGCCGCCCGCTGAGGCGGCCTTTCTGTTTGGCGACGGCGTGCCTCCCGGCCAAGTTTTGCGCGCCGGCCGGTGGCCCTTCTGACAGTCGTCGTTGGTAGTGTGATATTCTCCCGCAAGCGCCGACTAAGAACTGGTCTCCTGAGTTAATCAACAAAGATGTCGGCTTGATACTTATAAAAATCCCCTTGAAGTATTCCGAATGGGAATCTTTCCGCCGGGGGTGTTTGTCATGCGAACGAACAATCGAGTTCTTGCGCTATTCGTCGGTCTCGCGCTCGTACTGACGGCCGCGCCCTCGACCTCTCGCGCTGCGATCGTTGAAACGATTGTCGATACTGATTTCAACGCCGTAGTCGGCAGCATCACGTTTCCGGGCCTGGACGGCAGCAGCGACGCAGGGGTGCTTCTCTCGTTCGCGGGGTACACGCAAGCGGACATAACCTCAATTTCTTGGAACCTCGATCCTGCCACCCTCAGTGTTACCGAGCTTGACCTCAGCGCCCTTCAGGGGACTCCCGGCTGCGGCGTCGGCCAAAATTGCTCGGAAAACACATTGCACCTGTCGCCCACCATTTCTCAGCGGACCGCCATCTCTTGCTTCACTTTGGAAGGCGATCTCCACCTCTGCGCCATTGGACTGATTCCTGATGAAAACATCGCGTTTGTGCTGACCTCGGTGCCCGAACCGTCGACATGGGCGATGATGCTTCTCGGCTTCGCCGGCCTTGGCTTCGCCGGCTATCGATCTTCACGCAATGCCGCCTCGATTGCAGCTTGAATCAATAACTCTCAAATCCGCGTCCGAGCCCAGAATGGCCCACGGCTGGCGGTTTCTTCATCACCACGAAGCCGGCCCGGCCTAAGGATTCAATTCCCGTTGACCCCTGTTCTCAACTGGGCCGATAGTGCGCCGCGCGCGAACGTAGACAGGGGGCGCAGATGGCAGCATTCGCATCACGAATAGGCGGTAGTGCGCTCGCCGCGACGGCGGCGTTGATGCTGTCCGTCCCGCGCGCGCAGGCCGGCTATGTTGTCACGCTTGAACAGGTGGGGAGCGATGTCGTGGCCAGCGGACACGGCGCAATCGACCTGGCCGGCCTGACCTTTGCTTTTGTCGGGGCGGCCAAGGCGCAACTTGCCCCATCCGAAGCCGACATAACTACCGGGCCCGTAGCGGCCACGCCGGTTGACGCATACGACGGATTTTCTGGACCCGCGAATTTCGGTGGAGGGACTTTAACCATCGGTGCAAGTAGCGGCATCGGAGATTCGGTCACCATCGTCGGCGGGGGCAACCTTCTTGCCGTGCCACAGGGCTACCTCTCTGGCGGAGCTCTGTCGGACACCTCGACTTATGACAACCAGACCTTCAACACCCTCGGCATAACGCCTGTCGCCTACACATGGACGTGGGGGAGCGGGGCGAACCAGAACTTCACAGTCGTCATCGGGGAAGTCCCCGAGCCGGCGACTTGGGCGATGATGCTGATCGGTTTCGCAGTCTTGGGCTACGCGGGCTATCGGAAGGCGGCGAGCGCAGCCTAGGCTAACCCGTACCCCAGGCCGGCAGCGCCGATCTCAGCGGTCCAGACGATCGGAGAGCAAGCCCCGCGCCGGGGAGGACGGCGCGGGGCGAGCAGCGCGCCCGAGCCAGCGCCGGCTAACCCCTGATGCGCGCGACTTTGCGCACCATGCGGCAAGGGCGCTGACACGCCTACTCACACAAATGCGGAGGCTGGGAGCCATTCCGGGCGCGATGACGCTCACTCGCCGCGTCGGCGTCGAGCCGCGGCGCGGGCCCAACGGCGACTATTTCATCCGGCTCGACCCAGCGGTTGTGAACCGGCTCGCGGCCATGCGCGGGCCGGACGAGAGCTACCGCGACGTGATCCTGCGTTTTGCGGATGCTGCATGCGATGAGGGCCGCTAGTCGACCTTAGCCAGTAACTTTTCCATCTCTGCGGCCGTGAAGCCGCGCAGGGTCTCGCTGCGAACATTGCCTAGTTCATCCGCGCTCAAGATAAACGCCGAAGCGGTCTCGTCGTCGGGGGCCTCGACAATCGTTACGATGTCGTGCGCGCCTTGGGTCCAGATGATCTCCTTGACCGTCGCGCCGTGCTTCTTGGCTCGTTTCCTGTAGGCCTCTGATCGTTTGACCGAGTCCTTGACGTGGAGAATCCCCTTTTCGGTGAACTGGAGAAGAGTGACGTAGATCGGCATGCGTTGTCCTCCCGGATGGTGTCTCGTGTTGAGGGCTTCCCTACTAACACGGATCTTGGGCTGCCACAGCGCGGTCGCAGCAAGCCGTCCCGTCTGCGCCTACCTGAATATCACTAATTGCCGGGTTGGACGGCGGCAAAAGCGTTCGTCGAGCTAAACAAGGAGCGATTAGGATGAGCCGCAAAATGGGGTCGGTACCGTTCCCTTTGTCCCGCACTCCGTGCATGGTGTCCAAAGAGATACAGGTAAAAGTCCACGGCCCTCATGCCGGTTTCAGGTCGCTTCGTAATCCAGTCCGCCATCGGATTGCTGACTATTGGCTTCTTGACGCTTTTCAGCATCGTGGGAATGACCATTTGGCTGAATGAACGGGTGCGAACCTACTCCGACGCGGCCATTGACGCCCAGCAGACGCGGGTCCTGGCCGTGGAACTGCGCGACGCGCTGAGGACCGCGGAATCAAGTCAGCGCGGCTATGTCGCCACAGGGAACGAAATCTATCTTGCTCCCTACGATAGCGCCAAGGCCGCAGCACAGCGCTATCTCTCAAAACTCATCCGGAATATCGATGGCCAACCCGATCGTCAGCCCATGTTGCTGAGGTTGGCCGCGCTCGCCAGTGACAAAGTCCAGGAAATGGACGGGATCATCGCGCTGAAGAGGGCGCATCGCGACGAAGACGCGCTGGCGAGCTTTCGAACCAATCGCGGCAAGGCGCTGATGGATGAGCTCAACGTGTTTCTCTCCAGCATCATCCTCTCGGCGGACGAACGGCTCGCCGCTGGCATCGAGGAGGAAACCTGGAACACCGCGCTCCTGCGCTGGATGTCGATTGTCGGAGCGCTCGTCATTGTTGTTGTGGTCGGCGCCACGGGCGCGACGCTTGCTCGCTACACGGCCGAGATTGGGCAGGGGCGGGACGATATCCGAGCTCTCAATCTGGGTCTTGAAGACCGTGTGAAGAGGCGCACCGCGGATTTGGCGCGCGCCCGCGACCGGGCGGAAATCCTGCTTGCCGAGATGAACCACCGGGTCGCCAACAGCCTCATGCTCGTCTCGTCCCTGGTCGGACTGCAATCGAATACGGTGGCCGATCGGGCCGCGAAGGACGCCCTGCGGGAAACCCAGGCGCGAATCTACGCGATCGCGTCCGTCCACAAGCGGCTCTATGGCGCCGGAGACGTGCGCACAGTGGCGCTCGATGAATTTCTATCGAGCTTGCTCGATCATCTCGAGGCTTCGATGCGCGCGGAAGGCCACGGCGCATTGTTGCGCTACAAGCTGGAGCCGCTGACGCTGCCAACGGACAGCAGCGTGAATCTCGGCGTTGTCATCGCTGAATTTGTAACCAACGCGTTCAAATACGCTTATCCGCATGGGTCGGGCGAAGTGCGGGTAAGGCTTGCCGATCGCGGGGACGGCCGGGCCGAGCTTGTCGTGGAGGACGATGGCGTTGGGCGTGACGAATCCGCCTCCGCGAAAGGCACAGGGCTGGGCACACGCATCGTCAGCGCGATGGCGGCTCCGATGGCGGCCGAAGTGTCCTATTTTTCCCGCAGCCCCGGCACGACGGCGCGGATCGTCTTCCCCTATGCGTCCGCGGAAAGGCCCGCGGCCTAGCAACTATGCCGCTGCCGAGGAAACTTCATTGAAGGAATGGAACCACCACAGAACCGAACGCAGGGGCGTAAGTCGAGTGAACGCAGCGACGGCCCTCGTATGCCTGCTTGGGTCGTTTCTTCTCGTCCCGGAAACGTCTACGTTCGGGCAAGAGGGCCCGCAAGGTTTGGTCGTTCCGAGCGTGCTCCCGCCATTCGATCCGAACGCGCCCCCGTGCGCTCCGCCTCCCGGGTTGAAGAAAATCCTTGTTTTCGCCCAGGACAATGAGCGTCAGTTCATGCAGGGGGTCCGTTACGGGCTCGGGATGGCGGCGAAGGATCGGCAACTGGCGTTCGAGGTGTCGCTTGCGTCGGACGATCCGACAAGGATGATCGATCAGGTCCGGGAATCTGTATCACGGAGCGTTGGAGCGGTTGTCGCTGCACCCGTTGATCCGCCGTCGTTGGCAGTGCATCTGCAACATCTGATCTGGTCCGGCGCATTTGTCGGCACGGTCGTCCCGCCGCCGGCAATCACCATTTTGAACGCGCCGCAATATTTGACCGGGAAAGTGCTCGCAGAGGCGGCGGCGAACTATATCCGCACCCGCCTGGGTGGAAAGGCGAAGGTTGTTCTACTGACCCACGATAGTCTGCAGTTTCTCGCGCCTCGCTTCGCCGCCATGCGCGATGCGCTCCGCGAGATTCCCGGCGTGACGATCGTGGCCGACATCTCGCCGGTTACGGTGAACGAGACCGGCGGTCAGGCGACGATGGAAACCATTCTGCTGGCGCAGCCGAACGTGGACGTGGTCTTGGGAGCCGACACGGTCGTATTGGGGGCGCTTGCCGCGCTCCGAGCAGCGGGCAAAGCGCGCGACGATCAATTTTTGGGCGGAATAGACGGCGAACCGAAAGCGGTGGCCGAGATAAAAAAGGGGGGACCCTACAAGGCCAGCATCAGTCTCGCATCGCCTGTGTTCGGATATGCGCTCGGCCAATTTGCTGCTGATTGGCTCGAGGGCAAATCGGTTCCGCAAGCTATGGATGTCCTCCCCAAAGCACTCACGAGCGAAAATATCGCGGCCTACGAGGCCGATCAAAGGGATCCCGCCGCGGTTTTCGCCGATGCTGAGCGCCGCACGTCCTATCTGAAGATGTATGGCAACATTTGCTATGATACGCGCGACCGCTACGTGAACTTTCCGTGGTCGTCAGAAATACGCTGAACCCTCGCTATAAGTTAACGGCGGGAAGTCGGCGCAATCGATCGCGGGCGGACTTAGGGGTCAACTAGCTCGCCAGGCGCCGCATCGCATAACAGACTGAGCGGGAGTTGCAGGGCTTGGGGAAGAACAGCCCGCGCGCTGGAAGCGCGACGTCTTTGGCGGTTAGGTATCCCGAGGTCAGAATGATCTCTATCGGCGGCCAGCGGTCTCGAACGCAGGCGGCAAGCTTCACCCCATCCATGCTGCCGGGCATCTCGATGTTAGTGAAGACGATGCGAATATCATTGCGGCTTTCCAAGATTCGGATCGCCTCGTCGGCATTCGCTGTTTCGATGGCCTCAAACCCGGCGTTTCCTCCACGGAGCCGACCGGGTAGGCACAGGAATGCCCGGCAAGGTGCTTGCGGACCTGCGACGTCAGCTCGAGCCCCTGGCGCGGAATGGATCGGCGCTGAGCGCTCCGCCCGCGCGCGAGACCCGCTTCGGATCGCCGCTTGTCCTTTCGCAGGTGCATTGGGTCGAGCCGCAACTCGTCACTGAGATCACCTATCTCAGCTGGACCGCCGACGGATTGCTCCGACAAACGGTTTACGTTGGGCTTCGGGCGGACAAGCCAGCAACGGAAGTACGGAGGGAAAAGACGCGCCCCTAAGGCCTCCGCCGCTCAGCTGCGGGACGCACTGGGGGATCAGACCCAACTAGCGGCGCAAATAGCTTTAAAAATCAATTCATTATGACTGGAAATGGTCGGAGTGAGAGGATTCGAACCTCCGACCCCATCGTCCCGAACGATGTGCGCTACCAGGCTGCGCTACACTCCGACATCGCCGACCTTCGAAGGTCGGCGAGCAGGCCTTATAGGGGCGCCTCGGGCGCGGCGCAAGCGGCTCATTTGCGCGCCGCATCGAGGCTCGCGGCAAAAGCGCGCCGGAGCCTTGCCCGTTCGATCGATCGAAGGCTAAGCTCGCGCCTTGAGGAGCGGCCGGGTTCGGCCCAGGCGAGGCTGCGAGCTCCGGCCGACGGAGGCTCGCCACGACGCATCAAGAGGAGCGCTCATGAGCTTTCGTCTCAGAATACTGGCCCTCGCCGCCGCCCTCGTCGTCTCCGCCGGCGCGGCGGCCGCGGACGATCTCAAGATCGCTCTCATCCGGGGCCTCACCGGCCCGCTGGAGCCTTACGCCAAGCAGACCGAAACCGGCTTCATGCTCGGCCTCGAATACGCAACCAAGGGAACCATGACGGTCGACGGGCGCAAGATCGTGGTCGTCACCAAAGACGACCAGGGCAAGCCCGACCTCGCCAAGAGCGCGCTCGCGGAGGCCTACGAGGACGACGGCGTCGACATCGCCGTCGGCACCACGTCGTCGCCGGCCACCATCGCCATGCTGCCGGTCGCCGAAGAGCACAAGAAAATCCTGATCGTCGAGCCCGCAGTCGCCGATCAGATCACCGGCGACAAGTGGAACCGCTACATTTTCCGCACCGGGCGCAATTCGACCCAGGACGCTATCTCCAACGCGATCGCGATCGGCGCGCCCGGGGTCCACATCGCGACGCTTGCGGTTGACAACGCGTTCGGCCGCGACGGCGTCGCCGCGTTCAAAGCCGCGCTGGCCAAGACCGGCGCGACGCTCGACGCCGAGGAATACGCTCCCGCCAACACCACGGATTTCACCGCGGTCGGGCAGCGGCTCTTTGACGCCCTGAAGGACAAGCCCGGAAAGAAGCTGATCTGGACGGTCTGGGCCGGGTCGACCAACCCGCTCGACAAGCTCGCGGATCTCGGTCCTGAGCGCTACGGAATCGGCTTCGCCGGCGCGGGCAACATTCTTCCCATTCTCGCGGCCTACAAGCGTTTCCCGGGTCTCGAGGGCGCGGCCTATTATTACTTCGAGATCCCCAAGAACCCGGTGAACGACTGGCTCGTCGCCGAGCATAAGAAGCGCTTCAACAGTCCGCCCGACTTCTTCACCGCCGGCGGCTTCGCGGCCGCGATGGCGCTCGTCGCCGCAGTCGAGAAGGCGAAATCGACCGATAGCGAAAAGCTCATCGCGACGATGGAGGGCATGGAGTTCGACACCCCCAAGGGCAAGATGATCTTTCGCAAGGAGGACCATCAGGCGCTCCAGTCGATGTATGCGTTCAGGATCAAGGTCGACCCGAATGTCGCCTGGGCGATCCCCGAACTCACCCGCGAGATCAAGATCGAGGATATGGACCTGCCGATCCGCAACAAGCGATGATCTGGCCTCTTGTCACCCCCGCGAAAGCGGGGGTCCAGAAAAGAGCGCCTTCGCGCCTGAGATCGAATGGAGACGAGGCTGGATGCCCGCTTACGCGGGCATGACACGGGCGTCGGCGATGACCCCTTCCCTCGAGACGCGCGACCTTACGATCCGCTTCGGCGGCCATGTTGCGGTCGATCATGTCTCCTGCGCTTTCCAGCCGGGCGAGCTCACCGCCATCGTCGGGCCGAACGGGGCCGGCAAGACCACCTATTTCAACCTGATGTCCGGCCAGTTGGCCGCGTCCGACGGCGCCGTCCTGATCGAGGGCCGGGACGTCACGACTTCAAGCGCGCCCGAGCGCACGCGCCTCGGCCTCGGGCGGGCGTTCCAACTCACCAACCTGTTTCCCCGCCTCAGCGTGGGCGAGAACGTACGGCTTGCAGCCCAGGCCAAGGCCGGCGCGCACTACGATATGCGGAGGCCTTGGCGGGCGAGCGCCGATCTCATCGACCGCGCCGACGCGGTCCTCGATTCGGTCGGCCTCCTCGAAAGGCGCGACGCGCTCGCTTCCGCGCTGCCGCACGGCGATCAGCGCAAGCTCGAGGTGGCGATGATGATGGCGCTCGAGCCCTCGATCTTCATGTTCGACGAGCCGACCGCGGGCATGAGCGTGGATGAGGTTCCGCTCGTCCTCGATCTCATCGCCGGACTCAAGAACGACAAGACCAAGACCATCCTCCTGGTCGAGCATAAGATGGACGTGGTGCGCTCGCTCGCCGACCGCATCATTGTGCTGGTCAACGGCCAATTGGCCGCCGACGGCGAGCCCGCCGCGGTGATCGCCTCGCCGGTCGTGCAGGAGGCCTATCTCGGCATCGCGCCGGGGGCGCCGAAATGAGCGCCGCGCTCACGCTTCAAGGCGTGCACACCCATATCGGCCGCTACCACATCCTGCAGGGCGTGGACTTCGACGCGCCGGCGGGCCTGACGACCATGCTGCTCGGCCGCAATGGGGCCGGCAAGACAACGACCTTGCGCACCATCATGGGTCTTTGGCGCGCGTCCAGGGGACGGATCGCGCTCGGGGCGACCCCGCTCGAGAGCCTGCCCGCGAGCGACGTCGCGCGGCTCGGCGTCGGCTACGCGCCGGAGATCGATGGCGGTTTTTTCCGATCTTTCGGTCAAGGAGAACCTCGTTCTCGGCGCGCGCGCTCGTTCGCTCGACGACGCGCGCCTCGCCTGGATCTTCGGCTTCTTTCCGGCGCTGAGGAAATTCTGGCTGTCGCGCGCTGGCGCCCTGTCGGGCGGTCAGAAACAGATGCTCTCGATCGCCCGCGCCATCGTCGAGCCGCGCGAACTCTTGCTGATCGACGAACCGACCAAGGGCCTCTCGCCGGCGATCGTCGGCTCGCTCATCGACTGCCTCAACGAGATCAAGGCGACCGGGGTCACGATCCTCATGGTCGAGCAGAATTTTCGCGTCGCCCGCGAGGTCGGCGACGAGGTTCGCGTCATGGACAACGGCCAGATCGTCCATCGCGGCAGGATGGCCGAACTCACAGCCGACAGCGGCCTGCAAAGCCGCCTGCTCGGATTGAGCCTGGATTCGCATCAATGAGCGCGCTCGACGCCGGCGCCGCCCTGCCGCGGCGCAGGCCCGATATCCTGCCGGCGCTCACGCCGCTCGCCGTCGCGCTCGTCGCCGCGCCGTTCATCGGCTCGCCCTCGACGTTTGTGACCCTGACTGCGGCGGGGCTCGCGATGGGCATGATGATTTTCACCATGGCCTCAGGCCTCACGCTCGTCTTCGGCATGATGGACGTGCTCAATTTCGGCCACGGCGCCTTCATAGCCCTTGGCGCCTATGCCGCGACCCTGGTGCTGGCGCCGCTTGCGAGCTGGTCGAGCGCCGATTCGCTTGCCCTGAACCTCGCGGTCTTCGTGCTCGCGGCCGTCGCCGCGGCGGCGATCTGCGGCGTCTTCGGCTGGGTGTTCGAGCGCCTGATCGTCAAGCCCGTCTATGGCCAGCACTTGAAGCAGATTCTGGCCACCATCGGCGGCTCGATCATCGCCGAGCAATTGCTCTACGCCCTGTTTGGCCCGGCGCAAATCCCGCTTGCGCTGCCGAAGACATTCGAAGGCTCCTTCGTCATCGGCCAGGCGGCGATCGAGAAATATCGGGTGCTGGCGACATGCGTTGGCCTCCTGGTGTTCGCGGCAGAGATGCTGGTCCTCAACCGCACCCGGATCGGCCTCCTGATCCGCGCCGGTGTCGAGAACCGCGAAATGGTCGAGGCGCTCGGTTATCGCGTCGACCGGCTGTTCGTGGCTGTGTTCATGGCCGGGTCGGCGCTGGCGGGACTGGGGGGCGCGATGATGGCGCTTTATCGCGGCCAGGTTCACGCGACCATCGGCGGCGAGTTCCTGGTGCTGTGTTTCATCGTCATCATCATCGGCGGCCTGGGCTCGGTCGGCGGCTCGTTCGTCGCCTCGATCCTGGTCGCGCTGATCGCCAACTACGCCGGCTTTCTTGCCCCCAAGCTGGCGCTGGTGTCCAACATCCTGGCGATGGTCGCGGTGCTCCTGTGGCGTCCGCGCGGGCTCTATCCGGTCAGCGGCCGATGAACCTTCTCTCGGGCGATCCCCCGCGCGGGCGCGCGCTGCAGGCGATCCTCATCCTTGTCGTCCTCGCGCTTGTCGCGGCGCCGTTCCTCTTCCCGGGCGCCAAGGCGCTCAACGTCGCCGCCAAGACCTGCGTGATGATCCTGCTCGTCGCTTCTTACGATCTCCTGCTCGGCTATACCGGCGTCGTTTCCTTTGCTCACGTCATGTTCTTCGGCGTCGGCGCTTATGGCGTCGGCCTCGCGCTTTATGGGATCGGCGCCGGCTGGGGCGCGCTGGCGCTGGGGCTCGCTGCGGCCGCGGCGCTGTCGCTTGCGCTTGCGCTCGCGATCGGCCTCTTCTCGCTCCGGGTGCAGTCGATCTTCTTCGCCATGGTGACGCTCGCGGTCGCCTACGCGTTCAACGTGCTGGCGTCGCAACTCTCGTGGCTCACGGGCGGCGAGGACGGGCGCTCGTTCAAGGTTCCGGATGTGTTGCAGCCGGGTTTCAGGCTGGTCGAGGGCAAGGCGTTCGGGGTCGCGATCAATGGCAAGATCCTGACCTATTATCTGGTGCTGGCCGTCGCAGCCGCCGCTTTCCTGGTGTTGCTCAGGGTCGTGAACTCGCCGTTCGGCCGGGTGTTGCAGGCGATCCGCGAGAACCCGTTCCGCGCCGAGGCGCTGGGCTACCGCACGGTGTTTCATCGCACCCTCGCCACCTGCATCTCGGCGCTCGGCGCAACGCTCGCCGGGGCGTTGAGCGCGCTATGGCTGCGCTACGTCGGGCCGGATACGGCGCTTTCGTTCTCGATCCAGGTCGACGTTCTGGTGATGGTCGTCGTCGGCGGCATGGGATCGCTCTATGGCGCGATTCTCGGCGCGGCCTTGTTCGTGTTCGCCGAGAGCTATCTGCAGGACGCGATGGGCGGGCTGTCCCGCCTCGCGGCCGACGCCAGCCTGCCGCTGCTGCCGGCGCTGTTTCATCCCGACCGCTGGCTTCTGTGGCTCGGCCTCGCCTTTGTGCTGGCGGTATACTTCGCGCCGACCGGCCTTGTCGGGGCGCTGAAGAGCGACGAGGCGAAGGCGAATTAGCCGCGTCGACTCCAGACCGACATCGTCCTTTGATCCCACGCAATTGGACGCGCTACTCGGATTGGCGCGCTCGGCTCGCAACAACCAGAGCAATGCCGCCCAGAACCGCCAAAGACGCGAGGCCAAGGCGCAAGGTGATCGGCTCGCCGAGAAACATCGCGGCGGCGAGAGCGGTGAGCGCAGGGACGCTGAGCTGGACCGAGGCGCCCTCGGCCGCGCTCAAGCCGGGCAGGGCGGCGTACCAGATCGCATAGCCGAGGCCGGAAGCCGCGGCGCCCGAAAGGCAGGCGTATATCAATCCCGCGACCGGATGGCTCCCGATCGCCGCAGGCGCCGCCAGGACCAACGCCATCGGAACGGCGCGAATAAAATTGCCGGCGGTCGCCGCCAGCGGATCGAGGTTGCGGCGGCCCAAGATCGAATAGGCGCCCCAGGCTATTCCCGCCGCAAGCATCAGCGCGGCTCCAAGCAAAGGAGGCGCAGAAACTCCGGGAACGAGCAGCACGACCAATCCGGCGAGCGCGACCGCGAGGCCGAGCCATTGGAGAGGCGCTGGGTGATCTCCGCGGATTATTCCGGCAATCACCATCGTCGCCTGCACGGCCCCGAACAGAAGGAGCGCGCCTGCGCCTGCAGTCAGCGACACATAGGCGAAGGAGAAGGCTGCCGCATAAACGAAGAGCGCGAAGGCCCCCGGCCAGGAGCCGCCCTGCCGCTGGCCGCGGCGAGAGATCGCGGCGATCGCCCAGAGCATCGCCGCGCCAGACCCGATCCGGACGATGGTGAAAGTCGCCGGGTCGATATCGGTTTCGGAGCAGGGCCAGCCGGCACAGAATCGAATTGGCCGCGAAAGCAACCATCGCCAACGCCGTGAGCGAAATCGTCACGGTTCGGCTCGTCCCTGCTGTTTTCATGGCCAAACTTCGCATGAAGTGCGGGGCAAAACGGCTCCCTCCCTTGTGTCGGCGCATGCACCTTCCAGGTATGCTGGTTGGGGCGACGCGAGTTCGAATGATTCAGGAAGACGATCGATGAAAGTCGCGCCCGAGCTCCTGCTCCCCAACCGGACCGGCGCCTTGCCGTCCAACATCGCGTATCTGCGCGACAGATACCCTGAGCCGGAGTGGCGGACGCACCGCAACTTCGGCGAGCTGTCGGACTTCTGGCTTCAGGTTCATGCCATGTTACGCGAGGAAGGCGGGTCGCTGAAGCGGATGACGCATGCCTTCCGCGAAGGGCGGGTGGACGCCCCCGACCTCCACCGGGTCTTTGCTCCGCGCCTGAGGCGCTTCCTCCAGCACCTCGAGGGGCACCACAGCATCGAGGACGATCACTTGTTCCCGCGCTTCCGCGCGTTGGACCCGCGGATGATCGTGGGCTTCGATCTCCTGGAGAATGATCACGCGATCATCCACGAGAAGCTCATAGCGTCCGCGGAGAGCGGCCAAAACCTGATCGCGGCGCTGGCCCACGGGGGAGATGCGGCCCGCCGCGCGGCTGACGCCCACGCCGCCAACGCAGACCGCATGCTCGATTGGCTCATCCGGCATCTTTCCGACGAGGAGGACTTGGTGATCCCCGCCATGCTCGAGCACACCGACCGGGCCATTCTCTCATAGGCGATCTCCAACCCCCGCCCACGCGAGTTGGCGCGTTGGCTGAGGGCTTCAAACCTTTGCCCCGGCGTCGAGCACCGCGCGCAGTTTTAGCGCGAGTTCCCGCTGGGTGTAGGGTTTGGCGAGAAACTGGACGTCCGGGTCGAGCTGCCCGTTATGGACGATGGCGTTTCGCGCATAGCCGGTGGTGAAGAGAACGGGCAGTCCCGGACGCAGGGCGATCGCCTCGATGGACAGCGTTCGCCCATTCATGCCCTGGGGGAGAACGACGTCGGTGAACAGGATGTCGATTCTTTCGCCTCCCCGAACCTGACCCAGCGCTTCGGGGCCATTCCGGGCGGTGAGGACGGCATAGCCCAATTCGCGCAGCAAGCTTTCGGTCGAATTGCGGACGTCATCGTCGTCCTCGACCATCAACACCGTTTCTCCCGAGCGGGCCGCCGGAAGTTGCGCGCTCTCCGTCCGCGCGGCTGCGGGAACGGATTCGATCCTCGCGGCTCCGCTCATCCGCGGCAGGTAGATCTTGGCGGTGGTCCCCGCTCCGACCTCGCTGTAGAAACGGATGTGGCCTTTCGACTGCTTGACGAAACCATAGATCATCGCGAGCCCAAGGCCGGTGCGGGTCTGGGCGCTCTTGGTGGTGAAGAACGGCTCGAATACCTTGCTCAGATTCTCCGGTGAGATGCCCGTCCCAGTGTCGGTGACCGAGAGCAAGACGTACTGGCCGGGCGCGACGTCGCCGAACTGCCTGCAATAGGCCTCGTCGAGCGAGGCGTTGGCGGTCTCAATTGTGATGCGGCCGCCGTCAGGCATGGCGTCGCGCGCGTTGACGACGAGATTGACGATGGCGTTCTCGAGCTGGCTTGCATCTACGTATGTCGGCCAGACGCCGCTTCCGAGGATGGTCTCGACCGCCATCGTCTCCCCCACTGTGCGGGACAGCATCTCGGACAGGCCGGCGACCAACCGGTTGAGGTCAACCTGCTGCGGGCTCAGAACCTGCTGGCGGGAGAACGCGAGCAGGCGTTGGGTAAGCGCGGCGGCTCGTCTCGCGCCCTGCATCGCCGCCGCGATCGGCTTGCCGATCGACGGCGCGTCCGCCGTTCCCGTGCGCTCGAGACGCCGCTCGGCCGAGTCGAGATTGCCGATGACGACAGTCATGAGGTTATTGAAGTCGTGGGCGATGCCGCCGGCGAGGAGGCCGATCGACTCCATCTTTTGCGTCTGCGCCAGGATGGCCTGCGCGTCCTTGCGGATGCGAGTTTCCTCCGCCAGCGCTTCGGAACGCTCGCGCAATTCCCGGATAAAGGCGCCGCTCAAAAGGAGCGCCCCGAACGCAGCCCCGGCAGCGCTCGCCAGGGCGATCAGGACGATGCCGAGCATAATCGCGCGCGCCGTCGCCTCAGCCGCTTGCCGCTTCTCGAGAAGGTCGCTCTCCGCGGCGCTGAACTCGTCGTCAATCGCGCGGAACGATTCGAGGGTCTGCTGGCCGCGCCCGGTCATCACGAATTCAACCGCTTCAGCGAACTGGCCGTTACGGCCGAGGTCGATCGTTCTTGTCGAGGTCCTTAGCAGGTCTTCGATCGACAAGCCCATGCGATCGAGGCGCGCCGTCTGGTCCCGGCTGTCAGCGACGAGAGATCGCAAATTGGCCAAAGCCTGGGGTATCGCCGCCCGCGCCTCGTCGTAAGGCGCGAGAAAGCCTTCCGATCTTGTCAACAGGAAGCCGCGCTTGGCCAATTCAAGGTCCTGCACCTTGCCGAGCAACTCTGAGGCTCCGGCGCGCACCTCGAGCGAGTGAGCAACCCAATCGGCGGCGGTATTGACGCGCTCGATCATGGCTGTGGCCATGACGCCGGCAAGAATCATGAGGGCGAAACTTGCAAGGGCAAGTATGTTGGCGGCGCGCCGGCCGAGGTTCGGCCAGGATGGCCCAAACCCAAATCCACTCTCGGCATTCGGCATTCGTAAGACCAACTCCGACGCGTGTTCCCGCCTTGTGCTGCGGATCGATTGTGGTACCGTCCTGCCGGCTTCGCAACCGGAGGAGGCATGGCGAGAATACTGGTCGTCGACGACGAGCCGCTGATCAGCGAACTGACCGGGGACTGGCTATCGGAACTGGGTCATGTCGTGGTTGGCCCGGCGCACAGTCTGGCGGCGGCGCTCAAGCTTGTCGAGATGGACCTGGATGCGGCTATTGTCGACGTGGCCCTAGGCAAGGACATGAGCTATCCGCTCGCCGACGTGTTGAGCGCGCGCGGCGTCCCGTTTGCACTGGCGTCGGGATATGGGCAGGACGGGATTGAACCGCGGTACCGGTCCCGTTCGACTCTCGGCAAGCCGTTCGAATTTGCGACGTTCAGCCGCGTTGTCGACCAGTTGCTGGCCGAAGGCCGAACGCCGGAAGCGCGCGCGGAGGCGCGCTGACCCGCCCTTATCTCAGCGAAGCGTTGATTGACGCGAGCGCGTTCGAGCCCGGGCAGAGTTCGCGCTCGGCGAGCTCGTTCAGCGGCCGCGCCGTCGTGCCGAGAATCTCGTGCAGCTCGTCGGCCTCTTCATTGACGTAGATGAGGCCGGTGACGATCTCGCCGGCGACGCGGGCGCGCTCGAGCGTGGCGAGCGCCGCGGCCCGATCGCGGCAATTGTGATCGGCGTCGAGCTTGCGCAGGACGATCGTCGAACCGTCGTGCATCGCGACCGCCTGGCTCGCCCCTTCCTCGTAGTCGATTTCGATCGGCTCGCGCCCAGTGATGAAATCGAGCGCGTTGACGGCGATATTGTGCTCGCGCACGTAGTCGAAACTCTTGGTCGAGCCGGCGTGATTGTTGAAGGTGACGCAGGGCGAGACGACGTCGATTAAGGCAGCGCCGCGGTGCTCGAACGCCGCCTTGATGAGCGGCGTGAGTTGAGCCTTGTCGCCGGAGAAGCTCCGGGCGACGAATGAGGCGCCGAGCCCGATCGCCATGGCGACGAGATCGATCGGCTGGTCGAGCGCGCCCGACCCCTTCTTGCTCGTCGATCCGCGGTCGGCGGTGGCGGAGAACTGCCCCTTGGTCAACCCGTAAACGCCGTTGTTCTCGACGATATAGACCATATTGACGCCGCGTCGCATCGCATGGGCGAACTGGCCGAGCCCGATCGACGCGGTGTCGCCGTCGCCGGAGACGCCGAGATAGATGAGGTCGCGGTTGGCGAGGTTGGCGCCGGTCAGCACCGACGGCATGCGCCCGTGCACCGAATTGAAGCCGTGGCTCTGGCCGAGCATGTAGGTGGGGGTCTTCGACGAGCAGCCAATTCCGCTGAGCTTGGCGATCCGGTGCGGCGGCAGGCTCAGTTCGAAGCAGGCATGCATGATCGCCGCGCTGATCGCGTCGTGCCCGCAGCCGGCGCATAGCGTCGACATCGAGCCTTCGTAGTCGCGGTGGGTGAAGCCGAGCGCGTTGACCGCGATCGAGGGGTGGTGAAACTTCGGCTTCGCGAGATAGGTCATTGGGCGGCCTCGAGCGGTTGGGGCGCCGCAGACTTGCGCAGGCGCGTCGCGATTTCGCGATGAATGTAGCGGGCGGAGGTCGGCATGCCGTTGAAGTGGAGGATCGGCGTCCAGCGGTCCGTCGCCACGCCGAGATCGGTCGAGATCAGCGTGCGCATCTGCGCATCGCGATTTTGCTCGACCACAAAGATCCGGTCGTGGGCGCCGATGAATTCCTGGACCTCCCGCGTCATGGGAAACGCGCGGATGCGCAGGGTGTCCACATGAATGCCCTCGTCGGCCAGCATCTTCTGGGCTTCGTCCATCGAAGCGGAGGTCGATCCGTACTGGAGGACTCCGACCCGCGTCGGCTTCGTCGCCCGTTTGAGCACCGGCGCCGGCAGCAAGCCGCGCGCTGTCTCGAACTTGCGTTCCAGCCGCTCCATGTTGTCGATATAGGGCAGGCCTTCCTCGGTGTAGCGCGCGAAGCGGTCGCGGCTGGTGCCGCGGGTGAAATAGGCGCCGCGCGTCGGATGGCCGCCGGGAAGCGTCCGATAGGGAATGCCGTCGCCGTCGACGTCGTCGTAGCGTCCGAAATTCGGCGCTTTTTCCAGCTTCTCGAACGAGAGAACCTTCCCGCGGTCGTAGACGCGGGCGTCATCCCATCGGAACGGCGCGCTGAGGTGCGAATTCATCCCGATGTCGAGGTCGAGCAAGACGAATACGACCGTTTGCAGCCGCTCGGCGAGATCGAAGGCGCGAGCCGCGAATTCAAACGCTTCGTTCGGACCGTCGGGAATGAGAAGTACGTGCTTGGTGTCGCCATGCGAGGCGAAGGCGCACGAGAGGAGATCGGACTGCTGGGTGCGAGTCGGCATTCCGGTCGACGGACCGCCGCGCTGCACGTCGAACACCACCACTGGAATTTCGGCGAAATAGGCCAGGCCGAAAAATTCCTGCATCAACGAGATGCCGGGGCCGGAGGTCGCGGTGAAGGCGCGGGCGCCGTTCCAGCCGGCGCCGACTGCAACGCCAATCGCGGCGATCTCGTCTTCGGCCTGGACGATGGCGTAGTTCTTTTTGCCCGTCGCCTTGTCGATCCGGTAACGCGCGCAATTGCGTTCGAACGCCTCGGCGAGCGAGGTCGAGGGCGTGATCGGATACCATGCGCAGACCGTTGCGCCGCCGTAGACGGCGCCGAGCGCGGCGGCGTAGTTCCCCTCGACGAGAATGCGGTCGCCGACCGCGTCGCTGCGCCGGACCCGAACGCCGATCGGACATTCGAAGCGCGATCTGGCTTCATCGAGGCCGATGCGCAGCGCCCGCTGATTGGCCTCGATGAGCTTGTCCTTGCCCTTGAAGCGTTCGGCGGCGAGCTTCTCCATCACCGCGAGATCGATGTCCAGAAGGGCGGCGAGCGCGCCGACATAAACGATGTTCTTGTAGAGTTGACGCTGCCTTGGGTCCGAATATTGGGCGGCGCAGATCTCGGTCAGCGGCATGCCCAGAACAACGATGTCGTCGCGCATGCTCGAGGGCGGCAACGGCCGGGACGAATCGTAGAAGAGGTAGCCGCCCGGCTCCAGCGCCGCGACATCCTGCGCGAAGGTCTGCGCGTTCATCGCCACCAGTATGTCGGCCCCGCCCCGCGCGCCGAGCCACCCTTGTTCGCTGACCCGCACTTCATACCAGGTCGGCAGTCCCTGGATGTTGGAGGGAAAGATGTTGCGCGGCGCGATCGGGACGCCCATGCGCAGGATCGATCGCGCAAACAGGAGATTGGCGCTGGCCGAACCCGAGCCGTTGACGTTGGCGAAGCGAATGACGAAGTCGTTTACAGCGTGGATCGGCATTGGTGTCCGGCTTGCGCCATTTCGATGGTGAACTTCATCATGTCCCAGGCGCCGGTCGGGCAGCGTTCGGCGCAGAGCCCGCAGTGCAGGCAGAGGTCCTCGTCCTTGACCATGACCCGCCGGGTCTTGACCGGCTCCGAGACATAGATCGCCTGGGTAAGGTTGAGCGCCGGCGCGGTCAGCGAACGTCTGAGCGCGTCTTCGGGCGCGTTGGGCACGAACGAGATGCAGTCGATCGGGCAGACGTCCACGCAGGCGTCGCACTCGATGCATAGCGGTGCGGAGAACACCGTCTGGACATCGCAGTTGAGGCAGCGATGCGCTTCGCCGAGCGCCTGCTTCAGGTCGAAGCCGAGCTCGACCTCGGTCTCGATGTTCTTGAGCGCCACCGCGTTCTCGACATGGGGCACCTGGAACCGGCGGTCGAGGGTGATGTCATTGTCGTAGGACCACTCGTGTATGCCCATCTTCTGGCTGACGAGATTGGTCAACGGATCGGGGCGCAGGCCGGGGTCCTGGCCGCGGCAGAAAGCGTCGATCGAGATCGCGGCCTCGTGGCCGTGCGCGACCGCGGTGATGATGTTCTTGGGTCCGAACGCGGCGTCGCCGCCGAAGAAAACGTTCGGCAGGCTCGACTGGAAGGTGACCGCGTCGACGGCGGGCAGGCCGTCGGGGCCAAAGGCGACGCCCGCATCGCTCTCGATCCACGGAAACGCGTTTTCCTGGCCAACCGCGATCAGGACGTCGTCGCATTCTATCAGGACGTCCGGTTCGCCGGTCGGGACGAGCAGACGGCGGCCGCGTTCGTCCTTCGTCGCCGTCATCTTCTCGAAGACGACGCCGGTCAAGCGGCTCCCTTCATGAGTGAACGCCTTGGGCGCATGGAAATTGAGGATCGCGACGCCCTCGCGCATCGCGTCTTCCTTCTCCCATGGCGAGGCTTTCATCTCGGCGAACCCGGAGCGCACGACGACCTTGACGTCGGCCCCGCCGAGGCGTCGCGCGGTCCGGCAGCAATCCATGGCGGTGTTGCCGCCGCCCAGCACCACCACCCGCCGGCCGATTGACGAGACATGGCCGAAGGAAACGCTGGCGAGCCAGTCGATGCCGATGTGAATGTGGTCCGCTGCTTTCGTGCGCCCGGGAATGTCGAGGTTGCGTCCGCGCGGCGCGCCGCAGCCGACGAAAATCGCATCGTAACCTTCGCCGACGAGGCCCTTGAGGCTGTCGATGCGCCGTTCGGCGATGAACTGACCGCCGAGCGAGAGCGCGAAGCCGACCTCCTCGTCGATCACCTCGTCGGGGAGGCGAAACTTCGGAATTTGGCTCCGCATCATGCCGCCGGCGCGCGAATCGGAATCGAACACCACGACTTCGTAGCCGATCGCCGCGAGATCGCGCGCCACCGTCAGCGACGCCGGGCCGGCGCCGACACAGGCGATGCGCTTGCCGTTGCGCTCGGTCGGCGCGGGCGGCAACAACGCTGCGATGTCCTGTTTGTGGTCGGCGGCGACGCGCTTGAGCCGGCAGATGGCGACCGGCTGCTCCTCGAGCCTTCCTCTACGGCATGCCGGCTCGCATGGGCGGTCGCAGGTGCGCCCGAGGATCCCCGGGAACACATTCGACTTCCAATTGATCATGTAGGCGTCGTTATAGTCCCCGGCCGCGATCTTCCGGATATATTCCGGGACCGGAGTATGGGCGGGGCAGGCCCACTGACAATCGACGACTTTGTGAAAGTACTCGGGGTTCGACACGTCAGTCGGCTTCACGACCGCTTGCCCTTCCGCCCGTCCCAGGGATGCGAACTCGTCCGAATCCATTCTTACGCCAGCTTTCGGGCAGAACTGCTAAAATCGCTGAGGAGAAACGACAAAAGGTCGTGAAGTGGGTAGGACATCGCCGATTTCGCGTCAAGCAAGACCGTTAGCTTACCCAAATCGACTGAAATTAAGCCTTAACGTTGGGCCAGGTGTCCGCCAGCCGGTAACCGGAAGGCCAGGGATCGGCCGGATCCAGCATATACTGATTGATACCGGTAATCCATCCCCGCCCGGAAATGATCGGGACAATGGCGGCCCGGCCGGCGATCGCCGTCGAGCGGGCGATGCGGCAGACAAACTCCGAGCCGATGATCGACCGGGCGCGATAGACGTCGCCTTCGGCCATCAGCCCGCGGGCGCTGAGCGTGGCCATGCGGGCCGAGCAGCCGGTTCCGGTCGGCGAGCGGTCGATCTTGCCGGGGCGGACGACGACCGCGTTGGGGCCGCTGAGCTCTTTTCCGTCGCGGGCGAGCGGGCCGGCGAACTGGCAGAACGAGATATGGTCCCAGCCTGCGGTCTCGGGATGAGCGAAGCCGAACTGCTCGTTGGCCGCCGCGGTGATCCTGACGCCGGTCTCGGCGAGGTCGCGCGCCTCGTCCGGCGCGATGACGAAGCCGAGCGCCGCCGCGTCGACGATGACGAAGCTGTCGCCGCCATAGGCAATGTCGACCTTGAGCGTCCCCAGGCCTTCGACCTCGAGCGGCGCGTCGAGCCGGTCGGCGAACGAAGGCACGTTCTCGACGCTGATGCGCTCGGCCTTGCCGTCCCGGCAATCGGCGACGACCGCGATCAGCCCGCCCGGCGCCTCGAGGGTGAGATGCGTCTTGGGCTCCTGCATCGGCAGAATGCCGGCGTCGAGCAGCACCGTCGCGACGCAGATGGCGTTCGAGCCGGACATCGGGGGCGTATCCTCGGGCTCCATGATGATGAAGCCCATCTGCGCCCGCGGGTCCTTGGCCGGCACGAGCAGGTTGACATGGCGAAAGACGCCGCCGCGCGGCTCGTTGAGCACGAAGGCGCGCAACGCGCCGTCCCTGGCGATGAACCGCGACTGCTCCCACAATGTCTCGCCGGGCGGGGCAGGGACCCCGCCGACGATCACGTCGCCGACCTCGCCCTCGGCGTGGCAGGAGACGATGTGGATGATTTTGGAGGTGCGCATGATATGCTCTTAGTAGCATCTCCTTGAGCAAGCTTGAGGGGTGGGAGGGGCGGCCATGTTCGACCACGTCGGCTTCAACGTTTCCGATTTCGCCCGGAGCAAGGCTTTTTATCTGGCCGCGCTTCGGCCGCTTGGCATGGGGCTCATGCGCGAAACCGACAAATTCGCGGTGATCGGCCATGCTTCCGGGCGCCTCTGGATCGGCGTCTTCGGGCCGGCCGCGACGCCGATCCACTTCGCCTTCCGGGCGGACAACCGGAAAGCGGTCGAAGCCTTCCATGCCGCCGCGATAGCCGCGGGCGGGCGCGACAACGGCGGTCCGGGCCTCCGCCCGAACTACAGCCCGGATTACTACGCCGCCTTCGTTTACGATCCCGACGGGCACAACGTTGAGGCGGTGACGTTCTCGGCCGATTGAGTCGAGCTGTCCCGATTGCCAGCGGCCCAGGACAAGGTGACAGAGACTTCGCGGAAACGGGAAGATCAATTGCGGGTCAGCCAGCAAGCCCGCCATGCGATCCCAAGACTGCGCCGAGGATCGTGACGACCGCGGCTGCGAGCAGTACGAAATGCGCAAGCCAAATGCGCCGCAATACGGCTCCCGGATCGCGCGCCGCCGTCGCGTCGAGCCGCCCGTGCGCGAGCGGCTCGCCGACGAAAACAATCAGCATGAACACGATCCAAACTGCGGCCATGAGCCCGAGCCACCAGAGCGCCGGGTCGGCAAAGCCAGCCCAGAGATCGAGCCGCCAAGTCATCCAGAGTCCCGCCGCCCCGGCAAGCGGGATGGAAATGCGCGCCTGGGCTGCGAAGCGGCGCTCGATGGCTTCGAACAGCGCCCAGCCTTTCCGCGCGTCTTCATTCGATCTGGCGAGGGGCAGCGCGATGAGGGTGACGAAGGCGACGCCGCCGATCCAGTGAACGACGCACAAGACGTGAACTGCGCGGGCGAGTTCGATGTCGTCGATCAATGGCTCCCCCGGATCATCCCCGCTTCGCCATTCCATCATAGACGACTATGGAGCCCGCGGCGCTTCCCCCTTCCATCCTCGTCCCATCCGGCATAGATAGCGCCCAATTCCCTCTTGAATTCGCGCCCCAATCGGCGCTGGAGAGCGTTATGTCCAAGCCGCGTACGTTGTATGACAAGATCTGGGACGACCATGTGCTCGACACCAAGGGCGATCTCTCCCTCATCTATATCGACCGCCATCTGGTCCATGAGGTCACGAGCCCGCAGGCGTTCGAGGGCCTCAGGCTATCCGGGCGCAAGGTTCGCGCGCCGCACAAGACGCTGGCCGTCGTCGACCACAACATCCAGACCACCGACCGCAGCGCCGGCATCGCCGATCCCGAAAGCCGCCAGCAGGTCGAGGAGCTCGCCCGCAACGCCAAAGAGTTCGGCATCGAATATTACGACGAGTTCGACGTGCGGCAGGGCGTCGTCCACATCATTGGGCCGGAGCAGGGCTTTACCCTGCCCGGCACGACCATCGTCTGCGGCGACAGCCACACCTCGACCCATGGCGCCTTCGGCGCACTCGCGCACGGCATCGGCACCTCCGAGGTCGAGCATGTGCTCGCGACCCAGACCTTGATCCAGACCAAGGCCAAGAACATGCGGGTCAAGGTCGATGGCGCGCTTCCGGCCGGCGTCACCGCCAAGGACATCATCCTCGCCATCATCGGCCAGATCGGGACGGCGGGCGGCACCGGCCACGTCATCGAATATTGCGGCTCGGCGATCGAGGCGCTTTCGATGGAAGGGCGGATGACGGTCTGCAACATGTCGATCGAGGGCGGCGCGCGCGCCGGCATGATCGCTCCGGACGCCAAGACCTACGCCTATCTCAAGGACCGGCCGAAGTCGCCGAAAGGCGCCCATTGGGATCAAGCGATGCGCCATTGGGAGACGCTGCCGCAGCGACGAGGGCGCCGAGTTCGACCGCGATGTCTTCCTCAACGCCGCCGATCTGCCGCCGATCGTCTCCTGGGGCACGAGCCCGCAGGACGTGGCGCCGATCCTGGGCGCCGTGCCGCGGGTCGAGGACGGTCCGACCGAACAGAAGCGCGCCTCGATCAGGCGCGCGCTCGACTACATGGGGCTCAAGGGCGGCGAGAAGATCGCCGACATTGAAATCGACCGGGTCTTCATCGGTTCGTGCACCAACGGTCGGATCGAGGATTTGCGCGCCGCCGCGGCGATCGCCAACGGCCGCAAGGTTTCGGAGCGCGTCAACGCGATGGTCGTGCCGGGATCGGGCCTGGTCAAGGCGCAGGCCGAGGCCGAGGGCCTGGACAAGATTTTCCTCGCCGCCGGTTTCGAATGGCGCGAGCCGGGCTGCTCGATGTGCCTGGCGATGAACCCCGACAAGCTCGCCCCTGGCGAGCGCTGCGCCTCGACCTCGAACCGCAATTTCGAGGGCCGGCAGGGCTATCGGGGCCGTACCCACCTCGTCTCGCCCGCGATGGCGGCGGCGGCGGCGATCGCCGGACGGTTTGTCGACGTGAGGGACTGGCGGTAAAGGCATGAAAGTCGGCGATCTGCTCATTGACGAGAGCGAGATCGTCGAGAGCTTCGTGCGCGCGTCGGGACCGGGCGGACAGAACGTCAACAAGGTTGCGAGCGCGGTCGAATTGCGCTTCGACGCGCGCAAGAGTCGGAGCCTGCCCGACGACGTCGCGGTCCGGTTGATCAAACTCGCCGGGGCGCGGGCGACTCAGGACGGCGTCATCGTCATTTTCGCCCAGCGGTTCTCGACCCAGCCTCGCAACCGCGAGGATGCGCGCCTCCGTCTCGCGGCCCTGGTTGCGAAGGCGCAGGAGCGGGCGAAGCCGCGCCTCGCCACCCGTCCCACACGCGCCTCGAGGACGCGCCGACTCGACGAGAAGGCCCGGCGCGGCGCGGTGAAGGCGTTCAGGAGCCGGACTACCGAGGCCGAGTAAACTTTCTGGTCGACGCCCATGGAGGCGGCGGCGCGCCGGCCGGCTCGCGGTCGGCCTTCGCCCTATTCCGCGGCTCGAAGGGTCCCGTACTGGGGACGCCAAGGCGGCGTCTCGGCTTCTCGTTCTTCCTCGCTGATCGAGGCTTGAAATTCTTCCTCGCCCTTCAACGCCGCGAACTCGACCAGATCGTGCGAGCAAAACAGTTTGACGGCCCCCATCGACAGCCGCGCAAGCTCGCGTAGACGGGCCAGATTGGCGCGCCGCGCCGCGCCGTCGACGCTGATGAGGCTTTCGAACGCCCGCACGCCCCCCGGCGTCGCGCCGCCGCCCGGCTCGATCTCGGAATGGTGGAAATATGCATCGCCGCAATGGAGCAGCCAATCCTCCGACCGCCGCACCGCGACGCCGCAATGTCCGCGCGTGTGGCCCGGCAGCGGAATCAGGAGGACCTCATCGTTCGTTCCGGGAATCGCGCGCACCGCCGAGAAGCCGAACCAGGACTCTCCCTCTTCCTTGACCACCGCCCATTTCTTGACGGCGGAAATCTGCACCGCGCGATAGCGGCTGCGCTCGATGAGGCTCGGCCGGCTCGAGGCGGCGCGAAGCTCGTCGGCGTGGACGTGGACCGCCGCGCCGGGGAAATCGCTGATGCCTCCCGCGTGGTCGAGGTCAAGGTGGGTCGGCACGATGTGGCGCACGTCGCTCGGGCGATAGCCCAGGTCGACGACCTGCCGCAGCGCCGTCTCCGCGACCTCGAGCCGCGGCCGCATCGTGAGGTTGAAGAGAAGTCCGAGCCGCCGAGGCTCGTTGACATCCTCGACGCCGAGGCCGGTGTCGACGAGGATCAGCCGATCGTCGCCCTCGATCAGGAGGCAGTGACAGCACATCGGCGCGGGCGACAGCAGCCCGCCGGAACCGCCGAACGCTCTCCCGCCGGGCGGACATAGCGACCCGCAGTTGAGATGATGAATTCGCACGCGTCCGACCCTCCGACCGGCTGGATTGTCTCAGCCCGTCACAAGGCGGGCGTCAGCGTCCATCTACGGCAGGAGGGCAATTGTACATTGATTTGATGAACCATTAACGCAACTCGTGCCTTTTTCCGGACTCGCCGAGGGCCAGACAGGAACATCCTGTATCGCTCATCTTTCCTTAAGGGAGCCTTAAACGCAAGACGCCAATTCAAATACCACAAATAGTCAACAGGAAATCTCTGTTTGACGAGCATGTATGGTAAATGAGGAGCGGAACTCCCAATATGCATTGTCCAAAACGATAGGGAGATCAAAGTCTTTTGCGCCGCGGAGAGCCGGGCCTTCGGCGCCCTTGACCTCGGCGACGGGCCGAACCTTCTGGCCTTCGGCGGCCTTGCAACCGGGAGGTCGAGCGCCGCGGCTGGCGGCGAGCGTCTGCTTGGGCCGCGGCTTTCCCGATCCCAAGACGAAGAGGCTCGCGAGCCGCGGCGGGCCTCGGGGCGGGGCTCCCTTAGCGGGAGCGAACAGGCCGACCAGCGGGTCGGCCAGTCCGCCCAAGGCCCGTCAGGGCCTTGGGTTCCAGAGCTGTCCGGGGCGCTGCTCCGCCTAAGCCGCGCCTTCCGCCGCCTTGGCGCGCTCGGCGCGTTTGCGGTCGTTCGGGTCAAGCAGGCCCTTTCGCAACCGGATTGACTTCGGCGTCACCTCGACCAGTTCGTCGTCCTCGATATAGGCGAGCGCCTTTTCGAGCGTCATCTGGATCGGCGGAGTCAGGCGCACTGCCTCGTCCTTCGAATGGGTGCGGATGTTGGTCAGCTTCTTGCCCTTGAGCACGTTGACTTCGAGATCGTTGTCGCGCGTGTGCTGGCCGACGATCATCCCCTGGTAGACCTTGGCGCCCGGCTCGATCATCATCGGGCCGCGATCCTCGAGGTTCCACATCGCGTACGCGACCGCTTCGCCCGCTTCATTGGCGATGAGGACGCCGTTGCGCCGCCCGGCGACGTCGCCCTTCCAGTGGCCCCAGTTGTGGAACAGGCGATTCATCACCGCCGTGCCGCGCGTGTCCGTCATCAGTTCGCCGAGGTAGCCGATAAGCCCGCGGGTCGGCGCGAGGAAGACGAGCCTGAGCCGCCCGCCGCCCGAAGGGCGCATCTCGATCATCTCGCCCTTGCGCTCGCTCATTTTCTGCACGACGACGCCGGAATGCCCCTCGTCGACGTCAATCACGACCTCCTCGATCGGCTCGAGAACTTCGCCCGCGTCGTTGCGGCGGTAGAGCACCTTCGGCCGTGAGACGCCGAGTTCGAAGCCCTCCCGGCGCATGGTCTCGATCAGGATCGCGAGCTGCAATTCGCCGCGCCCCGAGACGACATAGGCGTCGGAATTGGGCGCCTGCTCGACCTTGAGCGCCACATTGCCCTCGGCCTCCTTGAACAGGCGGTCGCGGATCACGCGGCTCGTCACCTTGTCCCCCTCGGTCCCCGCAAGCGGGCTGTCGTTGACCGAAAACGTCATCGACAGCGTCGGCGGGTCGATCGGCTGGGCGGTCAGCGGCTCGACCTCCTCCGGGCTGCACAGGGTGTCGGCGACGTTGAACATCTCAAGCCCGGCGATGGCGACGATGTCGCCCGCGACCGCCTCTTCGATCGGCGCCCGTTCGATGCCGCGGAAAGCGAGGATTCGCGACACCCGGCCCTGCTCGATCGTGTCGCCCTGGCGGTCGATGACCTTTACCGGCGCATTGGTCTTGATCGAGCCGGAGAACACCCGCCCCGTGACGATGCGCCCGAGATAGGGATTGGCCTCGAGCAGCGTGCCCAGCATGCGGAAGCCTCCCGCGCCGACCTTCGGCGCCTCGACATGCTTCAGCACCAGGTCGAACAGCGGCGCCATGTTCTCTTTCGATCCGTCCGGGGAGAGCGCCATCCAGCCCTGCTTGGCGGAGCCATAGAGGATCGGAAAGTCGAGCTGCTCGTCGGTCGCATCGAGCGCGGCGAAGAGGTCGAAGATCTCGTTGACGACCTCGCTCGGCCGGGCGTCGTGCTTGTCGACCTTGTTGACGCAGACGATGGGTTTGAGCCCGATCTTGAGCGCCTTGCCGACCACGAACTTGGTCTGCGGCATCGGCCCTTCGGCGGCGTCGACCAGCACGATCGCGCCGTCGACCATCGACAGAATCCGTTCGACCTCGCCGCCAAAATCGGCATGGCCGGGCGTATCGACGATGTTGACGCGCACGTCCTTCCACACCACCGACGTCGCCTTGGCGAGAATCGTGATGCCGCGCTCGCGTTCGAGGTCGTTCGAATCCATGACCCGCTCGGCGACGCGCTGGTTGTCGCGGAACGCGCCCGACTGCTGCAGCAGCCGGTCGACCAGAGTGGTCTTGCCGTGGTCGACGTGGGCGATGATGGCGATGTTGCGAAGCTTCATGGGAGAAGAGGCTCGTTGCGGACGGCCCGAGACGGGCGGACGGGCGCCCTGTCTTTTGACCGCGAAGGTAACGGAGGCGCGACGGCGCTGCGCGGGTTCGCGGCCGACGATTGTGCGCCGCAATACATGAAGGAAGACCGAAAGGGAAGGGCAATGCGAAGCGAGGCGGAGAGCGCTGGCGCGATTTACAATGCGTCCGACTCCCCCTAGCTTTTCCGCAAGCCCGCGAGGGGGCGCGACGCCTGGGAGGATGGATGGACGCCAATCTGCGCCGGCAGACGCTGGCGGACACGCTGCGCCGAAGCGCCAATCGGTTCCCTGACCGGCTCGGGCTCGCCTGCGGATCGACGCGGTGGACTTATCGTGAGCTCCTGGGAGTCTGTGAGCGGCTTGCCGGCGCTCTCGCGCAGCGGGGCGTCAGGCGCGGCGACAAGGTTGCTGTCCTCGCCCGGAACTCACACGGCTTTGTCGCGCTCCGCTATGCGCTCATGCGGCTCGGCGCTGTTATGGTTCCTATCAATTTCATGCTGCAGCCGGACGAGATCGGCTTCATTCTCAACCATTCCGGCGCGCGCATGCTCGCTTCCGACAGCGGCATGGCGGAAGTCGCCCGGAAAGGGGCGGCGCAGGCGCAGCATGTGAGCGAATTCCTCTGGCTGCCGTCCGAAGAGGAGACGGTTCCGGCCGAAGGAATGACCAGTTTCGATGCGCTGCTCGAGACCGGGGGCGAGGCGCCGGGCGAGGGACCCGAAAGCTTCGACGTCGCCCAGATCGTCTATACCAGCGGCACCGAGTCCCGCCCCAAGGGCGTACAGCTGACCCATGATGCGATCCTCTGGCAGTATGTGAGCTGTGCGGTCGACGCGGAGATCGTTGGCGACGACGTCTCGGTGCACGCGCTGCCGCTCTATCATTGCGCCCAGCTCGACGTGTTCCTGGGTCCGTCGATCTATGTCGGCGGCGTCAATGTGGTGACTGCCAAGCCGGTCCCCGACAATATCTTCCGCCTGATCGGGCGCGAGCGTGCAACCTCGTTCTTCGCCCCGCCGACGGTTTGGATCGCGATGCTGCGCGCGCCGGGTTTCGACGCGGCGAATCTCTCGAGCCTCCGCAAGGGGTACTATGGCGCCTCGATCATGCCGGTCGAGGTGATGCGGGAGATGGCGAGCCGCATGCCGGAGGTGCGCCTCTGGAATCTCTACGGCCAGACCGAGATCGCCCCCCTCGCCACCATGCTCGGACCTGGCGATCAGCTCCGCAAGCCCGGGTCCTGCGGCCGCCCCGTGCTCAACGTCGAGACGCGGGTCGTCGACGAAGCGATGGAGGACGTGAAGCCCGGCGAGGTGGGCGAGATCGTCCATCGTTCGCCCCATCTGATGCTCGGCTACTACAGGGACGAGGAGAAAACGGCCGAGGCGTTCCGCGGCGGCTGGTTCCACTCGGGCGACCTCGCCACCATCGACGAGGAGGGTTTCATCAGCGTCGTCGACCGCAAGAAGGACATGATCAAGTCCGGAGGCGAGAACGTCGCCAGCCGCGAGGTCGAGGAAGCCATCTACCTTCTCGCGGGCGTCTCGGAAGTCGCGGCGATCGGGGTGCCGCATCCGCGCTGGATCGAGGCGGTGGTGGCCGTGGTGGTGCCGAAGGCCGGGGCGGCGCTGAGCGAGAAGCTCGTGCTCGACCATGCCCACGGGGTGCTCGCCGGATTCAAGGTCCCCAAGCGGGTGATCCTCGCCGAGTCCCTGCCGAAGAATCCGAGTGGGAAAATCCTCAAGCGGCAGTTGCGCGAAGAACATGGGGGCGCGTTCCGGTAAGACCGCGCGGCCAATGACGGCGCGGCCGAATCGAGCGCCGACCCGCCAGGCCCGGCAGGTTTCAGGCGATGGCGGACGGCAAATGGCGAAGACGCAGAAGGTCGAGGCGCCGAACGGGCCGCTCGCCGTTTTTGAGTCCGGGGGAGAGGGACCTCAAAGCGCCCCTCGCCGTGCTGCACGGCGCCGACGACGAGCTGATCAACGCCCGCTATTTCGCGTCGCTGGCCATGCCGACGCTATGGCGCGGCGCGGTGCAGACGATCTCCGGCGCCGGGCATACGCCGCAATGGGAAACGCCCGAAGCCTTCGATGCGCTCATCGAGGCGTTCATCGCCGAGACGGCGTGAACGCTCACTTCGCGATCGGCTCGTATTTGCCGGCGCTCCACATGTTGATGTCGTAGCTCGGGTCCAGGATATCGCCTTTGCTGTCGAACCGAACCGACCCCAGGACAGTCTCGACAGGTTTGCCGTCCTCGAGCGCCTTGGCGATGGCCTTCGGATCGTCCGAGCCGGCGCGCTTGATCCCCTCGGCGATCGCCTGAATTACGCCGTAGCTGAACAGGGTGAAGCCTTCAGGGTTGAATCCCTGAGCCTTGAACTGCTCGAGCGCGGCGGCTGCGCTCGGCGACCGGCGCGGATCGGTCGGGAAAGTGAACAGCGTGCCTTCGCCGGCCGGTCCGGAGATCTGCCAGAATTCCGACGTCGCGATGCTGTCGCCGGTCATAAGGTTCAGCTTGTAGCCCTGGTCGACCGCCTGCCGCAGCATGAGTCCGGCCTCGGTGTGATAGCCCCCGAAATAGACGAATTCGGCGCCGGCGTTCTTCAGCTTGGTGATGACCGCGGTGTAGTCCTTTTCGCCCGGATTGATGCCTTCAAAAAGAACCTCGGTCACGCCCGCGGCGTTCAGCTTGTCCTTGACCACCTGCGCCAGGCCTTTCCCGTAGGCCGACTTGTCGTGCAGGATTGCGATTTTCTTGCCCTTGTACTTGTCGGCGATCCAGGGCGCGATGAATTCCCCCTGCCTGTCGTCGCGCGGGTAGATGCGCATGATGGTCGAATGTCCCTTCTCGGTCAGGGCGGGATTCGAGGACGCGGGCGACATCATCAGGATGCTGTTGTCGGCATAGACGTCGGCAGCGGGAATCGACGAGCCCGAGCAGGCATGGCCGTCGACATATCTGATCTGTTGCCCGACGATGAGGTTGGCGACCGCTACCGCCTGCTTCGGATCGCAGGCGTCGTCCTGGATTACAATCTTGATCTTGCGCCCGTTGACGCCGCCGGCGTTGTTGATCGCCGCCGCAGCAGCCTCGGCTCCCCGCTTCATCTGTTCGCCGATGCTCGCGACAGGTCCGGTCATGGGCCCGGCGACCGCGATCGCGATGTCGTCGGCCCGGACCGGCGCGGTCAGCGCCAGGAGGCCGAGTCCGGTCAACGAAAAGATCAATGCTGTGCGCATGGTTGGATCCTCCCTCACGCGACGCGGCTGCTCACGGCCGTTTCGACCCCGATGGCGATAACCCTGAACGGTCGTGAGGGCAACCGCATCGGCCGAAAGCGCCCCCTTGGCTATTCCTTCGGTCCGCCATCGCATCTTGAGCGTCGGCAGTCCCGAATGCGGGCTCACGCCTTGCCCCACGACCCTGAATCCCTCGCGCTCGTAGAAGCGCCGGGCGCGCGGGTTCGCCTCGTTGACATCGAGTTCGACCATGCCCGGCGAGCGGCGCTTGGCTTCGTCGATGAGCGCAACGGCCAGGCCCGAACCGCGCTCGTCCGGCGCGACGCAGAGCTGGTCGAGAGCGCCCGATCGCGGATCGATGGTCACGAAGCCCGCCGGCCGATCTCTCGTGTCGAGTCCGACGACGACCTCGGCGCCTGCAGCCCGAAGCGAGCGCAGGCGATTTTCGATCCAGGCGCGGCGGGCGTTGAAATCAATCGGGATGCCGGTCGCCGTCCAGGCGGCGGCCCAGAGATCAACCATCGCCGGCAGATCGGCTTCGGCGAAGTCGCGCAACGCGCGGGTCGCGGCGCTCACCGCTCCGTCAGCTTGAGTTCGATGCGCCGGTTGCGCGCGAGCGCCTCCTCGTCCGTTCCCTGGTCGATCGGCTGGAATTCGCCGAAGCCCGCCGCGGCCAGCCGGTCGGGCTCGACGCCCTTGCTGATCAGATACTGCACCACCGCGACGGCGCGCGCCGCCGACAGTTCCCAGTTCGACTTGTACTGGCCGCCGCCGCCGATCGGGCGATTGTCGGTATGGCCGTCGACCCTGAGGATCCAGGGAATATCGGGCGGAATCTCGCGCTCGAGGTCGAGGACGGCGGCGGCGAGCGTGTCGAGCGACTGTTTCCCCGCCGGGCTCATGTCGGCCTTGCCGACGTCGAACAGCACCGAGGATTCGAATACGAACCGGTCGCCAACGACGCGGATGTCGGGCCGCGCGCCGAGGATCTGGCGAAGCCGGCCGAAGAAGTCGGAGCGGTAGCGGTTCAGCTCCTGAACCTTCTGCGCCAACGCGACGTTGAGCCGTTGGCCGAGGTCGGAGATCTTCGATTGCGATTCCTTGTTGGCGGCCTCCGAGGCGGCGAGCGCGTCCTCGATCGCCGCGAGCTGGCGGCGCAGCGCGGCGATCTGCTGGTTGAGCACGTCGACCTGGGCCAGCGCCTGAGCCGAGATCTGCTTCTGCTGATCGAGCGCCTGGGCGGCCGCGGAGGCCTTGCCGCTGGCGGCGTCGGCGTCGACCGCGCCCTGCGAGGCGGCGTTCTCGAGCCGCTTCTGCTCCCGCTCGGCGCTGTCGAGCGTCGCGGCAAGAGTCGAGATCCGGGCTTCGTCGGCGCCCTTCTGCGTCCGCTCCAGCGCCAGGAGGTTGGTGAGCTCCTCGATCTGTCGATTGAGCTTGGCCAGCGCCTCGTCCTTGCCAGTCACCTCCTGCGACAGGAAGAACTGGGCCAGCATGAACACCGACAGGAGAAAAATGATGACCAGGAGCATGGTCGACAACGCGTCGACGAAGCCCGGCCAATAGTTCACCGCCTCGTAGCGGCGTGAGCGCGACAGCGCCATTCAGAACTCCTCGTTTCCGTCGCCCTCGCCCTAACCTTCTCCCGATGCGCGGGGAGCTGACTATCGCGTTCCCAGTTCGTCGAGCAGGCGGCGGAGCAGCTTACCGATGTCCTCCTGCTGCACCGCCTGAGCGTCGACCCAGTCGCGAATTTGCTGCTGCTCGGTGCGCATGTGGCTGACCAGCGCCTGAATGCCTTCGGCAAGCGTCGCGATCGCCTTGGCGTCGCGCTGGTTCTCGATCGCCGGCTGCCCGCCCTGGGGGATGATCGGCCCCTCCGGCAGCGTGTCGGCGAGCGGCGCCGTCTGCACGTGGCTGGCGAGAAACTCCTCGAACTCGGAATAGAATCGATTCTGCGCCTGCCCCGCCTGGAGGTCGAGAAAGCCGAGGACCAGCGAACTCGCAAGCCCGAACAGCGAGGAGGTGAACGAGACGCTCATGCCAGCGATCGGCGCGGAGAGGCCGGTCTTGAGAGCGTCGAACATGCTCGTCGTATCGACCCCGGTCTTCATGCTGTCGATCACGCCCGCGATCGAGTGCACCGTCTCCAGGAGGCCCCAGAAGGTGCCGAGCAGGCCGAGAAACACCAAAAGGCCGACCAGATAGCGGCTGAGCTCGCGCCCCTCGTCGAGCCGGGTGGCGATGGAGTCGAGGATCGCGCGGGTGGTGATGGTCGAGAGGCCCCGCGCGCCCGCCCCGGCGTTGAGCATCGCCGCCATCGGCGCGAGCAGGACCGGGGTAGGGGCGGCGCCGGTCTGGGCCCCGGTCAGCGAATTGACCCAGCGGATTTCGCGGAAGAGCCGGATCACCTGTCGGAACGTGAACAGGGCCCCGATCGCCAGCACGCCGAGGATGAGGCCGTTCAGGCCCGGATTGGCGCTGAAGGCGAGCGCGATCTGCCGATAGAGGATGAGGACGACAAAACCAACGAGCGCCAGAAACGCGGCCATGCCGACCAGGAAAATGCGCGGCGAGGTGAGCAGGCGGATATCCGGATCTTGCGCCATGGATCGCCGAATCGAACCTTAAAAATAACGCGGACCGCCGCACAATAGATCAGTCGACAATGCGGCGACAGATGGGAGCCCCGGCTGTCGCCTCCTCTTGCTCGCGCGACGGAACGTCATGCCACCTTCAGCTTCGGCTTCAGCCAGCGGCGATTGGCCAGAACCTCGGCGATCTGCACCGCGTTCAGCGCCGCCCCTTTGCGCAGATTGTCGGACACGATCCAAAGGTTGAGGCCGTTGTCGATCGTCGGATCCTCGCGGATGCGGGAAATATAGGTCGCGTCCTCGCCCGCCGCTTCGTGCGGCGTGACGTAGCCGCCCGGCTCGCGGCGGTCGATGACCAGGCAGCCGGGGGCCTTGCGCAGGATCTCGCGCGCTTCGTCGGCGCTGATCGGCTCGACGAACTCGATGTTGACCGCTTCCGAATGGCCGATGAACACCGGGACGCGGACACAGGTCGCTGTCAGCTTGATCTTGGGGTCGAGGATCTTCTTGGTCTCCATCATCATCTTCCACTCTTCCTTGGTCGAGCCGTCTTCCATGAAGACGTCGATTTCGGGAATGACGTTGAAGGCGATGCGCTTCGGGAACTTCTTC
Organism: uncultured Alphaproteobacteria bacterium; assembly: GCA_963776665.1. Taxonomy (GTDB): domain Bacteria; phylum Pseudomonadota; class Alphaproteobacteria; order Rhizobiales; family Beijerinckiaceae; genus Roseiarcus. Next base: position 125,854 of record CAVZNQ010000029.1, read on the forward strand.
GGCTCGACCGGATCGGACACGAACACGGCGCGCGTCTGCGCGAAGAGTTCGTCCATCGCCTCCTTGCCCGCGCCCGAGACCGACTGGTAGGTCGCCACGACCACCCGCCTGATCGTCGCCCGGTCGTGCAGCGGCTTCAGCGCCACGACGAGTTGCGCCGTCGAGCAGTTCGGGTTGGCGATGATGTTCTTCTTGGCGAAGCCCTTCGCCGCCGCCGCGTTGACCTCGGGCACGATCAGCGGCACGTCCGGGTCCATCCGCCAGGCCGACGAATTGTCGATGACGACGCAGCCGCGCGCGCCGATCCTGGGCGAATACTCCTTCGACACCGCGCCGCCGGCCGACATGAGGCAAATGTCGGTGTCGGAAAAGTCATAGTGCTCGAGCGCCCGGCACTTGAGCGTCTTGTCGCCGAACGAGACCTCGCGGCCGATCGAGGCGGCGGAGGCGAGCGCGACCACCTCCGAAACGGGGAAGCGGCGCTCGGCGAGGATCGAAAGCATCTCGTGGCCAACATTGCCGGTTGCGCCGGCGACCGCGACCTTGAAGCCTGACATGGGTGAAGAATCCTTTTTGCCCTGCTCCCCCGCTTGCGATCCGATCTTGAGAATCGGACCTCTTGAACCCCGGCGCCCCGCCGGGGAGGAGCGGAAGGCGCGAGTCAGCCGTTCGTCCCGCCTTTCGGGGCGGGACGCGCTTTGGTCGTCGTTTTCAACCGCAAGCGAGGCATCGGGCCTGATCCAGACGACGCGCGAACCCCCCGCCCGTCGTGATTTCGCAAATCATGGCGCGAGCGGGTTGTCAATGTGAGAGACGGATCAATCGGAAAGCGGAAACCGGACGCCTCCCGGAATGGTTAAGAGGTCAAGGGCTTACCCGATCCGGGAGCCTGGCCTTGCGCCGCTCCTCCCACTCGCCCTTCAGGATCGCCATCATCACGAGGTCCGCGCGCGTACCGTCGGCGAGACGGTAGGCCTGGCGCAGGACGCCGTCGCGCGTCATGCCGAGCTTGCGGTAAGCGGCTTGCGCGCGGGCGTTGTCTGCGAAGCAGTCGAGATAGAAGCGCTCGGCGCCCATGCGCCCGAACGCTTCGTCGAGAACGAGGCTCAGGAAGGCCGTCCCCATCCCTTGTCCGGGGCGGGCGACGGCGACGCGCTTGAGGTAGAGATTGGCGTGCGCGTCCCCGAGGCCGCGCAGGATGGCGAACGCCTCGACCGCGTTTCCCGCGCCGACGCCGAGCCGGTAGGCGTGCGAAGGCGAATCGAGCATCGCCCGGTGCTCGGCCTCGTCCGAGCGGCCAACGCACAGATCGAACTGCGGCGAGCGCTCGATCGCCATCACCGCGTCGATGTCGGCGCGTGCGGCAGGGCGTAACGTGAGCGCGGGAGCGTCCATTGCGGGTGCCGGCTCTTCCGAAGCCTCTAGGGTTCGCCGGCGCCCATTGCGCCCCGCAACGCGAGCGTCTATACCCCGCCGTCCCCGAGCGAGCCGCCGCTTGGGATTCTGGGAGATGGGCGCTTAGCTCAGCGGTAGAGCACTACCTTGACATGGTAGGGGTCAGAGGTTCAATCCCTCTAGCGCCCACCATCCCCAGCCTGCGGCGCCGCCTCATTTTGGCGCCGTTTTTCGGCGACAGGCGCGTCCCGGCGGCTCCCCGTTCGTAACCGCCCCAATCGATCGACGGATAGCATCATTGTCATTGCGGAAAACGGCGTTCGCAGATGCGAAGCGATCGAAGGTTGGCCGGGCGCTGAGCCTTGTCGTCGGACTGGCGCTTCTCGCCGGCCCCGGGCGAGTAGGTGCTGCGGAACCGCAGGGAGCGATCAGGGACAAGCACGGCGACTGGGCGACGCGCTGCGAGACCCCGCCCGGCGCGGCGAGCGAGCAATGCGCGATCGTGCTCAGCGTCGTCGACCAGGAGCGGCCGAATCTGATCCTGGTGGTCATCGTGCTCAATACCGCCGACCGCAAGACGCGGCTCATGCGGGTGATCGCGCCGCTCGGGGTGCTGCTCCCCCCGGGCGTGAGCTTGCGGATCGACGATGCGGACGCCGGGCGTTTGAACTTCCTCCAATGCCTTCCCAACGGCTGCGTCGCCCAACTTGCCTTGGACGACGCCCTCATTGGGAAGCTGAAGAGCGGAAAGACCGCGACGCTCGGCATCTTTCAGACGCCCGAGCAGGGCGTCGGCGTTCAGGCGCCGCTGGCCGGTTTCAAGGAAGCCTACGAGCAATTGCCTTGACGGCGTGAGCCGGGTAAGCACCCCCCATGTTCTTCAAACGAGTCCCTATCGCTCAATTGACAAACTCCACTGCAATGATCGTTCGCGCGAGGCTGGTTCGCATCGCGCTTCTTTCGACCGCGCTCGGCGCTCTGACCGCCTGCGACACCGTCGGCGGCGCCGTCGGCTCGGTCGGCAGCTCGGTCAATGATTTCTTCTCCCATCAGGATCCAAACGTCGCCAGCCTGAACGCGGGCGCCAATCCGCGGCCGGTGGCCGGGCAGCCTGCGACCAATCCGAGCGACAAGCCGAAGGTGCTGCCGGTCGCTTCGCAAGACATCAACTGCCCGGAAGTCACAATCGCGGACGGCGGCGCGGCGCTGCGCGTCGGCGGTCCGGACAACGCCTCGGTGCGCTATCAGTTCAACATCGCCGACACGGCGCGCGAATGCGATCCCGCGGGCCCCTCGCAAGCCGCGCTCAAGATCGGCGTGAAGGGCACGGTCGTCATCGGCCCGGCCGGATCGGCCGGGACCTTCAATGCGCCGCTCAAGATCACGGTGACCCGCGACAGCGACAAGACGGACGTCTTTTCGCAGACGTACCGGGTCGAAGCGGCGACGGACGGCGTCATGGCCGGGGCTTTTCGCGTCGTGACCGACCCGATCACGGTGCCTATGTCCACTCTCCAACTGGCGGACGTCTATTCGATCACCGTCGGCTTCGAAGGCGGGACAGGCGGCCCGACGCCGGGGCGCAACAAGCACGCGCGCAGCAAAAAGAAGACCTCCGGCTAGCCCAACCGGCGAAGCCGAAGCATCCCGCGTTGACATTGCTCCGTCGGTCAGGCTAGCTCGGAAGGTCAGTCGAAGACACTTCGCGGAAGAGTCCGGCGTATCGTCGCCGGCGCCGAAGGCGCAACCGCCCCGGAAACGCTCAGGCCATAGGGACCGCGCAAGTGATGACGCTCTGGAAAGAGGCGCGCGTTTAAGGCGTTCGCCCACCGACGGGGGCAACCGCGGAAAGCGGGAAATCTCTCAGGTCATCGGACAGAGGGGGCGTCCGTGAGCGCTGAGGCCGCAGTCAGGCGGCCTGACGTTCTGCGGGCGCTTGTTCGCGACCGGTGGGCCCATGAACGAAGCCGTTGCTCAGAAGACGCCGTTGCATGCGCTGCACGTCGAACTCGGCGCGCGGATGGCGCCGTTCGCCGGCTACGACATGCCCATCCAGTATCCGGCGGGGATTCTCGCCGAGCACCTCCACACCCGCAAATCCGCCGGGCTGTTCGACGTTTCGCATATGGGCCAGGCGCTGATCGAGGGCGCCGATCACGCCGCTGTTGCGGCCTTCCTCGAAGCGCTTTGCCCCGCGGACTTTCTCAATCTCGCCCCCGGCCGCCAGCGATATTCCCAGTTGCTCAACGACGACGGCGGGATCGTCGACGACCTGATGGTTACGCGCCCGCCCGGCGCCGACGGCGCGTTGAGGCTCGTCGTCAACGCCTCGCGAAAAGCCGTTGACTACGCGGTCATCCGCAGTCGCTTGCCCTCAGAGATCCGCTTGACGCCGCTCCCCGAGGCGGCGCTGATCGCGCTTCAGGGCCCTATGGCGTCGTCGATCATGGCCCGCCTTGCCCCTGGCGACGGGCTCGAGGCCATGGCGTTCATGAGCGCTCGCCCGGCGCGGGTCGCAGGGATCGAAACCTTCGTCTCGCGCTCGGGTTACACCGGCGAGGACGGCTATGAGATTTCGCTCGCGTCAAGTCAGGCGGAAAGCTTCGCCCGCATTCTCTTGGCCGATCCCAACGTTGCGCCGATCGGTCTGGGCGCCAGAGATTCGCTAAGGCTTGAGGCCGGCCTCTGCCTGTACGGGCATGAGCTCGACGAGACAGTTGATCCGATCGAGGCTGCTCTCTCGTGGTCGATCCAGAAGCGCCGCCGCATCGAAGGCGGGTTTCCCGGCGCTTCGCGCATTCAGAGCGCGCTGGCCGACCGGCCGGCCCGTCAGCGCGTCGGCATTCGGCCTGACGGCCGCGCGCCTGCGCGCGAAGGGGCGGAAATTGTCTCCCCGGACGGGGCGCCGATCGGCGTGGTTACGTCGGGCGGCTTTGGCCCAAGCGTTGGCGCGCCGATTGCAATGGGCTACGTCGCGCGCGCCTACGCGGCGGTCGGAACGCCGATCGGTCTCGTGGTCCGCGGCAAGCCGCTGAGCGCGCGGGTCGCCGCGCTGCCGTTCTATCCCCACGCCTATTATCGCGGTCAAGCAAGGAATGGATGATGTCGCAGATCCGCTACACCAAGGACCATGAGTACGTCCGCGTCGAAGGCGGCGAGGGCGTCGTCGGCATCAGCGAGCACGCGCAGCAACAGCTCGGCGATGTCGTCTTTGCCGAGACGCCGCCGATCGGCAAGGCGCTGAAACAGGGCGATCCGGCCGCCGTGGTCGAGAGCGTCAAGGCGGCGAGCGACGTGTTCGCCCCGGTCTCCGGCGAAGTCGTCGCCGTCAATTCGGAAGTCGAGTCGACGCCGGGCCTCATCAACGAGGACGCGCTCGGGCGCGGCTGGCTCTTTCGCCTCAAGCTCGGCGACCCGGCCGAATTGAGCGCATTGATGGATGAATCGGCCTACGCCGACTATCTCAAGACGGCGGGCTGAACGATGCGCTACCTGCCGCTCGACGCGAGCGATCGCGAGGCGATGCTGGGGCGCATCGGCGTCCCGGACATCGAAGCGCTGTTCGCCGATATTCCCGCCGACAAGCGGATTCGGGGTCTTCTCGACATGCCGCCGGCGAAGAGCGAAATGGCGGTCGAGCGGGCGATGACGACAATAGCAAAGCGCAGCCTCGCCGCCGGCTCCGCGCCGTTCTTTCTCGGCGCGGGCGCCTATAGACGCCACATCCCGGCCACGGTCGATCATCTCATCCAGCGTTCCGAATTCCTGACCAGCTACACCCCCTATCAGCCGGAAATCGCCCAGGGGACGCTTCAGGTCTTGTTCGAGTTCCAGACCCAGGTCGCCGCCCTGACCGGCATGGAGGTCGCGAACGCCTCGATGTACGACGGTTCGACGGCGTGCGGCGAAGCGATGCTGATGGCCCACCGCCTGACGCGGCGCAACCGGGCGGTCCTATCCGGCGGCCTGCATCCGCAATACGCAGACGTTTGCGCCACATTGGCGCACATGGCGGGCGACACGGTCGCCCGGCTGCCTGCCGACCTGAATGCGAGCGAGGACGTCGCCGCGGCGATCGACGGCGAGACGAGCTGCGTCATCGTCCAGACGCCCGATTTTTTCGGCAATCCGCGTGATCTCGCGCCCGTCGCCGCAGCCGCGCACGCGCGCGGCGCTCTTCTGATTGCGGTCTTCACCGATCCGGTGTCGCTCGGCGCCTTGCGCTCGCCCGGCGAGATGGACGCCGACATCGCGGTCGGAGAGGGGCAGGGGATCGGCAACGCGCTCAACTTCGGCGGCCCCTACCTCGGCCTGTTCGCGACCCGCGCCAGGAATGTTCGCCAGATGCCGGGCCGCCTCGCCGGCGAGACGGTCGACGCGGCGGGGAGGCGCAGCTTCGTGCTCACCCTCTCGACCCGAGAGCAGCACATCCGCCGCGAGAAGGCGACGAGCAACATCTGCACCAATTCGGGCTTGTGCGCGCTGGCGTTCTCGATCCATCTGACCCTGCTTGGCGCCGCCGGACTCGGACGCCTGGCGAAAGTCAACCATGCCAACGCGGTGCGGCTCGCTGAGCGGCTCGCCGGGATTCCGGGGGTCGAGGTCGTCAATGCGCATTTCTTCAATGAGTTCACCTTGCGCACGCCGCGGCCCGCCGCCGAACTGATCGAGGCTTTGGCCGGGCGCGGGGTGATTGGCGGATTGCCGGTTTCACGGCTCTTGCCTGCGGCGGGGCTCGACGATTGCATCGTCGTCGCGAGCACGGAGACCAATACCGAAGACGACCGCGCAGCCTATGCGCAGGCGCTTGCAGATTGTCTTCGGTGATGCTTCAGGAAGGAGCCGCTCCATGAACGTGCAAGGCCGCCCGACCCGCCCTGAAACGGCCGCCGTCCGACCGCGTGGAACCTTCACCGGAAATCGCGGGCTGCAAATGGAGGAGGCCCTGATCTTCGAAACGGGGCGTCTCGATGCGACCGGGGTCGATCTCGACGAGCCCGAACCCTTTCAGTCAAGGCTGGGCCCGCATGCGCGCGGAAGCGCGATTGAACTGCCCGGCCTCACCGAGCCGGAGGCGATCCGCCATTACGTACGCCTGTCGCGCAACAACTATTCGATTGACGCCGGCATCTACCCGCTCGGCTCCTGCACGATGAAGCACAATCCGCGCCTCAACGAAAAAATCGCCCGCCTGCCAGGATTCGCCGACGTCCATCCGCTGCAGCCGGTCTCGACCGCGCAAGGGGCGCTCGAGGTTATCGAAGCGCTGGCCCACGCCTTGCTGACGATGACCGGCATGGACGCCGTCGCGATGTCGCCGAAGGCTGGCGCGCATGGCGAGCTCTGCGGCATGATGGCGATCAAGGCGGCGATCGAGGCGCGAGGCGAGGGAGCGACGCGGCGGGTCGTGCTGGTTCCCGACTCCGCCCACGGCACCAATCCCGCGACCGCGGCGCTGATCGGCTATTCGGTGCGCTCCGTTCCGGCGGGCGCGGACGGAAACGTCAGCGCCGAGGCGGTGCGCGCCGCGCTTGCCCCGGACGTCGCGGCGATCATGCTGACCAATCCCAACACCTGCGGACTGTTCGAGCGCGAGATTGTCGAAATCGCCGAGGCGGTGCACGAGGCGGGGGCGTATTTCTACTGTGACGGCGCGAACTTCAACGCCATCGTCGGCAAGACGCGTCCGGGCGATCTTGGCGTCGACGCCATGCACATCAATCTGCACAAGACGTTCTCGACGCCGCACGGCGGCGGCGGTCCGGGCGCAGGACCGGTCGCGCTGTCCTCGCGGCTCGCGCCTTATGCGCCGGTTCCGTTCGTCAAGCGCGAAGGCTCCGCGCTTCGCCTCATTGAGCACGCCGCGGGCGGCGCGTCGTTGGGGCGCATGTGCGCGTTCCACGGTCAGATGGGCATGTTCGTGCGCGCGCTCACTTTCATCCTGTCCCACGGCGCGGACGGTCTAAAGCAGGCTTCGGAGGACGCGGTGCTGTCGGCCAATTACATTCGCGCTTCGCTCAACGATGCGATGAGCGCGCCGTTCGGCGACCGGCCGTGCATGCATGAGGCGCTGTTCGACGACCGCTGGCTGAAAGACACCGGGCTGACGACGCTCGATTTCGCCAAGGCGATGATCGACGAGGGCTATCACCCGATGACAGTCTATTTCCCGCTCATCGTGCACGGGGCGATGCTGATCGAGCCGACGGAATCCGAATCGAAGGCGAGCCTCGACCTGTTCATCATGACGCTGCGCGATCTCGCGATCGCCGCGACGGCGGGCGAGCGCGAGCGGTTTCAGTCCGCGCCGGTCGATGCGCCGCGGCGGCGGCTCGACGAGACCCGCGCGGCGCGACAGCCGGTCTTGCGCTGGACGAGGCCGCAGCCGGCATGACGCCGGATTCGGCGCGCTCTTCCTTGTGACGCCATTATGGTTTTAGACTGCGATTGTGCGATTCCGCGCCTGCGGGCGTCAGAGGGCTAAGCCGCCATGTCACCCGGACTGATCCGTTTCGCTGTCGCGAGCCTCATCGCCGCCGCGGCCATGGCGGCCTCATGCGGAGGCTTCGCCCAGGACAACCCGGCGACCCCGCCTGCCGCCCAGGCGCCCGCCGCTCCTGCGCCCGCGCCCCCGGCCGCCAAGCCCGCCGAGCCGCCGGCGCCCGCAGCTCCTGAAGCCGCCAAACCTGGCGAGCCGTCCGCGCCGGCGGGCGAAGCTTCGACTGGCGAGACGGTCGATCTCGCGTCGCGGCCCTTCGCCTACATCGAAGGGAAGGCGGACCGGGACGAGATCTACACCGCAATTCTCGGTTCGCTCGGCCTCGTCAGGCGCGACATGGAGAAGGCGAATCTCGCGCCGGCGGGCCGGCCGATCGCGGTGTTCCTCGAATCCGACGACACCGGATTCAAATATCACGCGGGATATCCGCTGGCGGCGGCCCCCGAGGGAAAAACGAGCCTCTCCGACGCGGTCAAGATCGGGCAGACGGCCAGCGGCAAGGCGATGCGCTTCGAACACCAGGGCGCGTATTCGGACATCGACGCGACCTACGACGCGATCACGGCCTATCTCGACGAGAAGGGAATCGACGCGCAGGATTCCTTCGTCGAGGAATACGCCAACGATGTGAAGGACCCGGACGACCCGACGCTACAGGTCAATATCTACGTCCTCCTGAAGTGACGGCGACCGCCGGGCTCGGGCGCAACGATCGCCAAGGGCGGCGCAACGAAACCCAAGCCGGGCGCAACAAAACCCAAGCCCGGCGCAACGAAATCCAAATCCAGCGCAACGAAATCCAAATTTTATATCTTTTCTTTTCAAGGAGTTAGGCTGGAATCGGGCTGCGCGGGCCCACCCGCCGGGCGGGGTTCGGGGGCTCCGTCCCTCATCGACCGGCCGGCCTTGGCCTCCATTTGCGCGACGATGCGGTTCATCTTGGCGAATAGTTTTTTGCGCGCGGCGGCGTCGTAGACCGCCTTCCTCGCCCCGGCCTTCCGGTAGCGGTCCAGGTGGTCGAGAACCTGGAGATAGGGCGCGATCGCCTTGAGGTCGCCTCCGTCGACCGCCTTGGCGGCGAGGCGCTGCGCCTGTTCGAGCCGGAAAAGCTGAAGGATCGCGTGATCCGGCCCGTCGTCGACCTCTTGCCGTTTGAGCGCGTCGGCGACGATTTTTCGCACCCGCTGGCCGCTCAACCCCTCTTCGCGCGCGATGTCCTCGC
>CAVZNQ010000030.1:0-84178 GCA_963776665.1 uncultured Alphaproteobacteria bacterium
GGGGTAGTTGAGACGTCGGCGGAAGACGTTGACTAGGTAGAAGTTATCCCGGTCGACGCCCCAGGTTGTGCAAACGGAGTAGTCGTAGCAGTTGAGTTCGGAGGTTTTGGCAGCGGTGTCCCAGCTCTGGACGATGCGCGCAAATTGGCGAGGCTTGTCGTCATAGAAACGCAGCCATTCGCGCTTGACGAGATTGCCGCTAATCGGGATCGGACACTGCTGGTACTGGCTCGAGAAGTTGTAGAGGCCAATCCGGCGTCGCATGGCCTCGTACTCAACCACCGACTCCCGCTCCGGATGGAGGGCTTCGCCGGGCTGGCGTAAGAAGCGCCGCAATCCATAAGGCGTCGAGAACGGTATGCATTCGAGCTCCTCCGCGATTGAAGGGAAAGACAGCACCGTCCAATCGTCCTGCGGCAGCACGTGGCCGACGAGGTCGTCCTGGTGTAGGCGTTGCATGACAATGATGATGCAGCCGGTGCGCTTGTTGTTCAGACGGGAGAGAAGCGTATTCTCGTACCATTCGTTGACCGCCTTGCGGCCAACGTCGGAGAGCGCCTGATCCGGCTTAAGCGGATCGTCGATGACGATGACATCGGCGCCGCGGCCGGTCAGCACCGCCGACCGAGGTCGCCATTCGGGTTCCCCCGGCGGTCGTCGTAAAGTCATTGACCGCCTTGCGCGCCGACAGCCGCGTGGGAAAAAGCGCCCGATACCAATCGGCCTCCATCAGCGTTCTGGTGTCGCGAGCGAGTTTATCGGCCAGATCCTGTCCGTAGCTTGCGGCGATGATTTGAATGGCAGGGTTATGCCCCAAGAGCCACGCGCTGAACGCGATCGAACAGCAATGCGATTTCAGGCTACGGGGCGGAAGATTGACGATGAGACGTCGGACCCTGCCCGCACGACAATCTTCTAAGCGGGAAGCCAAGAGTTCGATGTAGGCGGCCTGCCTAAAGAGGGTCTGCGGATTGAGGTCGCAGAAGGCGCGATGGATGAACGCGACAAGGTCATTGCGCAGCAGAGCCGCGTAGTCGTGCGGGGAGATCATTGGTAAGGGCGGAGGAGCCGCGGAGATCGTCATGGAGAACTTACCTCTCAGCCTCTGGGTCGGAGTTTGGGGTTGCGTTGGGCTCTTCAGGCCCCTTTTCGTCGGTGGACCCGGAAACCGAATCCGGAGACGGATTCCCCGCGCGGATGCGAGCGATGATGTCCTCGAGCACAACCGCGTCCGCCGCACGCGCGAGCGCGTTCGGTCGCAGGTCGCCAACCGCAGCGTCGAATTCGCGAGTGAAGCTGAGGACGGCCGCCAGGCTCTTTGGCTCGCCTTTGGCGGCCAGGTTGACGAGCTGAATCGCGATCGCTTCGGCGCGCGGGATCGTTCGCGTTTTGCGCGTTCTCAATGATCGGGATCTTGGCGTTGAGATGCTTGATCACATAGGTTCGAATGTTCCTGGGACCCCGGAGGGCGACCGTATGGATTGCCGGACTGCCCGGGCGGAACTGGCCCTTGCGCGGCGGGCGATGATCGTGCCTATCGGTCATGGCGGGCATCCGAATGCGCAATCTCGAGGGCGGTAAAGCCGACGCCGGTCTCGGCATGGACTCACGCTCGCCGGTCATTCGCTGCCAGCGACGGATCGCGACGTCGACGTAGAGCGGGTCGATCTCGACGCCACGGCAGATGCGACCGGTGCGTTCCGCCGCCATGAGGGTCGATCCACTGCCGAGGAACGGGTCAAGGACGGTGTCGCCGCGGTTCGAGCAGTCGAGCAGCGCATCGGCGATCATCGCCGTCGGCTTGACGGTCGGGTGCAGTTCGTTGAGCCGCCCCTCTTCGCTCGTTTTGGAGAACGTCACCGCGCCGGAGTATTCCCAGATATTGGTCCGGTTGCGGCCGTGCTTGCCCAGTTCGACGTTGTTACGATGGCGGGCGCCGGGAACCTTGAACACGCCGACGCATTCGTGACGCGAACGGTAAAGGCCACCCATGCCGCCATTGTCCTTGACCCAGACGCAGGTGTTTAGGTGTTCGAGGCCCGCCACGCGGGCGGCGGTCAGGAGTTCGTATTGGTGGCGCCAGTCCTGACACCAAAACTGCACCGCTCCGGCGGCGCTGAAGCGGCTGGCGCAGGTCATCGCGCTCTCAGGAAGGCGATGAACGCGCCTTCGGTCATCTCACCTACGCCCATCGCGAACTCGACGATGGGCCAGACGGTCGCTCTGCTGACGAAGCCGGCTATCGTAACATTGTAGGGCGGGTCGGCGAAGGCGATGGTAGCGAGTTCCTCGACCATCAACGTCGCGTAGCTGGCCATCTTCAAAGCGTCGGCGCAGAGGATGCATGTGCGGCCCAAGGCGCCAAAGATCGCCCCGGCGGCTCACTGCAGCCCCGGTGCGGTCGATCGGCTGAACCTCGTCTTCCCGCTTCGGCGCTTTGGCTCCCTCGATGAGAAGATCGATCTCGGGCATCTCAAATCCGGTCGCCGTCACATCGAACTCGATGGCGACCTCGATCAGATGCTGCAGTTCGATCGCGAGGATATCGGTATCCCAGCCGGCTCGCGCCGCCAGCTGATTGTCGGCCAAGACATACGCGCGTTTCTCGTCGTCGCTGAGATGCTCGATGCGGACAGCAGGAACCTCAGTCATGCCGATTTGCCTGGCTGCGGCCACTCGTCCATGGCCAGCGACAATCATGCCGTCCTCGTCTATCAGGATCGGATTGACGAACCCGAACGCCTTCAGGCTGTCGGCGATCAGTTTGATCTGGCGCTTCGAGTGGGTGCGAGCGTTGCGGGGATTGGGCTTGAGGTCTGTGAGGGTGACGGCCTCGAACCGACCGATCCGCAATTCCGTGAGTGTAGCCATGACGATCTCCATTCAATGACGGATCGTCGCTTACTCCGAGCGGCGATCAGACGCGGACGTCCGACCGCCCCAACTATAGGGTTTGGAACCGCTGAATAGCCGTCACGATTAAACTTCGCCGCAGGCCTTGACCGCGGCGATTGTTAAGCCCGGAAAGCCAGGAAAAATCGTCTAATCGCCGCGCGGACGTTTTCCGCCACTGCGGCGATTAGGAGGCGGGCAATTGGGACTGGAGTGATTCGGCCCGACCAAATCACCCTCATCCATTGACGTCATTTTGCGGCGCCGCCGGCCTGCTTTGCTCCAGGCGGCGCAACCGGGTTCTCGAGTGGCTTGCGAAAAGAGTGCGCCGAACGCGCGGCTGGAAATCCCGGGGAAATTCTTTCGCAACTTCCCTTTTGCGACAGGATCATTGGGATCAGCGCGCATGCGCTCCACCAAAGTGGTCAAACATGCTTGCTCGCGTTCCTTCTTCTCGCGCGCCCGTTTCATGGCTGGCGTCTCGGCTGCCGGTTCTCCCGCTGTCCTTCCTTGCTTTTCGGGCGCCTTCTCCATCGCTGCCGTTTCGGCCTGCGATTCAGAGTGCTCGTCCTGCTGCTTGTCGCTCGGTCCATTTACCGACGGCGCGTGGGCCGGCAGTTCGCCGCCTTTTATTTTCGGCTTCTCCGGCGCCTCATCCTCTGCGGCCGGCCATGCATTCCGCATGTGTACGGACGCAATCCTGACGTCGCGGTATGCGATTAAATCGTCCGCTTGTCGGACTTCGTCGTAAGCTCCCCTCTGTTGGATTCTTAGATCAATCCACTCGAGCGCCGGAATCGAAACTCGTCGGCCATCGGCCACGCGAACGCCGAGCGCTTCGACCTTACCAGTCGCCAGTGCGCGAAGCAGTGACGTCCGTGCGTCGATCCAACCCTTGACGTGAACGACCCCGATTCCCAGTCGATGTCGCGCATAGAGCCGCGCGGCCTTGGACGAATCTCGCCCAAGCACCCAGGCCACGCAGAATCCGATCGGCCAAAATGGGTCTTTGCTTCCCTCCAAGGCGTAGAGCTTAGTGCTCCTCATCCCCTCTTTGAGGCCCCGGTCGACCAGCGCCTTGACCCGGGGATCAATTTTTTGCTCTCGCCGTGCGGGATCAAGGAAGTTGCGACGGGACATGCTCAATCTCCCTCTTGGAAGACATCGAAGCCTGACCCGTGAGCCACGAGTAATTTCTCGTCAGAGGACACGTGAGCACTCCTCCTTGGGGCGGTGAGTTAACCGAGAGCCCGATTCGCCTGTTGCGCCGCGTTCATACCAGTTATCGACCTGTTACGGTCGATTTTGCACCTGTTCGACGAAAGCCAAGAAATCCGCTAACTCTCGCAACGACACCAGATTCGGGCGCTGAAACGAGGACCGAACAGGCTAAAAATCGAATTTGACCCTGTTTTTGCCGCGATAAACAGGTGGCGAAGCTCTGCAGACCGGTTTCGCAGGACTGCGTCCACCGCCATACCTACATTCGCCACTGTTCCTCCCTGTCCACTGAATCCCTAAAACCTGAGAAAATCGCGAGTACGCCGTCTGGCGGCTTCCGCCGCGGCAAGCTCCCGTCTCGCGCGTCGGCCGGTGCTTCCGCCGCCTCCACGAGGAGAATTCTACCTGTAGCTCGATTTCTTTTCCCCCGCTTCGGGACAGGGGGAGTTTCGCTTTGCGTTTGTGCTACTCTGTGAGTTGCAGAGGCCTAGCCATGAGCGAGAGCCGGAAACTTGTGGCGATTCTCGTCTCCGATGTTGTCGGCTACAGCCGGCTCGCCGGCGCCGACGAAGACCGGACTCTGGCGCGCCTGAGGGCATTGCGCAGTGATCTGATCGACCCAACAATCGCGGTGCATAATGGGCGGGTCGTCAAGCGCACTGGCGATGGCTCGATAGTCGAATTTCGCAGTGCGGTTGACGCCGTGCGCTGCGCCATCGAACTTCAGAACGCGATGGTTGAACGAAACGCCGGCGTTCCGAGGGATAGGCGCATTGAGTTTCGGCTTGGCGTGCATGTCGGCGACGTCGTCGAGGAAAGCGACGGCGACCTTATGGGAGACGGGGTCAATATCGCCGCGCGCCTCGAAGGCGTCTGTGAGCCGGGGGCGATTTGCCTTTCGGAGGACGCCTATCGGCAAGTCCGGGGTCGGCTCGATCTCAAGGTCACCGATCTCGGGCTGACCCAACTCAAGAACATCGCCGAGCCGCTTCGCGCCTATTCGCTGCAAGTCGGGTTGCCCGTCCAAGGAAGAAACTCGTCGCCCAGCGAGCCGACTCCTGCGCAAAAGCCGGCAGTGCGTCTGGCGTTGCCGGACAAACCGTCAATCGCCGTTCTCCCGTTCCAAAACATGAGCGACGATTCGCATCAGGAATATTTTGTCGATGGAATGGTCGAGGACATCATCACAGGACTTTCCAGAATCAAATGGCTGTTCGTAATCGCGCGCAACTCGAGCTTCGTCTACAAGGGTAAGGCCGTCGACGTCCGGCAGGTTGGGCAGGAGCTTGGCGTTCGCTACGTGCTGGAAGGCGGGGTACGCAAATCGGGCGCGCGCCTCCGAATCACCGCGCAGCTTATTGAAGCCGAATCGGGGGCGCATCTTTGGGCGGACCGATACGATGGCGATCTTGCGGATATATTCGACCTCCAGGATCAGATCACGGATCGCGTCGTCGCCGTAGTCGAGCCAAACGTCCAGAAGTCCGAAATCGAAAGGGCGCGACGAAAACGACCGGACAACCTCGATGCCTATGACCTATTCCTCCGCGCTCTTCCGTTCACTGCCACCCAATCAGCCGAACAAGGCCGCACGGCCATCGGGTTTCTGGAAGACGCGCTGAAGATCGCTCCTGGCTACGCAGCCGCCCATGCCCTCCTCGGATGGTGCTACGAATGGTGCTACTCGCGGGGCGGCTTCGATGCGGCCAACAAGGCAAGCGCGCTAAACCATGCAAATGCGGCTCTGAAGGGTAGCACTGACGATGCAGCGGCTCTCGCAATCGCCGGTTTCGTCATCACCTTGCTCAGCAAGGATCACGGAGCGGGGCTGAAAGCGATCGACCGCGGCCTATCAATCAATCCATCTTGCGCGACCGCGCTCTATTTGGCGGCGATCGCGAACGCCGTTTCCGGCCGCGGCGCCCAGGCCCGGGAACACGCAAAGCGCTCCCTTCGGCTCAGTCCCTTCGACCTGCTCGTGTATCTCGCCTACTTCGCTCAAGGGTTGGCGTCAATTCAAGAGGAGCGCTACGAGGAGGCCGCAAAGCACCTCGATCAAGCGATGGAGGCCAATGCGTTGAGCTCACTCCGCTTCGTGGCCGCCTCCGCCAATGCACTGGCGGGGAGCCTCGAGGTTGCAAAATCTATCGCGGAACACGGCCTAGAAATCGAGCCTGGGTTCAAACTACGTGTATTTTTCGAACTCATTTGCCCGGAAATCGCCGAAAAACTTGTGAAGGGTGGACGCATCATTGGCCTGCCTGATTAGGATGGTCACCCTGTTCAGGGCGCCACGCGGCTGGCCCCCTCCATTGTCGCGCCCGTGAAACAATGTGCGCTAAGCCTCGGCCGGCGCACGTAACGAATATCGCGCCAGCGCTTTCTTTTAGGATTCCACGAGTATCACCAGCGACTCAGGCACAACCCCATCAGAGGCCATAGCATCAGCGGCTGCCGTGGTCTGCATCGCCGCCATCATGGCGTTCATGTCCGGTACGTCCATCATCAACGCCACCCGATTAGGATTTTGCGGATCGACGAATGTTCGGATGTTGGTTATCCCCAGGGGACCGAATAGCTCTTTGCGCTTGGGGGAAGTGAGCCAGTGCTTCGTGCCTTTTGTAATGTTATGATGCGCGATTATTGTTGGCATAGCATCCTCCCTGTCGTCGCGGCCCACGGCGAAATCGCTGCCAAAGGCCACGATCTGTATAGGTTGAAAGGGGTGCGAGCGCCATAGAGCTAGATCGCGTCCGAACGGCTGGCGGTGCGATCAGCCCTGAACGCCCTGCCCGAGCGCATAATGACCGCCGAGCGCTCGCTTCCTCATCACCACGAAGTCGTCACGCTCGAGGCGCGCGATCAGGCGCTCGGCGACGATCGAAGCCATCAACTCGGCCGACTGCGCTTTCGCCTCTGGTTACGCCGAGCCGGTTTCGGCTCCGGGAGTGGTTCTTCCGGACCTTCCCCGCCCTGGTATTCGAGGCTTTCGCCAATATTCGTCATTTGAAATTCCCCGCCCGGTGGCCCCCTGAAAATCAGCGCAGCCAACAGATTAACTATCCGGCGACCAGGCAGATGTTGTCAAGATGATGGCAAAAGCGAGGCCCGGCCGTCACAAACAAAAGCCCCGGCGATCTCTCGAATGTCGGGGCCTTCCGTGACGCGACGGGCTGTGGGGTGCTCAGTCGTCCTCTGAAAAGAAATCCTCATCCAGACGCTTGAACTCAATTGGCCGGCTTGTACGGACACCCACCCCGTGCTCGATCATCAATTTCGGCCAAAAGACATGCGGGGATTGGCAAATGACCCCCCTTGCGCTATCGCACGAGGGTCGGCGCGCGCGTGGGCCGCCGCGCGGGAAACGCGCTTGTGAACGCGCTGGGGCTCAGAGGGGACGGCGTTCAGCCGTGCTTGAAGATCGTCGTCCGCAGCTGCGAAACGTCATGCAGCGCGGCGAAACCCTTCTCGCGGCCGTGTCCGGATTTCTTCATGCCGCCGAACGGCAGCTCGATGCCGCCGCCCGCGCCGAAGCTGTTGATATAGACCTGACCCGCCTTGATGCCGCGTGACACCCGGAGCGCCCGATTGCCGTCGAGCGACCAGACCGCAGCCATGAGCCCATAGTCGGTGCCATTGGCGAGGCGCACCGCGTCGGCCTCATCCTCGAACGGGAGCACTGACAGGACAGGCCCGAAGACCTCCTTGTGCGCAAGCTCGTTGGCCCGCGGCACGGGACCATAGACGCGCGGGGCGATGAAGAAGCCGCCTTCCGGCACGCCGGCCGCGATTTGGCCCTGGGCCAGGATCGGCACGCTCGCTCCCTCGGCGCGGGCGAAGAAGCTTTCGATCCGCTTCTTCTGGCGGGCGTTGATTACCGGTCCGAGGTCGCGATCCATTTCGGGGGTGCCGGCGACGAGCTTCGAGAAACGATCCGCGAGCGCGGTCACGACCTTGTCGTAGGCGCCCTTCTCGACAAGCACGCGTGAGCCCGCCGAGCAGGTCTGCCCGGCGTTCTGAACCATGGTCACGGCGATGGTCGTCGCCGCGAAATCGACGTCCGCGTCGCCGAAGACGACATGCGGCGACTTTCCGCCGAGCTCGAGCGTACACCCGATGTGATTTCTCGCGGCCGCGGTCTGAATGAGCGTGCCGACTTCGGGACTGCCTGTGAAAGAAATAAAGTCGATGCCAGGATGAGACGAAAGCGCTGCCCCGGCCTCCTCGCCCAGGCCGGGGACGATGTTGAGCGCGCCCTCGGGCAGGCCAATCTCGGCGGCAAGCTCTGCGATGCGAAGCGTCGACAGGCACGCGTCCTCGGCAGGCTTCGCAACGCAGGCGTTTCCCATGGCGAGCGCAGCCCCGATCGTGCGGCCAAAGATCTGCGCGGGATAGTTCCACGGGATGACGTGCGCAGTGACGCCGTAGGGAACATGCTCGGTGGTGACGAAATAGCCCGGCAAGAACGGGACTGTATCGCCATGAACTTTGTCCGCTGCTCCGCCGTAATATTCGAAGTAGCGGGCGGTCGCGATCATGTCGTTGCGAGCCTGGCGCATTGGCTTGCCCGTATCGCGGGCCTCGAGCTGCGCCAGCTCCTCTGCGTGGTCAGCGACGGCGACCGAGAGCTTGGTCAAAAGCCGACCGCGCTCGGTGGCGCTGAGCTTGCTCCAGGCGCCGCCCTCGACGGCGGCCCGGGCCGCTTTCACGGCGGCGTCGATGTCCGCCGCGTTACCCGCCGCGATCGTCGTGAACGCCTCGCCGTCAGCCGGCGCAACGACGGGAATTGTCCTGCCGGATGCGCCGGGCCGCCAGCGGTTGTCGATGAAAACGCCTTTTGCGGGGGCGACGGGGACCTGCACGTTCATTGGGGGCCTCGCTCAAAGCCGGCGCCGACGGTTCTCTCTCAATATGGAAGTGGGCTTGCCGGCTGCCAAGATAATTTTGTGCTCTCCCGCGTGTGCGGCTTTGCTGGTCACGTCGTCGCTCGTGCAGTCGCGTCGTTGCTCGGGTTGGGCGGAACGCCTGAGGCCGGACCCTCGCTGATTGCGGATTATCGCTGAAAATGCTAGCGGTAAGGCGCTCGGTTTCAGAACATCTTTGGGAGGTCGTTGCGGAGGCGCTCGATGTCAGTGCGGCGCTGACTGAATTGCTGCGGGAATCGACATGAGTTCGAACGAATCTGTTGTGGGATTGACTTCGCGGCCGGCGAAAATTGCCGACTATATTGCGATTATGCGGCTGGATCACGCGACCAAGCACATATTTGTCGTGCCTGGTATTATTCTCGCGCTGCTGCTCCGAGGCTCTCAAGTCCAGCTCGCGGTCTGGCCATTCGTCGCCGGCGCTCTGGTTGCGGTTCTGATCGCGTCGGCGAACTACGTGATCAACGAGTGGCTCGACCGGGATTCGGATGCGCTGCATCCCACCAAGTCGGCGCGGACCGCGGTGCAGATACGGCTGGAGGGTTCGGTCGTGTGGGCGCAGTGGCTCGTCCTGGTCGCCCTCGGCCTCGCAATCGCCGCTTCCTCCAGCAAGACGATGCTGTTTGTCGCGATCGCTTTCGCCGCCCAAGGAATCGTCTACAACGTCAGGCCGTTACGATCCAAGGACTACCCTTACGTTGACGTGCTCACCGAGTCGGTCAACAACCCGCTTCGGCTGATGATCGGGTGGGCGATGGTGGACCCGTCGACGCTGCCCCCCGGGAGCATCATCCTCGGCTATTGGCTGGGCGGCGCATTCCTGATGGGCGCCAAGCGCCTGTCGGAATACAGGGAAATCGTTTCATCTCATGGCCGCGATCTTCTGGTGCGTTATCGGGCCAGCTTCGCGGGTTACGACGAGACGAAACTGGCGTCGTCCTGCCTGATCTATGCGCTGTTGAGCGCAATGGCGCTGGCGATATTCTTCGTGAAATACAGAATAGAATATATATTCGTCCTGCCCGCGATTGCAGTTCTATTCGGCAAGTATTTGGCGCTGTCGATGCAACCCGCGTCAACGGCTCAGAAGCCGGAGCGGCTGTTTCAGGAGGGCGGCCTGATGACGATCGTCGCCATCATCGTCGCTCTTTTCGCCATCTTCTCGGTAGTCAACATCCCGATGTTGGAGCCTCTGACCTCACAGCAATTCATCGAGCTGAAATGACGCGATGCTGATTGATCGGAAGGCGTTTGACCTGGTCTCATCGCGCCTCGTCCGTTACGGAATGACGGCAGGAACGGCCGCAGTCGTCGATCTTGGCCTGTTCTCGATCCTGTGTCCGATCTATCTGCCGGTCGCGGCCGCTGCGACGTTCAGTTTTGTCTGCGCCGCTATCGTCAACTACGTCCTCACGACGATATTCGTCTTCGACGAGAAGTTTGGCGCCGGGAGATTCATGAAGTTCCTCGCTTTCGCGACGGTCGGTCTGACGTTCAACGTCTGCGTCACTATTCTCGTTGCGGGCGCGACGTCGGCGCCGCTTCCGCTCGCCAAGGCTATCGGAATTGGGACGGCGTTCCTCTTTAATTTTTGGCTGAACCTGGCGTTTGTGTTTGGCCCGGCGACTTCGAACAAAGCATTCGCTGGCGACGGCGAATGATCCCTGGCGCGGATGACACGGACGAATTGCGCGACCGGGGCCAATAGTCGCTTATGAGGGTGAGTTTTATTCGTTACAGCCGGAGCGAAGTTGTCGGTCACGGCGTCCGAAACTCCGTTCTTGCGATGGGTGCTTGATGATGTTTTCCGCTCCCAAACCTCAGTTGACCGAGTCGCCTCAGGGCCGATTCAGCCAGCACGACTGGATCGCGTTATTGGCGATCTGCATCCTGGCGTTTGTAATACGCGCCTGCGTCATGACGTTCCTGCCCAGCATACTTCATCCCGACGAGGTGATGTGGATGGAGCAGGCGAACCGCATCGTCAATCATCAAGGGCTGGTGCCGTGGGACTTCCAAGTCGGCGAGCGGAGCTGGGCGTGGCCCGGGGTGATAGCCGCCTTCATGGCCTTGGGGCAGATGTTCGGCTCGCCGCCCTCCGCCGGCCTTGGCGGCGTCTCAGCCCTGATTTGCATCCTGTCGCTCGGGCCGGTGATCTGCGCCTACCTTTGGGGCCGCAATGTCGTAGGCTTCGCCGCGGCCGTGACGGCGGCGCTCTTGAACGCCGTCTGGTTCGAGCTGGTATATTTCTACGCCCATCCGCTCTCTGAAACCTTCGCCGGCGCTGCGCTGGCGGTTGGCCTTTATCTTGTCTATCCCGACCGCTTCGTTCCCCCAACGCGAAGGCTGTTCGTGGGGGCGATGATGTTCGGGCTCGCGGTGGTCGTCCGCCCGCAGCTTGCCCCCGTGGTCGGCGTCGCCGTCCTCGTTGTGGGCGGCTTGCGGGTGCGGGAGCGTTATCCGGCTTTGCTGGGTGGACTTGCTGTGCCGTTCATACTGGGCGGACTGCTCGATTGGGCCACCTGGGGTTGGCCGTTCCACGCCTTTGTCACCTATGTCTACGATATCACCGTCGGTGGGGTCGCGGCGACCTTCGGCACAAATCCGGTCTACTCCTACCTCGGCTGGGAATGGGTCGCCTGGGGCGGGTTCGGAATCGTGATCGTTCTTTGCGCTATCTATGGCGGCTTGAGGCTGCCGCTGTTGCTGCTGGTCGTCGTGGTGATCTTCGCTTTGCATTCCGCGGTCGGCCACAAGGAATACCGATATATTTCACCGGCGTTGCCGCTGCTGATGACGTTGGCCGGCATTGGTTCGGTCCTGGCGGCCGACTGGCTGGCGGAGAGGCTCGGCCGGCCTGCGATCCAGCGCGCGTTGATGGTCGCCGTGCCTCTGGCTTGGACACTCGCGTCGATCAGCCTGGCGGCGTCGCCAGACCGGATCTGGTACTGGGTTCGTTCACGGGCTTCGATACTGGGACCGCGCATCATCAACGCCGACAAGGAAGCTTGCGGCGTCGCGATCTATCCCCGGAATTTGTGGTGGCGGTTCGGCGACTACGTGAATTTGCGACCCGGAATTCCGCTCTACAACGCAGGCGATACCGAGAATCCGATCGCCCCGAACGCCTATAATTACGTCATCAGCCTGCAGCGACGAACACCGGACCTGAAGATCGACGAATTGAAGGCAGACTTCGCGAGCCTCGGCTATCAGCAGGTTCAGTGCTGGTCGGACCCTTACAGTCGAGCGTTGCTCACGGAACGCACCTGTCTCTGGCGGCGGCCGGGGACGTGCGACCCGGCGTCGGCAGAGTTGCTTACCCCATGGGTCGGAGAAGCGTTTGAGACGCTGGTCCGCCCGTTGGGAGGGCTGCCTTGAAGGCTCGCCGCGGTCGGCGTAAGTCCGGCGAAGACTGCCCTCGCTCAGGAATCTTCGATCGCGGGGCTTGCAACCGCCGCGAGGCGTTTTGCTATCCTTGCCGGCTTGCCTTGCCGGCTTGGCGCACCGCATGACAGGCGAAAAGCCGATGGCTTCCGCAATCGGCTCTCGCTGCGTCATTCCTGCCAATTATCTCCTTCAACATAGATTTGAGCCCGGCGTATCATTTACTTTGCACTCTATTCCCGACCAAAAGCGGTATTATATCTTTGATATTTACGTAGTATAGTAGATTATTCCAGATTCTTGCCCAGACTATCGTGGCTGGCGCTGTCTTTGCCCTTCAAGATCCCACAAATCATCCATTTACTTTGGTATCTTGTAATGACAAGTTCGTGATTGAAAGCATAGGTAAGGCATGATATTGAGGCGAAGCCATATTTACATGGCAATAACGCTAAGACAAGGGGCGGGGATTCAATGGAAGCGCTCGGTAGAACTGCTATTCTGCTATTCTCCTACGTCTTTGCCGGCTATACGGAGCAGGTTCTTGCCTGCCAACAGGCGCCATCAACATTCAAGAATATCTGGTATATTGACCCGGTGAACGGCAAGACGCCCGCCAATGGCGGCAACGGCTCCCAGGCGCATCCGTGGAACTCGCTCGAGGCGGTCGCCAACGTGCCGACGGGCTACACTTATCCACTCCTCACGACCGCGCCCTACACTTACGCAAAAGTGTTCGGCCCGAATTCTTGGGCTTACGTCTTCGCTCCCGGCCCCAACGGGGGTCCGATCGCGCCCGGCGATGAAATCCTGCTCATGAGCGGGAACTACGGAAACGTCCATATCTGCGTGTACAATACGGAGATTTCGAATTCGAGCTTCGTCACCGTCGCCGCCGCCCCTGGTCAGACGCCGGTGCTGTCTTCGC
Source organism: uncultured Alphaproteobacteria bacterium (assembly GCA_963776665.1). Taxonomy (GTDB): domain Bacteria; phylum Pseudomonadota; class Alphaproteobacteria; order Rhizobiales; family Beijerinckiaceae; genus Roseiarcus. The sequence continues at coordinate 13,354 of CAVZNQ010000030.1, forward strand.
TAGTTCTCTGTTCGACCAACATGTGGGCTTTCCGCGGCCTCAAGGTGCAAGGTCTCGCGGGCGCCAACGGCGGCACTCTGGTCGGGGTCAAGGATCAGGGCGCGTCCTTTCCGTCATCCGATGTCATATTCCAGAACATGACGATGTCGTTCCAGGACGATGTCAGCAGCTGGAGTCAGGCCGATTGGGTCGCGAATGCGGGCTGGGGGCTTCAGGCCCAGAGTAGCGTGGGAGGCAACAATACCAAGTGCGTAACAATGACCGGGTCTCATATTTACAATGTCAGGTGGGGGGCGGCGCTGACGGCCAACCAAACGGTCTTCTCCGGCAACGAAATCGATCATTTTGGCGACGACGGAATCGACTATGGCGCCAGCGAACTTACGATTACCAAGAACTATATCCACGACAACCTGGACATCAACGACGGCAATCACCCTGACGCCATGCAGGGCGTGGTCGGCGTCCTCGCGCCGGGCGCGACGGTAAACAATTTCCAATATGTCCTAATCGACAGCAACACGGTCATCCGGCAGACCGACCCGCATCTTCCGTTTCCATTAGGCCTGCAAGGCATCGACGCCTTCGACGGGGATTGGTCCTACCTCCATGTCACCAACAATCTCGTCATAACCACCGCCTGCTGGGGGATTGCCTTCTGGAGCGTCCATGGCGGCGTAATCGCCAACAATACGGTGGTGAATGACGGACTCCTTCCGACTTCTAAAATATGCCAGCCCGCCGTCAGCATCGGCGACAAGACACATGAAGGATCCTCAAGCAACGGCGTCGTAGTGCGTAACAATCTCTCCCAGGCGGTCGCGGCCTATAATCTCGACGCTAACGTTGAAGCGGATCACAACGTCGGCATGGCGACTGCGGGCGTCGTGTTTACTACATACGTCAACGGCGTGGCGACGTTATACGGCAGTCCAGGAAGCTACTGGAACTCCAACATCATCGCCGCGGGCGGGCCGGCCGCCGAATTTGTCGACTTCGACCCCTCCACCCTGACCTACAACATGAAGCTCAAGCCCGGGGCTGCGGCCATAGGGGCCGGCGTCGCGACGGGCGCGCCAACCGTCGACATCCTTGGGAATGCACGGACCGTTCCCTACGATGCGGGGGCCTATTCCCACGGCGACTAACCAGACCCGTCGCCGCCACGCCGCGGCGTGGCGGCCACATCGGCGCGGAAGCAGAATGTCTGGGGGCGTGTTCCGCGCGCAAAGTCCGGCGACGATCATTCGGAGCCTTTCGTTCTGCCGGGCGAGCTCCCATTCGGCAGCGGCGAACCGAAGGTCGCCGGTTGCCTGAAGGACGATACGGACCCTTCAACCTTGTGGCCCCGAGACTCCGGCGGCGCGGCGCGGCAGAGGCCGTTCCAGCCGCGGAGAGCGGAACGGCGATTTCCGCTGAACTGAAGGCCGCGGGTTCTTCGCTACACCCGCGGCAAACGCGCCCCGCCTCCAAGGCCTCGTTCGATGCGCCGGATCACGGGAGACGGCCGGACGACGCCGGCCGTTCAACCGACATTTTCTTGGCAGGCGGGAGGTCGCGATGCTACTATTCAGAAAATCCGTTCATCGTCGCCGGCGGAGAATTGCTTGCTGAACGCAAGCGCCTGCATCGAGAGCCCAAGGCCAACGAAAATGGACGGCAAGCTATTGAAAAAACTGGATTGGCGGAAAGGAAAGAGCATTTGGTTTTCGTTGCGCTGGATTTGGATTTTGCTGCGCCCGGCTTTGTTTTCGTTGCGCCGGATTTTGTTTTCATTGCGCTTGGCTTGGATTCCGCACGGAGAAGAAGAGATCGCGGAGTCCTTCTACATTCCGATCTTCCACGGCCCGGAGACAATCAGCGATCTCGCCTTTCTCGAACAATATGGTACGGTCTTGAACATTGGCGACCTGGCGCAGCGGGACGAACCGTTCGAGAATTGGTCGCATTTCAACCACGCCGGAGCGCTTACGACCGGCGCCAGACTCGGGGATGCGATCGCCGGCCTCGATCTCTGAAGCGGGTTTGAGATTGGGCACGCAGGAGATTGGCGATTGATGATAAGTCCGAAGGTCGTCCACGCGGTTAGGTATGTCATGCCGCAGGGTCTGGTGGGGCAGATCTGGCGCTCGGAAGCCGCGCGACGCCGTCCGATCGCCGGTCGCGACGCCGCCCAATCGGTGGTCGGGTGACCGCAGGCGACGTTCGATGCGCGTTCTCGCGGAGCTGGCTTCCGGCGCGCCGAGCGGCAAAGATCGATTGAAGCGAGAAGGAAGTCGAGAGAATGCTGTCTTTTTACCGCCGGGCCGACAGGAAACTACGCGCCCTGATCAATACACGCTTGCCAAACTCCTATGACTTCGCAAACGTGGCTAACGACGAACACCGGTCGGCTTATCAGGGGCGGGCAGCCGATATATTTTTTTCAAACCAGGGAAAACCGGTTGCAAAGTGGCTTCATTATCTTCCGATTTATGATCAACTCTTGGGATCATATACTGGATCTAAAGTGAAAATGCTGGAGATCGGCGTAGCTCAGGGCGGCTCGCTCGCGCTATGGCGAAAGTTTCTCGGGGACGAGGCGGTCATATTTGGAATTGACATTAATCCCAAGTGCGCTGCTTTCGATGGTGACAGCGGTAGTGTGCGGATCGGCTCTCAGGACGATCCTAAGTTTCTCCGAGACGTCGTGGCTGAGATGAAAGGGCTGGACGTTGTTCTGGACGACGGTTCCCACATTGGCCGGCATCAAACCGCAAGTTTCGATGTTCTGTTTCCTCTGCTCAATGAGGGCGGAATATATATAATTGAAGACGTATGCTCGTCCTACTGGCCTCATTGGGAAGGAGGGCGGAACAGGCGGGGCACTATCATTGAATTCTTGAAGAACAAGGTCGACGATATCCATACTCACTATCAAAAGAAAGGAATGAACAACGCCGCGGACATGACAGACATAGAAAGCATTCAATTCTTCGAACTCGATAGCTGCGATCCGAAAGCGCAAACAGTTACCCCGATATCAAGTCATGGTCCCGCCATCGGACGTGCTTTTCCCCGTTCCGCCGCAAAACCTGTGACGCGTCTTCTCGGCATTCTCGAGCTACTGCGAGCCAGACGGCGGCTAGACGGATTGCGCCGGTTTCCCGCGCCGAATGAGACCCTCGCCAAAACTGCGGGCGTGGAGAAACTGGGTGGTCATAATCTGTCGGAGGTCGTCGCAATAGGCGTAGGCGATTCCGACCGAGATCAGGCCGGCCACGATAGCGGCGGGAAGCGACAAGGCGAGGCTGGACCCGACGAACCGCGTTGCTATTTCGCTGCCGAAGAGCACCGCGGCCGGGCGCGCCAGCGCGGATGAGACATCCTTCCTGGAAAATCCGGCCACCCAAAACATCGCGAATGCATCCACGACGCCGCGCAAGGTCCAAGCCGTCGCGGCGCCCTTAAGGCCAAAGTTCGCCGTCAGAACCCAAAGTATGCCCAAAAACGGTAGGAGTTCCGCAGCGTGCAGCTTTCCAGTCAGGTCCGGTCTGCCCTGGCTCTGCGCGAGAGTGTAGGCGACAAAGGACAGCCCGCTGATCCACGCGCCAATAAAGAGAATTTGCGCGACCGGGGCTGAAATCAGCGCAAAGTCGGGTCCAATCCAGTAGCGAAAGAAGACCGGCGTGAGGATAATGCAAGGCGCGACCACCGCCGCGTATCCGTATCCGAGAACCTGGAGCGCGCGCGCGCCCAAATCACGCGCAGCGTTCCGCGGCAAGCTGGACAGGCGGGGGAAGAAAGTTCGCCCGAGGGCCATCGGGAATGTTTGAGTCCGGATGATCAAATTCATGGGAACGGCGTAATGGGCGACCTCGGCCACGCCAATCAATGACCCTATGAGGAACTGGTCTGCGCAAACGAGGATCGGCCAGATCACGGCCGTCACGGTGACCCATCCGCCGTAGTGAAGCAAAGTCCGAGCCTCGGACCAGTTGAAAGCCCGAAACGAAAACGGTCCTTCGAGCCGATAGACGCAGACGCCGATGACGATCGAGCTCGCCGCCTGCGTGATGGCTATCGTGGGGATGACGACCGTCAACGAGGGACTCACCAACACGGCCATCATGACCGGAGCGATTTGCCCCAGACTTGTCCCCAAAATTTGCAGTGAGTTTGCGAGAAGAAAGCGCTCGCGGCTTTCCAGAGCGCCAGTACCGACGCCCGCCACAAGCGTCATCGGAAAAAGGCAGACCATCCACGGAAACGATTGCGCGACCTCGCCCTTCAAATCCTCAGGAATAGAAAGCACATATTCAAACATATACCCGCCGACGACGAAAAGCAGCGCGGCGCCGATGAGGCCAAATCCGAGACTTAGGCTCAGTGTCGTCAGAAGCACCCGAGCTCGGTCTGGTTGAGACGCGTCGCGAAGCTTCGCCAGGGCGTTGATCGAGGCCCGGGAAAGTCCGAGATCGAGAAAACCGAAATAACCGACAAGAATCCACGCAATGGTGAGCACCCCGTACCGCGCGTACCCCAGATGATGTACGTATATCGGAATGGTGACAAGCGCGACCGCGATGCGCACGAAGGGAGAGAGGAGATTAAAGACAAAATTTGTCTTGAGAGGCCTTGTCGACATTCCTATCCTGCGACTCGAAATATCTGATCAAAACCGGAGTGATTCTCAGATAGTGGCTGGGCTGTTGGATGCTCGGGTTTCTTCCGGCGCCTGCCTTCGGCAGGTGTCGTCAGCTGTTCCTTTTCTCCAGTTTGCGGCGTGTGGAAGCAGCGGGATCGGCGCGCGACGCGTCGAATGAGCACAATAGCCCCATTCCCGCCACCGTCAAACGGATGAATTTCGGGCCAAGGGCGGTCCTCTCGCGCGACAACGGAAGGCGAGGGCCATGCTTGACAACATGCGAGGCGGCGTGGTTCGTGCCTCACAGCAATCGAGGGCCGCGGCTCAATACTAGGTTAGAATAGTTTCGAAGATTTGGCAAGTAAAGGACGTGCGTAGTGCCTACCGTCGCCAGAGCTGCCGCAACGCGGTACTGTACAATATCGGTGAAGCGAAATGTAGGGTCGTCAGCCGACAAGCTGCCCTTCGTCGCCGACGCCTCCGTGTCATGAATCGAGCACGCGCGGGCGGCGCGGGTCACATTTGCGGTTCGAGTCGGGATGGCCTGTTTGGGTGTTACAGCGTACCCGATACCGATGGCGGCGCCCAGCCTACGGCGCGCATCGATTGCGCGCAATCATCCGTCCGCTCTGTCTCTGCCTTCGACATCTGGGGCGCTCCGGAACCGTCTTGCGATGCAGCCGTTTGCTAGGGGCGCGGGATGGACCAGCCGAAAGACATAACCGAGACCAAATCGAGCGAGATCAGGTATTCCATCTGTACGTTTGTAACTCGCCATTCCCAATACAACGATATGGTTGAATCCTTTGTAAGCCACGGATTCTCCTACGGCGATTGCGAATACCTTTATATTGACAATTCTGAGGCAAATCGTTGTGAGGCCTATGCAGGAATCAATAAGTTCCTGACCACGGCCAAGGGGCTCTATATCATAATTTGTCACCAGGACCTGCTCCTTTTGGAGGACGATCGAACGAAGCTGGATTCGGTGATCCGGGAACTCGACGAGTTCGACCCAAACTGGGGCGTCTGCGGCAACGGAGGCGGTATCCATCCAGGGCGCCTCGCGCTTCGGGTGACCGACCCCCACGGCGACGACCAATTCACGGAACGTCTTCCGATAAGGGTGCGTGGCCTTGACGAGAACTTCCTGATCGTCCGGCGTGACGCCAATCTGGCTGTGTCACGAGATCTTCAGGGATTTCATCTATACGGCGCCGATCTATGCTTGGTGGCGCATTTTCTCGGCTACACGACTTATGTCGTGGACTTTCACCTCCGTCATCTGAGCTATGGCGTCAAAGGCCCGACTTTCGGTCCCGTTCGCCAAGCACTGATTGCGAAATACGACCGCGCGCTGCGACCCCAAATGGTTACCACCCCCTCGACCACCGTTTTTCTGGGAAACCGAGCTTTCCTTGGCTCCATTCTGAACAGCTCACTGGTGCTTGGAATTGCAAGGCGGCTCGGCCGCTTCGCGGCAAGGCGGCGACCGCGGGGCGATTCTCAACTCGCCGAGATCATGCTAAATTTCCCGGCAGCCAGACTTCCGTTAGGTCATTGTCTCTTGGATGGAGCAGGTCATGGGTTCGCTTTCGCGCTCGTACGAGGGGAAGGATCAACGTTACTTCTCCGGGGTGAGGAAGGATCTTATCGACAGGCTCGGAGTCGACGCCAACCGCGCAATTCTCGAAATCGGATGCGGCGATGGGTCAACCGGGGCTTACGCCAGACAGCAGGGCAAATGCGGTCTATACGTCGGGGTGGAACTGATGCCGGACGCGGCGAGCGTGGCCAAAGCTGCCATTGATCGAGTCTACAACGCAAATATTGAAAGCTTCGACATCCCGGAACCCCCGGGCAGTTTCGATGTGCTCATCGCGGGCGAAGTGCTTGAACATCTTGTTGATCCGTGGGTCGTGCTGAAGCGCCTGCGTCACTTTCTTCGCCCCGGCGCGCTGGCGATGGCCAGTTCGCCAAACGTGGCCCACTATTCGACGATCCGCATGCTTCTCAAGGGCGAATGGACGCTCGCCGACAGCGGGCGCATGGATCGCACCCATCTTCGCTGGTTTACGCCCAAGTCCTATGCCGAGATGTTCAGGGCCTGCGGTTTCGAGGTCGTATCGACTGAGCCGCTCTCCGAATTCGGGCCGCGGGCGAAGCTGATCAACAGGCTTACCGCGCGGCGCCTCGAGCACCTCTTCATCGGACAGATCGTCGTCGTCGCGAAGAATGTCACAGCCTCGAAAAGCGGACAAACGGTGGCCGCATGAGGGGCCTGCCGCAATCCTCGCCGCCGCTTGACAAGATAGGCGGCGCCGTGGTTCGTCCTCGCCCGATCCGGGTCCGCCCCATAAGACCGGGCAGCCAGCCAGTAGTGTCGGCGTCGCAGCCAAGTCAGGGACGTCCATCGTGGTAACTGTCGCCGCAATCGTCGTGACGCGGAACCGTCCATCGCTACTCAAGCGATGTCTTGCTGCGATCGACGCCCAGACATATCCCGCGAAACACTTCATAGTCATCGACAATGCTTCCGATCAGCCGACGCGCGAGTTGCTCGCCGCGGAAGTAGCCCGTCGGGACGCGACCTTTCACATGATTCGTTCCGAGGAGAACACCGGCGGCGCGGGCGGCTTTCACATCGGCATGCTAACCGCCTTGTCGCTGCCCTGCACTCATCTGTGGCTCATGGATGACGATTGTGAGCCGGATCGGAAAGCGCTCGAGGAGCTTGTCGCCGCAATGTCGATCGTCGGCGAGGACGCGGTCCTCGGCGGCAACGTGTTCGACATTAACGGCGAGTGCATCAACGTTCAGCCGGTGTCCCAGCGGATCGGGGCGAACGGCCTGACGCAATATACCCTTCATTTGGCGGACGGCATTTGCGAAATGGCTGGGTTGACGTTCGTGTCTTTCCTGGTTCCGGTCAAACTGGTCTGGAAGGTAGGTCTCCCGCTGAAGGAATTCTTTATCTGGGGCGACGATCATGAGTACTCGCTCCGCCTCCGTCGCTTAACGAGAATTTACCAGGTCGGAAAGAGCAAGGTCGCCCATTTGAAAATTGGCGAGGTATCGTTCAGTGTCATTAACGAGAACGACCCCAATAAAATTTGGCAATATCGATGGCTTTACAGGAATAGGGTATTCATCGCGCAGAGATATGACGGCATATTCTCGAGGCAGCTGATAAGGTTTGTGTTCAGATCGTTCAGGGATATGTTCTATTCTTTTATGACTGGGAAATACGTGGTGATGAAATGCAAGGCGATCCTGTACGGGCTATGCGCAGGGGTCGGCTTTTCGGTGCAGATGGCGGGCAAAGACCTGTCGGCCATTCCCGATGAACCGCGTAGGAGCGTGAGGGAGCCTGAGCGGCAGAACGTCGCCTAAGACTTCTAACCGTGCTGCAACGGCGGCACAAAGAAAACTGGAATATCCGCGGCTCTGGCGATCCGATCGAGCATGGCGTCGGCGGCGGCCAGCGCCTCTCCGATCGTGACGTCCATATCCAAATAGCGGTAGGAGCCGAGTCGGCCGACGAAGGTGACGCCTCGCGTCGCGGTCGCGCGATCGACGTATTTCCTGAGCATCGCCTCTTCGTTGGTCTGTCGGATCGGGTAGTAGGGAATATCGTTTGGGCCGCAGAATCGGCTGAATTCCCGGTAGAGAATCGTGCCTTCCATCTTCGCCTTCTCCCAAGGCGCGAAGTGCTTGTGCTCGGTTATTCGCGTGTAAGGCGTCGCCTCATCGCAATAATTGACGACCGCGGTTCCCTGATAGTCGCCTTCAGCCCTAAATATTTCAAAGTCGAGCGTCCGGTAACCGAGCCGTCCGAGCTCGTAGTGAAAATAACGGTCGATCGGCCCGGAATAAACGACATGGGCGAACGCTTCGTTGAGATCTTCGAACCGCTCGCCCAGGCGCAACTCGAGATTGGGCGTGTCCAAGATTGCGGCGACCATTTCCGTATAGCCGCGCTCGGGAATGGCTTGATGAGGATGGGCAAAGTAGCTGTCGTCATAGTCGAAGCGAAGCGGGAGGCGCTTGAGGATTGACGCCGGCAGCTGCGTCGGATCGAGACCCCATTGCTTCCGGGTATAGCCACGGAAGAAGGCTTCGTAGAGCTCGGCTCCGATCATGCTGAGCGCTTGCTCCTCGAAATTTGCCGGGCTTGGGATCGGCTTGGTCTTCGCGGCGACGAATGCGCGCGCTTCCTGCGGGCCCATCACCTTATGAAAGAACTGGTTGATGGTCAGGAGATTGACCGGCAGCGAATACACCATCCCGCCGGCGACCGCCTGCACGCGGTGACGGTAGGGCCGCATGTCCCCGAATCGCTGAACGTAGGCCCAAACGCGCTCGTCGCCTGTGTGAAATATGTGCGGGCCGTACACATGGGTCATGACGCCGGTCTGCGGATCGCGCTGCGAGTGGCAATTGCCGGCCACATGCGGGCGCTCATCGATCACCAGGACCTTGTGCCCTGCTTCGGCGAGCGCGCGGCCGATAACGGCGCCGCTGAATCCGGCGCCGACGATACAGTATCTCATGGAGACCGTTTCCGCTTATTCGAACGAAGCCGGCGGCGACACGCAGTCAATCGCCAGTCGACTCGAGGGTTGAACGGCGCCGAAACGACGCCCGCCGCCACGCTGCGGTCACGCTGTCTTGAGGCCCTGTTCGCCTGGGCGCGAATAGGATCTCCGCTGCGCGCCAACTCTTCGGGGTTCTTTGGCGAGTTTGCCCTGGTAGACGTAGTTTACCATAACCACGGCGCCCAGCAGGCAATAGATCAGAAAGTGGTTTTCCCGTTGAGACAAAACCAATCTGTAGAAAGAGAAGGCGACGAAACTGCAGGCGAGCGCGCCCGCGAGCGCGCCCGATTGCGTCAGGTCGGTCAAGTAATGTCGGACGCCATACCAGATCGGCAGACAGCACCATCGCGGAGAAAAACAGAAACCCAGGCACTCCAGTCTCGACGAGCAGCGAGATGACATAGCTGTCAATCGACGAACCGATATCGAAACCGCCGGTCACGAAACCGTGCCCGGTGATCGGATTTTGCATCACGAGGGGCCGGGCGGCCGCCCATTGGTCCCATCGCGCCTGCGTGCTGCCTGCCTGGCCGGCGCCCCCGAACACCATGCCGTGAACTCGGGGCACGAACATAACCATGAAGAAAACGACCGTTAGGATGATCGCGTTCAAGGTTCCGATGAAACCTGGCGCCAGAGTTCCGCGGTGAGTGAACGACTTGCGAATCGGCCAGATGACGGCGAATACTCCCATCGACGCGAGAAAACCCACATAGCTTCCGCGCGAGCCAGAAGCCAGTATCGCCAGGAATCCGGTGATCAGGACCGTCCAGCCGAGGCATTTCTCAAGCAATTTCTCTCGATGCAGCGCAAAGAATAGTCCAATAGGGATAACAATAATCTCAAACTCTCCGAATGAGAGCGGCACAAGAAAGGTCGACGTCGCCCTGAATGCTCCATTCCTGAAGCCCCCTTGGCCGTCTATCAGGACCCAAAGCATGGGATTGCTCTGGGCGAGCGACGCCAGCATGCCTTTCGGGAAAATATCGGTAAAGAAACGATGCTCGAGGCGATATTCCACAATTCCCGCGACCGAGTTGAATACCGCGCAAAAGCATATGATTTTTAGAAAAAGAACGATGTCACGCTCATCGGCAAGTACATATATCGCTGCGAAGAAGGGGACATACCATTCCAATAAAGCGTCGACCAAAGCCGACGTCGAGTCGCCCCGAAGCGGCGACTGCGGGAGCGAGAGGACCGCCATGACGAGATAGCCGACGGCGCAAATAAAAATTGGAAGCGAGGGGCGAAGCCGGGTCGCGATTTGCCTCCGAACCTCCGACGAACCCGAAACTGCAAGAAGGAACGGCGCGATAAGAGCGAAGGCCGCGACGCGGCGGACGGAGATCCAGGGGAGGTCGCCGAACTGGACCATGTAGTAGTAGGGGACGCAGAGGTTGACGATCAGCATGATGAAGAACGTCGCGCGGATCACCCTCGGGAAAACGACCGGGACCTCCGGCATCACCCAAAGCAGCAGCACGGCGAAGACGGCGACGATGCCGAAAGCGCCGAGCGGCGGGAGCGCAAAAGCTGCGAGGCCGACAATGGCCCCAAGAACTATCGCTACCGTCGCCCATATCACGATCGGCGCGAGGAAACGGACGACGTCGGGCACGGCCCGCGCAGCGAGCCGGGTCTCCGCAATGGCCGTCGAAACTATCCGGGACGGGGCGAAACGGCTCCAGATCCGCGTTGTCATGCCCGTCGAACTCCCGACCGTTCCTGAGGCTGCGATTGCGGCGTCTCGCCCGCTACCCGACCCAATCGCCTACTGGCGGCATCGAACTCCGGCCGCTTTGCCCGCCGGCGCCAGAATCGATGATAGGCGACAACAAAGCGTTGCGTCCTTCCCACAATTCTGAACCGACGTTTCCCGTCCTTCCGGCTCACAAAGAAGTCTTGGCGACGGTATTGCACGACGTCACAACGTTCACCAACGCTTGGACGGCCAAAGCAATAGCGAGACACTGAAATCATGAACGCCGGGGTTGCGTCAACCGCGGCGCTCCCTGACCGGCGGCGGCATGCCCTTTCATCTGGTCTCTCCTGTATAAGATTGCGCAAGCCGATTCCAAATCCATCAAAGCCGAGCCAAGCCAACGCGAGCTCCGGCCAAATTCTGCCAAGGAAAACGCTTTGATTGTCTTGTATCTCCATGGCCGAAATGAGCCTTTTCAACGGGTTGTCGTGACCCCCAGGCCGAAAAAATTCTTTTTCTCCCGCCTGCCTCCGGAACAGCGCGCGCGACGGCCGCGCTCCGTCGGCGACTTGCTAACCTAGCATGGATTCCGATTTTCCGCAATATCTCCCTTGGGGAAGAGGGATCCCGAAGCGTCCGGCGCGATCTCGCCCGGACGCGTTGAGACCCACGGTCCGGAGGACGGCTCGGTTAGTCCGTCAAATGCGAATTCAGCCGGGCGAGGAATTCCGAGAGATCGTCAGTGATGAAATCCGCGACGTCGGCCGCGGCGGAGATCGACTGGTCGTGCGCCTCGCGGTGATCCAGGCGTCCGGGTTTGGTGGTCACCAGGGTCGTCGTCATGCCCCTGGCCTTCGGTACGGCGAGGTTTCGCGCTACGTCCTCGAACATCGCCGCCGTTTGCGGGTCGACCTGGCAGCGCTCGAGAAAGGCGTCGTAGGCGGCTTCGGTCGGCTTCGGCGTCAGCCCCGCCGCGACGATGTCGAACGCATCCTCGAACACCCCGTCAAGCCCGAGCTGGCTCGCGGTGAGAATCGCATGGTTTCGCGAGCCGTTGGTGAAGATCAGCTTTCGCCCCGGCAGCCGCCCGACTTCGCGCGCCAGGATCGGATCGGGTTTGAGGCCGGAACGGTCGATGTCGTGGACAAATTCGAGAAAGCGCTCGGTCTCATCGAACTGCTCCTCGACCAGTCCGCGCAAGGTCGTACCGTGGTGGGAATAGTAGTGCTTGTGCAAGGCTCGCGCCGACAGGCCGTCGATGCCGAAAAGCTCCATCAGGAAGAGGGTGATTCGCTCGTCGATCCTGGGCCAGATTCCGCTGTCCGCCGGGTAAAGGGTGTTGTCGAGATCGAAAACCCAGGTCGTTATGTGCCCAAAACGCGCCCGCAACGTCTCGTCGGACGGCAGGCGAAACTCAGCCGGCGGGATCAGCGGCGCCATGGCCAAACACTGGTTTTACGCGTCAACTCAACGGCTCCGTGGCGACGGGGGGTACAGACTAGCGGCGGCGCCTTGAGCTTTCCATAAGATTCGAGCGGCCCTTGCCGAAAGGCCGGCTCGGCCGCTTCGGGCGCGATCCAGCGGGGGGCGATCCATTGATTGACCTCAGCGGGTTCATGATTTTCTGAAAAACCCGTGGGGGTATTCGCCAGCGTATAGCGGCGTCACTTTCTCGGGCTTGTCCGCGAGATACTCATCGCACGCCTTCTTGACGCCGGGAAGGCTGTTCCACCCCAGCGGGTCCACTGACGGATCGTTGTAATCGTCGATGAGGCAAATCGCCCCTTTAGTTAGTTTTGGATAGACATGCTCAAGGCTGACCAGAATGGATTCGTACAAGTCGCCGTCGAGATAGGCGAAACATATCTTCTCCGGCAAGCCGTTTGGCAAAGTGTCACTGAACCATCCCTTATGGATTTCGGGAAGCGGCAAATTGTATCGTTGGAAATTGTAACGCAATACATCTTCAGTTGTCTTTAGCTGACCTTGATAATAAGCGTCCCCGTCGATAGAGCTCACGGTCGGAAGCCCTTCAAAGCTGTCATACACCGATAGTTTCTTGTCGGAATTATGCAACTGGATTGTCTTCGTAATTAACACGGATGATTGACCGGAATTGCATCCCAATTCAACGAAATCACCCTCAACCCCATAGACCAGAACCTGGCTTACCAGGTGATACATATTAATCCTCTGTTCTATATTTGTCATCCTCCCGGTAAATAATGGCGAGGTACGTTTGCCCTCAGAGCGGGTAATTATGGCGTCAATTCGATCAAGTATATGCGAAGCCGGAAAGGCTCGCAGCCCGATTTTGCCAATTATACGGTTGATGAAGCGATCAATATATGAATACCGCCGTGATCTCCAATCAAAATACTCCGCGATGAAGAAATCATCCATATCCGCGTCCCCAATAGCACCTGTTGACGTTCGTAGTCCTCGGACGGCCTCCGCATGCAGGCTTTTTGAGCCCCAGCCGGCAAGCGGCGCGCGCAGGCGGCGGCCGCGACAGGAAGAATCATGCCGGCCGGGCTTGAGGCCCCCTGTCGCTAGGGAAGCGATCGATGGAGGCGATCTGCGCCGAGCGCGCGGCCTCCACGTGGCGACCCCCTTCGTATCCGGCGTGACAACCCCCTACGCGGCCGAATATCTGCCCTCTCGCTGCAATTTGAGCAAGCCTGATGCGCCGGGGTTCGACCGGCTGCCGGCGGCGGGCGCCTTACGCTTGCTTGAGGGCGTGCTCGACCGCCTTGCGCATCGCGCTCGAGAACCCCGCTTCGCCGACCGCTTCGGGCGCGACCCAGAAATGCCCTTCCGGCGCGCCGCCCTCAAACGTTCCGGCGAAAACCGTCAGGGTCAGCGCGAAGTGGGTGAAAGCCTGTTCGACCGTCCCCGGCAGCCGGCGCCAGCTCGCAATGACCGGGGCGAGATTGGCCAACTCGCCTCGCGGGCCCTCGCTGGTCCACGCGGTGCCGGGCAACTCGACCGTCGAGGCGAGCAGCCCGTGCGCCGGACGACGGCGAGCGAGGAACGCGCCGTCGGAGCGGCGAGCAAAATACACCGCGCCCTCGCGACGGGGCTTGGACTTGGCCACGGCGCGGCGCGGGTACGCTCCAGGCTCGCCGGTCTTTAGCGCCGCGCAGTCCCGCGCGAGCGGGCACGACGGGCAGTCGGGAGCGCGGGGCCGGCAGATCGTCGCGCCGATATCCATCAGCGCCTGGGCGAAATCGCCCGCGCGCCGGCTTGGCGCCAGCGACCGCGCCGCGGCGTCGATTTCGGCCCTCGCCCGGGCGATCGGCTCATCGAGCGCGATCAGGCGGGCCAGGATGCGGGCGATATTGCCGTCGACCGGCGCGGTCGGGCGCCCGAAGGCGATCGCCGCGATCGCCGCCGCGGTATAGGCGCCGACGCCGGGCAGGGCGCGCAAGTCCGCTTCCTCGCACGGAAACCGGCCGCCGCGGCGAGCGATTTCCCTGGCGCATGCGTGCAGGTTCCGCGCCCGCGAATAATAGCCGAGGCCGGCGAACGCGCCGACCACAGCCTCGATCGGGGCGGCAGCCAGATCCTCGACCCGCGGCCATTTCGCGATGAACGCCTGGTAGTAGGGCGTCGCCGACTGGGCCGTCGTCTGCTGCAGCAGCACTTCGGACAGCCAGACGCGGTAAGGGTCCGGGGTTTCGCCCGGCGGCGCGCGCCAGGCGAGCGCGCGGCGATGGCGGTCCCACCACCGAAGCGTCCGCGCGACAATCGCGTTTCGCTTTGCCTTCCCTCCGAGCGCGCTTACATTGGCGCTCATGCGACCGACCTTGCGTCCCAATTTCTCGCGCCTCATGCCGAAGCGATGATGAAGCCCGCGCGCCGCGGCGCCAAGCCGCTGGCCGAATTCACCCCCGGGCTCATCGCCGAGGCCCTGGCCGCCCGCGGCCTCGGCGAGGCGAGCCTGATCGCCGATTGGCCGGCGATCGTGGGCGAGACTTTCGCCCGTCACGCGCGGCCGATCGAGCTCCAGTGGCCGCCCCGGGCCGCCAAGCGCGACGCTGAGACGCCGGCGAGGCCCGCGACCCTGGTGCTCAGGGTCGAGGGCGCATTCGCGCTTGAGGCGCAGCACATGGCTTCGGTCATCGTCGCCCGGGTGAACGCGCATCTCGGCTGGCGCTGCGTCGAGAGGATCGCCTTCCGGCAGGGCCCGCTGCCGCCGCTCGAGGATCGGCGTCGCCTGGCGCCGGCCCCGTCGGACGCGGCGCAAGCCGCCGCGGGCGCCGCCGCCGCGTCGATCGAAAACGAAGACTTGCGCGAGGCGGTCGCTCGGCTCGGCGCGCGGGCGATCGACAGGTCGGCGCGCCTGCCAGAGCCGCACCGCGGCCGAACCGTGAAGGGAGACTGACGGCTTGGTCTTCCGCCATCCGCTGGCCGGGCGCGCGATCGCGCGCATGAACGGCGCCGGCAACAAGATCCTCGTTCTCGACATGCGCGGCGCGCCCGTTCGTCCGGCGCCGGCGGACGCGCGTGCGATTCATCGCGCGCCTCATCTCGACTACGATCAGATGATGGTGATCGGCGATCCGCGGACGCCGGGAACCGCGGCCGATGTCATCATCTTCAACAACGACGGCACGCTCGCCGGCGCTTGCGGCAACGGCGCGCGCTGCGTCGCCGACCGGCTGTGCCGCGAACTCGGGGTCAGCGCGGTCAGAATCGAGACCGAGCCGGGCGTCATCGACTGCGAGCGGCTTGGGCAATGGTCCTACCGGGTCGACATGGGTCGGCCGCGGCTTGCTTGGGACGCCATTCCGCTCCTTCGCGCCGTCGCCGACACGCGGCGGGTCGATCTTTGGCCCGATGGCGACGGGCCTGCGGCGCTGGGACCGGCTTCTCTCGTCAACATGGGCAATCCGCATGCGGTGTTCTTCGTCGCCGATCTCAAACGCATCGATGCGGCGGAGCTCGGCGCAGGAATCGAAGTCCATCCGATGTTCCCGGAAAAGGCCAACGTTACTTTCGCTCAGATCGTCGCGCCTGACGAGGTCGTGGCGCGGGTGTGGGAGCGCGGGGTCGGGTTGACGCTGGCCTGCGGCTCGGCCGCCTGTGCGACCGTGGTGGCGGCGTCGCGTCTAGGGCTCATGGAGCGGAAGGGAACGGTGCGGCTGCCGGGCGGCGAACTCATCATCGAATGGCGCGCAGCGGACGACCACGTGCTGATGACCGGCCCGGTCGAATACGAGGGCGCGTTCGTGCTCGACGACGCGTTGTTTGAAGCCGCCGCGCCGTGAACGACGGCGAAACCGCGGAGGGCGCCGCTGGCAAGGGCTCGGGGCGCATAGACGCCGTCGACTGCGTCCGCGGCCTGGCGCTGATCGGCATGGCCGGCTACCACCTGACCTGGGATCTTGCCGACTTTCGCCTCGTTTCGCCGCTTCTGCCGTTCACGCCGGGGATGCGGCTTCTTTCGCACGTCGTCGCGAGCGTCTTTCTGGCCCTGGTCGGCGTGTCGCTGGCGCTCGCTCACGCCCATGGGTTCGACCGGCGCGCCTTCTGGCGGCGGTTCGGGATCGTCGCCGGGGCGGCGGCGCTGGTGACCGCAGGCAGCGTGGTCTTCGCTCCCGGCGAGGGCATCTTTTTCGGCATCCTGCACTGCATTGCCGCCGCAAGCCTCATCGCTGCGCCGTTCGTGACCTGGCCCGCATGGGCGAGCCTCGCGGCGGGTCTGGCGGCGATCGCCGCGCCATGGGTGATCCACTCGACGCTGTTCGATCCGCCCTGGCTCTTGTGGCTCGGGCTCGGCGAGGCGCTGCCCAACACTCTCGACTGGCGCCCGCTCCTCCCCTGGGCGGGTGTCGTCTTCCTCGGCCTCGCGCTTGCGCGCTCGCCGGGAGTGATCCCGAAGCTGAACTCGCCCGGCCGCTGGCGCGCGGCGTCCGGAGCGTCGCGCGCAGCGTGCTTCGCCGGCCGGCACAGCCTGCCGATCTATCTCATCCATCAGCCGGCGCTGATCGGGCTTCTCGCCGCGCTGACCGCCTGGGGCCCTCTCGCGCCGAAGGCGGACATGAGCAGCTTCCTCTCGTCATGCCAGCGCGCCTGCATCGCTGAAGGGCGCGCCGCCCCGGAGTGCGACACCGGCTGCCGTTGCGTCGCCGACGCCGTCGAGCGCTCCGGCGACGCCGACCGGATGGCGACCGCTCAGCGCCGGTCGAAGGGCCGATCTCAAACGGCTGGCCGACGCCTGCATGGGGCGATGAGGGACAGAGCTCAGGCCCGCGCCGAGGTCTCGGCGATGATCGCAAGCGGCAGGACCTCGACCGTTCCCCCCGACACCCTCTTGGTGGCTTCGGTGTAGGCTTTGAAGAAGTCGCGGCTCTGGAGCGCCTTCCCGGCTTCTTCGTCCGAGGTGGCGGCGAGGTGGTAGTATTCGCCCGAGCCGTTGTCCGCCTTCATGCAGCGGTACGAGATCCGGCCGTTCAGGGTCGCGTCGCCCTCGACGGCGGCGATGAATCGCCCGATTTGTTCGCGCCACGCCGCCTCGGATCCGTCCTTGAAGCGATACTTGATGAGAAAATGTTTCATCGGGCTCTCCCTTTCCGCCTTCCGATCCTTGCCCGCCAGACTTGCGCCCGCAGGCGCGGTCCTGCAAGTATGGACAAAAATGATAGCGCCGAAGAAATCCTAGGATGCGCGGGAATCCTCGATGAATATTCAGCGGAAGGCATTGCCGGCGACGGAATTGCGCCGGCCCCACGGCTGCCCGGTGATGGCGTTTCAGGCCATGATCAGCGGCAAATACAAGATCCGCATCTTGTGGGACCTCAAGGACGGACCCCGGCGCTACGGCGAAATCAGAACCGGCCTTCTCCGGGGCGCGGCGGGAAGCAAAGAGATCGCGCCGCGCGTTCTCAGCCGCGAGCTCAAAGCGCTCGCCGAGGCCGGGATGATCGCGCGCAAGGATTTTGGCCTCGTTCCCCCCAAGGTCGAATACCGATTGACGGAGGCAGGGGAGCGCTTCGTGCCGATCATCGCGGTCATTCGCGATTGGGGCGAACAGCATTTCGCGACGCGCCCCACCTCGTGATGGCCGCGACCGCCTTCGTCTCGGTATAGTGCTCCATGACCTTCTTGCCCATCTTGCGGCCCCAGCCCGACACGCGTCGAGGGACGCAGCCTTGAACCACTATATCCGACGAAATATAACGATGCCCGCCGTTCGAGCGTAAAGGCGATTGGGGCGCGAATAGACGGACCAGCGACGTGCCGAACGACTCGCCAGGTCGTCCCTGCCAAGGGGCTCTCGGGCGCGATCGCGATGCGCCAAGGGGGGCGCAGATGAAGAGACTGGGACGCCTATTGCTGCCGATTGTGGCGATGAGCTCCGTCGCGCATGCGGCCGACCTGCCGACGACGAAGCCGGCCGAGGCCGAAAAGTTCAAGCCGCCCTGTTTCAGCAGTCTGTGGAACTATCTCAAGTCTTCGGTTCGCGACTGCCCGCTGAGCGTCGGGCCGCTGACGCTCTATGGCACGCTCGACGGCGGGTTCGGCTACGAGCAATGGGGCGCACGTCTTGGCGCGTACTCGGACAAGGCGAATTACGCCATCCAGAGAAACAGCGGCGACACCCACTGGCTATGGTCGCCAAACGCTCTCAGCACCTCGAACGTCGGCGTGCGCTTGTCACAAAAGATCGGCGACGACTGGGAGATCGTCGGCGCGGTCGAAGCCGGGTTCAATCCCTATACGCTTCGCTTGGTGAATGGTCCCCAAGCGCTAGCCGACAACAATCCGTTTGCGACGCCGCTGCAGAGGACGGCGTTCGACTCGGCGCGAGGCGGAACGTGGGACAACGGGCAAGCGTTCGTCGGGATCAGCAATCCCAATTACGGGACCCTCACCTTCGGCCGGACCATTCTTTTGTCCATCCAGGCGCTCAGCGCCTACGATCCCGTGGCCTCGGTTGGGTTTTCCCAACTGGGCTTCACCGCGCGTTACGGCACCTTCGGCGCCAGTCCGACCTCGCGCATCAACACCGCTTTCACCTATCGTCTCAACTACCAAGGCTTTCGCGTAGCCGCTCAGGCCCAGGTCGGCGGCTACGATCAGTTCAATGCGGCGACTCAGCAGTATCAGGCGCAGATCGGACTGGATTTCAACGGCTTCTCGTTCGACGCCATCGCCGGCTATGCGAAGAACGCGCTCACCTTCGCGAGCTTCGCCGGAGCGTCGACTCCGGTCGGCTTCAATCCCTACGACATTGTTCGCGCGACGGCCCTGAACACCGGCGGCGTCGAGCTCGTCGGCCGCTACCAGTGGGACAAATTCAAGTTCTACGCCGGCTACATCTACTCGCTTTCCGTCAATCCAAGTAATCCGAACTTTCCCTACGGCGTGGGCACGGTTGCGCCGGGAGTCTCAGTTCCTCCAGGCTTCGTGACAGTCAACGCCTATACGGTTCCGCGCAACCTCAACACGGTTTGGACGGGTGTGCGCTACGCGGTTTGGTCCAATCTGGACGTCGCCGGCGGCGTCTACTGGGAATCCCAGAACGACTTCCTCGCCGCGCCCGATGTCTGCACCGGCTCGGGCTCGGCGACCAGCAGTTCTCGATGCGCGGGAGGGCGCTATTCATTCTCGCTCTTGGCGGACTATAGGCCGATCCCCCGCGTGAGCCTTTATGCCGGCCTCCTGCAGTCGAACGTCTACGGCGGCGTCGCCAGCGGCTTTCTGCACACCGAGAACTTCGCGCCGACCGCCGGCCTGCGCATTCGCTTTTGAGCCGGCTTACTGGGGGTTGCCGCCGATGCAGCCCTTCATGCAGTCGTCGGGATCGCGGCTAAGCCCGTCGCTGTCGCCCTCGCCGGGATGAGCGTATGGCTTGAACATCTGGTTTGTCTGAGGAGTTCGATTCTCAACCGTTTCGCCGGGCCGTTGAGCGATCGGGGCCGACGCTCGGGCGGGGTTGTGCGCCACATGGTGATGGTGGCGATGGCCGTGATAGTGGCGGTGGGCAGTCGGCTGCTCCGTCTGCGCGTATGCTGCGAGGGAACCCGACAGCAACATGGCGAGTGGCAACGCAATAGTTGTCGATGCCTTCACTTCACCCTCCCGTGCAAGAGCGCACACGGATAACGGCGTCAGCCTTGGCCGACGCCGCTCCACAATCATTTTCGCGCCAATAAGCGGGCCTTGCGCCGAGCGCCAACCGTCACGCTGACCTAGTCCATGCCGACCATCACGTCGGTCGCCTTGATGACCGCGTAGGCCTTCTGCCCTTTCGCCAGCTTCAGCTCGTCGACCGCCTCGTTGGTGATCGAGGCCGTGACCACCGCGCCGCCGCCGACATCGATGCGGACATGGGACGTCGTCGCGCCCTTGGTGACGTCGACGATCGTTCCGTGAAGCTTGTTGCGCGCGCTGATTTTCATGGACGTTCCCCTCCTATGGGATTTGCTCAAATCACCGGAGGCGCGGTATGTACCACAGCATATAACGGAGGGCGAGTCTTCGGGGGAGGGCGGACGACCAGGACCGCCTTCATGAGTTCGCCGAGTCACGGGAGAATCGTCTTTGAAGCAGTTGACCGCGCTCGCGACCGCATTTGTAGCGCTTCTGACTTCGCTCGCGCAGGCCCAGGCGGGCGTGACCCATGTCGCGGTCGCCGCAAACTTCACCGAGCCGGCAAGAGAGATCGCTGACCTGTTCAAGCAGAAGACGGGGCACGAGGCGGTGCTGATCTTCGGCTCGTCGGGGGCGTTCCTCACCCAGATCACCCATAGCGCGCCGTTCGAGGTGTTTCTCTCGGCTGATTCCGAGCGCCCGAAGGCTGCGGTCGACGGTGGGTTCGCCGTCGCCGACAGCGTGTTCACCTATGCGATCGGCAAGCTGGTGCTGTGGAGCCGGGTCGTTGACGTGACCGATGGTGAAGCGGCGCTGAAGGCCGGCCAATTCCAGAAGCTCTCGATCGCCAATCCGGTCGCCGCGCCCTACGGGACCGCTGCGGTCGAAACGATGAAGGCGCTGGGCGTCTACGACGCCTTGCAGCCGAAGATCGTGCAGGGCAGCAGCATCGCCCAAGCGTTCCAGTTCGTCGACACGCGCAATGCGGAGGTCGGCTTCGTCGCGCTTTCGCAACTCCACGGCGTCACGGCGGGGACGCGCTGGGAAGTTCCGCAGACTCTCTATTCCCCGATCCGGCAGGACGCGGTGCTGTTGAAGACAGGCGCGGACAGCGAAGCGTCGAAAGCCTTCCTCGATTTCCTGAAGGGTCCGGAGGCGCGCGCGATCATCGAGCAGTTCGGCTACGCGCTGAACTGAGCGCGAAGTGCTGGGCATGCCCCCGGAAATCTGGGTTCCGATCAAGCTGACGATCGAGCTCGCGACCATCTCGACGCTGTCGCTGCTCATCGTCGCGACGCCGCTTGCCTGGTGGCTTGCGCGTTCGCGGGCCTGGTTCAAGGAAGCCGCCGCTGCTCTCGTCTCGCTGCCGATGGTGCTGCCGCCGACGGTGCTCGGCTTCTATCTTCTCATCCTGCTCGGTCCCGACGGGCCGGGCGGCGCGATTGCGAGCCTATGGGGGGCGCGCACGCTCGCCTTCACTTTCACCGGTCTCGTCATCGGCTCGATCGTCTCGTCGATGCCGTTCGTGGTGCAGCCGATCCGCAACGCCTTCGCGGCGATCGGCGATCGGCCGCTCGAAGTCGCGGCGACGTTGCGGGCGTCCCCCCGCCGCGCCTTCTGGACCGTGGCGCTGCCGCTCGCGAGTCCGGGACTCCTTACCGGAGCGGTGCTCGGCTTCGCCCACACGGTCGGCGAGTTCGGCGTCATCCTGATGATCGGCGGCAACATCCCGGGCCGCACAAGGGTCATGTCGACCGCGATCTTCGACTTCGTCGAGACGATGCGCTGGCGCGAGGCCAACCTGCTCGCCGGCGGCATGGTCGTGTTCGCCTTCGTCGTCATCCTGTCGATGATTCTCCTGGAAAAGCGCTTCGCGAAAGCCCACGCATGAGCGAAGGCGAAACGATCCGCGCGGCGTTCAAGGGCGTGCTCGGCAGGTTCACGCTCGATGCCGGCTTCACGGCGCCGGCCAAGGGCGTGACCGCCCTGTTCGGGCCGTCAGGCTGCGGCAAGACCACGATCCTGCGCTGCATCGCCGGGCTCCTGCGGCTGCCGGACGGCCTGTGCGTCGTCGGCGGCGACGTGTGGCAGGACCGGGAGGGCGCCTTTCTGCCGACCCACAAGCGTCCGCTCGGATATGTGTTCCAGGAAGCGAGCCTGTTCGCGCACCTCTCGGTCCGCCGCAACCTCACGTTCGGCGCGCCGCGCGGCGAGGGCGAGGCTCGGCAGGGGCGCATCGGCTTCGACGAAGTGGTCGAATTGCTCGGCATCACGGCGCTGCTCGACCGCGCCCCGGGCAAGCTTTCCGGGGGCGAGCGCCAGCGGGTCGCCATTGGCCGGGCGCTGCTGTCGCAGCCCAAGCTCCTGTTGATGGACGAGCCGCTGTCGGCGCTCGACCGCGCGACCAAGGACGAGATCCTGCCGTTTCTCGAGCGGCTGCGCGATCGGCTGTCGCTGCCGATCGTCTACATCACCCACGCGCTCGCCGAAGTCGAGCGCCTCGCCGACCAGATCGTGCTTTTGGACAAGGGCCGGGTGATCGGCGCCGGACCGCTCGAGGAACTGCAGAGCGATCCGTCCTTGCCGCTGGCGATCGCACGCGACGCCGCGGTCACCCTCGATGGCGTCATCGAAAAGCACGACGGCGGCTATGGCCTCCTCACCTTGAGCGTCCGCGGGGGCGCGCTCACCGTGCCGGCCCCGCCAGCGGCGACCGGCGAACATCGCCGCGTTCGCGTCATCGCCGGCGATGTGAGCCTGGCGCGCGAACCGCCGGGCCCGAGCTCGATCCTCAACGTCCTGCCGGCGCGCATCGTCTCGGCGAGGCCGGTCGAGGCGGACGAGGTCATCGCCGTGCTGGCGCTGGGCGCAGACGGCGGCGGCGCGCGCCTGCTCTCGCGTCTGACGCGAAAATCCTGGGATGCGCTCAGCCTCGCCGAGGGCATGAGCGTCTACGCGCAGGTGAAGGCGGTGGCGCTGGCGCCGGGGCGGGGCGAATTGGGCTGAGGCAATCGGACGCTAGACCTTGCGTCGCCTTGCCTTGGCGAAGGTGTCGAAAGCGACGGCGAGCACGATGATGACGCCGATCACGATCTGCTGAATGTAGGAAGACACGTTCATCAGCACGAGGCCGTTGAGCAGGACGCCGATGAGGATCGAGCCGATGACGGTGCCGAAGATGGTTCCCGACCCGCCGAACAGGCTCGTGCCGCCGATCACCACCGAGGCGATGACGGTGAGCTCATAGCCGGTGCCGGCGACCGCCTCGGCGGAATTCAGCCGCGCCGCGAGCACGAAGGCCCCAAGCCCGGCGAAGAAGCCCATGATCACATAGACGCTGGCGATGACCCGGTTGACGTTCAGGCCGGAGAGCCGCGCCGCCTCAGGATTGCCGCCGACCGCATAGACCTGGCGGCCGTAGCGGGTATAGCGCAGCGTGATATGCGCGAGCGCCGCCGCAGCGAGAAAGATGATGACCGGGATCGGCACCGGGCCGATCTTGCCCTGGCCCCACCAGAAGAACGACGGCTGGAAGCCGGAGATCGGACCGCCGGCGGCGAACAGGAGCGCCGCGCCGCGAAAGGCCGACATGCCGCCGAGCGTCACCACGAAAGGCGGAACCTTGAGCCGGGTGATCGCGAGGCCCTGAAGATAGCCGCCGGCGATCCCGACCGCGATGGCGGCCAGGGCGGCGGCGCCCCAGCCGTAGCCGACGCCGCCCTCGCCGACGGTGAAGCGGTTCTCGAGCCCGCCCTTCTCGACCGCCGCGGCCACGAGCCCGGCGAAGGCGAGCAGCGAGCCGACCGAGAGATCGATGCCGGCGGTCAGGATCACGAAGGTCATGCCGACAGCGAGCAGGCCGGTGATCGACACCTGGCGCATCACGTTGAAGAGGTTGATTTCCGAAAGGAACCTGGGCTCCATCACCGCAAACAGCGCCATAAGCACGATGAGGAACAGCGTCGGCGCGAATCTGGCGATGAAGCCGAACACGTCGACGCCGCCAGCCGGGCTCGGTTCCACTGCTCTGGTGTCAGTCATCGCACGCCTCAAGAAGCCCGGACGCGACCTTCGGCCGCGCCATCGTGGAAAGTCATCATCGACATCAGGATTTCCTGGGTCGCATCGTTGCGCGCGATCTCGCCGGTCACCCGGCCCTCGCGCATGGTGACGATGCGATCCGAGACGGCGAGGATCTCCGGCAGCTCCGACGAGATGACAATGACGGCGATTCCGGACTTGGCCATCTCGATCAGGAGGTTGTGCACTTCGACCTTGGACCCGACGTCGATGCCCCGCGTCGGCTCGTCGACGATGAGGATCTTCGGCCTGAGCGACAGCCAGCGCGCCAGCACGACCTTCTGCTGATTGCCGCCGGAGAGGAGGCCCGCGAGCTGGTCGGGGCTCGCCATTCGGATGCTGAGGAGCCGGCGGAACTCTTCGACCAGCTTCTCCTCGCGGCCCTCGTCGATGAACCACCCGCGGCTGATCTGCTCCTGCGAGGCGATCGACATGTTGGTCCGGATCGCGAGGCTGAGAAAGAGCGCCTGCTTCTTGCGGTCCTCCGGCACGAGGCCGATTCCGTGGGTCATGGCGTCGCGCGGACCCGAGAACTTCACCGGACTTCCATCGATACGGATGACGCCGGCGTCGAAAGCGTCGGCGCCGAAGATTGCTCGCGCGGTCTCCGTCCTTCCGGCGCCGACCAGCCCGGCGAGCCCCAGGATCTCGCCGTGATGGACGGTGAGCGAGACGTCAACGAGCTCGATGGCGTGTGGATCCTGCGCGGTGCGCCGACGTGTCAGGCCCTCGACTTCGAGCGCGACCGGACCGGGCTTCGGGATCGGCCGTTCTCCGTAGAGGGCGCCGACGTCCCGGCCGACCATCATCCGAATGATGGCGTCGACATTCGTGTCGGCGACCGCGCCGGAGCCGACGAAATGCCCGTCGCGCAGCACCGTGTAGCGGTCGCAGAGGCGGAACACCTCCTCCAGCCGATGAGTGACGAAGATGATCGACAGTCCCTCGGCCTTCAGCGTCCGGATGATGCGGGCGAGGTTGGCGACTTCGGTTTCGCTCAGCGCCGAGGTCGGCTCGTCCATAACGATGAGCTTGGACCGCATGGAAAGCGCGCGGGCGATCTCGACCAGCTGCTGCTCGGCGACCGAGAGGTCGCGCACGTGCGTCATCGGGTCGCGCTTGAGCCCGATCCTGTCGGTTATCGCGCGGGTGTCTTCGGCGAGGCGGCGCCAGCTCACGAACAGCCTGGAGCCGGGTTCGCGGCCGATGAACACGTTCTCCGCGATGGTCATGTCGGGCGCGAGGGTGAACTCCTGGTAGATCGTGACAATGCCGGCGCGCTGCGCGTCGTGGGGCGACGCGAACGATGCGGGCTCGCCGAAGAGCTCGATCGTCCCGGCATCCGCGGCGTGCGCGCCGGAAAGGATCTTGAGCAAGGTCGATTTGCCGGCGCCGTTCTCGCCGAGCAGCGCGTGAATTTCGCGCGCCCCGATCTCGAGATGAGCGTTCTCGAGCGCGCGCACGCCGGGAAAGCGCTTGCTGACCCCAATCATCTTGAGGACCGGGCCGTCCGAATCCGCCGAAACGGACGACAGAGCCGCGGGCGCGTTGGCCATCCGGGAGCACTCGTTGGCGGGTGGACGATGGAGAGGAAGGCGCGCCGCGTGCGGCGCGCCTTTTGCGTTGCGGTTACTTCACTTCGTTCAGGCGCTCGGCGTCTTTCAGATTTTCTTTGGTGATCGCGACAGGAGTAAGCAACGTGATCTGCTGCTCCGGCTTTTTGCCGCTCTTGAGGTACTCAGCCATGATATCGACGGCGGTCGCGCTCTGCTTCGCGGGGAATTGCTCGATCGTTGCGGTCAGCTCGCCGTCGCGCACCTTCCCCAGCGCCTCCGGCAGCGCGTCGAAGCCGATGACGACGACGCCTTTGAGGTTGCGCGCCTTGAGCGCTTCGATCGCGCCGAGCGCCATGTCGTCGTTCGCCGCGTTGATGACCTGGGGCGGCGCGCTCATCCCGGCGAGCAGGGATTCGGTGACTTTGAGGCCGTCGTCCCGGTGGAAGTTGGCGGTCTGCTCCGCCACGATCTTGTAGTTGGGACCGGCCTTATCGAGCACGTTGTGCAGCCCCTTGTTGCGGTCGATCGCCGGGCTCGCGCCGGGTGAGCCCTGAAGATTGATGATCGTCGCCCCATTCGGGAACATCTTGACGATGAGGTTGCCCTGAGCCTCGCCGCCCTTGACGTTGTCGGCGCCGACATGGCCGACGATATCGGTCACAGAGGGCACCCGCCGGTCGATGGTGACGACCGGCACCTTGGCGTCGATCGCTTCCTTTAGCGCTGGCGCGAGAGCGTCCTGATCCTTCGGGCTGATCACGATCCCTTTGACGCCTTTGGCCAGCGCCGCCTCGATGTCAGCGGTCTGCTTGGGCGACTGATCCTGGCCGTCGCTTTCGATGTAGCTGAGCCCGTCTTTATCCGCCTCGGCCTTCAGTCCGTCGTTCATCATGTGGACGAAGAACGGAAAGTTCATGCCCGGGACGGAGAGCAGGATCAGCGGTTTGTCGGCAGCGAAAGCGGGTGCGGCGAGCGCGATCGCCATGAAGCTCGCGATCGCAGTTCGGCGGGTGATGCGCATGGTTTGTACCTCCCTTGCGCCGGACTGACATGTTAGCCGGCGTTGGCCAAACATGTCCGAATTCGAGCGCGGCGACAAGCGCGCATTCGCATGCGACTCGACAAACTCCGGCCAACCACGGACATTGGCGGGCCGTCGGGCGCTTCTCGGGCCCCGCGCGAGCAGGAGACCTCATGGCGATCGATCGCGCTGAGCTCGGCGCCTGGCTCGAGGCCAACTGTCCGCCCGAGATGCGCCAATCCGCAGGCGAGGAGGATATCTGCTGGGGCGGCCGGCGCTGGGTGTTTCAGTCGGAAGCGCAAAAGCTCTGGCTAGAACGCTGCGCGCGGCGCGGCTTCACCGTGCCGGCATGGCCGAAAGAATACGGCGGGGCAGGATTGTCCCGCGAGGACATGGCCGTCCTGCGGGAGGAGATGCAGCGCATTCACGCACGCCCGCCGCTGGTCAGCTTCGGCATCTGGATGCTCGGCCCGGCGCTGCTCAAATTCGGCTCGCCCGAGCAGAAGGCGACCCATCTGCCCCGAATCGCGCGCGGCGAAATCCGCTGGTGCCAGGGCTATTCCGAGCCGGGCGCCGGCTCCGACCTCGCGTCGCTGCGCACCAAGGCGGAGGATCGTGGCGATCATTTTCTCGTCAACGGCCAGAAGATCTGGACCTCCTACGCGGACAAGGCGGATTGGATTTTCTGCCTGGTGCGGACTGACCCGCAGGCGGTGAAGCAGAAGGGCATTTCCTTCCTCCTCATCGACATGGCGAGCCCTGGAGTGTCGACCAGGCCGATCGTGCTGATCTCGGGCAAGTCGCCATTCTGCGAGACGTTTTTCGACAATGTCGCGGTTCCGAAGGAAAACCTGGTCGGAACGCTCCATCGAGGCTGGGACGTCGCCAAATATCTCCTCACCCACGAGCGCGAGATGATCGCCGGCGGCGGAAACCTCTACGACCTCCATGCGCTCGACCGGGCGGCGGCGGCGAAGGCCGAGGGCGGAAGGCTCGCCGATCCGATCCTGCGCGCCGAGATCGCCCGCGCCGCGATCGACACTCATGCGTCCGAAGCGACGCGGCAGCGATACCTCGCTGAGGCCGCGAACGGGGGCGAGATCGGCGCCCGTTCCGCCTTGCTCAAATACGACGGCACCGAGCTCAACAAACGCCGGCACGAGCTCCTGATGGCGCTCGCCGGCGCGGACGGCCTCTATTTCGACGGCAATCTCGGGCCGGCGCAGGACGTCGCGCGCGGCTGGCTGCGCTCCAAGGGCAATTCGATCGAGGGCGGCACGTCGGAAATCATGCTCGACATCGTCGCCAAGCGGCTGCTTGAACTGCCCGCGGATTGAGAGCCGCGATGCTGCTCCTGAACGAAGACCAGAAGCTCCTGATGGCGAGCGCGCGCGGCGCAGTGGCGGAGAAGGCGCCGATCGCCGAGTTCCGCAAGCTGCGCAAAGACCCGAACGGCCTCGGCTTCTCGCCCGCCTTCTGGCGCGCCTCAGCCGAGCTCGGCTGGACCGGCGTCCTCGTGCCGGAAGCGTTCGGCGGCCTCGAATTCGGCGTCGTCGGCGCCGGACTGATCGCGCGCGAGATGGCTCGTGAGCTTGCGCCCTCGCCCTTTCTCTCGACCTCCGTTCTGTCGGCAAGCGCGCTCGCCCGCGCCGGCTCGAAGGCGCAGAAGGCGGAGTGGCTGCCGCGAATCGCGCGCGGCGAGGCGATCGTCGCTTTCGCGCTCGACGAAGGCGCGCGCCCGGGTGCGATCGCGACCACGGCGACGCATGCGGCTTCGGGCTGGCGGCTCGACGGCGTCAAGCACTTCGTGCTCGATGGCCATGCCGCCGAGGCGATCCTGATCGCCGCCGAGGTCGAGGGCGAGGCGACGCTCTTTCTCGCCAGGGCCGACGCGCCGGGCCTCTCCCGCGACGCGCGCACGCTTGTCGACGGCAGGCGGGTCGCGAGCCTCAGGCTCGACGGCGTCGCGCTTGACGCTGGCGCGCGGCTTCAAGGCGGGGCGGGCGCGATCGAGGAGGTCGTCGACATCGGCCGCGCCGTCGTCTCGGCCGCGCTCTGCGGGGTCGCCGAGGAATCGTTCGCGCGCACGGCGCGTTATCTCAAGGAGCGGCGCCAGTTCGATCGCCGGATCGGCAGCTTCCAGGCCCTTCAGCATCGCGCCGCGCGCATGCATGTCGATATCGAGAACGCGTGGTCGGCGACGCTCAAGGCGATGCAGTCGCTCGAGGCGCGGGCCAATTCCGCCGCGCTCGACGTCGCGGTCGCCAAGGCCAAGGCGAGCGAGACCGCATGCGCGGCGACCGCGGAGTGCCTGCAGATGCATGGCGGCGTCGGCATGACCGACGAATTCGACATCGGCCTTTTCCTGAAGCGCGCCCGGGTCGATTCGGTGCTGTTCGGCGACGCCTCGTTTCACGCCGACCGCGTCGCCACGATGCTGGGATATTGAGGCAAGAGCCGCGGCTCAGGCGGCCTCGATCGCCATTGCGGTCGCTTCGCCGCCGCCAATGCAGAGCGAAGCGACGCCCCGCTTCAAGCCGCGCGCCCGCAGCGCCGCGATCAGCGTCACGAGAATGCGCGCGCCCGAGGCGCCGATCGGATGGCCGAGCGCGCAGGCGCCGCCGTTGACGTTGACCTTGTCGTGCGGCAGGCCGAGATCGCGCATCGCCGCCATCGCGACGACGGCGAAGGCTTCGTTGATCTCATAGAGGTCGACCGATTCCCCGCTCCACCCGGTTTTTTCGAACAGTTTCCTGAGCGCGCCGATCGGGGCGGTCGGAAATTTGCTCGGCTCGGCGGCGTATGTCGCATGCGCTACGATGCGAGCAAGCGGCGCCGCGCCGCGCCTCCCGGCTTCGCTCTCGCGCATGATGACAAGCGCCGCCGCGCCGTCGGAGATTGAGCTCGAGTTGGCCGCCGTCACCGTGCCGCCGTCGCGGAAGGCGGGCTTCAGCGCCGGGATCTTGTCCGGGCGCGCCTTCGGCGGCTGCTCGTCGGTGGCGATCTGTGTCTCCGACTTGCCCGATTTTACGCTGACGGGGGCGATCTCCCAGGTGAAGTCGCCCTGTTTGATCGCACGGTTGGCGCGCTCGAGCGAGGCGAGCGCGTAAGCGTCCTGCGCCTGGCGGGTGAATTGATAATCCTGGGCGCAATCCTCGGCGAACGTCCCCATCAGGCGCCCCTTGTCGTAGGCGTCCTCGAGGCCGTCCAGGAACATGTGATCGATGGTGCGGCCGTGGCCCATCCGGTAGCCGGTGCGAGCGCGATCGAGGAGATAGGGCGCGTTGCTCATGCTCTCCATGCCGCCGGCGACCACCACATCCGCCGAGCCGGCGCACAAAAGGTCGTGGGCGATCATCGCCGCCTTCATGCCGGAGCCGCACATCTTGTTGACCGTGGTCGCGCCCGCCGCGATGGGCAGGCCCGCGCCGATCGCCGCCTGACGCGCTGGCGCCTGGCCCTGCCCAGCCGGCAGGACGCAACCCATCAGGATCTCATCGACGCTTGCCGCCGCGAGCCCCGCCCGCTCGACCGCGGCCGCAATCGCGCGCGCGCCGAGCGCCGGCGCGGTCACGTCCTTCAGGTCCCCAAGAAAGCCGCCCATTGGCGTGCGGGCCGCGCCGACAATGACGATGGGGTCCGCGCTCACAAGCCCTCCGCCTCCGCAAAACATGGGCGAACGTGTTGTCAGGCGCACGCACGCCCGTTCCCGCCTGCTATATAGGCCAACGGGGGGAAATTTTAAACTTGCGCGCGCTGGCGAGGTCGAGCGGGTCCGGACAATTTCGCCGGACCTTTCGGGGCCGTCATTTGTCGCTGAACAGCGTCAGCAGAACCTTGCCCTTGTCGCCAATGATGCAGACGAGCGTCTGCGGCTTGGTTGTCTTCGTGCGCTCGACATAGGCCTCCCCGACCACAACGGTTCTGATCGGCACGTCCTCGATCGCGGCTTCCGTCTTGATGATTTTTGCGCTGTCGAGATCGATCAGCACATCCTTCACCTGCGGATATTTTTGCTGAAGCGCGATGAGTCCGCTCGCCTTGCAAGCGTCGGCCTCCGGAGACAGAGTCTCGGCGGCAGCGGCGCCGGCCGCCAGCGACGCCAGCAGCCCAAGTCCAAATCTCAACATCGCGCTCCCTCCAGTGGTGGCTCAACCCGAACGCTGGTCGCCGATGCTTGTTCCCTTACGACCCCCGACGATAAGGACTTCGCCGGCCGCCAACCTCCGTGTAGAGTCGGAGCGAGATGTCCCTCTCCGCTGAAGAGATTGAGCGTTACGCGCGTCAAATCGTGCTGCGGGGCGTGGGCGGCCCCGGGCAGAACAAGCTCAAGGACGCGCGCGCTCTCGTCGTCGGCGCGGGAGGCCTGGGCTCGCCGGCGCTGCAATATCTGGCCGGGGCTGGGGTCGGGACGCTCGGAATCGTCGACGACGACGAGGTTGCGCTCTCCAACCTTCACCGCCAGATCCTTCACGGGACAGACGATGTCGGGCGTCCGAAGACGGAGAGCGCGGCGGCGGCGATCAAGCGCATCAACCCGCACGTTGCGGTCGAGCCGCTCGCCGTAAGGCTGGACGCCGCCAACGCCGGGTCGATCGTCGAGCGCTTCGATGTGGTGCTCGACGGATCGGACAATTTCGCCACCCGCTACGCCCTGTCCGACGCCTGCTTCCATGCGCGTCGTCCGCTCGTCTCGGCCGCGCTCGGCGAGTTCGACGGCACGCTGACGACGCTGAAGCCTTACGAGGATGGCGCGGACGGCCGGTTGAACCCGACCTATCGCTGCCTCTTTCCCGACCCGCCGGAGCCTGGAGCCGTCCCGACCTGCGCCGAAGCCGGGGTGCTCGGGGCGCTCGCCGGCGTGCTCGGCTCGCTGATGGCGCTCGAGGCGATCCGCGTGATTGTCGGCGGCTTCGGCGACGGGGACGAAGGCCTGGTCGGGCGGCTCTTGATGATCAACTCGCGCGCCATGCGGTTCGAGACGCTGCGCTACGGTTGGGACCCGGACAATCCCCTGAGCGGGAGGAGCAGGGCGTCCGCGGAAACGTCAGCGGCGCCCGACGCCTAGAGCGTGTCGCAGTCTGGTGGAATCGCGCCGCCTCCTCGTCCTGAGGAGCGCCGAAGGCGCGTCTCGAAGGACGCTCCAGGAGGCATTGCTCTGGCGCTTACTGGATCGCCCTTCGACGCCGCCGGCTCAGGACGAGGTCGAGGCAAAGCGCGCACAGCCAATTGCAACGCGCTATAGACTTCAGGGCGCCCGGGACCCGGCTTCAGACATCGTCAAAGCCGCCGCCGCCGTCGTCAAAGGACGAACCGTCCGAACCGTCGAAGCTCGAATCGTCGAGCTGGTCGAAGTTGGCGTCCTGGACGCCCGGCGCGCCGGGGTCAAACCCCTGGAAATCGGCATTGCCCGCGCCGCCGCCTTTCGCGTCGCCGTAGTAGTTGTTGATCTCTGTGATCTCGGCCGGGTTGCCGCCGGAAAGGCCCGAGCCGCCGAGCCCGGCGGCGCTTGCCCCGCCGCCAAAGAGACCGCCGCCATGGCCGCCAAACAAGCCGCCCAGCAGATTGCCAAGGACAACGCCGCCCGCCACGCCCGTCGCGGTTGAAGCCGCGTTCTGCAAAAAGCCTCCGCCGCTCGAAGGCTGAGGCTGGCCCCACGGGCCAGCCTGCTGAGGCGGGTAGCCTTGTGGGGGCGGAGCATTGCCCTGCGGTTGCGAGGGATAACCCTGCGGCGGTTGCGGCGCGTAGCGCGACGGGGAAGGCGGCCGCGGATAGGCCTGCTGGTCATAACCGGGCCGCTGCGGCGCGGATGGCCCGCCGCCGAAAATCGTCTTGCCCAGATTGCCGAGAAAACTGCCCTGTTCCTGGCTCTGCTCGGGGCCCTGAGCCTCGAGCTCGGAGATCCGGTTCGCAGCGGCCTCCAGCGCTTGCTGCTGGACAAGCACAGTTTGCGCCAGCACATAGGGCGCGTGCGGCGCGGCGCGAACCGCGTCGCTGATGAAGGATTCGGCTTCGGGGTCGCGCTGGGTCGCGGCAGCCGAATTGACGCGCTGGAAAAGGCCGCCGAGCATCTGGCGTTCTTCGGGGGTCATGTCGCTCTCCCTGCAGGCGGATGGCCCGCGCCCGGCATATAGCGACGCAGGCGGCCAATCCAAGGCTTTGCGGATGGTTTTTCGCTCGTGCGCGGCGCAGTATTTAGCGGCGCCGGGCGCGCCTTTACTCAGGCCTGCCGATCGTTTAGGCGAAGGCTGCTATGGCCCCGGTTCGGCTTATTGTCGCTGCGCCGGGGCTTTGCGCGCTTAATTAAAGGTGGAAGAGCAATCGACGATGGCCAATGTTGTCGTTGTCGGCGCCCAGTGGGGCGACGAGGGGAAGGGCAAGATCGTCGATTGGCTTTCAGTCGGCGCCGACGTGGTTGTGCGGTTTCAGGGCGGCCACAACGCCGGCCACACGCTGGTGATCGACGGTAAGACCTACAAGCTGGCGCTGCTTCCCTCCGGCATCGTGCGACCCGGGAAGCTGTCGATCATCGGCAACGGGGTCGTGCTTGATCCCTATCATCTCATCGACGAAATCGAGAAATTGCGCGGTCAGGGGGTCGAAGTGACGCCGGCGAACCTCAAGGTCGCCGAGAACGTCCCCCTGATCCTCTCCCTGCATCGCGAACTCGACGCCCACCGCGAGTCGGGCAACGCCGGGGGGACCAAGATCGGCACCACCAAGCGCGGCATCGGCCCGGCCTACGAGGACAAAGTCGCCAGGCGGGCAATCCGGCTGATGGACCTCGCCGAACCTGACACGCTCGACGACAAGATCGACCGCCTGCTCGCCCACCACGATCCGCTATGTCGCGGACTCGGGCTGCCGCCGCCGAACCCCGCCGCCATTCTCGCCGAATTGGTCGCGATCGCGCCCAAGGTTCTCCCGTTCATGGCCCCGACGTTCGAAATTCTTGACAGCGAACGGCGCGCCGGCAAGCGCATATTGTTCGAGGGCGCGCAAGGCGCCCTCCTGGACGTCGACCACGGGACCTATCCCTATGTGACGTCCTCGAACACCGTCGCAGCCAACGCAGCGACCGGCTCGGGGTTGGGGCCGAGGGCGATCGGCTACGTGCTTGGCATCGCCAAGGCCTACACGACGCGCGTTGGCGGCGGCCCGTTCCCGACCGAGCTTGACGACGAAGTCGGCCGTCTTATGGGCGAGCGCGGCCGCGAATTCGGGACCAACACCGGCCGACCCCGCCGGTGCGGCTGGTTCGACGCCGTGCTCGCGCGCCAGGCGGTCCGCACGAGCGGCATCGACGGCCTGGCGCTCACCAAGCTTGACATTCTCGACGGCTTTGAGACCATCAAGGTGGCGACGCGTTACCGCCTGAACGGCGAGGAGATCGAGTATCTGCCGGCTTCCCAATCCGCGCAGGCGCGCATCGAGCCGGTCTACGAAACGATCGAAGGCTGGAAGGGAGCAACGAGCAGGGCGCGGTCGTGGGCCGACCTGCCGGCCCAGGCGATAAAATATGTGCGTCGAATCGAGGAGCTGGTCGGCGCTCCGGTCGCCTTATTGTCGACGAGTCCTGAACGCGACGATACCATTCTTGTGCACGATCCGTTTCAGGACTAAGGGACCGTTCGCGGGTTCCTGCAGAGCGGTTGAGCGGACGCTTCATGGCTGATTATCATTCGCTGCTCACGCGCGCGGTCGCCAATTTGCCGAGCGGCGGGACGCCGGCGACGCGTCAGGCGATCTACGTCCGCGCTCGCAAGGCCCTGATCGAGCAACTGAGGAGCCTGCGTCCGCCTCTGCCCGAAAGCGATATCGCGCGCGAGGCGAACGCGCTCGACGCGGCGATCGCCCAGATCGAGGCGAGACACGGGCCGCAACAGGCCGCTGCGTCCTCAAACCCGTCACCCCCGGCTGCGCCGTCGCCCCCGGGCCCGGGCGGCAGACCGGGCGCCGCCCCGCCGCTTTCGCCGAAACCCGCCGCGCCGACCATACGCCCTCAGCCCGCAGCTTTTCAGCACCCGGCGGCGCCCGGGTCGCCGCAGAGCGCGCCGATGGGAGGGTCCACGGTTTCGTCGGCAAGCCCGCCACGACCGCAATCCCAGGTAGGGTCGCCGGGTCCCTCGGCGCCGGCGCCAGGCGTGTCTGGTCAACCGGCCGTTTCGCCGCGGCCGACGCCTCCCACTGGCCCGGCGCGGACCCAGCCGGCCTCCGGCGTGACTCAACCGCCAGCCGCGCCGCCTGCGGGAAGGCCGTCGGCCGTTACGCCGCCGGCTGCAGCCCTTCCGTTACCGCCTCGGCCTGAGCCTGCCATCGCGAGGCCGCCGTCCTCCCCCGGCGCGAGGGACGCAGCCGTCATGCTTGCGAAAGGGGCGAGAGACGCCAGGGAGGACAATCTCCCGCCATCGCACGATCTGGCGAAGGCGGCTCGGTCGGCCAGGGTGGACGAGGTGCATTCCTCGGGGGCGCCTCCGGTTGTCGCGACACGCCCTGACGAACCGCTGCAATCGGCCGCGGCCCCGGAAGTGTCCGGCGAGTTCGACCGCCCGGGCGCGGGCGCGAGACAGGATTTCGAAGGTCAGCGCCCGGTCGCGCCCGGCATTGATCACGGCAAGCCAAAGCCGTGGCTGTGGATCGCCGCGGCGGTCGCTCTTGGCGTTGTGCTTGCTGTAGCGGGCGCTGCGATCCTGATGCGCCAGAACCCGCAGGACCTGGCGATCAAGCCCCCGGCCGAGGCGACGGCGCCGCCCGCGCAGCAGCCCTCCGCGAAGATCGCGGAGCGCGTGGAGGCGACCCCGGCGACAACTCCCGCCGCGCCGGCGTCTTCCCCGAGCGAGCCGAAGGCGGACCAATCGGCTGCTCAGGGTGGGTCTGCGAACCCGGCGGCCGCAACGCAGAATCCGCCTGCGGCGGCCCCGGCGCCTGCGCCGTCGGCGGGCCGCGCGGCGATGCTCGTCGCTTCAGCCGATAATCCGCAGAAGCCCGTGGTCAGCCTGGGTTCGACGGTGTGGTCGTTGATTCCTGCGGCGCCGAACCAGCCCGCGACTGTTGCGGTGAAGGCGGAGGCGGACATCCCCGATCTCAAGATGCACGCCACGATGACCTTGCGGAAAAATACCGATGCGACCTTGCAGGCGACGCATACGATCGATCTCAAATTCTCCTTCGCCGACGGCGCCCCGATCGCCGGCTTCAAGGACGTCGGCCTGCCGCAGATGCGGATGGAGGATTCGACTGCCGCCGAGGCGCTGACCAGCGTCAAGGTGAAGATCAGCGACACTTATTTTCTCATCGCGCTGGCCAAAGGCGAATCCGACATCGCCCGCAATCTCGATCTGATGCGGACGCGCGCCTGGTTCGACTTCCCGCTGCTGCTCAACGACGACCGCATCGCCAAGGTCGTGTTCCAGAAATCCGCCGAGGGGCAGGCGATGCTGGAGAAAGCGTTCGAGGCGTGGAAGTGAGCAGCGGGGCTATCCCCGCAGGTTGAACACCCGGGTCGAGACGAAATAACCGTCCCGGATCACGCCGAAGGCGATCGGCGTCCCCAAGCAGTCGGCATAGGCTGGCCCTTGCATCGGGGCGGACCCGCGAAGCAGCAGCTTCTGACCGCGCCTCAAGGTTGCGGCCCCGGCGCGGTCGATGGCCAGGAGCGGGATTTCGGCGAGACCAGCCTGCACCGGCAGAAGCGCGCGAGCCATCAAGTTCGGGTCGTCCGGCAGGCGATCGAGCCCAATCGCCGCGTCGGCGGAAAACGGACCGACGCGGGTCCGCCGCAATTCGATCACATGGCCATAGCAGCCGAGCGCGCGGCCGAGGTCGCGCGCGATCGCGCGTACGTAGGCGCCCTTGCCGCACTCCGCCTCGAGCACCGCGGCGTCGGGCTCGGCTGAAATGAGGCTGAGCCGGTAGACGTTGATCGGGCGCGGTTGAATCTGAAAGCTTTCGCCCTCGCGCGCGAGATCGTAGGCGCGCGCGCCGTCGATCCGGATGGCGGAGAAGGTCGGCGGCGTTTGCAGGATCACGCCGACGAATCTGGGCAGGAGAGCTTCGATCTCCGCGGGCGCCGGGCGCCGGTCGGAGCGTGCGACGATCTCCCCTTCGGCGTCGTCAGTCGCGCTTTCCTCGCCCCAGCGCACGCGGAAGCGGTAAGCCTTGGCGCCGTCCTGCACGATCGGCACGGTTTTGGTCGCCTCGCCGAAAGCGACCGGGAGCACGCCCGATGCGAGCGGATCGAGCGTGCCGGCGTGGCCCGCCTTCTTGGCGTTGAACAGGAACTTGAGCCGTCCGACGGCCTGGGTCGAGGAGACGCCCGTCGGCTTGTCGAGATTGATCCAGCCGTCGATCTCGGCTCGGGAAGAGCGCTTCTGACGGGGCTTCTCTCGCTCGCGCCCCTCGGGGCTGGACAGTCCGCCGTCCCGGGCGTCGTCGGTCATCCTTGGCCCTCGTCGCCGCCGCTCTTGAGATCTCGCGCCACGGCCGGCGATCTCAGGAGCGCGTCCATGCGCGACTGCGCCTCGAAGCTCGTATCGAGCGCGAAGCGCAGATCGGGAGCAAACTTGAGGTTGACGCGGTGCGCGACGAGTGCGCGCATTTCCTTCTTGTGGCGGTCGAGCGCCTCGATCGCCGCCCCGGCGCCGTGGCCGCCGAGCGGCATCACCAGAACCGTCGCGAGCTTGAGATCCGGCGACATGCGCACGGCGGGGATGGTCAGCGGATTACGATCGAGCGCGTCGTCGCGCAATTCGCCGCGGGCGAGAATCTCGGCGACCGCATGGCGGATCAGCTCGCTGACCCGCTCGAGCCTGTGGCTCGTGCTGTGCGGCTTCGAGAAGGAGCGGGGCATTGCGCATTCCTTTTAGCCAACGCGCGACGATTGCGGCCGGAGCGTCGGGGCTCGCCGGCCGGCGCGGAGGTTCAAATCGACCCGAATTCGACCGAGAAACCAGGCAGCGCCTTCAAGCCCCGGTTGCAGGCGCGACTTGTCGCAGCCGCGTCCTGCATGCGCAGGATTTCGGCGACCGTGAAGGACCGGCGGTCGAAACCCTCTGCAGCCCGGGTGGCGTCAGTTCGCATTGTCTTCTCGTTCCGTCCGCGGACCGTCACAGGGTGCGGCGGATCTCCTCGACGGTATAGCACTCGATGACGTCCCCGACCCGCATGTCGTGGTAGTTCTCGAACGCCATGCCGCACTCCTGCCCGGCCTGCACCTGAGCGACTTCGTCCTTGAACCGCTTGAGCGTCGACAGCTTGCCCTCGTGCACAACCACGCTGTCGCGAATGAGGCGCACATGCGCGCCGCGCTGCACGACGCCATCGGTCACGCGGCAACCCGCCACCAAGCCAACCTTGGAAATGTCGAACAATTCGAGAATTTGCGCATTGCCCAACATCGTCTCGCGCAGCGTCGGGGCAAGCATCCCCGAGAGAGCCGCCTTCACGTCGTCGACCAGATTGTAGATGATGTTGTAGTAGCGGATCTCGACGCCGTCCTGCTCGGCGAGGTCCCGCGCCTCCTTATTCGCGCGAACGTTGAAGCCAAGGATGACCGCCTTCGAGGCCGTGGCCAAAGTCACGTCGGATTCGGTTATGCCGCCGGCGGCGCCATGGATGACCCGCGCCATGACTTCGTCGTTGCCAAGCTTTTCGAGCGCTGAAGTGATCGCCTCGACCGATCCCTGCACATCGCCCTTGAGGACGATCGGCATCTCTTTGTGACCCGCCGCTTTGAGATTGCTCATCATGTCGGCAAGCGAGGTCCTCGCGGCAGGCCCGCGCGCGACGATCTTCTCCCGCCTCTGGCGTTCGCGATATTCGGTGATTTCTCTCGCGCGCGCTTCGGATTCGACCACGGCCACTCGATCGCCCGCCTCCGGCGCGCCCGAGAATCCGAGCACTTCGACCGGCGTCGACGGTCCAGCCGACTCGACGGTCTCGCCCTTGTCATCGATTAGCGCTCTGACGCGGCCCCAGTGCGAGCCGGCGACGACCAGTGCGCCAACTCTCAGCGTGCCCCGCTGCACGAGCACCGTCGCCACCGGTCCGCGGCCGCGATCCAGTCTCGCTTCGATGACCGTGCCTTCGGCGCTCCGATCGGGGTCGGCGACCAGATCGAGCAGCTCGGCTTGCAGCGCGATCGCCTCGAGCAGCTTGTCGAGATTGATATTCTTGGTCGCCGAAACCTCGACTGCGAGCGTATCGCCGCCGAACGCCTCGACCTGCACGTCGTGCTGCAGCAGCTCCTGCATCACCCGCTGGGGATCGGCCTCGGGTTTGTCGATCTTGTTGACCGCGACGATGATCGGGGCCTTGGCCGCCTTGGCGTGGCGGATCGCCTCGATCGTCTGAGGCATGACGCCATCGTCGGCCGCCACGACCAGCACGACGACGTCGGTGACTTTCGCCCCCCGCGCGCGCATGGCGGTGAACGCCGCATGGCCCGGCGTGTCGATGAAGGTGATCGTCTGGCCGCCGGGAGCGACGACCTGATAGGCGCCGATATGCTGCGTGATGCCGCCGGCTTCGCCCGCGACCACATTGGCGTGGCGAATCGCGTCGAGCAGCGAAGTCTTGCCGTGATCGACGTGGCCCATGATGGTGACGATGGGCGGCCGCGGAACGGGCGCGCCTTCCTCGTCAGGCCGATCGAAGAGACCCTCCTCGACGTCCGATTCGGCGACGCGCTTGACCGAATGGCCCATTTCCTCCGCGATGAGCTGGGCGTCGTCCGCCTCGAGCACATCGGTTAGGGTCACCATACGGCCCTGGCGCATCAGAAGCTTGATCACGTCGACCGCGCGTTCGGACATGCGGCTGGCGAGCTCCTGGATGGTGATCGCCTCCGGCAACACGATCTCGCGCGCGATCTTTTCTTTCTGTTCCTGCGCGCCATGACCCTTCAGCCGCTGGGTGCGGCGGCGGAAGGCGGCGACCGAGCGCGTGCGCTCTTCTTCGCCTGAGGTTGCGCTGGTGACGGTCAAGCGGCCGCGGTTGCGGTGCTCGCCGCCTCGCGGCGGGCGCGGCGTCGGCACGATGACCTTTTGTCCCGGCAGGACCAGCGCCGGACGCCGTATCACGCGTCTGGTTTCGTCCTCCTCGCCGGCTGGGCGCGCAAGCGCTCCGGGGAGAGCGGCAGCGGCGCCGGCCGGGGTCGGGGCCGCGCGGGGGATCGACGGGGAAGGCGCCGGTTCGCCGCCGGACAGGCGCCTTCTCGCCTCGTCCTCCGACTGTCGCTTGAAATTGGCCTCCTGGGCCCGGCGAAGCTCCTCGTCGCGCTTGCGCGCCTCGGCGGCCTCGCGTTCAATGCGATCGCGCGCCTCGCGATCGCGCCGGGCTCCGGCGTCCGCCTCCTGCCGGCGGCGGTCCTCCTCCTCATGCGCCCGCGCGTCGATCAGCGCCCGGGCGCGCGCCTCGCGCTGCTCGGCCGTCAGGGTCGGGAGGACGACCCCGGTCTTGGGCGGGGGCGGCGCGGCAGGTTTCGCCGGCGCCGCGGGGGCCGTCCCCGCTGTCCCGGCCAGAATGGGCTTGGCCGGCTGAACCCCGAGCGGGGCGGCCGCGGCGGCCGGCGGCGCGGCGGACGCCGGGCGCGCCGGGGCGCCCGCGGACGGCGTCTCGCCCGGCGTCAAGATGCGGCGCTTTACCTTCTCGACGACGACGGTCTTGCTGCGCCCGTGCGAAAAGCTCTGCCGCACCGAGCCCTGCTCAACGGGGCGCTTCAGGTGCAGTGTCGCCTTCGGCGGCGGGGCGCCCACGGACTTGTCGCTATTGTTCGTCTCACTCATGCCTATTCCTAACCGCTTGGCTTTTCAGCCAATTTTGTGGGCCTGCCAAGCGTTCCGGCGCCATCGGCCGGCGCGCTGCCGCGCTCTGTCCTCGTTGTCGCGTCCGCTTCTCTCGCGCGATAGCGGCGCAAACGATCCGCCCTCGCGAGAAAGGCCGAACTCGCTGCGCCTTGTTTGAGGGCAGCATGTATCACATTTGCCCTCCCCAATGCCAAATCCAATTGCCGCGACGTGAACAGATCGACGCGCGCGACGGCTTTTGCCCCTTGACCCAGTTTGGCGGTCAGGACCTGGGCCCGCTTGGCCGCCCCGTCGGGCGCGCCGTCGCTTGCCTGAATGAGCGCCGAAACGCCGCCGGACTCGATCGCGGCGTCAACCTTGAACGCTCCGGCGGCGACGAGGCCGGCTTTGTTGGCGATTGACAGCGACTGGAGCGCGTCGCGTTCCAGGAGGGCGTCGACCGCCTCGGCGAGCGAGGCCGGCGCGTCCGCCTTGACGCGAAACGCGCGCGAGAAGATCTGCTTCGAGGCTGCCCGGCTCACCGTCTCGAAGCTCAGCCGCGTCCATACGCCGCGGCCGGGCAGCTTGCGGCGAATGTCGGGAATTACAGAGCCATCGGGGCCAAGGGCGAAGCGCAGCATCGCCTCCGGGGCGCCCTTGCTCCCCGTCACAATGCAGGTCCGCTCCGACCCCGTTTCGTCGCCCAAGCTCCCGGTCCGCAATCGAGCAATCCCGGCGCTGCTCAGGCGCCTTGGCTTTCCTCTGTTTCCGGGGCGGCCTGAGGCGCCGGCGCCTCGATCCAGCCTGCGCGCACGCGCGCGTCCAGGATCATGGCGTCGACCTGCGCGCGCGAGATGTCGAAGCTGCTCAGAAAGCCGGGCTTCGCCGCCTCGCCGGTTTCACTCCCTTCGGTCCAGCCGACGAGGTCGTCGCTGGCGCAGTCGGCCAGATCCTCGAGCGTCTTGACGCCGTTTTCGCCGAGCCTGACCAGCATTGGCGTCGTGAGGCCCTCGATCTCCTTGAGATCGTCCGACACCCCGAGCGCCTTGCGCTGATCGTCGAACTCGGCTTCGATCCGCGCCAGATGCCCCTGCGCGCGCGCCTGGATTTCGGCTGCGGTGTCGGCGTCGAAGCCTTCGATCGACGCGAGTTCGCGCGGCTCGACGTAAGCGATTTCCTCGACCGTGCGGAAGCCTTCGGAAGCCAGGAGCTGGGCGACGGTCTCGTCGACGTCGAGCGCTTCCATGAAGTTCTGGGTGCGTTCGGCGAATTCCTTCTGCCGGCGCTCGGATTCTTCGGCTTCGGTCAGGATGTCGATGTCCCAGCCGGTAAGCTGCGAGGCGAGGCGCACGTTCTGCCCGCGCCGCCCGATCGCCAGCGAAAGCTGGTCATCGGGAACGACGACCTCGATGCGGGTTGAATCTTCGTCGAGCACGACCTTCATCACCTCGGCCGGCTGGAGCGCGTTGACGATGAACGTTGCGGCGTCCGGCGACCAGGGAATGATATCGATTTTCTCGCCCTGCAATTCGTTGACCACCGCCTGCACGCGCGAGCCGCGCATGCCGACGCAGGCGCCGACCGGATCGATCGAGGAATCGTTCGACATGACCGCGATCTTGGCGCGCGAGCCGGGATCGCGAGCCACCGATTTCACTTCGACGATGCCGTCGTAGATCTCCGGCACTTCCTGGGCGAACAGCTTGGAGGTGAATTGAGGATGGGTTCGGGAAAGGAAGATCTGCGGTCCGCGGGCCTCGCGCCGGACGTCGTAGACATAGGCGCGGATCCGGTCGCCGGGCCGGAACATCTCGCGCGGGATCAATTCGTCGCGCCGCACGACCGCTTCGCCCGCGCCAGAGCCGCCAAGATCGACCACGACGTTGCCGTATTCGACCCGCTTGACCGCGCCGTTGATGATGTCGCCAATGCGGTCCTTGTAGACGTCGTATTGCTTGTCGCGTTCGGCTTCGCGGATCTTCTGCACCAGCACCTGCTTGGAAGCCTGGGCGGGGATGCGCCCGTAGTCGAACGGCGGCAGCGATTCGGCGATCCAGTCGCCGATCTGGGCGGACGGGTTCTTCTTCTGCGCTTCCGCGAGCGTCATCTGCGTCGCATCGTTCTCGACCTCGTCGACCACCAGGAGCAAGCGCGAGAACCGGATTTCGCCGGTCTTCGGATTGATCTCCGCCCGCACCTCGGTTTCCTGGCCGTAGCGTGAACGCGCGGCCTTCTGCATCGCGTCTTCCATCGACGCGAGCACGATGGTGCGGTCGATCGATTTCTCCCGCGCGACCGCGTCGACGATCTGCAACAGTTCGAGTCGGTTGGCGCTAACGGCCATGGGTCTCTCCTTCGTCTGGCCCGAGCGGCTTCTGAGCCGCGCCGCGGGCCGCGGCTGTGTGTTCTTTCGCGCTCGTCCCGGAGGCGGCGCCCGGACGCGTCCTGCCGCCGGGGCGCGCCAGTCGCTTCGCATCCTTGAGCGCCGACTTCTCGCGCCTGAGAGCGGCGCGGATGAGATCGTCGCTCAATACGAGCTTGGCCTCGGCCATGGCGCGGATCGGCAGCGCGACCTCAGTCTCGCTCTTGTCCTCCGCGATCAGCTTCAACCGCGCCGCCGGTCCGTCCGGACCGGATTCGACGGCCTCGAGACGGCCCCGAA
Source organism: uncultured Alphaproteobacteria bacterium (assembly GCA_963776665.1). Lineage (GTDB taxonomy): Bacteria > Pseudomonadota > Alphaproteobacteria > Rhizobiales > Beijerinckiaceae > Roseiarcus. The sequence continues at coordinate 56,489 of CAVZNQ010000030.1, forward strand.
AGCGCTTGCGGCCGTTGACCGCGACCGCCATCTCGACGCGCGCCTCGTGGCCGACAGCGCGCATGAAATCCGATTCGCGCACCAGCGGACGATCGATGCCGGGCGAGGAAATCTCGAGCCGATAGGCCTGCGTCATCGGCTCCTCGACGTCGAACGCAGCCGAGAGCGCCTGGCTCAGCCGCTCACAGTCCGAAATCGACATCGTCCCGTCCGGCCGCTCCGCCATGATCTGGACCGTTGCGCCCTCGGCGGAGGAAATCTTGACCCGGACCAGCCGGTAACCCAGATCCCGCGCCACCGGCGCCGCGATGCGGCCGGCCCGAAGTCCCAAGCCTGAATCCTCGATCAGGCGCGCCTCGTCGAGACCCTCGACGGACTCTTCCTGGATTCGGTGCGGCGCTTCGACCATGCGACCTTGGCGGCAATAAAAAAGAGCGGGTCCCGGCCGGGGCCCACTCTCAAAAACTCTCCTTACCGAAATAAGGAGCTATGAGAAAGACAGACGTCCATATAGGCGCATGGCGGCCGAAACGCAAGGAGAATCGCGCCCCGCCTCCCGGTCCTCCAAGCGTCGGCTAAACGGCGCCGCCTAAACGCCCTCGGGCTCATGAAGATCGCGCCGCGTCCAGGCGACGCCCCCGTCGACCGTCAGAACGTCGCCGACCACATAGTCGCCCGCGCGCGACGCAAGAAAGATCGCCGCGCCCGCCATGTCTTCCGGCGTTCCGATCCTGCGGGCGGGAATCCCGCGCGCCAGCACATCGCCGCGGTCGCGCGCGTCCTTGTTCATGGTCGAGGCGAACGCGCCGGGGGCGATCGCGCTGACCGCGATGTTTTCCGGCGCAAGCTCGAGCGCGAGGCGCCGCGTCAGGTGAATGAGGCCGGCCTTCGAAGCAGCGTAGGAATAGGTGTCCTGCATGTTGACCGAAAGCCCGTCGATCGAGGCGATGTTGATGACCTTCGCCGGACGCTCGCGCCTGGCGCTGGCGCGAAGCGCGCCGAGCAGCGCCTGGATCAGGAAGAACGGCGCCTTGACGTTGAGATCCATCACCTTGTCCCAGCCGCTTTCGGGAAAGGTCTCGATTTCGTGGCCCCAGGCGGCTCCGGCGTTGTTGACCAGGATATCGAGCCGAGGTTCCCTGGCGAGGTAGAGGTCCGCGAGCGCGCGGGCGCCGCTCGCCCCGCTCGCGTCGGCTGGAATGGAGACGCACTCGCCGAAGGCCGACAGGCGCCGCGCGGTCTCGTCGCAGGCCGCCGCCTTTCGGGCGGAGATATAGACCTTGGCGCCCGCCCGCACATAGCCTTCGGCGATCATCTCGCCGATGCCCCGCGAGCCGCCGGTGACGAGCGCGACTCGGTCCTTCAACGTAAACAGATCATGCATGCGACGGAACCCGTGTTGCCGCCTGCGGGGTCATGCGGCTGGAGATCGGCTGGAGTTCGAAAACCGGCTCACGCGGTCGGCAGCTTGTAGCCCTTGAACGTCTCGCGCAATTTCAGCTTGTTGATCTTGCCGGTGGCGGTGTGAGGGATTTCCTTCACCACCTGCATATCGTCGGGCATCCACCATTTGGCGATACGGGGTTTCAGGTAGTCGAGGACTTCGGCGGTCTTGGGCGAATGCCCTTCCTTCGGCACGACGACCAGCAGCGGCCGCTCGTCCCATTTCGGGTGGGCGACCCCGATCACCGCCGCCTCGGCGACGTCCGGATGGCCGACGGCCAGATTCTCGATGTCGATGGTCGAGATCCATTCGCCGCCCGACTTGATCACGTCCTTGGCGCGATCGGTGATCTGCATGACCCCGTCGGGGTCGATCGTCGCGACGTCGCCGGTGTCGAAGAAGCCGTTGTCGTCGAGGATCTTGCCGCCTTCGCCCTTGAAGTAGCTTTCGACCACCGCGAAGCCCTTGACCTTGAGCCGTCCGAAGCGCTTGCCGTCCCACGGCAGCTCTTTGTTCTCGTCGTCGACGATCTTCATCTCGACGCCGAACGGCGACCAGCCCTGCTTGCATTTCAGCGCCAGCTTCTCCTTGTGCGAGAGCGCCATCTGGTTCGGCTTGAACGAACCGACCGTGCCGAGCGGGCTCATTTCGGTCATACCCCAGGCGTGGCGGACCTCGACGCCGTAGTCTTCCTCGAAGGCGCGGATCACTTCAGGCGGACAGGCCGAGCCGCCGATGACGACGAGCTTGAGCGTCGACAGCTTCAGACTCTCCTTGCGCAGGTAATGCAGCAACCCGAGCCATACCGTCGGGACGGCGGCTGACATCGTCACCTTTTCGGTCTCGATGAGGTCGTGGACGGAAGCGCCGTCGAGCCTCGCCCCGGGCATCACCATTCGCGCGCCGCGAATGAGACAGGCGAGCGCAAGGCCCCAGGAATTGGCGTGAAACATCGGCACGATCGGCAGAACCGAATCCTCGGCGTTGAGCGTCAAGGTTTCGGGGCCGGTCGCCATCATCGAATGCAGGACATTCGAGCGGTGCGAGTAAAGCACGCCCTTGGGATGGCCGGTGGTGCCCGAGGTGTAGCAGAGGCCGGCGGCGGTGCGTTCGTCGAACTCCTTCCAGGCGAAGTCGCTGTCGACCTCGGCGATCCAGTCCTCGTAGGCGATGGCGTTCTTGAGCTTGGTCGCCGGCATATGGGCGGCGTCGGTGAGAACGACGAAGCGCTCGACCGTCGGCAGGCGATCGGCGATCGTCTCCAGGAGCGGGACGAAGGTGAGGTCGATCAGCGCCATCCGGTCTTCGGCGTCGTTCATGATCCAGGCGATCTGATCGGGGAAGAGGCGCGGATTGACGGTGTGATAGACCGCGCCGGCGCCGGCGACGCCGTACCAGCTTTCGAGATGGCGGTAGCCGTTCCAGGCAAGCGTGGCGACCCGGTCGCCGAGCTTGATGCCGTCGCGCTCGAGCCTCTTGGCGACCTTGAGCGCCCGCTGGCGAACGGCGCGATAGTTGGTCGCATGCATCGGTCCTTCGACCGTCCGCGAGACCACTTCCTGCTCAGGAAACTGGATGGCGGCGAAATCGATGACCTTGTGCATGAGCAGGGGCCACTCCTGCATCCGTCCGAGCATGCGGTTCCTCCGATTGGCCTATCGGCGCTTGATTGCGTCGCGCGGATTGTCCATGGGGTAGCACCTTGGCGCCCCGTGCGCCGCTTTGCAATCGCCGGAAGTGGAACTTCGCCCGTCCCCAGAGGGAGTTGCGTCCGTCACGCGCCCTCCGACCTGACTAAGGAGCCCGATGCCCGACCGGCAGAACCCCGATCGTTCCCTCCGGGTCTGGTTCCGTCTGATCCGGCTCGAGGCGCGCATGCAGGCGGCGGTCGGCGAACGCCTGCGCGAGATCGGCGTCTCGATCCCGCAGTGCGACGTTTTGACCACGCTGACCGAGCAGGAGGGGGTGAGCCAGCAGGAATTGGCCAAGAGGCTCTATGTCACCAAGGGCAACATCTCGGGCCTGATCGACCGGCTGGCTGAGGCGGGTCTGGTCGAGCGCCGCTCTACCGCCGTCGACCGGCGCCAGCACGCGATCCACCTCACCGACGCGGGCCGCCGGATGGCGGAGAAGGCGATCGCCGTCCAGCGCCGCTGGATCGCCTCGACCCTCGGCCGGATGGCGGACGCCGACCTCGAGGCGCTGGAGACCCAGCTTGTCGCGCTGCGCGACATCATGCGCGAGCGCGGAGACGCCCGCGCCGACGCGGACGCCGAGGGGCTGAAACGAATCGGGACGCCGTTTTACCTGTCCAGTCCTCCCATCAGCATGTACTTCATCTCGACGAATTCCTCCGCGCCGTGGCGCGAGCCTTCGCGGCCGATGCCCAATTCCTTCACGCCCCCGAACGGCGCAAGCTCGCTCGAGATCGCCCCGGTGTTGATGCCGACCATGCCGTATTCGAGCGCCTCCGCGACGCGCCAGACGCGGCCGAGATCGCGGGCGTAGAAATAGGACGCGAGCCCGAACTGGGTGTCGTTGGCCTGGGCGATCACGTCGGCTTCGTCCTTGAACCGGAACACCGGCGCGACCGGGCCGAAGGTCTCGTCGCGCGCGATCAGCATCGTGGCGTCGACGCCCGCGATCACCGTCGGCTCGAAGAAGGTGCGGCCGAGCGGGTGGCGTTTGCCCCCGATCGCGATCTTCGCGCCCTTCTTCAGCGCGTCGGCGACGTGCTCCTCGACTTTCTCGACCGCCGCCTCGTTGATGAGCGGCCCCTGGGTCACGCCCGCCTCCGTCCCGTCGCCGACCTTGAGCTTGCCGACCGCGGCGGTGAGCTTGGCGACAAACGCGTCGTAGATGCCGGCCTGGGCATAGATGCGGTTGGCGCAGACGCAGGTCTGGCCCATGTTGCGGAATTTGGAGACAATCGCGCCCTCGACCGCGGCGTCGAGATGGGCGTCGTCGAAGACGATAAACGGCGCGTTGCCGCCGAGTTCAAGCCCGACCTTCTTCACCGTGCCCGCGGCCTGCGCCATCAGGAGCTTGCCGACTTCGGTCGAGCCGGTGAAGCCGATGAAACGCACCGCCGGATGCTCGCACATGGTCTTGCCGATGGCGCGCGCGTCCCCGGTCAAGAGATTGAGCACGCCGGGCGGCATCCCGGCGCGCAGCGCGAGTTCCCCGAGCGCGAGCGCCGTCAGCGGCGTCTCGCCCGCGGGCTTGGCGACCACCGTGCAGCCGACCGCGAGCGCGGGCGCGACCTTGCGGGTGATCATCGCGGCCGGAAAATTCCACGGCGTGATCGCCGCGACCACGCCGATCGGCTGCCTGATGACGACGATGCGCGAATCGGCGCGGAAGGTCGGATTGACCTCGCCATAGATACGCTTGGCCTCCTCGCCAAAGAATTCGATATAGGCGGCGGCGTAATCGACTTCGCCGAGAGCTTCCGCGAGGGGCTTGCCCTGCTCGCTGGTCATGATGAGGGCGATGTCGTCGCGGTTTTGCATGATGAGGTCGAACCAGCGGCGCAGGATTTGGGCGCGCGCCTTCGGCAAGGCTTTCGCCCACGGACCGAAGGCCTTCTGCGCCGCCCCGATCGCGCCGGCCGTCTCGGCCTCGCCGAAGCGCGGAATCTTGGCGATGGTCACGCCGGTGGCCGGATTGACGATCGGGCGGACGCCGTCGCCGACCCATTTGCCGTCGATCAGGCACTTGTCCTTGAGCAGGGTGGGATCGGCGAGTTTCATGGCGGTCTCCGGGATCGGGAGGAATATACTGGCCAATCATCCCCCTGGCGGAAAAAATAAATGGGGTTCGACGCCGTCAGATGTCGAAATCGGCTTTCCTCGCGCGTCTCTCTTGATTGAGGCCTAAGCTGGACGCGCCTCGAAGGCCGCGCGCGGCCGGCGCGGCGCAGTCCCAGCCCCGATCTTGCTTGAGGGAGCAGAACGCCAATGACAACGGACCTTTTCTACCTTGCGTTGACCGCCATGCTTACGGCGGCGCTATGGATTCCCTATATCGCCTGCCAGGTGATGACGAACGGCGCGCTGTCGGGGGAAAACTACGTCGACCCCGCGCCTCGCCCCGTCCCGCTATGGGGTCAGCGCGCCCACCGCGCCTACCTCAACGCGATCGAATGCTTCGCCCCGTTCGCCGCCCTGGTGATTGTCGCCCAGGTCGCGGGAAAGGCGAACGGAATGACGGCTTTCTGGGCCATGAGCTATTTCTGGCTCAGGCTCGCGCACGCAATCGTTTACTGGACGGCGATCCCTTACCTCAGGACCGTGCTGTTCACTCTCGGCTTCGTTTGCGTCGTGGGGCTGTTCTGGGAGGCGATCAAGTAGCCCAGGAGAAGAGGCCGGAGGTCGCGCGGTCGTCAATCCAGCATGTGACTGACCATGCCGTCGGCGAGCTTCGGTTCGAACCAGGTTGATTTCGGCGGCATGATCGCGCCCGCGTCGGCGACCGCCATAAGGTCGCGCATCTCAGTCGGATGAAGCGCGAAGGCTACGGCGAAAGAGCCGGAAGATACGAGCCGCTCCAATTCGCCGAGGCCCCGGCCGCCGCCGACGAAGTCGATGCGCTTGTCGCGTCGCTGATCGGCAACGGCGAAAATCGGTTCGAGAATGTTCTTGGCGAGCAGCGTTACTGGCAGACGAGCGACTGGGTCTTTACTCTGCGCGCATTTCGAAGCGACGTCGGGCTTGAGGGCGAGACGATACCAGCGCCCCGCGAGGAGCATGCCGAGTTCGTCGGCGCGAGCCGGATGAGCCGGCCGGTCGCTCGGCTCGATTGCGTAATGGCGTCCGATTTCCTTCAAGACCTGCTCGGCGCTGAGACCGTTCAAATCGCGCAGCACGCGGTTGTAGTCGAGGATCGTCATCTCGCGCTGCGGCAGCAGCACGGCGAGAAAATAGCCGTCCTTCTCGCCCCGCGCTTGCGCGACCCGCAACGCAGCCGCCGAGCGATGATGACCATCGGCGATATAGAGGGCGGGCAGCGCGTCGATTGCGCGCGTGAGCGCCATGATTGTCACCTCGTCGGCGATCACCCAGAGCTCATGCCGTACGCCGTCGTCGGCAGTGACGACGACCGTCGGCCTGTCCGAGGTCACGCGCGCGAGCAGCGCGTCGATCTCGGGCGCGTCCGCATAGGCGAGCATGACCGGTCCGGTCTGCGCAGCGACTGCCTCGATCTGGCGCACACGGTCGTCTTCCTTCGCCGGCGTCGTCATCTCGTGCTTGCGGATGCGGTTCTCCGCATAGGCCGCAACCGACGCGACCGCCGCGAAGCCCGTTTCGACCCGGTCGCGCCAGGTCAACCGGTAGGCGTAGTAGCAGGGCTTGTCGTCGCGTATGAGCACGCCGGCTAAGATCATGTGGCGAAGATTCTCGGCCGCCTTGGCGTAAACGGCCGGGTCGTGCGGGTCGATCGCCGGATCGAGGTCGATCTCGGCCTTTGAGACGTGCAGGAAGCTCCACGGTTTGCCCTTGGCGCGGTCCCGCGCTTCCGCGCTCGAAAGCACGTCGTAGGGCGGCGCCAGAACGTCCGCAGCGCGCTCGGGAGCGGGTCGCAGCGCGCGAAAGGGCTTTATCAGACTCAATTTTGACTCTTTTTTTGTAGGATTTATTTGGCCGCAAGAGCGGCGCTGGGGACGGGAATTAGCGCCCGCGAGCGCTGTCTGGCAAGTCCGTCGGTATCGCGCGACGGCCGGGTCGGATCTGTCGATCCTGTCTGCCTTACCTCTCCCGCATCGCCTTCGAGGCGACTTCGACCAGCGGCGCGAACAGGTATTCGAGCATCCGCCGCGCGCCTGTCTTCAGCTCGACCGTGACCGCCATGCCCGAGGTGAGCGGCTCCGCGACGCCGTCGACCGAGATCGTCGCGACGTCCGGCTTGAGCACGACCGGGAACACCAGGTTCTGGGTCCGCTCGGAGCCGGCGAAGCCGGAAGCGGCCGAGACGCGGGCTGGATCGCCCTCGATCGCCTCCGCGTCGGGCTCGGGAATAGCGTCCTTGGCGATGCGGACGACGTGGGCGTGGATCGCTCCGTAGCGGGTATACGGGAACGATTCGACCTTGACCGCGGCTTCCTGGCCGACGCTGACGAAGCCGATGTCGCGGTTGCGAACGTAAGCCTCGATCTCGAGTCCCGAATCCTCCGGCACGATACGCATGATCTCCTGGCCGCTGGCTACGACCTGGCCGACATTGGCGATGATCGACGATTGCACGCGGCCCGCGATCGGGGCCCTGAGGGTGAGGCGGTCGAGCTCGGCTTGCGCCTTGGCGAGGCGCTGCTCGACGTCCTCGACCCGCCGCTCGGCGTCGTCGAGCTTCTCGGCGTCGTCGGAGATGAAGGCCTGGGCGGCCTTTTCGGCGTCGCGGGAGACGACTTCGAGTCCGGCGGAAAGCGAGGCGAGCTCCTGCTCCTGCTTCGCCTCCTGGGTGATCTGGTATTGCAGCGTTTCGGTCGCGTCGATGACCGCGGCTTTGGCTCCGGCCTTCGCTTCGACGAGCTTCGTGCGCATGTCGACGCGTTCCTTGAGGGTCGCGACGAGGTTCTTCTGGGTTGCGATCGTCTCGCTGAGTTTGTCCCGCTCGGCGGTCTTTTGCGCCCGCTCGGCGGCGAACGAGGCTTGGGTCGCGGCCAATTGTCCCAGATCGGCGGCGAGAACCCGCTCCTCGCGTTCGCGCAAACCCTCCGCCACGCCGTCAGGCCAGTCGATTTTCGGCGGCGGACCGAATGCATGCGCCTCAGCCGCCGCGAGCGCGGCCTTGCGGCGCAGGATTTCCGCCCGCGCGGACGAAAGTTCCGCCGCCGCGCCGCGCACGTCGGCCTCGGCCGCCGACCGGTCGAGCTCGACCAGCACATCGCCAGCCTCGACCAGGGAGCCGTTGGCGACGCGAATGTCTTCGACCCTGCCGGTCTCCAACGGCTCAACGACCTTGACCCGCCCGGTCGGCTGGAACTTGCCCTGCGCGGCGGCGACGATGTCGACGCGGCCGAGATAGGCCCAGACGAGGGCCGCCAAAGCAAGGGCGCAGATGGTCCACAGGAACGCGACATTGACCGGCGACGGCGGCGTCTCCAGGATCTCGAGCGCCGGCGCCAGGAACTCGCGGTCGCTCAGATTCGTCCCCGGCGTCCTGAACCGCGCCGCCCTGCGCAAGGCTGCAATCTGGGCGGCGAGCCGCGCCGGGTCTACCGGCCGGAGCGCGCGGATCATGTTCACGCGGCGATCTCCGCCGGCTGACTTTGGAGGCCCCAGAGATAGGAATAAAGGCCGCCGGCCCGGCGGACGAGCTCTTCGTGCGTCCCAATTTCGACGATGCGGCCATCCGCCATGCAGACGATGCGGTCGCAGCCGCGCACGGCGGCCAGGCGGTGGGCGATGATGATGACGGTGCGGCCCTTGACGATGCGCCGCATGTTGCGCTGAACGATCCGCTCGCTGTCGTAGTCGAGCGCCGAGGTCGCCTCGTCGAGAATGAGAATGCGCGGATTGGTCGCGAGCGCCCGGGCGATGGCGATGCGCTGACGCTGGCCGCCCGAGAGGTTGGCGCCGCGCTCCTCGATCATCGTGTCATAGCCTTGCGACAGCTTGTCGATGAACTCCTCGGCGCCGGCGAGGCGGGCGATTTCGATCACCCGCGCTCGCGGCATCGCCGGATTGGCGAAGGCGATGTTCTCGTGAATGGTGCGGTTGAACAGCATGTTCTCCTGCAGCACGACGCCGATGTGGCTTCTGAGCCACGCCGGATCGACATGGCTCAGATCCGCGCCGTCGAGCAGCACCTGCCCCTCGCCGGGCAGATAAAGGCGCTGGATGAGCTTGGTCAGGGTCGATTTGCCCGAGCCGGAGGGGCCGACAATGCCGATCGTCTCCCCCGCCCGGATGGCGAGCGAAATCTCCTTCAGCGCTTCCGGCGCGCCCGGCCGGTAGCGGAAGCTGACATGGGCAAATTCGATCGCGCCGCGCGGGGTCGGGGGCAAAAGGCGCGCCGAGGGAGAGGATTCGGGGCTTGCGTTGAGGATGTCGCCCAGGCGCTCGATCGAGATCTGCACCTGCTGGAGATCCTGCCAGATCTGCGACAGCCGCAGGATCGGCTGGATCGCCTGCGAGGCGATCATGTTGAAGGCGACGAGCGCGCCGACGGTGAGCTCGCCGTCGATGACCGCCTTGGCGCCGAACAAGAGCAGCGCCGCGGTGGTCAGCTTGCTCACATACTGGATCGCGAGCTGCCCGCCCGAACCGAGCATCGCCGCGGCGAAGCTTGTCTTGACATAGGCCGCAAGCTTCTCCTCCCACTGCGCGCGCATGATCGGCTCGACCGCCGCGCTCTTCACCGTGTTGACGCCGACGATCGTCTCGACCAGGAACTGCTGGCTCGCCGCGCCGCGATTGAATTTCTCGCCGACGAGGTCGCGCAGCGGCGGCCTGACCGAAAAGCCGATCAGGAGATAGAACGGAATTCCGGCGAGCACGATCAGGGTCAGCGGCCCCGAATAGGCGAACAGCACAGCGATGAACACGAAGGCGAACACGAGGTCGATCGCCGAGAACAGCGCCTGCCCGGTGAGGAAGCTGCGGATCGTTTCCAGTTCCCGCACCCGCGCGACCGTCTGCCCGGTCGACCGGGTCTCAAAATAGGCGACCGGCAGGCGCAGGAGATGCGCGAAGAGCCGCTGGCCGAGCTCGACGTCGATCCGGTTGGTGGTGTGCGAGAGCGCATAGGTGCGCAGGTACTGCAGCGCCACGTCGAACAAGCCGATGATGACGAGGCCGCCGACGAGCACGAACAGGGTCTCGTAGCCGCGGTGGGTCAGCACCTTGTCGACGACGACCTGGAAGAAGAGCGGCGTCGTCAGGGCGAAGATCTGCACGAACAGCGACGCCGCGAGCACGTGGCCGAGCGGACGGCGATAGCGCCAGAGGGTGGGCAGGAACCAGCGCATGCCGAACTGGCGCGGATCGGCGCCGGCCCCGCCGATCCGGCGCGCCACGAGCAGCGCCTGCCCGCCGATCTCGCGCGCGACCTCCTCGAGCGGCGACTCGTGGGCGGCGTGGCTGATCGGATCGACGAGCCGGCAGAGACCCGACGGATTGGTCCCGCCGAACACCATGAGCGCGCCGCTCGTCATTCGCACGATCGCCGGCGCGGGCAGGGTCGCCAGCCGTTCGGCGGTCACCTTGCCGACCAGCCGGGCCTTGAGTCCGACCATCCGGGCGGCGCGAATGAGGTCGGATTCGTCGGCCATGCGCTCGCCAAGCGCCAGCTCGCGCGCTAGCTGCACCGGGTCGGCGCCGATGCGGTAAAAGGCCGCGATCCCGCACAAGGCGCGCAGGCCGCGGTCGAGCGGCGTCGCCTCGGCTCGCGGGGGCGCGGTCTCCAACATCGACGCCTAAGCCTTTCTCGCGGCCGCTCCGGGGCGCGAAGGACGCCGGGCGCGCCCGGCGGTCTGGCCGAAATCGTACCCAATGACGATCGGTCAGGAGCAAGCCGGACCGCCGGACAGGCTTAGCAAACCGTTGATTTCCGCTTCTTTCCGCGAGGGCGGAGGGGAAGGAGCGAGCCGGGGGAATCGCCGTTGCGTCGCTTCGGCCCTGGGTGAGAAATGCGAATCCAATCGAAACTCGAAGGGAAACGACCATGCAGCGCATCACATTGCCTTCGGCGAAGGCGCTTCACCTGCCGTTCTCGTCGGCGACGCGCGCCGGCGATTTCCTTTTCCTCTCGGGCGCGCTCGGCAACCGGCCGGGCGCGATGACGCTGGTCGAAGGCGGCCTTCCCGCTCAGGCCCGTCAGGCGATGGACAACATCGGCGAAGTCCTAAGCGCGTGCGGGCTCGGGTTCGCGGACACGGTCAAGTTCACGATCATGCTCGCCGACATGGGGCGGTGGGCCGAGTTCAACGCCGTCTATCTCGGCTACTTCGACCCCGACCGGCTCCCGGCGCGCTCAGCCTTCGGCGCGACCGGGCTCGCGCTCGGCGGCGAGGTCGAGATCGAATGCGTCGCCTACTGGCCGGCCGAGCGCTGAGGCCGCCTCACGCCCCGTGGGCGACGATCTTGACGTCGACGTTGCCGCGGGTCGCGTGGCTGTAAGGGCAGATTTTTTCGTGCGCCTCCTGGGCCAGAGACTGCAGTTCGGCGGTCGGCAGGCTCGGGTCGCTGACGTCGAGCACGACCGCGAGGCCAAACCCGCCCTTCTCGCGCGGGCCGATGGTGACGGCGGCTTTCACCGTCGCTTTCGACGCGTCCTTCTTGTGCTGCTTGGCGATGAAGTCGAGCGCGCCGCCGAAGCATGCGGCGTAGCCGGCGCCGAACAGGTGCTCCGGCGTCGCCGTGCCCGGCTTGCCGGGACCGCCCATCTCCTTCGGCACCGAGAGGTTTACGTCGATGAGGCCGTCGTCGCTGCGGGTATGGCCGTTGCGGCCGCCGGTCGCGGTCGCGTGAGCGGTGAAAAGCGGCTTGATCGCGTCGGCCATGGACTAGTCTCCTTGGTGTTTTATTCGGCTAAGGGTGAGGCCGTAGTTGAATCATGTCCGCGCGCCCCAGGCAATCCATGGGCGGCTCAGTCGCGGCTCGTCTCGCGGACGATTTCCGCCATCGCGCGCGCATCCTCGTCGCCAAGCGCTTCGAGTCCGGCGACGACGCCGGCGCGGTCGGCGGCGGTGCGGTTCTGGCTCGTCTTCCATTTTCCGCGAATATCGACAATCTCGATCTCGATCCCGACGATCGCCCGGCGCTGCATGGCGATGAAGTCGGCCGGCGCGTCGCCGACCGCCCAGGGTTTTTCGCGCCGCTGCTCGAGCGTTTGCGTCAGCTCCTCGATCTGCTGGGCGAGCCAGGCGTCGTCCATCACTTTCGCCCGGCCTTTCGCCTGGACCATCGTGTAGTTCCAGGTCGGGACGACCTTCCCCGTCTCCCGCTTGGTCTCATACCACGAAGGCGTAATGTAATGATCATGGCCCTGGAATACGACGAGCGCCTCCGGGGACGCCTCAAGGTCGCGCCACTGGCCGTTCGCCCGCGCGACATGGACCTTCAGCGTCCCGAGCCTCGAGGCGGCGGGATCGAGAACGAACGGAACCGAATTGGCCACAATCCCCTCGGCGCCGTTGCTGATGAGGAGGCCGAACACACGGCTCCGGATCAGCGCATGCAGTTCCGTCAGGTTCTCGTTTCGATGGAGGGGGGGTTCGTACAAGGCGGCCTCGTCGCCCGCTCATGTGGGCCATTTCCACCCAAATGTGAAGAGCGGGATCGGCTCGAATGCAGTCGGCATATTCGGAAGCTTAAGGCGCGGAAGGGCGGAAGAGCGGGATCTTCCCGGTTGATTTCTCTGCGCCCTGTGCAAGATGCTGCAACACCGATTTGCGCACCGTTCGGGGGGCGAGATGGCGCCGAGTCACATCGCGATCCTCATTCCCCTGATCGTGGGACTGGCGGCGACCATCGCCACGATCGCGATTCACGGCGTCGTGGTCCACACCATCGTCACGAGCCTGCGCCGCGATCTCAAGCGCGGCCGGCTCGGCGCGCGAATCTGGGTGAACCTGACATTCGTCGCAGCCACGGTCATGCTCGCGCTCGCCGGTCATCTCGCGGAGATCGTGCTCTGGGGCTTCGCCCTCGACGCCACAGGCGCGGTCGCCGACATTGGCGCGGCGATTTATTCATCCGCCGGCAGCTACACGACTTCGGGCTCCGACATCGCATTGCCGCCCCAATGGAGGCTGCTCGGACCGTTTGAAGCGGTGGACGGAATGTTGATGTTCGGAGTTTCGACCGCCTTCATCTTCGCGGTCGTCAACCGCCTGATTCATGCGCGGTACGATGACGCGGACAAGTACCTTTTCTGAGGCCTTGCGGCCCGGCAAGCTTCATTCCGCCGCGCGCCGGCCCGGTCCGTATCGCCTGACAATATAATCATCGACCAGCGCCTTGAACTCCTCGGCGATGCGCGGCCCGCGCAGGGTCACGGTCTTGACGCCGTCGACGAACACCGGCGCGGCCGGCGTTTCGCCCGTTCCGGGCAGCGAGATGCCGATGTCGGCGTGCTTGCTCTCCCCCGGCCCGTTGACGATGCAGCCCATCACCGCGACGTTGAGCTTCTCGACCCCGGGGTAGAGCGCGCGCCATTGCGGCATGGACTCGGCGAGATAGCCCTGGATGTCGCGCGCCAGCTCCTGGAACACCGTCGAGGTGGTGCGCCCGCAGCCGGGGCAGGCGGCGACCTGCGGCGCGAAACTGCGGAACCCCATGCTTTGCAGCAGCTCCTGCGCCACCCGCACTTCCTGCGTCCGGTCGCCGCCCGGTTCGGGAGTGAGCGAGATGCGGATCGTGTCGCCGAGGCCTTCCTGCAACAGAACGCCGAGCGCGGCGGCCGAGGCGACGATCCCCTTCGAGCCCATGCCGGCCTCGGTGAGGCCGAGATGCAGCGCATAATTCGAGCGCTCGCCGAGCATCCGGTAGACGGTGACGAGGTCCTGCACCGACGACACCTTCGCCGACAGGATGATGCGCTCGCGATTGAGCCCGATCTCCTCCGCCCGCGCCGCCGACAGAAGCGCCGACCGGACCATCGCCTCGCGGGTGACCGCGCCGGCTTCGAGCGGTTCGGCGCTCGCTGCGTTCTCATCCATGAGCGAGGTCAGGAGCTCCCCGTCGAGCGAGCCCCAGTTGGCGCCGATGCGCACCGGCTTGCCGTTGCGGATCGCGATTTCGATGATCTTGCCGAACTGGAGGTCGCGCTTGTTCTTGAAGCCGACATTGCCCGGATTGATGCGGTACTTGTCGAGCGCCTCGGCGCAGGCCGGATGATCGGCGAGCAGCTTGTGGCCGATATAGTGGAAATCGCCGATGAGCGGCACATGCGCGCCGCGCTTCAGGAGGGCGTCGCGGATGTGCGGCACGGCGGCGGCGGCCTCGTCGCGATCGACGGTGATCCGCACCATCTCGGAGCCCGCGCGCCACAGCGCCGCGACCTGCCGCGCGGTCGCCTCGACGTCGGCGGTGTCGGTGTTGGTCATCGACTGGACGACGATCGGCGCGCCGCCGCCGACCATGACGGCCGCCTCGCCCTCGCCGACCCTGACCCCGACCGTGGCGCGTCGGGGCGAAGGCCCGCATGGCGCGTCGGAGATCGCAAGATTCATCGCCGCCATCCCTTTTTTCGCGCCGATCGACCCGATTTCGCGGCCCGGATTCTAGGCCCTGCCGGCAAATTTGTCATCCCGCGCCCCCGCCCGGCGGGGCCGGACGGCCCGCAGGACAAGGGGTCTCGATACTTTCGCCGCGATGCAATATAGAGCCTTATCGCAACGCAATATGACAATTTTGAGCGGGCCCCGGCGCGCGGTCGAATTAAGGAGGTCTTGATGTCCCTCGCCAAACGCCATGCCCTCGTCACCGGCTCGACGAGCGGCATTGGACTCGAGATCGCCCGGGCGTTCGCCAGGGAGGGGGCGGATGTGGTCATCAACGGATTCGGCGACAAGGCGGCGATCGAAGCCGAGCGGGTGAAGATCGAGAAGGAGTTCGGCGTCAAGGCGTTCTACAACGGGGCCGACATGTCGAAAGGGCCGGAGATCGACGCGATGATCGCCGACGCCCAGGCCAAGATGGGATCGCTCGACATTCTGGTCAGTAACGCCGGCATCCAGCACGTCGCGCCGGTCGACGAATTTCCGCCCGAGAAATGGGACGCGATCATCGCCATCAACCTCACGGCGCCGTTCCGCGCCATCCGCGCCGCCGTTCCGGGGATGAAGGCGCAAAAATGGGGCCGCATCATCAACACCGCCTCGGCCCACTCGCTCGTCGCCTCGCCGTTCAAGTCGGCCTACGTGTCCGCCAAGCATGGCCTGGCTGGCCTCACCAAGACGGTGGCGCTGGAAGTCGCCGCGTTCGGCGTCACGGCCAATTGCATTTCTCCCGGCTACGTCTGGACGCCGCTGGTCGAACGCCAGATCCCCGATACGATGAAGGCGCGCAACATGACCCGCGATCAGGTGATCAACGACGTGATCCTCGCGGCGCAACCGACCAAGAAGTTCGTGACCGTCGATCAGGTCGCCTCGCTTGCCGTCTATCTGTGCTCGGACGCGGCGGCCGCGATCACCGGCGCCAATCTGTCGATCGACGGCGGATGGACCGCAGCATGAGGCGCCCCGCCCGATCGCCCGCGCCGAAACCGGCCGCCCGGAAGCCCGCCCCGAAGCCCGCCACGCCGAAGCGCGCCTCGCCGCAGCCAGCGGTCAAGACCGTCAATCTCGCCCTTCAGGGCGGCGGCTCCCACGGCGCCTATACCTGGGGCGTGCTCGACGCGCTCATCGAGGACACACGCATTGAAATCTCCGCCATCAGCGGCGCTAGCGCCGGGGCGATGAACGCCGTCGTATTCGCCGCGGGCATGTGCGAAGGGGGACGGGAAGCCGCGCGCCAGAAGCTGGAAGCGTTCTGGCTCTTGGTCTCATCGGAGGGCTCGCTCGCCCCGTTCGAGCGCAAATGGCTCGACAAGGCGCTTTCCGCCTGGGGCGGCATGTGGCCGGGGTCGCGCTGGCTCGACGCGTGGACCGACGCGGTTTCGGGGATTCTGAGCCCTTACGAGTTCAATCCGCTCAACATCAATCCGCTCCGGGTCCATCTCGAACAGGTCGTCGATTTCAAGCGCCTGCGCGCGAGCGAGGGCGTCAAATTGTTCGTCGCCGCGACCAATGTCAGGACTGGCCGCGGCGCGATCTTCCATCGTGACGAACTCACCGCCGATCACGTGATGGCGTCGGCTTGCCTGCCCGATTTGTTCCAGGCGGTGATCATCAAGGACGAGCCCTACTGGGACGGCGGCTACGCCGGCAATCCGCCGCTCTATCCTCTGTTCTACGAGACTACATGCCGCGACGCGATCATCGTCCAGATCAACCCGATCGAACGCGACGAGACGCCTCATCTGCCCGATGAGATCAAGAACCGCGCCACCGAAATCACCTTCAACGCCAGCCTCTTGGCCGAGCTCCGGGCCGCTGACTTCGTCGCCCGCCTTATCCGCTCGGGCGTGCTCAAGAGCGACGAATACCGCGAGGAGCGGCTGCATCGCATCGGCGGCGCCGGCAGGCTCGAAGTTCTCAACGCGGCGACCAAGAATGACGTATCCTGGCCTTTCTTGAAGCAATTGCGCGACCTCGGCCGCGCCGAAACCAAGGAATGGCTCGCGGCGAATTTCGACAAGATCGGCGTCGAAAGCACGCTCGACATGGATCAGACCTTGCGCCGCGATCCGGCGAAGGCGCCCACCCTCGGCGCTCCGGCGACCGCCAGGTAGCGTGTTCGTTAATCGCCGGCCGGGGGTAATGTCATTCCCGCGCAAGCGGGAATCCAGGGTCGCATCAGAGCCCTGAGTCTGGATGCTCGCTTTCGCGGGCATGACAGTGCGGGCATGACAGCGAATGTTTCCGGCGACGGCGCGATAGCGTCTCGGCGCTACCGGTGCTTGAACTTGGCCTCGCGCTTCTCCGCGAAGGCCTTCATGCCTTCCTTCTGGTCCTCGGTCGCAAACAGCGAGTGGAAGATGCGCCGCTCGAAGCGCACGCCTTCGGCGAGCGTCGTTTCATAGGCGCGGTTGACGCTCTCCTTGGCGGCGTAGACGGCCGGCGCCGACAAGCCCGCGATCGTCGCGGCGACCTTGAGCGCTTCCTCGATCAGCTTGTCGGCCGGCAGCACGCGGGAGACGAGGCCCGAGCGCTCGGCTTCGGCGGCGTCCATCATGCGGCCGGTCAGGATCATCTCCATCGCCTTCGACTTGCCGACGAAGCGGGTCAGGCGCTGGGTGCCGCCGGCGCCGGGGATCACGCCAAGCTTGATCTCGGGCTGGCCGAATTTCGCGGTCTCGGCGGCGAGAATGAAATCGCACATCAACGCGATCTCGCATCCGCCGCCAAGCGCGAAGCCGGCGACGGCGGCGACGATCGGCTTGCGCAGGCGTGTCACGTTTTCCCATCGGCCGATGAAATCGCCGAGAAAAGCCTCGGCGAAGGTCTTGTCCTGCATCTCCTTGATGTCGGCGCCGGCGGCGAACGCTTTTTCCGAGCCGGTCAGCACGATCGCGCCAATGGCGGGATCGGCCTCGAACGCCTCGAGCGCCGCGTTGAGGTCTTCGATCAGCGGCGACGAGAGCGCGTTCAAGACCTGCGGCCGGTTGAGGCGGATGAGGCCGACCCGGCCATGAGTCTCGACGATGACGTTGGCGTAGGTCATTTGCTGCTCCCTCGATGGCGCGGGAATGACCTAGCGAATGGGGAGGCGGCTGGAAAGGTCGGGACCGAGCCGGAGCCCGTCGCCAAGATTTTCCGGCAAATCCTTTTCGAAAACCAGAATTCGTGCTATACCATCCGTAGGTCGGCTGGATCGAAGGCGGCGCTCGGACGCTGGAAAAGGAGCTTGCGCGGCGCCATCGGCTCTCTGTCGGCGCAAGCCTTTGAAAAGGATAGAAAATATCGAAAGAAGCGGCTTGGATTTTTCTTCCATCCGCTTGGATTTTCCTTCCGGCGGCTTTGAAGGCGTTTCCCCGCCGGCTTGGCGGATGCTTCCGCGGGCTTGGATTTTATTTCACCAGAAGTGAATCGTTCTTCCAGGCTCGCAACGGCGGCCGGCGCCCAGGTCAATCCTCGATGAAGATCGTCGCCGGGGTTTCGATCAACTCGCGGAGCCGCTGAATGAAGGTCGCGGCGTCGTAGCCGTCGACGACCCTGATGATCGAACGACGACGACAGGTTCATGACTTTTCGCGGAACAAAGCCGCCGTCGCGCCAGACAGGCCTGACGACGATCTTGTTGACGCCGACGATCGCCACTTCCGGCCGGTTGATGACCGGGGTCGAGGCCACGCCGCCCAGCGCCCCGAGCGAAGTCAGCGTGATCGTCGATCCGGCGAGCTCCTCGCGGGCGGCGTCGCCCTGGCGCGCCGCTTCGCTCACGCGCCGCATCTCGCTCGCGCATTGGTGGAGGCCGAGCGTCTCGGCGTGGCGCACGACCGGCACCATCAGCCCGTTCGGCGTCTGCGTGGCCACGCCGAGATGGACCGCGCCGAAGCGCTGAATGACGTCGTTGTCGTCGTCGTAATGGGCATTGACCTGGGGGAACTCGGCGACCGCCTTCACGATCGCCAGCATGAGGAACGGCAGCAGCGTCAGTTTCGGCCGCGCCTCGGTCGCGCGGGCGTTGAGCGCAGCGCGCAATTCCTCGAGCGCGGTGACGTCGGTTTCCTCGACATAGGAGAAATGCGCGATGCGGCGCGAGGACTCGGCCAGGTTGTGCGCGATGCGCCGGCGCATGCCGACGACCTTGATGGTCTCGACCGCGGTGTTCGGCGCCCTGACCGCCCCCTTGGACGGCGCCCCGGCGCCGCGGGCGATAAAGGCGTCGAGATCGTCGTGGGTGACGCGTTGGGCCGGCCCCGAGCCGGGCACGAGACGCAGGTCGACCCCGGCTTCGCGGGCCTTCAGGCGCACCGCGGGCGACGCGAGCGGCCTCTCGCCCGGAGGACCCGCAGGCGCAGCCTGCACCGGCGACGGCGCTTGAGCGTCATGCTCCGGCGCCGCGCGGGGCGTGGCCTCGGCTCGCGGTTCCGGGGCAGGGGCGACGGATGCCGGCCTGACGCTTGGGGTCTGGGCGGCCTCCTTCCCGGTCGGTCGCGATTTCGGCGCGGCGGGAGCCGGCGAATCCGGCATTCCCGGCGCTTCGATGCGAATGAGTTCTGCGCCGACCGCGAGCACGTCGCCGACCGCGCCGCCGAGCGCGAGCACGCTGCCCGCTACGGGAGTCGGGATGTCGACCGTCGCCTTGTCGGTCATCACCGCGGCGACGACCTGATCCTCCTTGACGAGATCGCCGACCTTGACCGCCCACTCGACGATTTCCGCTTCCGCGACGCCCTCGCCGACGTCGGGCATCTTGATCGAGCGCACGCCCATCTCAGGCCTCCATCGCCTTGACGAGCGCGCGCCCCACGCGCGCCGGACCGGGGAAATAGTCCCACTCTTCCGAGTGCGGGTAGGGCGTGTCCCAACCGGCGACGCGCTCGACCGGCGCCTCGAGGGCGTAAAAACAGCGCTCCGTCACTTGTGCGGCGAGCTCGGCCCCGAAGCCGGAAGTCAGCGTCGCCTCATGCACGATGAGGCAGCGGCCGGTCTTCTCGACCGAGGCCTTGATGGCGTCGACATCGAGAGGCAGCAGGGTGCGAAGGTCGATGATCTCGGCGTCGATGCCGGTTTCCTCGGCTGCGGCCTCGGCGACATGAACCATGGTGCCGTAGCATAGCACGGTCACAGCCTTGCCCTCGCGGCGCACCGCCGCCTCGCCGAGCGGCACGATATACCGCCCGGCTGGCGTTTCGCTCAGCGGATGCTTGGCCCACGGGACGGCGGGCTGGTCGGGATGGCCGGAGAACGGACCGTTATAGAGCCGCTTGGGCTCGAGAAAGATGACCGGGTCGTCGTCCTCGATTGACGCGATGAGCAGGCCCTTGGCGTCGTAGGGGTTCGACGGGATGACGGTCTTGAGGCCGCTGACGTGGGTGAACAGCGCCTCCGGGCTCTGGCTGTGGGTCTGCCCGCCGTAGATGCCGCCGCCGCACGGCATGCGGATCACGATCGGCGCAAAGAACTCTCCGCCCGACCGGTAGCGGAGTCGCGCCGCCTCGGACACGATCTGGTCGTAGCCGGGATAGACATAGTCGGCGAACTGGATCTCGGCGACCGGCCGAAGCCCATAGGCGCCCATGCCGATAGCCACGCCCACGATCCCGGACTCGTTGATCGGGGCGTCGAAGCAGCGCGACTTGCCGTATTTGCGCTGCAGTCCGTCGGTGCAGCGAAAGACGCCGCCGAAATAGCCGACATCCTCGCCGAACACGACCACGCGCTCGTCCTCGGCCATCTTGCAATCCATGGCGTCGCGGATCGCCTCGACCATCGACATTCGCGCCATGGCGCTAGAACTCCAAGCTGCTGACGCTGCTCGCGCAGATGGCGGGGCATGTCCTTGTAGACCTGTTCGAACATCGTCGCTGCGTTCGGCCTCGGTCCGTCATGAAGCGTGCCGTGGCTTTCCGCCGCTTTCGCGGCCTCCAGCACTTCCGCATCGACCTCGGCCTGCATCTGCTTGTGGCGCTCCTCGCTCCAGGCGCCGATACGGATGAGGTGGACCTTCAGCCGCTCGATCGGATCGCCCAACGGCCAGTCCGCCCATTCGTCCTTCGGGCGGTATTTCGAGGGATCGTCAGAAGTCGAGTGGGCGCCGGCGCGGTAGGTCACCCATTCGATGAGGGTCGGGCCTAGATTGGCTCGCGCCCGCTCGACCGCCCACATCGAGGCCGCATGAACCGCGAGATAGTCGTTGCCGTCGACGCGGAGCGACGGGATGCCGAATCCGTGCGCTCGAGCGGCGAATCTGGCGCTCTCGCCGCCCGCGATCCCCTGATAGGACGAGATCGCCCACTGATTGTTGACGACGTTGAGAATAACTGGCGGCCGGTAGACGGACGCAAACACCAGCGCCGAATGGAAATCGCTCTCCGCCGTCGCGCCTTCGCCGATCCAGCCTGAGGCGATGCGGGTATCGCCGGAGATCGCCGAGGCCATCGCCCAGCCGACCGCGTGCGGATACTGGGTGCCGAGATTGCCGGAGACGGTGAAGAATCCGGCCTCCTTGGCCGAATAGAGCCCGGGCAGCTGCCGGCCCTTGAGACGATCCTGTTCGTTGGCGAAGATCTGGCACATCATGTCGACGATCGGCCAGCCGTAAGCGATCAATAGGCCCTGCTGGCGATAAGTCGGAAAGCACATGTCTCCCGGCGACAGCGCTTTCCGATGGGCGGTCGCGATCGCCTCCTCGCCGAGACACTGGATGTAAAACGACGTCTTGCCCTGGCGCTGGGAAAGGAGCATGCGCGCGTCGAAGGCGCGGGTCAGCATCATGTCGCGCAGGCCCTTGCGCAAATCGTCAGGCGTTAGCGCTCCCGCCCAAGCGCCGACGGCGTCGCCGTTGTCGTCGAGCACGCGGATCATCGAATAGGCGAAGTCGCGGATTTCGGACGGGGCGACGTCGGTCGGCGGACGGGGAACCTCGCCGGCTTCGGCAATGCCGACATGGCCGAAATCGGGCCTGCCCCCGGGGCGCACGGTCGGCTCGGGCACATGCAGGGAGAGGCGCGCGGCGCTGGTCATCGAGTAACTCCTCAGGCGGCGCGAGGAGCGCGCCTCTCGCCGGTTTCGCCGATTTTAGCGCCATTGTCATGACCGGCGACGAGGACGCGGCGCGCCGTTGACATCGGCCCGCCGGCCCTCTTAAGACACGCGCCGGGCCCAGGTGGCGGAATTGGTAGACGCACTGGTTTCAGGTACCAGCGGTGCAAGCCGTGAAGGTTCGAGTCCTTTCCTGGGCACCACTTCGACGTTTTAAGACGTCCAAATCAGTCTGAAAACCTGCAAAAGAACAATGAGTTAGACTCAAGAGACCGTCCAGGGCGCGTCTCGGCAGCGTCCGTTTGCGTCCAACAAATTTGTTGGTAGATTCGTTGGTATGCGGCACACCACGCCGTGCGGTGATACCAACATGGCCCTTACCGATCTCTCGATAAAGCGCGCGCTCCCCGGCGCAAAGATCGTGAAGCTCTCGGACGGCGGCGGGCTGCAATTGTGGATCACGCCTGATGGCGCAAAACGTTGGCGCCTCGCCTATCGCTTCGGCGGGACGCCAAAAGACCCTCGCGGTGGGCGTCTATCCCGACATCGGATTGAAAGATGCCCGCGACGCGCGCGACGCCAGCTCGGAAGATCTTGGCGCGAGGCGAAGACCCCTTCGCAGGTCAAGAAGGCCGCCAAGGCCGCGAAAGCCGAAGCGGGCGCGAACACCTTCGCTGCCATCGCGGGCGAATTGGCGGAAAAGAAGCGCCGCGACAAGAAGGCGGCGGCCGACGATGCGAAAGTTCGAATGGTTCATGAGCTTCGCCTTTCCGTCACTGGGCTCGCGACCGATCGCCGAAATTACGGCGCGCGAGGTCTTGGCCGTCCTCAAGGAGGTCGAGGCACGCGGTACTCACGAAACCGCCCGCAAGCTGCGAACGGCGATCGGCGACGTATTCCGCTTCGCGATCGCCACGGCGCGCGCCGACAACGACCCGACGATAGCGTTGCGCGGCGCGCTCGTGACGCCCACGGTGACGCCGCGCGCGGCCATCGTCGCGCCGAAAGCGTTCGGAGGACTGCTTGCGCGCAATCGAAGACTATGAAGGCACGCCCGAAACTCGGGCCGCCCTTGAATTGCTCGCCCTAACCTTCGTGCGCCCGGGCGAATTGCGCGCCGCCGAGTGGGCTGAATTCGACCTCGATGCCGCTGTCTGGGAAATTCCCGCCGGTCGCATGAAGATGCGCAAGCCGCATCGCATTCCGCTCGCGGCACGCGCGGTTTCGATCCTCTGAGGAGCTTCGGAAGCTGACAGGACAGTGCAGGTTTCTGTTCCCTTCCGCGCGGTCGGCTGCGCGGTGCATGTCGGAGAATACGCTAAATGCCGCCTTGCGTCGCATGGGCTTCAAGAATGAGGACATGACAAGCCACGGATTCCGCGCTTCGGCATCATCGATGCTGAACGAATGCGGTCTCTGGAATGCCGACGCAATCGAAAGGCAATTGGCCCACGTCGACGCCGACAGTGTAAGGCGCGCTTATGCCCGTGCTGAATTCTGGGGTGAGCGGGTCAGGATGATGACGTGGTGGGCGAATCGTTGCGATGAGATGAGGGTGGGTGGCCAGGTGATCTCACTCGCAGGGGCGGGTTAGATACCGCCCCCACGTGCTCTGTGGATAACTCCTGCCCTGTGCATAACCTGTGGATAAAATCGCTCGGTAGCTAGGTAACAAGAGGCTTTATCCGAGCTATGCGAATTTTCTGGCGCTGTGCAAAAAGGCGTGGAGAACGCGCCCCCGCTCTTGCGGACTCAATCGCGCCTTGGCAACTTGTGGATGCGGATGGATTCGTCAAGATTCCGCCGCACGGCAAAAAAAGAGTCGCAAAGCGTGGCAGCGATGCGACTCTTGCGGGGGTTAGTCCGCGCTCGATTCGGAGCGGTACGACCCTAGCAGCGTCGGCGACAATTTCAAGTGAAAGGTCGCCGACGACGCCGTCTCTCTGACGGATAGGGTTGACATGAAGAAATTCGACGCTGCAAGCGAAGTTATAGAACGAAACGACCGCCATTTTCCGCCGACCGGCTTCGTCCGGCTCGCCTCGATCCTCGCCCCGCAGGGACCGATCCCCGTTGGCCGCTCAACCTGGTGGGCGGGCGTCAAGATCGGTCGCTTCCCGCAGCCGGTGAAGTTGGGTCCTCGGACAACCGTCTGGAAGGTCGAGGACATTCGAAGGCTCATTGAGACGGCGGAGTAGACCATGACGAGGCGGTTCGATTGCCGCCGCGTCAAACTCCATCACAGCTATACGATCAGCGAGCTGAGCGCTCTCATCGGGGCGCACAAGCACACGATCGGTCGATGGATCGCGGTCGGACTCAAGACCACAGATGCAAGGCGACCACTTCTCGTCCATGGTGCCGACTTTCGCGCATTCATGAAAGCGCGCGAGCCCATCAAGCAGCGTTGCCAGCCGGGCGAATTCTACTGTCTCGGCTGCCGCGCGCCCAAGCGGCCGGCGTTGGACATGGCCGACTATCGTCCGCGTACGGCTCTACGTGGGCTGCTCAGCGGCATCTGTCCATCCTGCGGACGCATGATCTACCGGGCGACGACCCTCGCTAAGCTCGACCAAGTTACGGGCGGGCTCGATGTCACATTACCGACTGCGGAGCAACGCCTAGACGATAGCGCCTCCGCCCTCCTGAATGCTGACTTCAACGAGGCTTGAGAAACATGACCAAACGCAACGCTGAAAATGAGCGCGTGAAACGGCGCTATCTCGTCTACCTGAAGGACGCGAGGGGACGCGACAGCGCCTCGATCGACGCCGCCGCGAGCGCGATCGAGCGCTTCGAGGAATACGTCAAGCGGCGCGACTTCCGAAGCTTCCATATCGAACAGGCTCGGGGATTCAAAGCTCACCTGATGGCTGCGACCAATGAGCGAACCGGCAAGCCTCTCTCTGCGTCGACCGTCCACGCGACGCTCGCCGCCTTGAAGGCGTTCTTCGTCTGGCTCGCGGACCAGCGGGGCTACGCGTCGCGGATCAAGTATGCCGACGCCGAGTATTTCAACGCCCCGGACAATCTGTCTCGAATCGCGACCGCGCGGCGGTTCAGGAGCTGCCCCACTCTTGCGCAGGTTCGCGCCATGATTGAGGCCATGCCGGACAAGACGGATATGGAGCGGCGCGACCGCGCTCTCGTCGCCTTCGCCATCCTCTCGGGTGCCAGAGATCGGGCGATCATCTCATTTCGTCTGAAGCACATCGACATTGAACATGACCTGATTGACCACGACGCGCGCGATGTGCGCACCAAGCGGGCGAAGACCTTCACGACCTGGTTCTTTCCGGTCGGAGACGACATCCGGCAGATCGTCGTCGATTGGGTCGCGTACCTCCGCAAGGAGAAGGGCTTCGGACCGGACGAGCCGCTGTTCCCGAAAACAAAGGTCGCGCCCGGAGACGACCTTGCATTCCGGGCGGTGTCGCTCGATCGCGCGCTTTGGGCGAACGCCAATCCGGTTCGCGCAATCTTCCGTGAAGCCTGTGCGCGGGCGGGAATGCCCTATTTCAATCCGCACCTATTTCGGAACACGCTCGTCCAGGTCGCCTATGACCGAAAGCTCAACGCCGAAGCATTCAAGGCGTGGTCGCAGAACCTCGGGCACGAAAGCTGCCTGACGACGTTTTCCAGTTACGGGCAGATTCCGCCAGCTCGCCAGGCGGAAATCATTCGCGGGCTCGCTCCCGTGACAGGAGGGTCCAACAATCTGATCGAGCCCGCGCTTCTGAGGCAACTGGCCGACGTATTGGAGCGGGCGAAGTGAGTTTCCCTTTGACGCGTCCGGCGGCGACCGTTGAGCTTCCGTGTTGAGGCCCAGATGGTCCGGGATACGGCAGGAATGCGCAAATAGCGGCCATTCCCTGACGTGCTGCGGGCCCAACCAATTGATCGCCGCAATGTTCGTGCGCTTGCGATTTTGGCGCCAAGGCCATTGGTTTCGGCGGAGAACTCTCTTCAAATCCGCGCCCCCGACCTGACCGCCCGAAGCTGACAAACCGGGCAATTTGTTAATAGATCGCAAGCGCGGACTTCGGAGAGAATATGATCGTCAATTCAGCAATTGGATAATGCGATCGGTGCGGGAGGTTGTAGAAGGGGAGCAAAGCTTGTCGACGCGAAGGACGACGCCTGAGTTGGCGTTTTACTGCCTTTAATGGCGCGGCGGAGGAAATCTTCGGTGTACCCCGCCGCGAGGTCGTTGGCAGAGTGCTTTGGGAAGTCTCGCCCCGGGTCAAGGGGACAGAATTCGACCGGCGCTATCGCCGAGTCATGGACGAGCGCACCACCGAGGAGTTCGAGAGTTATCGACGTCCCGACGTGTTCGGGCGTGTAAGCCCTAGTGATGTATAGAACATCGGGCCAAACCGGTTCCACCAGAACCGGACGGTCTCGTGGCTGATGTCGATCCCGCGCTCGGCCAACAGATCCTCGACGTTGCGCAGCGACAGCGGGTATCGCACGTACATCATCACGACCAGACGGATGACCTCTGGCGAGCTGTTGAAATATCGGAACGGATTGCTCATGCGCCGAGGCTAACACAGCCGGGACAGCCCGAGAATTTGCTCTGATGGTGTGGACGTCGCCCGCGCGGCATCTGGCTCAATGAAGAGCCGTGCCAAGATGGTTGTCGTTGAAACAACATCTGAAGGAGCGACGTCCGTGGGAAAGTCTATCATCGATTTGTCATCTGTCACCACCGTCGGGCTCGATCTGGCCAAGCACGTCTTTCAAGTCCACGGCGTTGATGCTTTGGGGCGTGTCGTGGTCGCCAAACCGATCAGGCGCAACAAGCTGCTGGAGTTTTTCGCTTCGTTGCCACGTTGCCTGGTGGGGCTTGAGGCCTCCGGGTCGGCGCATCACTGGGCGCGCGAGCTGATCAAGCTTGGCCATGACGCGCGCATGATGCCTCCGGCTTATGTGAAGCCTTACATCCGTCGGCAGAAGAACGACGCGGCGGATGCGGCGGCAATCTGCGAGGCGGTGACGCGGCCTTCGATGCGGTTTGTCGGTGTGCGCTCGCTTGCGAACCAGGCGGCGTTGATGCGTCACAAGGCGCGGGAGATGTTGGTCTCTCAGCGAACGCAATTGCTGAACGGCTTGCGCGGCCACTTGACCGAGGTCGGCGTCATCGCGGCGCAGGGGCCCAGACACGCCCGCGAACTGGCCGAGCTGATCGAGGCCTGCGACGAGACAGTCCCGTTTGAAGTGTGCGAGGCGCTGGCGCCGCTCGTGGTGCAATTGCGGAATCTCGACGAAGCGATCGCGCGGCTTGACCGGACGATCGTGAAGATGGCGCAGAAGGATGAAACGGCGCGCCGGCTGATGAGCATTCCTGGGTTCGGCCCGATCACCGCCTCGGCAATGGCGGCGACCGTTCAGGATACCTCCGGTTTCGCCGGCCCGCGCGAGTTCGCCGCCTTTCTCGGACTGACTCCCAAGCAGAACTCTTCCGGCGGCAAGCCGAAGCTCGGGCGCATCTCGAAGATGGGCAATCGGAACTTGCGCAAACTGCTCGTCGTCGGCGCGCATGCGGTGTTGTTTCACCGTAAGCCCCACACCGATCCGTTGCGGATGTGGGCGAAGAAGCTGATCGAGAAGAAACCCTTCAAGCTCGTCGCCGTGGCGCTCGCCAACAAGATGGCGCGCATCGCCTTCGCGATCCTGCGGAGCAAGACGGTCTATCGGGAAATTCCGGCGTAGCCGGCGTCGGTGGGGTTCGCGGGCCGGGCTCAACAAGAGCCGGGCGGCAAAAGGAATCGAGGGTGACCAAGAGGTGATGCGCAGGAAAGCGGATTGATCCCGAAGCCCGTGGCAGTGTCTGCGCAGTCAAGCGCGCTGCTCTGATCGGGGCAA
This sequence comes from uncultured Alphaproteobacteria bacterium, assembly GCA_963776665.1. Taxonomy (GTDB): domain Bacteria; phylum Pseudomonadota; class Alphaproteobacteria; order Rhizobiales; family Beijerinckiaceae; genus Roseiarcus. Next base: position 84,058 of record CAVZNQ010000030.1, read on the forward strand.
CGGATCAGCGGACAACATCAGGGCCAGCGGATCCAATTGTCCGCGCGAAAGGCCGAAGACATGACCGCACCCACGACCCGCGCAACGCCAAAAATAGCCCTTGATCGGCGAGCGGCGTCCA